>CADALO010000025.1:1128-2381 GCA_902788805.1 uncultured Bacteroidota bacterium | reverse complement strand
GGGCATGCCGCCACAGAGGTCTATCAGCGTCTGCATGGGGGTACCCATACGAACGAGGTAGTTGCCTGGATTCTGGAGGCGCTTACCGGTTACGGTGGTGTAGCGTTCGAAGAGAGGCTTATGCTTCATAACTGCCTGATAGACAGCGAAGGCAGTACCTACATTCTGAACTATTGCTCCAACGTTGACAGGGATGGCTGGAGGAGCCGGAACCTGACGGTTGATAACGGCATCGACCAACTGTTTTTCACCGCCCTGAGGGTAGCGCTGAGCCAGGGGAACCACCTCTACCTGGTATTCCGAGGTGGCGAACGCTTCGGCACTTTGTCACCTTCGCACCCTTCATCAGCAGTTCCAGACCCACGAGAATCTCGTCGGCATGTTCCATCATCAGACGGTAGTCGGCTGTGATATAGGGCTCACACTCTACGGCGTTGATAATCACGCACTCAGCCTTGGCCGTAGGGGGAGGGGTCAGTTTGATGAAGGGAGGGGTCAGTTTGATGAACGTGGGGAAACAGGCACCGCCCATACCGACGACACCAGCCGTCTTGATGCGTGTCACAATCTCCTCGGGCGTCAGTTCAGGATGATCCTTCACCAGTTCCAGCGTCTCGGAACGGTCAATGCTCTCTTCCCATTCGTCGCCTTCTACATCGATGATAATCACGGGCTTGCGATAGCCGGTAGCGTCGATAGCGGTATCAATCTTGGCAACCGTACCACTCACGGAAGAGTGGATGGGAGCTGATACGAAACGCCTCGGCCAGCAGCGTGCCCACCTTGACCTTGTCGCCCTTCTGGACCACAGGCGTAGCAGGTGCACCGATATGCTGTGAGAGTGGGAAAATGGCCTGTTTGGGCAGCGGAGCCACCTGTGTGGCCACCTCGTGGGTCAACTTGTTTTCCTCGGGGTGAATACCACCTATGCTAAATGTCTTGATCTTCATGCTTGAGCCTCCTTTTCTTCTTTTACAGTTTCTACGGGTTTAGGAGCGGGAAAGTTGACAGCGTGGATAGCCTGCTTCGGACAAACGGCGACGCACTTTCTGCAAAGACGACATTTGTTGTAGTCGATATAGGCCAGGTTGTTGCCCACGGTGATAGCGCCAAACGGACACTCCTTCTCACACTTGCCGCAACCGATACAAGCGGCCTTACAAGCCTTCATGGCCACGGCACCCTTGTCCTTGTTGACACACGACACGAACACGCGACGGCCCTTGATGCCCTTCTTGCGGAGCTCGATGATG
>CADALO010000025.1:0-1106 GCA_902788805.1 uncultured Bacteroidota bacterium | reverse complement strand
CCGGCACCGCAGGCATTCATGGCCGCACAGGTGCGCAGACCGGCATATTCGGCTATCTTGGGACGATTCTCGCAGGTGCCGTTACATCTGACAACGGCAACCTTGGGCTCGCCATTGGCAATAGCCATACCAAGGAGGTCGGCCACCTGACCCATCACGTCGGCACCACCAACAGGACAGTTCAGTCCGTCGATGCTCCCGCTGTCGGCACCTTTTACCAAGGCGTCGGCCATTCCGCCACAACCGGCGAAACCACATCCGCCGCAGTTGGCACCAGGCAACACCTCGTTGACCTGCGCAATGCGGGGATCTTCGAAGACAGCAAACTTCTTGGAACAGACGAACAGCACGATGGCTGCGATGAGTCCGATGCTTCCAAGTACAATGACTGCAATCAAGATAAAATCCATAATAGTTATTTGTTTTACTTTGTTTTGTTAGTTTGTCTATTGTAGTAGGGGAATATCTGTCTCAGACATCCTCGATGAAGAACGCAATGTTGTCCGCAATACGTTGACGGAAGATCCATAGTCCTATATAATAAGGTATGAGTGCCCCAAGGGCTGCCAATGCCGTGATGCCTTCGTTGACCCCGGCTGCAAACAGGACTCCTGTCACCAGCAGAAGCAGTAATAGCGGTAAGCCGAATCCGAGTAAAAGTGCTTTTCCTACCGAATGGCTTGAAGTGCCTACTATCACAGCGTCACCGACCTTGAGATGATGTTGCCTGTAATGAAATACATCAACAATCTTCTCCTTCGATTCCGAGGCGCTACAGTGAGATGCTACCTTGCAAGCGCTGCATGCAGAATGCTGTAGGATTCTGACACGGATGTGCTCGCCATCGACTGATTCTACTGTGCCTTCATGACGTATTGAGTTCTCCATTTGCGTGCAAAGATACGAATATTTTGCGAAATCCAAATTAAGAATATCTATTTATTTTTCAAAAAAAATCACATTCGCTTGCAAATACCAATCTTTTTTGATACTTTTGCAGTATAATTTGAGAAAGTGCATATGAATTTTAAAGAGCAGACACAGCAGCAACTTGAGCGCGCTTTGCGCAAATTGGCAGAAAAGTTTCCTGCAGAACAGGAAGCTAC
>CADALO010000024.1 GCA_902788805.1 uncultured Bacteroidota bacterium | reverse complement strand
GATGTCTATCTCGCATTGCATCTCCTCGCACACCGTCTGGCGGAAGAAGGCAAGGAAGGAAGCAATCTTGCCTATGGTGGCGTGAGCACCGTCGGAGGGTACTTTGCCTATTTTCTGGTCCGCACGATGCAGAGCCTCAAGGTATTCAGCCTTCTTGCGGTTTCGGATGACAATCATTGGCCACCCGTGACGGGCCATAATGTAGTTCACCATCAAGCGGGCGATGCGTCCGTTGCCGTCTTCGAAGGGGTGGATGCGGATGTAGCGGTAATGGAACAAAGCAGCCAGCTCCACAGGCGACATCTTGCCCTCCTGCTCGGCAGTGTTGTACCAATCCACAAGGTCGCTCATCAGCGAGGCTGTTTCTTCGGGTGACGCATATTCGAAGCGGTCGCCATATCGGGTAATGACGCTGTTGGGGCGCGTCTTATACTGTCCGGCATGGACGGTGTAGCTTGTCTGCCCACCTCCAGGGAGGTCACGATAGACGGTGTAGTCCTCACGCAAAAGCACTTTATGCAGTTGACGGATGAAGTTCTGCGTCAGCGGTATGCCTTTGTCGCGTACGGCTTCCATCACCATCTCAACGCCCACCTGACTGGCTTTCATATCGACAAAGTCCTTCAGGTCTCCTTCGCCGCTCACCTTGCCAAACAGCAGGAGCAACTCCGTCTGCCCGTAGGTCAGCGTGTTGCCCTCGATGTGGTTGCTGTTGTAGTTGTACTCGGTCGTGAACTTGTTACGCAACAGCTCGGCGTGCTTCTCCGACAGCGGGAAAAGAGCCTTCCAGTCGTTGTATATTTCTTCTATCTTCATAAGCGTACCACTATATTATATGAGGTTCATACCACCTTACTAACGCATTTCTTTTGTTTTTATTGTACGTAACACCTATTTATGTGGTGGTTGTACCACCTTTGAGGTAAATATCGCTGTTTCTTCGTTGATTACTTCGTGATATGAAGTAGATTTATCGACTGCAAAGATACGAGTTTTTTCTGAAACAGCAAAATATTTTATCAAGAGTATGATATGGTTTTTGGTGTTTTGAATATCGGGGTGATTTTCAGTAGGTTGCTATTGCTGCAAAGAAGGCAGGAAGAAGGGGTAAAGAATGAATGTGTGGTATTCGTAATGAAAAAGCCGATTTCCAAAAAAAAGATAGCCGAAAGGACGTGGACGCATACCCGCCACGGAGGGCAGCCAAAAGAAAAGGGTGCCTGTAATAGACACCCTTTGCCGTTGTAGGGTTGGAACTTTTCTCTTTTGCGTTCCTTGAACTATTCTTCCTCGCTGGCGGCTTCTTCGTAAGCCTTGAGGAGGGCCTGCTGGACGTCGGTCGGGACGAGCTCGTAGCCGCTGAAGGTCATCGTGAAGGTACCGCGGCCGCTGGTGAGCGAGCTCAGAGCGGTGCAGTAGCGGTTCATCTCGGCCAAAGGAGCTTTGGCTTTGAGGGTGGTGTATTTGCCTTCGGCATCCATACCCATAACGATGGCGCGACGGCCCTGGAGGTCAGTCATAACGCCACCCTGAGCCTCGGTAGGAACGGTGACAGCGATGTCGTAGATAGGCTCCTTGATCTTGGGGTTGGCCAGCTTGAAGGCCTCGCGGAAGGCGGTACGGCCGGCAATCTTGAAGGCCGTCTCGTTGCTGTCCACGGGGTGCATTTTACCATCGTAGATGTTCACGACGATGTCGCGGGCGTAGGAACCGGTCAGAGGACCCTGCTCCATCTTCTCCATAATACCCTTGAGGATGGCGGGCATAAAGCGGGCGTCGATAGAACCACCGACGATACAGTTGTTGAAGACCAGCTTGCCGCCCCACTCCAGCGGATACTCCTGAGTGTCGCGGATGGGATACTTGGTCTGGTTGGGCATACCGTCGTAGTAAGGCTCGATAAGCATATGAACCTCACCGAACTGGCCGCTACCACCCGACTGTTTCTTGTGGCGGTACATAGCTTCGGCGCTCTTGGTGATGGTCTCGCGATAGGGGATGTTGGGAGCTGTGAAGTTGACACCCAGTTTATACTGGTTCTCAAAATACCACTTCACGGTGTTCAGGTGCAGCTCGCCCTGGCATCCGAGGATGGTCTGGCGCAGCTCGCGGCTGTTCTCGAGCGAGAGGCTGCGGTCGTAGGTGGCCAGGTCTTTCAGTGCGGCGCCGACTTTCTCGTCGTCGTTGCTGTTGGCGGCCTTAACAGCCACGGTGTATATCGGGGTGGGGAAGACGATCTCCTCAACAGCGTCGTCGGTGTTCTTCGGAGTGGTGAGGGTGTGGTTGATCTTCACGTCTTTCAGCTTGATGGTGCAGACGATGTCGCCGGCGCAGGCTTTCTCTACGCGCTGACGGTCCTTGCCGCTGCACACGAGCACCTGGCTCAGACGCTCCTTGCTCTGGTTGCAGGCGTTGATGACATCCTGGCTCTCTGACAGCTCGCCGTCATAGATGCGCAGATAGGTGAGTTCGCCGAGGTTCTTGTCCTTGGCGCTCTTGAAGGCAAATGCCACGGTCGGGTTGGCGTTGTTGCACTTCAGTTCCTTGCCGCCTTTGGTCTTCTTGATGTTGGCTACCTCGCAGGGGGCGGGGACGTTCTGGCAGATGAACTCGAGCAGACGGTTCACGCCGAAGTTCTCTTTTGCGCTGGTGCAGAGGATGGGGAAGAGGTCGCGCTTGTCGATGGCAAGCTTCAGGGCCTTGGTGAGCTCCTCGGCGGTCAGGTCGCCATTCTCAAAATATTTCTCCATCAGGGCGTCGTCGGCAGCGGCGGCTTCCTCAACGAGGGCCTCGCGCATCTCGGCGGCCTTGTCGGCATACTGCGAAGGAATGTCCTCTTCAGTCATCTTGCCGTCGGTGAAGGTGTACATCTTGTTGGCCACGATGTCGACAACCTGGTTGAAGCCCAGACCGGCGTTGGTGGGGAACTGCAGCACGGTGCACTTCGGGCCGAAGAAGTCGCGAAGCTGGTTCACGCTCTCGTCGAAGTTGGCTTTCTCAGCGTCGAGGTGGTTGACAACATAAATCATCGGGGTGTTCAGCTTGGCAGCGTAGCGGTTGGCAATCTCGGTGCCCACCTCGACTCCGCTCTGGGCGTTGACTACAACGACGGCGGCCTCAACAACGTTGAGAGCGGCATCCAGCTCGCCCTGATAGTCGGCGAAGCCGGGAACGTCGAGAATGTTAATCTTCTTGCCACCGAACTCGGTGTACATCAAGGTCGTCTCGACCGAGTACTTGCGGTCCAGTTCAATGTCGCGATAGTCGCTGATGGTGTTTTTGCCGTCAACGGTTCCACGGCGGTTGATCAAGCCGCCACAGAAGGCCATTGCTTCGGCCATCGAGGTTTTGCCCGCTTTGGCACCGCCCACCAGGGCGATGTTGCGGATGTCAGAGGTCTGATAAATCTTCATTGTTTTACTATAATTAATTATTTATTTATTTTCGTATATATGACTATAAACCAGATTGTTCGGAGCGGTTTTGGCGCCTCCGGACAATGCGGTAGCGAGTGGCAAAAATACAAAAAAAAATGAATTTGTGAGTGTTCTGCGATAAAAAATATTTTCCTCGTTGGCAATAACTACGCTGACAATGCGTTATGGTGTATAAAACATAACAAACAAGAACCAGTCATTCGTATGGGCGTTATAGCAAGACAAAGCATTCGCGGGGCGTTGGCCAACTATCTGGGCGTGGCGATAGGTTTTTTCACCACTTTCTTTGTGTTGACCGACTGCCTGACGCAGGAGGAAATCGGCCTGACGCGCGTTATGGTCGACGCGGCGATGCTCTTCTCCGGCCTGGCCCAACTGGGCACCAATGCCTCCATAATCCGTTTCTTCCCTTTCTTTAAGAGCGACGACGGCAAGAACCACGGCATCTTCGGCTGGTCGGTGCTCATACCCTTCATCGGCTTTTCGATATTCACGGTCCTCTTTTTTATATTCAAACAGAGCATCATCGACATCTACTCGCCTAAGTCGCCGCTCATTGCCAACTATGCCTACCTGCTGCTGCCGCTGACTTTCTTTGCTCTCTATCTCACTGTCTTCGAGACCAATGCCAGCGTACTGCTGCGCATCACCGTGCCTCGCCTGGTGCGTGAGGTCGGCATCCGCGTGTTCAATCTGGCGTGCTACCTGCTTTACGGCAATGGCGTCATCTCGCTCGACCTGTTTGTACTGCTGTTCTGCCTGTCGTATGCCGTAGCGATGCTGATAAACTTCTTCTACCTCCTCTCGCTGGGCAAGATATCCTTCCGCATCGACTGGAAGTTCATCACCCGCGACCGCCTCAAGGAAATTCTGCTCTACACTCTGTTTATGACAGCTACCATCCTGGCAGGCAATATACCGCTCATCAACTCGCTCTTCCTGGGCGCACAGACAGGCCTTGCGCTGACGGGCGTCTACACCATAGCCTTCTATATCGCCAACATCGTCGAGGTGCCCTACCGTTCACTGGGCGCCATATCGAGGCCGCTGATAGCCACTGCGGTGCGCGACGACAACTGGCAGGAGGTCAATCGTCTCGGACAGAAGGTGTCGCTGCACCAGTTCTTGGTCAGTTCGCTCATTTTCTTCCTGATCTGGACCAACCTACGGGCACTCTTTGCCGTCATTCCCCACGGTGCCGAATACATCGGCGGAATGGGTGTCGTGTTCTTCCTCGGTATGGCCAAGATTGTCAACTCGTCGCTCAGCGTAGGCACCGACATACTCAACTATTCCCGGAAATATCCTTTCTCGCTGGTATTCATAGCATTGCTGACGACTTCGGCCATCCTGCTCAACAACTGGCTCATACCGTTGTGGGGCATCAACGGCTCGGCCTGCGCCACGCTGTTCTCCTATGCCTTTTATTTCGTCTGTTTGCTGTGGTTCATAAACTGCAAGCTTAAAGTCAGCATCTTCAACATCAAACATTTGCACATCCTGATACTGATGCTGCTGCTCTTTGGTGTCGGTATGGCTTGGGACGCCCTGCTGCTGCCGCTGTTGGCACCGCTGCGTATGCCGTCCCTTGTCGTCGTGCTGGTCAATGCGCTGCTGAAAACCGTCGTATTGACGGTCGCCTGCGCCCTCGTCGTTCGCCGGATGCACATTTCCAACGATGTGGACTCCGCCTTGGACAAAGTCTTCAGTCGCCGCCACCCGCGCAAGTAACAGCCAGTGTCTGATACTAAGCCGATTGCATTACGGCACTATGCATCCGCCCTTGATGATGGCTGATGTTTTTCTTGATGACGGCTGATAATAAGACAGCGTATTTATTGATGATGGCGGATAATGCGACACACCCCGGCCTTCGGCCACCCCTCTCCGAGACCTTATATTTGCATTTTGGAATTATTTTGTATTTTTGTAGCAAATAACTGGAGTATAAATA
>CADALO010000023.1 GCA_902788805.1 uncultured Bacteroidota bacterium | reverse complement strand
TTGTACAATATTTGTACGTTTACAATTGTACAAGTATTGTACAACTATTGTACATATATTGTACAACGACCAGTGTTGGTACGGGGTTTTTAGGGGGAGTGAAAGGGGAGTGAAAGGGGAGTGAAAGGGGAGTGAAAGGGGAGTGAAAGGGGAGTGAAAGGGGAGTGAAAGGGGAGTGAAAGGGGAGTGAAAGGGACAAATGATGGGGAGCAAGATGGAGGTGAGAGGGAGGCGGGAGGGAGGCGGGAGGGAGGTGAGAGGGAGGGGTGTGGAAAATATGCGTTGAGTAAGAGGGAAGTAAGAGGGAAGTAAGAGGGAAGTAAGAGTAAAGTGGGAGAAAATATGTGGAGGGGAGGCGGGTTGATTGTTTTTTTATCTTTTACAATAATAAATAATGAAAAAGGGCGTTAAGGGTTGTACAGAATGCTTAAGCATAGAAAAGAACAACAGAAAATGACTACAGCTAACAAACGGAAAGACAAGGTATTGCTTATATATACAGGTGGTACGATAGGTATGGTGCAGGACGAGAGCGGGGCGTTGCAGCCTTTTGCGATGGAAAGGATTTACGATGCACTGCCGCTGCTGCACAGAACCGACTATTTGATAGATTCGTGCCAGTTGGACAGAATTATCGATTCGTCGAATATGACGCCCGAGTTTTGGGTCAGCATTGCCAACATAATCGAGGCGCAATATGACAATTACGACGGTTTCGTGGTGTTGCACGGCACCGACACTATGGCCTATACTGCTTCGGCCCTGAGTTTTATGTTCAAGAATCTGTCGAAGCCCATCGTATTGACCGGCAGCCAGTTACCCTTGGGAATGCTGCGCAGCGACGGCAGGGAGAACATCATCTGCGCGCTGGAGATTGCCTCGGGCCGCCAGGTGCAGATTCCGGAGGTGACGATATTCTTCGAGAGCCACCTTTACAGAGGGAACCGCAGCACGAAGGTGAGCGCCGAGAACTTTGACGCTTTCTCGTCGTTCAACTATCCGTCGCTTGCCAAGGCTGGCATAAAAATAAGCTACAAGGACCATCTTTTCCTGCCGATGCCCGAAGGCGAACTGCGTGTACGCAAGGGCTTTGACCGCCGCATAGCTGTGCTGAAGCTGTTTCCTGGCATCACGCCTGCCGTAGTGCAGTCGGTGGTGCGGACGCCCGATTTGCAAGGGCTTGTAATAGAGACATTCGGTTCGGGCAACGCTCCGACCGAGAAATGGTTTATCGACGCGCTGCAGGAGGCGCTCGACCGCGGAGTGATAGTGCTGAACGTCACGCAATGCAAGGCCGGAGCGGTGCAGATGCGCCAGTATCAGGCCAGTTGCGATATGGATCGCATCGGAGTCATTGGAGGCCACGACATAACGATTGAGGCGGCTGTGACGAAGATGATGTACCTGCTGGGCAACTTCCCCGAGGACAAGGACAAGATACGCGACCGTCTGGGCAAGAGCCTTCGCGGCGAGATTTCGCTGGAAACCAGCGCGGATTGCGATGATTTTTGATTTTCCGAATTACAGAAGAATATGACAGAGGAGTTTTTTGACAAGATGGCAAAAGAGCGCGTGCTGATTGTAGGCGACGTGATGATAGACTCTTATATGTGGGGCAATGTGACGCGCATATCGCCCGAGGCGCCGGTGCCTGTGGTGTCGGTGACGAAGAGAGAGAAGCGTTTGGGCGGCGCTGCCAATGTCGCCCTCAACATCGAGGCGATAGGAGCCACGCCCATAATATGCTCGGTGCTGGGCAACGACGACAGCAGCAAGGACTTCCAACAAATTATGTACCAGAACAATATGGACCGCCGCGGCATTGTGACATCCGACAACCGTATGACCACTATGAAGTCGCGCGTGATAGGCAACAATATGCACATTGTGAGGGTTGACGAGGAGAGCACGCATCCGCTGTCGGAGATGGAGGAAGACCTGCTCCTTGACCGCATTGTGCGCACCGTCAAGGCGTTGCCTATCGATGCCATAATATTCCAGGATTACGACAAAGGCTGCATCACGCCACGCATCATCGAGGAGGTGACGGCGCTGGCGCAGCGCAAAAAGATACTCACCACCGTCGACCCGAAGCACCGCAACTTCGCATCGTTCAAGAACGTAGGTCTTTTCAAGCCCAACCTGAAAGAGTTGCGCGAAGGGCTGAACATCGAGATTGACGACAGCAGCGACGAGCGGATGATGCACGATTTGCTGGAGGCGTCAAAGCTGCTGCACGAGCGGCAGAACATTGACATTGTACTGATAACGCTGTCGAGCAAGGGAATGTATGCCTGCGATTTCAGGGGCGGCACGCCGCAAACGGTGCTTGTGCCTGCGTGCGTACACTCGGTGTCGGATGTGTCGGGTGCCGGCGACACGGTAATCAGCGTCATCACGCTGGCGCTTGCCTCGGGGATGAGCCTGAACGATGCCGTTTGCTGCGCCAACATAGCCGGCGGACTTGTGTGCGAGCAAGTTGGCGTGGTGCCTATCGATGTAGAGAAACTTAAAGCCGAAGCAGCAAGCGTCAAACTATGAGTACCGGAATGCCTAAATACTGGATGCGTATTGTCGTGCTGCTCCTGCTGCTTTGCGGAGCGGGGCGTGCCGTGTCGCAGGTGACTTATCTGGCCAGCTTCGACAAGAAGAATATACACTTCGGCATACAGCTTGGCTATACGCAGTCGAAGTTTGAGGATGCCTACACCCTCGACGACGAGGTGCGTGAGTCGCTGCAGGGCACGACGTCATACTACACGCCTGGTTTTCACCTGGCTATCATAGCTCCCGACCTGCGACTGGGCAACTACTTCAACTTCCGCTTGATTCCTGGCATTACGCTCATCAACCGCACCTTCAGCTACAACTGGACCGAAGCCTACGTCAACCAGCATCACGGCACCGACGCCAAGCGCAGCGTCGAATCGGTTTATGGCGAACTGGCTTTCGACTTCAAGTTCCGTGCCTTCCGCTACCGCAACTTCCGCCCCTACCTGACGTCGGGCGGCAGCTATGGATTCGACTTCGCCTCGATGCGCAACAACAAGAACAACACCGACCAGTCGATTGTGCGCCTCAACACCAGCGACCTGCGCTACACCGTAGGCCTCGGCTTCGACTTCTATATGCGCTATGTCAAGTTCGCCATCGAACTGAAGATGAGCTTCGGCCTGCTCGACCTGAAGATTGACGACGACGACCTTTACACACGCTCGGTGGATTTCATCAACACCCGTACCTTTATGGTCGGTTTCACGTTCGAGGGATGAAACGGATTGACATAGAGCTTACTCCCGAAGAATACTTTGGCGAAGAGCTGCTGCGTGCGGCTGTGAAGCGTAAGACCGGCATTCCTGCTGGCGAATTGGGGCATATCGAGATTGTCAGGCGCAGCCTCGACTCACGCCGCGGCATACGCTATCACACCACCGTCGACGTATACCTTGCCGGCGAGACCTATCAGCAACCTGAATACAAGGGCAGTTACCAGGACTGCCACAACGGACGCCGCGTTGTCATTGTCGGTGCCGGTCCCGCAGGTCTGTTCGCAGCCCTGCGCGCCTTAGAGCTTGGGCTCAAGCCGATTATAGTAGAGCGAGGCAAGTCCGTCGACGAGCGCAAAAAGGACATAACCCTGATGGTGCGCAGCGGCAGCGTGAACGCCGACAGCAACTGGTGCTTCGGCGAAGGCGGTGCAGGCACCTACAGCGACGGCAAGCTATACACACGCTCCACCAAGCGCGGCGATGTAGGCTATGTGCTGCAACGCTTTGTAGAGCACGGTGCCGACCCCAAGGTAATGATTGATGCTCACGCACATATAGGCACCGACCGTTTGAGCGGCATCATTGCCCGTATGCGGCAGACGATTATAGGCTATGGCGGAGAGATACACTTCGGACACAGAGTAGAAAGCCTCATCACCGACGGCGACCGCGTCAAGGGAGTGCTCTGTGCCGGCGGCGACCGCATCGAAGGCGAAGCCGTTGTGCTTGCCACAGGCCATTCGGCCCGCGACATCTACGAGCTCTTCCACCGCAACGGTTGGTTGCTCGAGGCCAAGCCGTTCGCTATGGGTGTGCGCGTAGAGCATCCGCAACGGCTCATCGACGACATACAATACCACGGTTCCAACCATTCTCCCCTGCTGCCGCCGGCGGCCTACAGCCTCACTACGCAGGTCGACGGCCACGGCGTCTTCTCGTTTTGTATGTGCCCGGGCGGAGTCATAGTGCCCGCCGCCACTGCAGAGGACGAGCAGGTAGTCAACGGTATGAGCAACGCCAGTCGCAGCTCGGCATTCGCCAACAGCGGCATCGCCGTCACCGTGTCGCCGTCCGATGTACCGGAATATGCACATTATGCTGAGCTGGCGCTGCTGCGCTTCCAGCAGGACGTGGAACGCAAAGTGGCCGCCGCCGCAGGCGGCGGTCTCAAGGCCCCTTGCCAGCGCCTCACTGACTTCTGCGAGGGCAAAGGCGCCAGCCGCCTTAACCGCACCAACTATATGGGCCAGTGCGAAGCCGTAGCTCTGGCCGACATACTGCCACCCTTCGTGGGCGACTGCCTGAAGCAGGCCTTCCGCGACTTCGGGCGCAAAATGCGAGGATTCTACACCGACCAAGCCAGCCTCCTGGCTGTCGAGAGTCGCACCTCGTCGCCCGTACGCATTCCTCGCGACAACAGCGGTCAGCATCCACAGCTCAGGGGCCTCTACCCTTGCGGTGAGGGTGCAGGATACGCCGGCGGCATCGTCTCGTCGGCCATCGACGGAATAAAACAGATTGAGAGAATTAATAGGGGGAGTTAAGGGAAGTTATGGGGAAGTTAAAGGGAAGTTAAAAGGAAGTTAAAGGGAAGTTAAAGGGAAGTTAAAAGGAAGTTAAAGGGAAGTTAAAGGGAAGTTAAAAGGACAATACATAAACATCTTAACATATCAACATATCAACTCTTCAACCCTTAAAACCCTTTCAACCTTTCAAACCCTTTCAACATATCAACAACTCAACATATCAACATATCAACTCTTCAACCCTTAAAACCCTTTAAACCTTTAAAACCCTTTAAACCTTTAAAACCCTTTAAACCTTTAAACCTTTAAAACCCTTTAAACCTTTAAACCTTTAAAACCCTTTAAACCTTTAAACCTTTAAAACCCTTTAAACCTTCAAACCCTTCTAAATGAACTTCAAGCTTGAATCCGATTTCGCGCCTACGGGCGACCAGCCCGAGGCCATAGAGCAGTTGGTCGACGGCATACGTCGCGGCCAGCGTGCGCAGGTATTGCTGGGTGTCACGGGCAGCGGCAAGACCTTCACCGTGGCCAACGTCATCGCCCAGCTCAACCGTCCCACGCTGGTGATGAGCCACAACAAGACGTTGGCGGCGCAGCTCTATGGCGAGTTCAAGCAATTTTTCCCCAACAACGCCGTCGAATATTTCGTTTCCTACTACGACTACTACCAGCCCGAGGCCTACATACCATCCACCAACACCTATATTGAAAAAGACCTTCAGATCAACGACGAGCTCGACAAGCTGCGACTGCGCGCCTCCTCTGCCCTGCTCAGCGGCCGCCGCGACGTCATCGTTGTCTGCTCCGTCAGTTGCATCTACGGCATCGGCAACCCCGCCGAGTTCGAGAAAGGCACCGTCCACATACACAAGGGCGACCGCCTAACACGCGACACATTGCTGATGCGCCTCCTCGACGGACAGTACACGCGCAACGAGATTGAATTCATCAACGGTCGTTTCCGCGTCAAGGGCGACACCGTCGACGTCTACCCCTCCTTCGCCGACTTCTGCTACCGCATAGGTTTCTGGGACGACGAGGTCGAGACCCTCGAGACCTTCGACCCTATCAGCGGCCAGCGCCTCGAAGTCTGCGACGAGGTCACCATCTACCCTGCAAGCAACTTCCTCACCAACAAAGAGAATATGGCCTCGGCGCTACTCAACATACAGCACGATATGTTCGAGCGGCGCGACTATCTGAACGAGATAGGCAAGCACCTCGAGGCCAAACGCCTCGAAGAGCGCGTCAACTACGACATCGAGATGATTCAGGAGCTCGGCTACTGCAGCGGCATCGAGAACTATAGCCGCTACTTTGACGGCCGACAGCCTGGCTCGCGTCCCTTCTGCCTGCTCGACTATTTCCCCGACGATTTCCTGCTTGTCGTTGACGAAAGCCACGTCACCATACCCCAGATAGGAGCGATGTACGGCGGCGACCGCAGCCGCAAGACCGCACTCGTCGAATACGGCTTCCGCCTCCCTTCGGCGCTCGACAACCGTCCCCTGCGCTACGAAGAATTCTACGCCCTCACCGGCCAGACAATATACATCAGCGCCACCCCCGCCGACTACGAGCTGGCAGAGGCCGAAGGCGTGGTTGTGGAACAAGTCATCCGTCCCACAGGACTGCTCGACCCCGTCGTCGAAGTCAGGCCCGCTGTGACGCAGGTTGACGACCTGCTCGAGCAGATAGAGGACACCATCGACAATGGCGAGCGCGTGCTCGTCACCACCCTCACCAAGCGTATGGCCGAAGAGCTGAGCAGCTACCTCATCAACCTCGGCATCAAGACAGCCTATATCCACAGCGATGTCGACACCCTCGAACGCGTTGAGATAATGCGCGACCTGCGAATGGGAGTCTACGACGTCCTTGTCGGAGTCAACCTGCTGCGCGAAGGCCTCGACCTGCCCGAGGTGAGCCTCGTGGCCATCCTCGACGCCGACAAAGAGGGTTTCCTGCGCAGCGACCGCGCACTCATACAGACCATTGGCCGTGCAGCACGCAACGTTCACAGCCGCGCCATACTCTATGCCGACAAAATCACCGGCTCGATGCAGCGCGCCATCGACGAGACCAACCGTCACCGCGAAAAGCAGATACGCTACAACATCGAGCACGGCATCGTGCCACGACAGATAGTCAAGAGCACCGAAGCCATCATTGGCCAGACCTCAGTCATCGAGATGGCGGCCGAGGAGAGCGGAGAACGCCGCGTGGAGAACGGAGAACGGAGAACGGAGAACGGAGAGCGGAGAACGGAGAACGGGGGCGGAGCGATGCTTGCGGCAAGCCCTTACGCGATGAACACGCCGGCATCGCACAACGCCAAACCCTATGGTAACGGAGAACGGAAAACGGAGAGCGGAGAACGAGTGGCGGAGGATAGCAACACAGATTCAAAATCAATAGACACCCGCAGCAAGGCCCAGCTGCGCAAGGACATACGTGAAGCACAGCGCAAGATGCAGCTCGCCGCCAAAGAGATGGACTTCCTCGCCGCCGCACGCTACCGCGACGAGATACGCGCTATGCAGGCCGCCCTCGAAAACGCACGCGGAGAATAGCGTCCCAACCCTTGTTTTTCACGCCACCAACACTGGTCGTTGTCCGCTCGTTGTCCAGTTGTTGTCCAGTTGTTGTCCAGTCATTGACTGGACAACAACTGGACAACAACTGGACAACGAGCGGACAACGACCGAAGATAGCCTTGTAACTCACTGGTAATGAACGCCTGTTTTTCGGGCCCAAAACGGTTGCCAATACACACAGGGCACCGTCGTCGAAGGAAAGCCTTCAAATGTTAAAGTCCTGATTCGTTAACATTTTTTAACATATTGTTTCTTATTGGTTTTAAGCCCATTATCCACGGTCTAAAAAAAAGTTTCATCGATGATGTAACATTTTGGTCAAAAAATGGCTCTTATATATAGAGGGGAGGTATTGTTTTTGGGGCCCTATATATGTTAAATAAAGTTAAAATAGTGTTAAATTCGCCTACCGATGTCAGAAACGGGGTCAAAAAAGTATATTATATAATTAGAGAAAAAAAAATAAAATGTTAAAAAATGACCCCAATTTTCCACTTTTGCCGATTTCGTGAGAATATATATATAGAAGGAGTAATTCTGTACTAAATAATTGCTAAATATAATAATATGAAAAAGTTATTGTTGTTATCCCTGCTGTTGCTGGCTTTAAGCTCTGTTCTTGGCCAGCCGTCATATTCAAGTTATGATACTATTCCAGCCCGCTACAAAGGATACCACTACACGGAATGGTATGATGAATGCCCCGCTTATAACAACGGCGGAATGATTGATTCTTGCAACTATGAAGAGTATTATGTATATGCCAGTGTCGGCGGCATAGTGAAATATGAGTATACGGATCATCCTGTAATAATAAAAGGCCTGGTCGCAATGGTAAGTCCAAATACTATTCATTTGTATCCACATATTCACAACACATTAGGAGAAAACTATCTGTATTTGCTAAAAAGGATTGATTGGGTTGATACCATCAATCCAAGTCCGATGCCTGGAATGTTCAGGATGAAGGTTCTCGATTCAGTTCGTTTTGACACGGTCAAGCCTAAAATAATGACCATAAGCCAGGCATATAATGGAATCTCAGACCAATTTGTATACGCTTATGAGGCATACTTCGAGAAACCTATAGTTGTGGATTCGGTCTTTTACGTGTATGGTACAGATAACCATTATTATGTGCAACAGGAATCAGGCGCTGAAGTATTCTCCTATTGGCCATTTTCTTTTGCTGAGATTAGACCCCAGCCCCATTGGTTAGGGTGCGGCAATAGCCATTACGAAGCGTATTGTCAACCACAAGGCCATTATAATTCGTTGGCAGCCTTTCAATATTGGGATGCATCTGCATTGGGATATCCTCGTATTGAAGACCCGTGGTGCCGCGGAGACTGGCATTATCCTGACGACCCTTATGGTCTATTCCTTGCAATAGTGGATCATTATGAGTTGGAACTATTTTCTGACGATTACACAATGGGTGATGTGGAGGGGAATGGCTTTTATGATGAAAACGAGCTTGCAGTCATTAAAGCCATACCCAATCCCGGATTTGCTTTCTCGCATTGGAATGACGGCAACACGCAAAACCCTCGCTCATTGTTTTTGACACAAGACACGTCATTTACAGCCTATTTCTCAAGGGCGGATGACCTGTATCTACATCTCACAGCCAACAATCCACAGTGGGGAACTGTTGATGGAGAGGGTTACTATCCAGCCAATTCCAGCGTAACAATCTCTGCCACGCCCAACAGCGGCTTCCTTTTCGACCATTGGAGCGACGGTGACTGGCAGAACCCACGCGTCATAACCTTGACGCAAGACACATCGTTAACGGCCATATTCGACATTGACCCGACAGGGATTGAGACCACAGCCGACCGCTACACCTACGTTATGCCCAACCCGGCCAGCGGCAACGTGACGGTGGCCTCGTCGTTCCGCATAGGCGACGTCGAGCTGCTCGACCTCAAC
>CADALO010000022.1 GCA_902788805.1 uncultured Bacteroidota bacterium | reverse complement strand
CCCTCTTTTTTGGTCTATTTATTTATACTCCAGTTATTTGCTGCAAAAATACAAAATAATTCCAAAATGCAAATATAAGGTCTCGGAGAGGGGTGGCCGTAGGCCGGGGTGTGTCGCACTGTGAACCCAAACATATATCCGTCGCGGAGGGGTGTGTCGCACTGTCAAACACCGCTAATCTGGGGTGTGTCGTACCATCAAACATCGTCAATCTTGGATGTGTCGCATTGTCAAATTGGATATCCGATGGATCCGGTCAATCCGTGGTTCACTTATAGGGGGTCGCTGCGCTCAAAATCTTAAGAAAATCTTTTCCAAAATTATTCAAATCTGTTTGATTTTAGGATTGATTTTGGCTGATTTTGAGGCCGCAAGGCCGACCCTTTTGGCAGGGCAGGCAATTCTGTCACAACGGATAGATTTGGTTTTGAAAAAAATGTCGTTTTGCTTTGCAGTGTTGCGAAAAATTACTATCTTTGCATATTCTTTGCTGCCGAGTCGGTAAGGATAATATGTTGAGTAAATAATTAAAATTCAATAATATGAAGCATTTATATTCTTTTGTTTTCGCGCTTGTAGCACTCGTTGCCGCCAATGTTGTACAGGCACAGGGTCCGAATCAGATTAATCCAAACTGTGTGGGCCTGAAAAATCCCACCAACTTCACGCTGAGCGGTACACACGATGAATTGTGGACTGGATATACGGGAAATAAAAATTATGTTGCGAGCACTTGTAGTTGGGAGGGCAGTACGTATAACCAAACTGTACAGGCTTCAAACCTTGAAACCTACAATAATACCAACGGCTGCACCATTGGCCTTGAAACGAACGCACGTACCACATCAAAGGACCTATATAACAACCTTGACCATTCACGTCAGTTTGTCATCAAAGGAGAAGGCACCGACCCGGAGACGCACGGACATCTGTCATACCTTCCGCCGGATTCGTCGTTCCAAACCTCAATACGTTTGGGCAATTATTGCGGCAATAGCGGAGCTGAGAAGTTGACCTATCAGATTGCAGTTCGTCCAGATAATGCATTTATTACCTTGTGGTATGCCCTGTCGTTGCAGAACGGACAGCATAGCGCTGAAAACAATCCGGAATTCGTCGTGGTTGTGGAAAAAAATATTGGAACGACGGCTGCGCCCAATTGGGTGCCACTTGCCGGCGATACGCTGTGCCATATACGGCCCACACCTGCGAATGCTAATGGAGATACGGCCTTCCGTGTCGGTGCCACAGGGACAGTGCTTTCATCAGGTTCCTCGTCGGGGCTTGGCTATAATATATATCTGCCTTGGCACAAGTTGACGATTGATCTTAGTCCTTGGATGTATCAAACGGTTAGAATCAGGATTTCTATGGGCGACTGCTCATTTTCAGCGCATTATGGTTTGGCATATATTGCCGGCGACTGCCAATCGAAGAATTTGTGGGTCGCAGGTTGTGTGCCAGGTGACAATGTGACCGTCATCAGTGCTCCGGAAGGCGCGGAGAGCTATGAGTGGTACCGCAGCAAGACCGGGCTGTTAATGGGAGCGGCACGGGATGATACCTCTAACTATGTCCTTATAAACGGCGCAACAAGCAAGGATCTGGATGTTACTGAAGACCATCTGGTGAGTGTTGTTACCGGCGACACTATGACCCAGCAAACCTTTATGTGCAAGATGACATCGAGGATGAATTCTGCAACTGCTGTTGTCAGCAAGTCGTACACAGATATCGGAAACACAAAACCCAGAGTGGTTCTCGATTCGAGCAGACAGGGCAACACAATACACTTCACGGACCGGAGCTTTACTCCTTACGCTCCGGGGGATATATATAATGTCGATACAAGCCAGACGCAGTGGGAGTTCTTTAACTCAGCCCAGCCCCACCCGAATACGCTGATAGCGGCATTCACCGGTGGCTCGGTGCATTACACTTTGTCCGACTCCGCCAACCTGTCTATGAGAATGCGCGTCTTCAATTTTGATGCATCTTGCTCTTCGGAGAAGGATTTTACACTGGTGAGCGGCTATACGGATGGCGACACCACGACCCCGGCGCCTCCTTTCCAGGTGACGCGCGGCTCTGATATGCCTGCCGGAGTGACGCCCGAGTCGCTTGTGGCCAGTATGTTCCTCGGCGGTGGCGTCGAGGTGTCGAATGTTATGTTCAACGGCTCGGCATCGGTGGATTGCAATTCCATTGGCTCGTTTACCAACAATGATGCCGTGACCCATATCGGAATGGAGTCGGGCATAATCCTTGCCACAGGCGATGTGGTTGAGGCTATGGGCCCGAACAATGCCGCCGGAGGTCCATCTCAAAGCGACTGTAGTGTCTATGCCAATGCCGCGCTGTCGGCTTTGGCTGGTACTTCGGTTAACGATATTGCAACCCTTGAGTTCGATTTTGTTCCTAAAAGCGATTCGGTCAGTTTCAGGTATATGTTCGCCTCGGAGGAATATCCTGAATACATAAACTCAACGTTTTCAGATATTATGGGAGCGTTCTTGACGGGAATGAATCCTAACGGAGGAAGTTATTCCAATACAAATATAGCTGTTGTGCCGCAGACTAATACGATTGTGGGCGTTGTTACCGTCAATAGTAATACAAATGCATCGTACTTCAAGGCGAACAATGCCAATTATATACAATATGATGGATACACGACGGTTTTGACTGCAAAGGCGAAAGTTGTGCCTTGCCAGCAGTACCATCTGTCGATAGCCGTGGGCGATGTTATGGACCCGAATATCAGTTCAGCCATTCTCCTCGATGCCGGCAGTTTCTATTCCAATGCAATAGAATTTGCCTTTAATTCGGCTACGGACAATGGCAATGCGTTGCAGATTTACGAAGGTGATGAGGTGACGTGTACGATGACTCGCAAGACCCCTTCGTCGACGCCTGTTGCAATTAGTTTTGAAGTCTCGGGCGATGCAACGCCGGGTCTGGATTGTGAGGCTATTAATACACTCTTTTTGTTCCCGGCCAGTCAGACTTTTGCGTCAAAGAATATCCGCTCGTACTTCGACGAAATCAGCGATGGCCCGGAAACACTTAAGATTGTCCTCAGCCCTCAAAACGGATGCCCAAGGGCCGACTCGGTTGAAATTGTGATTCTTGATCAGACTGCTCCTTGCGACACACTGTATATTTTTGATACTGTCTGGCTCAGTGCTGAGACCTACAATCTTGTCGTGACAAGCGACAATCCAGAGTTGGGCCTTGCCGCCGGCAACGGCCATTTCCCTGCTGGTACAGTAGTGGAGATTGCGGCCATACCGATTGAAGGCAACCGTTTTGTGTCGTGGAACGACGGCTTGGAGTCCAACCCGCGCACGGTGATTGTGAATGGCGACACGGCGTTCTACGCTATGTTCACCACGTCGGGCATCGAGGAGGTGCCTGTGGTGAACGGCTGGTCGCTCAAGGGCGAGCACGGCGAACTGGTGGTAGAAGGTGTCGCGGGTCGTATGGTTCGCATATTCGATGTCTGGGGCCGCCTGCTGTGGTCTGCCGACAAAGCCCAGCCGGAGGTGCATTTCGCCGTTCCCGCCTCGGGCAGCTATGTGGTGCAGGTGGACAACGGCCCGGCCAAGAAGATTACTGTCCTTAGAAAATAGTCAGGGCATTGGCGTTGTTGTTGGGGCGCCCGACTCGCAGAGTCGGGCGCCCTGACTGCTTTTAGCTGCGCTAAAAAAATATTTTTCAGCGTTTTTGCTTGCCGTATGAGTTTTTGTTTGTATCTTTGCAACCCCAAAAACAAATAAAAAAGAATAAAAATGAACGCAAACAGCTATAAATTAAACCCTAACAGACTTGTGGCCTTCCTGCAGAAGCCTGCAAGCCAGTTCACTCGCGATGATATGATGCGTGTCATCGAAGAGATGGAAATAGAGATGGTCAACTTCCGCTATATGGCTAACGACGGCCGTCTGAAGACACTGAACTTTGTCATCAATGGCTACGACCATATCCGCGACGTCCTGACGTCGGGCGAGCGTGTCGACGGCTCGAGCCTGTTCCCCTTCCTCGAGGCCGGCAGCTCGGACCTCTATGTCATTCCGCGCTTCCGCACGGCATTCATCAACCCCTTTGCCGAGATACCGACGCTCGACATCCTGTGCAACTTCTACACCAAGGACGGCGAGCCCTTCGAGATGGCACCCGAGTATACGCTGCACAAGGCTGGCGAGGCCTTCCGCAAGGCTACCGACGGTATGGAGTTTGAGGTTATGGGCGAGTTGGAATACTATGCTATCGCTCCGAAGGAGGAAGACTATCTGCCCGCCGACCAGCGCGGCTACCACGAGTCGCGTCCCTTCTGCAAGTTCGAGGACTACCGCACTGAGGCTATGAAACTTATTGCCGAGTGTGGCGGACTTATCAAATACGGCCACAGCGAGGTGGGCAACTTCACCGTGGGCGACACGATGTACGAGCAGAACGAGATTGAGTTTCTGCCGACCTATCTTGAGGATGCCGCCGACCAGCTGGTCATTGCCAAATGGATTATGCGCTCACTGGCTTACCGCTACGGCATCACCGTCACCTTTGCTCCCAAAATCACTGTCGGCAAGGCCGGCAGCGGTATGCACATCCACACGCGTGTCAGCAAGGACGGCAAGAATATGTACATCGGCGAGAACGGCCTGAGCGAGATCGCCCACAAGACCATCGCCGGCATCCTGAGCCTTGCAGGTTCATTGACCGCTTTCGGCGACACCAACCCCACCAGCTATTTCCGTCTGGTGCCCCACCAGGAGGCTCCGACCAACATCTGCTGGGGCGACCGCAACCGCAGCGCTATGGTGCGCGTGCCGCTTGGCTGGACCAAGGGCAGCGGCAATATGATGGCCCACTGCAACCCTTTGGAGTCGAAAGAGGAGGTGGACTTCAGCTACAAGCAGACTATCGAGCTGCGCACTCCCGACGGCAGCGCCAATGTCTACCTGCTGCTTGCTGGTATGACCGTAGCCGCCCGCCACGGCTTCGAGATGGAGAATGCCGTCCAGTACGCCAAGGACCGCTATGTCAGCGTCAATATCTTTGAACACGAGGATGTGCTGAAACGTCTCGATGTGCTGCCCGACAGCTGCGCCGCCAGTGCCGACATACTGGAGCGCGACCGCGCCGTCTATGAGGCCCAAGGTGTCTTTGCACCGCAGCTCATCGATGGTATCATCAAGGATTTGCGCGCCTTCAACGACCGCAATCTGCGCGCCGAGATCGGCAACGACCCAGAGAAGACCCTTGAACTGGTCAAGACTTTCATCCATTGCGGATAAGAAAGGAGTGAATAACACAATAATCATTCACTACCTACGTTAACAGAATACATTATAAACCAATAAAAACAATACAATTATGAAGAAAATTCTCTATTTTGCTGTAATGGCATTGTTCCTGGCTGGTATGACGGCCTGCGAAAAGGACGAACCCGACAACAACGGTGGCAATGGCGGCAACGGCGGTGGCGGCGTTACCGGTGGCCCGCTGGTAGGCACCGAATGGGTGTATTCGGAAACCGAGACGGAAACGGAAGACGGTATGACTTATAGTTATGTCGTTGATGTGACCGTAAAATTCACTTCTGGCAGCAATGGCGCCCTCGTTATTGATATGACTGGCTATGTCAACGGCACACAGGCATATTCCGATTCGGAGGAAGATCCGTTCACCTACACCTATGAAGGCACTGCCACCGCAGGCCGTGGAACTATGACAGGCACCGACGCGGAGACTGGCGAGTCCTCAAGTCTTCCGTTCACCATTGCAGGCAACGAGCTTACTATGACAGGCGTTGACGAGGACACTGGCGAGACTGAAACAATAGTTTTCACCCGCAAATAATTGTTGTAAACTATAATGTTAAAAGCTCCGACATTTGTCGGGGCTTTTTTTAGTGAAGCGATGGCATACAGACTTGACAATGAGCAGATAGGCTTTCCCGACCCGCGGCTGGCGGAGAGCGATGGCTTCCTTGCCGTGGGCGGCACGTTGGAACCGCTGTGGCTGCTCAATGCCTACTATATGGGTATATTCCCGTGGTATGACGATGAGGACGGCGACCCCTACTGGTACTCGCTCGACCCGCGTATGGTGCTGAAACCGCAAGATTTCCGCCTGTCACGAAGCCTTGAGCGCACCATAAGGTCAAAACGTTTCGAGGTGCACATCGACACCTGCTTCCGCGAGGTGATGGAGCGCTGCGCAGCCGTTGAGCGACCTGGCCAGACGGCAGGCAGCTGGATTAGCGGCAACTTTATCGAAGCCTACTGCCGCTTGCACGAAGATGGCTTTGCCCACTCGTTCGAGACTTTCCTTGACGGCAAGCTGGTCGGCGGACTCTATGGCGTAAGCCTGTGCGACTTCTTCAGCGGTGAGTCGATGTTCCACACCGAGCGCGACGCCTCGAAGGTGGCCTTTGCAAGGATGGTTGACTTCGCCGCAGCCCACGGATTCCGCTTTATCGACGCACAGCAGCCCACAAACCATCTGGCCTCGCTGGGGGCCAAGCCTATGCCACGCGAGGAGTTCTTGTCTATGCTCGAAAGCAACGACCTCAAGAAAACCTATCGGGGCCGTTGGAAGAGCAACACCGTGACGCTGCTCATCGGCGGCAACGAGGGCGACAGAGTGAGCCTACTGATGCAAGCCATCATCGAGATTGCCAGCCGCATCGGAACAGTGTCGGCTGCCTCGTCGCTCTACGAGACCGAGCCTTGGGGTTTCGAGGCCGAGCAGAACTTCCTGAACCAGGCGCTGGTGGTCGACACTGACCTCTCGCCCGAGGAGGTGTTGAAAGAAGCCCTCGCCATAGAAAAGGATCTCGGTCGCATCCGCCCCTCCGAAGATAAAAACCCGTTCTCCGCTCCCAATCCTCCGTTCTCCGTTCTCCGTTCTCCGTTCTCCGTTAAAAAATACTCCTCTCGCCCGATGGATATCGACTTGATATTCTATAACAACGACATAGTCGACACTCCAGCCCTGCAGTTGCCCCATCCGCGTATGCATCTGCGTCGCTTCGTGCTGCAGCCGTTAGCGCAGATTATGCCCGACAAAATACATCCCAAATTCAGAAAAACAATAAGCCAATTACTCGCCGAATGCACTGACGAAGGTGTCGTAAAAGAATATTTTTAACAATTTAGCATACTGAAAAACAGTACGATATACTTTTGTTGTGAAAATAATTTTGCCAGTTTGGAAAAATGTAGTACTTTTGCACTCCATTTTGTGGAAAAATAATATAAATAAATAGTTAAAAATGTACGCAATAGTTGAAATCGCAGGAAAGCAATTCAAGGTCGCTCAAGATCAAAAGATCTTCGTCAACCGCCTCCAGAACGATGAAGGCAGCGAGGTCTCTTTTGACACCGTGATGCTCAAAGACAATGATGGTAACATTACCGTTGGCCAGCCCTACATCAGCGGCGCCAGCGTCAAGGCTACCGTGGTGAAACATCTGAAGGGAAAGAAAGTTCTCGTCTTCAAGAAAATCCGCCGCAAAGGATATCAGAAGATGAACGGCCACCGTGACTATCTGACCCAGATCCAGATCAACAGCATTAATTAATCAATGTAACTAACCTTTTAAAACGTATATATTATGGCTCACAAAAAAGGTGTCGGTAGTTCCAGTAACGGTCGTGAATCCGAAAGCAAACGTTTGGGCGTTAAAATCTTCGGCGGACAGCCCTGCATCGCCGGTAACATTATCATCCGTCAGCGTGGTACCGTCCACAACCCTGGCCGCAACGTCGGTATGGGCAAGGACCACACTCTCTACGCTCTTTGCGACGGCGTTGTGAAGTTCCACAAAGGCCGTGAGGACCGCTCGTTTGTCTCCGTTGTCCCCAACGCTGAATAAACACATAGCTCAGACAGAAATTAAAAGCGACCCAAACGGGTCGCTTTTTTGTTTTATGCCGGTTTCTTGCATTTGACTTTTCGTCTATTCCTGTTGCCGCAGGCTCTCGCCGTGAATCTTCTCGGTCAGCTCGCGCACAAACTCCTCGTCCAGACCCACTTCGCGGGCCGCCTGCATCTGGTGTTCAAGCACCTGCTGCCAGCGCTGGGGCTGGAAGATGGGCATATTGTGGGCGCGTTTGATAGCTCCTATGTCGCGCGAAATCTTCATCCGTTGGGCTAAAAGGCGCAGCATCTCGGTGTCGATGACGTCGAGTTGCTCGCGCATACGCCTCAGGTCGCCCGGTCCCGTCTCGCTGTGGCTGCGCAGCTTGAGGCTGTCGAGCATTGTGGCGAGTTCGGCAGGCGTTATCTGCTGCTGGCTGTCGGTCAGGGCGCTGTCGGGGTCGGGGTGGCATTCAATCATAAGACCGTCGTAGTGAAGGTCGAGAGCCATCTGCGACAGCGATGCCACCAGCTCGCGACGGCCTCCGATATGGCTGGGGTCGCACAGCAGGGGCAGCTCGGGCAGACGTCGTTTCAGTTCGATGGGAATCTCCCACAGCGGATTGTTGCGGTAGCCGAAGTTGTTGTATGTAGAAAAACCGCGGTGCACGGCGGCAAGGTCATCGATGCCAGCCTGCTCGATGCGCTCGATGGCACCGAGCCAGAGTGAGATGTCGGGCGTTATGGGATTCTTCACCATCACAGCGAGTCCACTGCCGCGCAGGGCTTCGGCCAACTCGCCGACCAGGAAGGGGTTGACGCTGGTGCGGGCTCCAATCCACACGGCGTCGATGCCGTATTGCTGGCACAGCTCCACGTGCTCGGGGCGTGCCACCTCGCAGCAAAAGGGCAGGGCAGGGTAGAGACGCTTGACGGCGGCAATCCAACGCAGCGCCGGCTCGCCCAGCCCCTCGAAGCCTCCGGGCCGTGTGCGGGGCTTCCACACGCCGCAGCGCATCATTGCTATGCGGCTGTCGCGGCTCAGGTCTGCAGCCGTTTCGCTGAGCTGCTGCTCGCTTTCAATGCTGCAAGGCCCTGCAATGACCATCGGTTTATCGCTGATAGAGAATAGTTTGCCCATAGTTCGCTGTCGTTGTTTGAAAAAGCAAAGGTACGATTTTTTTCGCTTTCCCATAAACCTTCCTCCATTTTTCCTCCGCATTTTCATGTACAATAGTTGTACAATACTTGTACAATTGTAAACGTACAAATATTGTACAAGTATTGTACATATATTGTACAACGACCGGAGTTGGTCCCTTGAAAGCCTGGAAATGAGATGGTTATGCTCTGATGTCAGCTTTAGGCTTTTGTATTGAATATCAGTATTTTATGCTAAAAGTGTGTTTTTCGGCAATAAAAAAGACCTTTTTCCGTTATGATATAAAATCTCTGTCGGGAGCGGTGGATGATTGTGACAAGGCGATGCCGACAGATGAGAAACACTGGTTGAAAAATGAAGATTAAGTATCTGAAACTGAAGAATTGGCTGCTTGTCAGCGTGATGAGTCTGTTTGGCCTTTCGGCCTGCAACTGCCACAAAGAGGCAGCAAAGGCCGACGACGGCAACAAGGGCCTTGAGCGTAACCGTTTGGACGACCGCGTTGTGCCGATGTATGGCGTGCAGACGCGCGATTATCGCGTAGAGACTTTGGACAACGGCTCCAAGGCGCAGACGGACCCCGCCGAGCCAAAATCGCAGCCTCAGCCGCGCGAGCCGCAGGTGACGGTCTATGGCGTCCCGACGGTTGACTTTGCCGTCAAGGGACGTGTGGTCGACGGCAAGGGCAAGCCTGTCAATGGATTGCAGGTGATGCTGGTAAACAGTGAGATAGATACTGACAACCTGCCCGATTCGCCCTATTGGGAGCAGCAGTTGAAGCGTATTTCGGACACCACCGACGCCGAGGGCAATTTCGATGTTCGCACCAGCGACCGTCCGTGGGAGAAGGTGCGTGTGATGATTCGCGACATCGACGGTTCCAAGAATGGGAATTTTGATAAAAAGATTGTGGATGTGGACTTTGGCGATCCCGAGCCGACAGGCGGTTCCGTCTCGTCGTGGAAGCTTGGCGTGAAGAAAGCCGAAGTGACTGTCAAAGTTGAACGCAAAAAATAGGCAAGGGCTATGACTGAACGTCGCACGCTGAGCCGCCGACAGCGCCTGGCACTGGGGCTGCACCGTCGCATACGCCACAACGAGGCGAAGATTCACGAGCTGCGCAACCTATTCTGGGAGTGCACGTTGCGGTGCAATATGAACTGCCGTCACTGCGGAAGCGACTGCAAGCAGGCCGCCGCGGTGCCCGATATGCCGGCCAAGGACTTCCTGAAGGCTATCGACGACATAACGCCGCACGTGGATCCGCACAAGACGTTCATAACCTTTACCGGCGGCGAAGCGCTGGTGCGCAACGACATTGAGGAGGTGGGCTTGGAGCTATACCGACGCGGATTCCCGTGGGGAATGGTGACCAACGGTTTCCTGCTCGACGAGCGCCGTCTGGACAGTCTGCTGGAGGCAGGAATGCATTCAATAACAGTGTCGTTCGACGGTTTTGAGGAGGACCACAACTGGATTCGTCAGAACGACAAGAGCTTTGAGCGGGCAGACCGCGCTGTCAAGCTGCTGGTGCAGACGCCTGACATCGTGTGGGACATTGTGACCTGCGTGAATCCGCGCAACTACGGCCGGTTGGAGGAGTTCAAAGAGTATCTGATAAGCATCGGTGTGCGCCGCTGGCGACTGTTTTCCATATTCCCGATGGGCAGGGCTGCCGAGAATCCTGAGCTGCAGCTGAGCGACGTGCAGTTCCGTGGCTTGTTCGATTTCATTAAAGGAGTGCGCGAGGAAGGACGCATCAATGCCAACTACGGCTGCGAGGGCTTTCTGGGTTCCTACGAGGGCGAGGTGCGCGACTATTACTTCCACTGCCGTGCCGGTGTCAATGTGGCGTCGGTGCTGGTGGATGGCTCCATTTCGGGCTGCACGTCGATACGATCGAACTTCCATCAGGGCAATATCTACAAGGACAACCTGTGGGATGTTTGGCAGAACCGTTTTGAGCGGTACCGCGACCGCGGCTGGGCAAAGAAGGGGCAGTGTGCCGACTGCGAATTATGGAAATACTGCGAGGGCAGCGGGATGCACCTATACGATGACAACGAGCAGCTGCTGTTCTGTCACTACCATCGGTTGATGGATTAAAGAAAAAGGCTTCCAACACGGAAGCCTTTGCTTTTATTTGATGATGATTTCGTCGGTGAAGAGGTAGGAGGGCTGGCCAGGTGCCGGATGCCACGAGGGGAGAGGGCCGGGGTTTGGCACCACGACGCGCAGATAGCGGGTGGTTACTCCTTGGTGTATGGGCACCCTGCAATTGCGCAGCCGCATACCTGTTTCGCGTGCTGAGAAGTTGAGGCCGGGCCAGTTGACCTGTATTGTCCAATGCTCGCCGTCGTCCGACACTAACAGTATGATTTGCTTGGGAGCCAATATCCAATCGAAGGTGTTCTGCATAAAGCGCATTGTTACTTCGTGGATTTCGGTAGGCTTGCCGAAGTCGATGACGGCATCGATGCTGTCGCCCCAGTATCCCTGCCAGTGGCCGTCGGCATAGGTGGTGTTGCTACCAAGCTGCCCGTCGATAAGGGCTTCGGGGCCACCACCGCTGTAGATGGACTTGTAGGTGCTGTACTGCGTGTTGAGCTTTATCTTGGCGCCCATACCAAGGTGGGAGAGGAGGTACTGTTCGGTGACGACGCCCTCGCCGTATTCATTGTAGGCAATGGCCTTGATTGTGGCTGAGCGCTCGAGTGGGAAGGGGCAGGTGTAGAGGGTGGAGCCTTGGTTTGGCTCGCTGCCGTCGAGGGTATAATAGATGGGGCGGTCGCCGTAGAGGGTGCGGAGCGAAACCATTGGGAATCCGTTCTCCGTTCTCAGTTCTCCGCTCTCCGTTTTGATAAAGACGTGTCGGTCGAGTTCCAGCACCTCGCGGGCAAGGTCGTCGTAGCGGTTCGCCACTATGTAGCGCTCGTAGTCGCCGTTTTCCTGATCCCAGAGGCGGAGATACTCGCGCTTGAGGTCGGTGAGGGCCTGCAGGTAATCCTCGGCGTAGCCACGGCAGTCGGAGTACATGTCCGGAATCTCCAGCGCGCTGTGTATGGCTATGCGCAGATGGCACTTGTCGGCGGTAAGCGCGATGCGGCGCAGAGCGTAGAGGGCGTGGGGGTTGGCTGCGGAGTCGACGTGGATGTCGTCAATCATGTGGTTCACCGACTCTACACGCTCGCTCATGGCAGGGGCGGTGTTGTCGGGGTTGAAGTTAAGCAGTGGCTCCATCAATGCGGCGGAGGTGTACCAATCGCCGACAGCAGGCTCGTACATCAGTGCGCCAACGGCGTAGAGGTCTTTCACTTTACCTGTGTCGCCGTAGAAGAGTCGCTCGAAGTTCTTGTTGAATTGTTCTTCCCTCTGGCGCAGTTCTTCGGGGTCGTTGGTCTTCAGCGGGTTCCAGGCCATCTCAGCGGCCCAATACTGTGCGTGCCAACTGTTGTCGAAAAGGGCTTCGCCGTTGTCATCCCAGCAGGTGAGCATAGCGCCCTCGGCGCCGTCGCAGTAGCCGTCGCGGTAAAGGTTGGCTATGTTTTTTATGTAGCGCTGCGGCGTGGAGGTCATAGTGGCGCTGTGTCCGGTCGAGGCCGCCACCCAGAAGGGATTGCCCTGCTCCTTGAAGGGACGTATCAGGTGCTTGAAACTGTCGATAGGCTCGTATGCCCACATAATGTAGATCATATCCTTTGGCAACTGACGTATCATCGCGGGGTTTTTGGCCACGATGTCGCCCCACATAGCTACGCGAGGGGCGTGCCTCTGTGTATGCCGTACGCCGTCGTTATATTCGGGTGTACACGGGGGTACGCCCCTACGGACTATATCGTAACACCTGTTGATATGGTCCACATATACCTGGTCGGCACCTTTACTGTCGACCAGTTTCTTTGCGCGACCGGTTCCGAGCTGTTCGGTCTCGTCGCAGTTGATGATGAAGAAAGGAGAGTTGGGGATGCGGTCGTATGCTGCCTTGATACGCTTGCGCAGGAAGTCGTAGGTGGCCTCTGTCGATGGGTCGAAGTTGGCCTTGCTGTCCATCATATTCTGGTAGAAGGGGATGCGCAGCGTCTTCTCGGCGTGGGCGAAGAGCTGGAGGTTGATCACCTCATCGGGGTGCGGCTTGCAATCGGCAAGGTAGGCGGGCGCAAGGTCGGGGAACTCGGGCTGGTAGAGGGTGTGCTCGGTGTAGTAGTTGCAGAAATTGTACTTCAGTGCGTGAAGCGTCTCCCATTGCTTCTTTCGGTAGGCAGCGTGCGGCACCGGTCCGCGGCTCTGGTCGTCCATCCAGCCGCGGTAGCGGTAGGCGGGCCAGTCGGTGATGGTGCAGCAGGGCACGGTGTTGTGCAGCTGCTTCAGTTGCGCTAAGGTCAAGTAGGCATACTCGAGACCTTTGGATCCCTCGTAATTGATAGTTATCTTGCGTGGCTCGATTATGATGCGGTAGGCCTGGCTACGGTTCCCGTCAAAATGTGGCGAGTCTGTGCCTCGTCCCCATTTTACGCGCACTTCCTTTATCTTGGCTTTATCAAGGTCGCAGGTTTTGCTTCCTTGCGTTACCTCCACCCTCTGTGGCGTGGGAATCAGGCCGAGGTTGATCTGTTTCTTCTGCGCAGCAGCGGTCAGCGTGACAGCAAGCAGCACTGCGATGATGATACGTTTCATAAGGGTGCTTATTGGTTTAATATGAGGCGCTGCGAGCCAGACACTCGTCGAGTGCGGCGGTGATGGCTTTGCGGTCGAGATGCTGCCCGATGAAGACGAGCTTCTGCATACGGTCGCCGTAAGTGTCGTCCCAGTCGCGCTGCAGGTCGGGGTTGCGGCGCATAAACTCAAGCAACTCGTCGTCGGGCATCGTGGCGTACCACTGGCCTGTGTCGCGCAGCGAAACTTGTTTGCCGGCTTGCTCGAAGAGGTAGCAGGTGTCGGGCTCGGAGAGGAACCAGCAGATGCCTTTGCATCGAATAATCTCCTTTGGCCAGTGGCGGGCAATAAACTCGTCAAAGCGGCTTATGTTCATTGGCTCGCGGCGGTAGTAGACAAAGGTGCCGATGCCATATTCCTCAGCTTCGCCTTCATCGTCGTCGTGGTGATGATGCTCGTGGTGGTGTTCTTCGTGATGGTGCTCCTCGTGGTTGTGATGGTGGTGATGCTCATCTTCGTCTTCTTCGTCATCATCATCCTCGTGGTGACCTTCTATCTCGTTGATCCACGTTGCGGAGGTAGCAACTTTATCGAAGTCGAAAGCATTGGTGTTCAGTATTCGGTCGAAGTCAATGTCGCAGTAGTCACATTCGATGATATCTGCCTTGGGCTGTATGGCACGGATGATTTCGCGGATGCGGCCCAACTCCGTTGGCTCCACTTCGGAGGCTTTGTTGAGCAGGATGATGTTGCAGAATTCAATCTGCTGTATGACAAGGTTCTCGATGTCGTCTTCGGCCAGGCCGGGACGCAGCAGGTCCTTGCCGCTGCCGAACTCGTCCTTCATTCGCAACGCGTCGACAACGGTGACGATGCTATCCACTACAGGGATTCCGTCGCGTATATACTCCGGTCCCATTGTGGGGATGGAACAGATTGTTTGTGCGATGGGTTCCGGCTCGCAGATGCCGCTGGCCTCAATGACAATGTAGTCGAAGCGGTGCTGGCTGGTTATGTCGCGCAGCTGTTCTACGAGGTCCATCTTCAAGGTGCAGCAGATGCAGCCGTTCTGCAAGGCTACGAGGCTTTCGTCTTTCTTGTCTACAATGCCGCCTTTCTCTATGAGGTCGGCATCGATGTTCACCTCGCCTATGTCGTTGACTATTACGGCGAAGCGTATGCCTCGTTTGTTGCCCAGAATGCGGTTCAGAAGTGTCGTCTTGCCGCTGCCCAGATAGCCGGTCAGCAGCAGTACAGGTGTCTTTGTTAAGTTCATATTCTATAGTTATTTCAAGCAGTTCAAATACTGATGTATAGTCTCTTCGATGCCAAGGTAGAGGGCATCGCTTATGAGGGCGTGGCCGATGCTGACCTCGTCCACCCAGGGTATCTGCTGGTGGAAGAAGGCCAGATTCTCGAGCGAAAGGTCGTGGCCTGCATTGAGGCCAAGGCCGCAGTTTCGGGCTACTTTGGCAGCCTCGACAAAAGGCTTTATCGCTTGGAGCGCAGGCATCTTGCCGGCAATAGCGGCTTTATGGTATTCCGATGCGTAGCTCTCGGTGTAGAGTTCCACGCGGTCGGTGCCGGTCTTGGCGGCCATCTCTATCATTCTCGGGTTGGCGTCGATAAAGATGCTCACTCTGATGCCGCAGGCCTTGAATTCCTTGACGACATCGCAGAGATACTCCTGGTTCTTCACGGTGTCCCATCCGGCATTGCTGGTCAGCACGCCTTCGGCGTCGGGCACCAGCGTCACCTGTGTGGGGCGTATCTCCTTGACAAGGTCAATGAAACCGTCGGGGCAGTTGTCCGCTCTCTGCTTTCCGCTCTCTGCTTTCCGCTCTCCTTTGGGATTGCCCTCGATATTGAACTCCGTGGTCACAATGGGCTTTATGTCGTACACGTCGGCGTAGCGGATATGCCGCTCGTCGGGACGCGGATGGACCGTGATGCCTTGTGCACCGAAGCGCTCGCAATCTATTGCAAATTGTTTGACATTAGGGGTGTTGCCGCCGCGCGCGTTGCGGATGGTGGCCACCTTGTTGATATTCACGCTGAGTTTTGTCATAAGTTTTTATATTGTTTTATTGTTTGTCTTTATAATATCCAGCCCAGTTGCTGTTGTTGGGGTTGCCTTTTTCGTACACAATGTCAAATTGGACGTGTGGCTGCAACTGTTCCCACTCTGATTTTGAAAGTGACGTGTTGCCATAGTAAAGCGAGTCGCCGACATAGAAGTAGTATTTGACCATTCTTGTAACACTGCGACCCCCCGTCACGAGATACGTCTTCTGTATATGTGCTGTTGTCTCAACATAGTTATGTTTCAAGCGGTAGCCGTCAACAATGTCTGGAATTAAGAACCACATCCCAATCGCCATAGGTATCCATAAGGGAGTCCACCTCAGAATACCTTTGCCGATTTTCTTGAAATCGACTCGAGGCTTCTTCTTCAACTGCTTGCTACGGTCGGGGTAGACGGGCTTTCGGTTGACGTTGTGTGGCATAGGGCAACGGTTAGGTTTTATTGACGTTTTTGGCGCTTGGGGTTGGCTGGGAACCAGCCTTTCTCCACGCGCTTCTCTTGTTTGAAAAGCTCAAGGATTGACCAAAGGCTCGAGAATGCCACCACGCCCAGCAGGGTAGATGCTATGGCATTGGCAACTGCAAGCGAGCCTGCGATGCAGCCCACTCCCAGCAGTAGGAAAGCCCACCAGCACCCTGTGCCGAAATGGTACTCGGCTTTGATGACTAACGGATGAAAGACGCCGATACACAAGAATGTAGCGGCGCCTATTATCAGTCCTGTGAAGTTCATATCTTAAACTCTTTCTTTATGGCATCGACCATATCCAGCTTCTCCCATCCGAAGAACTGCACCTTCTTCTGCTGCGGTTTGCCGTTCTTGTACACTGTGACTTCGGCCTCGTAGGGGTCGCGCCCGATGTGGCCGTAGGCTGCCGTCGGGCGGAAGATGGGATTCTTCAATCCAAAGCGTTCCACGATGGCGTAAGGCCTCAAATCGAACAGCTTGTGCACACGCGCGGCAATCTCGCCGTCACTCATCTTTACTTTGGAAGTGCCGTAGGTGTTGACATACAGGCCAACAGGCTCGGCCACGCCAATGGCGTAAGCCACCTGCACGAGGGCCTCGTCGCACAATCCGGCGGCGACAAGGTTCTTGGCGATATGGCGTGTGGCGTAGGCCGCCGAACGGTCCACCTTCGATGCGTCTTTGCCGCTGAAGGCTCCGCCGCCGTGCGCGCCGCGGCCGCCGTAGGTGTCGACAATGATCTTGCGGCCCGTCAGACCCGTGTCGCCGTGGGGACCGCCGATGACAAACTTGCCCGTGGGGTTGACAAACAGTTTGACATCCTTGCCAAACAGCTTCTGCGTGGCTTTGGGCAGGCGCTTCACAACTCGCGGAAGCAGCGTCTTCTCTATGTCGGCGCGTATCTGCTCCTGTTCCACGTCGGGGTCGTGCTGCGTGCTCACCACGATGGTGTCGATGCGCTCGGGCTTGCCCGCGTCGCTGTACTGCACCGTAACCTGACTCTTTGCGTCGGGACGCAGATAGCGCATTTGGCGTCCCTCGTGGCGTATCTTGCCGAGTTCAATCAAGATGATGTGTGCCAGCGTGATAGGCAATGGCATCAACTCGGCGGTCTCGCGGCAGGCATAGCCGAACATCATACCTTGGTCGCCGGCGCCTTGCTCTTTTTTCGACTTGCGGCTGACGCCCTGGTTGATATCCTGGCTCTGCTCGTGGATGGCGCTCAAAACGCCGCAGCTCTCGGCCTCGAACTTGTATTCGCCTTTGGTGTAGCCAATCTCGCGTATCACGTCGCGCACCGTCTGCTGCACGTCGACATAGCCGTTGCAACTAACCTCGCCGCTAACCACGGCCAAGCCGGTCGTCACCAGCGTCTCGCAGGCCACGTGGCTCTCGGGGTCGTGACGCAGAAACTCGTCCAAAAGGGCATCCGAAATCTGGTCGGCCACCTTGTCGGGATGGCCTTCGCTCACTGATTCTGAAGTGAAGAAATAACTCATTTTTGTTACATTTTTTAATTAATAACTAATTGTTCCAATGTAACAGATTTGAGAATGAAAGTGCTGTAGAATATTGCTTTAGCATTTTTTACAGTGGTTGCAATCATTACAAATCTATCCACATTTGCGGGTGCAAAGATACAACTAATTCTGCAAACAGCAAAATAAAAAAAGACGTTGCCTTTCACGGCAACGCCTTGTAGTCTTTTATGCTCTGGTTCAGAGCCTTTTCCGATTAATACATAAGTCTGTAAATCGCGTCCGAAACCTTGTCCATACTTGCGGTCGGCTCAAAACGCTCCACCACATTGCCCTCTTTGTCAACCAGGAACTTTGTGAAATTCCACTTGATGTCGCTGCTCTTGGCGTAGTGCTTGTCCTGCTTCAGGAACGCCTCGTGCAGGTGCTTGCCTATGGGGTTCGACAGGTCGAAGCCTTCAAAACCCTTCTGCTTCTTCAGCCACACAAACAGCGGGTCGGCGTTCTCGCCGTTCACATCCACCTTGTCAAACTGCGGAAAACTGATGTCATAGTGCGACGTGCAGAACGAATGAATCTCCTCGATGCTGCCCGGGGCCTGGGCTCCAAATTGGTTGCAAGGAAAATCCAGAATGACAAAGCCGTCATCCTTGTATTTCTCGTAAATGCTCTCCATTTCAGCATATTGGGGTGTAAATCCGCATTCGGTTGCCGTGTTCACGATAAGCAGAGTCTTGCCTCTGTATTCGCTCAGCGAAATCGTCTTGCCGTCGGCGGTTTTCACCGTAAAATCATAAATGCTCTTCTGCGCCGTCGCCGTCATCAGCATACCCAAAGCGCAGATTAATGTCATAAGCTTTTTCATATCAATCTATTATTTGTTCATATATATTTCCAACTCCCTATAACGGCACTCTTTATTTATTATTGTATAAAGCATCAATTTTTCCTCCAAAATACCATTCCGCTTTTCTCTTACTTTCCTCTTACTCCCCTCTTACTCACCTCTTACTTCCCTCTTACTCAACGCATATTTTCCACACCCTTCCCTATCACCTCCCTCCCGCCTCCATCTTGCTCCCCATCATTTGTCCCTTTCACTCCCCCATCACTCCCCTTTCACTCCCCTTTCACTCCTCCTTCACTCCTCTCTCACTCCCCATTCCCTCCCCCTAAAAACCCCATACCAACACTGGCCGTTGTACAATATATGTACAATAGTTGTACAATACATGTACAATAGTTGTACAATACTTGTACAATTGTAAACGTACAAATATTGTACAACTATTGTACATATATTGTACAACGACCGGAGTTGGTCCCTTGAATGGCTGGTTTTCAACCGGTTATGTTTCAACGCCTGTTTTTGTCTAATTCTTTGATAATCAAATAGAAAGCTTTTTCTGGCCGTTTTGGGGGTGTGTCGCACCGTCAAACAATCGAGTTGTGTTTAGTGTCGCACCGTCAAACAGGCAAAAATCAGGGCATTCCGCACCGGCTGTTGAAAAAGGTGCCGCTATATGCCTGTTTTTTTGGTGTTTTTATGCCTTAACATTTTGTATTTCAGTCAATAATTCTGTTTTTGCGCTGTTTTGCGCTTGTTTGTGCCGATTTTGCGTTTGTCGGCGTGTTTCCCGCTCTTTTTGCGGGCTG
>CADALO010000021.1 GCA_902788805.1 uncultured Bacteroidota bacterium | reverse complement strand
CCAAACTGATGCTTACTGCTTTTGCCGTTGTCCGCGATGATACTCCCTATGATAATTTTTCAAAAAAAAATTTTGGTGAATCATAAGAATAGGGGATGGGCTGCCGCATCGCTTTGATTATCACTATTTACCCATAACTGTCAGTGTGCCGCTGCCGCGCCATCCCCTCTCGGAGAGGGGTGGCCGAAGGCCGGGGTGTGTCGCACCGTCAAGCATCAGCAGATCCAGGGTGTGTCGCACCATAAACCCAGCATACTCCGGGGTGTGTCGCACGCTCAAGTCACCATATCCCTCGGTGTGTCGCACCGTCGAACAACAACATCCTGGTTTTTGTCGCACTATCATACTGCCGTGATGCCAAACGACAATGAAACCTTGAAGTGAACTCAGGGTTACCCCCAAAAATAATTTTTGTATAATTTTCGGATAATTCGTGGCAATTCGTGTTCAACTTCCGTGGGCGTCCCGCCCACACCAAAAACAGCCCCCAAAACGCCCTTTTGTGTCTATTTGTGCACATAATACCCATATTTACAGTTATTTACCTCGAAAATGCCTTGATTTTCGGGTTGTTTTGTAACCGCCTCATTTCCAGGCTTTCAAGGGACCAACTCCGGTCGTTATATGTACAATACTTGTACAATATTTGTACGTTTACCAATTGTACAAGTATTGTACAACTATTGTACATATATTGTACAACGACCGGAGTTGGTACCTCCCAAAGGCGGTGGCGACAGGGGCAGGAACAAATCATAAAAAATCAAAAAATAGAAAAAAATTTTTGCCAGTATTATTTTTTGTGCTAAATTTGCATCGAAATACCAATACTGCAAATCTTTTGTTGAAGAGGTGTAATAGCCTTGTAGACAGAGGGTTTGATGACTTGAAACGAGAACAAATTTTTATTAATCAAAATTCAATTACAATGAAAAAAACATTAATGGTTCTTAGTTTTGCACTGTGCGCAACGGTTGCGTTCGCTCAGTCAAACAGGTTGGCAACCAAAAACACGGTTGCTGACAAGATCGTAACCCAGGAGGCTACGCTCCAGCAGCACCCCGCAGGTTACACTGGCTCCATCTTCACCAAGGACGGTGAGCTCTTCACTTGTACCTTCGCTGCAAATGGCAACTATTCCACAGGTACTATCGGACAAAACGAGCTTGTGAACGGTACCGCTGCAACCCCGCACGCTCAGACAGATTTCTTCTCAATGTGGCAGCGTCTTGCTGACACTACAGCAGCCACTGTTGCGGCTTTTGCCACTCAGGACCACTATCCTTGGGCCTCCCAGAACAACCGTTTATACAATCGTGCCAGAGCTCTTTACAGCAATACTCCGGAGGATGGTATTATGGTTATGATGATGATCGACCAGGTTGCTACCAGTACAACTGGCGCTTTTGATGCCTATATCGCTTTCCAACCTTTCTCGACTGTTGGAAACCGTTTGGTCCGCGTCCGCTTCGCCCAGTATTATCAGTGCTTCAACAACGATAAATGCTGGCTGGATTACAGCACTGATGGCCAAACCTGGAGTGCTGTTGAAATCAACCGTAGAAACATCGATTTGGCTTCCAACGATGCTACAAGAGGCTGGAAGAGCGTTTCGATGCCGAGCGCTATGGCTGGCCACGCTAACGTTTATATGCGTGTCCGTTGGGAATGTAACAGCAGCGTCGGCGGCGCTTATGGCTACTGGTGGCTTATCGACGACTTCACGGTTATGCCCGCTCCGATGAACAGCTTTAATCTTCTCTCCAACAAGTACTATGAGGGCTTCTATCAGATGATGCCCCAGAACCTGCAGGTTCCCGTGGTTTGGGTAAACGAACTTGCCAACGACGGCCAGAACGACCAGACCAATGTTACCGGTAGTGTATACACCTTCGCCGACGGTGAAGCAGCCTCGGTCCTGACCAGCAAGAACATCTACTCGATGCCTATGGACCCGAACGACACCCGTGCTATCATCATCGACCCTCTGGCTTGGTATGACAGCGTCGGTCGTCCCACCAACAACGGCGGTATTGCCCACGGCGAGTATGACTATGACTATATCCGTACCAACGACCCCTATGCCTGCCTGCCTACCCAAAACCTTGGCTTGCACCACTTCTTCACCGACATTACCACTGACCTCGTCACTCCTCATATCGGCGCTATCGGCACCAACAGCAACGCTACGTTCGATACTATCCGCTACGATGTGAACTGGAACACCGAGGGTGAACATCCCTTCGGTGTCTGGGGCCGCGATCACGGCGCAATCCGTAGAAATTCCTATTATGTCACTGGTTTTATTGAACAAGTTGGCAATAGTTATATATTCTCGGAAGATTTTGAGGGCGAAAAGGTTCCTATGTGGGACAAGGCAGGTTATGGCGTATTTGTGACCTACGTTACCGGCGACAGCATCCCGAGAGATGCCAACGGCAACCCCTGGAGAATTCTTGGTATGGAAATGGTCGGTTCGACCTATCCTAATATGCAAGAGGTTGGCGCAAGACTTGAGCCGCAGCTGCGTTATGAGTTTATGGATTCCGCCGGAGGAAGCTGGATTGGCAGCCTCGACCACGGTGCAAGTGTTTACACTGTCAAGTCGACCGACGTCCTCAGCGCCGCTTACCTGACCGACGAAACCGAAGAGAACGGTCTCCAGTATGAGACCTATGGCAACTATCCTGTCATCCGCGTTATGTTCCCCAACCAGCCTGAACTCTACGCTAACCTGTCATTCCTCGTTGGTTATCGTCTGGCTGAAGATGCTGCGTTCTGCACCGCCACCAGCTCCGACTACTATTTCAAGGGCACCAGCAGAGCTTATTTCTACAATACCCCCGGTATGGAATCTTACGGTTCGGTTCTTACATTGGACAACGCAGGTACTGTTTGGGTTTGGGATCCCTTTGTTCAAGGTTTTGCCACTTTCTCCACCAGCGAGTATCCTATGATCCGTATGCTTGTCGGTCCTGCTTACTATGTGCCGAAGGTCGCTATCACCCTCGAGTGCGAGAATGAGGACTTTGGTGGTTTCATCGATGGCAACTTCGGTAGCCTCTGCGGTCAGATCGACAGCGTCGCCATTGGCGGTTCTGCTTCTTACACCGTTATGCCTCAGCCGGGCTATGTCATCGACAAGGTTTATCTTGACGGTGCTGAGATTGAGTACGAAGAGCAGACTGACGAGGCCGATGGCCGTAAATATGGTACTATCCACCTCGACAATGTCACCGCTGCCCACACTCTGAGCTGTTCCTTCAAGGAGGCTCCCATCGGATTCGACCCCGTCGCTAACAATGTTGTTATGCGTCTCCAGCCGAACCCGGCCACCTCGATGGTTCGCATCTCGCTGAAGAATGTCAGCGGCAACGTCAATATGTCTCTCATCGATATGAGCGGCCGCGTTGTCACCACTTCGCAGTTCAATGCTGAGAACGGTACCACAATCAATGTCTCGAACCTTGCCAAGGGTGCTTACTTCGTTCGCATCACCAACAACAAGTTCAGCAAGATTGAAAAACTCATCGTTCGCTAATCCATTTAGCTGAATATAGAAAAAGAGGTCCGCGCGATGCGCGGACCTCTTTTTCTTTTTGTAGGGGAGTGAGAGGGGAGTGAGAGGGGAGTGAGAGGGGAGTGAAAGGGGAGTGAGAGAGGAGTGAGGGGGGAGTGAGGGAGGAGTGAGGGAGGAGTGATAGGGAAGTGAGAGGGAAGTGAGAGGGGAGTGAAAGGGACAATGGAATTTGAGTCTGTTACATTTGTCCCTTATCACTCCCCTTTCACTCCCTTATCACTCCCTTATCACTCCCCTCTCACTCCTTTGTCACTCCCCTTTCACTCCAAACTTCCTCTCTCCTACAGAATATTCCCCAGCTGCTCTTTTATCTTCTCGAGTTCGTCCTTCATCGCTACTACCAGTCGCTGTATCTCCACGTGGTTGGCCTTGGAACCGGTGGTGTTGATCTCGCGGCCCATTTCCTGTGCTATGAAGCCCAGTTTCTTGCCGCTGCCCTCTTCGTGCTCCATCACGTCGCGGAAGTAGTCGATGTGTTTCTTCAGTCTGACTTTCTCCTCGGTGATGTCGAGTTTCTCCAGATAGTAGATGAGTTCCTGCTCAAAGCGGTTCTCGTCGACCTCCTTTATTGCTGTGTCGCTAAGCATCGAGCGCATACGCTCTTTGGCTGTGGTGATGCGTTCGGCCTCGTATTGGGGTATTTTGTTAAGATACTGCTCTATCAGGTCTACGTGTTTGGCAAAGTCGGCCTTGAGGATTTCGCCTTCGTGCAGGCGTGTGCTGTCGAGGTCGCTGACGGCATTGCCTATTTCGGCTGCAAGTGTGTTCCATTCCTCTTCGCTGAGCGATACTTCCTCGTTGGCTGCCCACACATCGGGCTGGCTGAGGATGATGTTCAGTAGCTGCTGTTCGTCGCTCTGCTGGGTCAGTTGCGCTGCGATGGCTTTCAACTCTTCAAAGCGTTGGCATACAAGGGCGCTGTCGAGTTGTGCCGCTGTCGCTGCGCTCTTCTCTTCGCTGATGGAGAAGTCTATCTTGCCTCGCTCGAGGCGGTTTATTATTGCCCTTATTGCCAGCTCGTATTCTCTAAGGGTTGCCGGCAACTTGACGTTGGCATCCATCTGTTTGCTGTTGAGACTCTTTATCTCAATGGTGTATTTCTTGGTGTCGATACTGCATTGCCTTTTGGCAAATCCTGTCATTGATTTCATATCTTGTCTTTTTTGTTGTTGCGATGGATTTTTATTGGGAGTGAGAGGGGAGTGAGAGGGGAGTGATGGGGGAGTGATGGGGACAATACATATCTATTGTCACTTTCACTCCCCTTTCACTCCTCTTTCACTCCTCTTTCACTCCTCTTTCACTCCCTTTTCTCATTACTGTTCATTTCATTAAACTTCTGTGTTGCGTATGTCTTGTAGCCGTTGCCGTCGCTGTAGATGAAGAATACGGCTTGGGTTCCGGAGTCGTCGGGATGGCTTGCGATGAACTGCTTGGCCTTGTCGAGCCCCATCACCATAAAGGCTGTGGCCAGTGCGTCGGCGCGCCACGCTGCGGTATCGATGACGGTGACGCTTAGCAGGTTGTGCTCTACCGGCCATCCTGTTTTGGGGTCGATGGTGTGCGAATAGCGCAGGCCGTCCTTCTCATAGTATTTGCGGTAGCTGCCGGATGTCACTACGGCTTTGTCGCGCAGTTCAATGCTTGTCTCTATCTCGGGGCTGCTGTAGCGGTTGGCTGCGGGACGCTCGATGCCGACGCTCCAGGCGCTGCCATCGGGCTTGCTGCCACGAGCATAGACCTCGCCGCCTATGTCTACTATGTAGTTGTAGATGCCTTGTCGCTCAAGGAAGCGGCTCAGGAGGTCGGTGGCGTAGCCTTGAGCAATGGCGTTGAAGTCGAAGGTTGTCTCGTCGAAAGGCTTGCACACTTTGGCTTGACCGTTGCTGAGGCGGACTATCGTTGGCTGAGGACCCACGTAGCGGCGCAGGCTGTCGATGGTGGCGCTGTCCATATCTTGGCGTTTTGAGAACCCAAAACCCCAGGCGTTGACCAACTTGCCAACCGTGCAGTCGAAGGCGCCATTGGTGAAGTCGTGCATCTGCACGGAGAGTTCGGTGAGGGTGGCGAAGAGGTCGTTGACGAGGCTGTCCTGGTTGTCATTGACACGCCTTATCAGCGAAGTGTCGACCCATAGCGATGCCGTCTGGTCGAAGTCGGCGAGCAGCGAGTCGATGGCGCTGGTGTAATCGCGCTGCAGCGAGTCGTAGTATATTATGGAGTAGTAGGTGCCTTGCGCTTCGCCGTTGATGCGCACGGGCTGCTGTCCGGTGCAGTTGCAGGCTGAAGCCAACAGCGCCATCGTTGTGACGGCGGCAATGAGAAGCGTCTGTAGTAAGGCCTTGCCGTATATGCTATGTGCTGTGTCGTTCATCTTTATAAAAAAAGCGCCCGATTTTCGGACGCTTTGCAATATGAAACAAAATCTTTACTTCGAGAGTACGATGGTGCGGGTCGATACGCTGCCGTTCTGCATCTCGATGCGAACAACGTAGGTGCCGTTGTTAAGGTTGCCAAGGTCGATAGTGTTGGCGTTGCCTGCGTTGAGCACCTGCTGGCCAGCGAGGTTGTAGATGCTGACGTTCTTGAGAGCTTCGGTGCTGTTGATGTTGATCTGTGCGCTGGTCGGGTTGGGGTAGACATTAAGCATATCGTCGTTGACATCCTCGATGGCTACGTTGGCCATAACGGTTACGTGTGCGGTGTTCTCGCAGTTGGTTGAGGAGTTTTTGCCTTTCAGCCATACGTCGACATTGCCTTGTACGTTGGTGATGGTAATGCTTTCGGTGGTCTGGCCGTTGCTCCAGGTGTAGTTGACGTTCTGGTCGCTGTTGGCGTTGAGGGTTGCGTCGGAACCCGGGGTAACACGGAGATCGCCAGTGATGTACACTTCGGGGGTCTTGTTGATGGTCAGGTTGAGGACGATAAGGCTGTCGCATCCGTTGGCAGCTTTGGGACCAGTGAGGGTGTCGAGCTTGCTATAGTTGTAGACGTAGTCGACGCCGTTGAGAGTGTAGGTGTAGCTGTCGCAGGCGCGGTCGGTGATGTTCGTCACGCTTTTGCGCTTGATATTGAAGTGGATGGTGACAAGGCTGTCGTAGCATCTTTCAACAGTGCGGGGATGGAAGAGATTGCGTGCAGAGGTCGAGGATTGCGAGTAGGCGTCGGATGTGAGTGTGTAGCCGTCCTGGGTTATTGTGGTCCAGGGAGACTGCGGTGAGAAGCGGAAACGTGTTTTCTCGCAAGCCACGATGGTGGTGTCGTAGTTCTTCTGCTCGGGGTTGATGATTGTCAGGTTGAGCGTCAGCAGTGAGTCGCAATAGACGTTTGTGGTATCGGTATATGACGTTGTACCAGAGGTGGTCAGCGTGTCGCCTTTCCAAATGTAAGATTCGCAAGCGGTGACGGTATAGTCTTTGGAGGCTGTGGTGGTGAGCGCAAGCGTTATGGTTACGGTGCTGTCGCATCCGTTGATTGACTGGAATGTTTGGGTGTGGACACCGGCGTTAGTGTACACGCTGTCGCCCCAGGTGTAGGTGCAACCGCCCTGGACAGGGGTTGTGATGGTCTCGTTGTATTCCGGGCTGATGGTGAGGTCCAGTATGTAGAGTGTGTCACCTTGGATAGCGGTATGTACGCCAGAGGTAGTGTAGGTTATTCCGTCGACAGGCCAGGTGTAGGAAACGCAGGCGTTGATGGTGGAATCAATGTGCACTGATACATTGTGCTGTGCGTTCATTGCCAAAGGCATCATCATTGCGGCCAATAACAGGAAGAATACTCTTTTTTTCATCTTACAGATAGAATTAATATTGTTATACTACTTTTTATTTATTATCTTATGAAATTATATTTCAACTCTATACGGGATAATTTGTGCTTTGCCGCGACAAATTATCAATATGCAAAGATAGTAAATATTTTTATATTGGCTGAATTTTTTTTAATTTTTCTCGCGCAAAAGCAATTCGGCCACGTTTTCGACGTGCTGTGTGTGAGGGAACATATCGACCGGTTGGATTCGGCGGATGTCGTATTTTGCACTAAGCATCTGCAGGTCGCGGGCTTGTGTGGCGGGGTTGCAGCTGACGTATACGATGCGTGGGGCTTCGACGGCAAGTAGCTGCTCCACAACTTTCTCGTGCATCCCGGCACGTGGAGGGTCGGTGACGACAACGTCAGGCTTGCCGTTGGCTTTGATGAATTCGTCGGTGAGCACCTTTGCCATATCGCCGGCATAGAAAGTGCAGTTGTCGAATCCGTTAAGCTGTGCATTGAGGCGCGCGTCGACGATGGCTTCCTCGACGTATTCGATGCCTGTAACGTGATGACACATTCCGGCAAGGAATTGCGCTATGGTGCCGGTGCCGGTGTAGAGGTCGTAGACGTTCTCGTCGCCTTTGAGATCGGCAAACTCGGCAACGTAACTGTATAGCTTGAAGGCCTGCTCAGAGTTGGTTTGATAGAATGATTTGGGGTTGATTCTGAACTGAAGAGGCGTGCCTCCCTGGTAGCGAGGCATTTGCTCTGTTATGTAGTCCTGACCAGCGTAGGTAACCACATCAAGGTCAGTGTAGGAGTCGTTTAGCTTGCTGTTGACGATGTAGAGAAGCGATGTTATTTCCGGGAAAGTGGATTTCAGAAACTCCATCATTGGCATCAGCAGCTCGTCGTTCCGCTCGGCAACAATAACGATTACCATCCATTGGCCGGTGGTCGTGTTGCGGATGACTATATTGCGCAGGAAGCCAGTGTGGTTGCGTATGTCGTAGAATGGTATTTGGTGCTGTAGTGCATAGTCGCGCAGCGCGTTGCGTATGTGGTTGGATGGCTCACTTTGCAAGGCGCAGTGCTCGATGGGCAGCACCTTGTCGAACACCATCGGGACGTGGAAACCTACGGCCCCTGGGTCGTTGTCGTCACGCATCTCGCCTTCGTTGAGCCAGCGTTTGGTAGAGAAGGTGAATTCGAGTTTGTTGCGGTAGTAAGCCGTTTTGTCGGAACCGCAGATGGGTCGCATACCCTGAGTGTCGATGTGCCCAAGTCTTTCAAGGTTGTCTTTCACCTGTTGCTGTTTGTATTGCAGCTGCGATTCGTAGTTGAGAGTCTGCCATTTGCATCCGCCACAAATGCCAAAGTGCGTGCACAGGGGCTCTACCCTGAGTGGCGAAGGCTGCTTGACGCATAGCGCCCGTCCTTCGGCATAGTTTTTCTTTTTCTTGATGATTTTCAGGTCGATAATATCACCGGGCACTACGAACGGCACGAATACAACCATACCGTCTACACGGGCTATGGCCTTGCCCTCGGCGCCGGCATCGCTCACCTGTACATCGTTTAATATGATTTCTTGCTTGGCTTTTCTCATCTTCATCGGCGTTCTACGATAATAAAAAAGAAGTATTGTCTTCAATACTTCTTACTTTTTTGTTGGCAAACGTACACTCCATTTAGAGGAGGAATCACACACTTTTATCGTTCGTCAGAAACGGTCAGTTTTTTTCTTCCTTTTCTGCGGCGGGCAGCTAAAACTTTTCTGCCATTTGCGGTCGACATTCTCTGACGAAAACCGTGCTTATTTGCTCTTTTTCTGCGTGATGGTTGAAATGTTCTCTTCATTTTTACTCAATTTTGGAGTTGCAAAAGTACACAAAATATTTGATATGGAAACATAAAAATGTTTAAAACTTTTTATTTTAACATTTAGTGTACTGATATTCAGCTGTGTAATAATTAATTTTATATTGTTATTTTTTTGTATCAAAAAAAACTTGTACATTTGCATTTTGATTTTTTGATAATAATATTGCTAAATAATGGAAAAATCAGCGTTTAATGTCAAATTGGGAGACCTGTGTCATTACTCAATGTTGGACAAGTCGGAAATCCAGTTCGAGAAAAACCGTTTTCCCTTCTGCGCCTTACTGCAGGTGATGGACATTTTGAGCGACAAAGCCACAGGCACTTCGCGTTGGGAAGAACGTTTTATGCCACGTGTGTCGCTGTATCTTTTTGATAAAAAGAAGTTTTCTGCATATCTTGACAATGTCTCTTTGACCGAGATCCAGACGCCGGCCGACATAAAGGCCAAGGAGCAGGTGGAACAAGCCAAGAGTCAGGAATACGATGCGTCAGAGACTGATGCATACGATATTATGAAGGAAATCAACGCTTATCAGGAAGTGTCGTTCAAGACAGCTCCAAAGAGTGTAATCCTGTCCAATTTTCTGGAAACAGGCAACTATAATGTGGGCGAATCAGGTGCCGATGATGAGGTTTCTGTAGAGGTTCTCGGAAAAAAGAGTATCCGCGAAGATGAATCGTTAGATACTGAAACTCTTGCAGTTGTGCTTGAAAAACAGGGCAAATACGACCGTGCTATAGGCGTGTATGAAAAATTAATTGCTAAATATCCCGAAAAAAGTAGTACTTTTGCAATCCGAATTTCGGAACTGAAAATCAAAATGGATAATAAATAAAAAGTAATAATTATGTACAACTTTATTGTAATACTGATTCTGATTGTCAGCGTTGTTTTGGCTCTTGTGGTCTTGGTTCAGAACTCGAAAGGCGGTGGACTTGCTGCCAACTTTTCTGCTCCCAACCAGATTATGGGTGTGCGTAAAACCACTGATTTCCTTGAGAAGCTTACGTGGGGCCTCGCCATTGCTTTGGTGGTGCTGAGCCTTATTGCCACCATTTCGATTCATTCCGGCCGTTCTGCATCGGTTCAGAAGAGTGCCGTCGATGCTGAACAGGTTGAGTTGCCTTCGGCTGCAGAGGCTATGGGTGGCCAGCAGGCTCCTGCCGCTCCCGCACCCGAGCAATAATAACGTGTAAGCAGGGTAAACATAGAGAGATTTGCCGCAGGGCAAGTCTCTTTTTTCATATATATGATGGATAAATGAGCAGTGTAGAACAGCTGATATTCTCCTTTTTCCCGCACGAGCCCACCTCCGGACAACGAGAGGCTTGTGCGCGGATGGTCGATTTCCTGTTCGACGACGACCCTCGTTCAACATTTATCCTTTGTGGCTATGCTGGCACGGGCAAGACGTCGCTCGTCTCGGCATTGATCAATGCTGCGCCTCGTCTGAAGATCAAGACCGTCCTGCTTGCTCCTACGGGCCGAGCAGCCAAAGTGCTCTCTGGCTATTCTAACCGCAAGGCATATACTATTCATAAAAAGATATATATGTCTGTGACCGATGCGTCGGGCGCCGTGCGTAGCGTCAGAGCGCAGAACAAACACAGCTATACGCTTTTCATAGTCGACGAAGCTTCGATGATAAGTGCCAAGCCGGAGGAAGGCTCATACATCGGCAAACGCTCGCTGCTGGAGGACCTTATAGATTATGTGAACGATGGCTCTCATTGCCGTCTGATGCTTGTGGGCGACAGTGCTCAGCTGCCGCCAGTAGGATCGGCGGAAAGTCCGGCGCTGTCTCCCAACTATCTTTTTTCACTTGCCGACTTGAAAGTGCATCAGGCGGAGCTCACAGAGGTCGTAAGGCAAGAGCATAAATCGGGCATCCTTGCTAATGCCACGCTGGTGCGCAACCGCATAATGCAGATGGAGGACTACGACCAGGTTGAGATGCCGCTGTTTAATTTCAATGGCTACGGCGACGTCATCAGACTCTCCGGTGCCGATCTTGAGGAAACACTTAACGGAGAATACTCGTCAGGCGACCCCGAGGATGTCGTTTTCGTGTGCCGCAGCAACAAGCGGGCAAACCTTTTCAATCAGTCCATTCGCAACCGCATCCTGTTCCGCGACGACGAGATTGGAACAGGTGACTACCTGATGGTGGTCAAAAACAATTACTTTTGGCTTGAGGATGATGCCGAGATGGGTTTCATAGCCAATGGCGATATCGTCGAAGTCCTTGCCGCACGCAACTTCGTGGAATTGTATGGATTCCATTTCGCTGACGTTACGCTGCGCTTTGTCGACTATGCCGATGCTCCGACGCTCGATTGTAAGATCTTGCTCGAAACATTGCACTCGGAGTCTCCGTCGTTGACTCGCGACGAGTCTCAGAAGCTTTTCGCCGAAGTAATGGCCGATTATGCCGACCTGCCGACAAAGGCCGAACAGCTCAACGCCTTGCGCAGCAACCCCTACTTCAACGCATTGCAGGTCAAGTTCGCCTATTCCCTTACTTGCCACAAGACTCAAGGCGGTCAGTGGCCGGTCGTCTTTGTTGACCAAGGCTACCTGACAGACGATATGATCGACAGGGAGTACCTGCGCTGGCTCTACACTGCATTGACCCGTGCGACGCAACGCGTCTATCTTCTCAACTTCGAAGACCGTTTCTTTGAGTAGAATATAAACACAATATAAAAGAAAAGCGCCCTGATTCAGGGCGCTTTTTGTTCTGTCAAGAGAATTCGGAACTTAGAATTTCTTGCTGGCTTTGAATTTCAGAACTTTCTTTGCAGGGATGGTGATAGCCTTGCCGGTACGCGGGTTTTTGCCTTTGCGTTTCGGGCGGTTCTGCATCGAGAAAGTACCGAAGCCGATGAGGGCAATCTTGTTGCCTTTCTTGAGCTCTTCTCTTGTAACTTCCATAAGAGCGTTGAAAGCCTTTGCGCTGTCAACCTTGGTCATTTCTGCTTTTTTTGCAACAGCAGCGATTAATTCAGTTTTGTTCATTTTAATTAATTTGAGGGTTAAACATTTTGATTTTGACGCTGCAAATATAAGCAGTTTTTTTTAATGAGAGTGTTTTTTTTGAAAAAAAATTATGTTAAAATTTTCTTAATTATTATAAGTTGCTAATTTCCAGGTTGATATATCATAACCCCTTAAAAATTCGTCAATTGTGATTTTCTTTTTCCCGCTGATTTGTAGGCTCAAAATATCAATAAATCCGTCTTTTGCTGCAATTTTCAACACCTTTTTCCTGTCTGTTTTTATCGTTCCCACCTTGTCTGCGCTGCCTTTTTCGTATGCTACATCATATATCTTCATCGATATCTCCGACCCTTTCGCGTCGATCATTGTCGTTGTTGCAGCGGGATATGGCGACAGGCCTCGGACGAAATTGCGTATCTCCTCGCCGCTGCGTGTCCAGTCGATTGCGCAGTCGGGCTTGAATATCTTAGGGGCATTCTTGATTTGCCCTGCGTCAGGCTGCAATGTTGGCTTGGCGGTGCCTGCAAACAGCGCCTCTACGGTTTCGACTGTAAGCTCCGCGCCCATCTCTGCCAGCCTGTCGTGCAGTGTGCCTGCGTTGTCGTCGGGGGTGATGTCGGTGCGGCGTTGCATCAATATCTGTCCTTCGTCAATTTTCTCGTTGAGCAGAAATGTGGTGACGCCGGTTTCCTTCTCGCCGTTGATCAAGGCCCAGTTGATAGGGGCGGCGCCGCGATACTGGGGCAGGAGGGAGGCGTGCAGGTTGAATGTGCCAAGCGGAGGCATTGCCCATACCATCTGGGGCAGCATTCTGAAGGCCACGACGATAAACAGGTCGGCATTGATGCTTTGAAGGTCTGCGATAAACTGAGGGTCACGCAGTTTCTCGGGCTGGAGCAACGGCAAATCGTGCTGCAGCGCGTATTCTTTCACTGGCGAGAATGTCACCTTCAGGCCTCGTCCTGTCTGGCGGTCAGGCACCGTGACGACGGCAGCCACCTCATAGCCCGCCTGAACAATGGCGTCGAGCGACTTCACCGCAAAGTCGGGCGTGCCCATAAATACTATCCTTTTGCCCATAGTGCTGCTTTTTATTTGTTCTCCAGTTGCCTTTGCAGGGCAATCATCTTGAGTGCCGTAACGGCGCCCTCGACGCCCTTGTTGCCGTGCTTGCCGCCTGCGCGATCTTGCGCCTGTTCCGTGTTGTTGGTCGTAAGCAGACTGAATATTACCGGCTTGCCGTGTTTCAGCGCAACGTTGGTGATGCCTTGCGACACAGCCTCGCAGATGAAGTCGAAATGGCGCGTCTCGCCTTGTATTACACATCCGATGCAAATCACGGCATCGAGCCTTGCATCGTTGCGCAGCATCAGGTCTGCTCCCGATGTCAGTTCGAAACTTCCCGGCACGTGCACAAGGACGATGTTCTCCTCGGCCACGTCATACTTGCGCAGCGTCTCGAGTGCTCCTGTGGCAAGGGCATCGGTTATTTCCTTGTTCCATTCTGCAACGGCAATGCCGATGCGGTACTCTTTCCCTGACGGGACCTGGTTGGGGTCGTAGTCTGACAGATTTGTCTTTTTCATTCCTATGTTGTTTTGTTTGATTACAATATTGATTACCTGACGCGAATGCGCAGCCCAGGCTTTGCTTTCTTCAGTTTCGGGTTGAGCTCCTGCAGTTGCTCTACGGTGGTGCTGTGCATCAAGGCTATTTTCTCCAGTGTGTCGCCTCGCTTTATCTCATAGTAGACCTCGCGTGCCTGCTGGCGGAACGGACGCTCCTTGATGATGCTCTTGTCGGCCTTGAAAATAGGAGGCCTGTTGCCCTTGGGACGGCTGATGCCGAAATAGGTCTTGTCGAGGTGCAGCCGGCGAGTGCGGATTGTGTAGGTCTTGAAGTCCAGTATCCATTCCGGATCGAAGGGCTCGTACTGGAACCTCACTTCAAAGTGCAGGTGCGGACCCGTCGAGCGTCCGGTGCTGCCGCCCAGACCTATGATGTCGCCAGCCTCTACCATCTGCAGTGGTTTGACAAGAATCTTGGACAGGTGTCCGTAGACGGTCTCCAGACCATTCTCGTGCCTCAACACAATTAGGTTGCCGTATCCGCCCATCGGTCGGGCTATTCGCACCACTCCGGGGAAGCAGGCTCTGACTGGATCGCCGGTGTGCAGCAGTATGTCCACGCCTCGGTGCGGACGCTCCCATCGCGTGCGCCAGCCATAGGGCGAGGTGATTATGTTCTTCACCGGAAAGCAGAAATCGCTGCTGTCCTTCAGTATCTTGATGTTTATCTCGTCGGGAAGTGAATCGAGCGGAAGGTTGCGCACCCTTACAAGGTTGTTGGCCATCTTGTCGTTGTAGAACAGCCGCCACATCGGTATCTCGCTGCCGTCGCCGCAATATATCTGAGTCTGCTTGTGCCGGCCTGCGTCGGCTGACTGGGCGGCAAGCGCCAGCGGCACAAGCGCAAGGATGGCTGTGTACACAACGCGACGAAGGCGTCCGATTACTGCATATAGTGCCCCGATTGTTCCCAACTCGCTGTAGTTATGCTTTTATCTCCTTTCTCATTCTGCCTACAGGAATCCCCATACTCTCGCGGTATTTGGTGACAGTGCGGCGCGACAGCTTGAAGCCCTTCTCGGTCAGCATCGCGGTCAGGTCTTCGTCAGTCAGCGGCTCGCCCTTGTCCTCGTCGTCGATGATTTGTCGCAGGGCCTCTTTTATGTGCTCTACGGCGAGCAGGTCGCCTTGCTCGGTGACCACGGCTTTCACAAACAGGGTCTTGAGCAGAAACGTCCCGAAATCGGTCTGGACATATTTCTCGTTGACGACACGCGATATCGTCGACTCGTCAAAGCCCGTCTGCTCTGCGATGTCTTTCAGGCGCATAGGGCGTATGTCTTCGGTGTCGCCGCTCAGGAAGTAGGCCTGCTGGTATTTCAGTATCGCTCCCATCGTCGATGCCAATGTCTCGCAGCGCTGGTCGATGGTGCTCATCAGCCATTGCGCGGCCTCGGTCTTCGATTTGATGAATTGCAGAGTCTCCTGCTCGTTCTTGTTGAGTCCCTTGCGACTGTCGAGCTGCATCATCATCTCGGTGTACTCGCTGTTCAGGTGCAGCTTGGGCTTGTTGCGGTCGCTGAGCGTGAACGTCAGCTGTCCGCCTTCGCGCGACACTATGAAGTCGGGTATGACGTAGTGCGCTCCTTTGCCCTCTTCCTCGCGGCCCCAGCCGGGCTTGGGGTTCAGCCGGCGTATCACTCCTAATGCGCGCTCCAGCTGCTTCTCGTCAATCTTGAGGGCCGTCATCAGCGAAGCGTAGTGCTTGCTCGACAGCTGGCTGAAATAATTGTCCACTATGTCGATGGCCCGCAGTGTGTCCTCGTCGGGATTGTTGGCGCGGTGCAGCTGCAGCGACAGGCATTCCTGCAGGTTGCGGGCGCCGACGCCGGCTGGGTCGAACGTCTGGATTGCTGCCAGCACTTTCTCCATCTCCTCCTCCGTGACATCGATTCCCATACGGAAGGCCATATCGTTGGCTATCAACTGGATGTCGCGCCCCAGATAGCCTGTGCCGTCAATGCTGCCTATAATCTCGTTGCCTATGGTGCGCTCGCGCTCAGTGAGGTTCTGCAGGCCAAGCTGACGCATAAGCGACTCGGTGAACGACACACCGTCCGAGAATTCCACCTGGCGCTCCTCGCTGTTGCGGTCCTTCTCCATACGCTCGCGATAGCTGTAGTCGTCGTCGTCAAAATACTCGTCGATGTCTATGCCTTTGAAGTCGCCCTCGCCCTCGCTCGTCTCCATCGGCTCGCCATCGTCAGGCGAGTCGTATTGCTCTTGCGGGTCCGACGTGTCGACCTCGAGCATAGGGTTCTTCTCCACTTCCTCTTTTATCTTCTGTTCCAAGCTTGTCACGGGCAGTTGCAGCAGCCGCATCAGCAACAGCTGTTGCGGTGTCAGCTTTTGCTGCATCTTCATTTTTTGTCGTTGAGAGTTCATAGCAGCCATATAGTTTGTTTTCCTTTAATAACTCGCAAACTCCAAAAAAAGTATGTGCCCCGGCGAGTATTTCAGTATTATTTGTTGCTTTTTTTATTGCCCGTCGGACTTAAATGGTTGATATTTTTCTTGCACAGGTCAAAAATATAGTGTATCTTTGCATCGTGATCGTTGTTGTCCGCTTGTTGTCCGCTTGATGTCCGCTTGTTGTCCGCTTTTAAAGCGGACAACAAGCGGACATCAAGCGGACAACAAGCGGACAACAAACGGAGTTGGTCCGGACAAAACAGCATCCCGTTTCGGCTCAATCCGCTATCGAAAGGTATCATTTATTAATTAAAAACAGGAGAATTTACTATGTCAAAGACAACAGGATTGCTGCTTGGTGGCAGCTTGAAGAAATCAGGAGTTACTTTCTATGAAAAGGGTGGCCAGATGATTGTGCGTTCGGCCCACTCGGAGCAGACACGCAGCAACACGCGCGGACAGTTCGTGCAGCGGCAGCGTATGCGCCACACCACCGCTTTGTGGCAGGCGCTGAAGCCGCTCAAACCGATGTTCAGCGGCGGAAAGAGCACCTATGGCCGCTTTGCAACGCTGGCCAACCGTCTGCCGGCCGTGTTTGTGCCCAAAATCGGACCGATGAGCGGCGCGTCGTTCCTGATGGCCGATATGCCGGTGAGCGACGGCAATCTGCCACAGATGAAGCTTTCGCTTGGCGAAGTGAACGGCACCGCAGCGCTGATTACCGACCTGAAGGCGTCGGAGCTGCACCGTCGCGAAGTGCTGATGCTCTACACCGCCGAGCAGCGCGTCGAGCGCCGCACACCGCAGGTCCATTTCCTCAAGGTGCGCGACGTGCCGCGTTCGGAGTTCGTCGAGGTCGACGGCTGTCTGGCTCTTGTCGACGAGGCCTTTGCCGACGATATGAAGGGCTGGGCACTGGTGCGCGTCTATGGCGACCGCTGCTCGACGCAGACGCTGGTGACACGCTGCAGCCTCTATGAGCAATACACCACCGAGGAGGCGCTGCAAGAGGCAGCCAAGAGCTACGGCGGCCTGACGAAGTAGGCTTTCGTGCCGATGCCCGCGCTCCGCGCGGGCATCGGGTGCTTTATTTCGCTGTGGCACAATAAAGCATCATTTTTGGCGTTATTAAAGCAGAATATCTAAAAACAACATACTATGGCAACAGTGACAATATCCTACGACGGGCGGAGCAGTGTGATGAAGCACCTCATCGAGGCTATGCTGGCTGCCGGGGCAAAGATGCTTTCGTCGACAGACGCAGACGTTGAGTTCTACAGCGACAAGAAAGCACTCCGCTCATTCAGGCAGAGCGTGGAGCTGGAAAAGAAGGGTATGGCCCGCGAAGTCAGCCTGGACGATGTCAAACAGATGCTCAGCCTGTAATGAACCGCATAGAACTCACCGTGCCAAGGACGGCTCCGACCTTATCCGTCAATGTTTAGCTGATTGAGCAATGTACACGGTAGACTGCACGTCTCAGTTCAGGCACACACGTTTGGTTTAGAGGCTGAAAGAGGGGCGATGTTTCTATAGATTTTTTTATGTTCTTTGGCGGAACTCGGTGGGGGAGAGGCCTGTCTCACGGCGGAAGTAGCGGCTGAAGGTGGCCTGGTCTTCGAAACCCAGCAGGTCGGCGATGGCCTGAACCGCGAGGTCGTGCCGTATGTGGAGCAGCATCTTGGCTTCAGCCACCACTTGGTGATGAATCCAGTAGGCGGCGGTATGGCCCGTCTCTTGCTTGACGACGGCGCTGAAGTGCTTGGTCGACAGGCAGGCTTGCGCGGCATAGAATCCCACATCGCGGTGTTCACGGAAGTGCTGTTTGAGGTCGCTGTGGAAGTGAGCGCTGACCTGCTTGTCGGCGCCGGGCTCGTTCAGCTTGCTTTTGCGGTATTGGCTGAGCAGCCTCAGCAGGAACTCCAGCAGTCGCGTCATCAGCATCCGGCGGTCGGGAAGGTCGAGGCGTGTGATTTCGCGCATCCCTTCCACCACGTGCGTGATGATACGGTATTCGTGTTTGTCGAGCTTTACATTGGGGTGCGGCTCATAGCGGTAGCGCATCTGTTTGATGATCTGCAGTATAGGGTCGTTGAGCACTGCTGCGTCGACAATAATCAGGGTTGCCAGGTAGTCGTCGGTCACGCTCACCTTGCGGAGGCAGTGGTTGGGGAAGATGACACCCACCGTGTGCTGCCCAGAGAAGTCGGAGATGTCGTCGTACATCAGTTCGATGCGTCCGCGGTGACCGATGCAGATGACATAATCCGACGAGGTGAACGGCTCGTCGCCCGAAGGCAACCCTCTTACATTGTCGAATACAACGATACCTTCCTCGCTGATTCTCTGAGGATAAAGGTTCATCGGGTGGGTGTATGACTGTTCTTTTTCCATAGTGCAAAAGTACGGATTATTTTTGATACAGAAAACAAAATCCGACTTTTTGCCAATCATTACGGACGATATGTTATTGTGTGGGTGACAGGTTTACTGTAGTTTTGCATTTCAAATAATAATACTTTTTTCTATGAAAAACACTGCCATCTTATTCATTCTGTTTGCTTTCGCGGCTTGCGGCATTGCACAGGCGCAGAGCGACAATTCCGTTCAGGTTGTCTATAACGGCACTTCGGCGACGGTCACCGTGGCCGACAACATCAGCCAGTATCTGACGGTAACCCAGCAGGGGGCGCACGTCTCCATTGCGCAAAGCGACTCTGTGGCCAGCGAGATTACCTACACGCTGAGCGGCACGTCAACCGACGGCGAGTTTTATATGTCGGGCTCCTACAAGGCTACCGTTGAACTCAACGGCCTGACGCTGACCAACGCCACGCCAGTCTACAGCGGTGCCGCCGTGCACATCCAGAACGGCAAGCGCATCAATGTGAAGGTCATCACCGGCACTACCAACACCCTTGTCGATGCCGCCACCGGCTCGCAGAAGGGCTGCCTCTATGTGAAGGGCCACGCCGAGTTCAAGCAGCAGGGCACCCTCAACGTGGTGGGCAACGTGAAGCACGCCATCAAGGCCGGCGAGTACATCAGCCTGAAGAACGCTACGCTCAACATCACCTCGGCTGTGGGTGACGGCATCTCGTGCAACCAGTATTTCCTTATGCAAAGCGGCACCGTGAACATCAGCGGCACCGGGGACGACGGCATCCAGTGCGACCTTGAGGGCGACACGGCCACCGCCATCACCGAGGATCACGAGGACGAGGACAGCGGCAATATCTATATCGAGGGCGGCAATATCACCATCAACTGCGCCGCCATCGCCGCCAAGGGCATCAAGGCGGCCGGCGACATCTTCATCTCTGGCGAGCCTGTCATCGATGTGACCACCAGCGGCAAGGGCGAGTGGGACGAGGACGACCAGGAAACTTCGGCCGCCTGTGGCATCAGCGCCGACGGCGACATCGACATCAGCGGCGGCACCATTGCGCTCACCTCCACCGGCTCGGGCGGCAAGGGTATGAAGTGCGACAGCGTGCTGACCATCAGCGGTGGCGACATCACGGTGACCACGACAGGCGCCCTCTATTACAACAACGGTACCACCGAGAACACCAACTATACGGGCAACACCGACCACATCAGCAGCGACTACTATTCGTCGCCCAAGGGTATCAAGGCCGGCGTGAAGACGCAGGTGGGCAACAGCTACACCTACGGCGGCGGAATGGCCATCAGCGGCGGCAAGGTCAAGGTGACCACCAGTGGCCGTAACGCTGAAGGTATTGAGAGCAAGAACTACCTCAATATCAGCGGCGGAGAGATTTACGTCAATGCTTACGACGACGGTATCAACTCGGCACAGGATATGACCATCACGGGCGGCTACATCTATTCCCACTCCAATAACAACGACGGCATCGACGCCAACGGCAACATCTACCTCAACGGAGGCCTGGTATATGCCATCGGTGTGCGCTCGCCGGAACTGGGCATCGACGCCAACAGCGAGGAGGGCAAGAAGGTCTTCGTCAACGGCGGCACCATTATCGCTGTGGGCGGAATCGAGAACGGCGCTTCGATGAGCCAGGCTACCTATCGCAGCTCGTCGGTCAGCGGCAACACCTGGTATGGGCTTTCCTACGGCGATGAGGTGATTGCCTTCTACGTTCCGCAGGTGACTACCGGCGGTGGCCACGGCCCTGGTGGTGGCGGCAACTCTTCGGGATTGGTGATTTCCGTTCCATCAACGCCCACGCTCAAGAGTGGCGTGACGGCCGCCGGCACCGGCATTTTCGAGAACAACTGCTATCTTGAGGCTACCGTCAGCGGCGGTTCGTCGGTTTCGCTCACCCATATCGGCGGCACCGTAGGCATCGACGACGTCGTGATGGAGCAGATTGTCAACGACCCGCGCGTCTTCACCATCGATGGACGCTACCTCGGCACCGAAGTCCCCGCCACCTTCCGCGGCGTCTACATCCAGAACGGCAAGAAGCACATCAAACTGCGGTAACCGGGAAACCTTGGCCCTCCGCTGCAAGCAGAAGCTGGGCTTGTGAGGACGGTTTTCTGAAAAATGCGGACGGGTTCCTGTTTCAAAAACGAATGTGATGAAACAGGAACCCGTCCGCGTGTTCTTCCATTTCTCTTTTACCCCTCCCGTGACGTGCCTTTACATCAGGGTGTCACGTGCCTTTACATCAGCCGTGACGTGCCTTTACATCAGGGTGCCACGTAAAGGCACATCAGCCGCGGTGTGCAGGCTTGTCGGTGGTCTTGATAGTTTTCATAGGCGGTTTTTATTTTCATTTGGCCCTTGCGACACTCTTTTCACCGCCTTTCAATTTTAAAACACCCACGCGACACTCTTTTCACCGCCTTTCAAAACCATTTGGCCCCCGCGACAGCCTTTCCGGCCGTTTTCAAAACCGTTTCGCCCTTTCGCACGTTGTCGGCAGAGCCGACGGCATACCAGCGACAGGCGGTTTCAAAAGCGGTCGGGGTTGTATTATTCGTTCCTCTTCAGGTAGAACATATTGTTCTTGTAGTCGAAGATGATTTTGAAGTGGCTGAAGAAATTGTTGCCGAGCAGAATGTCGCAATCCAAACCTGCAAAGTCCATCCTGGTTCCCGGCAACTTCGCCACGGTGCGGCGATTGTCATCCATCCACACTGTCAACGGCTGAACCGATTTGGGACAGGATGAGCCACGCAAGCGAGGCGGTGTCTATCTGGCTGAAATGCTGGTCAACCCGTGTCAAGAATGCGGAATCGAAGGCCGTACCGGCAGCGTTCCCCAAATCCAGAAACGCCCGTACCGAAGCGGGGCTTCCGTCTTTCAACTTGAATCCGTCCACCTTGATGCACCTGTGTCGTTGACAGTCTTTCGAATTAGTGTATTCCATGGGAATTGCCATATACTGCCCTATCGTCTCTGGAAGGTGGTTGCTCAACACCATATATTTGTTCCGATAGTCAATCTCCACGACATATTGTTCAAAGACGTTGCGGCCAATGACGGCCTTGCAGTTAGTCATGAATAGTTCGTGATATTTAGTGATAAATATTGTATCCAGTCGAATTACGGTGTGTCCCATCGTATAATAAAGGCTGTCTGCTGTGCATGTCTTCACTACTTTTGAAAACATTTTCGAACCTGTTCGACCCAATGTTGTATCAACTTTTAGAACCGTGTACGATAGATTCAGACTTTCGGCCAAATCGGGGGAAACGGCAGAGTGATAGTATCCATTGTCAATAAGGACGGTATCTATCGCTACTCCGTTCACCTCCAAGCTACAGTAGAGGCCGTCATGGTATTGGTACATCGCGTCCGTCTCGAAGATAATGGGGATGGTGTCCTCAAACGGAGGCTCGATTGCGGTTTCTTCCGCCGTCCCGCTCTTGCAGGCGGTCATCATTCCGAGGGCGCACACCATCGCGCCGAGCAAAAAGAGTTTCTTCATATTCAATTTATTTTAGAAATTACAAACCAATCCCGCCCCGCCGCACGTTTGCGGCAGAGAGAGGCAAGTGAATTAAAAACAAAAAGGAAAGACTCCCAACGATTACCCGTGCAATTCGTGGGGGTAGAAATCAGCGAGTTATGAGCGTTGCAAATCATATACCGTTTTCTTATGCCGTATAAACGCAATCACCCGCTTTTTATTGTGCCACAGCGAAACAAAAAGCCATCGCTCGGTTGACAGCGGCAGGTGCAGGCAAATTGAAGAGTGTGTGGGCAATAAAAAAGGATTAGTGCAGTTATAACTTAAATGCTTGGGCAACTGTACCGTTGGCCGAAATTTGATTATAGTAGCGTTTAAATAATAAGTTGTAACACCTGAGGATTCTTAGTCTTTCGGGGCATCGGCGGTGCGCAAAAGACGGAAGTTCTCATCGTAGAAGTCCAGTTTCCCGTCAAAGCGCATCATCACAGGCCCCTCCTCCCAGAAGCCTTTGTATTTGAGCGGAATCACCAAGGTGCCCGTCTCGCTACTCACAAAACCATAGTTCTTGCCGTCCTTGCTCACCAGCCATCCGTAGGCGTGGGCTTTGCGGCTCACATATTCGAAGGGTTCCGTCACCAGGCCGCCGTTGATGCTCACAAAGCCGACCTTGCCCTTCTTCTCGAAGGGCACGAACTCCTGGTGGTGATACACCTCGTCGCGGTTCTCGTCGTAGATGAAGGGAATGCGCACCTGCCCTTTGTAGTCGACGGCGCCGGCATACACTTTGCCGTCGGCCTCCTGCTTGTAGAGGAACATCACATCGTCATTCGGGTAGCAGTTGCCGGCGATGGGGTTGGTGTTGAACTGGCCGTATTGTGGCGGCAGCACCTGCCGTCCGGTGCCGTCGATGAGGCCCCAGCGGTAGTAGTCCTTTTCGTCGAAGGTGATTTTGGCGTGCGAGTAGTGGGCATTCTCGTTCAGCGATGCGTAGCGCGGCACCTCGGTGACGGCGTAAAGGCCGTTGCCCGCTTCCGACCATCCGGTGTACACCTTCTGGTTCACGGCCAAAAGCTTCAGTCGCTGCAGCATCGTCGCGGGGTCGTAGGTGTAGGTGCGCCTGTCGTTGGTGTATTGCGCCAGCGCCTCTTTCTTCTCTTTCTCGAATTCCTTCATCGCCGCGTCTATCTGCGCCAGCATCTGCGGGTTGTCCTTGAACTTTTCCCGCGTCTCTTTCAGCCCCTTCTCCATCTCCACCAGGTAGTCGGGCAGCGTCTGGTTGGTGTTCACCTGCAGCACCTCCTCCATCAGCGTGTTCAGCTGGTCGAAGAGCTCGCGGTTCTTCTCCATCGTCTCGTCGGTGAAGAGCATATACTGCAGCAGGGCGTTGTTCTCGTCTGTGCCGCCGGTGGCGGCGAAGTGTATCCACGACAGGTTGACCCAATGCGGGTCCTCGGCCGCTTCTTGGGCGTGGGAAATGGCGCATTGCGCAATGAGCGCAAGACAGAACAATATTTTCTTCATATCCGCAAAGAGCTGTAATCCGATACTATTTCTTTACAAACTCCACACGGCGGTTCTTGGCGCGGCCCTCCTCGTCGGTGTTGGAGGCAATGGGCGAGTGCGAGCCTTTGCCCACAGCCGTGAGGCGCCCCTTGTCGATGCCCTGTTTCACCAATGCGGCCACAATTGCTTCGGCGCGCTTCTGGCTCAACGGGTCGTTGATGGCGTCAGTGCCCGTGTTGTCGCAGTGGCCCTGCACCTCGAAGTTCAGGTCGGCGTGCTCCTGCATCAGCTTGGCCACGCGGTTGATTTCCACGAGCGATTCTGGCTTGAGGTCGGCCTTGCCCGTCTCGAAGGTGATGGCGTAAGTGACAATCTTGCCTTCCGAGGTCAGGCGGTCGTAGAGCGGCACAGCGCCCTTGGCAATGCGCACATTGCTCAATCCCGTGTAGCGGTATAACGCGCCACTGGTGAAGAAGAGGTAGCCTGGAGCCTTCATCATCGGCACGTTGATCATACGCACGCCGTTCACATAGCCCTTGAAAGCCCGTTTGTTGAACGAGAAGGCGAAGTGGTTCCATTCGCCGGCAACCACGGGGTTGTCCTTCTCCAGATAGTCGCTGTTGCCTGGGTTCAGCCCCAGCATCTTCTCTCCGCCAGTCAGGTTGTTCCCGTCGGGTTTCAGCAGGTTCCACGAGAGGTTGCACGAGCCGTCCTCCCTGTACCAGAAGTGCACATAGCTCGGGGCGTTGTAGTAGCTCTCGTCGCCGCGGTCGCCGAAAGAGATGCTCATATCGAGCGTTGTCTCTTCTTCGGCCTCGCCTGGCTTGGCCACGTAGAGGTCGAACTCAACGGTGAACACCTCGGGCAGCCAATCCCATTTCTCCTTCATCAGGGGGATGACCTGACCCAGTCCGTTGTCTGTGAACGCCAGCACGTTGCGTCCCTTCTGCTGCGCCGTTTCCGCGTAGCCGTCCAGCAGGTCCCATCTCAGCGGGAACTCGCCGAGTCTTTCGTGCTCGAAATTGTCGTCGAAGAATATTTCGTCGCCGGGGACGAAATCGGTCTTCGCATAGTTGCTCTCCTGAGCCTTTGCGGTCATTCCGATGAGCATAAGCATCGCCGCTGCCAATAATGTTTTCTTCATAATGATGTGTTTTATTGGTTGTGTTAGTTTGATGGTTTTTCGATTTGCAAAGGTACAAACTTTTTTCGACATAATAACAAAAAGTGCCCGACAGGACACTTTTTAACATTACGGGACGCCGTGATGCAGTCAATGAAGCTGTTGACGCTGTGGCCGGTGACGTGCTTGACGGTGGCGGAGAGGTACATATACCATCCTCAGTAATACCGCATACTTTGCTATGAAGTTACCGAATGTATTTACTGGGGTTGGTTTAACCGTTTATTCCTCTTGCTCGTAATCTTCCATAAAAGGGTGCGCCATACATATCGTCTCGTCGGTCGCCTCGTTCACGAGCTAGGAATGCATCACCCTGCGGATGCAGAACCTCCGGTATTGCATCCCGAAGAGCTGCCTCGTGCGCTCCAGCTTTCGCCAGAGCGCCACGAAACATTCATATTTATTCTCAATCGTAATCATATCAGTTAAACAATTCGTGTTCAATAAATTATTTTTCGGGCAATTAATGGCAATTCGTGTTCAACAAATTCTCGCGAGATTTATCGAGCAATTCGTGTCAATTCGTGCCATTCGTGTTCAACAAATTCACGCGAGATTTTATCGAGCATACGTCCCATCCCTGCTCGATTCCATCGAGCTATTCGTGTCATTCGTGCAATTCGTGTTCAAAAACTCTTTAACCTTTAACTGTTACCTCCTAGTTGCCATAGACGCCGATGTCCCAATGCCATCCCTTGTGGAAGATGCCGCCAGGCGCATAGCAAGCATTGCAACGGGGAAGGTGAGCAGCAGCACCACGACGAGCATAGGGATGTTGTCGATGACGGGCAGCATCAGTTGGTCGTATCCGGCAGGCATCTCCTCGACGGCAGCCGCCAGCGACCCCTCGGTGTCTGTCCACCAGTGGAATGTGTAGGCGAAGAACGAGTAGGCAAACGGCACAAAACTCCAACGGATTCCCTTCCGTGTGTCGTACCCGCAGCGCCAGCGAATGAACTCGGCAAGTGCCGTAAGGATGACGAACCCGATGGCAAGCGTTGTGTCGGCCTCGCCTGCAATCAAGAACAGGACAAGAACAATGCCATTGAGGATGGTCGCCGCTCCGAAACGCGGAAGCAGGGTGCTTGTGTAGAGATAGATGAACGCCGTCAGTAGCGGCAACAGCGCGCCGATATAGGCATAGAATGCCGGATGGATGGCTCCGCTTGCGGCACCGAGAATGAATGTGGCGAGATAAGCAATCGCCATCAGCAGGATTGTGAATGTTTTCTTCATATAAATCAAGTTTTTATGAGTTAATTTGTTATTTTGAAATATGATGCAAAATTACTCTCGCCGTTCCGCCCCGACAATCCCCAATAATGATGATTTATAGCCGTCGCAACGCTAATAATGTTGATTTGTTGATATGGGGATATGGGGATATGTTGATATGTTATATGTTTAGGGGTGATGGTATCTGTTTATTCTGTATAATCCGTGTTCAGAAAATAGCGATTTGTGTTCGGGCTTAATGATTATCCGATGTTGAAGTCGGGGTCGTTTAAGGCTTTGTACGGGATGCAGAAAGCCGCGTTTTTGTCCGGACCAACTCCGTTTGTTGTCCGTCCGCTTGTTGTCCGCTTGATGTCCGCTTGTTGTCCGCTTTTAAAGCGGACAACAAGCGGACATCAAGCGGACAACAAGCGGACAACAGCCAGTGTTGAATCGGAGTTGTCGGGGCCTTTCCATTGTTCCGCGATACACAATAATATTAGTTTTTTTGCGTTTGTGGAAAACTGAGAACGTATGGTTTTCGTTTTCGTTATGGTTTTTCGTCATAATAAAAGTTGTTTGAACAATGAGCAGTTACAAGGATAAATGGGACCTGTTGCTGTCGGACAAGCGACAGAGCGATGTGGGACCGACGATTGACCCCTTAGGTCGCAATCCCTTTGAGACCGACTACGGTCGGCTGATTATGAGCGCTCCTGTGCGCCGTCTGCAGAGCAAGACGCAGATATTCCCGCTGGAGCGTAGCACCTATATCCGCACGCGCCTGACGCACTCGCTGGAGGTGTCGTATATTGCCGGGCTGATTGGGCAGAACGTGGAACGTATGCTGACGGAGTTGGGCGATTTGCCCGAAGGCAAAAGCGGATGGCTCTGCTCGCTGCTGCGCGTGGCAGGACTTGTGCACGACCTCGGCAACCCGCCTTTCGGTCACTTCGGCGAGGAGGCTATAAAGGACTTCTTCCACAGCTATCTGCGCAGTGGCGGTCGTGAGCTGAACGCTATGGAGCGTGCCGACCTCGAGAATTTCGACGGCAACGTGCAGGCGTTCCGCATCCTTACCAAGCTGCACTACTATGGCGACAAGTCGAGCTACAACCTCACCTATTCGACGCTTGCCTCACTCATCAAATATCCCTGCAACGCCCTTGTCGGCAATCAGGGCAGCTCGTATGCCGAGATAAGCCGCAAGAAATTCGGCTACTTCGCAAGCGAAGCCGACCGATACGAATTAATCAACGACTATTTGCAGCTGGCGGGCCGCCGCAGCCCTATGGCTTACCTTATAGAGGCTGCCGACGATATGGCCTATCTCGCTTCGGATATGGAGGACGGCGTGAAGATAGGGGCCATCAAGTTGACCCAGATTTACGACATCTTCGACGAGATGCTGACTGCCAACCACGACCGCGTGATGGCTCAGTTCGACGCCATCAATGCCTGTTTCAAGGGCGAGGGCAAGCTGAAGAGTGCCCTTATAACACAGAATATGGGCGTCTTTTTGCAGCGCGAGATGTTGAGTGCCGTTATCGACAGCTTCAGACAGCACTATGACGATATTATGCAGGGACGCCTGGAGCACGAGATTATCGAGGTATCCTCGGCTGCCGACATCCACGCGGCCTTCCGCCACATACTGCGACAGTTGTACCAGAACAAGTCGAAGGTGAAGAAGGAACTGGCTGGTTGGGAGGTTATGCACGGGCTGCTGACCATCTTTATGCGCGGGTGTGACAGCAACGACTTCAACGCCACAAGCAACACCCTCGCGTCGCACCTCTACAATATCATTTCCGTCAACTTCCGCCAGAACTACGAGCAGCTGGAGACCTACCCCAACAATTCGTACAACCGCATACGTATGGTCATCGACTTCATTACCAGTCTCAACGACCGTGCCGCCATCGACCTCTTTCAGGAACTGAAGGGCTTGAAGATGTAAATTGCCGTTTATGCGACCGGTTCCGGCTATTCATAGCCGGATGTCAGACGTATTTCGGAGATTGAGCAAAACTGCGTTAACTCTACGATTTCAGCGATTGTTTTGCGCAATCAGGTGTTGCTGGAAGTCGTAGTCGGCGCGTATTTTGTCGAGGATGAGCCGCACCGTGGTGTGGATCTCGGAGTTTTCGGAGTAGTCGGCCTTGCAGACGAAGTTGACACGATTCTCTTTTATCAGTCGCTCGGCAACCGCTTTCTTCTTGCGGTTGCCATAGACGGCAATGGAATGTCCGCCCTGTTCCTTGACCACGCTCATACAAGGAACGTCGGTTTCGCCGTCGCCCAGATATATCATCCTTTCGAATGGAATCGGCCGGTCCTCTTTAGCCACATACTCGTTGATTCTTTTATTGTCACTTATCTCTTTTATGCCCTTGTTGATTTTAAAAAGGAACTGCGTTTTTGTTGTGTAATCCACGGCTACAGCGGGCCAGTAGGCAACTCCGTCAACATTGTAGAGGAACGAGCAGGCGTAGATATTCTCGAAACATTTGGCTATCGAGGTGCCTTCTATCATCTCCTTCAATCCCGAGGAGTTGATATAGTGCTTGATGTTTATGCCTTTCGACTTGCCGTACTGGTTGATGAGCGTGAACCAATCCTCGACACCTTTGAACAGCTCTACCATCGAGCCGAACTTACGGAAAGAGTCGCGTTTCAGCGATATGCCGCTGGCCTTTGCCTCTTGCAGCATCAGGTACATATAGCATAGTATCCCGCTGGCGTCGTTGGTGGTTGCCAGGTCGATGGTCTTCTCCCAAAATTCGCTGACATCCTTGCCTATCGCCTGGATAAATCCAAACTCCTGCATATTTCCCGGCGAGAGCGTCCCGTCGAAATCATATATCAATGCAACGTCGATCTTTTTCTTGATAGCCATATTTTTTTGTTTAAAAGGATTTGCAAAGTTACACCTTTTCTCAGAAACGACAAAATCATTTTTCCGTGTGGTTTTATTCATTATTATAATTTAACTAAGGCGATAGCGTCCGGTCGTTGCTCGCCACCGGCTCAGAATATCGAATCAAAACAAGGTGATTTTGTATTTTTCTTAATCGAAATCGATGGTTTTTGCAAGAGTTTTTCCGAGTATATCAATTTTTATTTTATTAAAAACCAAATAAATAAAAAATATTTTTCATTTTATTCTTGTTTATATCATAAACTTGTTTATATTTGCACCGTCATTTTAAAACAAGATAGTGCACTTAAAATCTGAAATGGCAGAAGTCAAATCATCAGAAAGTAAAATTATCAAAATGTAACAGAAATGGAAAACACAATTGAACAAAACAGCAAAATGACGGCCGAAGAGAGTTTGTCGCTCATCACCGAGACGCTCAACAACAGCCGTAAGGAAATCACCCGCAGAAGTGGGAGGTTCTTTATCTTTTGGGGCGTATTGCTCACATTCTTTTCTTTATTGATTTACGCACTCTGCAAATTTACCGACAACGAGGCTTGGAATTGGCTTTGGTTCGCATTGCCCGCCATCGGAATCCCTTCCGAGCGGTTCTTGCGTGACAAGAATGCTTCTGAAAACGTACGCAACGATGTCAGCCGTTTTGTCAGTGGCATCTGGAGCACTTTCGGCTTTTTTGCCTGTGCCATAGGCGCATTCACGCTCATCTATTCTATGTTGTCGTCAAGTACAATAAGGCTCCTTGCCGCTGTTTACGGCTTGATTGCCGAACTGGTCCTTCTTTTCGGTTTGGCGGAATGCATCACTGGTGTGGCGCTGAAGAACTGGGCAATCAAGATTGCGGGATTCGTCACCGGTGTCGGCGGTTTGGCAATCTACTATATTGCTGGCTCGGGTTGGGAACCGATGCTCATTTTCACCTTCGCAGGCTTGGTGCTGATTGCCACGGGCTTGATTGTCAGAATTCAATACAAATAGGCTATGTTTCCGAAACTTGATCCACTACTGCACTCGGAACTGCGACTGGCTATCGTGTCGCTCCTTGCCGGAGTAGAGGAGGCTGACTTCAACTATCTAAAGGAGCATACGGGCGCCACCTCGGGCAACCTGAGCGTGCAGATCGACAAACTGGCCGAAGCTGGGTACATCTCCGTCGAGAAAGGCTTCAAAGGGAAGATGCCGCGCACTACCTGCAAGATTACCCCGTCGGGGACAGAGGCTTTCAGAAACTATGTGAAAGCCCTGAAGAAATACCTCGTTGCCGGAAAGTAATTCATTGTAAATTGACTTTTTAAAAGGCACAGGCTGCGAGTACCGCTCGCGGCCTCGTGTCGCATAGAGCCGTTATTTTTGTCACGCCATTGCCTTTTTAACGTTTATATTGCGGAAAAAGCGTACTTTTGCACCGCGATTTTTGACAAAACAATAACAAACAATCACTATAAACCATTATGAAAAAAGTATTTGCTTTAATTTTTCTGTTTTGTGCCCTGAGTGTATGGGCGCAACAACCTCTGCTTACCACGAAATGGACGCAGGGTGCACCCTACAATCGGCATTGCCCGACCGATCCGTTTGAGAATGACGATCGTTGCTATGCTGGATGTCCAGCTGTTGTTATGGGGCAGATTATCAATTATCTGCAAACGACGCAAGGCACCCGCTTCGACGATGGCGACGACTATTACACGGGTAATTATTTTGGTCGGCAATTCCATATCGATGACGACTGGGACACTTATGATTTCCCCTCTTTCCCGCAGCTGAATGAGTTGCTGGATTCGGTCGATGTCAAGTTCGAGCGAGGCGAGTCCCTTACCAGCACATTGAAGGCTGCCGTTGTCTTTGCTTGCGGCGTGGCTTGCAAGCAGGTTTATACGGCATCGAATACTTACGGCTCGGGCACCTACTCTGTGGATCAGGCGTTCCGTGCTTATCAACGGTTCGGCTTTTCAAACTGCCAGCTGTTGCGGGAGCCTGATTCGACGATGTACGCTGTGTTGATATCCAATCTGCAAGCCGGCTATCCTGCACATCTTGCCGTTGAAAGTCAGGACGCAACAACAGGGCACAATGTCGTTGTCGACGGCTATCGCGAAAGTGATGGCAAGTTCCATATCAACTTTGGCTGGGGCGGTCCCAAGGACAACTGGTATCAGCTGCCTGACCCTGATGGTTTCTCTTATGGATGGACCAAGATTGAGGGCATTATCGTGAATATCATTCCCGACAAGTCGCCTATGGCTGTCAACGAACCTGTGCGTCCGCAGCCGCTCACGGTGTATCCCAACCCAGCCACCGATGTGCTCTATTTGAACGACCTTCTTGGTGAAACTGTGGATTATACCATTTTCAACGCCTTGGGCCAAAAGGTGAAGGCTGGCTCTTCCGACGGCAGTATTCGCGTCGCCGAATTGGATAAAGGCATCTACATTTTGCGTGTCGATGGCGACAGAAACTTCAAGACAGCCAAGTTCATCGTGAAATAGTTCTTTTGAACGGGACCTCTTTTTGGGGGGTACTTCATTCGTTTCTTGAAAATCATATCGAGCCAGATGCGGGTCGAGCGTCCGCAATGATATCTACCACAGAAAACCACTACTTGTTGTTTTCCTCGTCCAAGATGGCGCGAACCTTGTGGCCTTTATAGAATCGTATCGAAATCTTATTGCTCACTGTCGTTAAATATATTCACACATTTACACATTAGCACATTCACGCATTATATTATTTTGGGTCTTTCAGGCTATGCAGGTGCTGCATATATTGTTTGAGATATATTAGGTCTTGTTGTTGTATTTTAGCTCTTTTGTAAAGTTCTGTAATGGATTTGTTAGAGTTCAAAGACGTTTTTTTTTATCCATTAACGGATTGGTAATCATCAAACTAATAACAACCAAAAAACATTTTATTGTAATGGGCATTTGCTTTTATGGATAGAGGGCGGATTGGGGAGTTTGTATGTTTTCAATTTAACTAGTAAAGAGAGTGCCATCCAATTGGCATTTCCCCCACAAGAAGGACCTATTACGATTTCCCTCAATGCCGTAATTGGCAACTCTAAAGAAATATATGGGATATAATTTCCTCTAATGTTTTTGTAGAACAATATTTCTTCCATAGAAGCCCCAAACATACACCTGTATTCGCGTTCATTTTCCCATTCTTCGGTTTTATGAAATGTACTATAAAATGACAAGAGACACCGTAAAATGTTTTCATTGACCTCATCTTCACATTTATACAATTCTAAAAACATTGACCGCATCTTGGAGGAGGTCATTTCTCGATACTTTGCCTTTATTCTTTTATATATATTTGAGGATGGGTCAAACAACTTGTCCAACATATCTTTAGTCCAATATGTACATTTGTCAGAAAAACCTTGATATTCTTCATTTTCTGCGTGTTGTCTCAGAATATCCCAATCCAATCCTATTGCAACACCATCCCCTTTGTTACCATACGTCGACCACATTATTAAGCTATCGCGTTCTTTTGATGTAGAAAAAACATAGAAATCTCTTCCAATATTTGGGGTGAAACTTTTCATTCTTTTTTCCCATCCTGCTTTGTTTTTTAATAGAAGCGATAACCTGTTTTTGAATGGAACGTTCAATTCCTCTTCAATCTTTGGCAAACATTTCCCCAGTATCGTAAGGCCAAAAGTATTTTCATACTGATCATTTAATAACTTGCAGTTTGTAACATGCAGTTTTAATACCGGTGTGCCATTATCATTTTTAGTGACAATATTTTCAAGATTGTCAATATTGGTATAATGGTAAACAATCATTTTTCAATTAAAGAATTTTGCGAAATAATGTAAATTGGTCCATTCCAATTATTACTAATACATCAATCTTTCATTCAAAAATTTCTATTTCTAATTCTCGATAAATTTGAGTATCACTTGTTATTAATGGAGCAATAGCATCTCTAAGAAATGCCTCTTTTGTGTTCCCACATTGAGTTAACGCCAGAATCCTTTTTATCTCCGTGTAGATAGTCGCACTTGCTGATTTAATGTCGTCTGTAGGATTTCCTCTTTTTACACTTTCAGTAATTGCATCGTTTTTTGCAGCAAGACATTCTGCTATTTTATCTTCTTTGTTTTTGGAACAACATAGTTTCTTTATTATCTCGTCGTCCCATAAATAGCACTCGATATGACGTTTTTGTAGAACCTTGATTCCTCTTTTATTCAAATCTTTAATTTCTTCATTACTTTTATCATCTCGATCAACAAGCTTGATAATTTCTGAATTTTTTAGAACCTCTGTAATAATTCTCATACTAACATTATCGGCATTCTCTATTTCAGAACAAGAACCCACTGAGATAAAAGAAGTATCGGGATATTTTGAAGAGAATATTCGTCCATATATTTGGGCATCAAAATTCTTTATTTTCCTTCCTTGAAGTGTCCCTTCGCAAAACACAACTCGTTGTGGCGCAATTAACTTTGCAAAATCCCCAAAAGCAAGTTCCAAAAATTTATTCCAAATAGTCGCATCTATTGTAGATGGATGAATTGTTACAGAAGCGTCAAAGTCAATATCCGTGAAATTCAAGAAACAAACAGTATGGGGATGCTGTTCTTCTAGTTCCTTTGCAGCCTTCAACATACCAATAGAATGTGTGGATAACCATAATTGCGAATTGTCCGGAATCAACTTGTACATTTCTGATAACAGTCTAGATTGAAGCGCTGTATGCATATGAGCCTCGGGTTCATCTATACAATATACGGTATTATTAAAATAGGTGGCTTTGATAACCAAATCTAAAAGTAAATCAAATGCTGATTTTTCTCCAGCAGAGAGGTTCTTGTAGTGAAAATTCTCCGAACAACCTTTTGTAAAATAGAAACTACCGTTTATTAATGGTTCTCCAATTGATGTTAATTGTAAGTCATCGAAAACATTATTTAGCGATTGTTTTATTTTTCCAACAAGTTCGTCTCTCAGGTCTTTTACGGATTTATTATCGTTATTTGTGTCATATACTCCGGACAAGGTATTAGATACCAATCGTTGGTAATTCTCTGATACCGACATATCCGTGCTCATCAATGTGTCAAATTTTATATTTTCCTTTGGATCCCCCTGTTTTGATAATTGTGATGTGGTAAAATCTGGTTCGTTTCGATGTGCTGTGCGAAAATACAACTTACCATGTATGTCTTCTCGATTACTGAGACTTAAATCATATGCTATTACCTTTACTTGTTCCTTATACCAATTATCCTTATTTATTGTTTCCTTATCTCCCTCCTTTATATAGTAGTCTTTTTGACCATATCTAAAAAATCCAAAAGACTTGTACCAATGATTCAGGCCCTCGAATACTGATGTTTTCCCACAACCATTAGGACCTACTAATATCACCAGTTTTGCGGATTCTGGGATATCTGTGATGTGTAAATCTGTAAACCGTTTGAATTTACTAAGATGTATTTCCTTTATCTTCATCTTCTTGTTATTTAGAAAGCGACGAATTTCTTGTCAAGGGCGTGTTTGAGGTTGAATTTCTTGGTGGTGTCGAGGGCGCGTTCAATGCAGATAAACTTTTTGTCGGTATGTTCTAGAAAAAAGGCGACGGTTTCGTCGGCCAGGTCGTTGTCTACGGTGATGTAGGCTTCGTGCCGTCCGTCGGTGGCCAGATAGACGATGTTCTTTGCGAACTGTGGCTGCCGCTCCAGTTTGTAGGTCAGCAGAAAACCTTGTTTGATGAGGATTTCCGTCAGCAATTCTTCATCTTTGAATTCGAGGGTAAGTTGTTTTTCTTTCTCTCGGATATACTGACGTAGTAATTCCAGGTTCTCTTCGTCCGTTCTCTCCGGGTCGGGAGCAAAGTCCACACGCGGAAAGCTTGATTTGGTGAGGGTAAAGACTTTGAAGCCCAACTGGTCAAGTTGCTCTTGGTCTTCTTGTGTAATAAGTTTCCCCTTATAGCTTTCTTGTATTTGTTCACAGACAGCCTTGTTTCGGGCTATTGTAATTTCACTAATGGTATTATAGCCTGCTTTTCGTGCATTGCTCTTTTCTTCTGTTTTTTCAGGAATCTGTACGAGAATGTATTTTCTATGACCACCATCTATACGATTCTGATTCACAACAGCGTGTCCCGTGGTTCCTGTTCCCGCAAAGAAATCGAGTACAATACAATCATTATCATCTATGTGCTCCAATACTTTTTGAATAAGTAATGAAGGTTTTGGGAACTCAAATACCTTGGATTTTAACAAAGACAATAGTTCATCTGAACCATCATCCGTGTTCCCAGCGTATTCGTGTGACCAAAAATTGATGGGTGTTAATCCTCGGGCTTCAGATAAGAACATTTTAACCGAAGGCACTTTTGATTTTCCATCGATACCCCAATATAATCTGTTGTCAGCTAAAAGTTCATCAAACACTTCTTTTGCTCTGCGCCAAGCATTTGTTGTTGGCATTGTTGTTTCTCCAGTATTAGGGTTGGTGATTGGGTAGCATAGATTTGGTCTTTGTTCAGGGGTGGCTGGATTTAAAAATGATGCTCCTTTCCAATCACCACGAGGATCATTGTCTGGATTAGAATATCGGTCATCAGCCTCCTCCGTTCTTGGGAGCAGACTTACACGGAATTCCTCGCTTTTTGCATAAACAAGGATGTGTTCTACTACTGTTGTAAAATCTATCGTGTTATTACTTCGTGTATAACGTTTTTGCCATGAAATATTTGCCTTAAAGTTTTCCACACCAAACACTTCATCGCATATTTTCCTCAAATGGTGTATCTCATGGTCATCCATTGAGATAAAGATAACCCCATCGGGTTTTAGAAGGGTGCGTGCAACGAGCAGACGACTATACATCATATCCAGCCAATTGCTGTGAAAGCGTCCGTCATTCTCCGTATTGGTATCAAGAATTACACCATCTTCTTTTTGTCCAACACGTTCCCAATACGCTTCTTTCCCTTCTTTGAAGTCATCGTTGTACAAGAAATCTTCACCCGTATTATACGGGGGGTCAATATAGATACACTTTATCTTCTCGCGGTATCCTTGCTGCAATATCTTCAATACCTCAAGGTTTTCTCCTTCGATGATAATGTTTTCTGTCTTGCCGGCATTAACACTTCGCTCGGCATCGTAATGCAAAGTGGCTCGGGTAGGTGTGAAAGCGTTACGCTTGGCTTTCGACTTGCCAAACCAGCGGAACTCATATCGTTCCGTTTCTTCGATGCCGTCGGGATTGGCTATCTTCTTCACCTCATTGATATCGAGTCGTCCTTCCTGGGTAAACCAATCGGGAAATAGGCGGCGCAATGTTTCCAGTCGTTCGGCATTGCCGTCGGGGGTCAGCGTGATATGGTCTTTATATGTATCCATCTGTTATACGTTTTTCCTTATGTATTCGTCGGCTTGCTTGCGGAATGTATCATACTCCTTGATAGGAGCCTCATAATCCACATCAATGCCTAAAGCATGAAAGTGTTTGACAGCACATTGTATTCTTGCCACCTCGTGTGGGGTGAGTGCCCTCTGGTCGTGCAAGTCGTTGGTACCCTTTATCTCAATAACAAAGTAATACTCCTTCTCGCTGCCTGTCTGCAATGCCTTCCTTCGAATCACAAGGCCGAAATCAGGTTCATAACTGCCCACAGGAGTGGGAATCTTGTACCATTCGGGAAACTTCAGGAAGCAGGCTACATCAGAGTTTGGTTTGTCAGCCTGTTCTGCAAAGTCGCGCTCGTTGTTGCTATCATATAGGGTTTTGTCCCAAAGGCCATTGTTGGGGGTTAAAATATAGTTGTCGCAAGCATCGCGCTCAAAGGTGTCAAACTTAAAGGGGTGTTCCTGGTCGATGGGCTCGTACACTACACCTCGTACCAGTTCCTCCAACTGGAGGTTGCGGATGATGGCAGCAGCCCGTTCGACAAAGACAGGCGGGTTCTTCACATACTCTTCGTGGTTGCTGATACCAGACACGATACGCATCACCGAGCGGTAGCATAAGCCTGTCTTTTCGCTAAGGTCTTCCACCATATCGGTTGGGGTGAATCGTCCTCTCAGGGTGTACTGCTCGGAACCGGCATACTCATTTCCCTCCACGATGTTGCTTATATCTTGTACTATGTGGCTGGACACTTCGGCGACGTAACTCTCAATTCTAATGTCGTTGATAGCCTCGATGCAGCGTTTGACAAGTTCGTGTTCGTCGAAAGAAACGTGGTACTTAGTTTGTTTGGCCATCCGCTTCCAGAACTCGCGAAATGCCTTCTGGACGCTGTCTTTGGTATTGAGTTTAAAGGTTACGCGATTCATCCGCTTGCCCCTGTGGGTATGCTTCACTTTGGCTCCGGCATTTGGCGAGCCATATGCCTCTCGGTTCTCCTCCTGATAGCTGCGGGCGAAGGTCTCATAGGTCTCGTTGGGGATGACGGTAAGCTGGTTGACAAGGTCGTCGGGCAATGTGTCCTCGCGGTCGTAGATGCGTTCACCCTGCTGGTTCACGCAGATACGAAGTCCTCGTCCAATCTCCTGCCGTTTTTTGTTCTCGGAGAAGCTTTCGTTCAAGGTAGCAATACCGCACACATTGGGGTTATCCCAACCAACACCGAGGGCAGAATGGGAGAAAATGAACTCAATGGGGCTGTTGAACGAAAGGAGCAGCTGCTTGTTGTGCAGAATCTGGTCATAGATTTCCTTGTTGCTCTTATTTGTCTTTTCGTTGTCGGTATACTCGCCTGTAGTAGTTTTAGCGAAATAGTAGCCCTGAACATCTTCCACCTGCTTGTCTGTTACTTCCTTGCCATCGTGATATTCCGGATAAAGCTGACGGTATTTTTCTTCGAATAGTTGTTTGATGACAGGGCGTTCGATGCTCAAATAGTTGGCCACACGGTCGATGAATATCAGCGAAAGGTTCTTGATACCCATTGGGTGGAGGCGTTGGGTAGTCTCGAAATGACGGCGGATTAGCCATTCCAACTGCAAAGCCCATATAGACTCCTTATTGGACGAACTTTGCGATTCTTCCACCGATGTGCCGTTGGAGAACTCCACCACCCACTTGCGCGTGGTAAGTTTCTTGTAGATACGGCTAATGGTGTAGTCGGTGTATGAGTCGTTTTTCGATTTCTCGGCCAGATTATCGCCTCGCTTTAGAAAACCCGATTCCTTGAACTCAAAACACCCTTTGGAAGCGTTTAGTTTCCAGAATTTCAGTTTTAATTTGGGCTCAGTCTTATTTTCCTGAATGGTGGCGACTTCAATCTTCATGGTGGCCTCATCGTTCTTTTCGGCCACAGTCAGCACCTCAATTTTCTTCACCAACCCCAACCTATAGCTATCGGCGGGAGTCAGCCGATAAAGCATATTCCGTTTTACCTTATGGGTGGCGGAGTAACGGACCTTGAATAGAGGCTGTAGTTTTGCCAACCAAGCAATGGAGTTTTCTGTATCCATGCCCTCTTGTGGCTCATCCATGAAAATGATGGGGTGAGTTTGGCTGAGGGATTCAATATGAGACTGATTGTTGAACAAGTCTTCTCGTTCCTTTCGGTTTAGGATATTATCCTCCGAATTGAATGAGGCCATAGTCAGAATCATAATCTGGGGGACGCTCTGCGTGATAAAGTCGCGGAGTTTGCTCAACCTTGAACTGTCGTAGACAAAAGCATTAGGAGTAATGCCGTAACGGTCGGCCAGTTGTTCCTTAAAGTTCTCGAATGTATCAATAACACCTTGACGGATAGGCACCGACGGCACCAGAACGATGAACTTTGTGAGGCCATATCGGACATTCAACTCGTATGCCGTTTGAAGATAGGTCAGGGTTTTACCCGTGCCTGTTTCCATCTCTATACACACGTCTGGTACATCTTCAAAATGAGCATCATCGTGAGACAGACCATTGTTTGTGGCTATGGTGTGGATATTATTGGCAATCTCCTCTGGCTTAAGGGAACAGGTATTGGCGTAAACATCTTCAAAATGCGAGTTGTCGAAGGTGTTGCGTTCCATCCCTTCGAAAACATCTACTACACTTTGAATTGCAGTGGTTTGATGCTGTGGTGTCTCTAATTTGAAGTGCATAATTATTTTTAAAACATATGTGCAAAGATACGAATGTTGAGCGATGTCTACGCTTTTTTGATGTTTGAGTTTAAGGCCAAAACGTGCCAGCTGCCGTCGTCGCGGCGGTCGAGATAGCCTTTCTTGCGGAAGCTCTCTAACTGCTTCTGTACAGCAGAACGGTTGACCGACAGATAGTCCGCCATCTCGGAGAAGGTGACGAAGGGCTTGTCACGCAGGAGCGCAAGCAGGCGACTGCCGTTCCCGCTCCTGAAGTGGATCCGCTGACCGTCGTACCACCAAGTATCCTTGTCGGCATTCCTCACGATGTCTATCTCGCATTGCATCTCCTCGCACACCGTCTGGCGGAAGAAGGCAAGGAAGGAAGCAATCTTGCCTATGGTGGCGTGAGCACCGT
>CADALO010000020.1 GCA_902788805.1 uncultured Bacteroidota bacterium | reverse complement strand
CTGACATCGGTAGGCGAATTTAACACTATTTTAACTTTATTTAACGTTTATAAGGTCGAAGCGTACACTCATTGTTTGCTGCATCCCCGTGTTGGGTTCCACAATTGTTTCTTTCTGGCAACCCACTGCCATCAGGCTAAGCACTGTGAAAAGTGCTACGGTTTTTACTTGTTTTTTCATTAGAAATAATTTTAGTAATTTTTTGCTTTGTCCTTTACTTCTTTCAATTTGTTTTTTATTATGCTTCGAGCTTTACAGTTGGATAACTGGTATATGTATATTGTTTTTTCTGTCGGGTTCAAAATCACATACCAGCTATTCCCCTCTTTATATGGAGTTGTAAGCTCTGGATGTTCTACTTCACAATAATAACCTGTAACATTGTATCTTCCTTCATCCACAGCCTTCCTCATAAGTTCAATTAATGATTCCGGCCTGTTCATCTCCCTCAGCAGTGCTTCCCAGCTGGCTGAATCTTTGGCCGTGAGGGTGGTGACGTCGACGGTGGTGCTGTCGTCGATGCGATAGTCTTTGACAAAGCCCACTTTGAGGTCGTCACGATGCTCATAACGGTGGTAGACTTCGCTTTCTCCGCCTCCACACAGCAGAGCGGGCAGGTATTTGACTGCCACAACAGCGAGCACACAGGCCACCGATACAACCAAAAACTTAAGCCTCCAGTTCTTCATCTTCCAAATAACTTTTGTATGTTTTGATATACCTCTTGGGTCGTGTTGTTAGTGCTTGCGGTGATGTATTTGTAGTTTCTGTCGGGTATCACTCTGTAGGAAACGACAGCAATCGACATCCACGCCGCAACGGACAAGACCACCACCGCGCACCGGAACAGACGCGTCCACCACCTGTAGTCCTTCTGGGCCCAGGCTACGGCGTCCGTGACAGTCCCCGACGGGTTGTCGCTCCTGTCAAGCAGGTCTATGTAACCGATTTTGTTCTTGCCTTTCATTGTTCATTGATTTTTATGTCTATATCTTTTATTTTCTGTTTGATGCGGAAGAAGTTCTGCCTTACTGCCCCGTCGGACATTTCGCATTTGGCAGCGATATCGCTATAGGAATAGCCATCTAAATACATCTGCAGGAACTGCCGGTCCTTGTCCGGCAGGTATGCCATCAGCTCTTTGACCCTCTCGGCCGCCTCGTTGTTCTCTTCGGCAATGGTCCTTTCCAGTTCTTCCGTCAGCTGCGTCAGTTCTATCTTGGCACTGCGGCTGTGACGGCCGAGCGTGGTGCGCGTAACCTTTCTGACCCATACAAACTCCGCTCGTGCACTGGCGTCGATATTGAGGCTGTTGATATTGCCCATAATGGCTATGGCCACCTCCTGCGAGAAATCGCCGGCGATATCCACATCGCCACGCGCATACGTATAGCACCAATACCACACCCATTTGCGGTATTTGCTCCATAGCGCTTCAAAGCGACCATATATATTCAAAAGGTCCCTCATCATTTCGACAATAATGCCCCTCTACTATAATAGAGCCATTTTTTGGCCAAAATGTTACATCGCACCTGCAGATTTAACATTTTTTAAGATTAGGGGGCGTAATCAGATCGCATCGGGAGGCAGTGCCGCAACGACTCAGAACTGGAAGTAGATGAAGGGCTGGAGGTCGGCAGTTATGAACTGATAGACAACGAATATGGCTGCCACAACGACGATGCCCATAGCCCATAGCGGCAGCGTTGCAAAGGCGAGACGGTAGCGGCGTTTCAAGCGCTCGGGCAGCCAGTGGATGACCATACCTATGACAAAGACAATGAACACGTTGCCGTAAGTGGCGATAATGTCGGGTATGACATCCGTCTGCCAGGGGCTGCCTATGCGGTTCACCATCGACTTGGCCGTGTTCCAGGCCACTTGGTTGGCCTCGGCGGGGTCGAGGTTGGAGCCGCTGCGGAAGAAAAGACGCGTGAAGGTGATGAACACAAAGGTAAGGAATATGTTCCAGACCTTTTCAATTTTGAATTTTGAATGTTGAATTTTGAATCTGTCGCACAAGGGGTTGACCAAGAGGTAGCGCAGGGCGGTGCCCACGGCGATGATGCCCGTCCACACGGCGCCGAGGTTCAGGGCCGGCGACGGCCACAAGATGTCGGCAAGCAGGAACAGGGCAAAGAGCGCCTCGGTAGCGACCACACGTGCACGCGGCCCCTGCTTCTTCCACCACTTGTAGACGAGGATGCCCATACCGTTAAGGCCGCCCCACGTGATGAAGTTGAAGCTGGCGCCGTGCCACATACCGCCAAGCAGCATCGTGTCCATATTGTTGACGTTGGTGCGGAACTCACGGCGATGGCGCGGGAAAATGAAGTATACGGCGACAAGGATGCCTATGACCGTCGTCACGACAAGCGTCACCCAGGCCGTCTGCGCCATCAGAGCCACCACAATAAGCATACCGCCCAAGATGATGTAGGAGGCTGCCGTGGCACGGCGGTTGCCGCCAAGGGGTATGTAGAGGTAGTCCTTCAGCCAGTTGGACAGCGACATATGCCACCGTTTCCAGAAGCCGGCAGGGTTGGTAGCCTTGTAGGGCGAGTTGAAGTTCTTGGGCAGGTAGAAGCCCATCAGCATCGCCACGCCGATGGCTATGTCGGTGTAGCCCGAAAAGTCGGCATAGACCTGCAGCGAATAGATGAAGAGCGCCGACAGGTTCTCGAACCCCGTGAAGAGCATAGGATTGTCGAACACGCGGTCCACAAAGTTCACCGCCAGATAGTCGCTCAGTATTATCTTCTTCATCAAGCCGTTGACAATCCAGAACACCGCGATGCCGAACTGCCTGCGACCGAGGAAGTAAGGCTTGTATAGCTGCGGGATAAACTGGTCGGCACGCACTATAGGTCCGGCCACAAGCTGCGGGAAGAAGGTGGTGTAGAAGCCAAAATCCAGTATGTTGCCCGCGTGCATTATCTTGTTCTTGTACACATCCACGATATAGCTGATATTCTGGAAAGTAAAGAACGAGATGCCCACCGGCAGCAGTATCTTCGAGGCATCGAAGCGGGGCGTCTTGGTGAAGTGGTTGGCAAACTGCGCAAGGTGGTTGACCACCTGATGGTCAGTGTGGAAGATGTTGTTGTGTATGTCAGTGAAGAAGTAGGCATACTTGAAGTAGAAGAGCACCAGCAGGTTGATGGCCACGCCGGTAATCATCAGCGCCTTGCGCCGCCAGCCGTCGCGCTCCTGCTGCTTGTCCATCCAGATGCCCAGATAGTAGCCCAGAAACGTAGAGAAGACCAGCAGCAGCACAAACAGGCCCGACGTCTTGAAGTAGAAGAACAGGCTGACGATGAAGAGGTATCCGTTGCGGAACGTCAGTTTGTTGTCCTTGCCGGCAAGCCGCCCTTTACGGCACGAGCGCTGAATGAGGCAGAAGCCCGCGAAGACAAGCAGGAAGAAGGCCCAGAAGTTGAACTGGGTGAACAGGAGCGGATGCTCCTTGTCGAATGAGAAGAGGTCAATAAGAAATGAAATTAGGTCTCTCATCTTCCTTGCGGTTATCCTGTTTGTCCGACTTTGATTTCTTGTGTTTCTTGTAAAGGTGTTTGTCGCCCTGTACGTCAGCCTTGTCGCCGGCAACATTCATAACCTTGGCGGGCTTGAAGTGCAACACGGCCTCGAAAATGGCGTTGCTCAGCAAGTCGCCCAGCATTGCATAGCCCTTGCGCGTGAAGTGGATGCGGTCACGCTGCGCCAGGTCGCTCGAATACCACTGGTCCATCGAGTTCAGGCCGCCCATCACCGTAAACTGGTCCCACACGGCACCGCCGGTTTTCTGCGCGATGCGAAGGAAGGCCTCGCGTGCCAGCTCGCCGTTGGGATTGACCGTATAATGGCGTTTCACGCGCCTGAAGCTGTCGCTGTTGGTCACGAAGACAAAGGCGCAGTCGGGGTTCACCTTGCGTATCGAGTCGCACAGCTGCACGTAGCGGCGCTGGAACACCACCGTGTCGAAATTGGTTCCCGAGGCATCGTTGATGCCTATGCCGAAGATGACGAGGTCGGGCTTGATCAGCTCCAAGTCTCGCGTAAGGTAGGGGCACTTGGCCAAATAGTCGCTCACCGTGGCGCCGTTGACACCAATGGAATGGTAGGAGACTCCGGGCAGGCCGTTGTCGAGGTAGATGCCCGTCAGGGCAAACGACTGGCCGACGGTGCACGGCAGAACAACGTGGAACGAATCGACCTCCTGAGGCAGCTCGAAACTGTAGCGGCGCAGCAGCGTGTCGCACTCGGCCGGCTTGACAACCACCGTGTCGCCGTCGTCGTCACGCAGCGTCACCAGCGGCACCACGCCTCCGCGCGCCACGCCGAGGACCACGATGCGGTCGGTGGCGAAGTCCAGTTCAGGCTCGTTCAGCATCACGCCAATGTCGGCAGGCTCGTCGGCAGCGGTGACGGCAATGCCGCACAGCCCCAACCCCACCTCAGGCTCCTTGTAGACACAGCGCGTCAGCACCAAGGGGCGCGAACGCGACACCTTGTAGTCGTAGGGATTGTTGCACTTGAGCGCCGCCGAATAGGGGAACACCATACCGCGCCCGCTAATCGCCGCCTGCAAGGGCCGCAGGAAGTTGAGACGCATACGGTGGGGAAAGGTGCCGCCCTGCACGTGCGAAGCGCCGATATGCATTATGTTCACCCTCCCCTGCCCTGTCGTGAGCACACTGTACCACTTCTCGGCAAAGCGACGCATCTGCGCGCTGTCGCCATATTGCAGAAGGTGGCTGGAGTCGTACTTGATGAACGAATAGGAGGTGTCTATAGGCACAAACATCAGGCTGTCGTTGACGCTGATCTGGGCCACAACGCCCGGCTCCTGCGCATTGCCGCAGCCTATAGTGAGGCAGCAGCCGACAAAAAACATTAATATTCTATCGATTGTAGAAGTTCGCATTAGCTTGTTGATGTTTAGATAGTTTATAAAAGAAGACCTCGCTTCCGGACGCTTTTTTCACCCAGTCAACACCGCTCGTTGTCCAGTCGTTGTCCAGTTGTTGTCCAGTTGTTGTCCAGTCAATGACTGGACAACAACTGGACAACAACTGGACAACGACTGGACAACGAGCGGTGTTGGTACCGTGTTGGAATGACGTTGAAACGAGGTTGTATGCTGTCTGTTTCGGGTGCATTGTCCTGTGTATGTTGTTGGTTACAAGGTCTGTTTGCTGTTCCATATCCGGTTGAACTGTGCTGGCGACAGCTGGTGCCGGATTTTGTAGAGGTCGTACATATTCATCAGCGCGTCGCTGAGGTAGTCGCCCATTATGCGGGCGCCCTTGTGGGAGAAGTGAATGTAGTCAGAGCCTGCATAGCCGTTCTTGACCCAGGTTATCATCGAGTTGTAGCCTCCCATAGCATCGTATATGCTCCAATAGGCGGCGCCGTGGGCGTTGGCCATATCACGCAGCCGCTCGACCACGGTGGGCAGCATCGGATAGGTGGCCAGATGGCCGCCGACCTTGGTGCTCATATCGGAGGGACCGATGAAGAGGATTGCCGCCTCGGGGCAGGCACGACGCACATAGTCTATCTGCTCGCCGAGCTTCTCGCAGTAGTTGTCGATTGACTTCTCGGTGCGCAGGTAGGGCACCGAGTTGCCGCCAAACTGCATAATAATCATTCCTACGTCCATCAGGCGGTAGGCTTCGGCCAGCTGGTCGAAGTTGGCCTGCTTGAACTGATGGCCCGACACGCCTCGCATCGCTATGTTGTCGACAGCCACGCCATAGCCGTTGTCGACCATAATGCCGTAGATGTCGGCAGTGCCCTTGAAGGTGAGCGAGGCCGACGAGGTGACGGTATCCATCTGCCAGGCTATCATCCCCACACCGGGCTTGTCGACGCTCTGCGAATACTGGCCGGGGCCTTTACGGTTGTGCATTTCCACACTGAGCGGACCCGGACGGTTGTTGAAGAGTACGCGTAGGGTGCTGAACTTACCTGCCAGTTCGGAGGCATACTTGCCATTGGAGGCGTAGAGCGACAGGGTGGCGCCGCCCGTGACGCGCCAGCTGCGCAGCATCGGACCGTAGTTGCCGTTGGCACGGACAAAGGAACTGTCGCCATAGGTGGACTGGCCTTTGAGGGAGCCCGAGGCCGACTGGTTGAAGGTGATGGTAGGCACCGGCTGTCGCAGGGGCAGCATTCCGGGGCCGCCGCCGCCAAAGGCGGTCTGCAGACGCTCGCGCAGACGGCAGCTGATGCGGTCCTGCTCTATCTGCGAGTCGCCATAGTGGAGCACACGGACTATGCGTTTCTGGCCGACGGCGTTTTCGATGCTTGCAAAGAACTTGTCGAAGCAGGCGATATTGTCGTTGGGCAGCCAGATGCGCGTCTGTCCCTCGAAAAGTTGGCTGCGGCACGCCTCGATAGAGTCGCGCGCCCCCGTCAAGTCACGCTCCACACGCTTGACCAGCAGCTGGTCCATACTCTTCTCTTTCTCGCGCACAAGCACCTTGTGGAGTGTGGGGAAACGCAGTGTGACGCTGCCCAGGGCAATGCCGTCCTTGGGGAAGACGATGCATAGCAGAGCCAGAGCAGCGACGACAGCCGCAAAGAATTTAAGTGTGCCTGAAGGTTTCATCAAAGTTTGTCTAATGCCTTGTTCGCTTTAATCAGCCTTTGAGTCTGGCAAGCTCCTTCTCCAGTTCGTCGACGCGGTTGAAAAGTTTTTCAAGGTTACGCTCGTAGATATAGGTCTTGCGCTGCTTGACAGCATCGGTGGCCGGAGAGCCGAGTATGGTCATATTGTCGGGGAAACTGCGAGTGACACCCGACTGGGCGGCGATAGTCACGTTGTTGCCCACCTCGATATGGCCTACAATGCCCACCTGACCTGCAATTATGCAGTGGCTGCCCACTTTGCCTGAGCCGGCGATGGCGCTCTGCGCAGCCATCACTGTGCTTTCGCCTACGACGACATTGTGAGCTATCTGGCACAGATTGTCGAGCTTGACGCCCTTGTGGATTATCGTGGAGCCAAGGGTGGCACGGTCGATGGTGGTGTTGGCACCAATCTCGACGTCGTCCTCTATCACCACATTGCCTATCTGGTCAATCTTCTGGTAGCTGCCGTCCTCGGTGGGTGCAAAGCCAAAGCCGTCGGCGCCTACCACGACACCCGAATGGAGGATGCAGCGGGCTCCGACAACGATGTTCTGATAGATGCGCACACCGGCAAAGAGGGTCGTGCCTGCACCTATAGAGGAGTTGTCGCCGACATAGGTCTGGGGATATATCTTGGCACCGTCGCCGATGTGGACGTTCTCGCCGATGAAGGCGAAGGGACCTATATAGCAGTCCTTGCCTATGGTGGCGCTGGGCGAGATGTAGGCCTGCGGGTCGACGCCGCGCTTGTCGAGCTGCATCTCGTTATACTTCTTCAGCAGGTTGGCAAAGGCCAGATAGGGATCGGCGACACGAATCATAGTCGCCTTGACAGGATGCTCGGGCTGGAAGTCGTTGCTCACTATCACTGCGGTGGCATTGGTGTCGTATATATAGTTGGTATACTTGCTGTTGGCCAGGAACGAGAGACCGCCGGCCTCTCCTTCTTCGATTTTGCACAGCTTCCACACCTCGGCATTGGCATCGCCCTCTACATTTCCACCGAGCATTGCTGCTATCTGACTGGTATTGAACTTCATATTGGTTTCTGTTTTGTATGATGTATTATTAAACGCTGTTTGCTTAATTAAATTGTATATATCCTTGTAATTTTGTTGCGGTTTCGTCGTCGATAAGACTCACCAGCCGCAGGTCGTCCATAGACTGGTAGCGCCTGCCACCGTTGCGGAAGTCGACAATGGCCTTGGCCTGATAGTAGTCGAGGTAGGGATGGCGCTTCAACTCGGCAATGGAGAGGTCGTTGACACGGAGTTTGGTCACCGACGCGGTGTCGAGGACTATATTGGCCGCGATGCCTGCATAGCGCTCCTCGTCCATTCCGTAGACCTCGAGCAGCTGCTCCTTGCGGACATAGCCGCCCAGCAGCTGGCGATACTTGACTATGCGTGCGGCGAAAACGGGACCGATACCGTACAGGCACCGCAGCTGGGCAGTGTCGGCACTGTTGAGCTCGACGACGAAGGCATCGCTGCGCTTTGGGGCGGCGGCGGGCTTGTGATCTTTGTCGGCACGGAAGAGGCTGTCGTTAGACACTGACACATAGCGTGTATGCTGGCTCAGAGCACGCTCCTGGGCCATCTCGTCGCCATAGCGGGCTACGGCTTCCTTGAGGGGCGAATGGGCGGTGGGCTCGGGAGCCTTCTCCATCTTTGGCCACAACACAACGGCAAGCAACGCCAAAGCCTGCGCCAGACAGAGCACTGCATATCCTTGCCATTGTTTGCGTGTGGGTCTGTTCATTCCTCTATGGTCATTGTTCCCCGCTGGCGTACGATGCGGGGAGTGGTGAATTCGTCGTCGCTTTCGAAGCCGTCACCGTAAGTGATGCGCTTGCCGTTGACGGACTTGACTGTGTCGTCGGAGAAAATGCGGTGCTCGGCCGAGTTCCATACCAGACTGTTAAGGTAGGATGTGTCGCCCGAGCGGTAGTCAATAACAACCACGTTGCGGCGCACCTCCACTATCTTCTTCTCGTCGAGCGAGTAGGCGTAGTCGGCCCTTATGGAGGCTGCGCAGCGCTTTCCGCCGTCGAATATCTGCATCCTTATGCCTTGCGGATAGACAGTCTTCTTCTCGGGCTTGTCGTAGATTGTCACTTGCGGCGCGGTCATCAGCATCTGCTTCTTGCCGTTAAGACTGCGGATGACACGGACGCTGTCGAGCGACTGCTGGGGCAGGTCCTTGGGGTCGAAGAAGCGTGCCTTTTCTATATCGTTGCGACACGAACACAAGGCAACGAGGCATACCAAGACAAAGCAAGGAAGCGTGTTTGTAGCACGCCTCCTGCCTTTGTTGATGTGGCTGTGATTGTTGAATGACATCACTTGTCGTTCAGCAGCGCCACTGTTTATTTTCTGGTTCTGATTGTTGTGCTCACGCCAATCCAGCCGGGCACTGTATAGCTATTGCCGTCGATGAGGTCGAGCATAAAGGCCTCGTCCTGCTTCGGGTAGTGGCCTGAGTAAGTGCTGATGAGGCGGTTGGCAGCCTCGACGTTCTCGGGCGAATCATCGACGCTCAGAGCCTTGCGTGCGGCGTCGACAGCGGCCCAGTATGCCGAGCGGCCACCCATACCGTCGCTGATAGCCTTGGCGCCTTTGACGTAGAGCTGTGCTATGAGGCGGTAGGGCTCACCCTTGGAAGGCTCCATTTCGGCAGCCTTGTTGTAGGAAGCACGGGCGGCAGAGTAGCTGTTGGTGTTGGTGTAGCAGAGGCCCTGCAGGATGTACATATTGTATTTGTCCTTGTCCTCGGCGTCCTTGATGGCGTCGTTGATATACTTGGCGGCATCGCCGAACTTATCCTTCTGGTAGCACATCTGGGCCATCAGGTAGGCAGTGGATGCTGTAGGTTCAAGGGAGTGGAGCTTCTCGGTGGCAGCGAAGAAGAGTTCGGTGTCCATACATTTTTTCTTACGCAGGATGGTGGTGATCTTCTTGAGCAGCGTCAGGTCGTCGGGTGTAGCTTGGAATTTCTTGGTGTAGATCTTCACCAGTTCCTCGCACGAGGCGAAGGGCGAGAAGCGGTTTTCGATGTGAGCGATGACACCGTAGAGCTCAGCCTTTTTAGCGCTGTCGGTCTCTTTGGCAAGCAAGCCTTCGATAGCATCGCTGGCTATGTCGTAGTTGTCGATGATAAGGGTTGTGTCAGCACCGCCTGAGGTGACATACTTCACGGTGGCATCGAAGTAGCGCTCTATGAAAGCGAGCTCCAGCTGGTCGGCACCAAGGCGCATTGCTTCGGCATAAAGTTCATAGTAGTCCTTCAGACGTGCGTTACCGCCAAGCTGCTCAAGGTCGTAAGCCTTGCGAGCTGTGACCATCGGAGCCTCGCCATAGTTGGCAATGCGCAGGTCGTACATATTCATCAGCTCGTCAAGAAGCTCGCTGCGGCGCTTTGCATCCTTCTCCTGAGCGAAGAGGTTCTTGAGAAGGGTGGCACCCTGGATGTAGAGGTTCTTTGTGCTCTTGGGGCAGGTAGCGACTGCTATTTTCCAAGGCTCGTAGGCATCTTGGTATTGTTTGGATTTGAAAGCCTCCTGATAGAGGAAGCGGTTGGTCTTGCAAATGCTGTCTTCAGTGTTCTTGAACTGGGCGGAAGCCGTAAGTACCGATGCGGCCATCACAAACCCAAGCGTTAGAATTTTGATCGTTTTCATCTCTCTGAATGTTATTTTTTGTTTATTTGTTTTCTGGCAATTGTTGCACTCTTTTTAACCTTTAGTCTATCGGCAGACTTGTCTATTGTGCTTTTATGTTTTTTTAACCTTTTAGTTGAACTTGCGTTTTACAAACCAGCTCTCACAGCTGCCCACCGATATGCCGATGGTGAAGGCATCGCGGCGCAAGAGGGACTCGGTGCCGAACGAAGAGTAGGCAGCCGATATGTTGATGACCGAACGGCCTTTGCGCATCGGCAGTGTGACACCGGCGCCGATGCCCCACTCATCCAGCCGGTACTGTCCGTCGGGACGATCCATCTGCAGACGGCCCAGCTCGTAATGGGCACCCATCGAGAAGGTGACACGGCGCAGATAGCTTGCCGCATTCTTGTCGCCAAGCAGCTGCAGTCCCAGCGCCCAGCGCTGGTTGGTGCTGTAGCGTATCGGGCTCTGGCCGAAAATGGAGAAAGTGCTGTTTTCAGTATACTTCAACCCACTCCAGGGAGCAAAGGTGGCATCCAAGGCCACAAGCCACTTGTCGTTGCGCTGGAACGACAAGCCGATATTTGTAGTGAAAGGCTGCTCAAGGTCGCTCTCAAACTCACTGTCGTCCCCGTCGAGCGGGAAGATAGTGTCGCGCATATACTCCGACGCGACGTTGGTCACGAAGGTATAGACCAGCGCATTGTCTTTCACTTTCATATTCCTGTGAGGCTTGACCGTGATACCGGCGCCCAAACGATACTTCTCGCCCACCGGCTGCTCGTACTGGAGGCCCAGGTCGAACAGTACGTTCTTGACATAGGTGTCCTTCTGTCTGCGGCTGTCCATCATATAGGTAGTGTCGTTGGCCGTAAAGTCGTAGGTGACGGCACGGGTAAGACTACCGTACAGATAGTCGATGTTGAAACCGGCGCGCAGCTGCGGCTTCTTGTCGTCACTGCCGTTCAAGACGTTGAAAGCGTGACCCCAGAAGAACTGCGACACGCCGCCGTTGCCCTCGTATTTCGTCTTCACCTCGCCGCCAGGATTGATGGCGCTGGTCACGACCGACTGGTAGTTGACATCTGTCATAGGCATCACGCCCAACGCCGTCTTCCACCATTTGGTCAGCGGGAATCCAATAGCGAGATAGCCCACATTGCCGTCGGCGTCGAACTGCGAGCCGCCGTTGCCTCTCAGCGTGGTCATATCTATCGACAGACCCATATCGAACACCAGCGTCTCCTTGCCAATAGCCGCATACGACGCAGGATTGAAGGGATTGATCATATTCATCGCCGAGCGCGTGGCGGTGACACCACCAATCATCGACGCCGACGGCATATTGTACGGCATATTGTTGAAGCCGATGCCATACTGCGAATAGGGCGAGTTGAGACCGTTCTGTGCCAACGCCTGCGACAATGCCAGCGCCGCCACAACGAACAGCATTATGCCCTTTTTATAAGAATTTTTATTATAAAACACCACTATTTTTCAGCTTAAAACATTCATATTCAGTATACTTTCAAGCCCGATATACATCAGGCTCGGAGTTGCAAAGTTCGGAAAAAATAATCGTTTTGCAAAAAAAACTGCATCTCCGCCTGTTAAAAAAACTTTAACATTTGGAAACTCACCCTCATATTGCTTGACAAAGCCCTGAATTTCAAACACTGCCGCATTGCATACACCCGACACCATCGAGGCCCTTGTCGTGCGTCCTGTCAGCGGTGTCTTCTCTTCGCCTTCCCTTTCGGCCGGCGTGAGGGTCACCAACGGCAAGGCCGCGGTGTATTCGTGCATAGCCTTGAAGCGCATTGCGATGCCGGGCAGAATTGCTCCGCCTCTGTAGCAGTCGGCATCGTCCAGAAGGTCTATCGTGATGCAGCTGCCGGCATCGACAACCACCAAAGGGCCGCCGCCGCACAGCTCGCGGGCACCGACCACAGCCGCCACGCGGTCCATTCCCAGCGTATGAGGCGTCTCATAGTCAATCTTTATCGGCAGTTTTGACCTGTAGCTGAGCAGGTGGAAGCGCTCAAACAGGGGCTTAGGCAGCAAACGCTCGAAATCTGGCGTCGCGCCCACCACCGATGCAATAGCCCTGTCCACAGCATACTTGCGGCACAGCCGTTCTATGTCTATCTGCTCCAGGCAGTCGGTCACAAGCACCTCCAGCACCTCGCCGCCAGACATAACTGCCGCCTTGGTGCGGGTGTTGCCGATATCAAAAACCAGACTTGCCATAACCCATCAATTGTACATATTCATAGCCCTGTCGGGGCCGAGGGTGGCAAAGGCCTTGACAGCCTCCACAGCCTTGTCGAGTGCGGGCTCGAGCTGGGCCTGTTCCTCCTCGCTGAAACGCCCCAGCACATAGTCTATCTGGTGTCCCTGTCCGAAGTTGTTGCCCACACCGATGCGCAGACGGCAAAAGTTGGCCGTATGTATCAACTCCTCAATGTTAGCCAGCCCGTTGTGGCCGCCGTGCGAGCCCTGCTTCTTCATCCTTATCTTGCCCACAGGCAGGGCAATGTCGTCGACTATGACCAGCAGGTTCTCCACACCCACCTTCTCCTTCTGCAGCCAGTACTGCACCGCCTTGCCGCTCAGGTTCATATAGGTCGTCGGGCGTATCAGCACCAGCGTGCGGCCCTTCAAGCGCACCTCCGCGCGGTAGGCGTGGCGGTCAAGCACGTATGCAGGCTTCTCGCCTCCCTCGCGGCTACAGGCCTTCAGCAGCCGGTCCAGAACCATAAAGCCGCTGTTATGGCGTGTGCCCTCATATTCGGCACCCACATTGCCAAGCCCTACTATCAGGTATTTCATCGACGCATCCTCCTTCTCTTCTGTTTTCTTTCGGAACAAAAAACTGAACAGTCCCATAGTTCATTCAATTAGACAATGAGGTACAGTTTGCCGGCAATCGTCATTGTTTCGGGCCGCCAACCAGCGTCATCTCGTTGATGAGATGGCCTGCTTCGGCGTACTTGTCGATGATGAAGAGGCAGTAGCGTATGTCAAGGCAGATGTTGCGGCAGTAGTCGGGGTCGAACAGCAGGTCGCTCATCGTGCCCTCCCAGCAGCGGTCGAAGTTGATACCTATCAGGCGTCCGTCGGCATTGAGCACAGGGCTGCCGCTGTTGCCGCCGGTAGTGTGGTTGGTGGCGATGAAGCATACAGGCATATGCTTGTTGACCTTGTGCGTGCGGCGTATGATCATACCGTCGGGCGTCTCGGTGACGGTCGAGTCATTGATTTCCTCGACTATGCCGTAGCGACCATAGTCCTTCAAGGCGTAGAGCTCCTTGAGCTTGTCCTCGACCACATAGTCGTAGATATTCGGATTCTCCTTGTCCATAATGCCCTTGAGGTCGCTGAACGCCTCGTAGCGGGCACCGTCGAACGAGTTGAAGCCCTGAATATGGCCGTAAGCCACACGGAGAGTGAGGTTGGCGTCGGGGAAGAAATTGACGTCGGGCTGCATTTCCATCATACCCTTGACATAGAAGCGCATCAGGCGCTGAATATCCTGGTAAGTGCTCTTGTATTTGGCTATATTCTGCGGGTCGTATGCCTGGGCGTAAGCCTTTTCGAACAACACCAAGGCGGGGTCTTTCTTCAGTTTCTTGACCGATTTCTCGGTGTAGTCGTCAAGGAACGAAGCCAGTTTCTTGCTGTTGTTCAGCAGCGATTCATCGTATATCTTGCCCAGCTTCTGCTCAACGGCGGCCTTCGTCGGAGCCTTCTCGTTGAGATAGGGGGCGTGGCCGGCCTCCCACAGATAGAGGAACGTCTCGATAAAGATGGCGCGATCCACCACCGAGTGCTGCTCAAAGTCAGCGAAATACTTCTTGTTGTCGTCCTTCAGGCGGTTTACCACACCGATGATTTTCAAGTCATCGGTCTCGTCTGCCAACTGACTGTATTTCTGGGCACGCTGCATAAAATCGCTGGCACGCACGCCCTCGCTGTAGTATATCAGCTCCACCTCAATCGGGCGCAGCGTGTTGTAAGCCTCGTGCAGCTGCGGCAAAACATTGTAATACTGCGGCTTGTCGGCGGCCCACTTCTGGTAGCGCTCCTCATAGTTTCTCTTCTTCTCAACGGCGTTCATACGGTTGATGCCCTGTGTCTCACCCTGCCACTTCTTCCAGGCGTTGGCGACGCTGGCCACCTTCGATGCGTATTTAAGTCTCTGGGCAGGACTCTTTTCCATAGCGTCCTTGTAGTGTTTCAGGCGAATGGTACGCAGGTCGATGCGGATGGGATTCTCCACGTTGGCAGCCAGCTCCACAGCGTCGCTGGTCACATAGCGCTGCGTAGTGCCCGGATAGCCGAACACAAAGGTGAAGTCGCCCTCCTGCACGCCGTCGAGCGAGATTTCAAGGTGCTTCAGCGGCTTGTACGGGCGGTTACTCTTTGAGTAGTTGGCCGGCTTGTTGTCGGCGCCGGCATAGACACGGAACATCGAGAAGTCGCCTGTGTGACGGGGCCACATCCAGTTGTCGGTATCGCCACCGAACTTACCGATATTCGACGGCGGAGCACCGACCAAACGGACGTCGGTGAACACCTCATTGATATACATAAAATACTGGTTGCCATAGTAGAAAGGCTTAATGACAGCCTTATAGTGCGTACCCGCCTCGGCACGCTTGGTGATGGCCTTTATGTTCTTTTCAATGATGGAGCTGCGTTCAGCCTCGCTGGTCTCGGCCGTAACGCCGTCGAGCACCTGCGCCGTGACATCCTCCATCCTCACCAGTCGCGTTGCCGTAAGTCCCGGGCAGGGCAGCTCCTCTTCGCGGCTCATAGCCCAGAATCCGCGGGTCAGATAGTCGTGCTCCACAGTGCTATGCATAGTGATGTACGAGTAGCCACAGTGGTGGTTGGTGAGGAAAAGGCCCTCGCCGCTCACATACTCGCCCGTGCAGCCCTGGTTGAAAAGCAGTATAGCATCCTTCAGACAGGCATTGTTAATGTCGTAAATGTCCTTTGCCGTAATGCGCATTCCAGCCTTCTGCATATCGGCCTCGTTGCGGCCCAGCAGCATAGGAATCCACATACCCTCATCAGCCAACGCGCTGATTGTCACCGCCGCCATAGCAAGCAGCATCATTATTTTCTTCATAATCGTGGTGTTTATATTTTTTGCAAAAGTACAAAAATATCATAAAACGGCAAAAAAAAGTTATACACCCCCTGCAACCGGGCCGCTTTTTCTCCGTACCAACTCCGGTCGTTGTACAATATTTGTACAATAGTTGTACAATATATGTACAATTGTAAACGTACAAATATTGTACAAGTATTGTACAAGTATTGTACATATGACGGAGTTGGTCCCTTGAAAGGATGAGGATGAGGCGGTTTCTTGAACGCGAATTACACGGGTTGTTTTTTGAACACGAATCACACGAATTGAACGATTTTTTATTGAACACGGATTGCCCGGAAGGAACGGATATACGACGCTGAAAGCGTCACCGATCAATAACCGCAGGTCGTTCCGACCTGCGGTGCCTATGCTGTAGCAATGGCACTCTGGAGGAGTGCCCCACCTGCCTGCGCATTTGACTCTTTTGGGGCGACCCTTTCAGGGTCGTGCTGTATCGTCCGGTGCCGTGTCCCGCGGGTGCTCCGCACCCACGGTTATTGAGCGTCAACCCCTTCGGGGTTTAGCAAGACTTCTTGGTAGCGGATGCCTCGGAGTGGGGATATTGAGATTCAACCTTTCGAGGTTGCGTGCTGTTTTTCTTACTTTAAAAGGGAAGCCCCGACGGGGCGACAGACAATATTGTAATGCTTTAGCTTGACAATGCGACACACCCCGGATTGTCGATGCTTGATGGTGCGACACACTCAGGATTGTCGATGCTTGACGGTGCGACACACCCCGGATTGTCGATGCCACCCCTCTCCGAGAGGGGATGGGCTGCCGCATCACTTTAATTATCAATGATTAGAAAGTGTTGCGCTGCCGCGCCATCCCCTCTCGGAGAGGGGTGGCCGAAGGCCGGGGTGTGTCGCATCAGCCGTTCCAATTGTGAAGCGGTGAACAAAATCGAAGGCCGGGGTGTGTCGCACCATCCGTTCCGATAGCTAAATAGCTTAGGCCGGGGGTGTGTCGCACCGTCAAGCCAATGCCTTACGTCGTTTTTCCGTCGGCCCTTCGGGACTTTTTTCTATGGCCCCGTTTCCTGCAGGGGTTCAGCTGCGCTCCACCCCTGCCTGTAATCCTTCGCCCTTTCAGGGCTATGGCTACGACAAGTGTTTTGTAATCAGGGTGTGTCGCACGTTGGGGGCTGTTTTTTTAGGCTTCATTTGCAGTATTCAACTTTTCTTTCTACCTTTGCAGTTGTGAATTGCATTGGAAACCGCGTGTCAAATATCGTGTATAAATCTTTAAATCCGCAAGTTATGAGAAAGTTTATTTCTTTTATTGCCATCTGTCTCTTTTGTTTAAATATTAATGCGCAAATAACGGAGGCATACCCCACTTCACAGAGGTATCTTTTCAATCCGTACAACAGGGACAGCGTTTACATTGATAGCGCAAGGTTTTGTGATGTAAATTTTTTATATGGATATAATTACGCTTGGTTTGATGGTGTTTTTTACCCTTGTAATGAATATCAAATGTATCCTTTGTCCTATGATTCCACTGTTCAAGTATACGGTGTTGCTATACCCGTTTATATTAATATACCAATGCATCAGGGAAGCACGTATTATGAAGATTATTGGGGGGAGGACAATCTTGGTCCTTATGACGATTCAATTAGGAACCTATACTGGCAAACGTTTGTTGATTCTATGCACGTGCTCTGGTCTGCATTTCTGGCGCCTTTATCGCCCACAGGTGAAAGGAGAATATATGAGAGATACATTTATTTTGTCCAGAAGACCGATGACCCTCTGCATCCTATAATTATTACCGACTCGGTGAAGATTCAATACGGCATCAATGCCGTGGGATGGAACAGACTTCAGTTGCCTAAACTATACAACTGCACGCTGCAGTACTTTTATGGGTTTAGGGTTCCTACTCTTGAGGTCTATTTCGATCGCCCTCACAATGTAAATGACACATTCTTTGTTGGCAACACGGCATTTTTAATCGACTATGGCAGATATGCATCTAACCGTTTTTATAGCGTGGTGAAAGCGACGACTGTTTATATGCGTGATTTAGCATCGCGACTCAGTGGCCCGTTTCGTTCCGACAACGGTGATTTTCGTCCGTATCAAGGCTTTAATTTTGGTTGTGACGACCCTCGTGCGTGGCCACATATAAAATACCCGGGGTCGATAGACAACAGCTTTATGGATAACCTCTGGGGTGGGCCTATGGCGATAGTGGCACCGCCACCCTGTATGGTGCCTAACAATTTGCGGATGACGCAGGTTGGCTACGACTCGGCGACGGTGGAGTGGAATATCCCCGTGGGCGTGTCGCACTGCCGCTTGGAGTATGGGCCGCAGGGCTTTTCACCCGGGTCGGGCACGGTGGTCGACAGCCTGACGGAAGGGCGTTTCCTTATGCAAGGGCTTGACGAGAACACGGCCTACGAGGTGCGTGTGGCCTGCTGGTGCATCTATGCCGAGGAGTACAGCGACACGGTGAGCGTGGGCTTTCGCACGGCATACGTGTGCCCGCCGGTGCCGGCAGTGACCAACTGCGCGGTGACGGACACGACAATAGCGCTGGCGTGGTGGATGCCCGACTCGGCCGACTATACCGACATAGAATACGGTCCGGCAGGGTTCGCCCAGGGCGAGGGTACGTCGAAGCCTCACATCACGCGCAACTACTACGGCTACGGCACGTTGATGATGAGCGGCCTGGAGCCCCGCACGGCCTACGAGGTGCGTATGCGCAACTACTGCAGCCACAGCGACGCGATGTCGGAGTGGTTCTCGTTTGACACAATGACGACGTGGACCGACACGACGACGGAGGGCATCAATGCCGTGCTGCAGGAGCAGGTATCGCTGCGCCCCAATCCCGCCACGACGCGGATGCAGGTGGCATCGCCTGTGGCTATGACGCGCATAGTGGTGACCGACCTTCAAGGGCGCACGCTGCTCGAGCTGCCTGTAACGGCCGACGCCGCCGAGCTTGACACTTCGACCTGGCCCCGCGGCACGGTGATAGTGTCCGTCCACACCGCGCAGGGCAAGGCGGTGAAGAAACTGGCGCTGAAGTAGGAGTGTGAATGGGCTTTCTTTTGACGGAAGTGTGACACAATTTCAAGTTTTTTTTTTGCTTGACAGTGTTGCACTTGGAAGTTGAGTCTACAGCAACGAAAAAAATGGGCGACGACATACTAATGGCACGCTTTCGGCGTTAATACTGCTTTGAAACAACTTTTTGCAATCGTGTCACTCATTATAGACTATCCCTGGTATTTCATCGTTCTGTGCCTGCTGTTGGGCGTGGCCTACGCCGTCGCGCTCTACTGGCTGCGTCGCCGCCGCGAGGCCGAACAGACTCTGTCGCGGCCTCTGACCATAACGCTTTCAGTGCTGCGCGCCCTGTCGGTGGCAGCCATCGCCTTCCTGTTCCTTGCCCCTTTGGTCAAACGTGAGGCCAGCCGCAAGGAGAAGCCCATCGTCGTCATCGCGCAGGACAATAGCAAGTCGCTCGACTATTGCCCCGATTCGGCATTCTATCATACTGACTATCAGCAGCAACTCGACCGCTTGGCCGACAACCTGTCGGGCGACTATGACGTGCATTGCGTCAGCTTCGGCTCGGAAATCGACGCCGAAGGCACCGAGCTCACCTTCAGCGAGCCATCGACCGACATAGCGCAGCTGGTGTCGGGCATCGCCGAGCGCTACTACCACCGCAACATAGGGGCTCTGGTGGTCGCCACCGACGGCATCTACAACGCTGGCTCCAACCCTCTTGGAGCCACGGCATCGCTGACATTTCCCGTCTACACCGTGGCGATGGGCGACACCACCATCCATCGCGACGCAAGCATAGCCAATGTGCGCTTCAACCGCGTAGCCTATCTTGGCAATTCCTTCCCGATGGACATCACCGTGAATGCCAACCAATTGAAGGGCGAGACGGCGACGCTGACCGTGTCGTTCGACGGGCGCAAACTGCACAGCCGCCAGATTGCCATCAACGACACTCGCTTCTCGGCAACCGAGAGCATCACCGTCGATGCCGACCGCGCCGGACTTCACAACTATATCGTTGAGATTGCGCCCCTCGGCGGGGAGCAGTCGTTACGCAACAACCGCCGCGTCGTTCCAATCGAGGTCATCGACGGGCACCAGAAGATTGCCATCATCGCCGCCGTGCCGCACCCCGACATTGCGGCCCTGCGTTCGGCCATAGACAACAACCAAAACTATGAGACCGAGGTCTTTATGACCAAAGACTTCGCCAAGAACCCACGCGACTACAATCTGCTGATTTTCCACCAGATGCCCACCAAAGTGGCCGAGTCGAACATCGATGTCGCCGCGCTGCTCAAATCGGGCACCCCTGCCCTCTTCGTGCTTGGCAGCCAAACCGACCTGGCACGCCTCAACAACCTGCACGCGGGGTTGGAGATATACTCGCGCATAGAGCGCCAGAACGAGGCCTCGCCGCTGATAAACAAGAACTTCACCTATTTCACCCTGCCCGACGACGCGGCCAGGAGCATAGCCCAGTTTCCGCCATTGTCGTCGCCCTTCGGCGACTACAAACTGGGGGCCAACGGGCAGGCGCTGATCAACGCCCGCATCGGGTCGGTCAACTCGGGCCTGCCGCTGATTGCCGTCACGCAGCAGTCGTCATCTCGTTATGCCTTCATTGCCGGCGAGGGGCTGTGGCGCTGGCGACTGGCCGACTGGCAGTCGAACCAGACACACAGCAACTTCAATACGCTTATCGACAAGATAGTGGTCTTCACCGCATTGCGGGCCAACAACGAGAAGTTCCATATCGATGCCAAGAACATCTTCGGCCAGTCGGAAGCTGTGACCTTCGACGCGCAGCTGTACAACGACAACTATGAGCCTGTCAACATTCCCGACGTGGAGCTGACGGTGCGTCGCGCCGGCGAGCAAGGCAAGAGCTATACCTTCAACCGCACGGCCACGGGCTATTCGCTCAACATCGGCATACTGCCGCCGGGCTCATACAGCTACAACGCCACGACGCGCTTCAACGGCAAGAGCCTGACAGCCAGCGGTTCATTCCTGGTAGAGGACCTTCAACTGGAGGCGATGAACACTGTGGCCGACCACTCGCTGCTGCGCACTATGGCCACAACCACGGGCGGCACGATGGTGGCTGCACGCGAACTGGAGCAGATTGGCAAGCTGCTGCGTGAGCGCGACGATATGAAGACGCTGGTTTTCAGTGAGACATCATACAGCGATATGCTCAATCTGCCACTGATTTTCATCATCATAGTCCTGCTGCTCGCTGTAGAGTGGATTACACGCAAATATCACGGCGAGGTGTAAGGACGAGGAGTTGACAGGACGAAAGCAAAGAGAGGACGACCGATGGATTTGAAAAAGATTATAAAAGGCTCTTCGTTTATGCGCGACGGCATCACGCTGGTGTCGGGCAACGTGTGGGCGCAAGTCATCGCCTTTGCATCATACCTCATCCTGTCGCGCCTGTTTTCGCCCGAGGATTTCGGATTCTACAATGTCTTTTTCTCTTACATAGAGGTGCTTGTCATCGTCAGCACGTGCAAGTACGAGTTGGCCGTAGTGCTGGCAGACAACGACCGTGAGGCGGCCGCAGTGAGCCGGTTGGCGCTAAGGCTCAACACCATCATTTCCATTGCGTTGCTGACGCTGTTGTTGGTGCTGTGCGTTGCCGGTCGCAGCGATGCCTTTGCCGGAACGAGGCTGGCGACGCTTGACCCGAAACTGGCGTTGCTGGTGCCGCCGATGGTGTACTTCTGCGGCACCTCGCGCGTGTATTCGCAGCTTCTAAACCGCTTCCGCAAGTTCCGCCAGCTGGCGCTGTCCGAGGTGGTGGGTTCGACGTCGGGCGTGCTGTTCAAGGTGCTGTTCGGTCTGCCGCGCTTAGCGGCGACGCTGTGGCACAGCATCGGTCTGCCTTTGGGAACAATCCTTGGCCGTATTTGCGCCAACATCAATCTTGCTGTGAAATGCCGGAGGCTGGGGCTGGCACACGACATAGGCCGCAGCGAGCGCAAAACGGTAGCGGCCCGCTTCCGCAACTTTCCGCTCTTCACGATGCCCAAAGACTTTGTCAACAGCTTGTCGTACAACCTGCCGTTCCTGTGGCTGGCACTCTATTTCGACAAGACGGAGGTGGGATTGTTCGCTATGGCTCTGACCTGCACCTTCAGGCCTGTCAACATATTCAACTCGGCCTTCGAGAAGCTTCTTTATGTGCGTGTCGCCGAGAAGGTGCGCGCAGGCAAGACCATCAGCAGCGACATCAGACGGTTTATCCTGACTATCAACGCCGTGGCATTGCCGGTATTTGTCGTTGCATTTATCTTTGGCGGGGACATCTTCGGATTCCTCTTCGGCGACCGCTGGAGCGGATGCGGCTACTATATCCGCTGCCTTCTGCCTTGGGTTTATGTGACGCTGACGTCGGCATCGTTGGTATTCATCAGCAATGTTTTCTCACGCCAACGGACAGAGTTTGTCTTCTATCTCGTTCTGTTGGCGCTGCGTGTGGCATCGGTGGTTTGGGGCATTGCCAGCGGCGATTTCCGCCATTCCATTTTGCTCTTCGCGCTGAGCGGAGCAGTTGTCAACGGCGCACTTACGGTATGGTATATGCGGCTGGTGGCGCGCTACGAGTCTAACGCTTCCTTATAGTGATTACGAAATGTTCCGCCTTGGGCACCAAGCGGTTAAGCAGGCGGTCGCAGAGCCGCCAGAATGGGATGCCGAGGTGCGAGAGCGGCATTGCCAAGTGACTGCGCAGCAGCAGCTTGTTGCCTACAAGGTGCATACCGGCGATTTCGGCAGGCAGAGGCTCTACGATGTGGCGCATCTTGTCTTTGTCGAACGAATGAAGATGGGCATTGTGCGGAGTCTTGCAGTTGCAATGGATGCAGAGCGAATAGGCGATTTTCTCCTTGTAGGGCGTCGAGACGACAAGCGTTCCGCCGGGCTTGAGCTTAGATAGCAATGAGGCCACAAACCCTTGCGGGTCGACGGTATGCTCGATGATTTCAGAAGCCACGATGCAGTCGAAGGTCTGGTCGGCAAAAGGCAGATGGTAGGCATCGGCCACTACCGCGGCGTGGGTGGGGAAAGGGTATTTGGAGAGGGCCTTCTGCGTGTTGGCTCGGGCTATGTCCATCGACACGACATTGATTCCTTTCGGGCAGAAGCGCTCGGCGACGAAGGCGCAACCGCAGCCGACATCCAGCAACAGCCGTGAGCCGGCAGGCACCTGTTTCATCACGGTATCGCGGAGCAAACGCAGGTGGGTGGCCGTGAGAAGGTCGGTACGCTCGCGGAAATAGTCGAATTGTTCGGCGTCGATGGCGTAGTGGCTGGTGTAGTCGAAGCCCGCTTTCGAGGGTTTCTCGCTGACAAACGACGGGATGCCGTCCTCCACTTTGAAGGAGTTGCCTGACGAGAGCAGAGCGTGCTCCTGTTCATTATATTTCAGCGATGCTTGTGTGTCGGGTTCGCGCAGTATGTCTAAAAGCCAGTCTTTCATTTGTGCGGTAATGTTTTGCGTCAGGCATTGTCGGCCTTGTGTTCCTGCTCTTCCTGCTGTGCTTCGCGCTGTTTGCGTGCGTAACCGGGTCCTTTGAACGAGAATACTATCTTGAGCGAACGCAGGAAATAGTGGGGTACATCCTGAGCCTTGAGTTCTTTGATTTCACGGCGAATGTCGCGGAAACTCTCGCCGCGCAGCACGCGGAAGAGAATGAGTATGCAAGTCAGTACAAGAGTTATGATCAGTAATGCGGAAATAATCATTCTTTGTCATTGTTTGGTGCTCTCTTAACGGCGCGAACCGCCTTTTATTGTATTGCATTCGAATTAATTTAAAGAAGAATTTTTATTTTTTTTGCGATTTTTTTTGGTAGTTTCAAAAAAGGTTGTACTTTTGCATTATGATATCAAAATGATATCAAAACAAATTATCAACAGAAAACAATTATTATCAAGTTATTAAAGCAAAATTAAAACAAAAAAAACAATGGAAACAAAAGAGTTTAACAGACAACTTTCGGGCAAGAACAACGGGTTCCTGCACCTTTTCCTGAACCTTGTGATGCTGGTGGGATTCATCCTGCTGATTATCTGGACAGCCGGTTTGGACGGAATGATCAACCCTGAGGACGGTGAGCCGACAGCGCTGGTGCTGCTGCCGATACTGGGTGGCGTAGTGCTGACATTTGTCTACATCCTTCATTGCGTCGGCTTTATGATTATCCAGCCGAACCAGAGCCGCGTGCTGACGTTTTTCGGTCGCTACAGCGGCACAGTGCGCCAGAACGGTTTCTTCTGGGTCAATCCCTTCTACGCCAAGCGTAAAATATCGTTACGCGCACGTAATATGGATGTGCCCCCCATCAAGGTGAACGACAAAAACGGCAACCCGATTATGATCGGCTTGGTGCTGGTGTGGAAAATCGCCGACACCTACAAGGCTGTGTTCGACATCGATGTAGAGACTCTGACATCAGGATCAACGGCTCAGCAGAACGCACAGGAGACCCAGCCGCAGCTGAAGGGCTACGACAGCTTTGTGCACGTGCAGAGCGACGCCGCCCTGCGCAAGGTGGCGGGCCACTACGCCTATGACAACATCGACCACAACAGCACGGAGCTGACCCTGCGCAGCGGTGCCGAGGAAATCAACAACCAACTTGAAGAGGAGCTCCGCAGCCGTCTGAGCATTGCCGGCATCGAGGTCATCGAGGCACGCATCAACTATCTGGCTTATGCCGCCGAGATCGCTAGCGTTATGCTGCGCCGCCAGCAGGCCGACGCTATCATCTCGGCCCGCGAGAAGATTGTCGAGGGTGCCGTGTCGATGGTAGAACTGGCCCTGAACAAGTTGAGCGAGCGCGAGGTGGTACAGCTTGACGAAGAGAAGAAAGCCACGATGGTGAGCAACCTGCTTGTGGTCCTCTGCGCCGACGAGAGTGCTTCGCCTGTGATAAATACTGGATCTATCTATTAAAAAACCTTAACTTTAACCCTAACTTTAACTTCAGATACAATGGGAGCACGCAACTTCAGAGATTATAGCGTTTGGAAAGAGGCCGTGGATTTGGCGACACACATTTATATAATAACAAGCGATATGCCGTGGTTTGAGAAAAAGGGATTGTGCGACCAAATGCAAAGGTCTGCTGTTTCCATCAGCTCCAATATTGCGGAAGGCGCAGGAAGAGTCTCCGATGGTGAATTCTCTCACTTCCTAAGTATTGCGTTGGGTTCTGCATTTGAAACTGAAACACAACTGTTGATTTCAAAAAATGTGGGATATATATCTGAAGAGCAGTATGGCGACATCCTGAAAAAGCTTACATCAGTAGAGAAACAACTTAACGGTTTGATTCTTACCATACGCTGTAGTTCTAACTAAAGTTAACGTTAAGGTTATAGTCAAAGTTAAAAATTATGAAAAAATCTTTCGCACTTCGGGTTGAAAGCGACGTCTATGACGCTATCGAGCGTTGGGCTGCGGACGAGTTCCGCAGCACCAACGGTCAGATAGAATGGATACTGTCCGAGGCGCTGAAGAAGGCCAAACGCCACCCGAAACAGAAAACCGGAGTTGATGACGGCAAGGATGCCGGTGCTCCGACAAAAACAGAGAACGGACAATGAAAAAGAAAAAATTATTCGCTATCATTCTGAATGCTTTGACACTGCTGAATTTCCTTGTCGGCGGATTGTTGGGATTTATCTTGATAAAAGGCGAAGACCTAAAAACATTCAGATTTATTTTTATCCTTTGTCTTGGGGCGACCATTTTCTGCCTGCTTTGCAGCTGGCTTTTATTACGTCTTACCAAGACAGGGAAAAAATACTACAAACTAAGGCTTAAGAAGTGGCATATTGTCAAGGAACAGCACCAATATAAAAGTGACGACAAATGGTCGACTGTCGGAAGCTTCGGCTTGTTAAACTTGACGCTTTCGTTGTTAGTGCCGTGGTTCGCACTCAGTACGATATGGCCCGAATCATTTCTGATGTCTTCGCTCGATGTTTATTTAAAATGTATTGGAGTAGTTCCAGTATTGTTTGGAATAATAATCATCATCCTGGAATATATACGTAAGAAAGGAGTAAACGAATGACAATAGAAGCCAAGAAAACATTTGCGCTGATTGGATGCGCAATGGCAGCAATGATCGTCGTTGCCGGCAACATACTGATGGCGCTGCAGATAAAGACGCAAGGCTCGGGATTTTATGTTGGCTATCTGTTCTATTCGCTGGCCATCCTTGCCGGCGGAGTGTTCATCACGTGGCTGCCGAATATGAAAAACCAAAACTGGGGCTTTAAGATGGTGGACGGTCGTCTTAAATGGCAAAAGGACGAGCGAATTACAGACATACACCGCAGGCGCCTTGTGTGGATACCCTTATTCACAATCTTCTTTGAGCTTTACGGCCTGTTCGACTATTGCTGCGACCTGTGGCAAAAGCCGTGGACAGAGACACTTAAATATCTGTTTTTTGCGCTGACACTTGTGGCTATAGTTGTCTGGTGCGGCATCATCATTGTAGAAGACATCCGTGAGAAGAAGAAAAATAAAGGCCAGCTGTAAGATTTTGACCTGCTGAAACGATAGTATCAATTGAAACCTTAACTATAGATAGAATTAACGAAAACATATCAACGTATCAACATTCAACAAATCAACAACAAACATATCAACATTCAACACAATGGAAGAGATTTTGCGTGTGGAGGGGCTGAGCAAGACCTTCACGCTTTCAAAGAAACAACAGAAGATTGAGCGCACCACCCAGCGCAAGAAGGTGGCTGTGGACAATCTTAGCTTCACCGCCAACCGCGGTGAGATTTTCGGCTTGCTGGGACCTAACGGTGCCGGCAAGACCACTACACTGCGTATGCTGTCGACGCTGATTAAGCCCGACACAGGCGACGCCGTCCTGGACGGATGCAGCATTATCAGCGACCCTGAGGGTGTGCGCTCGAAGATTGGATTCCTCACATCGGAACTGAAGCTGGAGGATTTCTTTACGCCCAACTATCTGTTCGATTTCTTCAGCCGTCTGCATCAGGTGCCGGAGGATGTGGTGCGTACTCGCAAAGAGCAGATGTTCAACCGCTTCGGCATCGACAAATTCGCCGAGGTGAAGGTGCAGAACCTCTCGACCGGTATGAAGCAGAAGCTGTCGCTTGTCATATCGCTGGTTCACGACCCCGAGGTCATCATCTTCGACGAGCCCACCAACGGCCTCGACGTGCTTACAGCACGCACCGTGACCGACTATCTGCAGGAACTGCGCAGCCAAGGCAAGACCATCATTCTGTCTACCCACATCTTCAGCCTTGTCGAGCGCCTGTGCGACCGCGTGGGCATCATTATCGACGGCAGGATGATTTCCTGCGGCACACTTGAGGAAGTATGCAACGGACTCTCTATCGAGGACCGCTTTTTCGAAATCTTTAAAGAAGTGAAAGGAGGCGAAGAATGAAAAACAACACTTGGACAATCATAAAGAAAGAGTTTGCACGTTTCTTCGGCGACCGTCAGTTGCTGTTCACCACGGTGATTATGCCAGGTCTGCTCATTTACCTTGTCTACAGCTTGATGGGCGAAGGCATCGGCAAGATGGTGACCGAAGGTCAGAACGATGTGGTGACGGTTCGCGTCGAGAATATGCCACAGTTCCTTGCCACCGAAATTGCTGCCGACAGCCAGCTGGTAGTCTTAGAACAGCCTTTCGGACAGGAGGACATCGATATGCTGAGCGACGAGGACCTGAATATCGTGATGGTGCGCTTCCCGAAAGACTTCGAGTTGTTGACGAGTGTCTACGACCCGCAGAGCGGTCTGCCGGCACCCAATGTCGAGATCTACTACAACTCGACCAATAATGCCAGCAGCCTTGTATACAAGACGCTGACAATGTTCCTTGATGCCTATGAGAGCGGGATGAGCAACCGCTTCGATGTGAACCGCGCAGAGGAAGGCAAGGAGGCTCAGTTCGATATGGCCACCGAGGATTCTATTGGCGCTATGATATGGAGCAAGATACTGCCTATGCTTATTATGATGATGCTCTTCAGCGGCACTATGGCCATCGCACCCAGCGCCATCGCCGGCGAGAAGGAACGCGGCACCATTGCCACTCTCCTTGTCACCCCGATGCGCCGCAACGAGCTGGCTCTGGGCAAGATTGTTTCGCTCAGCTGCATTGCCCTGCTCAGCGGTATTTCGAGCTTTATCGGTATCGCCCTGTCGCTGCCAAAGATGATTAGCGGTGAAGATGTCGATTTAGGCTTCAACTACACATTCCCCGATTATGCAGCATTGTTCCTTGTCATCCTTGCCTCGGTGCTCATTATGGCATCGGCCGTCAGCCTGCTGTCGGCATTGGCCAAAGACGTGAAGAGTGCCGGCACTATGATCACACCGTTTATGCTTGTCGTTATGCTTGCCGGACTCTTACCGCTAATGCAGAGCAGCATACCTGAAAGCTTTACCACCTACATCATACCTTTCTACAACAGCATTGAGGTGATGACCGCCGTCTTTTCCCACAAACTGGATTGGACCAATGTCGCCATCTGCCTGGGCTCCAACATCGTTTACGCCGGCATAGCCGTCTGGGGCCTGACACGTATGTTCAACAGCGAGAAAGTGATGTTCGGAAGATAAGCCCCGGCTTTTACCGAAACAGAAAACGCCATAGAGTGCTCTATGGCGTTTTCTTATTGTCTGTTAGTGATATTCTTTATCACCCGACCTGTAAAGAGGTTGCACACAACAAGTAGCAGTGCCATCAGGACCGCGGTGCCTGCCAGCATAGGCATAAAACCTCCTCCCGTCTGGAAGAGCGCCGACATTCGGTCGATATACATTCCTCTCACCCATAGCACAAGCAGCACCGCCAACAAGAGGTCGACAACAGTTATAACGCTGACTACAACCTTATAGAACCTCGAAATATCCTTGACGGAGTAGCCGATGTTGTGCAGATTGACAAACATTTCACGGTTGCGTTGCACTATCAGGTTCATACTCATAATGATGAACGCCACCGACAGGACTATGATGATGACTGCGATGACTGTCACAAACAGCATCGCCAACTTGAAAAAGAACGCCATCTTGCTCGTCTCAAGCTCCGATTTGTTAATGTTGAGTCCGTTGGCCTCGAAGTACTGCGGTATACGTTCGTCGCTGGCATCGCTGAACTCGACCAGCAACCGGCTGCTGCCTTTCTCCTCTGCGCTGCCGAACTCGCTGTTAGCCCACCGCAAGAAGTCTTCAGGCACCAGAATCGAGTTAATCTTGCCCGTCAAACCCACTATGCGGCTGTTATAGACCTTGCTTTTGCCGTTGCCTTCCACAAATATGCTGAACGTCACCTGCGAAAGCACCGCGGGCGACACCACCGGCAGCGACTGGCTTTCGGCGAAACCGAAATTGTATAGGTTCAGGTAGTCCTCCGGAATAATAATCGGCAGGAAATCCGACGTGCTGTCCCACTGCCACTCGTCGCTCTCAATGTCCAGATAGCTGTCGGGGACACTCTCAAAGAAAAGGTCAGTGCTCATCCGCTGACCGTCAAACGATATGGCGGCACTGGTATTGAACGTGGCACTGTTGAACTGCGCCACCTCCTTGACGAACTCCTGCTCCTTGAGCCTTTTGAGCTCCTTCTCAGAGAAATACAAACCTTCCTTGTTGGCCGTCTTGAAGACCGTAACGTTCTTGGAAACCGTCACCGTATGAGCGCTGAAGACATCGGTCTTGCTGTCAAGCAGCGGCTTCAGGTCGCAGTACACCTGCACGGCGAGCAGAACAATGGCCACACCGACCAGCAGCGTCAGCGCATAGCCCGCAATCTGAGCCGGTATCAATGTCTTGCGTTGTAACTTTCTCAACATAGCTATAAATTATATGTCACGTCGAAAGGGAAATAATCTATTGCATCCAGAGCCGTGACTATCAGTCCTGCGCCCTGCCTGCCGACCTCGCCCATAACCATATCCGCCACACAGCGGGCATTCTCGCTGTCGATATGGCTGAAAGGCTCGTCCATCAGAATGATCTTGAACGGCTGGCACAATGCCCTCACCGCCGCCACGCGCTGCCGCTGGCCCAGCGAGAGAGTCGCCACCGGCTGGTGCTTCTTGCCTTCCGGCAACAGCGCGTCGAGCATAGCCTCAATTTCAGCGTCGCTCTTGAAGTCCGTCAGCCGGTTCTTTAGCTGCACATTCTCCATCGCCGTCAGTTGCGGAAACAGGCCCAAGTCCTGAAACATAAAGCTCAGCACCCTCGTGCGCAGCTCATTCTCGGTTCTTGCGTTAGCCATCCCCTCTCGGAGAGGGGAGAAGGAACTGCCAGTGGCCGTTCCGGTAGCGAAGCGGTGAACAAAAAACAAAGCGGCGGGGTGTGTCGCGCCATCCGCTCTCCGCTCTCCGCTCTCCGTTCTCCGTTCTCCGTTCTCCGTTAAAACGACCTCGCCGTCATACTGGCCGCTGATGCCATAGATGAAGTTGAGTAGCGATGTCTTGCCGTGGCCCGAGCGGGCGCGGACAAGATAGCTGCGCCCCTGCTCAAAGACGACAGACGGCTGTAAATATATGTCGGAACCGGCAACTTCCGATTCCGACATATACTTAGGTTTTAGATTGTGAAGTTCAATCCTCATCTTCAAAGTCCCAATCCTCTTCCACATAGAGTGTGTCTTCCACCTCGGGGTAGTCACTGCCACCGCCAATCGAGCCGGCCAGGTTGCCCAACTCCACAATGTTGTCATCTACAAAGTGTAGCGTCGACAGCAGGCTGTTCTGCTTCTTGTCCTTGATATAAAGGTCCCATTCGCCGTTCTTGGTGCCGTTGACTTTAATCTCTGTGTAATCGAAGTATTTGCTCATAAGAACAACAATATTCTCGGGTATCAAAGCCTTCACGCCGTCGGGGTAGTGGTTGATGTCGAGGTCGGCATAGATATAGTTGCCTGCCTTGACACTCTTGGCAATGCCCTTCATAGCGTTCTTGTTGCCGCCTTTCTTGAAGCCTTCGAGGGCAGCGTCCGAGTTGGTCACAAACACTGCCTTCTTGTTCATTGCCACATATATCGGGAAGTTGAAGAAGCCCTCCAGTCTGTATACGTTCTCCTCCACGGCAGTCAGTCCGGCTTCGGCAAGGAGTTTCTTCACTATGTCGGCATCCTTGATGTCGAGTGCCAGCGCCATCATAGGCATAACCGAACCGTTGTCGACCTGCAGGTCGAACAGGCTGAAGAGCATACTGCCGCCGAAGGCCGACACCGCGTCGCGCACCGTGACGCCTTCCATAGCCTCTTCGTCGAGGTTGATGTCAAGTTCCTTGTTGGCCTCAAGCACCTTCATTGTCTCCTCCAGGTTGTAGGCAACAGCCATAGTTGCGTATGTCTTCTCAGGCATATAGTCAACCAACCCGTCATCGAACTTCCGCATATATTGCTTCATAATCTTGTCGCTGATGCCTTGATAGGTGAACACCATACGCATCACGCCCTTGTCGAAAACCACATTGCCGGCAATGCTGGCATTCTCGATGGCTTTCCAGTACTCTTCGCCATAGATTTGGCCGAGCGCACCTTTCACATCTGTGCCGTTTTGCTCTGCGATGGACACTATCTCCTTCATACCCATCCACATACTTATCTCGCTACGATCTTTCCAGTACTCACGGAAACGCTTGTCGCCAGCCAGACTCTCGTCTTTCTTCATCGACAGAACTTTGTCCATACCATTGCCCGAGAAAAGCAGCATAGCCACGTCGCCGTTGAAGGCCACATAGTTCTCAACGTTGAATTCGCTTACCGTTGTCGCCAGGCGCCATCCGTCCTTGTCCTCGAACTTGACGGTCAACTCGTTCTGTTTGGCAAAATCGTTGAGGAACTCCTCAAACTTCTTCTTATTATGCATCGTGGCGATAACAGCGCCGTCGATGTCGCTATTGTAGCAGAAATACGCAGCAATGTCGCGTTTCAGGTTCAAACCCGTCGCGGTGGGGTCCTTCAGTATGGCGTCGACCAGGTCGGCGGCCCAGGGGTTCTCGCTGCGCAGTTCCTGACGGCCCAGCTTGACAAACGAAATCTGGTCGATATTGTCCAAATCCGCCTTGTCCCACAGCTCGTCCATATCGAAGTCTAAAACATACAGGGCATCTTTAGGGATGTATTTGCCCATATCGACGCCCTTTGAACAGGAGGCCAGCGTCACCACAGCCAGCAATGCGACCAACAAACTCAATACATTTCTTTTGCAGAATAAATTCTTCATAATTAATTGTGTTACGTTTAAAAATTAAAGTGATTTAAATCCCATTAACGCACACATTAAACTTTTATTGCACCGCCATCGATAAAAAAAAACTCCAAAGCCCTGAAAGGGCGAAGGATTACAGGCAGGGGTGGAGCGCAGCGCAACCCCTGCAGGAAACGGGGCAATAGAAAAAAGTCCCGAAGGGCCGACGGAAAAACGACGTATGGCATTGGCTTGACGGTGCGACACACCACCAGCCTAAGCTGTTTAGCTATCGGAACGGCTGGTGCGACACACCCCGGCCATTGTTTTCGTTCACCGCTTCGTTATCTTAACGGCTGGTGCGACACACCCCGGCCTTCGGCCACCCCTCTCCGAGAGCGGCAGCGATACATTGATAATCAAATTGACAATCAAAACGATGCGGCAGCCCATCCCCTCTCGGAGAGGGGTGGCCGAAGGCCGGGGTGTGTCGCACCATCAAACATCGACAATCCGGGTGTGTCGCACCATCGAGCATCGACAATCCGGGTGTGTCGCACCATCAAACAATATATTCTGTCGCCCCATCGGGGCTTTATGGATTTGCCCGACTGACCGAGACTGTCTACCTTGAATAACGCTGAATAATGAACACGGATTGCGCGGATAGAACGGATGAAGAATCCGTGTTAATCCGAGTTTTCCGTGTTCAAAAAGATCCAATTAATATCATAATTCTCCGCATCGGCAAAAATAGAAAAAATGTTAAAATTGCACCGTTCTTACTTAAACACTTGAGAACCAACAAAATGACAAAATACCGTCTATGCTTCATAACTGTCTATCCCTTAGTCCTTTACAAGACCGCCACTGGTTGTTGTCCGCTTGTGTCCGCTTGTTGTCCGCTTGATGTCCGCTTGTTGTCCGCTTTTAAAGCGGACAACAAGCGGACATCAAGCGGACAACAAGCGGACAACAACCAGTGTTGATATAGCCGAAAGACGGCGAAAAGACAGCGTTTTGCCATCGTTGGACGGGATAAGGCAGTTGCAGAGGATGGCAAACGACTGTTTTTGTGGCGTATTTTTTTCAATTTGTGGCTGTGGCCTTGTTATTTTGTGTATCTTTGCAAAATCGTTCAACAAAAACCTTAAAGCTATGAACATACTGACTACCACACTGAAACGTTACACGAGCGTCAGCCTGATGCTGCGCATTTTCATTGGTCTTGTGATTGGCGCCATACTGGGACTTGCGCTGCCGGGATGGACCGGCGTGGGCATACTGGGGCGCATCTTTGTCAGCGCGTTGAAAGGCATTGCACCTGTATTGGTGGCGGTGCTGGTCATCTCGTCGATTGCCAAGGCGGGGCGCGGTATGGGGCGTCGCTTCACATCGCTGGTGTTCATCTATCTGCTCTCCACCTTCATTGCCGCCGTGTGCGCCGTGGTGGGCAGTTTTCTGTTCCCCGTGACCCTTGAGCTGGGCGAGGTGGCGCAAAGCGTAGAGGTGAGCGAAGGCGCCGGCTCGCTGGGCGACGTGTTCACCAACTTGCTGACAGGTATGGTGGGCAACCCCATTGCGGCAGTGGCCAATGCCAACTATATCGCCATTCTGTTCTGGAGCATCATACTGGGCGTGGCGCTTAAGACCACGGCGTCGAAGGCCACGGTGCAGGTGGTGCACGACCTGAGCGACGTGGTGTCGCGCGTGGTCAAGTGGGTCATCCAGTTCGCCCCGTTCGGCATTCTGGGCTTGGTGTTCACCACCGTCAGCGAGAACGGTCTGTCGGTATTCACCACCTACGGCCACCTGCTACTGCTGCTGGTGGGCTGTATGCTGGTCAACACTTTGGTTTTCAATCCGCTTATCTCATTTGTAATGCTGCGGAAGAATCCCTATCCCCTACTCTTCACCTGCCTGAAGGAGAGCGGTCTGCAGGCCTTCTTCACGCGGTCGTCGGCAGCCAACATACCCATCAATATGGCGCTGTGCAAGAAAATGGGGCTCGACGAGGAGTTCTACTCTGTAAGCATCCCATTGGGAGCCACCATCAATATGGACGGCGCCGCGGTGACCATCACGGTCTTCTCGCTTGCGGTTGCCAACACGGTGGGCGTGGATGTAAGCTTTGCCTCAGCGCTGTTTCTGGGCATCATAGCCACCCTCGGCGCCTGCGGCGCCTCGGGCGTGGCCGGCGGCAGCCTGCTGCTCATTCCGATGGCCTGCTCCTTCTTCGGCATCGGCAACGATGTGGCTATGCTGGCCGTGGCCATAGGCTTCATTATCGGAGTGGTGCAGGACTCGGTGGAGACGGCTCTCAATTCGAGCGGCGACGCGTTCTTTACCGCCACCGCCGAATACTACGACCGTCGCAAGCGCCAGCAATAAGCCGCTGGCGACGAGCCGTCGGGATAGAGACGACAACAAAGGCGGGGCTTTCCGGAATCGGAAAGCCCCGCCTGCTTTGTGCGTCGGACCGATGTGCAGTCCGCTTAGGTCTGTTTATTTCAGGATGACCGTTGCGCGACGGTTCTTGGCGCGGTTCTCATCGCTGTCGTTGGGAACGATGGGCTCTTCCTGGCCGCTGGTCTTGACCTCGATATTGGCGGCAGGGGCACCAAGGCTTATCATATATTTCTTCAGAGCCTCGGCACGTTTCATACCATACTTGAGGTTGACCTGCGGCGTACCGGTATTGTCGGTGTGGCCGGTGATTTCAGCCTTGAGGTTGGGATCCACCATCATTGATGCGCAGAGGGTGTGGATGATGGCATCGGTCTTGCTGTCGAACTTGGGAGTGGTACCCTTGGTCTCGAAGTAGACGGTTGCGTTGATGTCGTCAAGCTGTTTCTGCATTTCGACGCGTGTAACGGGCTGTGCCGGCATATTCTTATGGAGGGCAGCGATGCTGTCAAGCAGAGCCTGTTCGCGGGCACGTGCTTCGGCCTCGGCCTTTGCACGGGCAGCACGCTCGGCGGCGGCACGCTGTTCGGCCAAGGCTCTTTCCTTAGCCTGGCGCTCAGCTTCGGCTTTCTCGCGGGCCAGTCTCTCCTTGGCGGCGCGGGCCTCGGCCTCAGCCTTCACAAGAGCCAGGCTGTCAGCCTCGGCTTTGGCACGGGCTGCCTGCTCGGCAGCGAGCATCTCGGCTTTGCGTTTGCCGCCAATCCAGCCAAGGTCGACACCAATCTTGAGGCCAACACGCAACAGGTGGAGACCGTCGATCTGGTTGGAAGCGAAGGTGCCGTTGTAGGTGTGCTGCGAGCCGTCGGCAGCGATGTCGATAAGCGGGTTCTCGGTCTCTTCGGCCATACTGTTGAGGCTGTAGCCGCCATAGATGCCGAGGTAGAGACCCCAGTTATTCTTAAGGCTCAGGCGATAGCCGAGATCGGCGATCAGGCTGACGCCCATCTTCAGGCCTTCGATGCTGCTCTCGAGGTCGGCGTCATAGGTACCAAAGCCGTGCGAGGGCAGGTCGTAGACGGTATAGCCCAGTGCGGGGAAGTAGCCGCTGGTGGTGTAGGAGCCGTCCTGGGCTTTGTATTTGCCGCTCAGAGGCAGGTCGAACGAAGCACCGAGACCGGCAAGGAAGGTCCACTTGTCGTTCCTTACGCTGCGCCAGAAGAGCTCGACGGGAATGCTCAGAAAGTTAACGCCCTGACGCTCTTTCCAGTCGTTGAAGTCGGTGTTCAGGTCGTACTTTACGTTCGGGTTGTCGTTGTGGGTAAGGCCGGGCGTGACCTCAGTGAAATCATACAGCGTAGAGGAGTTGGCACGGTCGAAGTGGGCGCCGATGCCCAGTCCGAAGTGTTGGCCGAAGAAGTGGGTGTAGTGCAGTCCGGCTTCGATGCCGATGCCAAGGCTGTGTGTACCGTTGGCGGGGCTGCAGACCATTGTGTTCAATCCGGCTGCTGGATGGAGTGTGAGGCCGATATAATTGTCAAAGTCGCTCTTTTGTGCCGTGACAGCAAGCGTCACAGCCAATGCAGCGAACAAGGTCATAATACGTTTCATATTCTTGAATTTTAATTTATTATCAAAAGCAAACTTTATTCCACATTAGTTACGGATGACACGCACCACATTGCCGTCGATGCTGACGATATAGCTGCCACGCTGGTAGCGCGACATATCGATAGTCGTCGTGTTGCCTTCGAAGGCGCGGTCCTCAAGTACCACACCGGCGGTGTTGGTGACGCGCAGCGTGTGGTTGACGGAGGTGGCATTGGTAATGGTGACGCTGACCTCGCCTGCTGTGGGGTTAGGATACATCTTCACACTCACGGGCTCTTCGCTGATGAGGGTGTTCATATCCTGCTGCGGGCAGGTGAATGTGGCGACGCCGTTCATTCTGCAGCTGACAAAGTATTCGCCCGTCAGTCCGCCTTCTTGCTGGTAGAAATAGTTATTTGCGCCGGGGATAAGGGTCCACTGCGGGTCGCCCGTCTCGCGATGATACCACTGGATGTCGGTGAGGCACTGGCAGGTGTCGACAAGTGCTATGACATCATCGAACAGAGGCATAACGTAGGTCTCGGGCAGGTTGACGTGGAACGAGATTCTGATTGCCGGGCTGATGAGCGTAGGATAGTTGTGGTCGCGGAAGTTGAGCGTGGCGGTATAGTCGCCGGTCACAATACCTGCGGGGATGTTGATGTTGATAGTACCCGTGGGACCGGGGGTGGTCAGGTTGGTCCAGTTGACGTTGGCGAAAGCGGGGTCGTCGAATAACAATCGGTACTGGTCGGGATTGCCCGAAACCAGATGGTACTGTATGGCAGCAGTGCCGGAGCAATAGCCATAGGCCTCGACTTCAAGACCCTGATTGTAGCCGTTCTGACCGCCGTAGGTCGGGTCGGGGCGCATATCCTCGATAATGGCGCCATTGTGGATTACTTTCTGCGAATAGAGCAGCTGATAGTTGGCCACCGCTGCGCCGAAGATGGCGTAGGTGATAGTGATGTCCTTGTCCGAGCCCAGGTTCGGGTTGTCGTAGTGGGCATCGACGGTGTGGGTCAGCACATCGTTCGACAGGACTCCGGCCAACTTACCGACGCTTTTTACAGCGGCTGAGTCGTTGCCATCATAGAATTTGGTGGTGACAATCGAGCTGTTCTCCACCGTTACCGTGGCGGGAAGGATGGTCAGCGTCACCGTGGCGGTGCTTTGGTCGAGCGAGTCGCCAGCCACCATCGGAGTGGCGGTAACAGTGTAGACACCTGCATTGGTGGGGAAATTGGGAGAGACGAAGACTTCGCTTCCTTTCACGAAAGTCAGCGTCGTGTTTCTGGTGACACTCTGTGCGTCGACATAACTGGCCGAAAGGCCCAAATAAGGCGTTGCCGTATAGGTGGTTGTCAAATCGCCAGACCATACGACAGTGTAGACGTTGACACCGTCACCAGACCTGCTTGGCATAGCAGCATTGGCGGGAAGCGTACTGGCCTGCATAGTGACCGTCGCAACCGTCAACAAAAGCAAAAAACTGAATAAACGTTTCATCATAGTTAAAGTTATTAATTATTGGTAATCATTTGGTTCTATTGTGTGAATTATCTGTATGTTCCAAGTTTTAAAAGCATTCAGGACAATACCGTTATCAGAGTGCAAAGATACAAATTTATTTTAAATATCAGGCATTTTTTTGAAAAATTCACCTTTTTCTTCACATTTTTGACGTGCAAATCTTACTAAATCAACCAATAAAAACCCATCGCTCTACACTTGCCCAAGAAGCAAAATCACTACAATTAGGTATTGCCTGTTCATCAAAGAGTTAGTATTTTTGCAAAATCAAATTATCACATACTACTAAATGTTACTCTCTGAATTACAAACAGGTGAACGCGGTGTAGTGGTACGCGTACAGGGTCACGGAGCCTTCCGCAAGCGCATTATCGAGATGGGCTTCATCAAAGGCGTGACGGTAGAGTCCATTCTCAACGCGCCTCTCAAAGACCCAATAAAATACCGCATAATGAACTTTGAGGTGTCACTGCGCCGCAGCGATGCCGAAAGAGTTGAAATAGTAAGTGAGCGTGAAGCCGAGCAGGAGATTGCAAACCATAGCGACTACAAAGGAATCGAGGTCGAATCCCAAAGTGCGGCAGAGCATATCGCCGAAGAACGTGGCCGCACCATCAACGTGGCCCTTGTAGGCAACCCCAACTGCGGCAAGACCAGCATTTTCAACATCGCTGCCCACGCCCACGAACGTGTAGGCAACTACAGCGGCGTAACCGTCGACGAGAAGGTGGGCACCTTCCAGCACGGAGGCTACACCTTCAACCTTGTCGATCTGCCAGGCACCTATTCGCTCAGCGCCTACTCGCCCGAAGAGCTCTACGTGCGCAAACACATCATCGAGAAAAATCCCGATATCATCCTCAACGTCGTCGATGGCAGCAACCTGCAGCGCAACCTATACCTCACCACACAGCTCATAGATATGGACATAACGATGGTGATGGCCCTGAATATGTATGACGAACTGCAGCGTAGCGGCGACCGGCTCGACATCGGACAACTCTCCACACTGCTGGGTATGCCCATAGTGCCAACCACAGGACGCAGCGGCGACGGCATCGACCGCCTCTTCGACAAAATCATAGAGGTCTACGAAGGCCGAGACACCACGACCCGACACATCCACGTCAACCACGGCCGCGAACTGGAACGCTGCATCAAGCAACTCCGCACCGAGCTCTATGAACACGGCTTCAGCGACAGCCTCTCCACCCGTTTCCTGGCCATCAAACTGCTGGAGAACGACAAGCAGCTGGAGCAATACACCAACCAGCGCGACCCCGACGGCAGCGTCATCAAAATGCGCGACCAGATTGCCGACAAGTTCAAGAAAGAGATTGGCCGCCGACTCGTGGACAAAGACATAAGCAAGGGCCATCAAGTGACAGTGGAAGAGGAGCCGCAGGACATCGAGAGCGCCATCACCGACGCCAAGTATGCCTTTGTGCGCGGCGCGTTGGCCGAATGCTACACCAAGAACGAGAAGAGCACACTCCACAAACACACCGACCGCATCGATGCCATCGTCACCCACCGCTGGCTCGGCTATCCGGTGTTCCTCATCTTTATGTTCATCACCTTCTACTGCACCTTCGCCCTTGGCGCCTACCCGATGGACTGGATCGACGCCCTCTTCGGATGGCTGGGCGAGCTGGTGACCGACAATATGGCCGAAGGTCCACTGCGCTCGCTGCTGGCCGACGGCATCATAGCCGGCGTAGGCTCCGTCATCGTCTTCCTGCCGAACATCCTGATTCTCTATCTCTTCATCTCCTTTATGGAAGACAGCGGCTATATGGCTCGCGCAGCGTTCATTATGGACAAGCTGATGCACAAGATGGGGCTGCACGGCAAAAGCTTCATTCCTATGATAATGGGCTTTGGCTGCAACGTGCCTGCAATAATGGCCACGCGCACCATCGAGGACCGCAAAAGCCGCCTACTCACAATGCTCGTCATCCCTATGATGAGCTGCTCTGCCCGCATACCTGTCTACGTAATCCTTGTCTCGGCCTTCTTCAGCAAATATGCCGCCCTCGTACTCACGGGGCTCTACCTGCTGGGAATGATTATGGCCGTGCTGATGGCCAAACTCTTCAGCCGCTTTGTGGTGAAGGGCGACAGTTTGCCTTTCGTGATGGAACTTCCGCCCTACCGTATGCCCACCGCCAAAGCCGTGCTGCGCCACACCTGGGAGAAAGGCAAGGAATATCTCAAGAAGATGGGTACCATCATCCTCGCCGCCAGCATCATCGTGTGGGCACTGAGCTATTTCCCCACCAACGCCGACCGCAAGGTGCAAGCCGAGAACTCGTATATGGCCAAAATAGGCAAAACCACCGAACCGGCAATGAAACCCTGCGGCTTCGACTGGAAACAGAGCGTGTCGCTGCTCAGCGGTGTCTTCGCCAAAGAGGTGGTAGCGAGCACGATGACAGTAGTCTATGCCACCAGCAGCGAAGAAGCTGAAGAGCTTGAGGATTTCGAAGCCGAAGAGAACGGCAGCCGAATATCGCAGCTCATCCAGCAGAATATGACGCCCCTGAGCGCCGCTTCTATGCTGCTCTTCATACTGCTCTATATGCCTTGTCTCAGCACCATAATCGCCATCAAGAACGAGAGCGGCAAGTGGAAGTGGGCCTTCTTCACTATGGCCTACACCATCGGCCTCGCCTGGATAGCCTCCACACTGCTGTTCCAAATAGGATCACTACTGCTATGATACAGACTATTGCTGTCATATTAATTCTTATAGCGACACTGGCGTTCGTCGTGCGGTGGGTTGTGCGACAGGCCAAGGGCAAGGGCGGATGCAATTGCGGATGCAGCCACTGCCCGATGAACGGAAGCGGCGAGTGCCACTGCAACGACAAAAAACAAGAGCCTTAAACAATGAGCACACTGATAATAGGAATACTGCTGCCGCTTGCCGGCACGATGCTCGGCTCTGCGTTCGTGTTCTTTATGCGCAAAGAGATCCCCGACCGGTTGCAGAAGACCCTGTTGGGTTTCGCCAGCGGCGTGATGGTGGCTGCCAGTGTGTGGTCGCTACTCATCCCCAGCATCGAGATGGCCGGCGAGAAAATTGTGCCCGCCGCCGTCGGCTTTCTGGCCGGCATAGCCTTCCTGCTGCTGCTCGATGTAGTTACGCCCCACCTGCATTTAGGATCCGATGCCTCCGAGGGACCGCGATCACGCTTGTCGCGCACAGCGATGCTTGCACTCGCCGTCACCCTGCACAATCTGCCCGAGGGGATGGCTGTAGGCGTAGTCTTTGCCGGCGAAAGCCACGGTCTCACGCTAAGTGCAGCGCTGGCCGTGAGCATCGGCATAGCGATACAGAACATACCCGAAGGCGCCATCATCTCGATGCCAATGCACGCCGAGGGCAATTCGCGCTGGAGGTCGTTCCTCATCGGTTCGCTGAGCGGCGTTGTCGAGCCATTAGGCTCGGTAGCCATACTGCTGCTCGCCTCGACGCTGGGCGTAGCCCTGCCCTATTTGCTGGCCTTCGCCGCGGGCGCAATGATGTATGTCGTTGTCGAGGAACTCATTCCCGAAACCGCCCAGGGCACCCACACCAACCTCTCCACCATCGGCTTCGCCATAGGCTTCGTGCTTATGATGGCAATGGATGTACTGCTGGGCTGAAACCGCATTTCCACCATAACGGCACCGGTATCAACAAACAACAACAGTCGTTGCACAGCACCTGCGCAACGACTGTTGTCGGTATATAGTAACAAACAAACTATTTCTCAAACTGCCATCTGTATTCCGACGGCGTCATACCCGTCTCACGCTTGAAGAAACGGCTCAGCGTGGCCTGATTGTTGAAACCCAGCTTGACGCTGACATCCTGCAGCGACATATTGGGCTCGTTGCGAAGCAGCGCCTTGCTCTGCGCCACAATATACAGCCTTATCCAATGGCTTGCGCTATAGCCCGTTTCCTGCCTGATGGTGGTACTGAAATGCTTGGAGGTGAGATGGAACAGATCTGCATAGAAGTCCACATTGCGCTCTGTCAGGCAATGCTCCACCAGTGCGTTGTAGAACTGCGTGCTCAGCCTTATCTTGCTCATAGGCTGTTCCTTGGTATTCTTCTGACGGAAAATCTCAATCATCTGTATCAGCACATCGAACACACTCGTCATCAGCTCTTTGCGAGCCGGCACGTCAAGCTTCGAGATCTGGCGCATCGACTCAACGATGCTCTTTATGCTCACGTACTGCTCCTCGTTCAGATGATATGAAGGGTTGGTTTCATACTTGAACCTGTTCAGATGCAGATAGCGGTTGCTTAGGGTGACAAAATGCGATGTCGACACCATAACAAGCGTCATTCTGGAGTCCTTACTTGTTTGTTTAATGGTCAGCACGTGGTTGGGATAGACCACAGCAATGTCGAGCGGGTTGAAATGAACTGGCAATGAGTCGTATTCACCCTCAGCCGTCCCCTTGTGATTAATGCAGATTGTCAGATAAGGCGAGATGTACGGTTTGCCGTAATCAGGCATACTTGTAATGTTGTCTTTGACTATTATGCCTGCTTCGTCAACGCTCTTTTCTTTTAAATCAATGTCATTCTGTATTTTGCGTTTCATTTCTTTGGATTTTGATTTTGCAAATATCGGATTTTTTTACAGAATCGGAGTGTTTTTCGGTGTTTTTGGCAAAATATTCAGAATTGACGAGAACAAAATGCAAAATGGCGAGGGAAATTCCCCTCGCCATTGCGGTTAGTTATCATTCGATTTCAACTTGGAAATCAGCGCATCAAGCGCTCGCGGCAGGGCTGCAAAATCCTCTGGTCGCGACTGTCCGCTGTCCCATCCCTGCGTTATGCAGGCCGGAATCGTCTTTGCTGCCTCCTCCAGCTTCTTCCCTTTGTGGGTCAGACCAACGATGGTGCGCCGCTTGTCAATGAAGTCAGTATTGCGTTTGACAAGCCCTTCCTGCTCCATTCGCTTCAGCAGCGGTGTCACGGTGTTGGTCTCAAGCAAGAGTCTGTGGGCTATATCGTTGACGCTCTGCCAGTCCTTCTCCCACAGCAGCAGCATAACAAGATACTGCGGATAGGTCAGTCCCAGCGGCTCAAGCAGCGGCCTGTAGGCCTGCGTCACTAAGCGCGAGGCTGCGTAGAGGCGGAAACACAGCTGATTGTCAAGCTTAAGTTGGTCGTACATCAGAGCATCTCCTCTATTGCCTTCTCAAAGTCCTTGGGCTCGGTGGTCGGAGCGAAACGCACGATTCGGCTGCCGTCGCGCGAGACGAGGAACTTGGTGAAATTCCACTTGATGTCGCTGCCCTTCTCGACACTCTTGCTGATTGTCTTGAACATAGCGGCGGCGGCTTTGGCCTTCAAGCCCTTGTATTCCTCGGTGGGGGCCTGCTCCTTCAGATAGGTGAAGATGGGGTGTTCGTCCTTGCCGTTGACGTCGACCTTCTTCATTATCTGGAACGTCACGCCGTAGTTGAGGCGGCAAAAACTCTCTATCTCGCTGTCTGCGCCCGGGTCCTGGTTGGCAAACTGGTTGCACGGAAAACCGATGCACACCAGACCGCGCTCACGATACTTCTCGTTGAGCTGCTCCAGCCCGTCAAACTGGGGCGTGAAACCGCACTTGCTGGCGGTGTTGATGATGAGAAGGACCTTGCCTTCAAACTCCTTGAAATCTATCTCCTTGCCGTTGCTGGCAATAGCCTTAAAGTCATAAATTGTTGCCATAATTCTATTTTTTATTGTTAAACATTAATCAATTTCGGTCTTCAACTGCGTTTGCGATCGTCTTCGGCACCCGCCTTGCGGCTGTAAAATACCTTGCTTGAACATTTTACGGTGCAACAAATTATATCGTTCACGATACAAAAGTACACAAAAGATTTAATATACAAACTAAAAGTGAAACATTTATGATTATTTAACATTATGTCGCACACGATATAATTGTTGTCCGCTTGTTGTCCGCTTGATGTCCGCTTGTTGTCCGCTTTAAAAGCGGACAACAAGCGGACATCAAGCGGACAACAAGCGGACAACAACCAGTCTTGGTCCTTAGTTGGAATGGCCTGGAATCGGAGTGGAAACAGTGCGTTGCGGCTTCAAATCTTGATGCGACAGAAGCGGCGCATCAAGGCATCCCACCAGCGGGCGGGCAGCAGCCAGTGGAAGAAAACGCCCAGATGCGCAAAGCGTCCGGTGCGGTAGCGGGCCTTGGGGCAACGGCGGTTCACGGCGCGCACTATGGCGTGGGTTATCACCGACGGTTTGGACAGCCAGCGACCCGAGTAGGCCGTGTGGAGCAGGTCGGCCTCGGCCGTGGCGGTGGCCTCGTAAGGCGTGCCGGCTGAGGACTCTTTCAGGTGGCGTGCGGCGATGATGCCCCAGTCGGTCTTGATGCCGCCGGGCTCTATCATCACCACGTCGATGCCGAAGGGACGCATTTCCATTCGCAGCGCGTCGCTGAAGGCCTCGACCGAGAACTTCGACACGTGATACCAGCCGCCGTAAAGCAGCACCATCTTGCCGGCGATGGACGAGGTGTTGACTATGCGGCCACTGCCCTGCCTGCGCATTATGGGCAGCACCAGCTGACACAGGCGCGCCAGTCCGAACACGTTGACTTCGATTTGACGGCGGGCCTCTTCCATTGCCACCGTCTCGATGGCACCGAAGTAGCCGAAGCCGGCATTGTTCACGAGCACGTCGATACGGCTTTCGGCCTCCATCACGGCCCTGACGCCTTCCTGCATCGACTGCTCGTCGGTGACGTCCATCCTGATTGGCACAACGCCCTCTTTGCGAAGCGGCTCCATCAGCTCTACGCGGCGTGCGGCGGCGTAGACCTTGTGGCCCTGGCGGGCAAGAGCGACGGAGGCGTCATAGCCTATGCCGCTGCTGGCACCCGTGAGCAGTATAACCTTGCCTTTTGCCTTCATTTCTTTGCTTTTTTATTGGATTTCACTTCCTTGTCGCTGACTACCTTGGTGTCATAGCCTATCTTTTTCATCGCTGCCTGCAGGCCTTCGACGTTGTTTTTCTTTGCGTCGTAGGTGATGGACACCTCTTGGCGTTCAAGGCTGGTTTCCACCTTCTTGACACCTTTTTCAAAGCGCATATTGCTTTTGATTTTGTTCTCGCAGCTCTCGCAGTGCATTGCAGGAGTCGGAGTGACGATGAGGACGCGCAGATTGCTTGCGCCGATGGCCGTCATCAGGGCCATAAATATTACTAACAGTTTGGTTTTCATATCTTATTTATTTTATATTCATTCTTATTCCGGCGTATGCCATAATGCCGTGGACGGGTCCCCAGATGAGCGTGGGCTCGAAGTCGGAGGCCCAGGGATTGGCGGCGTTGATGATGGGATGCGGCTGACGGTAGTTGGTCAGGTTCTCGCCTCCTATGTAGAGCGAGAAGTGGCGGAACTCACGCGTTACCTGTGCGCTGAGCTGCAGGAAGGCGGGGAACTCCGTGCTCCACGACGGGGTGCCGTCGGCCAGCAGGTAGGGCGTCGGCATCCGTCCGCCGCCGTTGAGCGACAGGGTTACGTCAAACTGCCAGAGGGCCATCATCGGCTTCCAGTTGAGGGTCACAAGGCCCTTGTAGCGCGACGTGAGGGGCTTTTCGAGCAGCTGGCCGCCGTAGGTGCAGCGCACGTAGTTGTAGCGGAATGCCGAGAGGATGTTGAGCTCGTCGGAGAAGTCGTAGAAGGCATCGACTTCCACCGTGTGCGAGAAGGATGAACCCGTCAGGTCGTGGATGATGATCCTGGTCGGGTCGGCGTCATAATCGACCACGTTCTGATGGATGAAGTCGGTGTAGTAGTATTCGGCGTTGAGCTTCAGTTTCTTCTTGCCCAACGGGACATAGAAGTCCATCGAGATGCCGCTGTTCCAGGCCTCTTCGAACGTGGCATCGGGTTGCAGTTGCCGCCCCGAGGCGAGGAGGTAGTGGTATTCGGTAAAGTAGTAGAACGGCGTCCTGAAGCCTTTGCCCGACGAGAGGCGCACGGTCATCCAGTCGGTGAGCGTCCATTTCAGGTGCAGGCGCGGGGTGATGAATGTGCGCTCATAGAGGCTGCTGTAGTCGGCCCTCAGGCCTGCCATAGCGGTCAATTTGTAGGAGGGCATATAGGTGTACTGGGCGTAGAAACCTGGCGCGTAGTCTCGCGTCTGCCAGTTCAGCGCAGTCGTTCGCAGAAGGCTCTCGTCGAGTCTGTCGCAGTTGAAGCTGAGACCCGTCGAGAGGCTGTGATCCTCGTTGAAGTCGTGTTCGAGCACCAGACGGCTTGTGAAGCTCAGATGGTCGCTGTTGAACACTTTAGGGCCGAAGATGCCGTCGAGCGAATAGTAATAGGCGTTCGCAAGGAAGGCGATGTTGGTGTTGTGTTCGTAGTTCAGAAGGTAGGCGTGCTTCATATAGGCCTCGCCACGCTGTGCGTCGAGCAGGACGCGGAAGGGGTTGGCAACCGTCAACATCTGGCCGCCCTCGCGCTGCTCTTGCAGGTAGCCGATACCGGCGTGCATTATATAGCGACCCTTGGCATATTTCCAGCGATTCTGCAAGTTCAGCTGCCTGATTGCGGGCGAGTCGTGCCACAGGTCGCCGTCATCATCGTGATGGCCGAAGTCGTGCTCATAGTGTGCCAGCAGGATGGTGCTCAGGTTCTTGCCCAGATGCCTGTTGATTGCGGCATTGAATTCGGTCTTGAGGCGGCTGTCGCCGTACAGGTTTACCTGCATAGACGGGGCATCTTCGGGCTTCAGGTATTCGACATTGATTTGGCCTGTGATGCTTTGCGGGCCGTTCTTGACGCTCGATGCGCCCTTGCTCACCGAGATGCTCTTCATCCAGGCACCCGGCACATAGCCCAAGGCGTAGGGCATTGACGCTCCGAGTGAAGTCGGGAGCCCTTCGTTGAGCATCTGTACATACTGGCCGCTGAGCCCCAGCAGCTTTATCTGTCTGGCGCCCACCGCGGCATCGATATAGTTCACATCGACCGAGGCACTATTGACGAAGCTCTCGCCAAGGTTGCAGCAAGCAGCACGGAACAGCTCGGCCTGACCCAGGTTGACACCGTTCTCTATGCCTCCCATACGGCTGCGCCCTGCCGTGCGCTGCGACTTGACCGTCACGGTACCCAGCGTGGAGCTCTTGACGGTGTCCTGCTGCGCCAACATATCAGTACTGCACAATACAATGCAGCACAAAAAAATAAAACGTTTCATTGGTTTCTCTATAGTTCTTTGAAAAGGGTTTTGATGCGGCGTCCCTTCAGGACGCCTTACTGCCTAATTGTTCTCTCCTCCACACTGCGCTTTGCTTGTGTGGAGTTATCAGGATTAAGCCTCTTCGAGGCTAAGGAGAAATCAGACCCTTAAAACTATAGTTTCGACAAAGCCTGTCGGCGGCCGCCCGGAGGGGACGACCGGGATATCGACAGGGCGATAACAGTACACTGGCTGCACAAAAGTCGGTGCGGCTGCCAGTTGCACTGGCTGTTGCTGCGGCACGTCCGTATTGGACTGCAACTCACCTACAGACAATTGCATAACTGTGATTGTCATACAATCGCTCTCCACTGGGCAGCAGCCCTGCTCTAACGGTGTCAACAATGATATTTTTCCCGAACAAGCACACTTCGACACGCCGACACCGCCGGCACCAAACACCAACAGTATCAACATCGTAAGCGTGATTATTATGTTAGAGAACCATTTCATTTCAAGGTGCAAAGATACCAAAAATCAGGAAACCTGCAAAAAAAGATGCGCAAGCCATCGCACGCACTTCACACAAACACTAAAACTCCTCGCGGAGATGGCTGTCCATAACGATGGTCACGGGACCGTCGTTGACGAGGGCCACCTGCATATCGGCACCGAAGACGCCTGTCTGCACGGGCTTGCCGAGAAGAGCGGAAAGGCACCCACAAAACTTCTCGTACATAGGCACGGCAAAGTCGGGCCGTGAGGCGTGGATATAGCTTGGACGGTTGCCCTTGCGTGTGCTGGCCATCAGGGTGAACTGGCTGACGACAAGTATGCCGGCTTCGGGGTTGTCGGTAATGGGCAGGTTCATCACGCCGTCGGCATCGGGAAAGATGCGCATCTGCACCACCTTGTGGCACAGGTAGTCAATATCCTCGTCGGTGTCGCGGTCCTCTATGCCAAGAAGTATCATAAGTCCGCAGCCTATCTCGCTGTGGCGGCGACCGTCGATGTCGACGGAAGCATTCTTAACTCGTTGTATTACGATTCTCATTTTTGTCTTTAATTATGTATTTAAAGCGATCGATGCGGGTGACGCCCATTTCCTTGAGTGTCGCCACCGTACGGTCGCGGTCTGCGTCGCTGTTATAGTCGGGTATCAGCGGCACACGCACAATGATATGCTCCGCGCCCTTGGCCTCCACCAGCCAGCGCAGATTCAGCAGCACGCGGCGGTTGCTGCGGCCAGTGTAGGCTTTGTATATCTCGGGATTAAAGTCCTTAATGTCCACAATAAAGTCGTCTATCGCCTCTGCCGCCTTAACCACCGCAGCGCGCGTTACGTTGAGCGATGTCTCGGCCGTGAGGCGCCACGCCGTGCCGCACATAGCGCGGAACTGCTCCAGAAAATCCACCCTCAGCAGCGGCTCGCCGCCGCCAAAGCAGATGCCGCCACCAGTGGCAAGAAAATAAAGGTTGTCGATGCGAACCTTCTCGAAAAGGCTCTCGGGCGTGTAGCGGTACAGTCGGTCGGCAGACCCCAGGCAGGCAGGGTTCAGGCAATAGCGGCACCGCAGCGGACAGCCGTGAAAGGCAGCCAGCGTGGTGACACCGATACCGTCGACGCCTATGCGGTGGCGCGAAACGCCTATGAACGGTACTGGCTCCATCAACTATTCAGCTTTTTTGTCGAGAGGATTGGTGTCGTCGCCGTCGGGCTTCGGGCGCTCACAAGGCTTCGGCTGGCCCGATTCGCTGGCCGGAGTGCCCGTCAGCTGCGTCTCTATGCCGCCGATGGTGTAGCGCCCAGTGCCGCCGTCCTGCAGCAGGTCGCCGGTGTCAATCTCGAGTATAGGTGTCCTGTTGCTCTCGCTTGCCGAGTCGGAAGGCATTCTGTCGATATCTATGAAACCCATCATCGGTGTGGTGACATTGATTTCCTTCACCTTTGCATTGGGGTTACGCTCCAAAACCACATTTAAAACTGTAAAGCCCTCCGCCTTTACATTAATATTCCGCCAAACTACGGTCTCGTATGCCACATACGAGACCTCCACGTCGTAAGCGCCTTTAGCCAAGCCCTTTATCGTATAAACACCATCCAAGTCGGCACGTGCGCCGCCGATTATCTCGCCGTTCTGTTTCACAACAACATTGCAAGCCATCAGTGGTTCGCCTGTTTTTTTGTCTGTAACGACACCCTTCAAAACGCCCTTCTTTTCTACATCCCGCTCTATCACGGCCGGCTTGCCCATAACGACGGGCTCCTGTGCGTTGGCCGTCTGGAACGACGCCATAGTTAGCACCGTGCCGGCCACGATTGCAGCCTTGCCGAGCCGCTGGCGGCGCGCCAGCTCGCTTTCAAGGTAGCGCAACTCATAGTCGCAGCGCGGGCAGGTGCCACTGCAGTCGCCCTCGTAGGTGCATTCGGGTATCTCGAGTTCGATGCCGTTCTGGTCGGCGATGTCGCGCCTCAGCTGTTTCAGCTGCCGGCAGATGTCCTTTCCGTGGTTCATAGTCCAAACTTTTGAGCATAAAACGGCATTCGGCTCAAAATATTGCATTGGACCGGCTAAATCATCGCCGTTTCCCGACCGTTTCCGCTCCGGACCAACACTACACTGGTTGTTGTCCGCTTGTTGTCCGCTTGATGTCCGCTTGTTGTCCGCTTTAAAAGCGGACAACAAGCGGACATCAAGCGGACAACAAGCGGACAAGAATCGGAGGAAAACAGGAGGAGAAGCGAGGAAAAACCTTGCACGAAGGCCTGTCAGGACACACAGTGCCAAAAACAGCCTCACACAGGGTACAAAAACAGACAAAAAAACCGGCCAGTTTCTGCTGGCCGGTTCTACAAGATGTTATTATCGTTTAGAGCATAAAACCGATCTTGATGGGATAGACTTTGGTGGCGGTGTCGATAAATACCGGCAGGGTGGGCACTTGCAGGAACATACCGAGGCCTTTGCGTTTGAAGGTGAGGCGCACGTCGAGTTTGTAGGGGTTGATGAATCGGCTGACGCCGCTCTGCGAGTCCTGATAGTTGCGGCCGCGCTGCTCAAGTTCGTGCTTGAGGCCGGTGTTCTTGCTGCTGAACGAGAGGCCCGGGATGACACCCAGCGAGATGCGGAAGTTGCGCAGGACGCCTTTGTCGCGGTACTCGAACTCGATAGGCATTGTGACGTAGCGGGTTACAAGGCGCGTAGACCAGTTGCCAAGGTTGCTGCCAGCAACGTTGCTGACGGCATCGACGCCAGCTTGGTCCTGAGTCATAAAGGCTCCGTTCGTGACATCCATCGACACATAGTTGTCGGTGAACTTGTAGACATCCGACTCGTAGCCGATACCGATGCTCAGTTTGGTGTGCGGGGTCATCACTACAGCATAGTTTTCGCTGAGTTGGTAGCTACTGAAGGAGGTGCGCAGGTTGTAGGGGCCTTCCATCTTCATCAGGCCATTGTACCACTGATCGCCCCAGTTGTTGAAACCCCAATGGAAGTCGAAGTTGGTGCGGTCGGCGACGCTGTATTTGCGACGTTTCTTGCCGTCATTGTTAACGTTAGGGCCGCTGTTCGACTTGGCACTGGTGGCATTGCTGACGCTGTCGAAGACATAGACCAGTTCGTCGATAAGGCCTTTGAGTTCATTGCCAATGCTTGTAAAGCTCGATTCCACAATGGAATTGACAGTATGGCGCACCCCGTTGGGGAATGTCACCTCCACCTCCGAACCATCGAGGGTAATTTCCACGTTATTGCTGTCGAGATGGAGCTCGTAGTTGAGCTTGCCAGTCCCGTCGTTGAAGGTCAGCGTATTATTGTCGACAGAGACATAGTATTCCCCCTTCGGGTCGATCTGTTGCTGGTCGTACGAGATCTGGACATAGCATTCCTTGTCGTGAATCCATACGAGATGGGTTTTGCCAAGAGCCTGGATGTTGGTTATGCTATTGCAGGGTATGTTCTCGCGAACGGTTTTTGTCTGTGCCCAGCTGCTAAGGCTTGCAGCCATCAAAAGGGCGAAGCTGATGAGTGAGATACGTGTTTTCATTCTAATGTTGCTATTAAACTATTGACAAATTGGTTGGATTGTATTCTTTCTTCGATTGCACCCTCTACATTCTCGCGGCTTTCCTCGTAGCCAGATGCAGCGGTGGCGATAATTGAGGTTGCTTTGCGTGCTATGTTGCGCAATGGCTGACGGCGCGAGGGCGTTTCGGTGGACTCGGAATCACCTGTACGCCAGTCAATGATATTGGCGTAGAGCACTTCCTGATCCATCGGGTCATTGACTTCGCGCAGGGTAGGCTCGTCGAGGTCGTATTTGCTTCTGTTGGTGTCGACAGCCATCTCTTCGACCGCAGCGGGCTTGAGTTCAGGTTGCTCTATCTCTGCCAACAGAGCCGGCTCCTCATACTGTGAGGCCCGCACCACTGAGTTCGCGTTCTCGGTAGCGGCCGGCGACTGCACAGAGGCAAAGGTATCGGCATCGGACTGATAGGGATTCAGAGTGTCGTCGATTACCACATCTGCCAACACGGGAGCTTCGCTCTGGCCTTCGGAGCCGCCAATGAACCGCACAATCGTGGTGACGAAGAGCAACAGACAGGCGGCAGCGGCAAAGGCTGTCCAGAACGGCACAATGCGGCGGCGCGGTGCGTCGTTGTCACGAAGTTTGATAGGAGTGACTTCATTGTGCGCCTTTGGGCCTCCGTCGCGCAGCGAGTCGATGTCGGCATAAGGCATTGTGGCGCCTGCCGGCAGGGTAAGTTCCGGGTCATAGAGGTCTGCCAGTTCCTGCCATTCGGGATGCGATGCAAGCGCACGCTCGACCTCGGCGGTCTCGGTGGCGTCGAGCAGGCCCTCCTTGTATCGGAACAGGTAGAGTTCTATGTTTTCTTCGTTGAGTTTCATTTTCGTTGATATGTTGATACGTTGATACGTTGATACGTTGATATATTGATACGTTGATATGTTGATACGTTGAACTGTTGATACGTTGATACGTTGATACGTTGAAAGGTTGATATAGTTAATTAGGTTTTTACTTTTTAGTCAGATATTTCTTCATATTGGTGCGTGCCCTGAACAGGTAGACTTGCACCTGTTGGTCGCTGAGGTCGAGCATCTGGGCGATCTCTTTGTAGCTGTAGCCGTCAACGTCGCGGAGTTGGATTATAGACCGCTGCACTTCGGGCAGGCTGTAGAGGGCTTCGAGCATCTCGTCGCTGAGACCATAGCCTTTTTGCTCGGTGGTGGTTTCGGCGGTCTGAGCCATCTCTGCGTGCGCCTTTGCCACCACTGCGTCGTGACGGAAGCAGTCTACGAGATAGCGCCGCGCCACTGTCAGCAGGAATCCCAGCCCTTTCTCGACCGACACCTGTTCTTTTATCTCCCACAGGCGGGCAAAGGCTTCCTGCATTGCATCCTCGCCGCGCATACGATCGCCACAGTTCCACACGGCAAAGCGTAGGACATTGCCGGACCAGTACTGTATGTTGTCGTTGTATTCTGCGCGGGTCATAGGCTGCGAGGGTCGGTTTTAGGCAAGCACGGCTATGATGACTTCAGCCACAACGATACCCGCTGCAAAGTTGCCTAATACTATGGATGCCGGGATGATGATGTTTGAGAATTTCTTTAAGGTTTTCATTGCTGTAGTGTTTTATTGGTTGTTTTTCGCATATAAGTCGTTTCACTATGCCAAAATATTACAGGTCAATGAAAAAATTTGCACTAAACCCCTATAATTAATTAATAATATGCATTTTAACTATAAGATTTAAATCATCGAATCCGCGTCAGCCCCTTTTAATTCTTAATTTTTAATTCCTAACTCTAAATGCTTTCTATTTTCACAGCTCTAAGGTTTGCAATGGCATCATAGAAGCGGACGCTGAGCGACTGGCGCACTTCGACATCGAGGCGGCAGTCGAGGTTGAAGTCCTGGTTGAGAGGCACCAGGTTGTACTCCTTGATGATGCGCATCACATCGTTCATCAGTGCGTATTCGAAATGAAGGCGGTAGCGCATATCGATGGTCTTCTCTATGATTTCCGCGTTGTTGATGGCATCGCGTGCGGCCGTCTTATAGGCATTGGCAAGACCCGAGGCGCCCAGCAGGATGCCTCCGAAATAGCGCACCACAACGATAAGCGTGTCCGTCAAGTCGGCACTGAGCAGCTGGCCGTGGATAGGCCGTCCGCCTGTACCACTGGGCTCGCCATCGTCGTTGGCACGGAAAGCGTCCTTGCGAGGACCGAGAATGTAAGCATAGCAGTGATGGCGGGCATCGAAATAGTCCTTGCGCAACTGGTCAAGGTGCGCCTTCACCTCCTCAACCGTTCGTACTGGGAAAGCAAAAGCCAGGAACTTGCTACCCTTCTCCTTATAGAGCCCCTCGCTGGGAGCCTTTATGGTATGGTACGTATCGTCAAACATAGCTATCAATCAATATATATGCAAGCGGTTTGGGGCTATTGGCGGCACTTCAGGAGCCTTCAGACCAGAGCCGAACTCCTTGGGACCGCGGAAGATGACAACCTCATCATAGAGGCCTGCGGTGATAAATGCATCCAGTATCTGGCGCCCGCCCTCGACAATAAGCGACTGGATTTTCTTTTCGAAAAGCGTATGCATCAGCTCGTCGGGAGTCTGACAACGGAGATGCAGCCAATGGTCGGGCACATCTGTCAATCTTCCTCTACGATCAAGCACGATTGGCTGCGGCTGGTTGCCACCAAAGAGGCGTGCTGTCAGCTGCGGACGGTCGTCGAGATAGGTCTGCGAACCGACAAGGATGGCAGCCTCCTCGGTGCGCATCCTGTGGCTCATAATAGTCTGGAATTCGTTACTGATCCAGTATTTCTCCTTTCCTTCGGGAGCCATAAAGCCATCAGCGCTTTCAGCCCATTTCAGGATAATGTACGGCCGCTGCTTCTCCATAAAGGTGAAGAAACGGCGGTTGAGTTCTCTTCCTTCATCCTCAAGCACGTGGCGCACGACTTCGATGCCTGCGGCCTCAAGTTTGGCGAAACCCTTGCCTGCCACGAGCGGATTGGGGTCGTCGTTACAACAGACAACTTTTTTTATCCTCTTTTCGATGATAAGGTCGGCACACGGTGGCGTTTTGCCAAAGTGAGAACAGGGCTCGAGATTCACATATAATGTTGAATTTTGAAAGTTGAATTTTGAATTTGTTGCGTCAGCCTCTTCAGAATTCATAATTCGAAATTCATAATTAAGCAAGGCATTACGTTCGGCGTGGTTGCCGCCATATTGCTGATGGTAGCCTTCGCTGACAATGCGGCCATCTTTCACAACAACGCATCCTACCAGCGGGTTTGGGCGCACACGCCCCAACCCATTGGCAGCCAACTGAAAGCAGCGCCGCATATACTTTGCATCGTCTCTATTGTCCATCAATATTGTATAATACTATTCTTGCAAAACAAAATGCAAAAATACAACTTTTTCCGCTTATCGCACTATATCCGCTTAAAAAAATCAAATAATAATCGAAAAAGATGTAATATTTGCATTATAAAAGACGTATATTATATGTAAACGAAGAAAAATAAAATCCAAACGAGAAGCACACGCTTTGCCGATGACCATAAAAGAGTATAACGACTGCGTAAAGCTGTATGGCGACGACCTATATAGGTTCGCGCTGCGCTACACCGGCTACGGTGTAGCAAGTGAGGATGCCGTACAAGACGTCTTCGTTACTCTGTGGGAAAACCGGGAGTCAGTTGATGCCACGGGGGTCAAAGGTTACCTAATGCGGATGTTATACAGGCGATTGGTGGACATTCACCGACACCAGATGGTAGAGATTGGAGCCCGGGATACCTTGAAGCCTGAGCAGGAGGAATACGAGCAACACGTCAGCTTCGAACTGCGCGATGCTATGCAGTGGGCCTTGAACCAACTGCCGGAAGTGCAAAGGCAGCTGATACTGATGAAAGACCTGGAAGGATACGAATACAAAGAGATGTCCGAAATCACAGGACTAAACGAACAGCAAGTGGGTGTATATCTTTTCAGAGCCAGGAAAACGATGAAAAAACTTTTGGAGGATTACCGAAAATGATAACCAACGAGAATTATGAAGGATACCTGATGCGCTATGCCGACGGGGAACTCAGCGCTGCCGATGCTACCGAAGTGGAGGCTTTCCTCGACGAGCATCCCGAATTGCGCGAGGAGCTGAAGGAAATAACAGCGCCATCGCTGCGCGTCACAGCGCCTGTGGCCACTATGCCCGACAAGGAACGACTGTTGCACAAGGAGACCTCTATAGTGCCTATCCTACGCTATAAAAAATGGATGAGCATAGCTGCAGCCATAGCACTATTGGTCGTCGCAGCCGGAGTGGTCCGCACTTTATTGCAGCAGAGCCACAGACAACCTGTCATAGCACATATTGACACCATCAAAACAATGGCGGCCGATACACTTTTGCCCGACAGCCTGTACGCCCGTCCTGAAAAGCGCGAACCTGTCTATTTTGCAAAGGCCGAAAGCAAATCCCTCACTCCTTCGGCAACACAGACGGGCGAGCATCAATTTGGACAGGAAGTCACCAAATATGAAGAAGACTTGATACCCATTATTGAGAATGAGCCTGCCTCTCACGAATGTATTGCTGAAAACAGCGTTGTCCAACCGACAAAGAAAGCGCGGTTGGTTGGAGGCCGCGTGATAGTAGTCGAGACAGACCAACTGGTTGATGTGGTGCAGATGCGTAACCCCTCGGCCACCCACCCTGACGTTTCTCGCGGCTACATTGTGGAAAACTCTTTTCTGGCAACCGAAGAGAAGAAGAGCCTTGTCGGAAGGACAATAGAATTAATTGCTGCCGGTTTGCAACGTCGCACGCAACGGCCCGACACAACCCTGGCGTACTATGAGTGAAGGGGTGAGAGTTAGAGGGTTTGAGGGTTGAAAGGTTTGAGAGTTTTATGATTAAATGATTTGAAACAATAATAAAACGTGATAATATGAAAGCATTCAGAAAAAACATTATGCCGCTGATTGTCTTGCTGGTCATAGGCGGCATCGCAAAGGCACAAAGCTTCCCCATTGTGCTGACACAGAAACTGCCTTGGGCGCCGAGCACTATAGAGGCCAGTGCAACGAAAGATATCAGTGTGGTGTATGACACAGCCAACTACATTGCCATCGTCACCTACGGTACACTGGAGGAAGCCGACTCGCTGCGGTTCCCCGAAGGCAAAATCAAATTCGACAGCGAAAGCCGCAAATTGTCGTTCACAAGCAACGATTTTCCATACAACAGCGGCATTCAGGTGCATACCAACAGCAAAAACCTGACGCTCAACGCCAAAGGATATTCAAAGATTACCCTGAGCAGTATGTCGGACAAGGAAATACACGTGCGTACGTTAACCCTCAACGCAGAGAATGGCAGCATCATCGAAGTGACCCATAATGTGGTGGCTGACGAGGCCTATATCGACGCCAAAGACTATGGCTGGGTACGCTACCGTAAAATCGAAGCCAAGAGGAAGAAAACCAACGCATACGGTTCGGCCCGCGTAATTGAAATAGGCGGTAATGTGCAAGAGTCGTTCTTCTCGCCGCTCACCAAGGATTATCGAGAAATACCTATGTTTGCAGATTGGTCGGTCGGTATATGCACATTGGGCGGCACTCCTTTCGGCGGCTTCAACACCCCGACGGGCAACTTCATCTGGGGTATACGCTCTGTCAATTACGTCTCCATCACATCCCGCTGGGCGTTCTACCAAAAATCGCATTGGGACATATCGGCCGGTTTCGGAATGAATAGCGGTTGTTTCCGCGTCGACAACGCCTATCTGTCGCTGGAAACCGATGCGGCAACCAGAATCACCAACCTCGAGGCCGTTGACGCTTCATCGCTCTTTGCTGCCGAAGAGCAGCTGCACGGCAGTATACTATGGGGCAGCGAGCTCTGGACAACGAACCTGATTATCCCCATAAGGCTTGAATGGCGTTCGCGTACCGACTACAAAGGATTGCACATCAGCGGTGAACTGCGACCAGGTTTTGCCATCAACCGCGGACGGTCGGTCCTCCACCGCAACGGACACTATATGGACGAGCTGTCGATAGCCCGGACGAGCGACGAACGGCTTGGCAAATTCATCAACCCGTTCCAGTTGGGCTTGCGTCTGGACATCGGCTACAACCACGTGTCGTTCTTTACCGAGACCTCACTGACGCCCCTGTTCCGCACCCGCGGCGACAACACTCCCGCCAAGCCCGTGATGGGCCAGAAGCTCTATCCGTTCTCGGTAGGTATCTGCTTAACATATTAACGTTGTGCCAAACCTTTAAACTTTAACGAAATGAAGACTGCAATCAAAATATCAATCGTATTGGCAATGCTATTTGCCACCACCGCAAATGCGCAGAAGACAAACATCTGGCAACGCGTCAGCATCGGTGCCTCCATCAATCAAGTAGGGACCGCGAATGTCCAGCTCGGCTCGGGTTTTCTCATCAACCGTCCCAACCGCGCCATCGGCACCACGGTATCGATGCGGCTTTGGAAACGCTTCGAGGTGGGCGGCTACTTGTCGACGATGCACAGCTCTCCATTTGGCAACGGAGAAATTGGCGACAATTTCACGCGCATCAGTTGGGATAATAACGACCTGAATATGTCTGGAGGACTCTTGGTGGCACTCCACTGCGTACCGTTGGGAAGCGATTTTGTAATAGACTATGTGTTGCGCGGTGGTTTCGGCCTTGGCGGCGAGACCGACGGTGTGTGGGGCGGCATTGGAATGGAAGTGCATTTGACACGTCAGCTTATTGCCACAGTGTGTTATGACTATGGCGGTTTCGCCTTCGGCAATTTAATAGGGGATTTAGACGGCGAATCCAATATCCGTATAAGCTTCGGATTGAAGCTGAATCTGAAATGACGTCAGACTCTTGAGTCGTTCAGAATCTGTAGGTTAGTCCCAGTCGGATGCTCAGTCGAGGGCCATACATATAATCTTTGGGGAAAGCGTGGAAATAGCCAACTATCAATGATGGTTTGAAATGCGTCCATCCTGCACGGATTTCGGCTGTTGGTTCCAATAGCAGACGGTTGCCAACAATAGACTGTTCGGTGGACCACCTTCCATCGATGCCACCCTCTCCCCAATCATAGTAATAGTTCGTACGTATTCGCGAATCGTGCATATAGCCGACTTTCAATCCGAAAGCAATGTCTATATGCGAATTGGCAAGGCCGTTCCATCCCAGATTGAATTGCGCAAAGGCGATGTGGAGAGCCCCGTCCTCTTTCCATCTGGGTTCGGGATCTGCGTCAGAAAAATCTTTGTACGCAAAAGGCCTGAAGCCATAGCCTAAATATAATTCCGTGTTCAATCCTCCTATCTTATTGAAGCAACCTGTCGCAATCTGCACATATTCCGTCCCCAACCCTTTTCTGTCGGCAAGTCCTCTTATATGACCCTGAACGGATATGTGGTCCGTAAGGCCCGCTGCGGCCGTAAGGTGACCGAACACAGAATTATCTAAATAGCCCACTCCTCCGTCAAGTTTGACCTCTCCTTTTCGTTCAATAAGAGGGATGTCCACACATTGGGGTTGATATGTCGCGCAGCCACTGAATACAAACAGAACCGCGGCAGTCAATACGATTAAAGGTAGTCTCTTTGTTTTCATAAGCTGGTGATTATTTGATCGGGTGAAATATAGAGTTGCATCTTCTCAACGCAACCGCCCATATCTGCGAAATCTATACACCCTTCCACATAGCATCTGGCAGTATCAGCGTGGTGCGCCACCGAATCGGGAAGGTCTCTGAGACACACCCGGCTGTTCCAACTGTCATTTTGCCCGTATCGAACCATCATCATTGGCAAATGCTTGTTCGAAAGGAAGTAGTCGGGAACAGCGTATTCGTATTTATAATCCTTGCTGTCGGAAAGAAATAGGACGTTGTATTCATCTGCAGTATCGACGCAAACGAATGCATAGATCCTCACTGTGTCACCGTGTACCAAGTCGTCATATTGCGATGCGAGCTCGGCAATTGTCAGGTATTGGGTGCTTATCATACGGGGGGCTCGTGCTTCGCCGCCTTCTTTTTGGGGCCAACGCCAGTGACTGAAGGTGCACTCCTTCTCTACTTTCACGCAGCCGGCAATGGAGAATACCACTGCCACAAGAGCAATAACTATTACAATTTTTCTGCTTTTCATAGTAGTTGTTTTGTTTCTGTTCAGATTGCAAAGATACGACAAAATAACCAATTGGCAAAAAATATTTTGCCAGTTCCCCAAATGTGCCGAAGGCACATCCTCATATTAATCATACATCAAGCAAGATATTCCAGAGCACATTATCCTATTAACCATACATTTAGCAAGATGTGCCGGAGGCACATTATCCTATTAACCCCACATTAAGCGACAACGGAGCGCAATGTGGGGTGTTTGATACACACTACGAATGCGTGTTGAAAACACGCTACTACACATCCTTAAGAAAGTATTGGTCGTTAATAATCACACCGTTCTCTTCAAGGAATGCACGATACTCTTCTGCAAAGGAAACGACGCGGTGGTGCTCTTTCTGTCGCATAATGTAACCCACAATTTTATCTTTGTCTTGTAGACTATAGCTAAATCCTGCATACTCGCGCCCCCAACCCTTGAAATGCGGATAATTGGGATTATTCTTCATCCATTTGCTTGAATCAGTTTTTACTCGCTGGACAAACTCAGACAGTGGCAGCGCAGGAGGAAGAGAGACAAAAATATGCACGTGATCTGGCATACCACCTATACGGTAAGTCTGACAACGGAGATTCTTTGCAATACCATAGATGTAGGCATATAACTCGCGTTCGTGGCCAACTGGTATTGTCGGTTCACTGCAATAGGTGCGAAAAACAATATGATAATATGATGTGGTATAACTCATATCATTATAACGCAAGAATTATGTATTTTATTGTTGTAGCGTACCTTCGGCACGCATTCCTTCAAATGATAGCACAACCCCACACTGCGCCATTCGGCTTAGTGTGGGGTTAATAGAATAACGTGTTTTCAACACGTCAAAAGGTTCTAACCTTATTTTTAGAACTCCGCCGTCTTGGGGGTTCTCGGGAAGGGGATGACGTCGCGGATGTTGCCCATACCAGTAACGAAAAGCATCAGGCGCTCGAAGCCCAGGCCGAAGCCGGCGTGCGGGCAGCTGCCGTAGCGACGAGTGTCGAGGTACCACCACATATCCTTCATCGGTATGTTCAGTTCGGTGATGCGCGTCATCAGCTTGTCGTAGTTCTCCTCACGCACCGAGCCGCCGATAATCTCGCCAATCTGCGGGAACAGCACATCGGTGCCCTGCACGGTCTTGCCGTCGTCGTTCTGCTTCATATAGAAAGCCTTAATTTCCTTCGGGTAGTCAATCATAATGACCGGTTTCTTGAAGTGCTCCTCAACGAGGAAGCGCTCGTGCTCCGAAGCCAGGTCGACGCCCCAGCTGACGGGGAACTCGAACTTATGACCCTTGGCGACAGCCTCTTCCAGTATCTTGATACCCTCGGTGTAAGGCAGACGAACAAAGTCGGTGTCAATCACACTCTTCAGGCGCTCGATAAGACCCTTGTCTATCATATTGTTCAGGAACTCAAGATCCTCCTTGCAGTTGTCGAGAGCCCACTTGACGAGGAATTTGATAAACTCCTCCTCCAAAGCCGTCAAATCGTCGAGGTCGTAGAAAGCCATCTCGGGCTCTACCATCCAGAACTCGGCCAAGTGGCGCGGAGTATTGCTGTTCTCTGCACGGAACGTCGGGCCAAAGGTGTAGATGGCACCCAATGCCGTGGCACCGAGCTCGCCCTCCAGCTGTCCGCTGACGGTCAGTGCCGTCTGCTTGCCGAAGAAATCCTGCTCATAGTCCACCGAGCCGTCCTCTTTCTTGGGGATATTGTTGAGGTCCATAGTGGTCACCTGGAACATCTCGCCTGCGCCCTCGCAGTCGCTGGCAGTGATAAGCGGCGTGTGGAAGTAGAAGAAGCCCTTGTTGTGGAAGAAGGTGTGGATGGCATAAGCCATTTCGTGGCGCATACGCATCACGGCGCCGAAGGTGTTGGTACGCGGACGCAGGTGACCTATCTCACGCAGGAACTCCATCGAGTGGCCCTTCTTCTGCAGCGGGTAGGTCTCGGGGTCGGCCTCACCGTAAATGACGATGTTCTCAGCCTGGACTTCAACCGACTGGCCGGCGCCCTGGCTCTTAACCAGCTTGCCTTCCACACCGATGCAGGCACCGGTGGTGATGCGACGCATCTGGTCCTCGTCGGCCTTGGCCAGGTCGACGACTATCTGCAGGTTGGTAATAATCGAACCGTCGTTGAGGGCTATGAAGGCAACGTTCTTGTTGCCGCGCTTGGTGCGCACCCAGCCCTTTACACATATTGTAGTGTCTATCAATGCAGACACATCCTCTTTTAGTAGATATTGAATTTTATATCGTTGCATAGTATATTGTGTTGTCTTTAATTTCCCTTCCTAACGCTACTATTGTTTCTTTATTGTGCGCTGCCGCAAAATCTTATTTCTTCTTGCTCTTCATCAGCTCTATGTCCGAGTTGAACTTCATCAGCTGGTCTTCCTGATCCTTGCGGCAGATGAGCAGTGTGTCGGCTCCGGCGGCAATGATATAGCCGTCCAGACCTTGAACAACAGCATACTTGTCTGGATTCAGATGTATCATACAGTTCTTCGTGTCGTAGGTCAACACGTGGCCCGAGGCAACGGCGTTGCCGTCGGCATCCTTCGGCTTGGCCATATAGAGCGAATCCCACGTCTCCACATCCGACCATCCAAACTCAGCCTCAAGCACATACACATTGTCGGCTTTCTCAATGATGCCGTAGTCGACTGATATGCTTTGCGCCTGCGTGTAGACATCCTTCAGCTGCTTGGCAGGCGTGTCGAGCGTAAGGCCGAAGAACTTGTCGGCTATCTGCGGCAAGTGCTTGCGGAAAGCATCCATCAGCACCGGCAGACGCCAGATGAAGATACCCGCATTCCACAGGAACTCGCCCGAAGCGATGAACTGGCACGCCATATCGAACGGCGGTTTCTCGACGAAAGTGATAACCTTATGTATCTTGGACTCGGTGCCCCTGATGCCCGACTCGCGGAACTGTATGTAGCCATACTTGATGTTAGGGTTCACCGGCCGCGCGCCAAGGGTCACTATCCAGTCGTGCGAGTCGACCATCTTGATGGCGTCGCCTATATTACGGCAGAACTCCTCGTCGCCGAACACCGCGTGGTCCGACGGCGTAACGACCACATTGGCGTTAGGGTTGATCTCGTTGATGACCGATGCCGCGTAAGCGATGCAGGGTGCCGTGTTGCGGCGAAACGGCTCGCACAACACCTGATAGTCAAGCAAATCGGGAATCTGCTTGCGCACCTGGGCCTCGTGAGCCTTCGTGGTGACGATGATGATGTTCTCGCGCGGGCACACCGTCTCAAAACGACGGAAAGTGCTTTGCAGCATCGACTCGTCGGTGCCCATCAGGTCTATGAACTGCTTGGGCTTCGACACCGAGCACAACGGCCAGAAGCGACTGCCGAAGCCACCGGCCATTATGATGCAGAAGTTATTTGGATTCAACTGTTTCAATGCAGAATATCGGGTTTAAGGGGTTTAAGGGTTTTAAGGTCTTAGGGGTTTAAGGTTTTAAGGGCTGAACACTTACACATTCACGCATTCCCACATTAACGCACTCTCACATTCACGCATTAACGCATTCCCACATTAACGCATTCTCACATTCACGCATTCTCACACGCTCACCTCGCCTTTGATGTGCGGGTGCGGGTCATAGCCCTCGAGGGTAAAATCCTCATAGTCAAAACTGAAGATATCCTTCTTGTCGGGGTTGATGTGCATCGTTGGCAGCGGACGCGGCTCGCGCGTCAACTGCAGCTTGCACTGCTCTATATGGTTGTTGTAGATATGCGCGTCGCCGAAGGTGTGCACAAAGTCGCCGTACTTAAGTCCCGTGGCCTGCGCAATCATCATCGTGAAGAGTGCATAGCTGGCTATGTTGAACGGCACGCCAAGGAAAATGTCGGCCGAACGCTGGTAGAGCTGGCACGACAGACGCCCGTCGGCCACATAGAACTGGAACAGAATGTGGCAAGGCGGCAGCGCCATCTTGTCGATCTCGCCCACATTCCACGCCGACACCAGCAGGCGCCGCGAATCGGGATTGTTCTTGATTTGCTCGATAAGGGCCGCAATCTGGTCGATATGGCCGCCGTCGGCGCATCCCCACGAGCGCCACTGATGACCGTAGATGGGACCCAGGTCGCCATTGGCGTCGGCCCACTCGTCCCAAATTGTCACCTTATGGTCGTGCAGATAGCCGATATTGGTGTCGCCCCTGAGGAACCACAGCAGTTCATATATAATCGAACGCAAGTGCAACTTCTTGGTAGTCAGCAGCGGAAAACCGTCGTCGAGGTGGAAGCGCATCTGGTAGCCGAACACGCTGCGCGTACCCGTACCCGTGCGGTCCTCCTTCTGAACACCATTGTCAAGCACATATTGCAAAAGGTCAAGATATTGCTTCATAAATTATCAAAAAATACTATTCTGAATGATAAACGCACCACTGGCAAAATAATTGTGCAAAAAAGCAAATAAAAATACATCCCTACAAATCAACACCTTGCAGAGAAGCACCTCGCCTCCGCAAGGGACCAACTCCGGCGGTCGTTGTACAATATATGTACAATAGTTGTACAATACTTGTACAATTGTAAACGTACAAATATTGTACAACTATTGTACATATATTGTACAACGACCAGTGTTGGTCCATCGAAAAATGCTCCCGAAGACGGTCGCGACACAGTGCGAAAAGCAGGTCAAAAACAGACAAAATCCACTGCGGCAGCGGCAAAAAAGCATATAAAACCAGCGCTAAAGCGGCTTTTTATATTTTTCTATACCATTAATAATCAACACAATAGCATTACAAAAACAATGTTTTTTCACAAAAGAGCCTTATAATCAAAATATTCTTTGTATTTTTGCAGCGGATTTTGTGAGAAAGGGGGACGCAAGTCCCCTCTTTTATTGACAATATTTTTGCAAACCAACAAGAAGAAGGACGGTATTATGATAGACAAAATGCACGTAATGAACGTTATCGCAGAGGCACTGGCCGGCAGCGACAAGTTCTTGGTCGACCTGAAAATCTCGACCGACAACCGCATCAATGTAGCCATCGACGGCGACAACGGCATCACTATCGACGACTGCATAGAGCTGAGCCGCACCATAGAGGGCAGCCTGGACCGCGACGCCGAGGACTTTGAGCTCAATGTGGCGTCGGCAGGGCTTGACTCGCCGCTCAAACTCAAACGCCAGTACAAGAAGAATGTGGGCCGCGACCTTACGGTGACGACCTTCGAGGGCGAGACCACCGAGGGACAGCTGGTGGAGGCCGACGACGAGCACATCACCCTCCAGCCCCAAGGCAGCCGCAAGAGCCAGCCCAAACCCGTGCAGTACGCCTACAGCGACATCAAGACCGCCAAGATAGTAATACATTTTTGACAAACAAGAATTTAAACCACGTATCAACATATTAACACAATGAAGACGTCAGACCTTATTGATTCCTTTTCGGAATTTAAAGATTTCAAGAACATTGACCGTGAGACTTTGATGCACATCCTTGAAGAGGTGTTCCGCACCGCCCTTTCCAAGAAATACGGCACGGACGACAACTTCGACATCATTGTCAACATCGACAAGGGCGACCTGGAGATTTACCGCAACCGCCTTATCGTCGAGGACGGCAAACTGACAGACAGCAAACGCGAGATTGAGTATTCCGAAGCTATCAAGATAGAATCGGACTTCGAGGTCGGCGAGGACCTTTCGGAGCCCGTGCCGCTGAGCGAGTTCGGCCGCCGCGAGATTCTGGCCATACACCAGAACCTGGTGGGCAAGATTCAGGACTATGAGAAGTCGCTCATCTTCCAGAAATACAAGGACAAAGTGGGCGAGATAGTCATTGGCGAGGTCTACCAGCCTTGGAACAAGGAGATACTGGTGCTCGACGAGGAGAAGATAGAGCTGGTGCTGCCCAAGAGCGAGCAGATACCCTCCGACCGCTTCCGCAAGGGCGACACGGTGCGCGCCATCGTGCTCAAGGTGGAGCTGAAGAACAACAACCCCGTCATCATCCTGTCGCGTACTTCGCCCATATTCCTGGAGCGTCTGCTCGAGGCCGAGGTACCTGAGATCTACGACGGTCTCATCACCATACGCAACATAGTGCGTGTGCCAGGCGAGAGGGCTAAAGTGGCCGTCGAGTCGTATGACGACCGCATCGACCCCGTGGGCTCGTGCGTGGGTATGAAGGGCAACCGCATCCACGGCATTGTGCGCGAGCTGAAGAACGAGAACATCGACGTCATCAACTACTCGAGCCGCCCCGAACTTATGATTCGCCGTTCGCTGAGCCCCGCCGAGATTACCAAAATCAACATCAACGAGGCCACCAAGACCGCCGAGGTGTTTATGGAGCCCGACCAGGTGTCGCTGGCTATCGGCAAGGGAGGCCACAACATCAAGCTGGCCAGCAAACTGTGCGGTTATGAGATTGAAATCTACCGCAACACCGACGAAGACCTCGACGACATAGACCTGAAGGGTCTGAAGGGCGAAATCGACGACTGGGTAATCGACGAGCTCATCAAGATAGGTTGCGACACGGCCAAGAGCGTGCTGGCACTGCCCAAGGACGAGCTTATCAGCCGTACCGACCTCGAGGAGGAGACCATCGACCAGGTTATCGAGGTACTCAAGGCCCTCTTTGACGTCGACCTCAAAGAGTTCAACGACGAGATAGACCAGAGCGTAATCAACGCCCTGATGAAGATAGGCTGCGACACGGCCAAGAAAGTGCTCGCACTGCCTAAGAAAGAACTTGTCAGCCGCACCGGTCTTGACGAGGAGACCATCGACCACGTCGTCGATGTGCTGAATGCAGAATTTGAAGAAGAGTAGGCGCCAACCATAGAATCAATAAGAAACAGCGCCAGAAAAACATTTTTGTTCAACTAAAAAGAAGGAGGAGTGTAATGTCAGAAGAACCCAAAAACATCAGACTCAACAAAGCCGCCAAAGAACTGAACGTCGGCATTCCTACCCTCGTGGAGTACCTTGCCAAGAAGGGCCACGTGGTAGATGCCAACCCAAACGCAAGGCTCACCCCTGAGCAGTATGCTTTGTTGGCCACGGCGTTCCAGGCTGAACGCCAGGTGAAAGAGAACGCCGACCGCATTGAAATCACCACGGCCAGCAGCGTGACCATAGAGGCCTCCAACGCAAACGCGGAGGATACTCCGGAGTATGGCGACGAGGTAATTATCAAGAATTTCAACACTCCTAAAATCAAAGAGGCTGCCAAGCAGGAGCAGCAGACCGAAACAGACTCGGAAGCCAAGCAGGAAGAGCCGACTGAGGAGGTTGCTGCCGCGCAGACAGAACCCGATGCCGAGCCGGAACCGGCAGCGCCCAAGTTCGAGACCAAGGTGCTGCGCAGCTCGGTGGCTGGTGCCAAAGAGGGCAAGAACTCCTTTGACGCAGAGGTGCGCATAGTGGACAAGATTGACCTTTCGGCCATCAACACCCGTATGCGCCCTGCAAAACAGAGCAAGACCGAGAAGGAAGACCGCAAGGCCAAAGAAAAGAAAAAGAGCGAGAAGGAGAAAGCCGAGACTCCGAAAGCCGAGAAGAAGAAGGTTGCCGCCACAGAAAAAGAAACTGTGGAGAAGCCTGTCGCAACCCCGGTTCCTGAGCCCCAGCCCGTCGAGAAAGCCCCTGAGAAGGCTCCAGAGAAGGAAATCGAGTTCATCGAGACCCAATACCAGAAGCTCGAAGGCCCGAAGGTTGTGTCGAAAATCGACCTGACCCAATTTGACAAGCCCAAGCCCAAAGGCCGCGACGATGAGAAAAAGAAGAAACGCAAACGCATCAAGAAAGAGGGCGTAAAGGTCGACGAGAACAACCCGCAGGCAATCAAGCAGGCCGATGCCGCCAAGAAGGAGGCCAAAGGCAAGGACAAGAAGAGCGAGAAAAAGAAAAAAGCCGCTGAGAAGAAGAAACCGGAGGTGGACGACGCCGAGATCGAAAAGCAGATTAAAGAGACTCTGGCACGACTGAGCCCGATGGGTAAGTCGAAGACTTCGAAGCACAACCGCGAGAAACGCCAGAAGGTTCACCAGCAGATTGAGGAGGAGCAGCTGCGCGAGATGGAGAACCAGAAGACGTTGCAGGTGACGGAGTTCGTCACCGCCAACGAGCTGGCCACAATGATGAACATCCCCGTAACGCAGATTATCGCTACCTGTATGCAGGTTGGCATCTTCGTCAGCATCAACCAACGCCTTGACGCAGAGACCATCCGTCTTATCGCCGACGAGTTTGGCTACGAAATCAGCTTTGCCAGCTCGGAGGTTGTCGACACGCTGCACAAGATTGAGGAAGAAGACCAGCCCGAAGACCTGGTGCCGCGCAACCCCATCGTCACCGTTATGGGTCACGTTGACCACGGTAAGACGTCGCTGCTTGACTATATCCGCAAGACCAACGTTATCGCAGGCGAGGCCGGCGGTATCACCCAGCATATCGGTGCCTACGAGGTGACAACTGCCGACGGACGCAAGATCACCTTCCTCGACACCCCTGGCCACGAGGCATTTACCGCTATGCGTGCCCGCGGTGCCAAGATGACAGATATTGCCATCATCGTTATTGCTGCCGATGACAAGATAATGCCGCAGACAGTAGAGGCTATCAACCACGCACAGGCAGCCGGTGTCCCGATTGTCTTCGCCATCAACAAGATAGATAAACCTGGTGCCGATCCCGACCGCATCAAGACCGAGCTTGCCAATATGAACCTGCTGGTTGAAGAATGGGGCGGTAAGTACCAGAGCCAGGATATCAGTGCCAAGAAGGGCATCAATGTCGACGAACTGCTTGAAAAAGTCATCCTGCAGGCCGACATTATGGAACTGAAAGGCAATCCCAACAAGCGCGCAAAGGGTACAGTCATCGAGAGCTCGCTGGACAAAGGCCGCGGCTATGTGGCCAAAATCCTTGTCGAGGATGGCACCATCCGCAAGGGCGACCCCGTGGTGGCAGGAGCCATCAGCGGCCGCGTCCGTGCTATGTACAACGAGCGTAACCAAGAGGTTATGTCGGCAGGTCCTTCGCAGCCCGTGCTGTTGCTTGGACTTACAGGTGCTTGTCAGGCCGGCGACACATTCAACGTCACCGAAAACGAGAAGGAGGCCAAGGACATCGCCAACCGCCGTACACAGCTGCAACGCGAGCTGGGTCTGCGCACACAGAAGCATATGACCCTCGACGAGATTGGACGCCGCATTGCATTGGGCAACTTCAAGGAACTCAATATCATCGTCAAGGCCGACGTGGACGGTTCGGTGGAGGCACTCAGCGACTCGCTGCTCAAGCTCTCGACCGACGAGGTCCAGGTCAACGTCATCCACAAAGCCGTTGGACAGATTACCGAGAACGACGTGCTGCTGGCCGAATCGTCAGACGCTATTATCATCGGTTTCCAGGTGCGTCCCAGCGTGGGTGCCCGCAAGATGGCCGAGACAGAGCATATAGACATTCGCCTATACAGCATCATCTACGATGCTATCAATGAGCTTAAAGACGCTATCGAAGGTATGCTTTCGCCTGAGAAACAGGAGAAGATTGTGGCTAACCTTGAGATTCGCGAGACTTTCAAAATTTCGAAAGTCGGCACCATTGCCGGCTGTATGTGTTTGGACGGCAAGATCAGCCGTACAAGCAACGTGCGTGTCATCCGCGACGGCATCGTGGTCTACACCGGCAAGCTGGCGTCACTCAAGCGCTTCAAAGATGACGTCAAAGAGGTTGTCAGCGGTCAGGACTGTGGTCTCAACATCGAGAACTTCAATGATATCAAGGTCGGCGACATCGTCGAGGCATACGAAGTCATTGAAATAAAACGCAAATTATAATGTGCTAATGTGTTATTGCGTTAATGCGCAAGTAGCTACGCAATCACTTCCAGACATTTACGCAATAGCACATTTACGCAATAATAAAATGAGCAATGACAACCCATCTCAAAGAGAATTACAAAATGCTGAATTCGGCATCAATAACAGTAAAAAAACGTAATAACCTCATACAATAATTATCGAATTAACTCGTTAACAGAATCACTAACGCAATACAGAACTAACGCTATAACTAACTCATTAACGCATTTCCACATTAACGCAACAACTAACTCATTAACACATTTACACGTTAACGCAACAACTAACTCATTAACACATTTACACATTAACGCATTAAAAACCTGCCTCCTTAGTTCAACGGATAGAACGGAAGTTTCCTAAACTTTAAATGAGGGTTCGATTCCCCCAGGGGGTACAAAAGAAACAGCAACTATGACAGTTACTGTTTCTTTTTACATAATATCATAAGTCAAAATTACAGACCAAATAATGAATGAAAACCGAACTTTAAACAACAACACGCCTCCGGAAAGGAAGAAACCGAATCCGGGTCTTCGACTGGGCATACCTATAATGTTGCTGGTGACAATGCTTTTTATTGCAATGCTGGTAACTGGCGACGAGGGCGATTCGTTCTTCGTCTTTACTGCCATTTTCTGGTTTCCGATACTGCTGATTGGTCTTGGCATCTTCATTTTTCACATTGTAAGGCAATGCAAGCCAGACAAAAGGAACAGTTTCAGTCGCGCCATCGTCATCTGGGGTATAGCTAATATACTGTTGCTTGCCGCAGTTCTAATTCACGACAGCCGCAAAAGCGACAAGGTGGATGCCAAGCATCTTGTAGCCCACTACGTGAAACACGAGCGTGAGATATGGGACGCTGCCGAATATGCACGCTCGGCTATGGACAGCGGTGCCTGGATGCGCCTGGAATTCGACGGCAAACAGGTGGAGATGTTCCACACCAGGCCTGCAGGCGACACAGTCTCAAACAACTGGCGCGAATACCACGGTTCCACACTTGATGCAGACAGTATCGGCAAACGCATAGGCCTTACACACGACGAGATAGAAGGCATCCGCCAACGACTGGAAGCCGCAGGATGCATCAGCATAGAACTGACAAACTACGGCTCTGTCGACAGCGTGACTTATGATTATTTTAAGGAAAAACATCCAGTGAGCGATGTCGACTACATAATCATCGGACGTTGCCGCTATATGATGAGTATGTATTTCTATGACCTATACAGGCACCCAATGAGCGACACACTGTGGAACGAGCTGTTGCTTGACGATGTGACAAGCATACCCATCTGCGACACTATGGCTCTGGAATACGGCAGCCCGGCCTTTGGCGACATCAGTTATCCACAGCGCGACAGAATTATCAAACAGCTTAAAATCAAAGAACGCTAAACTATGACCGACACGATGACACCAGAGCAGCGGCATCGCTGTATGTCGCACATCAAAGGCAAGGGAACAAAGCCGGAACTGAAGGTGCGGCGGTGGCTGTGGAGCCACGGTTATCGGTATCGACTGAATGTCAAGAGTGTGCCAGGCAAGCCGGACATCGTGCTGCGAACCTACAGGACGGCGATATTCGTCAATGGGTGTTTCTGGCACGGACACCACGTAAAAATGAGTGAATGCGGGAATGCGTTAATGCGAGAGGGATTGGAGGATTCCGAGTGCTGCAAGATTCCCAGCACCAACAGAGAGTTCTGGGTTTCAAAAATCAGGCGCAACCAGGAGCGCGACCAGCACAACTACAATGTACTTCAAGAAAACGGCTGGCAAGTCATTGTAATTTGGGAGTGTCAGCTGAAACGCAGCAAAATGGAACAAACGATGCTCCGAGTTGAACAGCTTATCAACTCAAACCTCATCGCCATATACAAGAAACCTCCCATCCCCTATTCTTCGTCCGAAGAAAACTCAATGCATATTGCAGCCGAGGACAAGAGCTAAAAAACCACTATAAAAAGTGTAAAAACGTCGCGCCTTCATCGATACAAGTCTTCGCACAAGGACATACCGCCGGTGATTGTTTCCTTGAATTTAAGCATCTTACGCATTTTATTAAAAAAAATTTTGTCGGTTTCGGAAAAAGTAGTACTTTTGCAAATCTTTTCGAAGATAAGATGGTGGGCGTAGTTCAGCTGGTTAGAGCGCCAGATTGTGGATCTGGAGGTCGTGGGTTCGAGCCCCACCTCCCACCCAAGGAGCACCAAAAATGGTGCTTTTTTTGTATATGGAAAATACGAGAAAAAGACTTTTGTCGGGCTTGCAGCCAAGCGGCGAACTGACCATCGGCAACTACTGCGGTGGCATACGCCAATTCCTTGAGTACCAAAAGGAATACGACTCATTCCTGTTCGTTCCCGATATGCATACCATCACCGTGCCCCAGGGCGACCCCAAGCTCATACAGGAGCGCATACGCCGCTTCGCCAACCTCTACCTTGCCTGCGGTCTGGACCCTGCCAACTGCACGTTCTACATCCAGAGCGAGGTGCCGGCCGTCAACCAACTGGCCTGGATACTCGAATGCCACACCTATATGGGCGAGCTGAGCCGTATGACACAGTTCAAGGCCAAAAGCGAGAAGCAGACCAATGTAGGCTGCGGCTTATTCACCTACCCAGTACTTATGGCTGCCGACATCATCCTGTATGACAGCAACGTAGTACCTGTCGGTGCCGACCAGAAGCAGCACGTGGAGCTTGCACGCGACATTGCAGAGCGTATGAATCACAAATACGGCGATCTCTTTGTGGTGCCAGAGCCTATCATCCCCAAAGTAGGTGCGAAAATCAAAGACCTGCAAGACCCCACCAAGAAGATGAGCAAGTCGGCAGAAGACACATCAGGCATAATATTCCTGCTTGACAACGAAGCCACTATAAAGAAGAAAATAAATCGTGCTGTCACCGACAACGACGGCTACGTAGCCTTCGACGAAGAGAAAAAGCCAGGCATTTCGAACCTAATCACCCTCTATTCCGCATTGAGTGGAACTCCGTTGCAGCAAGCCATCGATCACTTCACAGGTATGGAACGCTACGGCGATTTCAAGAAAGAGGTCCTGGAAGTGATTTACGAGACCCTGCGTCCGGTTCAGGCCGAGTATGAGCGCCTGTCGCAGAGCGACTATGTTGACGAAGTCCTCGACAAAGGCCGTGACCGAGCCAACGAAATTGCCAACCGTAAATACGATCTTGTCCGCCGCGCTGTAGGCTTTGGACGATAAAGCATACGACTAATATAGAATGGGCGCCGCGATTCAAAATCGCGGCGCCCATTGTTATTATTAAGCAATACTGTCACTTGCTGGTCGACACCACCAAGTAGTCGGTAAAGCGCCAGAAGGCATTGACATCCTTGATTGTCAGGTAGGCCACCTTCTTTGCATCATTCTCATCGTACACAAGTTCGTACGAACCTTCGGGATGTTTCGATATAACCTGCGCCTTGCGCTGATTGATCGATATAGTGGTCACCTTGGTGCGGTCGATGGTCTGGAATTTCGATACATCCATATTCTCAGAGGTGTTCTGCTTCTTGCCAATACCTATGAAACCGCCGCTCTTGCTCACAATTCCCATCTCGCTCAGCTCTTTGTACGAGCCTACGATATAATAAGCCTTGTTAGCCTCGCTGGTCTGATAGGCGATATAGTCGTCTTTCTCCTTGTTCGACTGGGTAAGGCTGCTGACATTGTCCGACAGCTGCTGGATGGTGGCCTTGCTGATGGTCAGCTCGTTCATCAGTTCCCCAATCTGAGTCTCTTGCTCTGCGATGCGGGTATTCAGGTTGTCGATGAACTCTTGCAGTTTGCTATTCTCCTGTCCAAGGTTGGAAATCTTGGCGTTAAGGGTAGCAATCTTCTGTCTGTTCTGCGAAAGCATATTCTCAATCACCGCCAGTTGGTCGGTAATCTGCCCCTTGACGCGGCTGTTCATCTCGGGGTTGCGCTGCTTCAACGCATTGACCTGGCTGTAACGTGCCGAAATTTCCGAAAGGTTTGTCTCAATCTCGTTCAATACATCAAACAGGGCGTCGATTTCTCCGTCTTTGGCATCGACAATGGTCTGCAGCGAGTCGGCCCTCTTTATGGCAGCGGCTTTCTCGGGGTCCTCGCCCTTGCACGAGGCGAACAGCAGTGGCACTACGGCCAGAAGCATCAACGATAGTCTCTTCATAATCTTGGTGTTTTTAGAACAATAAATAATTGTTTTTCCGTTATAATTATATGTTGTAAAACGACGCAACAGCCCTTTTATTGTTAAACCGTCAAAAATAATTCCACCCTATGGACATCAACCCCTTGCTTCAAGAATGGACAACTCCATATCAAACACCGCCCTTTCACCTGTTCCGCAACGAGCACTACGCGCCGGCTGTCAGAGATGCCATTAAGACCGCTGAAGACAACATCAAGGCCATTGCCGGACAGCAAGAGGCACCGACATTCGAAAACACCATAGAACAACTTGAGACGGCATCCGATATGCTCGACCGCGTAACCGCCTTGCTACTCAACCTGAACGAATGCAACACCAACCCCCAGATGCAGTCCATCGTCTTGGAACTGATGCCCGAAATCACCCGCTTCGAAAACCGTATATGGATGGACCGCGACCTCTTTGAGCGTATAAAAATGCTGAGTCAGAGCCACCTTGCCGGCGAACAGGGAGAAGTGGTTGAGAAATACTACCAGCGTTTCGTCCGCAACGGTGTCGACCTTGAGCCAGAGAAGCAACGCCGGTTTGCAGCCAATGCCGAAGAGTTGTCGACACTCACCGAACAGTTCAACCACAACGCGCTCGAGGACACCAACGAGTTCACCCTCCATCTCACCGAGCAAGAGCAGCTCAGCGGACTGCCCGACAACGTCATCGCCACAGCCCGCGAGGAAGCCGCCTCGCGTGGCCTTGAAGGGTGGCTCTTCACACTCCACGCCCCCTCCTACCGTCCCTTCCTCACCTATGCCGACAACCGCAGCCTGCGCCAGCAAATGTGGCAGGCCTACAACAGCCGCGGCAACCGCAGCAACGGCAACAACAACAGCGACATCATACGCCGCATAGTGCAGCTGCGCCTCGAGCAGGCCCGGCTGCTGGGCTATCCCGACTATGCCTCCTATTCGCTAACACGCACAATGGCCCAGACACCCGCAACCGTCAACGCCTTCCTTGCCCGGCTGCACGCTGCGTCGCTGCCCTTCGCCAAGCGCGAGCTCGAAGAGGTGCGCGCCTACGCCCGCAGCATCGGTGCCGACTTTGAGCTGCAAAGCTGGGACTTCTCCTACTACAGCGAGAAGCTGAAAAAAGAGCGCTACGACTTCGATTCCGAGATACTTCGTCCCTACTTTCAGCTCGACAAAGTGCGACAAGGAATTTTTGCTCTCTACCATACGCTCTACGGTCTCACCTTCGACGAAGCCCCGGACATAGAGGTCTACCAAGAAGACGTCCGCGCCTATCGTGTCAGCGACGGCCAGCGCTTTATGGGCATCCTTTATCTCGATATGCACCCGCGCTCCAACAAGCGCAGCGGCGCCTGGATGACTGAATTCCGCGCCCAGTCAGCCATCGACGGCCACGAGGTGCGCCCACTCATTCAGGTAGTGTGCAACTTCTCAAAGCCTACGGCCGACAAGCCTTCGCTGCTAAGCTTTGATGAAGTCGAAACCTTTATGCACGAAATGGGACACGCAATGCACGGTATGCTCAGCGATGTACACTGCCCCTCGGTCAGCGGAACCAGCGTACGCCACGACTTCGTTGAAATGCCCTCGCAGGTGATGGAAAACTGGTGCTACGAGACCGAATTCCTCAACACCTTCGCTCGCCACTACCAGACCGGCGAGCCTATACCGCCGCAATATATCGACAAGATTCGACGCAGCGAGAATTATCTTGCCGGCTGGCTCTGCCTGCGCCAGCTCAACTTTGGCACTACCGATATGGCCTACCACACCCTCACCGCGCCTCTCGCCGCAGACGAGACCATAGAGCACTTCGAGCACCGCCAGATGACCGAATTGCTGCCCACCGTCGAAGGCTGCTGCACCAGCACCTCGTTCACCCACATCTTCTCTGGTGGCTATGCTGCCGGCTACTACGGCTACAAATGGGCCGAAGTACTTGACGCCGACATCTTTTCGCGTTTCAAGGCCGATGGCATATTCAACACCGCCACCGCACGCGACTTCCGCGACAAAATCCTGTCACGCGGCGGCAGCAAGCATCCTGCCGACCTGTTCCGCGACTTTATGGGACGCGACCCCGACCCCGACGCGCTGCTGCGCCGTTGCGGTTTCATCGAGCAGTGACCGACGCCAAGCGGCCTCTTATTGCTTCAGGCTTGTCGCAAGCAGAGAAAAAAAGGAAGGCTCCTTTCCCAGTTTTTTTCATTTTTTTGCCTGCTGCTACAATATTATTTAGCCATAAGCGTTTAAGGATAAACTAACATCAAAACATCAACAGAAATGAAAGGCAGTCAAATTCCATTCAAGAAAAACTACATCCTCGGCACAAGCATTGTGCTGGCAGCATTTGTGCTAGGCCTTATGCTGGTATGGACAGTCAAGACGCTCAAGTCGTTCGACGACACGGTGACAGTCAAGGGCTTGTGCGAACGCGAAGTGCCAGCCGACAACGTGGTGCTGCGCATCAGCTACACCTCACAGGACAATTCGCTCATCGACCTCCGTGCAAGGGTTGAGCGCAACGACGAAGCTATCGTGGCCCTTATCAAAAAGGCCGGCATCAAGGACGAGGAAATCAAGTACTCCACAGCAAACTTCAGCGACCGCTACGACGACTACTATATCAGCGAGAACCTGAAATTCCGCTACACGGCACGTCAGACCATCAGCGTTTTCAGCTCCAATATGGAAGCCGTACGCAAGCTGCAGCGCACCATCGACGGCGAACTGCTGAAGCAGGACATCATCTCGAGCACCTCGGCCAGCTATAACTACGACGGTCTCAACGACATCAAGCCCTCAATGATTGCCGAGAGCCTTGACAAGGCACGCGAGAGTGCCGAGGAGTTTGCCAAGAACAGCCACAGCAAGATAGGCAAGATGCGCACTGCCTCGCAAGGCTATTTCGACATCAGCGACCTTGACGAGAACACACCTCAAATCAAGAAGATACGCGTCGTGACCACTGTCGAATACTACCTGAAATAATACCATTTCCACCATTGGATTCTGAGAACCGCAGCGATGAAAAAGGCCCTCCTGCTATCGTCTATACTTTTCATTATTCAATTATTCACACCAACCATCTGTTCCGCCCAGCAAACGACGGAACAGATGGCTTCGTATTACTATCAGAACCGTGAATACGACAAGGCCATAGAACTCTATGAGCCGCTCTACGCCCGCACGCAGAACATCTACTACTACCAGATGCTGCTGGGTTGCTATGCCGAGACAGGCAAATACAAGGAGGCCGAGCGGCTGGTAGAGAAGCGCCTCAAACGGCAGCCGCGCGACCTGTTCCTCTATGTCGACCTGGGCAGCATCTACCTGAAACGCGGCGAAAAGAAGAAGGCCGAGAAGCAGTATGCCGCAGCCATAGAGAGGCTGGGGCGCGACTCAAAGCAGACAAGCGACCTTGCTATGGCCTTCGAGAACGCCGGCCGCAACGACTATGCCATACAGACCTATCTGGCCGCCCGCGAACGGATGGACAACCAGTACATCTATGTGATGGAACTGGCCACGCTCTACGAGAAGTCGGGCAACTATGAGAAGATGACCCAGGAATACTTCGCTCTGCTCGACAAATCGCCCGGCTCGATGGGCTCGATACAGATAGCCCTGCAAAGGGCCCTGAACGAGACCTCCACCACACAGCTTGCCGACGGCCTGCGACGCACGCTGACATCGCGCATCCGCCAGAACCCCGAGAACAGGAACTATCTTGAGATGATGATCTGGTTCTCGCTGCAGCAGCTCGACTTCGATTTTGCGCTGACACAGGCCAAGGCCGTCGACGCACGATTCCCCGACCAAGGGGCGGAACAAGTGTACCGCGTGGCGCAGATAGCCCATAACAACGAGGCCTTCGACGTGGCCGAGGCCGCCTACAGACACATCATCGCCAAAGGCAAAGAGACGCCGCTATACTTCGAAAGCAAGATAGGACTGCTGACCACAAAATACGCACGCATCAACCAGGGCCACGCTGTCAACGCCAAGGAACTGGCGGCGCTGGAGGGCGAATATGAGGCCACCCTGACCGAACTCGGCAAGAACCCGCAGACAGTGCCGCTGATGCGCAACTACTCGCACCTGCTGGCCTACAACACGCCTGCCGACAATGCCCGTCTGCAAAAGGCCGCCGACCTGCTCTACGACATCATCGAGATGCCGCGGCTGCCGGGCAATACCGTAAGCGAAGTGAAGCTCGAGCTTGGCGACCTGCTGCTCTTCTCGGGCGAGATATGGGACGCGTCGCTACTGTACAGCCAGGTGGAGAAAGCCAACAAGAACGACGTAATAGGCGCTATGGCCAAGTTCAAGAACGCCAAGCTGAGCTACTACAACAACGACTTCCAGTGGGCCAAGTCACAGCTCGACGTATTGCGCGCATCGACCTCAAAACTCATCGCCAACGACGCAATGCAGCTCTCGCTCCTCATCAGCGACAATATGGAGGAGGACAGCACCTACGAAGCCCTCTCCTACTATGCCGCCGCCGACCTGATGCTCTATCGCGGCCAGCTCGACTCGGCCTGGGCACTATACGACGACATCACAATCCGCAACCTGTCGCATTCGCTCTTCGACGAGGTGCTGATGCAGAAAGCCCGTATCCGAATGAAACAGGGGCGCTATACCGAAGCCGACTCGCTGCTGCAGCGCATCGTGGACCACTATGCCAGCGACATTCTGGCCGACGATGCTCTGATTATGCTTGCCGAGCTCAACGAGCAACAGCTGGGCAACACCGACCGAGCACGCGAATGCTACGAGAAGCTCCTGCTCGACTATCCCGCCAGCCTCTACGCCGACCGCGCACGCAAACGCTACAACGCGCTGAAAAAACAATAGCCCTTTCCGGAACACACCCGTCACATCCCGCAAGCCACGTCGATTCATCGCCGTGGCATCAAGCATCCAACGCCGTCATTTCGACCATTGATAAACCATACTTTAACCATATTTCGACCATCATATATGGTTAAACGATGGTCGAAGGATGGTTGATGTATCGTTGAAGTAACGTTGATCTGACGGAGCAAGTCCCTGCCTGCTCCGACGCTGAGACTATGCTGTAGGCTGGTACAAGGTGTGTGGTTTGTGGAGTTAGGGTGTTTAATGTGGCGGAGCGCAGATCCGCCACAACTTGGAGCGAACATCCGCTGCGAGGGGGATCCGCAACAACGGGAACATCCGTCGCGACGGGTTCAATTTAGTGTACGTCACCATTTGGTCGAAAATATTCTGACTATTATTCTGTTATTTGCACCATTAGTCTTTTTTTGATTTTGCTGAATGGGACCTCAACCTGCTTGCAGTAATCCGTGTCACGTACCACGATATAATCCTCCCCGTGTCCGACCGCGAGTTTTGGGCTATAGGATTGTAAAGATGCATAAAACCTGTCTCCTACCTGGAATTTCGCTGACTCATTATTGTATTTGTCATCCGCCCACTGAAACATTGTTATCAGTTCTCCTGTATTTATCCACTCCGAGGGATTGCAATCTATAAGGGAATCCACTTTGACATCAATCAAACGCAATATGGAATCATCTTGAATACTATTTACTGAGAAAATAGCCTCGACTTTATAATACTGTAATTCTACTTCCATTGACTGGACTATTTTGTTCATGCTATCAAGATAATGATTGTCAGCAATAACCGCAGAGCTCCCCTGGCCAATAATAATAACTGGACGCTGTAATGCTGTATCTTGCGAATAACATCGGCCAATACACACACTTTCGAAAAAAAATACAACAATAAATACAATCCAATTCCTTGACATGACTAATAATTTATTGAGTTTTTTATTTTCTTTTCTGAAACGGCCTCTGCATGTGCTTCCTTTACAATAGGATTGTTCCCATTTTGAGTAGCCATCCCTACATAAGAAACATCTCTCTCTATCATTTTTCTTCCGACCAAGTAACCTTCAGTTATTTCATGAGGAACCCCATTGTCATATCCATTTTTATCCATAAGATCAACATCAACATAACTTAATGTGCGGGCAATTGACACCCCTGTTTCGTTATTTTTAATAAGTATTCCCTCATAAAATGAGCCACCTTCTGTGCCATACGCCGTGACATTGTCTATAGGGTCAATAAAACAATCATTCCCATTTTTGTCTTTGGCCGCAGTGAATGATGCGATTTGTACACACACATTGGGGTCCATAATGGCAGAATACAGCATTTTTTCGTCGTCAGACAAGTCATTTACAGTGCAATTATTTAATTTGGCTTCGAGCCTGCCTGTTTTATCGTTGTACGAAATGTCGAGTTTTTGATAAGAGAGTTTCTGCAATATTTTGTCAATTTTATCACCGACGACAACAACTTCTCTCCCATCAGGGTCAACCAACTTCACAGGATTCCAAGCGCAATAGGCGTAGGGGCTAATACTCGGGTATTTGTCGGCCATCGGGTCGACGCTCAGCCACATTGTCATCAGCTCGTGATCCATATAGCGGGCACCGAAGTAGCCGTAGCCCGTTTCCTCGTCGCGCTCCTTGCCGGTGAAAGTGAATCGCTCACTGTAGCCGGAGATACGCTGGTCGACATAGCGTTCGCCGTAGGGCAGGTACTGCAGGTGCTGGACGGCAAGGCCTCCGTTGTCGGTGATCCAGCTGGCGCTGCCGAGGTGGTCGGAGTGGTAGAAGTAGACGTCGGGCTCGTTGTGGTGGATGCTTTGTGCGTCGGCAATCGTATGCTGAAACTCG
>CADALO010000019.1 GCA_902788805.1 uncultured Bacteroidota bacterium | reverse complement strand
AACACAGAGGTTTCTGCGTGTCGAAGACACGCTACATTTCAAGTATCTCATTGTAGCGTGTCTTCAACACGCTAACAATAGTGATGCACATTAGACCCCACACTGCGCATATAGCATTGTGTAGGGTTTACGAAAAAAAACTCATTTTTTTGAAAAAAAATTTGTTTAATTGAAATATTATTCCTATCTTTGCCATAGTCAAATTATTATATCGTTTTATATATTATATTGTTTTACAATCTATTAATTATGAAAAGAGTATTATTTTTTCTAAGCGTAATTACTTTTAATGGAGTAATGTTTGGTCAGACGCTCTCAAGTTATTCTACAGTATCTGTTGATTTCTCAGATAATGAAGTATATGGTAGTGGTATTTATTATCAAAAGACTATTGGAATGTATCCACAAATGACTATATCCTGTTTTGACGCCACTTATAATGGTGATGTTACAGGTTTTTTGTCAATTAGTTCAGATGCAATTGCGTGCAAAACATATAGAATAGATGCTCAATTTTTGATTAGGGATATTGTGCAGCATAAGTTTTCTGATACTGTATATTTCTGTGGCACCAAACGCCTTCAAAATCCAGATGACACTATTGGTGTTATGGGTTTTTTTGTGGTTGGGCAAACAGGAACAATAAACGGTTTTTATTATTGTGAGATTAATGAAGTCCAAGAACTTACAGATATTGTTTCCATACAATACCCTGACTATTGTATGATGGCCTCAATAGGGAAAAAAAGAAACAGTAATTTAAATTATGACTATTTCTTTACGTATGGTTACAAAAATCCCGTAAACAACGCAGGCGTTTATTATATTGCTCCTTTAACTCACAATTCAATTCCATTTGATTTGATTCAGACAGATGACTTTGTTACTATTTTGTCCAAAAACGATATGAATAATACAATCTATTTCAGAAAATTCAACAAATATGATTTTAACGATGCAATATGTGATGATGTAAATGGTTTTTTACCAGTGGAAACTGTAATCTTTGGTCCATATTCATCTTTTAAAGGGTGTGACTCACAGGAGAATCAAGAAAATGAAATAGTGATTGCTTATGTTGGTTTTGATGAATACTTTACTTGGCATACTTATGTAAAGACAATAGATTTGGAAACAAATATGATGACAAATGCTCAAAGCCATAAATCTTTTGATAAGAATGATTTATGGGGAGTGACATATTTGGCAAACAGTGATGAAATTGCTGTGCTAGAACTTTTTGAGCCTAATTACCAGTATTTTAATTCTACAGCTGTTATTTTTCATCCCAACAAAACGCAAGGATATACATCTACAGAACTTTATGGACGGTATTTGGACGGTTGTATTTCCATATCAAGGCTATATGAAAGCACTTCCAGTGTGAGTTATTTTCTTTGCGGAAGTGTGGGTGTAGGAGGAAGAAGGTATTTCGCACACGATGCTGGATTCTTGATGGCAGATAATTGTATAGTGAGTAACGATATAGAAATCGAAATTGATGATAATATTGAGTTTGAGGTTGATATTGATCTTTTAGTGTATGATCAATATTTTGTCAATTTCAATGGCATATTGCCGAGTTATTCAGCAAATATATTATTTAATCCGTGCTATTCTTTAAAAAACAAATAACCGAAAATTATGAAACGTTTTCTTTTCTTCCTTTTTTCAATGCTGATGATGCCGTGTGTTTTTGCGCAGTACCAAGACACAATAAATTATAATGAAGGTGGATATTTGTATCCGTCTACATCCTATGATGCAATCGTATTGTCATATCATAGTTTTTTTCCTATGTTTGGAAACATATACAATCCTGATCAACCAATCAAAGTGTCTGGTATAAGTTGCATTAGTGATTCGTGTAGAAGCGACGGAATCACTCTTATATTAGCCAAATATATTGGCCCAGACTCCGTATTGTGTGACAGTTTGATTGATAATGATACAATGATTAGTACTCGCCGTTGTTCTTATCCTCGTGATGTATATTATCAGATAATAGATTCCATAAGGCTTTCTCCAGGGATCCCACCAACTCGCAAAATGTTGTTAAACGGAATATATGGCCAAGAAATTCATAATGTTTTTGATGCCTTCTTCGACAGTGTTTATACTTTTTCTGACACAGACATTTATTTTACAATTATAAAAATAAATCTAAACCCCAAAGATTCCTCCGATTTACATAATAGTTTTTCTCTTTCACACAGTCAGAGTGGCACTTTTTACACTTATACGCAAGATGATTTGCATCATACTATAAAAATATCGGCCGGTCACCCGCTTCATACTATGGATGAACTTTATTCATACTATAACAACCCTCCATTGATGGACATTGAAAGGGCTCACCATTTTTATGGTGTTTTCCCTATTATCGACAGCTTATATGAATTAGGAAGGCCTCGTTTCTGTCCTCCTGTACCGTCGTTAGAGGTATCGGCAGAGAAGAGAGTGGCTCACTTCACTTGGAATAGCGACACGGTGCATTGCGCCTATGAATTATCATTCGGTAACGCCTCACAAAGTTACTCGACCTATACGTCTGTCGTCACCACAGACACCGAATATGTGTTCAATTCGATGATACCATACGAGAGGTATGCTTGTCGCTTGAGAGCTATGTGCTGCTTTGACGACGGCGACAGCATTTGGAGCCCGTGGAGCGACACGGTGCAATATGAACGCCCTATGTGCACTGTTTTGGGGCGCAGCAACGACAACGGGCTTGGTTATGTTGTCGGCAGCCGCGACATCGATTTTGGTGACACTGTCGACCTTATGGCCGTGCCACGCAACAGCAACTGCCGTTTCCTGTACTGGCATACTGGCGACACAGCCAATCCATTGTATGTAAAAGCTGTATGCGACACAATGCTATGGGCCTATTTTGAGCAGATAGAAGACACCACGACACACGGTGGCGACGACGATAGCCTGCATACGGAAGTGGTGCTTTTCGCCGACGGGCTCGATGTGGAAATGATGCCGAATCCCGCAGACAACAATGTGACCTTCAACTGCCCGCATCGTGTACTTCAGGTTGAACTATGCGATATCCACGGCAGACATATTATGCAGCAAGAAGCACACTCGAACAATTTCAAGATCTCCCTTGCAGGTATACCCTCAGGTGTTTATGTGGCCAAGGTGCGCACAACAAAGGGATGGGCGATAAAAAAACTCGTGATCAGCCACCGTTAGCGTCCGGCATAGTTATAAACCACCGGTTTCTGGTAAAAGTGCCGACGGCACTTAATCTTATTAACCCCACACGAAACAAAGTGCCGTGTGGGGCTTTTGCGACACAGAGGTTTCTGCGTGTCGAAGACACGCTACATTTCAAGTATCTCATTGTATTAGACCCCGCACTGCGCATATCGCTTAGTGTGGGGTTAATAGGATATTGTGCCTTCGGCACATAGGCACCATTTGTTCTGTAATTAATAGACGCACTATTATCAAAGTATAATGCCTGAATTGGGTTGAGAAAAGGACGCCCGGGAAAGTGCCGACGGCACTTTCCCGGGCGTGCTTTTACATTTTTAAAGGCGCGGCAAAATATTTTTATAGATAATAATAAAAAGCGTCATTCTGCGTTTAGAGGCAAAACGAAACTGATGTCAGATATAATAAATATATTGCCCGACAGTGTTGCCAACCAGATTGCGGCCGGTGAGGTGGTTGACCGTCCGGCGTCGGCAGTGAAGGAGCTTTTGGAGAATGCCCTCGACGCGGGTGCCACTGAGATACAGCTGATTGTGAAGGACGCGGGGCGCACTTTGATACAGGTTATCGACAATGGATGCGGAATGTCGGACAGCGATGCAAGGCTTTGTTTTGAGCGTCACGCGACGTCGAAGATCCACAAGGCCGACGACCTCTTCGCCATCCACACGATGGGCTTCCGCGGCGAGGCATTGGCCTCGATAGCGGCAGTGGCTCAGGTGGAGATGAAGACGCGCCAGTGCGACAGCGAGCTGGGCACGGCGATAGAGATAGAGGGTTCGGATGTCAAATCGCAGTCGCCCTGCGCCTGCACCAAAGGCACTTCGATTGCGGTCAAGAACTTGTTTTTCAACATTCCGGCCCGACGCAATTTCCTGAAGAAGGACAGCATCGAGCTTAACCATATAGAGGAGATTTTCAAGCGCATAGCGCTGCCTAACTACGGTGTGGCGTTCAGTTTCCATCACAACGGCCGTCTGCTTTACGACCTGAAGGCGGGTAATTTCGCACAGCGTATTGCCGGCGTGTTCGGGAGCACCAGCAAGGAGCGGCTCTATCACATAGAGGAGCAGACCGAGCCTGTCAAGATTTTCGGCTACGTGGGCAAGGCAGAGTACGCCAAACGTACACGCGGCGAGCAGTATCTGTTTGTCAATGGGCGTTTTATTAAACACCTTGGCCTGTCGGCAGCCATCGAGAAGGCCTACAGCGAGCTTATTCCCGAGCGCACCTATCCCGCCTATTTTGTGCTGCTTGAGGTTGATCCTCAGCGGCTTGACGTCAACATACATCCCACCAAGACCGAGGTGAGGTTCATCGACGAGAATATCATTTTCGCCATCCTGCGCGCCGCCACCAAGAAAGGTTTGGGGCAGTTCTCGCTTGCCAACGAGTTGGAATTCAATCCATCGACCGAGATAGACTTTACGCCGGCAGCCAAGGACTATGTGCCTCCGGAGCCTAAGGTGGAGTATAATCCAAACTACAACCCGTTCAGGACAGAGCGCAGCGGCGGAGGTGGCACGACGCGAAGTCGCGACGAATATGAGCATTTCTTCGACTCTGGCAGCAAAGAGCCCGTCGTTGAACGGCTGCCGCTCGAGGCCGAGCCTGTTGCGGAAGTGAGCAGCAGTGCGTCGTCGGCTACACCGATCAACTATCTGAACAAGTACATTATCACAACAATGAAGTCGGGTGTGGTGGTGATTGACCAGCAGCGCGCACACGAACGCATACTATATGAGCGTCTGATGGCGTCGCGTGCAAGCGGGCGGGCCACGGCGCAGCAGCTGCTGTTTCCGGTGAACTGCCGCTTCAATGCGTCCGACAGCGAGCTCCTATCCGAACTGCTTCCCGACTTTGAACAGTTGGGATTCCTGATTGCTCCGCTGGGGCAGAATACATACGTCGTCACAGCAACACCGGCCGATGTGAAAGAGTCGGAGTTGCAGAGCCTTCTGGAGCAGACGCTGAGCGACTATAAAGGCAATATGATGCAGAAATTCAGCGACCGCGATGCGTCGATATGCCTCAGTGTGGCCCGTCAGATGGCATTGCCGTCGGGAGTGCCGCTGAAGCCCGAGGAGATGCAGCAGCTGATAGCCGACCTGTTCAGCTGCCAGGCGCCCAATATCTCGCCTTCGGGCAAACGGACGATGTTTATTCTCGGCGAGCAGGAGTTGGCAGAGAAAATGAGAGGATAGGCCCTTGACAAATAAGCAAATCAACAAATAAACGACTCAACAACAACAAACCAAGAATGTCTCAACAATATTCACCACAAGGTTTCAGAATGCTTCCGGCAGGTGTGAAGCATCTTTTGATAATCAATGTACTGTTTTATTTGGCAGCACTTGTGTTTCGCAGTTCGCTGAATGTGGACCTCGACGAATATCTGGCGCTGTACTTCATAGGCAGCGATATGTTCCGCCCGTGGCAGTATGTCACCTATATGTTTATGCACGGCAGCTTTGAGCATATCTTCTTCAATATGTTTGCGTTGTGGATGTTCGGTTACATCTTGGAGAACTTCTGGGGCACGAAGCGTTTTGTGACATTCTACCTGTTGTGCGGCATCGGCGCAGGTTTGGTGCACTCGGCGGTGATAGGTCTGACGTCGGCTCCGGTACTGGGCGCCATCAACGACTATGCCGCCAACCCGTCGCCCGACGCCTTGCTGCAGCTCTATAACGACCATTTCCAGAACATTATCAATCCGCGTTGGGTGACAGAGGTGACAAATGCCTGGCGCAACGGTATGTCGGGCGATTTCGGCTATGAGACTACCAATGCCCTAATGCAGGTCTATAACGAACGTATTATCGGTGTGCCCACGGTGGGTGCCTCGGGAGCCGTTTACGGCATCCTGCTCGCCTTCGGAATGATGTTTCCCGAGGAGCGCATCTATCTCTACTTCCTTGTTCCGCTGAAAGCCAAGTGGTTCGTTATTGGCTATGCCGCGATAGAGCTGGTGACCGGTGTGCTGGGCACGAACGACGGTATCGCACACTTTGCGCACCTTGGCGGAATGCTGGTGGGCTTGATACTGATATTGCTGTGGCGCAAGCACGACCGCGACAAGTACTGGCAGAACAATGGATAGGAAAGGTCTTCTGTACGGCCTGCTGTGCTATTGCATCTGGGGCCTTTTCCCGCTCTATTGGCGCCTGTTGGAGAGTGTGGACAGCTTCGAGATTCTGGCACATCGTATGCTGTGGTCGGGAGTGTTTATGGTGACGCTTTTCTGCGGCATACGCAAGGTACGCCTCAAGGACCACATAAAGCATCCGCGCCAATATCTGATGCTGCTGCTGACAGGGGCCTTGATTTCGTTCAACTGGGGTCTTTACATTTGGGCTATCAACCACGGCTATATTCTGCAGAGCAGTCTGGGTTATTACATCAACCCGCTGGTCAATGTGCTGTTGGGCTATCTGTTCCTGCACGAGCGGCTGAACCGCGCGCAGACCGTGGCGCTGTTGATGGCTTTGGCCGGAGTGCTCTATTTTACAATAGACTACGGGCAGTTTCCAATCATATCGCTTGGACTGGCCTTCAGCTTCGGCATATACGGTCTGCTGAAGAAGAAGATGGGACTGAACGCTACGCCGGCACTGACCGTGGAGACGATATGGATGATGCCGGCGGCACTGGTTTACATCACATTGCTATGTGCCAACGGGCATTCGGCCCTGAATAGTTTCGACTGGCTGACGTGGCTGTTGCTGCTTCTTGCCGGTGCGGTTACGGCCATCCCTTTGCTGCTCTATGGCAAAGCGGCAGAGAGGATTACGCTGACAGCGCTGGGTTTTCTGCAATACGTCTCCCCTACCGGTCAGTTTCTTATTGGTATCTTTGTCTATAAAGAGAGTTTCACCACAGCCCATATCGTATGCTTTACCTGCATCTGGATAGGACTGACAATATTTACGATAGATATTGTGAGGCGGCTGCGTGCGTCGCAGGCTACAAGCTCAAGGACATAATCAGCGTTACGTAGTTGAGATAGTTCTCGAGGCCACAGCGTTCGCAGGTGTCGAGTGGGTCGTGGTAGCCACCGAAGCGTTGGCCCATAGAGAGCAGGAAGAGGGCCGGCATACGCTGCGAGAAGAAGTAGTGGTCGCTGTTGGGGCGGTTGGCACGGCGGCGAATTTCGGGTGCAATCTGCAGTGCTTCATTTAGTTTTTCGAGCCGTTCGACGTATGGCTGGGTCTCGGGTGCATCGCCGTTAAAGACCATTATGCCTTCGTTGCCGCCGCAAAACATATCGATGTTGATGAGGAGGCGAACCTTTGAAAAGTCGAACACAGGGTGCTCGTAGGCATACTTTGAACCACGCAGTCCGGCTTCCTCACCGCTGAAGAAGCAGAAGACGTGTGTGTAGTGAGGTTTGTCGCCCATTGCAGCGTTGGCGGCAGTGACCCGTGCGATGTCAAGGACGGTGGCGACACCGCTGGCGTTGTCGTGTGCGCCGTAGAAGACGATGCTGTCGCCCATAGTGCCAAGATGGTCGTAGTGGGCAGTATACACAATCATTGTATCTACCTCGCCAGGGATGTAGCCGTAGACGTTCTGCGTGGGGTACGCTGGGTGGAACTGAGTGAATATCTCGCAGTTGATCTTTTTGACCTTCTTTGGCATTGCAGAAGGCAGGACTTCGATATATGCATATCCGTGCTCGTAGTCGGAGTAGGCCGGTGAGCAGGTGTTGAGCTCGGGCCAGGCAACGATGAGTCCGCGCGAGTTGAAAGGATTGCGCTTTTGAAGGGCTTTGGCGGCATTAAGTATGTCCTTTGCAGTGCCCAGGCTGGAATAGTACCAAGGGCTGAGGTCGATATAGATGAATACATCCTGAAGCAGGTTGTTGTTCTTTTTCAGGAATTTGCGTAGAGCATTGCTGTCGATGAGCACTTCGGCAGGGACGGTCAGGACCTTGAAGTCGCCCCAACTGGAACGCGACCAGGAAGGAACGCGGAATTGCGTGAAGGGCTTCAGCTTCTGTCCGTCGACGGTGAGGGACAACGGGCCTTCCATCGAATAGACACTGAATGTGTAGGGCTGGAAGTAGTTGTCGACAAGAGGCTTGATCTTATGGCGTCGCAGCTCGCCACGGATGAATACGGCAGCGATGCTGTCGCCTCGGAAGGAATAGCCGCGGCCGTGGAAAGCATCGGAGGTGAGCTGTCGCAGTACCTGCCGCATATAGTTGGTGTCCTGTGCACTGAGTGTCAGTGTTGAGGCAAGAAGCAGCGAAAGGAATAAGGCTTTTGTTTTCATTGTCAATTGTTTTGTCAAAATCCGGGAAGACTGATGAATAATGTGGGCAGAATGAGCAGGAACCCGACAACGATAAGGAACAAGATGAATTTCCATACCCATTTGAGCCAGGTGGCGTATGGTATTTTTGCGATGCCAAGGCATCCGATGAGAACGCCCGATGTCGGGGTGAGCATATTGGTGAAGCCGTCGCCAAACTGGAAGGCCAGAACGACAGCCTGTCGCGAGATGTTTGTCAGGTCGGCGAACTGTGACATAATAGGCATTGTGAGCGCTGCCTTTGCCGAGCCTGACGGCATTATGATGTTGAGCAGTGTCTGGAATGCATACATTGCGCCCATAGAGGTGATGTCGCCGGCTTTGGCGAGTGAGCGTGTAAGGCCGTAAAGGATGGTGTCGATGACTTTGCCGTCGCGCAGGATAAAGATTATTCCGCTGGCAAGTCCGACGACAAGGGCCGCGGAGAGGATGTCTTTGCAGCCAGCGAGAAAGAGTTTTGCAAGATTGTCGGCACTCTGGCTGTCGGCGATACCCGACAACAATCCCATAGCAAGGAAGAGGGCGGAAATCTCCATCACGTACCAGTCGTAGCCAAGCACGCCAACGACAAGGTAGAGTATGGTGAAGACCAATATGTCGAGAATGAAGAAGTGGACCGACTTGCGGAGGGCGATGAAGCCTGTCAATATGAACAGGGCGGCAAAGACGGGGAACAGACAGATATTGGAGCTGCCGCTGCCGATGGCAATAGCCGTCACGGGATAACGGACAGCGCACCATACCATTACTGCAGAGAGCAGGATATATACTATCCAGGCGATGCGAGGGGTATGATAGACGACCTGTGTTTCAGCCTGTTGCTGGGAACGCTCGCGCCAGTATGCGTCAAGTATGTATACAGGAGACTTCTCGGGATGCTTCTTGACGTGTTTTGCATAGAGTAAGACAAACGTTATGCCGATGATTGTGAGTATTATCCAACAGAAGAAGCGGTATTCGAGTCCGGAGAAGAGCTGCAATCCGGCGATGCCCTGTGCAATGCCGATGGTGAATGGATTGAGCATAGCGCCGGCAAAGCCTATGTGTGCTGCCATATAACACATACAGACGCCTACGATTGAGTCGTAGCCCATCGAGATGGCCAGCGGGACAAAGATGACGACAAAGGCTATTGTCTCTTCGCTCATACCGAAAACGGCACCAAAGAGGCTGAAGAGTATCATTATCAATGAAATGATAATGTTCTCCACGCCTATTTTATTGAATATTTTGTATTTGTTGAGGCGCTGGACACGTTTGAGGAAAGCCATTACGCCAATGTCGATAGCGTGACTGTTGTTCAGAATCCAAAAAGCGCCGCCAACCATCAAGATGAATATGATGATGTCGGCTTTGTCGCAGAAGCCCGAGAAGAGCGAGGAAAAGACCTGCCACGTTTGTGGCTTGCTGTCGACGTAATGGAATGAGTCGCTCTGCACGACTTCACGTGTGGACACGGTGCCGTCGGCATTGGTGACGGCGATGCTCTCTCTAACAAATTCGCCGCCCGGGATTAACCAAGTTAGCAGGGCGGCGAACAGTATTAGAAAAAAAACGATTGTAAATGTGTGCGGAATCCGCTTCATAATTTGGCTAAGCAGTCGGTTACGTTTTTCTCGATACGGGCTTCGACATCGGTGCAGTCGTCGGCTTTAACGAATTTCTCGCCGGTGATGTGCTCATACAATTCGATGTATCTGTCTGTTATTGAGTTGACAATGGCGTCGGTCATCTCGGGAACTTTCTGCCCTTCTTTGCCTTGGAAACCGTTCTCCATCAGCCATTCGCGCACAAACTCTTTGCTGAGTTGACGCTGGCGTTCGCCTTTGGCTTGACGCTCTTCGTAGCCATCGGCATAGAAATAGCGTGACGAGTCGGGCGTATGGATTTCGTCAATGAGGTAAATCTTGCCGTCGCGTTTGCCAAATTCATACTTTGTATCGACAAGGATAAGTCCTTTTTGTGCAGCTATTTCGGTGCCACGCTGGAAAAGCTGCAGCGAATACTTCTCGAGCTGGTCATAGTCCTCTTGCGAAACAAGGCCTGTACTGATGATTTCCTCGCGTGAGATGTTCTCGTCGTGTCCTTCGTCGGCCTTGGTCGTCGGGGTGACGATGGGTGTGGGGAATTTCTGATTCTCAACCATTCCTTCCGGTAGCTTGATGCCACAGAGGGTGCGGTTGCCGGATTTATATTCGCGCCAGGCCGAGCCTGCAAGATAGCCACGGACAATCATTTCCACGCGGAAGCCCTCGCATTTAAGACCGACCGTCACCATTGGGTCGGGAGTGGCAAGTTTCCAGTTGGGAACGATATCTGCCGTGGCGTCGAGGAATTTGGCAGCGATTTGGTTGAGCACCTGACCTTTGAATGGGATACCCTTGGGCAATACGACATCGAAAGCCGAGATACGGTCGCTGACAACCATTGCCATATATTTGTCGTCGATATTATACACATCGCGTACTTTGCCCACATAGAGGCTTTTCTGTTTCGGGAAATGAAAATCGGTTTTTACTATTGCTTGCATAGTCTATTGTTTTACATTTAAATGTTAATATTATTCATCAAGTTTGTTGGCAAAGAAAGTGAAGTTGACTTTGCCGTAGGCACGGTGTTGCCAGAAGTGGGGATGGTCCTCAAACGAATACTCCTTGGGGTGTTCGAGAATGAAAACACCGTCTTCTGTCAGCACATCGCTTTGAAAAACGATGTCGGGTAGGTTTGGCAAATCCTGAAGTGCATAAGGCGGATCGGCAAATATCAGATCAAACTTCTTGTATGCTCGTTTCAGGAGGTCGAATACATCGGCACGTACAACGCGTATATTGCTGATATTCATCTGGCGCGCCGCTGATTTGATGTATTCGGTACAGGCGTTGTTGATGTCTATGCTTGTAACGTCCTTGGCTCCGCGCGAGACGAACTCAAAACTTACCGCTCCAGTCCCTGCAAAAAGGTCCATTACCGTCACCTCCTCGTAGTCGACATAGTTGTTCAAGATATTAAACAGGCTCTCACGTGCCATATCCGTGGTTGGACGGACAGGCAGGTTGGCTGGTGGGTTCAGACGACGCCCCCTGAGGCTACCGGCAATGATGCGCATAAACTACGACAATATTAAAGCGTGACGATAAGCAGGTATGTGTTGCATCTCCGGTGCTGTGAGCGCCAACTGGCGACCGGTATAGAGCGCCACATTGGGGAAGTAGCTTCTGAGGCTTGCAAAACGCTCACGGTCAACGTCACCGCACACGGCAGTCAGCATCGCTGCATCTTCCAGATGGAACTGCTTTGTGAGGTTAAGGGCGTGATACAGTGTCTCGTCCCAGTTCTCACAGCTGAATGTGTTGGAGATCTGGAGCTTTTTATTGCAGAATACGGCAAAGTCGGTCTCTTCCGGACGGACGTTCATAAAGAGAACGGATTTCATATCGCTGCTTTCCAAAAGAGTCGGATTGACCATCTTGCTGTGTTGGCAGCGAACCTTTAGCCCGGGAACGGCTATCTTGAATGCCGAAACAATATTGTTGTCGGCACTGAAGACTAAATATGCCTTGATAGCATCGTTGTAGTCGACATTGACGCTGCATCCTGTAGCGACGGTGCAAAGAGCCTCGAGATACTCACGCTGTTTCTTCTCGTCGTAAAGATGCTGCGGCACCCATACAAACTGTTGGCTGTAAAGCACCAGCTCTTTTTCCTTTAATCCAAACGGCTGGATGCGTTTCTCTGCCATAACCCCTTTGATATCGGCAATCAATTCCGACATAGGGGCGGCTGTGTTGCATTCCACTTCGCCGAAAGCGAGCAGTTCGTCGTGGATAGTGCTTATCGAAAAAGAAAATCCATTTGACGCAAGGCAAATGGATAATCTTTTTTCATACGATGCAACTTCTTTGTCTGACGCGATAAAAGAGTTGATTTTGTATGACATATAATTTGTTTTTATTCAAAGTTTCCTTCTACAACAGGAGCGGTGATGTCACCGACCTTCCAGCCGTTGAATTTGCCTTTCTCTTTCAGCTCGGCTTTCTTGTTGATTAACCACTGGGCATCGCTGCCGGTGAATAATTCGACAAATTTGCTGAAACCACCGTTGTTGCTCTTGTTTGTATAGTCGGCATAGAGATCGTCCAGTGTAACGTATGCCTCAAAGGTGGGCAGTTTGTCGCCAGCACCGGAGAGTGAAGCAGCTACAGAGTCGGCTTTAAGGGTGAACTTGGTCTGTTTGTGAGTGTAAGGCACATAGATTACATCGGCCAGTTGTTCGTCGGTAAGGGTCAGCTTGCCATCCTCGCGCAGCTTGTCGAGAGGAACGACTTTGGCTTCCTTCTGAACAATCCAACCTTTACGGATAGCCTCTAATTCAGGCATATCATAAACCGAATCGGGAGCGTTTTCGGCTTTTTCTTTCTTCATAACGCGCTGTTCCTGTTTGTGGAGGTTGATGAGAAGAGTGTCAAAATCACCGCAATAGGTACCGAAGGCCTGCTTGTGAGCCTCTTCCAATGTACGAATCACTTTCAGTTTCTCGCCACAGGCATCGCGACGTGTGAAGAACTCGGTTTCACGCTGCTGCGGACGGTTGACACAGAGGTAAATCATAATGACCAGGAACACAATCAAAAGCCCCAGTACACTTTTAAGGATAATAGATCCAGTTTTGCTCATTTTATTAGTATTTTTATGTTTATTTTTGCATTATTTGAATTTGCAAATATACGAATAATAATTCAATTGACAAATCACAATGTTCAAAAAAAAAGTTTTAATTTAGCAACGATATAATTGACAATTTTTTACAGCCACACCAATCGTTCTCGTTTTGCTCTCGGGCACTCAACTTTAATCCTCTTTTTTACGGGGCGAACGCGCAACTTTCGTTTTTTTAAAGCTTGCTTTGTTCCAGATGGTGAATCGACACATTGCAGTCGAAGTTCTCGTGGATATACCTTGCAATCCGTTCTGCGCAATACACCGAACGGTGCCGGCCGCCAGTACAGCCGAAATTGATCATCAGCCGTGTATAGCCACGACTCATATAGCTTGTGACAGACTCGCCTACTATGCCGCGCACATAATCCAAATACCGCTCTGTTTCAGGATGCTGCTCAAAGAAGTCTATCACCGCCTGGTCGCGGCCATTCAACAGTTTGTATTCGTCAAACAGGCCGGGATTCGGCAAGGCACGGCAATCGAATACATATCCGCCGCCGTTGCCGCTCTTGTCAAAGGGTATGCCTTTGCGGTATGAGAAACTGAAGATGCTGACGGTCAACTGCTCATTGGCATCTGAATACTCTTTCATCTCGGTAATCGACTGCCACACCGTCATAAGGTGTGGTATCTCTATCGGGAAGTCCACAGTCTCCAGCACCTTGCGCAGATTCCTTACGGCATACGGGATGCTCTTGACAAAATACTCTTTTTTCTCAATTACTCCTCTGAAGCCGTAGGCTCCCATCGCCTGCATCATCCGGGCCAGAACATATCCGTAGAACTTGTTTTTGAACGACTCTCTGTCGAATCCCTGCTTTTTGTCGTCGGCAGCCTCACGCTTGTCCATATAATACTCAAGCAGCTCTTTGCGCATCTCGTCGGGCACATCCGACTTGGAACTGTACAATAACGACGCAAGGTCGTATTGTGCTGCACCTTTGCGGGCTCCTTGGAAGTCAATGAAATACAGCTCGTCGTTATACAGCATTATGTTGCGTGACTGGAAGTCGCGATACATAAAGTAGCCGCAGTCCTCATCCAGCAGATAGTCCATAAACGTCTGGAAGTCACGTTCCAGCAGCTGCTCGTCGAAAGGCACGTGGAACAGCTTGAGGAAATAATATTTGAAATAATCCAAATCCCATTGTATAGCCTGCCGGTCGAAACAGGGCCGCGGATAGGCATTGCTGAAGTCGATGTCGCGGCACGCGGTCTGTATTTCAATCAGATTGTCTATCGCACGCTTGTATAGGTCGCGCATCTGTTCTGTAACGTCGACGCCGTTCGTCTTGCGCGACGCCAGGAAGGTGTATATAGTCACATTTCCAAGGTCCTCTTGGATATAAGTGGTCCGGTCTTCGCTTATAGCATATACCTCGGGCACTTTGACGCCACGCTTGGCCATTTCCTTTGCAAAAAAGAAGAAAGCCTCGTTCTCTCGCACATCTTTGTTTATTGCGGCAATGCAACTCTTCGTCTCTCCTTCAAGTCTGTAATACAACCTGTTCGAGCCGTTCGCCGTTATCTGTATTTTGTTGAGGCAGGGTTCACCGGCCCATTGTTCAAACAATTCCTCCATTTTCAGTCTTTTATACCTTTTACAAGTCTTATCATTGCCACAATCAGTCCTGCCGCAGTCAGCAGCAGTGTGAACAGCGGGAACCGCCCTTCCCTACCCTTGTCTAACGATACACCACCCCATACGGCGAAGCCTATTATGACAGCCATTTCTATACCCAGCGTGGAGTATCTTATCCAATTGTTCCAGTCGTCGTTCTTCAATGCAGTATCTCTTTGTTACTGCTCAACGGCCTCGTCGACCTGCTGTTCGTTGGCGCGCATCTCATTCTCTCTGCGCACCTCGTCAAGCATACGGCACGAACCGGTGAAGGTGGCGCCGGGCTCGATGCTCAGCCTGTTGATGAGTATGTCGCCTTTCACGTTGGCCGTGCTGTTGAGTGAGAGCAGTTCCTTGACGGATATGTTGCCCTCGACACCGCCTATGATGTTGGCATTCTGGCACACGACGTTGCCTTTGATGAAGCCCGACTCGCCCACGACGAGTTTGCCGTTCAGTGTAATGTTTCCTTCGAGTGTACCGTCAAGACGGAAATCGCCTACGGCTGTAATACCGCCCTTGATTGTTGTGCCTTTGGCAATGGTGTTGATTGAACTTTCCATTTCTGCAAATTTAGCCATATTATTATATTTTACTTTAATTTTTTTTCTTGTAGTAATACTCATAGAATCGCTTGTATGCCTCTATGTTCTTCTGATTGTAGAAGGTGTTGTAGTTCTGCGTCGATATGCTGAAGACAGTGTAGTCTTTCGGGTTGTATTTCGACAACGGACCGCCGTCGAGCAGCAGGTGTGTCCTGTAGTCCTCTGCTTCCTGGGCGTTCTTGAAGCGGTGAATCGTCAGCATCTGCACTGTGTCGGTGAAAAGCAGCGGGCTGGCGCGATAGCCGCTGTTCGAATAGTTCTGCATATTGAAGTCGGCAATGGCATACTGCAGCTGCGTGGCGACAATCTTCTTGTCGTCAATCAGCACCGCCACATAGTGCTGCATATTCTCTTTATAGCGGTACATACGGCTCTCCACGGGCAGTTCTTCTTCCGTGCCTGCCCCGTTGCTGCCGGTTTGAGTGCTGGCCACATCCTTCACATTCTCGCGATAGCGCTTCTTGGCGGCCTCCTCGTCGTCGCTCGAAATCATATCGCCTGCCGACGTGAAATAGCCGGTGCGAAGGTATGACAGCTGCTCTCTGGCCAGTTCCACCAAGCGCGACGTGTCGGCATAGTCGGCAATGATGGTCTCAAATGCCATCGTCGCGGTGCTTGTGTCGCCCATCTGTGCCGAGGCCAGACCTTTCCAATATCTGAATTTACCCATCAGCGGCTGCTCGTTGTAGCGCCCGAGCGCCTCGTCGACGTGCGTCACCACATCGCGGTATTTCTTGCGGCGATAAAGGTTGTATACCGTCGAATATTCATTTTGAGCCACCTCGCTGCGCTTTATTATTTCCAAATAGTATTCGTCGTCGCGTATCATATTGGCATAGTCGCAGTCGGGAAAGCCCATCAAAACCATATCTTTATAGTAGTTCGCCTGCGGCGTGTTGCCCTGCTTGCTGTAGATGCGCCACAGTTGGTAGAAAGCTTGCACAATCTCGTCCGACTCGGGATAGTCCTTCGTCAGTCGCAGATAGCATTCCAGCGCCCTCTCCGTGTTTTCTATGCCGTCATAGTATATGTAACCGGCATTCAGCAGGCAGCGTGCTATCTCTTGGTGCATCGTGTCGCGTTGGCCCTGGGTCTTGGGCAGGTCCTTCAGATAGTAGGCCGCATAGTGCGGGTCGTCGGGATTCTCGCGCGAAGTGGCGACATTGGTGCTGTCGCTGCCCGTCGAGTCGGCATCGGTGTCATAGTCCTCCTGCATCTCCATACCCGGTATCAGCGACGACATTGCAAACGAACTCCTGTTCGACAGGAACCAGTAGTCGTCAAGCACACGCACACCCCATCGCTGACGGAAGGTCTGCTTGCCTTTGCTCACCGTGTTGTGGTTATAGAAATACCAGTCGCCCTGAAGGGTGTTCTGTTGCGCCATTGCTTCCTGGTTCAACTCGGCTATCATCTGCCGCTCGGCCTCTTCTCTCTCCCATTGCTTGAGGTCGGCAATCTTCTTGTTTATCAAGGCTGTTCTCTTCTGCGGATCCATATCGGCCCACAGCAACAGGCTGTCGTTGCGATAAATAGCCCTGGTGTTTTCAACCAATGCAGTAAGTGTGTTGTAGCGCGAACGTATCTCGTCATAGTGCGGGTAGCCGGCCTTGATGATATGCATTGCCGTGTCGTAGTAGTACTGAGCCTCGTCGTAGTTCTCATACATCTCATACAGCACATCGGCCATTCTTAGTGCCGACTTGGCTTTCTGCGACGGGTTGTTGGCTGCCGCCGCCACCGATAGCTTGTAGTTGTCGCAGGCCTTCTTTGCATCCTTCATACCCAGATACATCTCCGCCTTGGCATAGTATATCTGGTCTTTGAACTCCTCGTTTTTTTTGTCCTTCAGCATCTTGTCGAGGCTTTTCTCGACATCGGCCAGGTTGGTGTGCTCCTCGTTGGCGCACGATGCGATATTGATGCGGGCGTTGAACTCCATCACATAGTCGGGCTTGCATTTCAGCACCTTCTCGTAGTATTTTGTTGCCGTAGGCCGTTTCTCCAGTTTCTGGTATATCTGGGCCATAATGAAATAGAGCCTTGCCTTGGTGCGGCGGTCTCTTGTCTCGTCCAGCGCCAGGCGAATGTATTGCACCGACTTTTTGTACTTCTCTTGAGGCAGAACCGACTCAATCATAGCCATATACAGCTTGTCGTTCAGCTTGGCCGGAAAGTTGCCCTTCTGCTGGTCGTTGATGAGCAGTTCCAGTGCCGATTCTGCGTCGGCAAACTGCCCCTCCTGCGTCAGACAGCGGGCCAGCAGTATGCGTGCTTCGTCGGCCTCGGCGCTGCCGTTGTATTGGGTCATTATCAGGCGGCACGTATTGGCTGTGGCCGAGTAGTCCTGCTTGTAGAATGTGGCATAGGCCGTCAGCAGGTAGCAGTTCTTCACATATTTCACATATTCGCGTCCCTGCTGGTATATGCTGTGTTTCTTGATGCCCTTGATGCCCTTCTCTATGGCTTTGTCCATCTGCGGGTAGATGCCCATAGCCTTCTCTTTGCTGCCAATCTGATAGACAGGCAGAATCTGGGTATAGTCGTCGGCAAAGGTCTTGCCCAGCCTCCTGATGCCCTCTTTGAAACTCTCGTTGCCGTTCCACCACACATTGTAGTGGCACGTCGTATTGTGGTAGGTAATGTTGGCCCACTTCGCCTTCTGCGTCGAGCAGCCCGTCAAGGTTATAAGGGTTGAAATGGTTAGAAAGGTTATAAAGGGGCGAGTCAAGCAGACTTTCCCTACTTTAACCTTCAATCCATTATGGCCATTAAATCCATTCATCCTATTAAGACCTTTCTAACCTTTTCAAGCGTTTCTAACCTTTTAGACCTTTAGAACCTTTCTAAACCTTTCAAGCGAAGCGACCCCTTTCCACCCTTTTTCAAACATTGAATCTGAAGTGCATAATATCGCCGTCCTGCACCACATAGTCCTTGCCTTCAACGGCAATCTTGCCGGCCTCGCGACATTTAGCCTCGCTGCCCAGCGCCACGTAGTCGTCGTACTTTATCACCTCGGCGCGGATAAAGCCGCGTTCGAAATCGCTGTGGATGATACCTGCCGTCTGCGGGGCCTTCATACCCTTTTTGAACGTCCAGGCGCGGCACTCTTTGGGGCCTGCCGTCAGGAAGGTCTGCAGATTCAGCAGCTTGTAGGCCGCTTTGATAAGCCTGTTGACGCCCGACTCCTTCAGTCCCAGGTCTTCAAGGAACATCTGTTTCTCCTCGTACGACTCCAGTTCAGCAATGTCGGCCTCGATGCCGGCACCGATCACCAGCACCTCGGCCTCCTCGTCCTTCACGGCTTCCCGGACCATATCCACATATTTGTTGCCACTTACCACCGATGCCTCGTCGACATTGCACACATACAATATCGGTTTGGCGGTCAGCAGCATAAGATCTTTGGCTGCCTCCTGCTGGTTCTCGTCAAGCTTCACTGTGCGCGCGCTGCGTCCTGCCAGCAGGGCCTCCTTGTAAAGGTTCATCACCTCTACCAGGCGCTTGGCCTTTGCGTCGCCGCCGGTCTTGGCCTTCTTCTCCTCTTTCGCCAGACGGTTCTCTATGGTCTCCAAATCCTTGAACTGCAACTCAAGATCAATCGTGAGCTTGTCGCGCACCGGATCCACCGAACCGTCCACGTGCGTCACGTTGTCGTCGTCAAAGCAGCGCAGCACGTGGATGATGGCATCCGTGGTGCGTATGTCGCCCAAGAACTTGTTGCCCAGTCCTTCGCCTTTCGAGGCACCTTTGACCAGACCGGCTATATCCACTATCTCGACCGTGGCAGGCACCACACTGGCAGGATGCTCAATCTCAACCAGTTTGGCCAAACGCTCGTCGGGAACGGTAATCACGCCCACATTGGGCTCTATTGTGCAGAAAGGAAAATTGGCAGCCTGGGCCTTGGCATTGCTCAGGCAGTTGAAAAGCGTTGATTTGCCCACATTTGGCAAACCCACTATACCGCATTGTAAAGACATATCTCTTTCAGTTGCTTATTCAGTTGTTTACAGTCACTTATTATATAATCAATTTTTAATAACTCACACTTGCAACATTTATTGTGTCTTGAACAAAATAATATTTATTTTTTGTCGCGAAGTACGAATCATTCCGTCATCGCCGCCGCGCTGTGAATCCAAACATCTACCAACGGACAATACAAATTTGAATAATTTTGAAAAAGATTTTCTTAAGATTTTGAGCGTAGCGACCCCAATAAGTGGACCACGGATTGACCGGATCCATCGGATATCCCAATTTGACAATGCGACACACCCAGGATTGTCGGTGTTTGACGGTGCGACACACCCCGGCCTTCGGCCACCCCTCTCCGAGAGGGGATGGCGCGGCAGCGCTCCATTGATAATCAAAGTGATGCGGCAGCCCATCCCCTCTCGGAGAGGGGTGGCCGTAGGCCGGGGTGTGTCGCACCGTGAACCCAAACATAAATCCGTTTCGGCGGGGTGTGTCGCACTATGAACCCAAACATATACCTGATGCCTATCAACACCCCGTTTTTCACCCGAAAAACGAGCATTCATTGCCAGCAAGTTACAAGACCTCCTTCGCTCGTTGTCCAGTCGTTGTCCAGTTGTTGTCCAGTTGTTGTCCAGTCAATGACTGGACAACAACTGGACAACGA
>CADALO010000018.1 GCA_902788805.1 uncultured Bacteroidota bacterium | reverse complement strand
TTTAAAGGTTAAAGTTTTTTGAGGATGCTCTTCGAGCAGAAATTAAACAAATTTTTGTTCAAATTTGTACAATTTCTCGCCATAGGCGATGCATAAGATATTTGATGTTGTTAACGGTTAAAGAATTTTTGAACACGAATGGCTCGAATGACACGAATGGCTCGATTAAATCTCGCAGGGAAAAAGAACACGAATTGCCATTAATTATCCTGAAATTATTTTTTGAATACGAATAGCTCGATAAAATCTCGCGGGAATAATCTTTAACCGTTAAACTTTAAACGTTAACCGTTACTTTAAACGAATAGCTCGATTAAATCTCGCGAGAATACTTTTAAACCTTTAAACTCTAAAACCCTTAAACCCTAAAATTTCTCCATTATATTTCGTGAGTTGACGGACTGATAGTACAATAATTCCCGTTGGCGGGCGTTAAAAAGGTGCAATGGAAACTATCGTTAAGACAGGCACAATGGAAACTATAAAGAAAATATATAAGATTGGCTATGGGCCCAGCAGCAGTCACACTATGGGGCCTAACCGCGCGGCTGAGATGTTCGCGGCGCGCACCAAACAGGCCTCGCGCTACCGTGTGACACTCTACGGCTCGCTTGCCGCCACGGGCAAGGGGCACCACACCGATATGGCCATCACCCGCGGCTTGTCGCCCAAGGAGGTGGAGATTGTGTGGCGTGCTGACATCGTGAAACCGTTCCATCCCAACGGGATGTTTTTCGAGGCTTTGGACACTGAGGGTCAAGCTATTGACAGTTGGCTGGTATACAGCATCGGTGGCGGTTATCTGGCCACGGAGGAGGGCGACGTGCCTATGGGCATCACGCCTGAAGGCGAGGTGTATCCGCACAGCACTATGAAGGAAATTATGGAGTATATCGACCGCGAAGGCCTCTCGTTCTGGGAGTATGTGGAGCAATGCGAGGACGGAAGCCTGTGGTTCTACCTCGAGGAGATGTGGCATCAGATGCAGCAGACAATCGAGGAGGGCTTGCAGGACGACCGTGTCATTGCCGGCGGCCTGCACCTGCGCAGCAAGGCGCACCAGTATTTCATCCGGGCCTCTGCCTTCAAACCGTCGCTCCAAAGTCGTGCACTCGTCATTGCCTACGCCCTTGCCACCAGCGAGCAGAACGCCTGTGGCGCACGCATCGTCACTGCGCCCACCTGCGGTTCGAGTGGCGTGCTGCCAGCGGTGCTCTACCATCTGAAGAAGAACCACGATTTCAGCGATCGCGAGATATTGCGGGCGATGGCCACGGCAGGGCTCTTCGCCAATGTCATCAAGACCAACGCCACTATCAGCGGTGCTGAAGCCGGATGCCAAGCCGAGGTGGGAAGCGCCTGCGTGATGGCAGCGGTGGCCAGCAACCAGCTATTTGGCGGAAGTCCCAAACAGATAGAATATGCAGCGGAGATGGCTATGGAGCACAACCTTGGCCTCACTTGCGACCCCCTTTGCGGACTTGTGCAGATACCCTGCATCGAACGCAACGCTATGGCTGCACTCCGCGCGCTGGATATCAACATCTACGCTATGATGAGCGACGGCCGCCACATCATAAGTTTCGACAAGGTGGTGCGCACAATGAAACTTACCGGCCACGACCTGCCAAGCCTCTACAAGGAGACTTCGCTTGGGGGATTGGCGTTAAACGATTGAATTTAATGCTTTTTGATGTGAATTTGAAGGATGGAAAAAAAATGCAGGCTGGAAGCCTGCGTTCCCGGTTTGAAGGATGGAGAAATTGCAGGCTAGGGAATTTGCAGGCTGGAAGCCTGCGGTCCTGGTTTGCAGGCTGGAAGCCTGCGTTCCCGGCTTGCAGGCTGGAAGCCTGCGCTCCTGAGCTCAAACCATATATGGTCCCGTGACTGAAGCTGGGCACTCGGACATAGCTTTGGGCGTTCCTGCAAAAATAATCTTGCCTCCCATAGCACCGCCGCCAGGCCCCAACTCGATAAGGTAGTCGCACGCTTTCAGCATCTCTATATTGTGCTCAATCAAGAAGATGCTGTTGCCGGCTTCGACCATAGAGTTAAAGAGGTCGGTGATGCGCTCGATGTCGCCTGCGTGGAGACCATCGGACGGCTCGTCCATAATAAAAACAAGTGATTGGTGATGAGTGATTGGTGATTGGGGATGAGTGACTGGTGATTGAGGATGAGTGACTGGTGATTGAGGATGAGTGACTGGTGATTGAGGATGAGTGATTGGTGATTGAGGATGAGTGACTGGTGATTGGGGATGAGCGACTGGTGATTGAGGATGAGTGATTGGTGATTGGGGATAAGTGATTGGTGATGAGTGGTGAGAGAATCGGGATGTTTGATTTGGGATGAGTGATGCGTTCAGGTAGGAAGCCAGTTTGATGCGTTGCAGCTCGCCGCCCGAGAGGGTTGAGAGCGACTGGTTAAGGTGCAGGTATCCGAGGCCCACCTTGCGCAGCGGTTCAAGCTTCTCGGCAATAATGCTGCCGGCAAAGAGTTCGGAGGCTTTGTTGGCGGTAAGGTCCATAACCTCAGCGATGTTGAGCCCATTGACTTTGTAGGACAGCACCTCGGGCGAGTAGCGCAATCCGCCGCAGGCCTCGCAGGTTGTCTCGATGGCATCCATAAAGGCCATATCGTTGACAATAACTCCCTTACCTTGACATACGGGACATCCACCCTTGCCGTTGAAGGAAAAGAGGTCTGCCTTGGTCTTGTTGGTGCGGGCGAAAAGCTTGCGGATGTCGTCGGCAACGTCAAGATATGTGGCTGGAGTGGAACGGAGGCTGATGCCAATGCTTTTTTGGCTTATATATACTATATCCTCTTTATTGCAATTGCACACTGGAAGCGTGCGTTCCTGCCAGGCCTTGCGGAAGCACTCCATCAACGAGCTCTTGCCCGAGCCCGCAACGCCGGCAATGCCGCACATCACGCCCAGCGGAAGGTCGACAGACAGATTTTTCAGGTTATGCAGAGTGGCGTTCTCCAAATGGAAGAAATCCTTTGGGGAACGCCCTTTTTCTTTTATATGGCTCGACTTGCAGAGCATCGTGCCTGTAAGTGTCTGGCTGTGCAGCAGTTCCTCGTAGCTGCCCTCAAAGACGACCTCGCCTCCGTTCATTCCTGCGCCGGGGCCCATATCTATTATGTGGTCGGCAATCTTGATTATCTCCTTGTGGTGCTCGACGAGGATGACGGTGTTGCCGTGGTTCTTCAGTTTCTGCACCGACTTCTGCATCAGCAGTATGTCGTGGTTGTGCAGACCCACGCTGGGCTCGTCGAGGATGTACATCACGTCCGAGAGGGGCGAATTGATGTATTTGGCTATCTTGCAGCGCTGTGCCTCGCCGCCCGAGAGGGTGCCTATGGCGCGGTCGAGTGTAAGGTAGCCAAGCCCGATTTCCTCCAACGCGGCCAGTCGCTCGATGACGGCGCGCTTGATGTCCTCAGCAAGGGGATTGTCGACCTTCTCTATCCATTGGCGGCAGTCGCTGATGCTCATCGCAGTAACCTCTGCGATGTTGAGCCCACTCCCCTCGCCTTCAGGAGAGGGGTTGGGGGCGAGGCTAATCCTGCACGAGCGAATCTTCTCGTTGAGGCGTGTGCCGCCGCAGTCGGGACAGGTGCCCATCGTCAGCATCGGGTTGAGCGCTGCGGCGTGCAACAGTCCCTCCTCCGAGTTGATGATACTGCGGTACATTCGTGGTATAAGTCCTTCATACTTTGCCGTTTTGGGCCAGTTTGACGGCGGGTTCTTCAGCTTGATCTGCGGCGAGTTGAGGAACAGGTCGAGTTCCTCGGGCGAATAGTCCTTGATTTTCTTGTCGAGGTCGAAGAGACCGCTGTGGGCGTAGCGTATCCAGCGCCAGCCGCCCTTGTGGAAGGCTATGTAGTGGATGGTGTCCTCGTCGTTGAGCGACTTGTCGAAGTCGACCAGCTTGTGTATGTCAAGCTCACGGATTTCGCCCAATCCGCCACAGCGTGGGCAGCTGCCCGAGGGGTGGTTGAACGAAAAGGCATCGCTGTAGCCCACAAAGGGTTGTCCGATGCGCGAGAACAGCAGTCGCAGCAGGGAGTAGATGTCGGTGTAGGTGCCCACCGTCGAGCGCGAGTTGGATGCGGGTTTGCGTTGCTCGATGACGATGGCGATGGGCAAGTTCTCGATTTCGCCCACGTGCGGACGTCCGTACTTGGGCAGATATTGCTGTGTAAATGAAGGGAATGTGTCGTTGAGTTCCCTGCGCGACTTGGCGGCGATGGTGTCCAGAACCAACGACGACTTGCCCGACCCCGACACGCCGGTAACCACGGTGATCTTGCCCTTGGGAATCCTGACGTTGACGTGCTTCAGGTTGTTCTCGGTGGCATCGCGGATAATGATATGGTCGAAATCGTTGGCGTGTTCCATAGGTCTCTGTCGTTGATTAAGCCCGATATGAACGCAAACGGCGTGCATTTATTGTGCCTGACACCTGTCGATTTTTCAACAGCTTGTGTAGCCCCTGCCCCACCCTGCCCCAAGGTTGGCTCCACCCTTTCTCCAGAAAGCTGTATCACGAATATGTATCTTTCTCACAAGTTTTCTGTTTCGCAGATGATGAGCGTTAGCGGTCATAGAACAGAAACGATGTTTTACAATTATGTGAAACTATCTTTGGATGAATATGCCGACAGCGTGGCGATTGCTGCTGTGGATGGACTATTTTGAAAAGGGATTGAAACAATGTTATAGGGGTGTCAAACGGCACCCCTTTTTTCATCCATTTCTCGAAAATATGACCAAATTATGACCAAATTTGGGATATAAAAGAAAAAGGATTTTGCAATTCTTCTCATTTTGAGTTACTTGCAAAATCCTCTTGTACCCCGGGAGGGACTTGAACCCTCACGCCCTTGCGAGCAGCAGATTTTGAGTCTACCGTGTCTACCATTCCACCACCAGGGCAGCTTTTTCGAGATGGGAAACGAAAAGCGAAAGTAGAAATTATTTTCTGAAAATAAGTCGTTTACTTTCTTTTTTCGGCCGCTCATCGCCTCATCTTTCAAGTGCAAAAATACACACTTTTTTGATACTGCCAAAATTTTTTTTCGATTTTTTCTTGTAATCCAAAAAAAAGTAGTAATTTTGCAATCCATAATAAAACTAAAATAACTGATGCAAACATCTGACAAAGTGTTCATTTTCGCTGGTAGAGCCACTGCTGACCTGGCTCGCCGCGTGGCTGAAATTTACGGAATACCGCTGGGCAACTCGACGGTTTTCCAGTATGCCGATGGTGAATTCCAGCCTTCTTTTGAGGAGACTATTCGTGGCGGTGTGGTTTTCATTATCCAGTCGACGACTCCTCCTACAGACAACCTCTTCGAACTGCTTATGATGGTCGATGCTGCAAAGCGCGCGTCGGCAGGTAAGATTGTTGCCGTTATACCTTACTACGGCTTTGCACGTCAGGACCGCAAGGACAAACCCCACGTTCCTATTGCATCGCGCCTGATAGCAGATATGCTTACGGCAGCAGGTGTGGACCGTCTGATAACGATGGACCTCCACGCCGACCAGATTCAGGGTTTCTTCAACATACCAGTCGACCACCTGTACGGTTCGTCGCTGTTTATGCCCTACATCCGTGAGAAATTCGACATTGAGGATGTTATGTTTGCATCGCCCGATATGGGTGGCAGCAAGCGTGCCGGTATGTATGCCAAGACGCTGAACAACAGCTTTGTGATTTGCTACAAGCATCGCAACAAGCCCAACGAGATTGGCGAGATGCGCCTTATCGGTGAGGTGGAAGGCAAGCACGTCATTCTGCTTGACGACCTGATCGACACGGGCTCGACTATCTGCAAGGCTGCGGGCATCATAAAGGCCAGCGGCGCCAAGAGCGTTCGCGCTATGATCACCCACCCCGTGCTGTCGGGCAACGCCATCGAGAAGATTGAGAACTCGGAGCTTGAGGAGCTTGTGGTTTCCGACACTATTCCGCTGAAACGCGAATCGTCAAAAATCCGCGTTCTCTCCTGCGACTGGCTGTTTGCCGAGGCAATACGCCGCGTGACCAACTATGAGTCGCTGGACAACCTCTACGAGACGACCATCCACCACAAAGGGGTGATTCATAAGATAGAACATTAATAACGTTAACCTTAACTTTAACGTTGACTATAACAGAAGATTTTTTATTTAATACATTTTATAAACCAATTAAATTTAAAAACAATGAGAATAGTATCAATGAGCGGTGCTCTGCGTGAGCACGTAGGGAAAAAGGATGCTAAGGCTCTGCGTCGTGAGGACAAAGTGCCCTGCGTTATGTACGGTAAAGGTGAGCAGATCGCTTTCAGCGTTGCCCAGACCCAGTTCGACCGTATCATCTTCAACCCGGAACCTTGCTTCGTCGAGATCGACATCAACGGCACCAAGCACAGCGCTATGCTGAAGGACATCGATTTCCACCCCGTGACCGACATCGTCTATCACGCTGACTTCTATGAACTGAGCGACGACAAACCTATCGTTATGTCGATTCCCGTCCACACCACCGGTACTTCGGTTGGCGTTATGAAGGGCGGCAAGCTGGCTTACAAGCAGAAACGCCTCAACGTCAAGGCTCTGCCCGCCAATATGCCCAACGAGATCCTCGTCGACATCACCAAGCTCGATGTTGCCCAGCGCATCAAGGTTCAGGATATTCCGACCAACAACTTTGAGTTCCTCAACCCGAAGAGCAGCGAGGTGCTTGTTGTGAACAGCACCCGTGCTTCTGCAACTGCCGACACTACCGAGGCTGCTGCCGAGTAATATGAACTGAAAGAACAGATAAGAGTCGCGATTGTATGTCGCGACTCTTTTTTATACCGGCTATGAGGCTTCATCTGCTTTTCGACTTGGACCGCACATTGTGGGACTTTGACGGCAACGCCGACCGCACATATCACAAGATGTTCGACGAGTTTGGGCTGGAACGGCTGTGCGGCGTTGACTATGAGACGTTTCACGAGAAATACCGCATCATAAACGACGCGCTTTGGGACGCCTATCGCAACGGGACGCTGACAAAGGAACTGCTGTCGATACGGCGCTTCTCGCTGACGCTGGCGGCCTTCGGCTGCGATGCCGAGTCGCCGGAGATTGTCCGCCTGTCACGACGTATGGGCGACTACTATGTGGTTGAAGGCACGCGGCAGACAGGGCTGATGCCAGGCACGAGAGAGATGCTGGAATGGTTCGACAAGCGTCGCGACAAGTTCGTTATGGCGGTGATAACCAACGGCTTTTCGGAGGCGCAACTGCCAAAGATGAAGACGGCAGGGATAGACAAGTACTTTGACTATTTCTTCCTGTCGGAGGATCTGGGCTATATGAAACCCGACCGGCGCTTCTTCGACGCGGCATTGAGCAAGATGAACGCCACGCCGGAGCAATGCATTGTGATTGGCGACGACTACAAGGTTGACATCCAAGGAGCTATGAATGCCGGCATCCCGCAGGTGTGGTACAACCCCAGCGGCATCCCCCTGCCGGAAGGCTGCACCAAACCCACGTATGAGATAAGGGACTGGAGGGAAATGGCCGGAACGCAGGCTTCCAGCCTGCTAACACTGCAGGCTAGAAGCCTGCGCTCCCGGAAGCCTGCGGTCCAAAGATAAAACGAAAACAACAACAGCTATGCATAAATCAGGTTTTGTAAATATTATCGGCAATCCCAATGTAGGGAAATCGACTTTGATGAACGCTTTGGTGGGAGAAAAACTCTCTATCATCACCAGCAAGGCACAGACAACGCGTCACCGCATTATGGGCATCGTCAACGGCGAGGATTTCCAGATTATCTACACCGACACGCCGGGCATCGTCAACCCGCACTACAAGTTGCACGAGCAGATGATGGGCTTTGTGAACAGCGCGGTACAGGATGCCGACCTGTTCCTGCTGGTGACGGAGGTGGGCGAGACTTTCAAGAATCAGAATGTGCTGAAGAAAGTCATAGAGTCATCCGTCCCCGTAATATTGGTCATCAACAAGATAGACCTTTCGGACCAGCAGACAATCCAGGAGAAGATATCCTACTGGCAGGAGCAGATTCCGCGTGCCGTCGTCATTCCTTGCTCAGCAACGGAAGGCTTCAATGTCAACAACATTTTCGACCACATTCTGAACCTTCTGCCAGAGAATCCCCCATACTTCCCCAAGGACGAGCTGACCGACCGCTCGATGCGCTTCTTTGTGTCGGAGATAGTGCGCGAGAAGATTCTGTTACTCTACGACAAAGAGATACCCTATAGCTGCGAGGTGGCTGTGGAGAGCTACAAGGAAGGCGAGACGCTGGATAAGATATCGGCCCTGATATTCGTGGAGCGCGAGTCGCAGAAGGCCATCCTCATCGGCCATCAGGGCAAGTCGATAAAAAGGCTCGGCATCGAGGCCCGCAAGGACATCGAGGAGTTTACCGGTAAGAAATGCTATCTTGAGCTGCGCATCAAGGTGCTGAAAGACTGGCGCAACAGCGACCGGGCCTTGAGGCAGTTCGGCTATGAGGGCGACTGATTTTTAGAAGTATTCTATCTCGCGGGTGACGATATACTGCATCACGGGATCACCGTCGATGAGTTCGCTCTCTGTGCGGCGCGTCCAGTTGCCGTTGCTGTCGTATTCGTATTGGAAGATGGTGATGAACATTTCGGGCTCAGCCTCGCTGTAGTCGTAGAGGGTCTGAGACACAGGCTCGTTGTTCTCGTCGTATTCATAGCGCCATTCCTGCATCTTTTTGCCACTACGGTCAAAGACCACCTTCTTGTCTACATTATTGCCTGAATAGGTGAACACCTCGCGTTTGTAGATGTTGCCAGCTGCATCGTTGAGTGAGCGCTGGACAAGGTGTCCCTGAGCGTCATAGCGCACAAGCGTGCGGCTCTCAATCTGGCGGTCGACATCCTCGACCCACATTTCCTTCAGCACGTTCTGAGCATCGTATGAGTAATAGGTGCGGCCAATGACGTTCTCGTTGTTGTCAACGATTTGTTCGACAGTGGTGAGGCCGAAGCCGTCGTGTTTGAAGCGTGAGCGGAATATAATGTCAGCCTCTGGAGTGACGTATGTCATAGTCTTACGCCAACCTTTGGAGTTATAGGCCGTTTCCAAACGCTCAAGAATATCGCCTTGTGAGGTGACACCCTGGAAGTCGGTACGTGCCTCGTATGTTATTTTGGTCACATTTTTCACCCTTCCGTGCAGCCCGTCGAGGGTCACGTCGGTCGATATTTTCTGTGCATTCAGCGAAGCTGTCGACAGTACAAATGCGGCAATCAGCAGAAATGGTTTAATATTCATAATTCACTGTTACTTATTTGATTGTGCGTATTTTTCCTTGATATTATCAACTCGTCTTGAAAGGCAAAAGTACGAAAGTTGAATGAAATAGCAAAATTTTCGTATTTTTGCAAATTCAAATGGATAACGAATGACTGTGCAAAATATTATATTGTTGTGTTTTATTTTATACACTGCATTGCTTTTTTTTGTAATGTGGCTGACTTCGCGCCGCTCTGCGGGCAATGACGCCTTCTTCAGAGGCAACCGCAAGTCGCCCTGGCCCGTGGTGGCCTACGGTATGCTTGGTGCATCGCTGTCGGGCGTGACATTTATGTCGGTTCCCGGCGGTGTCTATTACGGTGCGTTCACCTATATGCCGCTTGTATTCGGCTATGTCATAGGCTATTTCGTCATAGCCTTCCTGCTCCTGCCTTTGTATTACAAACTCAATCTGACATCCATCTACTCGTATCTTGACCAGCGTTTCGGCGGTTCATCGGAGAAGACCGGGGCCATTTTCTTCATCCTGTCGCGCCTGCTGGGTTCAGCGTTGCGTATGTATCTGGTAGTCTTTGTGCTTTACGAGCTGGTTTTCAGAACTTGGGGCATACCGTTCTGGGTGCCTGCGGTGGTGTTCATAGCCCTGATACTTCTCTACACCTTCCGCGGAGGCGTGAAGACCGTTGTGTGGACCGACACGCTGCAAACCACCTTTTTGCTGTTAGCAGCCATTGCAACAGTCATTGTCATCCTTAAGAACTTGGGAATGAGCATACCCGAGCTACTCAGCGCCAGTGCTGACGAAGGTTACACACGCATCTGGGAGACCGACATCAACCATCCAAAATACTACTGGAAACAAATCGTGTCGGGCGCTTTTATCACTATTGCTATGACAGGCCTGGATCAGGATATGATGCAGAAGAACCTGACCTGCAAGTCGCTGCGCGACGCTCAGAAGAACGTTATCACATCGAGTTTCCTGTTCATCATCGTAAACATCATATTCCTGACACTCGGTGCAGCATTGGTTTATTACGGCACACACACGCCAGGCTTCGAGATGCCTTTAGGTGCCGACGGACGGGTGCTGGCCGACAAGATATATCCTGTCATCGCTCAGTCGCTGGGCGGCTTTACACTGATTTGCTTTGTATTGGGAATGGTTGCGGCAGGCTACAGCAGCGCCGACGGCACTCTAACAGCACTGACAACCACATTCTGCTACGACTTCCTGCATTTCGACAAACGGGAGAATATGAGCGAAGATCGGCAGGTGCGTTACCGCAAGATAGTCCACATAGGCTTTGCCCTACTCTACCTGCTGGTAATCATCGCCTTCCGTCCGTTCCACAACGACTCGCTCATCAACATACTCTTCGACATAGCAGGCTATACCTACGGTCCCCTGCTGGGATTGTATGCCTTCGGACTCTTTACAAAATGGAGCGTCAAGGACCGTTTCGTCCCGATTGTCGCCATAGTCAGCCCCATAATCTGCTACCTGCTGAAGATATACTCCGCGCAGCTCTTCGGCGGCTACCAGTTAGGATTTGAGCTGCTGCTGCTCAATGGAATAATAACATTTATAGGACTTGTATTGATTAGAAAAAGATGAAAAACAACTTTAATACTATGCGCAACATCCTGATGTTGTGTGCAGTTATGCTTCTGTCCGGCTGCACCCAATACAAGGTGTATTCAGTCAAGGACAATCCCACATTGCCCGTCAACGGCGGTGTCGTCTATGCACTGCCACGCACCCAGCTCTGCGTCGCCGTAACAGTGCAGCGAAGAGACCTCTCCAGTGCCCCTTACAGCGCCTATGCCACCGACTATCTTGGTGTAGCGTCCTCAGGCACAGACACAAGCTATAACATTGTCGACATTGATGTCAGCAGCGTCAACATTGCCGACCCCGACCACTGCTACTTCATTAAAGTGAACCGGGGCTCTGTCACCGTCGACGAGCGGCATCTGCTGCTGGCTGTCGGTATGCCAAACCCGCAGGAGAACACCGTCTCTGCCGCAATGCCGTCGAGAAACGGCTCCCCTGCCAGCGCCAGAAACAACCTACGCGCCTCCTACAACCTTTACGACCGCGCAGACACATTCTACACGCGCTACGATGCACCGAACCGCCCAACTATGGTATCCACACGCAAAGACGTGCGCTCAATCAAGCAGCAGGCCGCTGCCGCCGCAGAACGCCTTGACGAGATACAATCCAAACGCCAGGAACTCATCTCGGGCGAGTATGAAGGCTCATACAGCCCCGAGGCCATACAATATATTTTAACTCAGCTGCAGCGCCAGGAGGAAGAGATAATCGCCTCATTCTGCGGCGAAGCGAAGACCGAGACCATACGCTTCTATGTCGAGCCTCAGATGCGCAAACGTGAAGACTACTGCGACACCATCATCTGGTTCTCGCCCAGCGAAGGATTTATGGGCGATGCCGACAACCTGTCTAAGGATGCGTTCCCCATAATCTGCACCGTGCACAACGACAACGACACAAAGACTATCGACCGCTTTGTCAAATACCACACCTCCGGTTTCACGCAGAACAGCAGCAGCGGTCGCACAGGCACTGCCGCCTCGCGTTCGCGCGACCGCAAAGGGTTCCGCTATCGCATCCCTGCCGGAGCAACAGTGACGGTGACCACACCCCAGTTCTCCGTCAGCCGACAGGTGAAGATGTCACAGCTCGGTCCCGTAATCTCACTGCCGCGAAACCGCATCAAAGCCCTCTTCGACGCCAACACACTTGACCTACGCCAATTCGAACGTTCAAGATAAAAAGGGAAGTCATCAGGAGTTAAAGGAAGTCAAAGAGAAGTTAAAGGAAGTTATAGGGAAGTTAAAGAGAATTTAAAGAGAATTTAAAGAGAAGTTAAAGAGAAGTTAAAGGAAGTTATAGGAAGTTATAGGGACAATACATTAAAACCTTTTAAACCTTTTAAACCTTTTAAACCTTTCAAACCTTTCAAACCTTTCAAACCTTTCAAACCTTTCAAACCTTTCAAACCTTTCAAACCTTTCAAACCTTTCAAACCTTTCAAACCTTTCAAACCTTTCAAACCTTTCAAACCTTTCAAACCTTTTAAACAAATCAACAAATCAACACCTCAACAAATCAACATCTAACCCCTCTTTCACTCGTGGATTTTAATGTTTTAGTACTCGGTTCCGGCGCAGCCACGCCCACATTCTCACGCCATTGCAGCGCACAGATCATCACCATCTGTGGCTCGCGAATACTTGTCGACTGCGGCGAGTCGACCCAGAACCAACTGCGCCAATACCATCAGAAATTCCAGGCCATAAAGACCATCTTCATATCCCATCTTCACGGCGACCACTTCTTCGGGCTGCCCGGATTGCTCTCCACTATGCACCTCTGCGGACGCACCGAGCCCCTTACCGTATATGCCCCCGTGGGTGCCAAGGCCGCCATAGAGCTGCTTTTTGAAGTCTCCGCCACCAAGGTCAATTACGAACTGAACTTTGTCGAGATAGATGTCGACCAACCCACCGTCATCCACCAGGACAAAGGTTTCCAAGTCACCGCATTCCCGCTGCATCATTCCGTAACCACCTACGGCTTCCTGTTCAGGGAAGACCCTCCCCTACTCAACCTGCGTCCCAAGATGCGCGACCAATACGAGATGACAAACGACGACTGCATACGCGTGAAGAATGGCGAAGACCTGGTCCTTGCCGACGGCACCGTGATTCCAAACGACCAGCTGACGCTGCCGTGCCGACTGCCGCGCAGCTATGCCTACTGCTGCGACACCTCGTTCGACGAATCGCTGATACCCATCCTCTCCGGTGTCGACCTGCTCTGTCTCGAGAGCACCTTCGACAACGCCTTCTCCACCCTGGCCGAAGAACGCTGCCACCTGACGGCAGAAAAAGCAGCCACCCTTGCGGCAAAAGCAGGCGTACGCCAGCTGCTGCTGACACACTTCTCGGCACGCTACCGCGAAATAGAGCCGCTGATGGGAGAAGCCCTTGCCGTGTTCCCCGACACACTCTGTGCCGCCGACGGCACCCGCTACGACATCCCCTACAAACTCAAATAACCCCTTCAACCTTAAAACCCTTCAACCCTAAAACCCTAAAACCCTAAAACATTAAAACCCTTCAACCCTCAAACCCTTTATCCCACCTATGTCCGACTTGTTAATGCAACTCAACGAAGCGCAACGCGAAGCGGCCGCCTGTACCGAAGGGCCGGTAATGATTATCGCCGGTGCCGGCAGCGGCAAGACACGCACGTTGACCTATAGGATTGCACACCTTATAGAGAAAGGAGTCGACCCCTTCAACATACTTGCCCTCACATTCACCAACAAGGCCGCCGCCGAGATGAAAGAGCGTATTATGAAACTCGTTGGCAAAGAGGCCCGCAACCTGTGGATGGGCACATTCCACTCAATCTTTGCGCGCATCCTGCGTGCCGAAGCCTCCAAGATAGGCTACATCAACAGCTTCACCATCTACGACACCGACGACAGCAAATCCGCCATAAAACAGATCGTCAAGAGCCTCAGCCTCGACCCCAAGGTCTACAATGCCGGCTATGTCGTGAGCCGCATATCTATGGCCAAAAGCAGCCTGATAGGACCCGAAGACTACTGCACCAACACCGAGATACAGCAGACCGACCAGACAGCCCACAAGCCAATGATTGGCGAGATCTACAAGCTCTACAACCGCCGTCTGCGCAACGCTATGGCTATGGACTTCGACGACCTGCTCTTCAACACCAACATACTCTTGCGCGACTTCCCCGATGTGCTGCTGAAATACCAGAACCGATTCAAATACATCCTCGTCGACGAGTACCAGGACACCAACTACGCACAGTATCTGATAGTAAAGAAGCTTGCCGCCCGTTTCCAGAACATCTGCGTGGTGGGCGACGACGCACAGAGCATCTACGCCTTCCGCGGCGCCAACATACAAAACATCTTCAACTTCAAGCGCGACTACCCGGCGGTAAAGCTCTTCAAGCTTGAACAGAACTATCGAAGCACCAAGAACATCGTCAACGCCGCCAACTCCATCATCTCCAACAACAAGGAGCAGATACAGAAAGAAATCTGGACCGACAACGGCACCGGCAATCTCATCACCCTGCTGCGCTGCAGCGACGAGCGCGACGAAGGCACCAAAATCACCGATTCCATTCTGCAGGCCCACCTTGGCGACAACCGCGCCTTCCGCGACTTCGCCATACTCTACCGCACCAACATCCAGAGCCGTGCCATAGAGGAAGCCCTGCGCCGCCAGAATGTCCCCTACCGCGTCTATGCCGGCATATCGTTCTACGGACGCAAGGAAATCAAAGACGCGCTGGCCTACCTGCGATTAGTGGTGAACAACTACGATGACGAGTCGCTCGTGCGCATCATCAACCTGCCGGCACGCGGCATAGGCAACACCACCGTCGACCGGCTGCGGCTGGCCGCTGCCGACAACGACGTCAGCCTTTGGACCGTGATGGAGAACCTCAACTCCTTCGGACTTGGCATTAGCAGCGGAGTGGTGAACAAGATCAACGAGTTTATGACTATGATCAAGCTCCACTCGGCCCATATCCACGACACCGACGCCTACACCCTCGCCCACAAAATCATCAACGCCTCGGGCCTCATCACTATGCTGCGCAACGACGACGACCCCGACAACGCCAACCGCATAGAGAATATAGAGGAGCTCCTCAACGGCATACAGGAATACTGCGAACGCGAGGAGACGATAACGCCTGAGAACGAAGACATAAACGAAAACGAAGACGTAAACGAGAACCTTAACGGTGGAATAAAGACACTTGATATGTTCCTGCAGCAGGTGCTGCTGCTCACATCCGAGGACAAGGACAACGACAAAGAGGCCGACAAAGTGTCGCTGATGACCATCCACGCCGCCAAAGGCCTCGAATTCCCCTACGTCTACGTGGTTGGAATGGAGGAGAACCTCTTCCCCTCAATGCTCTCCATCAACTCACGCCAGGACCTTGAGGAGGAGCGTCGCCTCTTCTATGTCGCCGTGACGCGCGCCGAGGTGCAGCTCACGCTCTCCTACGCTATGATGCGCTTCCAATACGGCAACACATCCTACCAAGAGATGAGCCGCTTCGTCGAAGAGATCGACCAGCGCTACCTGCTGATGCCCAAGCGCGAATCGTCGTTCCCCAAGCCTGGCACCTTCCCGCGAGGCACAGGCAGCGCACCGTCACTCTTCGGTCGCAAGCCGTCGACAACAAGCAGCACATCCCCTGCCCCATCCTCCGAGCCGCAGCGCCATCAAACAACCTTCCGTTCCTCTGCCGTTAACGGCAAGCCGCTGGGACCCGCTGTGCCCAACACGCCGGCACAGATTGCCGCCATCAAAGAGGGTATGACCGTCAGCCACGCCAAATTCGGCACTGGCAGAGTGCTCTCCGTAACCGGCGACGCCGACAGCCGCAAGGCCGTGGTGCTCTTCGACGGAGTGGGCGAAAAGCTGCTGCTGCTCAAATTCGCCAAACTGACCATAATAGAATAAGAAAAGCGGCGCACCGCTACGGTGCGCCGCCCCACAGACCGGATGCCGGTCACGCTCACACAGAGAGGCTGCCCAGATAGGCCGACGCGCTTGTCGTGCTGCCGTCCTCGCTAATGAAAGCCAGCCACACCTCCACATTGTCGCCGTTCCAAGCCGACGGTACGCTCAGCTGCGCCTCGCGCTCACTGCGCTTGCCCGCCAGGGTGTTGTAGACCGACTGCTGCTTGGCACTGTTGTAGACCAGCACCATAGCCATATCGTCGTCCTTGGCGTTGCCGATGCCTGCGTTGTTGGTCCACGACACAGTCAGCAGACCGGCCTCCACTGCCGCGCTGGGGTTGTAGGGCAGGTCGAGCGAGCCTTTCGACACCTCCAGCTGGTCATAGCGCACCTCATAGTTGGGCCAGGTGCCGCCGATGGCCTTGTTGATGTTCTCGCGCATCGAGGCATTCATCTCCGACATCTTGACGGCGCTGCCGCGGAAGCCTACCTTCATAAAGCCCAACAGCTTGGACGTGAGTCTGGAAATCAGGGCGAACTTGTCGCGCTGACGCATCTGCTTGTCGGTGCGTGGATTGTGAATGCTCTGGGCTATGCCGCGCATATAGGCGATGCCCTTCCAGCTGCTACCGATTACTGCTCCTACTTTGCCTGAGAATCCACCGAGGATTCCTTGATTGATTTTTCCCATTTCTATTCAATTTTTAGGGGTTAAACAATTATTTTACTACTCTTTGCCTTCCTTCGGCCAAGGGGCCGCGCCGTGCCTGCGGGCGTTGCTGTGGACCTGATGGGCGGTGTCGCGAAGTCGCGCGCATCCTCTTGACTCACCGCCGCGTTGCCTGTTTCATTTTTCTCCACTCCTGCCGGCTCGGCCTCGGCGCAGTCCCTTTCCCTCCGAAAGACGATGCAAAGATATGGCCAAAACGACCCCTTCCTTTCAAATCTACCTGATATTCACCACTATGGCTCGACATTGCACATTGTGGCACATTGTAGCAACATCGCCCCAAGGCATAAAAAAGCCCGTTTCGGACACCGAATTACGCAAAATCGGCACTCACGAAACGGGACACACTCCAAAGACAGCAGCAACAATCTGACGCAGAGTGCAGTATATATGATTATTTAGGTTTCAGCTCTGCGATGCCCACCTTGTCGAGACGGCCCGAAGGCGCGATGACATTCATCTTCAGGAAATTGTCCACTTCCGAATCGAGGAAATAGAGCGTCCGCGAGCCGTCGAAGCGGTAGCCCCTGACGACACCCAACTTCATCCATCTGTAAACCGTGCGCCGCGAAATCTGCAGCTTCTCTGTCAGCTGAACAACATTCAGCCACTTGTTTGTTTCTTGTTCCATAGCATTCTATATTTAATTACAGATGCAAAAATATACCGAAAACAAACAATCCCGCAAAAGTCTGCCGACACCGTCGCAACGCTTGCAACCGCGCACCTTACACACTGTCTCATTGCCAGTTGCAAAGGCGCCTGCAACAAACAGGCGCAATGGTTCCGCTATACATTGCAACACAAAACGGCAACACTTCCGCAACTGTGCGGCAGACACGCAAAAGGCGAGTCGGTTCAAAGCGACACGGCACGAAACAAGACTCTTTCGAAAAAAAATATACTTGCCAACAGCCCTCAAGCCGTAAAGCTGTTCTTGGTTTGATAGGGCGCGTCGGGCGCAAGACCGAAAATGGCGTTCACCACAGAGTACATCCGGCGGTCCTTCTCGCTCTCGCGCTTCAGGTTGCTCTGCAGGTGGTCGCGCTTCCAGTAGCGTTCGAAGAAGGCCCACGTGATGCTGGGGTCCACTTCGGTCTGCATACGGCTCACAATGCGCGCCGCCACGGTCACACCGCAACGCGACGTAGGCCTCAGCCGTTCGTCGATCAGACCCGCGTCGACAAGCATCTGCCAGTAGCCCAACGCCTTGGGGCAGACAACGGGATAGCCCTTGCGGTCGTTCTTCAGCCGGTCGACCGTCTCGGGCGCTATGCGGCTCGGCCTGCGACGCACAGCCGACTTGGACTGAGTCTGGACCTCGTCGTCTTCCTCGGCTGTAGTTCCCAGCGGCACCCGCAGCGGTTCGGCGCCACGCCCGCGCCTTGCACGCTCGTGGTCAAGACTGGCACGCAAGTCAGCGATTTCCTGCTTCGCCAACCGCAGTTGCTCTTTCAGCAGCTGGTTCTCGGCCTCCGATGCCGACCTGCCGGCCTCGGAATCATTGAGCCTCTGCTGCAGGCCGCGTACCTCGCCGTCGCGCTCCATCAGCAGACGCAAATAGACCTGCTCGTGCGGCTCGCCAGCCTCAAACGGCAGGCGCCCCAAAATGGCATTAAGCATAATATCGCTGCCCTCTCCCTTCATCGCTTTCACGGCTTTAATTGTTTTTCACGGTTACGGCCGGCAGGCTCCTCGCCTGCACCACCCTTTACACGCACTGACTCTTTGTAAAAGATAATAAACTAACTGTCAAACTTTTCGATTGCAAAATTACTAACTTATTTCGGAATATGAGCAAAAATAATTGCCAATATTTTTCAACAAACATTGTGAATATCATACAGCACTGATTTAAAACTATTTACATCTTGCGTTTTTTGCCAACCGCAAGAGTTTACATTCACAATTCCAAGCAATTCGGACGCCATCCGCCGCCATTCTCGCCCTTCCCAGCCGCCATACAACCAACCCTACCAAAGGTAATGTCCCTTTCACTCCCCTTCCACTCCCTTTCCACTTCCCTTTCACTCCCCCTTCACTCCCCCTTCACTCCCCCTTCACTCCCCTTTCACTCCCTCTTCACTCCCCTTTCACTCCCCTTTCACTCCCCTCTCACTCCCCTCTCACTCCCCCTAAACCCCCCGTACCAACACTGGTCGTTGTACAATATATGTACAATAGTTGTACAATATATGTACAATTATAAACGTACAAATATTGTACAAGTATTGTACATATATTGTACAACGACCGGAGTTGGTATCTGGAAAATATGGAAATGAAGCGGTTAGAAAACAAGGCGAAAAGCCCCAAGGAAGCAGCATCCTAATAATGATTTGGCTTGACGGTGCAACACACCCCGGGATTGCTGCTTTTGACGGTGCGACACACCCCGGCCTACGGCCACCCCTCTCCGAGAGGGGATGGGCTGACGCATCACTTTAATTGTCAATGATTAGAAAGTGTTGCGCTGCCGCGCCATCCCCTCTCGGAGAGGGGTGGCCGAAGGCCGGGGTGTGTCGCACCAGCCATTCCAATAGCAAAGCGGTGAAAAAAACGAAGGCCGGGGTGTGTCGCACTGCTGCGAGAAACTCTCTCGTCCCAGGTTCCCAGACAAATCCATAACGGCATTTTTTTTCGTATTTGTACAATAAAACAGGAACAACGACGTTAAGGAAAACAATAAATGATATTAACAAATTAATAATTAGATAAATGAAAACAACACCTTACACAGATTTACACATCAAGTTGGGCGCAAAGATGGCCGAATTTGCAGGCTACAATATGCCTATCCAGTACACCGGTTTGGTTGAGGAGCACAACAATGTCCGCAACAACGTGGGCGTGTTCGACGTGAGCCATATGGGCGAATTCCGCGCCAAAGGCCCCATCGCCAAGCACTTTATGCAGTATGTAACCACCAACAACGTCGAGGACCTCTTCGACGGCAAGGTGCAGTACACCTGCCTGCCCAACGGTCAGGGTGGCGTGGTCGACGATATGCTGGTCTATCGCGTTCACGACGATGAGTATTTTATGGTTCCCAACGCCGCCAACATCGACAAGGACTGGAACTGGATGAGCCAGATTGCCGACAAGATGGGTATGGAGCTCGGCAAGGACTTCGTCAACGAGAGCGAGCAGTGGGCTCAGCTCGCCGTCCAGGGTCCAAACGCCCTCAAGGCTATGCAGAAGCTGACCTCGGAGAATATCGTTGATATGGAGTACTACACCTTCAAGATCCTCACCTTCGCCGGCATCCCCAACATCATCCTCTCCACCACCGGTTACACCGGCGCCGGCGGATGCGAAATCTACATCCCCAAGGAGAAAGCCCTCGAGGTGTGGGACAAGGTCTTCGAGGCTGGTAAGGAGTTCGGCATTATGCCCGCCGGTCTTGGCTGCCGCGACACCCTGCGCCTTGAGAAGGGCTTTGCCCTCTACGGCCACGAGATGGACGACACCATCAGCCCGCTCGAGGCTCCGCTGGCATTCATCGTCAAGCTGAAAGCCGAGAACAACAACTTCATCAACAAGGAGCTCCTTCTGGCTCAGAAGGCCGCCGGCTTCAAGCGCAAAGTGGCTGGCTTCGAGATGATCGACCGCGGTATTGCTCGCAACGGCTACGAAGTCTGCGACGCTCAGGGCAACAAGATCGGTGAGGTGCGCTCGGGTAGCCCCAGCCCCAGCACCGGCAAGAACATCGGCACCGCCCTCATCAAGGCCGAGTTCGCCAAGAGCGGCACCGAGATCTACATCAAGATCCGCGAGAAACTCCTCAAGGCCGTCACCGTCAAGATGCCGTTCTACGAAGGATAATCTTTACGCATAACAAAGAAGAAAGGCTTGAACCGTTGGGCTCAAGCCTTTCTTGTTTAACTAACCAATACCTATTTGTTCTGAAGATTGTCAATGCCCTGCTTGATGCCTGCAAGAAGTTGAACGGTTGCCCAAAAACCAAGTTCAAACAAATAACTAATTAGTGCAACGAAAAACGGAGTCCAGTTGGGGTGATAGTCGTCACTAATGGCAATAAAAAATGTAACCAACACCCCAAGTCCTCCAATAATCATCATTGCCGTTGCAAAACCATACCACCCACTCCTTTCTGATTTTTCAACGAACTTGGGTTCATCGTTAGATTCCTGAATAAGCATCTTGAATTCTTCTTCGGAAATATCACCGGCATTGTATCTGTAATATTTCCCTTTGTCGGTGTCCCAATAAGGATAATCGTCACGCTCGTAATCCGAATTCTCAGGATATTCTCTTTCTCCAATTCTCAGATTGTTCATAACCTTGAACATCTGCTTTTTTAATTCTTCTTTCTTTTGTGCATCCTTCTTTTCAAGATACTCTTGTACATATTTGTTCATAACAACCTGCCGTTTACTGTCGGCCCATCAGCTTTACCGCTCTCCCGCACCTCGTCGAGCAATAATAAAAGAAGCGTGGTGCCGCGTACCACTTCTTCTAATGGAGGTCTTGAGAATACCCTTTGGTGGAGAAATAGACAACAGCCCACGCTAAATGCGCGAAACCGTCATAACTCTCTTGCACCAAATGAAAGGTTCTCAAGTTTCCATTAGCAAGACGAAGATACAACGCTTCGTGATTTCCTTGTGAAATCGGGTGCAAAATTACGCATATTTTCTCATTTGGCAAAAATTTTTTCTCCAATTCTCAAAAAATGTGTATCTTTGCAGCCACAAATAAAATTAAAAATCAACAATTAAAACAGACACAATATGAGCGTTATCAAACCATTTAAAGGCTTCCGCCCCCCGGTGGACATCGTTGAGAAACTGGCTTCACGTCCCTACGACGTATTGAATTCTGAAGAAGCTCGCGTCGAGTGCGAGGGCAACCCCTACAGCCTGCTGCACGTGACCAAGGCTGAGATCGACCTTCCCAAAGGCACCGACGAGCATTCGCCCGAAGTATACCTCCAGGTCGTCAAGAACTACAACCTGTTCAAGGACCTCGGATGGCTGGTGAAAGATGAGGAGGAAAAACTCTACATCTACGCCCAGAGTATGAACCCGAAGGACGCCAACGCCAAGTGGCAGTACGGCATCGTGGCCTGCGCCTACAGCGAGGACTATGTCAACAAGGTCATCAAGAAACACGAGCTGACCCGCAAGGACAAGGAAGAGGACCGTATGAAACACGTCCGCATCACCAACGCCAACGTGGAGCCCGTATTCTTCGCTTACCCCGCCGTTGCACGCATCGACGAGATCGTGGCTGGCATCACCGCCAAGAAGCCCATCTATGACTTCATCGCCAAGGAAGACGGCTTCGGCCACCGCTTCTGGGTTATCGACGACAAGGCCACCATCGCCGAGCTCGTCGAACTCTTCGACAAGAAGGTTCCCGCTATGTACATCGCCGACGGTCACCACCGTAGCGCCGCCGCCGCCCTCGTGGGACAGGAGAAGAAAGAGCAGAACCCCAAGCACACCGGCAAGGAGGAGTACAACTTCTTTATGACCGTCATCTTCCCGGACAACCAGTTGAACATCATCGACTACAACCGCGTTGTGAAGGACCTCAACGGCCTCAGCAAAGAGCAGTTCATCGCTGCCGTCAGCGAGAGCTACGACGTTCAGGATATGGGCACCGACATCTACAAGCCCACCAAGCTGCACGAATTCAGTATGTATCTCGACGGTCACTGGTACAAGATGACCGCAAAACCCGGCACCTTTGACGACAGTGACCCAATCGGCGTGCTCGATGTCACCATCCTCAGCAACCTCGTCCTCGACAAGGTGCTCGGCATCAAGGACCTCCGCACCGACAAGCGCATCGACTTCGTCGGCGGTATCCGTGGCCTCGGCGAGCTGAAACGTCGCGTCGACAACGGCGAGATGAAGGTCGCCTTCGCCCTCTATCCCGTCTCGATGAAGCAGATCATCGACATCGCCGACACCGGCAACATTATGCCTCCGAAGACCACCTGGTTCGAGCCCAAACTCCGCTCCGGCCTCGTGATCCACGAGCTCTGCTAGCGGGTCCTCCCGCCGAGGGAGATAATAACAAAACCAAAGGGTATACGTCAACCCGTTGGCGTATACCCTTCTTTTAACAATGGACAAACGACTTGAAATAGAAAAGCTCTCGCCAGTCCTGTTCTGGGACATTGACCGCGAGCAGTTCGACCCCGAAAAGAATTCGGCGCAGCTGATACAGCATGTGCTTGAGTGTGGCGAGCTGGACGATTGGCGTATGGTGCGCGACTACTACGGCTTGGATCGTATAGCCACCGACTGCAAAGGGCTGCGTTCCCTCGCCCCCGAAGCATTGTCGTTTGTCTGTGCAATGACCGGCACACAAAAGGAAGATTACCGATGCTACAACTTCAGACAGTCTTTCCCGACACTTTGGAACTCCTGAAAGAGTTGTCCTCTCGCCCCGAAATGAGCGGTCTTCGGTTAGTTGGTGGTACCGCCCTTGCTTTGCAGTATGGTCACCGTCAGTCTATCGACCTGGATTTCTTTGGTACTCTTGCCGTAGAGCAGGATGACATTATAGAAGTGTTTTCCTCAATGGGTTCTTTTACCATTCACAACCGCACAAAAAGAATATTGCAAGGCGCTTTGCGTGGTATCAAGATTGATGTGATTGATTACAGCCAGTATCCATGGATAGATGCGACCGTTGTTGAAGACGGCATTACCCTGGCCTCTCCCCGAGACATTGCCGCCTTGAAGATAAACGCAGTCGAGGGACGTGGCACCCGTAAAGACTTTGTCGACATCTATTTCCTTTTGCAGCATTATTCCTTGTCTCAAATGCTGGACTTCTACGCACAGAAGTATCCCAATCATTCCTTCTTCCGTGCACTTCTCAGCCTAACATACTTCGACGACGCCGAACAACAGGCAATGCCCAAAATGCTGACAAACGTCAACTGGGAAGAAATAAAACAGATTATAACAAAAGAGGTCAGTAAACTGCAGAAATAGGCCTATCGGTTTTGCTCCCCTATTGTAATCCTTCTGTTCCACTTTTGCCTCGGTATATGATAACGCTATGGTTCCGATAGTGTTCCTCTAGTGATGCTTCGGTGGTCCGTCGGTGATGTTTCAACGAAGAACCATATAGTATGGCTTTATCTCAACTCACACAATAAAAGGATAACACTTTTTGATGAAAACCATCAAGTCTATTGTACCAACAGGGTCAATTTGTAATCATCCATCCTCATCCCATTGGGCAATGTTGGTTGCCATCCTTTCTCCAATATGCCGGTTTCCAAATGGTCGAGTGAAGTGTCAAACTTAATGGCATTACCATTTGTGTAAAATAGCACATTCAAAATACTATCGTAATCCATTTTACACCCCATATCTTTATTCGTGTCGCCATTATAGATGCAGTCAACGTCAACAATAGTATCGTGAACAAGATTAATAATGTCTGTGTGGTTGTAAATCTCGGAGAACTGTCCATCTTTCAGACGTATCACTTTGTTCCAATATACATCCATACTGCCGTCTCGGTTACAAATCAGGCCACTATATGGAATGTACTCAGCATTGCACCTCCAGGAAGTCCATTCTGACACCTTGCCATCATAATAACTCAAAATAATATTTCCAAAAGCTTCTCCTGCATTAAATAGCACCATTTCCGGAATATTATCATCATCAATGTATGCCAGTCCCCATAGGGGAAAAACATCCAACACCTTTATTCCGTCGCATTCCAAATTAGCATTCGCGATATAATCCGAGTATGCCTTCATCCAATCGGTTGCCCATTGTCCATTACTCCAGACGCATATCCCTAGCCCGGGGTCAACTATCGTATTATTTCTTCTGCATCCCACTATAAAAAGGGCAAAGGCTGCAAGTAATATTATTGTCCTTTTCATGTGTTGTCTTTCTATTTTGTCTTTTGGTATTCCCGAAGCCATTCTTCTGGCAGCGGCAACATAACGTGCTTCATGTTTATCTCTTGTCCACCCGCAGTGTATGACAATTCCAACACCCTGTCTCCTGGAATTAAGGCATCAAGCACATCTTCTATAGGCCAAAACATGCGTATTACAGTATTATCGCTACTGTCAAGCTCAACTTTGGCTCTTTTTATATCCAGCGTCAATGTCCTGTTCTCACCAACGAATCTAATCGTGGGATTGCTCACGTCGCCCAAATTGTCTCTGATGACAAGGTAGAAAAGGTCATAATCCTCTTCATCTTCTTCGTTGATGAGCATCACATTGGCCAGTCGGTCGTAGTCGTTGCCTTCTGTAAGTGCGGTTGTACCGCACAGCAGGTTGTTCCAGGATGGCGGCATGTTCCAGTAATACCCACATATTGCTATCTTGAAAATCAATTCCATGACACTGTCGTTTCTCAGGAAAGGGAGGTCGCTCCGCATAAGATCACCCGAAAGGCCTCGCGCGTATCCCCGGCAGACTCTGGTGAGTTCAAAACTCTCATCATGCTGTATCACATTGGCCAGGGTGTCGTATAATGTGCCCAAAGCTGAGACGAATTCCGACTGCTCCGTGCCTGGAGATTCTATCATATCTTTAACCGCCTGTCCTTGTTTTCCAATTGACTCAATACGTTGGTTAATCAGTTCTTCTGTAGAACTATTGTCTTCTTTTGATTGTGCTGAACGGCACCCTGTGACCATCAACGCAATAAGCAGGTAGATAACAGTCTTTTTCATATGTTTTTTGAAGAAGTGTTCTATCTTACTAATAGTTTGCATTCTCTCATTTATTATAGCATCTTTTCTGAGATGGAATCCACACTACTCTTTCTTCATCATCATATCCTCTATCATAGCCTTGTCTTTGCCGAGAGTTACTCTGTATAGCTCCTTGTCTTCATCAGTCACATTCGCTTTTGCTTCATTAAACAAGAATTCCACATCACATTTTTCCCAATCAAACCCAAATGCAATGCATATTCGCTTCACACATAGTTTTACATTATCTTTAACCTGGAAATCTAAAGGATAATCTTTTAATGCTACTTTAATATCCCGTAAAAAATCCTTCCTGGTCTTTTCGTCGTCTAAAATATCATGAATTTCATTTTTTAGTTTCCTGGGGATAGAGTTTATCGGTTCTTTATCTGATGTAATACATACCTTTCTGTCAGAATTTAGCGGAATCTTGATAACCACATATCTTTCCTTTCCTTCAATCGGTCTTTTCGTCTTTTTATGTAAATGAAAATCATATCTCGAATCATCAAAAGACGTCATTTCATAATGTCCGTGTGGATCAAGACTAACCTCTTGATCCTTTAATATACCCTTAATTTTCATAATAATCTTTATTTTAATAAAATGTGATTCTTCAAAAGATAATATCAAGATATGCAAATTCAAATCATGTTTGAAATTCCATCTACTACTTATCTTCCAAGTTACCATACAATTCCTGCATCCATTCAACAGGTAGTGGTAATATGATATGATCCATCGTTATCTGCCTTCCACCTGCTGAATATACCAAGTGTATTCTGTCATACGAACCGCTTGTTATTGGACTTAATAATAGATGATGTAAAGGAAAAAATATTTTTAAGGTTTTGCTACTTCCAATATACGTGCCATTTGTTAACGACAGATCCACATAAGACGTGTCTTTTTTACCAACAAAAGATACTTCAACGTCATTGACATCACCCAGGATATCATTAATTATAATAGTTGCAGATGGAGTTGTTTCCAGAATTATATTTGCATAACGTTCGTTACCATCATTGTTGCTTGTCATCATTGTTGTCATACATACTTTATTCCTATATGATAATGGCATATTCCAATAATAGCCCCAGAGCAGCGCCTCCATAATCAAGCTTTTTACCGTATCTGTAAGTGGAAATGGAAGTTGTGTATCCATCAATGCATATGCCAATGAACGAGCACGTCCTCTACAATACAGCGTATGGTCAAAGTTGTCACAGCTCTTCACTGTATGAGCCAGTGTGTCATCAAATCTTCTTAATGCAATAACAAAATCCTTTTGTGATGTTTGTTTGGCATTCGCCATATCCACAATCGTCTGGCCTTGATTATGTATAGCGTCAGCACGATGTTGCCATGTGGATTCTTGTGCGACGATAATACCGCCATTGCGACAAAGAAGAATAACAATAGCGACAAAGAATGTTTTATAATGTTTCATAAACTGGTGTGTTTTTTAACCTATCTTGAGCATTCAATCAGAAACACATATTGTTTTAAGCGTTTGACCTGTTCACTGAGAGTTAATCTGGAGTTATTGGTACAGGTTGGGAATATCCCATAAAGAGAATAAGAATCTGCTAGATTATTCAGATACGATGTCTTTATTGCATATCCCGCATTCTCTGCACCAGCATGGTGTGCACAGACAACACCTATCACATTTCCTTTACTATTAAACATTGGACCTCCACTATTGCCTGGTTGTATCGGTGCGGTCATTTGGTATAATGATGCATCGCCTTGAAATCCCGTCCGCGAACTTATTATTCCGTTCGTAAGCTTTATTTCGCTTCCCATGGTCTGTGTAAGGGGATACCCTAGTACAAACACATTTTCACCCACTTCTGCTATTTGCATATCAACGCCATACGGAAGCGTACCAAACCCATTAAATCGACTGTCATTTATTCTAACAATTGCCAAATCATTTACTTTGTCTGAAGCTACTACAGAAGCGGAATAACGAATATTGAAATTACCGTTTATGCCTGTAACAGAGAGTGTTTTGGCATTCTCTATTACATGATAGTTTGTCGCAATATAGCGATAATTCAGAGCAAATCCAGTTCCCGTCCATTTCTGAGGTTTTGTTTCCACTTCATTTATTTGGGATTCTGCTGTGCGATTGATAAAACTTACTATGTTATTGTTAATATTATCACTAATCCATAGTAATTTGTCTATATATTCATCCTTGAGACCATAAGTCTGGACATTTTCAGCAATCTTACTGAGAGCTACGTAATCTTCATTTAATTGTTTTCTTAACGCTTCATCAATATCTTGACCAAGAGCATTGATGATGTATTGCTTCATCTCCCTGATAGCAAGCATTACCTCACGTTTTGTTTTTGCATTTTGCGATGCTTGTCTTTCTACAGCCATTATTTGTGCTTGTCTTTCCATTTCCCATATTTGAAATGGATTAGTGGTGTTCGTTGAGGTGGATGGAGGGTTGGGCACCGGGGTAAATCCAACAAATGGTGGTACTTGTGATAACGCTGTGATAGAACACAACATTAGTGCAATTCCAAAAAATATTCTTTTCATAATAAGATGTATTATTGTCGAGCCTTTTCTATTGTTTGTCGTTCCCGCCACCTCCAACGGAATATTCATTATTACCATTACCAATAAGAAAAGGCATGAGGTTATGTGCTCATGTCCGTCTTTTGCTAGGTATCGCCAAACACCTTTGAAGGAACGGTTGAAGGAACTAATCTCACGCCTGACGATATGCTATGGGTATAGCATACAAAATCAAGCGAAAGCATAAATGCTCCGTCCTCCTTCTGTATTTTGGCGAATTTTAGCAAAAAGGACAATATTGCAATGCTTTTCTTGCTTACAGCTTTCGCTCTCGAAAGCAAGTGCAAAAGTACGAAGAATATTTCATACGGCAAAAAAAAATATTCCCACATGTCCGGGAAAAGGTGTATCTTTGTAATCGAAAAATATGTAAATATTTGCAGAAAAATCGAATGCAAGTGGTATGATAAAGAAAGATTACTTGTTGAATAACTTAATGATACACCGTCACAACAATATGATAAAAGTTGTTACTGGAGTACGATGAAGCGGAAAATAGCACTTACTTTTTAATCTATTTTGACAATGCTTTGCTTGCTGAAGGTGTAAAAGAAGACTTCCTCACAAACCCACTCAGCTTGACAGAATAAGAAAATGATGAAACGTTACCTCTATATATTATTAGGTCTGCTGGCCGTTGGGTTGGGGGCGCTGGGCGTGGTGGTGCCGGGGCTGCCGACAACGCCGTTCCTGCTGCTGGCGTCGTGGCTGTTCTATAGGTCGTCGCCGCGGCTGCAGCAGTGGCTGCTGGCATCGTGGCTGGGCCGATACATCCGCAGCTACCAGCGACGAGGCGGAATGACAGCCACGCAGAAGGCCGGTGCCGTGGGCGTTATGACTGCTATGGTGCTGCTCTCCACTTTTGTGTTCATCCCCGCAGGTTCAGTGGCCCGAATCATCGTTCCAGTGGCCGGCGCGGTGGGAGCGCTGACGGTAGTGTTCCTTGTGCCGAACGCCAAAAGCGACGACTAACCGTCAGTCAATCAGTTTAGAAATATCTTTTTCCGAGGCCTGGGGCAGCAGCGAATGCAGGTGCTCCGCGATGCGGCGGCGACTCTCCTCGGGCGAGCGGTCGCAAAGGCACGAGTCGTGGCCGAAGAGGTGCTCGGGCGTGTTGAGCAACGCCCAGCCCCAGCCGTAGCGGTTGCCGTGCTTGTCGGTGGGGTAGACAAAATCCTCGGTCACCACGCGGCAGGCCTGCTGCAGGCGCGTCACATAGCCATCGAACTTGCTCCGCATCTTGGGTCCGTCGAAACCGCAGGCCCTGCGCAAATCTCTGGTAATCATACTGCCATTGAGCTGCAACACAGCAAGTATGGTTCCCTCGATGCTCTCCTCGTCGGGCTGCGGATGTCGCGAGCGGCGCCAGTTGCAGAAGTCGGGCCACCAGTCCATAGTGACGAAGCCCGCCTTGCCGCCGAAGAACTTGCCGTAGGCGAAATGGCCCTCGTTCACGATGGGCCCCTTCCAATCCCACAGCGGCCAGTCCCAACTGCCGTCGTCCTTAATCACGTAGCGGCACTCAGGCGCCACCATTTCGTCGGCAGAGAAGCCTCGTATGCCGCCCGCGAGCAGCGGCAGGAAACCAATGCTAGCAATGAGGTCCATCAACTGCGCACAGTCATATACCTCAGTGGTTTTCAAATCGATAGCCATTATTTATTCTGCGTTTTGACTTTGCAAAGATAAGCAAAAAATCCGATTCATCCGCCGCCGCAACACAATATCCGCTCCGGACCAACACTGGTCGTTGTACAATATTTGTACAATACTTGTACAATATATGTACAATTGTAAACGTACAAATATTGTACAAGTATTGTACATATAT
>CADALO010000017.1 GCA_902788805.1 uncultured Bacteroidota bacterium | reverse complement strand
AGGTCGTTGGTACCGGTCAGCTTCACGCGGCGCTCCCCGCTGTGGTCGTAGGCGTAATAGCTGGAGTACTTTTCGTCCACGGCGGCGTGCATACGGTTGCTCACTTCATTGGATTGACATAATTGGTGTTCGCAGCCATAGCAGTCTTCGGTCCAGAATGGGAAGCATCCGGTCTCGTTGCCAGAGGTACCATAAGTATATTCGACATCATTACCTGTCATATAACTATAACGTTTGTGCCCGGGTCTGTAGTATGTATAGTCGTAAGTGGCTCTCATATTATATATAACACTATCGGGAGGCGAAAATCTACAGGGAGGAGCTAACAGTAGTTTTATTAACGGTATTTTACTTTTTTATGAGAGCCCAATTGGTTGTCGAAAAGGAAGTTGAAGCTGGAGTTAAATCGGGAGTTAAAATGGACAAAAGATTTGTTTAGTGGTGGTGGGATGGTGTCAATTTCCCGCTTGGCGGGTGAAATCTTTTTACATTTTACAGTGCTTGTCGCGACGTAACAGACAGGACAGGACAACCGCAGCGGTTTGCGCCGCTCCATCAAGCACCCAACGCCGTCATATCGACTATTGATAAACCATACTTCAACCATATTTCGACCATTATATATAGTTAAACGATGGTTGAAGGATGGTTGAAGGATGGTTAAACGATGGTTGATATAACGGAGCAGGTCCCTGCCTGCCCCGTAGTTGAGGCTATACTGTAGGCTGGCACGAGGTGCGTGATTTATGGAGTTATGGCGCCTGTTGTGCCGGATCTGCGCTCCGGCACAACCTTTTTTTTGCGGGTTGTGTTGAGGTGCAGACAATAAACCGGGCGACGTGGCGTTAAGGATATGATATGGAAGATGAATCTCGACCCAATGGACTCGTGGTGCGCACGACTGGCAGCTGGTACAATGTTCTGACCGACGGCGGTGATACTTTTGCCTGCCGTTTGCGGGGCAATTTCCGCATCCGCGGCAGCAAACAGACCAACCCGATAGCTGTCGGAGACCGCGTCGAGTTTCAGCTGCTTGAGGACGGCACGGGGATGATTACCGAAATTGCCGACCGCCGCAACTGTATCATTCGCCGCTCTACCAAACTGAGCAAGCAGACCCACGTAATTGCAGCCAACATAGACCTTTTGTGTATTGTGGCGACACTTGGTTTCCCGCGCACGTCGACGGGCTTCATCGATCGTCTGCTGGCTACGGCGGAGGCCTACCACATTCCGGCAGCCATCATTTTCAACAAGTGCGACCTTTATGGAGCGGAGAGCGGAGAACGGAGAACGGAGAACGGAGGGTGCGACACACCCCGGCCTTCGGCCACCCCTCTCCGAGAGGGGATGGCTGACGCGGTCGGAGAGCAAGAAATGGAGGACGAGCTTTGGCAGATTCACAATGAGATAAAGGCGATATATGAGGGTGCGGGTTATCCTGTCTATGAGGTCTCGGCCCTGACGGGGATGGGGATTGACCGCATCAAGCAGCTCATTGCCGGCAAGGTGTGCCTCTTCAGCGGCCACAGCGGTGTGGGTAAGTCAGCCCTGCTCAACGCCATCGACCCGTCGCTGCACCTCAAAGTGGGCGAAATCAGTGACTGGTCGCTCAAAGGCAAGCATACCACCACCTTTGCTGAAATATTCCAGATACAACTGTCCGAAACGGAGAACAAAGATCAGAATTCAAAATTCAAAATTCAAAATTCATATTTAATAGATACTCCTGGCATCAAGGAGTTCGGTATGGTCGACTTAGGTTCGGCGGAACTGTCGCACTTCTTCCCCGAGATGCGCAAGGTGCTGCACGACTGCCATTTTGCCAACTGCACTCACCGTCACGAGCCGGGCTGTGCCGTCAAAGCTGCCGTGGAGGCCGGTGAAATCAGTGCCGAACGCTACCACAACTATCTTAACATCCTGGACTCCATCGAGTCAGATGCTCCGATCAGGCGGTAGCTTTTTCTTCGTTCCCCTGAAAACTGAAGGGGAAAAACCAACACTTGTAATTTTTTGCTTCCGAAATTCGTTATTATAGTGTGAAGGAACAGGAGACATTTAACGAGCTGGTGGGCCGCTACCGCGGGATGCTCTTTACCGTCTGCCGCCGCTATGCGCGGCAGGGGCTGGATGTGGACGACCTGTTGCAAGAGGTGCTGGTGGCTCTGTGGGAACGGCGTGAGAAGCTGCAAGAGATTGACCTTGCGCCCAAGCAGGCAGCGTGGATATGGCGTGTGGCGCGCAGCAGGTGCATAGACCTGCAGCGTTGCACACCGGTGCAGGAACCGCTTCACGAAGGCTACGATGCCCCTGAGGAAGAGCCATCGCTGCACAATGCGCTGTACGACCTCATCGCACTGCTGCCCGAACTCGACCGCACCATCGTGACAATGCACCTGGAAGGGTATGAATACAAGGAGATTGCACAGCGCACGGGATTGACAAAGAACAATGTAGGCATCCGTTTGATGCGGATAAAAGACAAACTGAGAGAACAATGGGAAAACTGAAATAATATGGAACAGAACAGGATTACATTTGATGAACTGTGGGAACAGCAGGAGAGAGCAGGGCTGCAGCAACGGATGATGCAGGACTACCCCGAGTGGATGCGCCGCCGCCGCATACGCCGTGCGTCGCTGGCTACCGTCACAGTGCTTGCTGTCGCAATGGTTTCGCTTTTCAATTATCAGTTTTCGATTCAGAGACCCTACGATGCGGTCCTTTGCAACCGCACAACTTTCCCGGACAGCCACTGGGCAGATGTCGCCGCCACCATTCTAACTAAAGAGATAATATGAAACGCCGTTTGATATATATAATGTTGATGCTCTTCTTGGCGGGCTGCACGGCCGAAGTGTATGAAACGCCGCTTTACAGCCGCTACTCGGCGCGTCAGGACATTGCGGTGGCGCAGGTGTCGGGCTTCCAGCTCAACGACTCGGTGAAGGTCGACGCGGTTATCCTTGTGGCCGACGACACGGCGGCGTGGCTTGGGTTGAAGGAAGAGTTTGACATCCGTGTGTCGGCTGGCGTCACCTCGTGGATGGGCGACATCGACGAGCCGCGGCAACGAGTGCGCCGCAGCGACCTGCCGGCCTGGCGTGTTATGGCGTTGAACGAGGAGAGGACTATAGCCTTCTACCGCATAGGCGATTCTGTCCAGTACCAAGCCCTGCTGGACTATCAATTGGAAAATATGATAAAAGATAAATGATATGAAACACACAATCAAATTACTGGTCTTGCTGGCTGCGGTGCTTGCCGTAACAGCCTGCAACCGCGATGAGACGGCTGGCTTTGAGCAACATTCAGTTTTGTATGTCGTGTCACGGCACGATATTCCAACAACAACCACTACGGTCAACATTAGCAAAAAAGAGGAACTGGATGCATTGTTCGACCTTTTCTGCGACTATACGAAGCAGGGAAAGTTTGTAACATTCCGTGGTAACAAGAAGGGAAGCAGTATGGCAAAAGATGCCAATACTATTAGTACCACCAACCGCGAAGAGATGAGACGCTGGATGGCAAGGATGGAAGACCTTGGTATGACTGTCACGGTGACTTACAACCCCGCCACCGGGACTTGGACGGGGATGGCTTACGTTAATCCTCCGCGGACGGAAGACGCAGAAAGTGGACGTTTGGAACGAGTGACGATGGATTGTTCATATCCCGGTGGCAGAGAGGTCCATTCTGTATACACTTTTTTTTGGGACGGCAACAAGCTTGTAAACGTTGATATGGTGAATGAGGATTTCCAGCATTACCTTTTGAATATGCAGCCATATGACACTATCTTCTATAGTCATCATACTGCCCATATTACATACAACGACAGCCTCAGGTCTTCGATGTATATATACGATGCCGACGGTGAGGTGGTAGAGTATTATCTGTATTCGTATGCTGACGGTCGTCTTGTCCGGGAAGAGCAGAGCTACAACACTTACACATTCAACTACAACAGCGATGGCTTGATTGAGAGTTGGATAATCACTCCGGGATGGAACACTGCCCTGCCTAACGGGATGCACTGTGTGTGGGCGAACGGTGACGTAGTGCAACTCAACAATCAAAATGGCCAATTGTATATGTCGTTCGAATATGACACAATGCCTTGTCCTTACGGCATTACGTCAGGTACTAAGGTCTTGTTGCCGGGAATGAGTGACGCGATACCGTATTGGAGCAGACACAATGTCACTTATATGCTTGTTCCAGATAAGAAGAGTACGGGGTTTGAGATGCAGTTGAATTATACATACGGCAATGGCTATCCTGTCATAATCGAGTCGGACAACACAATATGGACATTAGAGTATATTGAATAAGAAACTGTTTTGATATGAAACACAATCAAATTACTGGTCTTGCTGGCTTTTTCGGTATGACGGTTTCAGGCGGCTTCTTCCTCAGTGATGCGATGCACCTGACATTCTGCGACGGCGAGAATTTTCTTCAGTTTACGAAGGCACAATAGGTATCTTTGCGGAAGTGTCACTTCTTCTTGCCTGCCTGCCACATTTGCCAGCTGTTCCAAACGTTCTGGAAGACGGAATAGAAGGCCATAAAGACCGAGGCCAGCGGCGTCAGGTAGTAGTTGGCCATCCAGATGCCCATAGCGGTGTTTTTCTGTCCCAGCAGCTGTCCGCCGCTTATCTTGTCGCCATATTTGTCTCCCAGCCAGCGTCCAAAACCGAACTGCACTATGCAGAACAGCAACGAGGCGATGCCCAGCCAGATGATGCTGTGCCAGTTGCCTTCGCCGTGAAGGAAGATGAAATCGATTGTCTGACCAAGTGTGAAGAGAAGTGCGCAGGCCCACAGGTAGAACGACTTGCCGCGGTGACGGCTCAGGAAGTCGTGACCCTTGGGCCACCAGACCTGCAATGCCCACGCCGCGAAGAAAGGCAGACCGATGACGGTGCCTACGCGTCTGAGAATCATCCAGAAGGATTCGAAGAACGGCATATCCTGCTGGTTGCCGATGAAGGAGAAGTATATGGGTGCTACTATGGCCACCATCAGGTTGCCTATGATGGTGTAGGCCGTCACCGTCTCGCGGTTGGCACCGAGCATACAGCTGATGACGGCCACCGACGACGCGACGGGACAGAGCACTCCTATCAGCACTCCCTCGGCAACGATGCTACTGGCACCGAGCCATTTCAATACAAGGTAGGAACCGAGGCTGACGGTGATTTGGAACAGCATAAGCCAAATGTCGAGCCAGCCCATACGCAGACGCTTGATGTCCACTGCAGAAAAGGTGAGGAGCAGGATAGTGAAGATGATGTATGGCACCAGAAAACTGAACATTGCGCACCAGCGGTGCAGCAACAGGCCAAGAATAATGGCGACAGGCAGTACGTAGCTTCTGTATTTTTGCATTTCTTTTTGTGGGTCAAAACGTGGATTTGTAGTTGTGAATCATTGTTTTAGAATGCTGTATATCCTGTTTTTGACTTTGCAAAGATAGTGTAAAACCTCTAATATGTCGTGAAAAAAGTGTATTTTTGCATTTCAGGTTGTAAAGGTTAAAACCGTTTTAAAAGTTGAAAGAGATTGGCTTAGAGCTCTTTTACAGTTTTGACCTTTAACCGATAAACTTTAAACAACAAAACTAATGCTAAGAGAAGAAACTGTTTTTGGACCAATACATAGTCGTAGGCTTGGCACGTCGCTCGGCATCAATCTGTTGCCCGAGAAGGGCAAGTTCTGTAACTTTGACTGCATCTATTGCGAGTGCGGCTGGAACCGCGACGGGCGCAACGACACAAAACTGCCCACGGCAGAGAAGGTGCGCCACGACTTGAACAACAAGCTGCAGGACCTGTATGCCGATGGAGTCAAGGTCGACTCGATTACTTTCAGCGGCGACGGTGAGCCTACGCTGAACCCTGAGTTCCCGCAGATTATTGACGACACGCTGCGGTTGCGCGACGAGTTTGCGCCGTCGGCAAAGGTGTCGGTGCTGAGCAACGCCACGCGTGTGCATATACCTGAAGTCTTTGCCGCCTTGCGCAAGGTCGACAATCCGATTATGAAAATCGATGCACCCACCAATGAGCTGGTTGCCAAGATAAACAACCCTGCGCCGGGATATGACGTGCAGCGTGTTGTGGAGGCACTGAAGCAGTTTGAGGGTGACTTCGTGCTGCAATGGTGTCTGTTGAGAAGTCCGGATTTCGACTCCACCTGTGATGATGTCGTGCTGCCAATGCTCGACATTGTCCGTGTGCTGCATCCGCGCGAGGTGATGGCCTATACCATCGACCGGCCGACACCGGCACAGAACCTGGCCAAGGTCACGCCCGACGAGATGCGCATTCTCCTTAAGCCCCTTATCGACGAAGGTTTCCAAGTGCAGATAAAGGGTTGAATTTTATGCTTTCTGTGAGTTGGCAAGGCGTGTTTTTTGCTCGGAGTGTGTGATGGTTAAGTGTGTGCAAATGGCATAAATCCAACAAGATATAAATATTATTTGTCCACGTCGCAAAAAGTTCGTATCTTTGCAAAATTGAATTCATTAATTAATAACTAAATATAAACGATATGTCAAAATTGCTTTTACTGGGTGATGAAGCTATTGCTCAGGCTTTTATAGACGCTGGCGGTAGCGCCATCAACAGCTACCCCGGAACCCCCTCGACACAGATTACGGAGTATGTGATTAAATCGAAAGAGGCTAAGGAAAAAGGCATCGTTGCCAACTGGTGCGCAAACGAGAAGACTGCTCTTGAAGCTTCGATTGGCGTTGCATACGCAGGCAAGCGTGCAATGACTTGTATGAAGCACGTAGGCTTGAACGTTTGCGGTGACCCCTTTATGAATGCCGCTATTATCGGTACCAAGGGTGTTATCATCGTCGTTGCCGACGACCCGTCGATGTTCTCGAGCCAGGATGAGCAGGACAGCCGCTACTATGGCCACTGGGCTATGATTCCGATGCTGGAGCCTTCGAACCAGCAGGAAGCATACGATATGGTATTCTTTGGCTATGAGCTGAGCGAGAAACTGGGTACCCCCATCCTTTACCGCATTCCTACCCGTTTGGCCCACAGCCGCGCCGGTGTGGAGCGCAAGCCCGCCCTGCCGCAGAACCCGCTGACGAGCCCCAGCGACCCGAAGAGCTTCGTGCTGCTTCCTGTCAACGCCAAGCGTCTGTATCGCGACCTTATCGACAAGCAGCCCGCTTTCACCAAATCGAGCGAGGAGAGCGGCTTCAACCAGTATATTCCCGGCACCGACAAGAGCCGCGGTATCATCACCACCGGTATCGCTTTCAACTACCTGCAGGAGAACTTCCCTGGCGGCAAGTGCCCCTATCCTGTGGTTAAGATTACGCAGTATCCGCTGCCGTTCAATATGCTTAACAAGCTCTATGACGAGGTGGGCGAAATTCTCGTTCTCGAGGATGGCCAGCCCTTCGTCGAAGAGCACATCAAAGGCTTCTTGGGCAAAGGCAAACCTGTTCACGGCCGTCTGGACGAGACCATCCGTCGCGATGGCGAGCTGAACGCCGAGAAGGTTGCCAAGGCTCTGGGTCTGAATGTTCCCAACGGTCCCGCCGTTCCCGAGGTGGTCACCAACCGTCCTCCGGCACTCTGCGTGGGTTGCCCGCATATCGACAGCTATGAGGCTGTGGTTGAGGTTATGAAGAAATATCCCAACGGCCGCGTGTTCGGTGACATCGGATGCTATACGCTGGGCTTCAATATGGGTGCCATCAACACCACCGTCTGTATGGGCGCTTCGGTAACTATGGCTAAGGGTGCTTCAGAAATGGGTATTTTCCCCGCCATTGGTGTTATCGGTGACGGTACGTTTGGTCACAGCGGTATGACCGGTCTGCTTGACTGCGTCAACGAGAAGGCCAACGTCATCATTATGATTCTCGACAACGACATCACGGCTATGACCGGTGGCCAGCCATCGAGCGCCAACCAGAAGCTCTTCAACATTTGCAAAGGCCTTGGCGTTGATCCCGACCACATACGCACCATCGTGCCGCTGAAGAAGAACCACGACGAGTTTGTCAAGATCCTTGAAGAGGAGATTGCATACAACGGCGTCAGCGTCATCATCCCGCAGCGCGTCTGCATCGTCGAGAACAAGAAACGTATTGCAGCAAAGAAATAAATATTTCGTTGATATGTTGATAGGTTAAACGTTGCAAACGAGCCGTATCAACATATCAACACCAAACATATCAACAAATTACGATAAAATGAAAAAAGACATCATACTTTGTGGCGTAGGCGGTGACGGTATCGTCTCCGTAGCCAAGATCATAAGCGACGCTGCCCTCAACTTGGGTATGAACGTCAAGCAGAGTGAAATCCACGGTATGTCGCAGCGCGGCGGTTCGGTGTTCAGTCACCTCCGCGTCAGCAGCGAACCTATCTTTGCCGATGTTATCCCCGAAGGCAAGGCCGACATTATCCTCAGCTCCGAGCCTATGGAGGCTCTGCGCTATCTGCCTTTCCTCGCTCCCGACGGCGTGGTCATCACTAACAGCGATCCTTTCATCAATATCAACAACTATCCTGACATTGAGAAAGTCAACGCTGAATTGGCCAAGCTGCCCAAATGCGTAAGCTTCAACGCCAATGCCATCGCCAAAGAACTCAATGCACGTGGTAATATGGTCCTGCTCGGTGCTGCAGCTCCCTACCTTGAGATTGCTTTTGAAGAGCTCGAGAAGGCAATCAAGGCCATCTTCGGTCGCAAGGGCGACGCCGTTGTAGAGACCAATATCAAGGCCATCCGCGCCGGCCGCGACGCCAAGTAAAAGACATTACAAGGCTACAACACGAGGCCGCGGAGCGCAGCTCCGCGGCCTCGCTATTTAGACTATCGCTTATGAGAAGACTTTTAATCATACCCTTGGTTCTCCTGACGGCAGCTTGCTGTAACCAGCAGGCTGACAGTACACCGGCTATGCAGCAGGTGGCAGCGTTCAGCTTAGGTGAAAACGCCGAGTTGCGGCTGATGACCGATAGCAACCTGTCGCAGGTGGAACTCTACTATGGCGGCGAACTGCAGGAACTGGTTGGCACTACCAATACCTTGTTTGTCACGGACGACAAGGGGCGCATTGTGCTCGACACCGTCAGTATTGGCAGCAGTGGCGACCCGCAGTATGTGGTCTGCACTTACGATCGTTCGTCAACCTATGGCGCCGAGGTGTGGTATGTCGTCTATCCCTATCGTTGCAACGACCCTGACGGCCCCTGGAACCTCGTCAAACTACCAACCGACCGGCCTACGCTGGATGACATTGCACGGTATATCGACTGATGCTCACCACGGTACATATCATAGGCATATTGCTCACTGTGGGCGTGCTGCTGGCGGTGAGCATCGTGTCGGGCCGCAAGGTCAAGGACGCCCGAAGTTTCACCACCGGCGGCAAGGCGGGGCCGTGGATGGTCTGCGGCGCTATTCTGGGCACCCTGGTCGGTGGTCAGTCGACCATAGGCACGGCGCAGCTGGCCTTCAGTTTCGGTCTTTCAGCGTGGTGGTTCACCATCGGTGCCGCTCTTGGTGCGCTGGTGCTGGGCCTTGTCTACGCCAAACCGTTGCGGCACAGCGGCTGCACGACGGTGATGGAGGTCGTTCGCCAGCGGTACGGCCGCCGTGCCGAGACGGTTGGCTCGGTGCTCTTCCTCGTCGGCATTTTCATCAGCATTACCTCTCAGCTGTTGTCGTCGTCGGCAATGATTACAAGTCTTTTCGGCCTTTCCACTCTGGCCTCCTTACTTGTTGGTGCAGTGCTGATAGCGCTGCTGGTGCTCTTTGGTGGCATCAAGAGCGCCGGCGCAGGTGGCATCGTCAAGCTGGTGCTGCTATATGTCAGCTCGTTGGCTGCCGGCATTGCCGTGTGGCGCATTGGCGGCGGTCTGGCAGGCATAAGGGGTAGTGTCGAATCGATATATGATATTCCGCAGGTGGCTTCGCTGAATGGCATTGACGGCGTTGAGGCTATCCATCGCCGCTATGGTTCTTTATTGGCCCGAGGGCCACTGAAGGACCTCGGTGGATGCCTCTCACTGGCGCTCGGCGTGGTGTGCACGCAGACCTATGCCCAGGCCGTTTGGTCTGCCGCAACGACTTCCAAGGCACGCCGTGGAGCTGTGCTATGTGCCGCTCTAATCCCGCTTATTGGTGCCGCCTGCACACTGGTGGGCATATATATGCGCGGTCACTATGTCACTGCTGACGAGTTGGCTGCTGTCACCGCCGCCGGAGGTACACTGCCCGCCGGCATAGGCGTTCTGGAAAACTCGCTGCAGGCCTTTCCAACGTTCATTCTGGGCCATCTTCCGGCTTGGCTCGGAGGAATCGCATTGGGCACCTTGCTAATTAATATATTGGGCTGTGGCAGTGGACTTGTGCTGGGCGCGGCTACCATAGTGACGCGCGACTTGCTGGGCAATATACTGACGCTTCTGCGGCGTCCGCCGCAACTGTCGCCTTTGGCACAGACGCGCCTTTCGATAGTGGCTCTCCTGCTTTTGGGCATCGTTGCATCGCATTTCGTGCAGGGCTCGTTCATCAATGACCTCGGATTCCTCTCGCTTGGCCTGCGGGCTGCGGTGCTGCTGCTGCCACTTAGCTTCGCCCTATGGCTTCCTAACCGTCTCAAGGCCCAGGCGGTCACCCTTTCGATGGTTGTCGGCTCAGCTGTGATGCTGGCCGCAGGACTTCTGCATCTGCCGCCCGACCCGATGTACTATGGCCTTGCAGCCTCCGCGCTCACCCTCGCCGCAGCAAACCGCCGTTAACATCTAAATAATTTCAAGCGGTTTAGTTTTGTGGTAGCAGACTGTGTAGAAGCGTGCTGTTACGGAGCGGAATCAGGTAATAGATTGACATTTTGTCGCGGAAAAATTCCACTGCTCCACGCCGTTTCCAGTACTGGTGGGTCTTGAGTTGGTGCATTACTGGTACAAAAAGGAAATCGTAGCGATGCTCGAGTTCGTCCCAGATGTCCATTATCATCCTGTGGTTGAGGGGTGTGTGGCGATATGGCTCAGCGACGATGAATGAAAAAACGGCGGTGTAGCGCATAGCGTTGAGGCGTTGCAGCAGGTCGGGCTGTTCGTCGGCTATGACGCTGGTTTCTTCCTCAATGCGGTAGTCGCTCATATTCAGCAGTCCGACTGTTTTCCCGTTTTCGTCGACAGCCCTGACGCTCAGCGGCCAGTTGAAATGGAGATGTTCGACCCACGAGGCCACTTCGTCGCGGTTGAAACAGTACTGGCGTGTGATCCATTCGATGGTCTCGCCGCTGTCGGCAGGGGTCATACGACGCAATGTGATGTTCATAGCTTTGCGAAATTGAGGATGTTGTAGCTGAGCAGTGTGTAGGGATGGTAGGACAGCTTGGACTTGCGCAGTCCTTCGAGCCCCATATCCTCTTCGCGGTTGATGTAGCGGAATTGAGGCGGCAGGTGGAGCGCCATCTGTTGGTTGATTATGCTGAAAGCGCCATCGATGCTGCGGTCGGCCTTCTCGACACAGGTGTCGAAAGTGTCGTCGGAAACAGCGGCACCGAAGCTGAAGGCTATCATTCGTCCATCGGCAAAGATGGCTCCGCCGTGCATATCGAGTTGGTGCCAGTGCGTGAAGACGTTTTCTATCATCCGGTGTTCGGATTCGATGGTGTTGCCGTACCAGGGGTTGTCGTGGATAGTGCCATCGCGCCATAGTTGCTCGAGGAGCCGGCAGCTGTCGAAGAGGTCGGGTGTGAGGTCGCGGTATTGGAAGTCGGGATGCTCGCTGAGGAATTTGTTGACGTGGTTGCGTTTGGCCTTGAGGTTTTTGCCTTGCAGTTGCTGTAGCTCGTCGCGGCGGTAGATGTAGTCGTAGCTGTTTCGCAGAGGCTCGACTGTCACATCGTCGCCATAGTGCTGTTTGAATTGAGTGGCCCAGTCGTCCTCGACGGCGATGAGTGTCAGTGCGCAGCCTTCTTCTGACGACTTGTGGCGCAGAGCGTCGACGATGTCGGACGAGGGCAGGGTGGAGGAACTTATGAAATAGGCAGGGTCGCGATGTCCAAAAAGATAGCGGAAAATGACGGCGCCGGGCAGCAGGCAGACCTCGGTGTCGAAGAGGAAGCGCCATCCTATCAGGTTGGCGAAGGTGAAGTTGCAGTTGCGGCGTCCAGAATGGAGTGTCACGGCCTGTATGCTGGTTTTGTCGTCGATTGATAGCGGACGGAACGGCAAGGGTTGTATGGTTGTGTTCTCGGTCATTTAGCTATTGGTAGTCTGTTCTTTTGTCGCTGTCAGCATCCGTGTTTTGCTGCGGAAGTCGCTGTGGAGTGTTGTGGCGAAGCCGTGGCTGGCGAAGAGCGCAGCTGTCTCGTAGCCAAGTTGTTCGTTGATTTCAAGAACAAGAATGCCATCAGGTGCCAAATGGTTTGCTGCTATGTCGGCAATGGCGCGATAGAATAGTAGAGGGTTGCTGTCGGGGACGAACAATGCTTGCGCCGGCTCCCAGTCAAGCACGTTGGGCTGCATTACGGCTCTCTCTTTGTCCATCACGTAGGGCGGATTGCTGATAATGAGAGTGAATTGTGAATTGTGAATTGTGAACGGTGAAAGGATGTCGGCCTGTAGAAAGTTGACGTCGACGTTGTTGGCGCTTGCATTTCTCCTGGCAACGTCGAGGGCTTTTTCTGAGATGTCGACGGCGGTCACCTGTGCCTGCGGCAGATGTTTGGCCAGGGCTATGGCTATGCAGCCGCTACCGGTGCAGAGGTCTAGTATTGTTATTTTGGAATCTTGATTCTTGAATCCTGAGAAATGGTTGATGGTCCAGTTTACAATTTCTTCTGTTTCGGGACGGGGTATTAAAGTGTCCTTGGTAACTTCTATGCGGCATCCGCATAATTCAGTCCATCCGATGATGTGCTGTATCGGCCGATGGCGTTTCAAGTCTTCCACAGCCCAGTGGAAACGCAGCAAATCGGATTGGTTGACAGTCTCTTCGCGCCTAAGCAACAACTCGGTTTGACTCCATCCCAAAAAGGCTTCAAAGAGCATTCGGACAAACATTCTTATCTCACCCTCGGCATAAATGTCTCGCAGTTCAGTGATAAAGTAGCGTTCTATGTCGCGTACTTTATTTGAGGGTATATGTAGATTGGTGGTATTCATTTGCGGTTGAAGTCTGCCGGAATTTCGCCCCAGTGTTCTGTGTCCCACTTGCGTATCTCGGTGGTATAGCTGTTGTTGTGCAGCCAAGCCTCTGCGCGGTGTATGATTTCGTATAGTTTTGCCGTGTCGGGAGTTAGCGGCAGTTTAGTGCGACATTGCTTGGCGCGCACCCAGTTGATGGCGTTTACAGAGTCGGAGTATAAGATTTGGTTGAGACTGTTCTTCTTAAGGTATGCCAGGCCGTGGACGATAGCCAGAAATTCACCTATATTGTTGGTCCCGAGGGGTGCTTTGTAATGAAATATCTGAGTGCGGCTTGCCACGTAGACGCCTTGGTATTCCATTACACCAGGGTTGCCGCTGCAGGCGGCATCGACGGCAATGGAGTCAAGTATTGGCGTTGGACCTTGGGCGTCCGGTCGAATCTTTGTGATGCCGTTTTCGTCGGTGACAAGTATAGACTCGCCTTTGGTCTGTCTTTCGATGACCGAAGCAGCCAGTTCAGGACCGATGCGTAGGGCTTGTTCTGCCAGTGTACGGCTCTCATACGACTTGAATTTGGCACCTGCAACACCTTTTATCTGACGTTCGCATTCTGCCCACGTGTCGTAGATGCCGGGCTTGTTGCCCTGCCACACAACATAGTATTTCTGTTTTTTAGCCATCTGTCGAAAAAAAAGCGGTTGCGCGATCTCTCGCGCAACCGCAAAGTTTCAATTATAAAGAATCGCTTATGCTCCAAGCTCCAAGCGTTTGAAACCAGTGCATTTGAGGTCTTTGTCGGTGCGGGCGATGAAGTCCTTGACACTGACTTTGCTCTCCATAATGTACTCCTGGTTCATCAGGGTGCTTTCCTGGAAGAACTTGTTCAGACGACCTTTGGCAATGCCTTCAATCTTGGCCTCAGGAAGAGCAGCGGCAGCCTCTGCGCCGACTTTCTCCTTGATTTCGCGAGCCATATTAGCCTGCTCCTCAGTGATCCAGCCCTTAGCCATATTCGAGTTGATATGGTCATCGCTGTCAACGTGAGCGGGGTTGATGCCGGCTTTCTTGAGAGCAGCCTCGACAGCCTTGCCTACGAGTTCCTCTTTGGTCTTCTCGCGGTATACGTTGAGCTCGCTGTCGATAACGCTCTGCGGTACGCTTGCCTCATCGAGGGCAACGGGACGCATAGCGACTACTTGCATTGCTACGTTGTGACCAACCTCGTCAAAGCCAGCCTTGTTCATACCTACGATTGATGCCATACGGTTGCCCGGGTGGATGTAGGCGTAGACAGCCTCGGCGTCGATAGCCTCAAAGTGAGCCAGTTCGATTTTCTCGCCAATCTTGGCAATCTGGTCGGTGATGCTCTCACTGACCTTACGGCCATTGAGGTCCATCTCCATCACCTCGTCCTTGGTGGTGAGGTGCTTTGCCATAGCAGCGTCGAGAATAGAGGTGGTGAAAGCGACAAAGTCGGCGTTGGTGGCGACAAAGTCGGTCTCGCAGCTCAACATCACGATAGCGCCGTATTTGCCAGTGCTTTTTGCGAGGACGCAACCTTCGTTGGCGTCACGGTCAGCACGTTTGGCGGCCATCTTCTGGCCTTTCTGACGCAGCAATTCAATGGCTTTCTGCACATCGCCGTCGCACTCAACGAGGGCTTTCTTGCAGTCCATCATACCTACGCCGGTAAGCTGGCGCAGTTCATTAACCTGTTTTGCGGTGATTGTTGCCATATTCTATTCTCTTAATTATTGATTGTTAGCAGTGGGGGTCTTTCTTCTCGGGCGACGCGGACGAGCCTCTTCGCGGCTCTCGCTCTTGGTCTCCTCGTCGTTCTCAACGTTCTCCGTCTCGGGCTCTTCCTCAACGTTGTTCTCTTTGTCGAGCATACGCTCGTTGAGACCTTCCTGAATGGCCTCAACCATATATTTGAGGATAGCGGCAATCGACTTCGATGCATCATCGTTGGCAGGAATCGGGAAGTCGATGAGGTCGGGGTTGCAGTTGGTGTCGACCAGTGCGAAAGTGGGGATGTTCAGTCTGCGGGCTTCAGCAACGGCAATGTGCTCCTTGTTGATGTCGATGACGAACAATGCGCTGGGAAGACGGGTCAGGTCAGCGATGCTGCCAAGGTTCTTGTCGAGCTTGGCGCGCTCGCGCTGCACCTGGAGGCGCTCGCGTTTCGAGATGTTGTTAAAGTCCTTGTCGTGCATCATCTGATCAAGAGAGTTCATCTTCTTGACAGCCTTGCGGATGGTGGTGAAGTTGGTGAGCATACCACCAGGCCAACGCTCGGTGACGAAAGGCATATCGACAGCCTTCACCATATCGGCGACGACGTCTTTGGCCTGTTTCTTTGTTGCGACAAAGAGAACTTTCTTGCCTGATTTGGCGATCTGTTTCAGAGCCGTTGCAGCCTCTTCAGCCTTGGCAATGGTCTTTTGCAGGTCAATAACGTGAATGCCATTGTGCTCCTTGAAGATGTAGGGAGCCATTTTGGGATTCCATTTTCTTTTCAGGTGTCCAAAGTGACAACCTGCTTCGAGCAATTCTTCGAATTTTAATTCTGTCATTGTTTATTGATTTGTTTACGTTCCTTGATACCAATTGCCGAGTAGTCCTTTGGGCCCGGTTTTTCAGCAGTCCTATGCTGCCGAACTGGCAACCGGACAGAGTCTCCGCAATTTGGATACTAAACTGATTATTCTTTTAACGTTTGCTGAACTGGAAGCGTTTACGAGCCTTGGGCTGACCGGGTTTCTTACGCTCAACCATACGCGGGTCGCGCATCAGCAAGCTCTTAGCCTTCAGTGCAGGACGGTCCTCGGCGTTGTTCTCGCACAGGGCGCGGGCGATAGCCATTCTCAAAGCCTCAGCCTGGCCGGTGATTCCACCGCCATCGAGGTTGGCCTTGACATCCCATTTACCCTCAGCATCAACAATCTGGAAAGCCTGATTGACGATGAACTGCAGCGGACCAGTGGGGAAATATTCCTTATAATCTCTATTGTTGACGGTGATTTTACCGCTACCCGGCTTCATATAAATGCGGGCAACAGCGGTCTTTCTTCTACCTATGGTGTTGATTACTTGCTCCATTGCTATTATCTTATATCGTTAATGTTGATGACTTTAGGATTCTGAGCCTGATGCGGATGCTCACTACCTGCATAGACGTGGAGGTTGCGGAAGAGATCAGCTCCCAGTCTGTTCTTCGGAAGCATACCGCGGATGGCGTGCTCCAGAATACGCTCGGGATGGATGGCGCGAACCTTGGCAGGGGTGGTCTCACGCTGGCCGCCGGGATAGCCGGTGTAGCGCTGATAGATCTTGTCGGTCTCTTTCTTGCCGGTGAACACGACCTTCTCTGCATTGATGATGATAACATTGTCGCCGCAATCAACGTGCGGGGTGAAGCAAGGCTTCGTCTTGCCTCTCAGGATGTTGGCTACTCTCGTGGCCAAGCGTCCTACGGTCTGACCTTCTGCGTCTACAAGAACCCACTCCTTGGTGACGGTGTTCTTGTTGGCCGATACTGTCTTGTAACTTAATGTATTCATTTTTTATTTTACGATGATGTTCATTTTTTTATTTGCCGACACCATAAAAAAATGGTGCCCGATTCCTTTTTTCTCTTGAATTCAAGGCTTATGCTTGGGCTGACGGATAACCTTTGCGTATTCCTATCCTTCTGATTTGGAGAATATTGAACGGGTAATCATCTTCTCCGAAACCATTTTAAGAGGGTGCAAAATTACGCACTTTTTTGAAACTGACAAAATTTATTTGTTAATTTCTGCCAAAAAATGTTGATAATTTTCCGGCTCGCAACAAATGAAACCGGTCTTTCTTGTGCCTACTGTTGTGGCAATGACGAATAGGTCGCCGCCTTCTTTCAGACCTAATTGCCGTTGCAGTTCCTCTGCTCGTGCCGGGTAATTCCTCACTATCACGTGAGCCTTGCCGTCGGGGATGAACGCTGCAATGGCTTTCTTGTTGAGCGATACTTCGTTCAGTACACAGAAAGTGCGCCCCCTCCATTCGTGGAAATCGTCGCTGGTGTAAAGGTGTGTGTTCCTTGCCAGTTTCTGCAATCCCCAGCTGTCGCTCAGCAGTTTGTAGGGCCCGCCTTTCATCAGCGACGCATCGGGTTCGTAGATATAGCGCCCTACGGATGTGCAATATACGGCCTCGGCCTGCGCTTCTTGGCTCCGCGTGAAGGGGGCGTTGCTATAGATGCACGCGTCAGGGATAATGTTCTGGCAGTGAATCAAGGGCTCTTCGCGCTGTTCGCCGCACAGAAACAGCAACTCCTTGCATTCGCCTTTGACGGCTACTACATACACATCGCTGACATTGCTAAGCTGTGCAATGCCTTTGTCGATGTCCATCATTGGCGACGCTTTGACCATCAGGAAGTCACAATGTTCAGTCAGCAGTTCTTTATGTTCCAGGATGTTGGGTGTGCAGTCCTCGAATGCGGCCACCTTCTTGCCGTGAGTGTCTCTACGCGCGGGATCAATAAATATAATATTGTATTTCTTTTTGCAGTTGCGCAGCCATTCAATGCTGTCACCGCAATGTGCTGTTATGTTGGAGAGACCGAGAGCGCTGCGGTTATGCTCCATCAGTTGGCACAGTTCCGCGTTGCATTCCACATAGTCGACTTCTGTGTCTGGAATCTTCGCAAAGGCTATGCTGTCTATTCCCATTCCGCCAGTCAAGTCGGCGATGCTTAATTGATGTCGCCTTTCGCTGTATAGACTCTGAATGATGTCTGCTTTGTGGAAAGCGGTCTCGTCCGATGATGCCTGCTCACGGTTCAGTCGGGGCGGGTAGAGGAAGTCGTCGTATTGCAGCAGCGACGGCCACTTCTCGCTGGCTGTGCGTAGCCCTTCCATCTGTTGCACGGCAAACTCTATGTCCACGTCAGGATAGCGTTGTTTGTGCAGCAGCAACTCAAGCGGGTCGTCATTGATATGCTCTTTGGCGAACAAAATCGTCTCCCGCTTCGCGAGATCTTGGAAATCCTGGAAATTATTATTCTCTGTCATTGCTAGTACGGGCGAATCCTGGAAATCTTTTTTAATCTTGGAAAGAAAAACTCAAGGCTCGAGGGAGTCTTGATACTGTCGCTTGGAAAAATGGTCTCCCGCTTCGCGAGATCTTGGAAATCCTGGAAAATATTATTCTCTGTCATTGCTAGTACGGGCGAATCCTGGAAATCTCTTTTAATCTTGGAAAGAAAAACTCAAGGTTCGAGGGAATCTTGATACTGTCGCTTGGAAAATCTTGATACTGTCGCTTGGAAAAATGGTCTCCCGCTTCGCGAGATCTTGGAAATCTTGGAAATTGTTTTTCTCTTTCATTGCTGGTATGGGCGAATCTTGGAAATCTTTTTTAATCTTGGAAAATGGTATTCCCGCAAAGCGTGAACTGAACGGGAATTGTGATTGTTCGTTTGTTTTTACTTTGATTGTTGCTTTATTAGGGTGAGGTGAAATATCGGTTGGGTACTTTTATCATACCGTGAGCGAAATCGTCCTCGTTGAAATTTATCAGCCAGCCCAATGGTTTGTTGGTCAGTTTCAGGTAGGTCCGTATCTGCTTGTAGTGAAGGGGATTGAGTTCTTCGACTGATTTCAACTCTACAATGATGGTGTTGTCTATCAGCAAGTCGATTCTAAGGTCGTTGCTTACAACGTTTCCCTTGTATACAACTTGAATGGGAAATTGCGATTTGACTTCGATATTGCGTAGTCGCAATTCTGCAATCAGCGCTTTCTCGTATATTGATTCCAAGAGTCCCGGTCCTAACTGATTGTAAACTTCCATTGCGGCACCACGAATTTGATACGACAAATCCTTCAGCCGTTCCTCAAAAGAAATGCCCATATTCAATAACAATTTATATACTGATCAGATGCTTTAATTATGGATTAAAAAATATAATGTGAAAGGAATATTGATACAAACTGATTAGACAAAGTCGTGCGTCCGTATTTCCGATTGGGCGTCGGAATCTTCAATTGAGCGTTGGCATTTCCGACTTTGTCGGAAATAATTTCCAGGATATTTCAGGATTTCCAAGATTTGCCTTGAAATCGAGTGTTTGGAATTTCAAGGATTTCCAAGATTTCCGCCGCAGGCGGGGGTCTTCACCCGTCACAGGCGGGGGAAAAACCGCCCACGGCAGAAATGCGGAATGAATCAATAAACTCCCTGTTCGTGAAGTTTCTTCAGGCGCTCCACCACCATCGGGCGGTCTTCCTTGTAGGTCACGCCGAACCACTGCGCCGTGGTCTTCAGCACACGCATAGTGGCGTATCCGTTGGCAAGGAAGGTGTTGACTGCGAAAGGAATGTAATATTCCGACTTCATCTCTGTGCCGCGCTCTTTCAGGAACTCGACAAATAGTTTCTCGCTCTCTGCAAAATAGTCGGGCGTAAAGCCGAACAGGTTCATCGACACCGTCGCGTCGGCCGGCAGCGGATGCATCGAGCCGTCATCGTCCTTGTATTCAATGCCGTTGGCCGTGCGTCCAATGCTGGTACGCTCAGTCATACCCACAAGGTAGCCCTTGTCGTCGACGTTGCACACGCCGCGGCTCACCGTTCCGTTCTCGCTCAGGGTGTTCTCCAGGCGGTAGCCAACCATACAGTAGTCGCCCTTCTTGCCTTCCAGACCGCGCAGGTAGTCGCCCATCACTTTAAAGGCGTCGGCACCGTAGAAGTCGTCGGCATTGATGACGGCAAAAGGCTCCTTTATGGCGTCTTTGGCCATCAGTATGGCGTGGTTGGTGCCCCAGGGTTTCTCGCGGCCCTCGGGGACCTTAAAGCCTGCCGGGAGGTTGTCAAGTTCCTGGAATACATACTCTACCTTGATTTTGTTGCCGAAATGCTCGGCGTTGATTTTGGCCTTGAACTCCTGCTCAAAGCTGTGGCGGATTACAAACACCACCTTGCCAAAGCCAGCGCGGATGGCGTCGGTAATCGAGTAATCCATAATGATTTCACCATTGGGGCCTACTCCGTCCATCTGTTTCAGTCCACCGTAGCGGCTACCCATTCCAGCCGCAAGTACTAATAATGTTGGTTGCATAATATTTGATTTATATATTGACTCTGTTTAACTTTAACGTTGGTTTTTGTTTTAAGATACATACGTATCGTCCCTTAACTCCCTTTAACTTCCCTTAACTTCCCCCATTCAACCCTCAACTCTCAGCTTCTTGAAAAACTTCTTCATCAGCGCCGCGCATTCCTCTTCCATCACGCCGCCCACGACCTCGGTCTTCGGGTGCAGCATAGCGTGGCCCAGCTTCTCAAAGCCCTTCTTGCTGTCGGGTGCGCCATAGACAATGCGGCCTATCTGTGTCCATCCCGCGGCGCCGGCGCACATAGCGCACGGCTCCACCGTGACATACAGCGTGCAGTCGGGCAGGTATTTGCTTCCCAGCGTGTTTGCTGCCGCGGTGAATGCCACCATCTCAGCGTGTGCCGTCACGTCGTGCAGACGCTCGGTGTTGTTGTGCGCCCTGGCCACAATCTGGCCGTTGCACACAATCACAGCACCTATCGGTATCTCGCCTTCGTCGAAGGCTGCACGTGCCTCGCGCAGCGCCTGCTGCATATACAGTTCGTCGTCGTTGTCTATAATGCTCATAGTCAGTCTTCGTTGAATATCTTGTTGTCGATGGGCAGGTATCTGCCTCTCGAGAAGTGGTACACCATATCGCCCTTCATCTGGTAGCTCTCCACGCTGGGCAGCAGTATATTGCCCAGTGGCTGGTACTCGTGTATGGCGTGCCAGTCGGGGTGGTCATACGCCTGGTGGTTGGTATACTGCGAGTGCTTGTTGGTGTACTGCACAAAGAACAGCAGCCCGCTCTCTTTCTCAAACAGATAGTTGCGGCAATACTTGAAAGGCGTGTCCACATATACGCGGTACACCGTATGGCCGTTGAAGTCCCACAATCCCTCGTATTTCATCTCGGCGGCGTCGGCCTTTCTGGTGTAGAGGGCCCCTCTGAAGTCGTAGTCGGGTGCAACGTTGTAGTATCTCGACTCTGCCACGCGCGTCCAGCCGTCGAGCACGCCCCGGCGGTATTCCCTGAAAACGTCCACGCCGTTCGAGTAGACACCCTCCATCAGCGTGTCGCCGTGCCACAGCTCCACGCGGTTGCTGTTGGGCGTAAGAAACCAGCGCTTCAATACAGCCTTGTCTGTAGTGTCGGAGCGTTTGAAGATAATGGTCTCAATGTAGAGAATGCTATCGCGGCAGATGCCTTCGTAATTAAGCAAATCGTAATAGCGTTTCACCACCAGCTCTGCCGAGTCGGGCACATATTGGTGGTTTTGTCCGCTTGCCCCCAGCCATCCCGCCAGCAGCAAAGTCAGAATAATCGTTGCCTTTTTCATAATTGTTATATCTATTTATAAGTTTAATTTAAGTTTAAAACAATATCCTCAAAATTATCCTCCAAAACATTTGTCCCTCTCACTTCCCTCTCACTTCCCTCTCACTCCCTTCTCACTCCCCTCTACTTAAACGGATAGCTCTGTTGCTCATTCAGTTTCACCTTATCCAGTTTTATTGTCGTCTGCTCGTTGATCTGTTTGTTGTTTATCTGCACGCCTATGCTCGTCGGCAGTTTGCAACCGTTGACCTCCTGCCGCTGGCCGTAAACTAAATGTATCCTTTGCCCAGTCGCCGGACTGTACAGGTCGGCCTCCGTAGGCAGTTTTGTCGTGTAGCTGACCTTCATTGTCAGCTGGCGTTTGTCTTTGCCCTTGCCCTGGGTGTACCATTGCGTCACTATGTCGCCTGTGCGTTTAGGTTCCTTGGCCTTGCTGCAGTCGGGCGGGCAGTTGCCCATAAGCAAAGCCTCGATGGTCGCATAGTCGGCGTCGATGCCCCACCTGCTCTTCAGCCCCTCGTAGCCGCCGTCGTAGTCCTTGCTGAGCAGCCTGGCGCTGAACTGTACGCGGTTAGGCGTCAGCTTGGCGCGACCCAGCTCCACAATCTTGTTGATGCTAAGCCACACAACGCTGTCCTTGGCCATACGTATCTGTCCGTTCACTGTGATGCCCTGCACCGAGCAGCTGAAGTTGGCGCGGTAGCTGGCATAGTCGGTGACGGCAATGTAGTCGAGGTTTTCGGTGGCTGGCGGCACCGGAGGCTTGGGCTTCACTACCGTTGCTGTCGTGTCGGTCTTGTCGGTGCGTTGCAGTTCCTTGTGCGACCGGCATCCGGTGAACAATAAAATTAGTAGGAGCGCTATATAAGCACTGGCACAACGTGGAAAGTGCAGGCTGATGCTGCCTTTAGGGCGCGACACACCCCGCTGCTTTATTTTATTCACCGCTTCGCTATCGGAACGGCCACTGGCAGTTCCTTCTCCCCTCTCCGAGAGGGGGTGGCGCGGCAGCGCATCATTGATAGTTAGAGTGATGCGGCAGCCCATCCCCTCTTGGAGAGGGGTGGCCGAAGGCCGGGGTGTGTCGCACTCTCTGCGTAATTCACTCTTGCTGTCGATAGAAACTGTCGCTTTCATTGTGCTTTCATAATGGCGTTATAGTGTTCGCGCACCTCGTCCGATGTGTCGTCGCGTTTCATAGCCTTCTCGATGTATTTGCGGGCCTCCTTGTCGCGTCCCAACTGGTGCAGAATCCAGGCGTAGGTGTCGAGGTAGAAGGGATTGTCGGGCTCGGCCTCGATGGTCTTCCTCGACATCTGCTCGGCCTTGTCCAGATAGCGCTTGTCGAGTGCCAAGCGGTAGGCGTAGCTATTCATTATGTTGATGTCGCCGGGCTCCAGCTTCAGCACGCGCTCGTAGTAGGCATAGCAGGCCGTGTCGTCCAAGCGGTTGTAGCTTTCGGCCAGCATAGCGTAGGTCTCGGGCTCGAGGTAGCCTTTGTCGAAGCCCATCTGCTCGCAGCGCTTTGCCAACGCTATGGCCTCGTTGTAGCGTCCGTTGTCGTGCTCCACCACGGCCTGTGCATAGTAGGGCAGGGGATGGAGTGGAAACAGCTGCGAGGCCCTGCGTGCGTGGCTTGCCAGCAGCGCCGTGTCGCTATAGTCCGACAGCTCGCTGACCAGCAGCGCCTCCCATATCTCGTACTTGCTGCTGTCGCGGCTCAGCGCCAGCGCAAACTGGTGCGCCGCCTCGCCGTATTTGCGTTGCCGCATAAGTATGTCGCCATAGAAAGCGGCATACGTCGTGCTGTCGTCGCTGCCGCGCATCGCCGTCGCCGCCAGGTCGAAGGCATACTGTGCGTGGATGCCGTAGAACTCTTCGCTGCTGTAGAAGTTGGTCAGTATCTGCAGTTTGTTGGCGGTCGACAGAGGGCCTCCCGTCAGTCCCTGCTTCAGCTCCTCGTAGGCCTTGCGGGGCTGCTTGGTGGCCTTGTAGTATTCTGCCAGCGATATGTGGATGTACGGGTCGTCGGGGTCGCTGGCCAGCACGCGGTCATAGTATTCCTTGGCCTTGTCGTATTTGCCGGCCTGCATAAAGCTCTCGGCAAGTATGGCATTGTAGCGGCCCACCTGCGGCATTGCCTTGGCCAGGGCTTCGATCTCCTGCGTGGCCTTGTCGGGACGCTCCATAGCATTCCACAGCTTGGCTTTCTGCATCGACACAGGCTCGGTGACGCCCACCATCTTCTCCACGCGGTTCAGCGTGGCGATGGCGCCCTTGTAGTTCTTGTCCAAGGTGTAGGCGTCGCTCAACTCATAGTAGTAGTCTATCATCGTGGGGCGCCGCTCCACTATCGACTCCCACGTCTGTATCAGCTCCTTGCGGTGGTTGGTCAACTGGTAGAGCGTGGCCAGATGGCGTGCATACCAGATGTTGTCCTTGTCGCCCTCGGCGGCACGGCGAGCCAGCGCTATGGCGCTGTCGGCCATACCCTGCGCAGCAACCAGACGGCTCAGTTCGAACATCGCCGCCGTGTTCTTCGGGTCGCGCGTCAGCACCTGCAGATAGCGGTCTGCCGCAGCCTCTTCGCGGCCTGTCTCGACCAGCATCTTGGCATCGATCAGCATCGCCTCGGTCTTCAGCTGCTCGTCGTTGCGCTCCACTATCGGCTTGCGCTGGTAGCGGTTGTCGTCCTTCTGGGCTGTCGGCTGCGTGCCCTTGCATCCCACGGCGGCAAGCAGCACAAGCAGCATAAACAATCGGCACCTCCGCCCGTTGCCGCGCATCGAGCTGTGCAGCGGCCTGGGTGCTGTGGCCTCAAGATATATATGGTGTTTCATCTTGCGTCTCATAGATTTTCTAAATGTAACTATACTTTTATTATTTTATTATGCGAGGACGAAAAAAAGATTGCCGACAAGCCCCGACGGGGCGACAGAAAAAGTCATTTGGCATTGGTTTGACAGTGCGACACACCCCGGCCTGTTGCTGTCTGATGGTGCGACACACTCCGGAGTATGCTGGGTTTATGGTGCGACACACCCCGGCCTATTGCTGTTAGATGGCGCGACACGCCTCAGCTTGTCGCTGTCTGATGGTGCGACACACCCCGGCCTTCGGCCACCCCTCTCCGAGACCTTATATTTGCATTTTGGAATTATTTTGTATTTTTGCAGCAAATAACTGGAGTATAAAT
>CADALO010000016.1 GCA_902788805.1 uncultured Bacteroidota bacterium | reverse complement strand
TGCTGATAGTAGGCACCCACGTTGCCGCTGATGTAATGCTGATGCGCATCCACATTGGAGCGGTAGCTGTAGTCGCCGGGATGGCTTATGTACTCTATTTGGCTCACGTCAAAGTCCACATCCATATTGAAGAACGAGGGATAGAACCACGCCCAAGCAGAGAAGGTGTTGCGGTCGTCGAAATGATAGTCAAGTTTGCCGCCGATGTTATAGTTTCTCGACCGCTGCAACTCGTTGCCGGTGTAGTCATTTGTTGAGGAAAGCAGGCTGTCGTCGGTCAGCAATCGCGAGTGCTGCTCCGTAGCAACCTTGAAGTCATTGAAATAGGCGCTGCCATAGAGGTTGAGGCTCAGCTTGTCGTTGTTATAGACATAACTCACCCACGGCGAGAAACGGGGGCCGGTACTGGCTTTGAAGCCAACGGACAGTAGCTGGTTGAGGGGATTGCGGCCATCGGTGACGATGTTTATGATGCTGCCGCTGGTGCCGTAGCGTGCCGAAGGGTTGCTCAGCACCTCGATGCGCTTGATGCTGGAGGCTGGCAACGTCTTGATGTACTGCTTCAGTGCCTCGCCGTCCATATTCGAAGGGCGGTTGTTGATCCATACCTCCACGGCGGTCTTGCCGCGGTAGGTGATGTTGCCCTCGGCATCCACCTCCACGCCCGGGGCGTTCTGGAGGGCATCGCTGGCGGTGCCTGTCTGCACGCTGGGGTCGTCCTCCACGTGGTAGAAGGTCTTTTCGCCATCGGCGCTGTAAAGAGGACGCTGGGCGGTGACGCTCACAGCTTTAAGCTGCGTAGCACTTCGGTTGAGGTTTATAGTGCCTAATTTTGCCGACGGTGGCACATTAATCCGTTGCCAATATGTTTCGTATCCGACAGCGGTGACGCGCAGCAGATAGCTGCCGCTGTCAACTTTGGAGAACAGAAACGCCCCATCATCGTTGCTCGTTGTCCCCTGTATGAAAGTGCTGTCTTGCTGACGCAACAGCACGCAATTGGTGAAAATCATTGGTTCGTTAGAAACAGCGTCACGCAATGTACCCGATATTGACGCTTCCTGAGCCCAAGTGGGGCTCGACACAATAAGCAAGGCTATAGCCCAAAAGTTTCGCTTCATTTCATTAGAGTTTGATTAATTCTTTTTCTACTATAAAATCGTTTGAGACAGGGCAAATGATACACACAACAATTCCGTTTTTCTCAGATAACGATGCCGCAAAAGTACCAACTATCTAATTTTCAACTCTCACACTAAAGGGTAGAAATCATTCAACAATGTAAAAACTACCCGAAAGGGTAGTGGTAGCGAGGGCAATAAAAATGGCGTAAATGTGTTATTATCACAAAGATTAATAGTATAGATGACTCAAATCGACAATTTCTTCATAGACAAAAACCGTGTGGATGGCATCACAGAGGCTGATTATGAGCGAGTGCAGCCCAAGATTGAGGCCGTGGCCGCTGCCGCACGAACAACTACCAATAGTATATACATTATTGACTACCACAAGCGCAACTTTCTTTACTCTTCGGAGAACCCGATGCTCGCTCCTGTTGGGCTGAAGGATATGGGGTATTCCCTTTACATCGACTATGTGCCCGAGGAGGAGCAGGCGATGTTGCTCGAAATCAACCGCGCCGGATTCGAGGAGTTCTCGCGAATAGACGTGTCGGAGAAGATGGAGTTTGTCATCAGTTACGATTTCCACTTTGTTCAAAATGGCCGTAGCCGTATGGTCAACCACCGCCTTACGCCATTGGCACTCAACTCCAAGGGGCAGTTGTGGCTCGCCCTTGCCTCCTTTTCGCTCTCTCCACGCAAGAACTTCGGCAACGTGAGGATGTGGCGCGTGACGGAAAATGGCAACGGCATCATTGGTAACCGAGATGTGCGCGAGTATTCATTGGTTGATGGAAAATGGCACGACAGCACACCCATCTCACTCACCGACACCGAGCAAGCCCTCCTGATGATGTCGGCTCAAGGCTACACAACCGAAGAGATAGCCACCCGACTTTTCCGCACAGCCGACACAATGAAATACCACCGCAAGAAACTATTCCGCAAACTTGGCGTGGAGAGTATCAGCGAAGCCCTCGCCACAGTGATGAGCAGCAATGTGATGTAATACGCATCAAGATAATATCATTGTAAAACCTTTAAGATCCTCTTTGTTGACGGAGTGACAGCGGCTGTAGCCGATGCACGAAGCCCCACAACCCAAAGGATTGTACCACCAGCATCGCAAAGAATCCAAGTGGATTTCTTTTCATTGAGTGATAGTTTGAGGTCGGAGAAGAGGTCGCTGACAAGGCGGCTGCCCTTCATTCCGAAGGGAATGAAGCGGTCGCCGTGACGCCAGTGGCGCAAGGTGAGAGGAAGCGCAATGCGGTCAAGATCAAAACAGGCTTCGTTGCTTGGCAATCGAAAACGGGTTGTCGTGGCAACGGCCGTTTCAAATCGTAACGGTATCGGCAACTGTGTGTTGCCTCCGTCTGGGAATACGATGTATTCCTGCGTGTCTGCATTGCCTCTGACGGGCATTATCAGCAACGATGAACGATCCTTGACGAGTAGATGCGACGGCGAGAAGAACTGTTTGCCGCTCTGCGAGTCGAGTGCAGCGACAACCTCGTCGACAACCGAAGACGAAAATCCGAAGGGGCGCAAGAGCTCGAAGAGCGAGGTCTTGAGCGGCGATAGGCTTTTCAGTTCGTCAATGTCTATCGAATAGCCCTCGCCATCGGGATGCAGCAACAGCGTCCGAATACGCTCGAAATGCGACTGATAGATTTGGGCTGCATCGGCCAGACGAGACATATTGCCTTCCATAACGCTGTCGAACGAAGGCGAGAGCTGGCGCAAGAGCGGCATAAGTTGCAGCCTGATTCGGTTGCGGAGGTAGAGTGTCTGCGAGTTGGTGCAATCCTCGACATATTCAAGGCCCTGCCTGCTGAGATAATCGTCAATCTCCTTGCGACCAAAGGGGAGCAACGGACGCACGATGTGGCCGTTGCGCAGCGGAATGCCGTGCAGCCCCGCGATTCCTGTGCCACGCAGCAGGTTGATGAAGAACGTCTCTATGGTATCGTCGCGGTGATGTGCCGTGGCAATAAGCTGGAAGCCTATGGCCTGCCGTTGGCGTTCAAAGAAGTCATAGCGCAGTTTGCGTGCAGCCTCTTCGATGGAGAGTTTGTTTTCCTGCGCGTACTTATGGGTGTCGAACTGTGCCACATAGCAGGGCACGCCGTAGTCTTGGGCCAGACGACGCACAAAGGCCTCGTCGCGGTCACAGTCGCCCGGACGCAAATGAAAATTGCAATGTGCGATGGCAAAAGGTATTTTAGCGTGAGCGACAAGGTGGCATAACGTCACCGAGTCGCGTCCACCGCTGACAGCAAGGAGCACCTGTTGCCCTTCGGCAAACAGGTGCTCCTCTTTGATGAATTTTATGAATTTCTGTTGCACTATCGTCAGCGTTTCAGAACCATTTTCCGCATCAGACGTTCACCGTCGACCATAATGCCGTAATAGTAGACGCCTGTCGAGATGTCCTTGTCGCCAAACTGGATAGAGTGGTCGCCAGAGGTGTAGAACTGTTCATCCTGGAATACAAGTCTGCCCAGTTCATCCATCACGAAGAAGCGTACATTACCGGCGTTGGGAAGGTAGAAGTCGATACTTGTGCTGTTGTCGAACGGGTTGGGGTAGTTCTGCTGCAGCACAATACCATTGGCCTCTGACACGAGCGGTACGCCCTCGAAATAGTTCTGGACTTCGACACGTGTAGTGGTGTTGTTGTCCTCATTGATATCGGACATAAAGGAAACTTTACCGCTACCCGTATAGGTTCGTGTCGGGCTCTTGGGCACCTTCTTAGAGAACTCAATGGTTTTATAGCCGCCGGGCTGTATGGCAACGAAGTTGTTATTAGACTTGATTGTACGGCCATTGATGACAACCTCGCAATTTATTGCCTGGTAATCATAGCTTGGAGTATTGCCGATGTTCTCAATCTCGATGCGTACACGACAGGAGTCGGTACGGTTCTCCTCGACGAGTACACGTTTGGGCCGCAGGTCTATATACGGTGAGGCAATAATAGTCGTCGTATCGTTTGTGCGGTCATTGTCAAGTTCGGAATAGACATAAGCTGTGACATAATTGTAGAGTTCCATATTTTGCGGCAGATAATCCGGGAAGCGGTAGCAGATAGTGCTGAGTGCCGGCAGCGGCGTCGGAGCGCTGTATACGACTTCGTGCAAGGTAGAGGTGTCTTTATAGTACCAGAAACCTATCTTGAAGTTATTGACAGCACGAGCGCCCACATTATCGACCACCACACCAATGGTGACACCAGCGTGCGCGTTGGGGTCGACGACAACCTCACGAGCCCTGAGGTCGGTGATTGCCGACATACCTTCAACTTTCATAACAAGCGTGTCGTTGTACGGATAATCGTCGTTGGGCATCTGCACATAGGCGACGAGGTCCATATAACCCATCGACGCACGGAACTTCTGTCTGAACGAGTAGTTGATGTATTCGAACGACTGCAGTTCGTGTCCAAGTAAGTCGTTGAAGTTTATTTCTTCTGTGACTACGTAATTGCCATTGTAGACATAGGTAACGCTGGCGTTGGACACCGGTGCCTGTCCGAAGTTACGTATGCGCATATTGACTTCGATAGAGTCACCTGCAATAACACGGTCGAGCGGCGACACGAACGAGACGGCACCCATATCGTTGTCGAGCGGCGAGAGATAGAACTCGCTGCAGACAGAGTCGTTATCCTGATACATATCCATATTGACCGTAGTAAAGGCGCAAATCTCAAATGTATCGGGGAAGTCGTTGCGAACGATGAATGGAGTCGGGAATTCATAGATGTCTGTACCGCCGGGGAGTATACCCGTCTCACTGTGATAGGTACCTATACGTGAAAGGTTGACTCCGTAAGGCAGGTAAGCCAGGTTGACTTCATAAATAGTATCGAGGCCATAGTTCTTGATGACAACACGAGGATTGATCGACTGTCCGAACTTTGGATGTGTCGGGTATGTGATGGCAATCACACCGACGTCAAGATTACGGCGTGCACGTCCCACGACGAAGTCATCAATAGCAATACCGTCGCAAGCAGCGGATTCGGATTCAACCTTGTAGACCAGACGGAGCTGGAGACGCTGCTGGAAATCACTACCAATAGTATTGAGCGAGAAGCGGTGGTGGATGTAGCCGTATCCCGGGCTTGTGCTATCCCAGTTTGCACCGGAGTTGTACCACAACGAATCGTTACCAGAACCGATAGTGACCCAACGGCCAAGGTAGTCACAATACTCAATACGCGCAAGATGGCCCTGTACCATATCCCTTGCAACCCAGAGCTCGAGCGTGTCAGGACGGATGTTGGTAATATCGAATATCGGGGTATAAGCGAAACTAACGTTACCTGTGTTGTATACATTTACAAGGCCGGAGAGGTTGGTGGCGAAGACGTTCGAGTCGCTTACGCAAGCCATAATGTTGGGCTTGTGGGTGCGACCACGCTGCCACAGATTCTGTGTGTAGGGGTTGTATCCGCACGGCACGAACCAGTCGCTGAGGCCTTCAAAGTCGTCACTATAGACAAGTTCTTTGATAGGAGCCCTGTAATACTGATACAACAGGGTGTCGTTGCCTGTAATGGTATCGCCCGGTGTAGAAACGGTGATGACAAGGTTGGTTGTACCAAGTTTAAACTGATGAGCAGGAAGCTCAACAACAGCGCTTTGACCAGCTTTCAATGAGCCTGTCCATTGCAGCGAACCCGACACATTGCCGTAGCGTGCATTCTTGAACGAATAGTTGACATCTGCTGCGTTAATCGGGAGATTACCCTTGTTGGCTATCTGGAAGGAGACAACGTAAGACGAATCAGACGTGTAACCTGTATGTCCACCTATATGCTGCTCGCGTGGGCCAACGATACGTGAAGCGCACAGGTCATAATCGACAGGACGGTCTTCGACATAGAGCAGATAGTCGTGGACGCAGCCGAATTGGATTTCGTCGGTAGTATCGACATTCGAGGGAGAATACGCACCCTGTTCAACAACGACACGCATACGCATATAGCCTGTGCGGATGTCTTCGGGCAAGGTGAAGAGGAATCTCTTGGGAATACCACTGGTAATGGTATCCTGATAGAATATCTCGGTGTACGGATAATTGTAGTCGAGACTGTCCTCAACATACTCGAACGGCATATATTTGAAATGTCCGTCGCGATTAATGTCAATCCATATAGAGAGCCATCCTTTCGTATCATAATCATTATACCTGTCGCTGTTCATACACTCGACAATCATCGTATCGACAGAGCCCTTTGTCAGATGCAAAGCCCGCAAGGAGCCGAGCGACTGCATTGTAGATGCGCCCTTTCCACCATAGTCAGGCAGAGGCGTGGCCAATGTCTGAGGAGTGTTGATGGCAGAAGTCTGGAGGGTTGCATTTACAAAGTTGATATACTTGTTGCCCGACGGCGAAACGTCGTTGTCAAGAGAACTGAAAGCGACGCGGGTAATGTCGAGACCAGGTTTCTGACCAACATTGACCTCATTATAGATATTATCGGGAGTAGCATAGAAGTATGAGAAATTGCGAAGGGTATCGTTCAGACGCACATTCTCGTTCGGCATATCAGTCCATACACGCAAATGGTAGCTGTTGGTGCTTGACCAAGTGGGAATGCTGAGCAACGAGTCGAAACTGAATACATATACAGAGTCGGGTTGTATGGTCGCCGGGCAGACTTCACGCACCTCTTGGAGCAGCGTATTGGAGTGGTTGAACAACTGGTACACAACGGGGATGTTGGTAACAGGCTGCGAGCCATAGTTGATGAGTGACACCTTGACGGAGTCGTCAGTCATATAGACGCGTGTTCCGACAGGTTCAACGACATCAAGTACTGCCATATCGACTGGTACACGAGGATTGAGGTAAACGTGGACAGGGCTATAGTAGCTGGTACAAGCATATTGACCGTGAGTACGGATGCAAGAGAGGTAGTAGGTCGAGTCGTAGAAATACTGCGGGGTCTCCCACCAGCAAGAACGAGCGTAGTTGTTGGAGGTGAAGTATGGAGCCTCGGTAGAGTCGCGGTGCCAACGAATATTGGCGTGTATCGGTGCGCCAGTTGGCGGATAGTCAGTCTGCGAAGCGAATATAGTGTCCCAGGTTGCATAAGGTATATGGAGGTCAACGCCTATAGGTGCACGCGGAGTGTAGTAGGAATTGTGGTTGACATAGTTCGTCGTATCATTGTATTGTTTCTGGTCGTACTGATATGATGACCACGCGCGCGCACGGACCACTATATCTTTATCGTTGCCTGTAGGATAGAGGTTGGCAGTCTGCTGCAAGTCGAGCGTTACAGATGCATTAGGCTCAACATCGACAGGAAGAGTAACGTTTTCAACAAATGATGTAGGCAAAGTGGATACAGTTACACCCGTTGTATTCAGGATAGCCTGGAATCCAATCGGAACCACTGTTCCTGCAGTGAATGTCTTGCGACCTACATTCTTTACCTTGATACCTACGGGAGTATTCTGCAAACGGCATCCAATAGAGTCGTGAATCAAAACATTCTCAGCCATCAAGTTATAGGCAGGATCAAGGAAGAAGTCTTTTTCAAGAACGTTGTTCTCAGGCACGCTGTCACCGACCAACGGGAAGTGTACGATAACGGTTTGTGTATCTATAATACCTATTGGCATCAAGATGAAGTTGGAGTCGGTGATGTTGGTTTGAGGCAATACCTCATCAAAGAAGCGATCGGTTGAACGCAGCGTGGGATTAACGCCTTTGATTTCGGCCCACCAGCGCAGGTTGCTCTCTGTAGAAGTACCGTCGTTGGTGAATCTGACCACAACCCATAGCGTATCACTTTCAACATTATCCGTGAAGCCTGTTGTCTGAGTGGCATAAGTCTTCAGACCCGGCTTGAGAATTTCCAGAATACCTGTGTTGTGATTGAAACGAGAGAACTCGTGGGCACCCATACAGGGGTTAGGAATCTGAGGACGGATTACACCATCAATGTCGAGAGGAACCTCAGTGTTGTACTGGGCACGCTCACAGAAGGTACCAAAGGACAGATGCAAGTCGTTGGGCGAAATGAAGTATGGTTTCTCATTCATAGAATGGTTATCCATACCATTGGTTTGCTGTAGAATTTGGAATGTATCTATCTCGTTGCCTCCCCAGTAAACGAGTCTGTGCTCTGCCGATGAGTAGTAGTCGTTGTAGTCGGAATTGGCAACGTTTGCTGCCAACTGGACGTAGTATGCATAACCAGCACTGATATTAGAGAATATGTTATTCATAATATATATGTCAGAACTTGTGGTTCCTACATACATTGCCTTGGTGTTCTGTCCCTGCGAGCCGGTACCTGCATATACCTGACAAGAGTTGAAGTAAGCATTAACCCAATTACTACTATCAATCGAGATACCCGACGATGTACCATTGGTATTTCCATAGATTGCGCACATATTATTATGAATGTGGGTCCTGGTTGCATTTGAGCCGACCACATTAACGACCTTGATACCGGTCTTTGCTCCGGTGAAGTTGTCGTAAATAGAAATGAAGTTGCGCTCGATAGTAGCCGGTCCGTCGTGCTGAGCGACAAATATGCCAGTCAAAGGCTTGCCATTTGAAGCAGCTCCTGTAATAATATGGTTGTTCACAATGTATACATCATTGACTTTACGCAAATAAACACCCATAAACATAAAGTTTCTGATGGTATTGTTAGTGATGTAGACACCCTCGGTTGCACCTGGGTCAGTAACAGTACTTCTCACAGCATAGTAACCGCTGTCCAGTATAGAGTTCTCAATGTACAAAGCGTTGACACCAGGACCAACGATAATACCCGATGCGTTAATGTTATTCAATCCTCCCTTGACACGAACTTCGGCATTCTTGAAATGAAGCTGTCTGGAGTTGACAATAGATACAACATTGGAGTAGTTGCCTGTACCTCTGCCCAATAATGTCATCCATTCAAAATTGACAAATTCCGCACCATCAATATTAATTACATAGTTATTGGTATTCGTAGGAGCGAATCGTAACACGACACTGTCGCGATAGTTCTCAATACCCTTAAATGTCACCTGGTTGATTGCCGAAGAGCCGTCAATCGGTCCAAGAACAAGCTGTTCATTGTATGTGCCTTTTTCCACATTGAAAACAACGGAGCCGTCAATACCTGCATTATTCAGTGTGTCGATTGCAGTTGTGAAATTAGCGAACATTCCATTGGGGCCAATTGAATAATTGCCACCGCAGAAACGTACATTAATCATTCGCGAAACCGTGTCGTTTGATTGCACCGTATCGCCAGCCACGTTTACAATAGCCCTTAACGTGTGACGTCCAGGAGTGAAGAGATGACTTGCTATCGTTACATCCTGTGAAACTCCGTTATCAAGGCTTGTCGTTCCGTTATAAACACCGTGCAGTGTGTCAATCCAATAATCAATAGTGTAGGATGTGAGAGTCTGGACACCCATATTCTTCAATTCCACATTGATGTTGGTGCTGTCGCACGATGTAAACGGCAGTGTATCTGCTGCACACCACGACAAGTATGCATCTGCGGCAGGTGTACCCGTAACGGTAACATAAATCGGTCTTGCCGGTCCCTCGCAGCCATAGCCGACGAAACCGAACAGTACATCGGGACGATTGGCGGAGCGTGATCCATTGCCTGTGAACGATACAAGGTCGCTGTTATCGTCATTCTTGTAAATAACCTTATTGTTACCAGCTGCGGTAAAACGCGTTTTTGCGCCCTGCGTGATAGCCTGGTCAATAGAACGTGTTATCTGAACGACGACATTATCAGTACCATTCCACTGGAATGCAGATTGCAAATTGTGAGTTATCCACCCCTTGGTGCTATTGGTAAGCACCAATGTGTCTGCACTGTAGCGCTGCGTCACAGGTAGCCATCCGTTATTTGCAGTGAATGTAGCCTGAGAAGTTGTGCCAAAAGATATAGTATAATCTGTGAAGGTAATAACACCTGCAGAAGACATTATTGTATCAAGATAGAACGACACTGTCTGGATAGGACCTGGTCGACAGCCTGCATCAGCAAGCTCTGCAGCCGTGAACAGATACTGCTCCTTTACATACTTCTTCCTTGGATTATACGGCGACGGGAAAGCAGTAGCCGATGTCAAAGATGCCAATGTCCCGATATGAGTGTTTTCAATGTGAGCACCAAAGGTAGTTACATAGAAGGTGTCGTCGACATACATATGGCCTGTAGTATAGACATTGCACGTGTCAAGAGGCATCATATTACGGTCATACCAAGCCAGGGAATCGGTTGGAGGCGTAATGGACTGCATCGTAAGTGTGCCATCATATTCAACTGTATCATATTGTCTCACATTTGCATAAGTAGGCATAAACATCGAGGTAAGCGACAACCTTACAGTGTCGTTGAAACCGGCATTGTCTACATCTACCTTCTCTACCCATACTGTGACATCAAAATCAACCGATGCCGAAGCAACAGTAAAGTCGGGAATTGTACTGAAGGTATGTGAAATCGTGGAACTTGCTCCTACGCCAGCAGTTAATGTGTCGCATCCTGTTTGTAATGCAGGAGCCTGGCCGCTGTACTGCGGATGACCGTCCACGCGGTAATGCATAATAATCTGGCCACTGGGATATGCACCACGGTTATGAACGTTAACCGTAATAGGTGTCTGCGTCATACCGCATCCACCTTCAAGGTTAAGATTATCCACTGCCATATCGACATTCGGCAGGTTGATCAGATGGATATGTACTGGAGCGGCCTCACCAAGGCAGCCGTTATCGTGGTAGCGCACAAGGTTTTTATTAGGTCTACCGAGCGACATCTTGTGTGAATCATCTGCTATCTGCCACAGCAGGTTAGATGCTGTCAACGATGACGGATATTGCGGCCAGCTCTTACGGTAAACACCGGCAGTCGGTATACTGTCGACCAGCAAAATGCCTTCGCCGAACCAGGATGTATTGGGGACATTCTTGCTTGTCCACTGGGTCTGGTTGGTTATCTGGTTGATTGCCACAGCGTCTTCTATCACACCTTTATGTCTGTAAATAATACCTATATTAAGTGTCTGCGACGGAGCATTGAGTGTTATTCCCGACGACATAGTCACTGTTGAATCCGAAGTATTGACACCAGATCTGTATTGCAACACAAGGCACTGACCGGGCTGTATTGTGACATTGGGGAATTTGTATATCTTGTTGTTGTAACCGCTGGTATTGCTGACAAACATCACAGTATCGTCTTTCAGATTGACCGGATAGTCACCGACATTAGTAAACTCAATAGCAACAGCTGTCGATGCATTCATCCACAACGGCATAGGATAAGTAACACCTGGCTGGTTCTGTTTAAACTGAACCTCGGTTATTTTAATCAAACCGTAATCACGTTTCTGGCGAATATAGAAGGTTGTATCTGTGTAAAGCGGGTCAGTCACAAAGGTATTACCTCTCCATATAGGTGTTGTGCTTTCAGGCGACACATACCAATAGACCTCCGATTTGTGCTGCGTACTTGCAGTATAGACATTTGAATACCAAGTCTGCAGGCCACCAGTAGCTGTGACCGATGCCGGTACGCCATAGTCTGAATTGACATTGATACTGTCTGGAGCCGGAGCGTGGTAGTGTGACGTTACCGTCATAGAGTTTGTATCGTTGGCCGGGTTGGGGTCCATAGTCGATGTCAGCCAAGCATACAGAGAATAGGTTGTATCCAGCATACCATTCGTTGGGAAAGGTATGGTTATAGTTGTGTTCAAGATAATCGTGTCAAGCGCAGGAATAACACGGTTTATAACCATATTGCCTGATGCACCGGGAGCCAAGACTCCAGGTGTGGTGCTACGCGACACCGATAATTGCACATTGGTTGAACTTGTTGAAGGATCGTAAGCATTGACACCACTATTCTTTATTACCACTCTCAACGGAGCAGCTGCTGGAGCCTCGCAATACTCATCATACGGCTCAAGGAATTCCAAAATCTCAAAATCATACGGCAGTGACGAGAACTCGAAAGCACCAAGGCAAGGAGCCTGCGGATCACGTGCCGTTCCGTAAATATCTATTGTCACATCGTCGAAATGCACACCGTGTCCCTTTACATTTTGGCTATAGGAACGCAAGTCCGTAGGAGTGCTGTTCAAATAAGCTGGATTAACGGCTTGTGAGTTGGCGTCTGTCGGACAATGAGTCTGCCAGTTTGTAAGCGACAGGCAGTTGATGCCATCGTACTTGTTCAGCAGCGGGCCTCTTGAATAATAGATATTATATCCTATTAGATTTGTTGCATCCTCGGTAGGAATGTAATTGAACGCGAAGTTCAACGTATCATAGCAAGCCACAATATTGTTATAGAACATACTGTTTTCCAGCACACCGCCGCCGAATGTAGCAGCAGCGATACCACTACGTGTCGGAGCGGTCATCTTCACCGAGTTATACAGAATCTTGGCATAATTGGCAGTAATGATATTGAGCGGAGTGGTAAGCATATTGGATGTACCGTCATCATTGCTGACAAGCATATTATTGGCGATGATAGCATAGCCAGTGGCACTACCATACAACTGTGTAGCACCTATACACGAAGCGCCAGAAGTGACATACACTGTGTTGCGCGTCACCTTTGTCTCACCACTACAGTCTTGCAGTAGGATGGCATAACTTGAATTGGCATATACTTCATTGCAGTTGTTGCTGTCAACCACAGCGTCTATCTGGTTGCGGATAACCATACTGTTTGTACCTTGATTCTGGAAGTAATTGCCTCTCACAATACTTCCGTGTGCCATATTGTCCTGTGCAGGACCAACGAGGCTTATACCCATCGTACCACGATTGAAGGTACAATTGTTGACTACCAAAGAATCTGCACCACCAGAATAAAGCAATGCCGAAGCAGCCATATACGATTCAGACATTGAACCGCCCTGAACCTCTGCGAATGAACAGCTATCAAACTGGCATCCTACGCTGTTGGTACCCATACGCACCAGATAAGTCACAGGATTGCTGGCAGCATTTGACAAGAAATGTATATTCTTGAAACGCACGTGGTGTGTACGCTGCAGATTGACAAGTGAATTGACCAGCGATGTATCGTGCATCGACGACACAAAAGTCACAGCACCTGAAAGCGGCTCAAAACGGACATAGTTGGTTGACGATATGCCAGGAATGGCAGGGAACGTGTGAGGCAAATAATAGCCTGGGGCCAACTTGACTGTCAACGGACCGTCAACACCGCACTGGCTCAGAGCATAGAGCAGTTTCTCCAACGACTGATAGTCAGGAGTCGAGCCTCCGACAACACGAGTGCCGTGCATCGGACCGTCGCAGGCAATAAAACGTGTCCACAACGTGTCGTTGAACGGCTCGTGGTCTCGATAACGCACGCCAGCTGCTAAGACCGAGTCGTCTACCCACGCAATCATCTCGTGATAGCCAGCGGTGTATGTCTGCGTAGTGTTAATGGTAACGTTTGCCGTTCCACCGCCTAACAAAGTACCCAACCAATCAAAATACTGATGGACGCCATTATCAACACTATAATAAATACGTACAGAGTTGATTGTCTGGGCACCATAGTTTTTCAGTGTCACAATCACGTTATTGTTAACATTCGCCACAGCCGGTGTCGTATCATTGGGATAGCTGAATCCACTGATACCACAGTCATACAGCAGCGGTGCATTGGCATTGGCCCTAAGTGTGAAATTCGGGCGATTCATATCAAATTCGCCGTTGACAAAGAAAGATCCAAACACATCAAAACCGTGTGTAGCATTATATCCTTTCTTAAGCGAGCCCTTTCTCAACACCTGAGGTGTACCTTGTTGATATGCATTTATCATTCTAACATTGACTGGCGTGGGGTCATTGCTCGTATTGTCGCAATAAATCGTTATACCAAGGCCTTTGCCAGCATAGAAGAAAGTATCCTGCAGGTTAATGGTACCCAGCGTCTGGGCGTTTTGGGTAATCACCAACGACGAGTCGTACACCAACTTCTGGAAATCCGATGTAAAGTCATTGTTCTGATTGAAACTGAAATCATTGTCGACATTCCTCATCTTAATGACCACGCGGTTACGCGTAGAGTTGGTTATATTGGCCGCCACAGGGAAACGTATCTGCGTTATGGCACCGGCCTGAATCTTATGGGTGCCCTGCGGACCGATATATGTGTTCTGCGGACCGAAAAACTCTGCCATCTCTGCACTGTCATACACCATTTCACACTTAAAGTCTCCTAAATTGGGAAATGGTAATGATGTCGATGTTCCCGTTGATGCCAAAGATATTGAATTATTCGATTCCCTACCGCGGATACACTTGTATTGCTGCCACGTCGTCATATCCGACGGGAAACTTGTCATATTGTGGTTCACCGAGTTGTCCTTACCAATCATACGCCATTTCACAATCGTATCATATCCACAGAAAGGCAGATAGGTCTCATAGCGACCAGCCACACCCGGTACCGGTGTCATCGTCTTGCGACGCACAACCCCGTCACTGCCAAGCTGATAGTCTACATAAATCGAATCCGAGCACATACCCTGCGTCAACGGAGTGGCGAAATCAGCTGCCAAGTGGGTGCTGCGGCTGTTGGGGGTGAGTCCAAGGTCGGGATAATCCACCATCGTCATAACAGGCAAAAGCATCGAGTTGGGGCTGCACTGTACCTTGATGTTGTCCAGGTACCAACCCGTATTCGTTGTTCCTGTTGCGGTGGCACTGCGACGGTTCAAACGGAATCGGATCAGCACCTTTCTGTCTGCCAGAGTAACACCTGTCAACTTGGTGGCGAATTTGAAACGCTCACGTTTCCACCACGTATTGTTGATTGTCGTACCCATCCACGTGGAATACGACTGCATCGAGAACGAGTTCATTCCGACAAAGTCAGTGCTACCACCGCCCCACGAGTTGTCATAGTGGTCGTTACCTGTGAAGGTGAGCCACTGGGCATCGGTTTCACTGGCCAGACGAATCTGGATGGTGGCGACTTCGAGCACACTGGCAGTTGCCACAGGGTCGACATCGCAAATGTGCATAAAATCCAGATAGAAATGCTGGAACGAGCCATTGTCGGTGAAGTCAAGGGTATCGAGCATAATGATAACCTCACTGCTCGTCGACTGCGAAAGCTTGAGCGAGCGTTCACCCGACGATGCCACTGTCGTCACCGGCACTGCCGAACCTTGCACAACGGTGTATGACGAAGTCTCACCAGTTGCCTCAAATCCTTGTTGGTACTTTGTTACAATCTGACCCTGCGACGTAAATGCCGAAATCAGAAAAATCAGTCCCAATAACAATGATACTTTTTTCATATAATAACTATTTTATTTTATTCTATATCATACAATTGCATTCAACATTAGCACCGCCAAAAACGGTTTTGGCAGTATTAAACTAACTTACAAAGTTACACAAAAAAAACATTTTATAAAGTTTTTTCTGATAAAATTATATATAAAAAGTTTAAAATTCCATTCATTACATTAAATTTCAATCCCTTACGCAATTCAAAATCGCCTCTTGTCTGCACATCGTCCCAACTCACATCAGCATCCCTCGAGGAAGAGTATTTCACAACCATAAGTGCATTATTAGGCACAAAAAGTTTTGAAAATTTAGTTAAAAAATCATAAAAGACACATCTCCACCCTTAGCCATCTGATTGTCAAACGCATTTACAAAGCAAAAAAAAGGCACCACACAAACCGTGCGGTGTCTTGTTGTTGTAAGCTTAGAGTCGTGACCTATTTCACGTTGCGCTGACGCATCATCTCATACATAAAAACACCTGCGGCAACCGACACATTGAGCGACTGGACGTCGCCGCATATCGGCAGTCGTGCCCTGACATCCGACAACTTGAGCAAATCTGATGAAATGCCTGTGTCTTCCGATCCCATTATGAGTAGCATCGGCCGAGTAAAATCCACTGATAGATAGTCCGTTGCACCTTTTTCCGTTGCAGCGCATACCGTCAATCCCATCTGGCGGGCAAGATTGAGCACAGTCTTGAAATTCTGCTCACGGCATATAGGCATTCTCAGCAGGGCTCCCGATGAGCATTTTATCGCATCCTCGTTGATCTGCGCACTGCCACGGTCGGGCACCACCACGGCGTCGATGCCGGCACACTCGGCCGTGCGGACTATGGCACCCAGGTTGCGCACATCGGTAATATGGTCCAAAAGGAGGATAAACGGTGTTTTGCCGTCGTCCAACAGGCGTTGCAGCAGCTCTGCAAAATCACAAAACACTATGGGTGAAATAGTAGCCACCACACCCTGATGATTGCTGTCGGTCATCCTGTTCAGCTTCTCCGCCGGCACATACTGCACCGGCAAACCCGCCTCGCGTATCATAGCTTTGAGTTCCTGCGCAAGCTGACCCTCCAAGTTGCTCTGCAACATTATTTTATCTATCTGTTTTCCCGCTGCTATGGCCTCCATTACCGGACGCATACCGCTTACTATCTGCAGCTTCTCCGGCTTGCTATGTTTCACGTGAAACGATTGGTTTTCATCCCTTTCTCCTCGCTCGACACGGCTATGGTCACCGAAACGGTAATTCCTCTTATCCTGTTTATCCTTGTTTACTATCATACCAAATAAAGTTTTAACGGATTCAACATTCGACGCCGCCGTCCTTGATGGTTATCTGACGGTCGGACATCTCCGCCAACTCGCGGTTGTGTGTCACTATGACGAAAGTCTGGCGATAATGGTCGCGAAGCCTGAAGAAGAGTTCGTGCAACTCGCGTGCGTGGACCGAATCAAGGTTGCCCGACGGTTCGTCAGCAAGCACCACGGCGGGGTTGTTCATCAGAGCCCGGGCAACCGCCACACGCTGTTGTTCGCCGCCCGACAGCTCCGATGGCTTATGGCTGGCGCGGTCAGCCAGGTTCAGGAACTCGAGCAGCGACATCGCTTCGGGCTTCGCCTGTTCCATTGTCTTACCTCCAATCAGTGCCGGCATACACACGTTCTCCAACGCAGTGAACTCAGGCAGCAGGTTGTGGAACTGGAACACAAAGCCGATATTCTGGTTGCGGAAGCGCGACAGCTCGCGCTCCGACAGCCGCGTTATGTCGGTGTCCTTTATCTTCACCGTACCGCTGTCAGGACGGTCGAGGGTACCCATAATCTGCAGCAGCGTCGTCTTGCCGGCACCAGAAGCACCGACAATGCTTACCACTTCGCCCTGCCGAATCTCGAGACTTACATCCTTCAACACCTGCAGTGAGCCGTACGACTTGAATATGTTTTGTACTTGAATCATATCTGTTTACCATTCAGAAATACCGTTTCCACCTTGTTTTCGCCAAAAGAGTAAGGCATATACTCGAGGCTCGGTATAGGCTTGGTGATATAGAAATTGGCCTTCTTGCCGACAGCAATGCTACCCACCTCGTTGCTCACGCCCATAGCATAGGCGGTATTGATGGTGGTGGCGTTAAATGCCTCTTCGGGCGTAAGGCGGTAACGGATGCAGGCCATCGAGAGGATGAGCTGCATATTGTTCGACGGCGACGTGCCGGGGTTATAGTCCGAAGCCATAGCCACCGGCAGACCCGCGTCAATCATCTTGCGCGCCGGCGACAGCGGCAGGCTGAGGAAGAAGGCACAGCCGGGTAGAATGGTGGGCATCGTCTCGCTACCCTTCAAGCACTCGATCTCAGCATCGCCCATCTGCTCAAGGTGGTCGACCGAGATGGCACCGTATTTCACGCCCACCTGCACGCCGCCCGAGATGGCCATCTCATTGGCGTGAATCTTGGGCCGCATACCGTATTTGATGCCAGCCTCCAGTATTCGTGCAGTATCATCGACGGTAAAGAAACCTTTGTCGCAGAACACGTCAATGAAGTCGGCCAGACCCTCGGCCGCAACACGCGGAATCATCTCGTTGATGACCAAATCCACATAGTCCTCCTGATGCCTGCGATACTCCATCGGGATGCCGTGAGCTCCGAGGAAGTTCGACTTGATGGTCATAGGCGAATTCTCTTTCAAGCGGCGAATCACGCGCAGCAGCTTCAGCTCACTCTCGGTAGTCAAGCCGTAGCCGCTCTTTATCTCGATGGCACCCGTACCCAGTCGCATTGCCTCTTCAAGACGCTGCTGGGCCATATCGTACAGCTCGTCCTCCGAAGCCGCAGCCGTTGCTTTGGCCGAGTTGAGGATACCCCCTCCCCTCTTGGCGATTTCCTCGTAGCTGAGGCCGCGAATCTTGTCGACAAACTCGTGCTCGCGCGAGTTGGCATAGACCAGGTGCGTATGCGAGTCGCAGAACGACGGACAAACGATCTTGCCTGTAGCATCGACAACGACGTCTGCATTCTCCACCATCCCCTCTTGGAGAGGGGTGGCCGAAGGCCGTGGTGTGTCGAACTCACTCATTGCACCATACTTACTGATAATTCCGTCCTCAATAAGCAGATAAGCGTCCTTGATGGTCTCCAGTTGGGCCATCTCCTTGCCCTGCTTGCGCAGTTTCGGTGAGGTCTCCACGCCCACCAGTTCCTTGATATTCTTAATCAGTGTCAGCATATTTCTCTTTTTTTGATTCTAAAATTATGCGGATTGCAAATCCTTATATTAAACTGCGTCGGATTACAAATCCGCCGCAACGGGTTCAGTATTCCAGACCTTGTTACTGTAACTCAAAACAATGCAATACAACGATATAATAAGAAGAGGCAGATGCACTATTCCTACATAAACCGTACTGGGATTGAGGAACGGCATCATATTATAGCACCCAATAATGAATCCAATTATGGCAGTGATACGATAGGTCACAATATTGACCTTTGGCAGGTTTAGCGTCAGGATAGTAAGGAACAATGGCGTCGTCAGACAAAAAGCCGTTGCCGTGTTCCTTTCAAAGAAATGTATTGGATTAAAATCCAGAGTGCCGTTGCTATCAAACGGGCATAAATACGCAAACAGTGCAAGGATTATCATCCACACATATTTCCACTTGAAATTACTAAAATCATATACGTTCTTTGGGCGCAAAGTCTCACATATCCATACGTAAGCAACAAACAAAAACATCGCCATATTAACCGTGACCATACTAAACCCATAACGTTCTGTCACTGCCACGTTTTGGATGAAAGCAAAAACGACATAGGATATTGCCACATAACCATTGAAAAAAGTTCTCACCTTACCCCTGCACACACACAACATAATTAGTATGAGCAGAGAAAGGCTTTGAAACAATATGTTCCAACAGCCCAAATGTGTTTGTGGTGCATTGGATAACGTCGCAGATATTATTCCACCTATTTCCGAGAAAGAAAAGTTCTTGCTGGCAAATGGTAACAGAACGGACTGTATTACCACCAGAACCACCGCAAACCACCATCTATTTGTTGCCTTATTTAGCTTCTCCATTGCAATATAAGTTAAAACATTTCCTGTTGCGGACCTCCGGCCCTGAATTTGCCCAAGTGCTGGTAGGCCAGCTGGGTAACCTCGCGGCCGCGCGGCGTGCGCATAATGTAGCCTTCCTGAATGAGATAGGGCTCATAGACCTCCTCGATGGTGCCGGCCTCTTCGCCGACGGCGGTGGCTATGGTGTTCAATCCCACAGGGCCGCCTTTGAACTTGTCGATGATAGTCGAAAGGATGCGGATGTCCATCTCGTCCAAGCCGTTGCGGTCCACATTGAGGGCCTGCAGCGCATAGCGTGCAATGTCGAGCGTGATGGTACCGTCGCCCTTGACCTGCGCAAAGTCGCGCACACGGCGCAGCAGCAGGTTGGCGATACGCGGGGTGCCGCGGCTGCGGCGGGCAATCTCGATGGCCGACTCGCTCGTAATCTTGACGCCCAAAAGCTCGGCAGAGCGGTTGACAATCTTGGTCAGCGTCGGCGTGTCGTAGTACTGCAGACGGCAGGTGATGCCGAAACGGGCCCGCAGCGGAGCCGTGAGCATACCGCTGCGCGTCGTGGCACCGATAAGCGTAAAAGGCTTGAGGTTGAGCTGCACACTGCGTGCCGCCGGACCCGACTCAATCATTATGTCGATGCGGTAGTCCTCCATCGCCGAGTAAAGATACTCCTCCACTATGGGCGACAGGCGGTGGATTTCGTCGATAAAAAGCACATCGTTCTGTCCCAGCGATGTCAGCAGACCTGCCAGGTCGCCCGGCTTGTCGAGCACCGGGCCGGACGTCATCTTCATATTGACACCCAACTCGTTGGCTATGATGTGCGACAGTGTTGTCTTGCCCAGACCCGGAGGGCCGTGCAGCAGGACGTGGTCGAGCGACTCGCCGCGCGTCTTGGCAGCCTGCACATAGATGCGCAGGTTGTCGAGCACCTGTTGCTGGCCGGCAAAGTTGTCGAACGCCTTGGGACGCAGGGCTTTCTCGACCTCGCGCTCGCGGGCGCTCTGGCTCCTTCCGGTAGGGTCTAAATTATCGTTCATTATGCGTTGTTTTCAGAAAAGAATGAGTTTGCAAAATTACTAAAAAAAAAGCAATTTGCAACAACTAAAGGTATATTATTGCGCAACACACTGTGTTTATGCAAGATACGCTACCACCAACTTCGCCACGGAATAACCCGAAACATAATTCACTCATTGTCAAGACTGTTGTCCGCTTGTTGTCCGCTTGATGTCCGCTTGTTGTCCGCTTTAAAAGCGGACAACAAGCGGACATCAAGCGGACAACAAGCGGACAACAAACGGACTTGGTGCGGCAAAAAAGCGGCTCTGGAACGTTGTTTTCACGAACCGTCTGCCTGCCGAAGACAATCAAGACCGAACGGTTTTAGACGGTCGGGGCTTGAAGCTTAAAACTTGGGCAGATATTTAGTCCCGCAAACGTGCCGACGGCACGTAATCTCAATAACCCCACACTAAGCAGAGCGCAGTGTGGGGAGCCGTAAATGCCGCCGTTTCTGCGTGTCGGAGACACGCCACAATAGCAGACTTTTGGGACGGCGTACCTGCGACACGCTTTTGGAGTTTGTCGCAATAATTTTACGACATCGCTGTTTTTTTTCGTTCCAAACACAATAATATACACATTTCGTCGTTGGAAGATTTTAAACATATATTGAATTATAGAATAGCATTATGAAATCAGTAATCGTTGGTACCGACTTCTCGAAAGGCTCTTACGTGGCCCTCGAAATCGCGGTTGACATTGCAAATCAGCTTAAAACCGGCATCCGACTGCTATGGGTCAAGAAAGAGAAAAAACTGCTGAGCGGTGAACAGATGGAAATGACCGAGCACCTGGCCGAAGAGAAACTGCAGCAACTGTGCGAAGAGCACAGGCCCAACCTGCGACACGGCACGATTGAATACGCCATTCTGAGCGGAAAGGTAGCCAGCTGCATCGCCGACGAAGCCCACAAAGAGGACGCGCCGATGATAGTGATTGGCACAAACGGTGCGTCGGGTTTCGAGAAATACTGGATGGGCAGCACCGCGGTGCGCATAGTGCAGGAGGCCCCCTGCCCCACCCTGACCATTCGCGAGGGCTTCAACTTCCACAAGAAACTGGACAACATTGTGGTGCCTATCCGCATCAATGCCAATTCGCGCCAAAAGGTGGCTCCGGCGGCTCAGATGGCACGCATCTTCGGCTCGCACGTCCACATCCTGGGCCTCATCGAGACGGCTCAGGACGCACTTACGCTGCGCACCTACCTCAAGCAGGTGGAGGACTTCTTCAACAAAGAGGGCATCCCCTGCTCCAAATGCGGCCGCCGCTATGAGAACTACTCGAAGACGGTGCTCGACTACGCTGCAAGCATCAACGCCGACCTTGTGGTCATCAACACCGAACAGGACCGCCTGCTGGCACGCCTCTTCCTCGGGACCAACGCACAGCAGATTGTCCACAAGTCGCAAATACCCGTGCTCTGCATCCACCCCGAGGACATCGGCGACATTGCACGATAAAACAGCAATCTGAAAGCCACGAGTTGAGATGACCGACACTATCATTATTGGAGCCGGCGCCGCAGGAATGATGGCAGCCTATGCTGCCGCACATCGCAGCAAACAGGTGGTGCTGCTTGAAAAAATGGACCAGCCCGGCCGCAAGCTGCGCATCACCGGCAAGGGCCGATGCAACCTGACCAACACCGCCCCGCTCAAGGACTTCCTTGCACACGTGGGCTCGGACCCGCGCTTTATGCGCAACTCGTTTTCCGTCTTCTTCAACACCCAGCTGATGGATCTGTTCGAGGAACTCGGCGTACCGCTCGTTGTGGAACGCGGCAACCGCGTCTACCCCAAGAGCGGCAAGTCGCTCGACATTTTTTTAGGCCTGGTGCAGGCACTGGAGGCTATGCCAAACGTGGAGATACGCAAGAACTGCCGCGTGACCTCGCTCATCATCGACGACGGCCAAGCCCGCGGAGTGCGCTGCGCCGACGGCACCTCGCTGCGCGCCGAGAGCACCATCATTGCCACCGGAGGTATGAGCTATCCGCTGACGGGCTCGACGGGCGACGGCTACAGCTTTGCCGAGCTGGCAGGCCACACCCTTTCGCCACGCTATCCGGCACTGGTGCACCTCGACTGCGACCTGAAGATACCGCAGGAACTGGTGGCTTTCGTGCTCAAGAATGTACAACTTACCCTCACCGACGACGCCGGCCGCAAACTGAGCGAGCACTTCGGCGAAATGGCGTTTACCGAGACCGGCATCGGGGGCCCCATCGTGCTGTCAGCCAGCCGAATAGCCACAGCCCCGCTGCATCGGGGCGAAGCGGTCGCGGCACATCTGGACTTCAAGCCTGCCATCGACACTGCCACACTCGACAAGCGCCTTATCAACGACTTGAATGCCAATGGCACACGCCTCTTCCACGACGCATTGAGGCTTTGGCTGCCCGCCGAACTGATACCGCTGGCCCTGCAGCATCTGCACATAGAATACTACAAACGCCTCAACCAGATAAGCGGCGAAGAGCGCAAACGTCTGCTCAAATTCCTCAAGGACTTCACCTTTCCTCTGACAGGCACAGGCAACTTTGAGGAGGCCATCGTAACGCAAGGCGGAGTCAACCTTAAAGAGGTGAACCCCAAGACTATGGAGTCGCGCATAATCAAAGGTCTTTATATCGTTGGCGAGGTGCTCGACCTCGACGCCGACACCGGTGGCTACAACCTGCAGCTTGCCTTCACGACCGGCTTCGCGGCCGGCAACAACTGCTGAAATATTTACGCCTGTACACTCGGAAAGAATTGGTTGTCAAGCCCAAGCAACGGCTGAACAATCAGCCAATCGTAGTAAAAGCATTGACAATGTGCTTGACCTGAGGCTCAGACTCAGGACTGCCGATTATGATTGAAATAATGTCGAAACGGGCCTCTTCCGTGCGATTATCGCGGAGAATATAGGCGTTGGCAAGGCGTATGTACGCCTTCTGCTTCTTCCGGTCCACAAAGTCCTCAGGGTCACCATAATAATCCGTAGTGCGCGTCTTGACTTCTATGAAGACTATCAGATTGTCCTTATAGGCAATGATGTCGGCCTCCAGCTTGCCTACACGCCAGTTTGTCTCCAGTATCAGATAGCCATTCTTCTCCAGATACTGCCGCGCGATAGTCTCGCCAAGTGCACCTAAATTATTATGTTCAGCCATAACAGGTCAGCTGTTGAATTCCTCCAATGCGATGGTTGCCTCCTCCCAAGCCGACATACGCTCCTCAAGACTGTCTTTCAACCGCTGATATTCAGCATAGAAGTCAGGATTGTTTGTAGCCTCGGCGCTGCCTGCAGCCAACAGCGACTCCTTCTCGGCTATCTGCTCCTCAAGCTGCGATATTTCCTGTTCTATCCGCTCCACGTTGCCGCGCAGCTTGCGCAACTCGCGCTCACGTTCTTTCGACTGCTGATAGTTAAGCTTGCTCTGCGACACCTCCTGCTGAGACTTGCCCGCCGTCTGCTTCTTGGTCTTTTCAAGGTCCTTCAAGTGCTCCAGGCGGCGGTATTCAAGAAACTCAAAGATATCGCCCTTGAACTCGTGTACGGCACCGTCGCGGAACTCGAAAAGTGAATCCGTGAGCCCTTGCAGGAAATCGCGGTCGTGCGACACCACAATAAGGGTGCCCGAATACTGAAGCAGCGCGTTCTTTAGGATATCCTTCGAATCCATATCAAGGTGATTGGTAGGCTCGTCGAGCACAAGCAGATTGCACGGTGTCAGCAGCAGCTTGGCCAGCGCCAGTCGCGCCTTCTCGCCACCCGAAAGCACCTTGACTTTCTTCTCTATATCATCATTGTCAAACAAGAATGAGCCGAGAATGTTGCGAATCTTCGGACGTATGTCGCCCACGGCATCGTCGTCGATAGTCTGAAACACAGTCTTTTCGCCATCGAGCATAGCAGCCTGGTTTTGCGCATAATAGCCTATCTGCACCTGATGTCCCAACTTGAAGGTGCCCGTGTAGTCGGTCAGTTCACCGACAATAATCTTGGCCAGCGTGGACTTTCCCTCGCCGTTGCGCCCCACGAACGCCAGCTTGGAGCCACTCGTAATCAGGAAGTCGACATTGTCGAACACCTGATTGTCGCCATAGGCCTTGCCAAGATGCGCAGCCTCAAGCACAATCTTGCCGCTGTGAGGCGCCGGAGGAAACTGGAAATGAATGCTCTCGGTCGACACCTCGTCAACCTTCACCTCCTCCATCTTTTCAAGCATTTTGAGACGCGACTGCACCTGCTTCGACTTGGTGGCCTTGTAGCGGAAACGTTCTATAAAAGCCTCTATCTGAGCCACCTGCCGTTGCTGGTTGGTCAGTGACGCCATCTGCGACGCACGCCGCTCCTGCATCTGCACAACATACTCGGAATAAGGCACCTTATAGTCGTATATCTTGCCGGCAGTGATTTCGATAGTCCTCTTGGTGATATTGTCGAGGAATGTGCGGTCGTGCGACACCAGCACAACACCTCCCGTATATGTGGAAAGGTAGTTCTCAAGCCACTGTATCGACTCTATGTCGAGGTGGTTTGTAGGCTCGTCAAGAAGCAGGAAGTCAGGCCGTTTCAGCAGCAGCTTGGCCAGCTCTACACGCATCTGCCAGCCTCCGCTGAACTCGGCCACGAGGCGGTCGAAGTCGCTGTGACGGAAGCCCAGACCAAGCAGTATCTTCTCGGCCAATTCCCTGCGGTTGCTGCCGCCAAGCATAGCGATCTGCTCCGTCACCTCGTGCAGCCGGCTCACCAACCGCTCATAGTCAGCCGACTCATAATCAGTCCGTTCAGCAACCTCAGTTGTCAAGCTCTCCTGATGCCGCTCAAGGGCATCTATCTGCTCGAAGGCTGTCATCGTCTCATCTATGACAGTCCCCACGCTGTCAGGCACCATCTCCTGCGGCAGGTAACCCACCGTCTGACCCGAAGCTATGACTATCGTGCCCGTCTCAGGCTCCTGCTGGCGGCACAGAATCTTCAGCAGCGTCGATTTGCCAGCACCGTTTTTACCCACAAGGCCTATCCTGTCGCGGTCATTGATATTGAACGTAACGTCGTCGAACAGGTTAACGCCCGTAAACTGCACAGAAAGATTATTGACTGAAATCATAGCGTTTCCACTCACGAAAAAAGGCGAACACAGTGTCCGCCTTTAGCTTTAAATCAAAGTCAATTCATTAGTTCAACTGGAAGTCGACCGGCAGGGTGAACTCCGTGCGAACAGCCTTACCGCTCTGTTTGCCAGGTTTCCACTTAGGCATACCGTTCACAACGCGCAGTGCCTCCTTACCGCAACCACCACCGATTTCACGGGCGATGGCAGCCTTGGTGATACTGCCGTCCTTCTCAACCACAAAGCGGATAACCACTTTGCCGGTGATGTTGTTGTCGCGTGCCATATCAGGATACTGCAGGTTGTCATACAGATATTTGTAGAGGGCTTCCTCGCCACCGGGGAAACTGGGGAATTCCTCAACGAACACGAAGATTTCTTCTTCTTCGACAGCCTCTTCGTTTCCTACATCAGTGATAACAACCTCTTCCTGCTTCTTGCTGGCATCGTCACCAGCGTCGACGATACCGAGCTCATTTTCAATCTCAGCGTCGTTGTCAACCACTTCGAGTTCGGTCGTAACCTCAGGTTCCGGCTGCTCGGGCTCCGGTTCCGGCTCATCAGGCTGTTCCTCCTCAGTGTTGAGAATTTCCTCCTCCATTTCGGTGCTCACCTGCTGCACAGCAAAATTGCTGTCCTTCTTGTCTGTGCTTCTCAGGTTGAAGGCAACAAGCACAAGGGCAAGGATCGTCACCATACCTATCTCAAGAAACAATCCTTTCTTGTTTTCAAGGTCTGCTTTCTGCGATTTTTTTGCTTCCATATTATTAATTTTTAATTATTTATTCTACTTTTTAAGCGCTTAGGAACACATCCTTTCGCACTGCTAAATTACAACTTTTTTTTCATTTATCAACAAATGCCTGTAAAAAAAATTTCATTTCAATCCGCTAAAGTCTCAAGTCATTTGATATACAACCCATTAGCCAACAAATTATTTTTCGTCATCTTTCGCACGCTCTTTTCGACGTTTCCGCACCGAGAAAACACCCAGTCAACACCGTTTGTTGTCCAGTCGTTGTCCGCTCGTTGTCCAGTTGTTGTCCAGTCGCTGACTGGACAACAACTGGACAACAACTGGACAACGACTGGACAACGAACGGAGATGGCATAATGAAGCTGCACTGAATCAAGCAGTTGTGTTTAGCGATGTCAGAATGCCGAATTATAGCCATTCCAGTATCGTAAAGCAAAGAATCTAAAGCAATTAGCTATCAGCTATGCGTCGTTTGACACTCCGTAGCCGAAAAGGGCGAAGTCGCCTCGCAGGGGGTCATCGGGGAAAACGGTGGCGAGAGCGGCAGTCAGGCGGCGGGCGGCGCTCATCGATGCCGCGCGGCAAGGCAACAGTCCGAGACGCACCGACTGGCTGACCACGTGGGTGTCGAGTGGCATAATCAGTGTGCGACGGTCAATGAATCCGGCCCACAGGCCCAAGTCGACCGGCGAGCCGCTGCGCACCATCCAGCGAAGGTACATACAAACGCGCTTGCAGGCTGATTGTGTGTCTTTTGGAACCACCACGCTAACGCCTTTTGAGGCGTAGAAGGAGCAGATGGCCTGCACCGCGCCATAGCCGTCAGATGCGGCACTGCTGACGTATGCCCCCAGCGAGCCATAGTCGAGCAGCAACTGTTGACTGGCGCAGAGGAAGTTGTGCATACAATCGTTATTGTAGAGGCGGTAAAAACAATCCGTGTCGCCCGCACGGAAATGTTCGTTGAATGCGCCTTCGCGCACCCAAGAGTACACCTCGCCGTCAGCCCACTCGAGCAGTTGGCCAATCTTGGGCATAAACTGCTTGCGGCTTCCGTAGCTCAGGCAAGAGGCAAGGAACGCCATAGTTTCCTGATTCTCAACGCCCGACACTTGATGCATCCAGTATGACGGGTCGCCCGTAAGGAAGTCCGATGTCTCGTATTGTGCAGCATATCGGCGCAGCAATTCCTGCGTGGCAGCGTCCACAATCGGTTCTTTCATACTATTTTACAATGCGATAGTAGTTCTCCTTGCGGGGACGTGCCGGTGAAAGGGGCTTGGCGGGATAGCCGAGAGACAGGGCCCCGACGCCCATCAGTCCGTCGGGCAAGCCGAGATGCTTCATCAGCTGTCGTCCTTCTTCGGTGTCAAACATCTGACGCTCACGGTTTATCCAGCAGGAGCCCAGCCCTATTGCGTGCGCGGCGTTCATCATATTGCCCAGCACCAACGTGCCGTCGGCCATACCGTTGGGCCACTTGTCGGGACGCGAAGCAAAAACCAGCACGATGGTCGGTGCATCGTAGTAGGGATTGCCTTCCTGCTCAGTAAAGAGGGAGTTCATCTTCACCAACTGGCTGATTATCGTTGGGTTCTGCACAGCGACAATCCACGGGTCCTGACGGTTCATACCCGTTGGGGCGTATGTTCCGGCATCGAGCACGGCCTTAAGCTCTTCTTCCTTGATTTGTTCAGGTTTGAATGCGCGCACGCTCCTACGCTGGCGTAGTGCCTGCAATATCTCGTTATCCATAGCTTTGTAATTGATAATAAGTATTATATGCTTGAATTTATTTTGAAAGTGCCTCTTCAATAATCATCTCGTACAGTTGAGCTGTGGAGATGCCCATTGCACGGGCCTGTTTGGGAACGATGCTCTCGGCGCTCTGACCTGGTATCGTATTGACTTCAAGGAAGGTAAGACGTTGACGCTCTTCGTTGTAGATATAATCGAAGCGCACCACGCCACGGCAGTCAAGCAGGTCATAGAGTTTGGACGACACGTCCTGTATCTCGTCAGCGATACTCTCGTCCACCTCGGCGGGCGTGACCTCGTTCGAAAAACCATCGTATTTAGCCTCATAATCAAAGAATTCGTGTCCACCGAGAGGAATAATCTCGGTTATCGGGAACACGTATTTCTTGCCCTTGATTTTCATCACACCGCAGTCAAATTCACGACCTTGCACGAACTCCTCGACCAGCACGGCATCGTCTTCTGTGAAAGCCTCTTCGATGGCAGGCATCAGGTCTTCTTTTCTTTTCACCTTGGTGGTAGCCACGCTGCTGCCGCCCGATGCGGGCTTGACAAAGAGCGGTAGCCTGAGACGACTGATTACTTCCTTGCAATCAATGGGTTGGCCACGATAGAATAGCCTTGATTTTGCCACTTTCACGATGTGGTAGCTGCGAACCACGGCGTTGCAGTAGCCCTTGTTAAAGGTGAGCGCCGACGTGTAGAAACCGCAGGTTGTGTACTTTATGCCCAGCAGGTCGAAGTAGCCTTGCATCACGCCGTTCTCGCCGGGGTTGCCGTGAATGATAATGAAAGCCAGGTCGAAACGCACTTTCTTGCCTCCGTCGGTCACCGTAAAGTCAGCGCGGTCCACGGGGCGATGCTCGCCGTTGTCGGCAAGCCAATACCACTGGTTGCGGTCTATGCCATTGCCATCTTGATGACCTATAACTATCTTATAGACATTGTATTTCCTCTTGTCAAGCGAGTCATACACCTGACAACCGCTGTTGATGGAGATCTGGTGCTCGCCAGAGAAGCCTCCCATCACTAATGCTACATTCTTTTTCATTTGATGTAATTGATTGTTAACTTATTTGATGTAACGGACGATGCGCCTTGCGCCTGTTCTCCCTCTCCGTTTCTTCGCAACGTTGAATGGTCTCGGCCGTCATTGCAGCCTCCTGAAAGCGTTGCCATACAATCTGCTCGGCCAACGCAGAGGGATGCGCCAAGTCGTCGGCATAGAAGCGGTAATCGCGCAACTCATCCATAATTATTTCGTATGCAGGGAAATAGCATCCCCCAACCTCGGACATTAATTGTTCTATTGCAAGCAGCAACACCGCCTTGCCTAATTGGTTGCCGTGCGCGCCATAGGCCTGGTGGCGAACCGGGCTTACGGTGTATACTACTTTGACCCCACTTTGTAACATTCGCTCTATCAATGGCTTCCAAGCAGATACCACCTCACCAACCGACAGAAGCCGTTTGGTGAAATTGGCGGCAGGAAGCTTGTGGCAGTTGGCTACTACGACTTTACCGTTTTCTTCACCTGCAGATGCGGCAAGCTCATAGCACCAGGCCGAACCAAAAGTGAGTATCAACACGTCGCACGACTGCAAGAAGCTGTGTGCAACGTGGATGGCAGTATTACAGACTTCGATACACTCTTCCTTGCTTGCATTTGAGAAACTGCCGTGGTGTAGCCACGAGTGCCAGAGGCCTTCGTAATGCACAAGGCTCTCCTCCCTTATCGTTCTGTCGTCCAAGCATCTGCCGAGGGCTTCAGCCATCGAAAGCGGATTGTACAAGATGCCGAACGGATTAATGCAAACATCGAAGTGCAAATCGCGCAGCCGCAACCCCATATTCTCTGTAAAGCAAGAGCCTATGAGCATTATCCGGTCTTCTGGAGCTAATGTGAGCCCCAGAGGTTCGACAGGAACAGGAGTGTTTAGTTTAATCTGCTTCACAACGAGATGGTTTTAAACTTGTTTGTTATTGAACGTAACATTCTCCACTTCCGGCAGGCTTTCAAGCAGATGCGCGAACTTGCTGGGCTCGACACTCATCTCGACCGAAGACATAAACAGCGACATACCGTTCTTTCTATCCTCCACATTGACAGTCAGTTTAGTCTTACCACGATTCTGGTTCACCAGCTTTTTCAGGTTTGTACAGAAATCATCCGTCAGCTTCTCGATGTCTATATGGAAATTGATGGTCTTGGTATACTCGTCCATCACACCACTTAGCAGCATCATCTTGATTATCTTCAGGCGCGGCGACAGTTTGGTCTCGATGCCGTCCTTGCGCACTGTGAGCTGCGTGACGTTGGCGTGCACGAAAACAAATATTCCCTTGACACAGAAGTCCTTGTACTTCACCGCATCGTCACCGAACAGCCTCAGCTCATACGAGCCGTTGTAATCCTCTATTGTCAAACTGCCATACGGCCGCCCTGTCTTCTGTGATATGCCCGACATTGCCGCTGTAACAATGCCGCCGAACTTCACGTCGCGGCGCGCCACAAGCGACTCCAAGTCAGCCAACTGTGACACACTGATAGTGACAAAGTTCTTCATCTCGTACTTATAGTCGTCTAACGGGTGTCCGCTAAGGTAGAAGCCAATCACCTCTTTCTCGTAGTTGCACTGCTCCACGCTGGTCCACGGCTCGCATTCCGGAATAGGAGGATGGTCTTCAGCCTTTATTTCGTCCGACATATCGAAAATGGACATCTGCGAGGCGTTTGCAGCATCCTGCTTGCGCGCCTGCCAACGCACAAGCTTCTCAAGATAGGACGGGACATTCTCGCTGTCGATTTCCTTGAACATATACTGGGCACGGTGCATACCTTCAAGCTGGTCGAAGGCACCCGACTTGATCAGAACCTCAAGATTCTTGCGGTTCACGGCCTTCATATTGATGCGGTCCAGGAAGTTGAATATGTCCTTATAAGGCCCGTTCTTCTCGCGCTCGTCGATGATAACCTGCGCTGCCGCCTCGCCCATACCCTTGATGGCACTCAGGCCAAAGCGAATCTGTCCCTTGTCATTGACCGAGAAGTTGATATCCGACTCGTTGACGCAGGGTGCCAGAATCTCGATGTTGTTCTTGCGGCAGTCCTCCATCAGCTGCGTGACACGCGTGATATCGCTCAGCGACGATGTCAGCACAGCGGCCATATACTCAGCAGGATAGTGCGCTTTGAGGTAAGCCGTCTGATAGGCAACCCACGAATAGCAGGTGGCGTGAGATTTATTGAAAGCATACTCGGCAAACTTCTTCCAGTCGTTCCAGATCTTGGTCAGTTTGTCGTGCGGGAAGCCATTCTTCTCGCCACCATCATAGAAGAGCAGCTCCAGCTCGTTCATCTTCTCTATCTGCTTCTTGCCCATAGCCTTACGCAGCGTGTCGCTCTGACCGCGCGTAAAGCCTGCAAGCTGGCGTGACAGAAGCATCACCTGCTCCTGATAGACAGTAATGCCGTAGGTGTCCTTCAGGTACTTCTCCATACAAGGGATGTCGTACTCCACAGGCTCCTTGCCCTGCTTGCGGTTGATGAACTGAGGAATATAGGCCATAGGACCTGGACGGTAGAGGGCATTCATAGCTATAAGGTCCTCAAACTGCGTCGGTTCCAGTTCCTTAAGGTATTTCTGCATACCTGCCGACTCAAACTGGAACGTAGCAACGGTATTGCCCTCCGAGAAAAGTTTATAGGTCGCCTCGTCGTCAATCGGGATATGGTCTATGTCAAGGTCGATATGCAGACGCTTTTTGATATTGCGCAAAGCGTCCTTTATGATGGTCAAGTTCTTGAGACCCAGGAAGTCCATCTTGATAAGACCCACATTCTCAACCACGTGGCCGTCGTACTGCGTCACCAACACATCCTCGCCCGATTCCTTATCCTTAATGGTGCACACGGGTGCATATTTGGTCAGGTCGTCGGCACCGATAATGACGCCGCAGGCGTGGATACCTATCTGTCGGTTGGTGTCCTCCAGCTCCTCAGCATAGGTCAGCATAGACTTGATGACACCGTTAGGCTCATCCATAAACTTATCCGTATCTGGAGCCTCCATAATATGATGCAACTCAGGCACATACTTGTAGCAATTCTTCAGATTCACCTTGGGCGACTTGCCCTTCTCGTCCTTGACGTTGTCGGGGAAGCTACGGTCCGGGATATAGCTTTTTATCTGGTTCACAATGTTCAGCGGCACACGCTGCACACGTCCGACATCGGCAATGCTCGATTTGCTGGCCATAGTGCCGTAGGTGATGATGTGTGCCACCTTCTCCTTGCCGTATTTCTCTGTAATCCATTCCAAAACCTTGCCGCGCCCCGCATCATCGAAGTCCACGTCGATATCAGGCAGCGAAATGCGGTCAGGATTCAAAAAACGCTCAAACAGAAGGTCATACCTCAAAGGGTCGATATCAGTAATCCACAGGCAGTAGGCCACCACGCTGCCTGCCGCCGAGCCACGCCCAGGACCCACGCTGACACCCAATTCCTCACGCGCCGCGCGGATGTAGTCGCTCACAATCAGGAAGTAACCCGGGAAACCCATCGTCTTGATGGTATGCAGCTCGAAGATGATACGCTCCCGCTGCTCTTCGGTCAGGGCATTCCTTATCTCTTCTGCCGTCATCTCAACATTCTCTGTACCAGGTTCATCGCCATCCGTTCCCTGCTTTCTGTCCAAATACCTCTTCTTGGCACCCTCCCACACCAGCTTCGCCAGATAATCGGCCTCGAACTTGATGCGGTACAGCTTGTTATATCCTCCGAGTTTTTTAATCTTATCCTCGGCCTTTTCCTGGCTCATAACCACCTCGCCCTTCTCGTTGCGTGTGAACTCGTCGAACAGCTCCTGTTCAGTGATGCGGCTGCGATACTCCTCCTCGCTGCCGAACTCGGCAGGAATCGGGAACACCGGCATAATGGGGTCTGAGTCGATGCTGAACTCCTCCACCTTGTCCACAATCTCTCGCGTATTTTCCAGAGCCTCAGGAATATCGGCGAAGATGGCAGCCATCTCTTCGGGACTCTTGAGCCACTCCTGTTTCGTATAGTGCATTCGCGTGGGGTCGTCAAAGTCCTTGCCCGTGCTGAGGCATATCAGGCGGTCGTGCGCCTCGCCGTGCTCCTCCTCAACAAAATGCACATCATTGGTAGCTATAAGCTTGATTCCAAACTCTTTGGCAAACTCAATCAGGTAGGCGTTCACCTGTTGCTGGCGAGGATAGGTGTCGTAGGCGGCGTTCGGCTTGTCGGTCTTATGACGCTGAAGCTCAAGATAGAAGTCATCGCCAAAGAGGTTCTTGAACCAACGCACAGCCTCGCGTGCACCCTCGATGTCGCCCTTGAGCAGCTTCTGCGGAATCTCGCCGCCGATGCAGGCCGAGCAGCAAATCAGACCTTCGTGGTACTGCTCCAGAAGGGCGTGGTCGATACGCGGCGAATAAAAGTAGCCTTCGGTGAAAGCTATTGAACTCAGCTTGCAAAGGCTTTTATAGCCTTGTTTGTTCTTGGCCAGCAAGATAAGGTGCCAGCCGCTACGGTCGGTTATACGGTCGCGACCCGTCTCGGGGTCGCGCTCCTTGATGTTGGCGTCCTTGTCGTGCAGCGTGCGGTGGGCGCAATAGGTCTCGATACCGATTATCGGCTTGAAAAACTGCTTTTTAAGCTCGGCAATCTTGCCTTCGCATTCGGCTATCGTTTCCACACGGCGCTCGTTGGCCGCCATCAGGTCGTCGGCTGTCGGGTTGGGCGGCACAAACTCGGCCTTGTCATCCACCTGCTCGCCACTCTCTTTGCGCCTTTTCAGCTCATCCGCATAATCCTGCCTTGCAAAATAAGCGTATGCCTCTTCCGTGGTTCCAAGACTGGCAATCAGCTCGTTTTGCTCTTTAATCTTGTCCTTCACCTTGCCGTTCTCCTTCTTCACGGTATCCACAAGCTCCTTGATGCCGAACATATTGCCGTGGTCGGTCAGCGCCATCGAATACATTCCGTTGCGTTTGCATTTGCTGATCAAGTCGGGCACTTTCGACATACCATCGAGTATCGAGAAGTGCGAGTGCACGTGTAAGTGGGTGAAATAGGGCATACTATACTTATTTTGGGATGAGCGTTTCAGGGTGTAAAATTACACATTTTTTGTCGTTTTCCCGCCCCCGACGATGCAAAACTTATCAACAATACACCTATCATACAAAGGCACAGCACGTTACACCCAAAACAAGCCTTGTCTCCGCACTGCCGCATCGCCGCTTCAGGACCGGACCTGGTCCGTTTGATGTGTCCGCTTGTTGTCCGCTTGATGTCCGCTTGTTGTCCGCTTTAAAAGCGGACAACAAGCGGACATCAAGCGGACAACAAGCGGACATCAAACGGTGTTGATATGGCGTTTTTGGCTTGATGCCGCCTTCCTTTCAGGGCGTATCAGCGATGCAAAAAAAGCGCAATCCCGAGGACAACGTCGGTTCCTCGGGATTGCGTTTCAGGCCGTTAGGTGTTAATCGCCGTAGTATTCTATTTTTCTTTCGATGGAGTATATCTCCTTGCCGTCGAGCGAGTAGCGGCAGCTGGTCCAGTTGCCGTGGCGGTCGTAGGTGTAGCTGCGGCGCTCGACGCTGACGATGGTCGATTCTTCGTCGTAGTATGTGATGCGTCGCTGGGTGTTGTTGCCGCGGCGGTCGTATTTCATCTTCTCGGCCACAAGCAGCAGTTCGTCGGGCGTGTAGGTGTTGATTGAAACGGGGCGTTCGTGCTTGTCGTATAGCGTCACCGTGCGTTCCATAACCACTCCGCTGTCGGCCTCATTATAGGCATAGCTGACGGTCTGTACAAGGTTGCCGCCACTGCCGTAGATATAGTGCGTCGACGAGGCGAGGCGGCCTTTCATATCAAACTCCATAACGCGCAGTATATCACCGTCGTAGTCAAAATCATAGCGCTTTTGCGGGTCGAGTTGCGGCAAGGGATATTTGGTTATGTTCTGTCCTCCGAAGCCGCGTTTGCGGTATTCGGCAAGGTCACCCACCGAGTCGAACAGGTAGGTCTCTTGGAAGTTGATATCCATTCCCGTCGCATAGCGCTGCACGACAGTCATTTGCCGCACCCAAAACTTCAGATTGAAGTCTTCATATTTAGGTTGCAACAATCCCTGCCGTGTGTGCTGGGCACTGACTGCGCCAGCAAACAGGAATAGGGCGATAATGAGTCTTTTCATCTGTTTCAATGTCTGCAAAGCAGGCTTTTAGGGTTAAAACGCTATTGCAGTTTCTTGTAGTGGAAGCGGTGCGGAGTGTCGTCGCCTAAGCGTTTCTTGCGGTTCTCCTCATACTCAGAGTAGGAGCCCTCGAAGAAATAGACTTGTGAGTCGCCCTCGAAAGCGAGGATATGTGTGCAGATGCGATCAAGGAACCAGCGGTCGTGGCTGATGACAACGGCGCATCCTGCGAAATTCTCGAGGCCCTCCTCAAGGGCACGCATCGTATTGACATCGATATCGTTAGTAGGCTCGTCGAGCAACAAGACATTGGCCTCGCTCTTCAGAGTCAGCGCCAAGTGCAGGCGATTGCGCTCTCCGCCGCTGAGCACGCCGGCTTTCTTGCTTTGGTCGTTGCCGCTGAAGTTGAAGCGCGATATGTAGGCACGGCTGTTCACCAGACGGCCGCCCATCTGTATCTGCTCGTTGCCTTCGCTGACCACCTCCCACACCGACTTTTCGGGGTCGATCTGCACGTGCTGCTGGTCGACATAGCCGATTTTCACCGTCTCGCCCACCGTAAAAGTACCTGTATCAGGCTTTTCGAGACCCATTATAAGGCGGAAGAGGGTCGTCTTTCCGCAGCCATTGGGACCTATGACACCCACGATGCCCGCGGGCGGCAGCGAGAATGTAAGGTTCTCATAAAGCAGCTTGTCGCCGTATGCCTTGCTTACGCCCTCGACCTCAAGTACTTTGTTGCCCAGACGCGGACCGTTGGGAATATAGATTTCGAGGTTCTGTTCCTTCTCTTTGACATCTTCGTTCATCATCCTGTCGTATGCCGCAAGACGCGCTTTACCCTTGGCGTGACGCGCCTTGGGAGCCATTCGCACCCACTCCAGCTCGCGCTGCAACGTCTTGCGGCGCTTGCTTTCCTGCTTCTCCTCCATAGCCAGACGCTGGGTCTTCTGGTCGAGCCAACTGCTATAGTTGCCCTGCCAGGGGATGCCTTCGCCGCGGTCGAGTTCAAGAATCCAACCGGCAACATTGTCAAGGAAATAGCGGTCGTGCGTGACGGCAATGACAGTGCCTTTGTACTGCTGAAGGTGGTGCTCGAGCCATTCAATGCTCTCGGCGTCGAGGTGGTTGGTAGGCTCGTCAAGCAACAGTATGTCAGGCTCTTGCAGCAGCAGACGGCACAGAGCCACACGGCGGCGCTCACCGCCGCTGAGGTTCTTGACAAGTTGGTCCTCGTCGGGGCAACGCAGGGCGTCCATAGCGCGTTCCAAGCGGCTGTCGAGGTTCCAGGCATCGTGCTGCTCCAGCAGTTCAGTCAATTCGCCCTGACGCTCGCACAGTTTATCGAAGTCGGCATCCGGCTCCGCAAAGGCATTGTTCACCTCCTCATATTCTTTCATCCAGTCAACTACATCCTGCACAGCCTCTTGCACCACTTCCTTCACTGTCTTGCTGTCATCGAGCTTGGGCTCCTGCTCAAGATAGCCGACACTGTAGCCTGGCGCAAACACCACCTCGCCTTGGTAGTCCTTGTCTACGCCGGCAATGATTTTCAGCAGGCTTGACTTGCCGCTACCATTGAGACCGATAATACCTATCTTGGCTCCGTAGAAGAAGCTTAAATATATGTCCTTCAGTATCTGACGGCTGGGAGGGATGAGCTTACCCACACCCACCATCGAGAAAATAATCTTTTTGTCGTCTGCCATAACTATATTACAAAGTATTGATAAACTCTTTAATGAGATTCAAGTATCACCACAAAACGGAAGCGACACAACTGCGAAACAATCTGTTATACGTGTTCTGCCATTTCCGGTATCGGGACGAAGCACAACAAAATCTGCGATTTACTCTCCAAACCGTATATCCTTCACGTTCAGCTGAGTCTCCGTCTTACCACGCCAATAGTTCTCTTCCAGCTGATAGCAGATGTCGAACATCTCCTGGCGGCTGACACGGCTGTAGTATTCGCCAAGCTGGAAACCGATAGCAGAATAAGCGTTGGCGCTATCGGACGAGAGCACAGAGAATTTCAGATGGTTGCTACCCACTATGCGAGGCGGCTGCAGCGGATTGCTTTCCAAGTGGTTGGTGCGGAACACCGGCACATTGTTGTCTGGACCGAAGGGTGAAAACTGCTTAAGGATACGCAAAAACTTGGGCGTTATGTCCGAGAAATTGACTACAGCGTCGATTTCAATCTCAGGCACAGTGGCTTCGGCCGGCATAGTACTACCGACAATCTGCTCGAAGCGCTCCACAAAGCGGTCGAAGTTCTCAGGTCTCAACGAAACACCGGCGGCGCTCTTGTGCCCGCCAAAATGCTCCAACAAGTCGCTGCACTCCTCGAGAGCGGCGTGAACGTCGAACTCCTTGATACTACGTGCCGAGCCCACATATAGGTCGTCGGTCGAGCGCGTCAACACGATAGCAGGTCTGTAGAACGACTCCACCAGACGCGACGCCACAATGCCCACCACGCCACGGTGCCATCCCTCGCCAAAGAGCACTATTGAATGGCGCTTCGACAGATTGGGGTCGGCCAGCAGACGGCGCTTGGCTTCCTCCGTTGCTTGAGTGTCAAGGTCCTTACGCTCAGTGTTGTAGTTATTGATTTCCTCGGCAAGTTTTGAGGCCACCTCACGGTTCTCGGCCAGCAACAGGCGCACCGAGTCAAAGGCGCTGTGTATACGTCCTGCGGCATTGATGCGCGGTCCGACCAGGAACACAAGGTCGCTGATATTTAAATCCTTGACGAAATAGGACTCCTTCTCGGGGTTGCCGGCGCGGTCTTCTTTCGAGCGCGGCTCGATATGGCCATAGGTGAGAATAGCCTCAAGGCCGGGACGCGGGCAGGTGTTGATGACCTTAAGTCCGAACGATGCCAGCACGCGGTTCTCGCCCGTCATCGGCACAATGTCCGATGCAATGCTAACAGCCACCAGATCAAGGTAGCGCAGTAGCTTGAGTTTCAGCATCTCAAGATTCTTTTTCTGCGCCACGGTCAGTTCCGACGCCGAGTCGCACAGGCGCACCCCAATTTTCTGCTCCATATAGGCCTCAACTATCTTGAAACCAATGCCGCAGCCCGACAGTTCCTTGTAGGGATACGGGCAATCCTCGCGCTTGGGGTCGAGGACAGCACAGCAATTGGGAAGCACCTCGCCAGGCAGGTGGTGGTCGCCAACGATGATGTCGATTCCAAACTGGTTTGCATATTCAGCCTGCTCGACGGCCTTGATGCCGCAGTCGAGGGCTATAATCAATTTAACGCCAGTACGTTTGGCGTAGTCGATACCCTGAAAGGATATGCCATATCCTTCGGTATCTCGATCAGGAATATAGAAGTCGATGTTGTAGTGAAGCGTATGGAAATACGAGTAGACCAGTGCCACGGCCGACGTGCCGTCGACATCATAGTCGCCATAGATAAGCATACGCTCCTTGTTGCGGACCGCATTGTTGATACGTGCAATAGCACGATCCATATCCTTCATCAGGAATGGATCGTGAAGTTGGTCTAAACTTGGTCGGAAGAAGTGTTTGGCTTCTTCGAAAGTAGTGACACCACGTTCTACAAGCAGCGTGGCAATAATTTTGTCCACGCCCAAAGAATCCGCAAGTTTCTCAACAACCTCTAAATCATAATCTTTCCTTGTTATCCAACGTTTTTCTTTCATTTTTTACTGGGCGTAAAATTACTAACTTTTCACGAACTGGAAAAATATTTTTTTGCCTTGAGGCATTTTGAAGAGTGTTAATTGATGTTAAAACACTGATTATGGGAGCATTCAAATTGATAAAAAATTTATCCCGCCCTACCTCCCGCCCCACTCCGGTTCCGACTCCGGTCAAAACTACAATATATGTACAATACTTGTACAATATTTGTACAATTGGTAAACGTACATATATTGTACAAGTATTGTACATATATTGTACAACGACCGGAGTTGGCCCTTTGAAGGGCTGGTTGTGAGACGGTTAAAAAACAGAGCCGAAACGGTGTATTGCCTCTCGGTTCTGCTCGTATTCTGCTCAAAGCAAGGGTTTTAACGCTTTTTGCGCCTAATTGACAGACGATTGAACCGGAGGATTGACGAGCGGTAAAGCTTGGCGGCAAGCCAGGTGCACAGCGGGAAGGCCACGACCAGCAGCGCCATCGACCAATAGAGTTGGTCGAGCGGCACGCCGAACGGTACGCGCAGCATCATTGCCACAGGCGACGTGAATGGTATGAGCGACAGCACCACGCTCAGTGTGCCAGACGGGGCGTTGACCATCGCAGGCATACACAAAATGGTGATTAGCAGCGGGATGGTCAGCGGCATAGAGAAGAGCTGCGAGTCGGTGTCGTTGTCGCTCAGCGCTCCGGCAGCGGCAAAAAGTGTGGCGTAGAGCAGGTAGCCAAAAATGAAATAGAACAAGAATGCCGGCAGGATAACGCCAAAGTCGATAGAGGCAATGCCTTCTATAAGTTGCGGAATGTCAGCCATCTGGTCGGCCTGCTGCATCTGCAGCGTCGCTTCGTTGCCCTTAGTGGCGAGCTCGGTCAGTTCGTGCTTTTGCGTAGCCGTTTGGAACAGTTCGCTGTTGGTGGCCTGAATGCCGACAAGGGCGATGCCCGTCAGCAGCACCCACAGCAGGAACTGCGTAAGCCCCACGAGGGCGATGCCGACAACCTTGCCCATCATCAGTTGGAAAGGCTTGACAGAACAGACAATCACCTCGATGATGCGGCTTGACTTTTCCTCCACGACGCCGCGCATCACCTGACTGCCGAACATAAAGATTACCACGTAGATAAGGAGCGAAAGTATGAATCCCAGCCCGGTCTTGACATCGAGGAATGCCTCGCGTCCAGTCTCGAGGTCTTCGGTTCGCAGATTGATTTTGGTATTGCTGATGAGGGCGTACTCGTCGTCGCTAATGCCGTGAGCCTGAAGCAGTCGGTTGCGCAAAATGCGTTGCAGCTGTCGGTCCACATCGTAGCGCACCTGCTGCGGAGGCAGGTCGCTCTTGTAGTAGAGGCAGGCGTCGGTGGGAAGGGCATCGCTTGCACGGTGACGCACGTAGAGTATCGCCGTCACATCCTTTTCATTGTCCATCAGCCGTTTGGCGTAGTCGAGGGTCGCTGCATAACGGTATGTCACGTTGTCGGTCGATGCAAAGTGACTGTCGGAGCGCAGAGTGTCGTCGCGATCGAGGCCTCCGAACACTCCCGACTCGTCGGCAACGAGCACCACAGACTTCTCCAACGGCTTCATAGCCAGATATATCGGAATTGCATAGAGGGCAGCTAGCATTATGGGCACCAAGAGTGTAAGGAGCCAGAAAGAGGGTTTGCGGACGCGGGTCATATACTCGCGGCGGATAACGAGCAGAATCTTGTTCATTCGTCACCTCCTTTCTTGACGGTTTCCACAAAGATATCGTTCATCGAAGGCAGCAGTTCGTTTATCGAAACTATCTGGCGCTGAGGCATCAATGCTGCAAGCAGGTCGTTGGCCGTGCGGCCTTCAGGCAAGGTTACGCGGAGTTTCTCTTCGCCGTCGCCCACGGCGGTGCCGTGCAACTGGAATTCTGCCGGCAACGACAGCGATGCGTCGCCGGCAAGGACCGTAACCTCGAACAGGTTGCGGCTATAGGAGCGGCGTATGCTTGCCACCGAGCCCGAAAGAACAACTTTCGACTTGTCAATCAATGCAATATCATCGCACAACTCCTCCACCGAGGCCATATTGTGGGTTGAGAATATTACCGTTGCGCCTTTGTCGCGAAGGGCCAGAATCTCGTTCTTGAGCAGCGTGGCATTGACGGGGTCGAAGCCGCTGAAAGGCTCGTCGAATATCAGCAGACGCGGCTCGTGGAGCACGGTGACGATGAACTGCACCTTCTGCTGCATACCCTTCGACAGCTGCTCGACAGGGCGGTTCCACCAATCGGAAATGCCGAACTTGTCGAACCATTGTATAAGGCGGCGTTCGGCTTCGCGCCGCGAAAGTCCCTTGAGCTGAGCCAGATACACAGCCTGTTCGCCGACTTTCATCTTTTTGTACAGGCCGCGTTCTTCGGGCAGGTAGCCAATGTGCTGTACGTCGCCGTCGGTCATCGGCTGGCTGCCAAGCAGTATCACCCCTTTGTCGGGTCGCGAAATGCGGTTGATGAGGCGGATAAGTGTCGTTTTGCCCGCCCCGTTGGGGCCAAGCAAGCCGAATATGGAACCCTCGCGCACCGCGATGCTTACATCGTCGAGTGCGCGGTAGTCGCCAAAGTTCTTCTCTATGTGCTGGGCTTCAAGAATCATCGTGTATCTGTTTTTGGTAGAAAAGAAGTGCCAGAGGCTTGGTTTTATGGTTGTTTTCTGATTGTTCGGTCACTCACCGGAGGCGTTTTCAGACGGTTTGAGATTTCTTTCTGTTTTTTCTGAATGGCAGTCGTATCAGTGCTATTTCGGCAAGCAGCATCAGAAGCGAGGCGGCAAGGCACCAGCGCCACAGGCGGCGCCCTTCGGTCTGCTCCTTTATGTAGGTATCCAAAGGTTTGTCGGCATTACGTACAACGCTGTATGTGTTGAGGTTATAGTCTTTCAGATGCTTCGTTATGGCATCGCGGTCGAGGAAGTCCATCTGCGATTCGAGGCGCGAGTAGTTGAACGAGAGGCCCTCGGTCTCCTTACTTCCTTGCACGAGGATGTAATTGCCTGCTTCCTTGATGGTTGCGTGAGGTATAAGCATACTGTTGTTGCCGCTGCGTCTGATGTCTGGTATTTCCTCGTAGTCGCCATCACGCTGCGTCAGCTTCACGTTGCCTTCGGCAGCATCGTAAATGGTCGAGAGCGGCACTGGATTAGCCTGTCCCATAGAAGTATAGAGAGGCAAAGGCCGCAGGCTGTAGAGCGCCATATTGTAGAGTGTCGGGACAAAAAGCGCCTGACGTACAAAGTCGGTGTGAGCGTCGCGCAGGGGAGCCGCAATGAGATAGAGACGTCCTGCGCCACAAGGTGTTACGCTGACATAGCTGTCGCCGTTGGCAAGTGTAATCACAGGTTCGTTCAGGGTAGCCGATGTCGACGAGAGGCGGTAATAGTCTGTCACCGAAGGCATCTCCATATCATCGGTACGGCCACTGAAAACATTTTGGTACAATGCGTTGTCGAAGTTAACGGTACCTGCAGCGACACGACTTTTGTTGCGACCGGTTATCTGCGGTGCCGCGAAGAGGCGCAAAGCCTCGTTGTAGCTTGCCTGGTCGACATCTTCACCCATCACGACGACCAGCGTGCCACCGTCCTCGACAAAGGTGTGGAGAGTTTGGGCCATACCTGTCGACAGCGAAGGCAGCTCGTCGAGCAGTATGACGTCGTTACCTTCGATGCGGCTGAAATCCATCTGCTGGAGACCGAGCGAGGCATAGGCCACTACCGAGTCGCCCTCGAACAGCCGTCGCAGGTTTTCGTTTGCCGACTTTCCTTCGACAGTCAGCATCTTTATACGGTCGCGGACATTGAGCGTGAAGAAAAGCTTGTCGTCGAACGAAATGGGATAATCGGTGGTCTCTACACGTCCGCTGAAGATGCCCGTCGCGTCTATGGCGAAATGCATATCGACCGTAGAGGTGCTGCGAGCGGGCAGGTCGACGGTGGCGAGAGCTCGCTGACGGTCGTTGACGTAAAGCGTAACAGGAACTTTTTCAAGGTCCTCGTCGCCCTCGTTGGCCACCCAGACTTGTGCCACCACACTGTTGCCGCGGCTGAGCACCGGCGCATTGAGCGACAGCGAATCAATGTAGACATTGTTCTGGGCCGATGAAGCAAGAGGCACCAGAGTGGCTATGATGCCGCTGTCGGCTGGGAAGGCCTCAAAGTCGGCTATAGAGCTCTGAAAGTCAGTGATGATGTATGCATACTTGTTGTCGCTGCGGCCAGTGTTGACAAAATCGAACTGGCGTTGCAGTAGCGTCGAGAGCGGCATTGAAGCACTACTGACTTCGACTTCGTCGATCATCAGAAGCACGTCGTCCTTGCTGAGCCAGTGGAAATGGCGGCCCTCGATATCGTTAGTCATCAGCTGGAAACGGTCGGTAGGTCCATAGGCAGCCACAATCTCGCGGGCTTTAGTCTTGGCCTGCTCGAGCAGAGTGCCGCTGCCGCCATTGCTCTCCATACTGAAAGAGTTGTCTATGAATATGCTGATATCGTTTGAGCCCGACCGCATTGCGCTGTTCCTGTTGGGGATGACTGGTCGTGCGAAGGCTAGTACAAGGAACACTATGGCCAAGATGCGCGCAAACATTATCAGCAACTGGCGTAGTGTCGACTGGCGTCGCGTCTCGCTCTGGAGCTGTTCGAGACGTTCCACGTTGCTGAAATACACCTTCTTGTAGCGACGGAAGTTGAATAGGTGGACTATCACTGGAATAGCCACCGCGACAAGGCCTATGAGGAACAAAGGAGAAGAGAGTATCATAAATCGGTGGGCTTGGTTTTCAGTTTATTGTAATGCCGGCAGATTTCGCTGATGCCGCATTCGGAGCAGTGTGGCGAACGTGCCGTGCAGACATAGCGGCCGTGCAGAATCAGCCAGTGGTGGGCAACAGGTATCTTTTCGGCAGGGATATGCCTCTCCAGCGTCAGTTCGGTCTGCAGAGGCGTCTTAGAGTTGGTTGTAAGGCCGATACGGTTGGAGACGCGGAACACGTGGGTGTCGACAGGCATAACCGACTGGTTGAAAATGACAGCGGCAATGACGTTGGCGGTCTTGCGGCCCACGCCTGGCAGGGTCTGCAACTTATCAACATCATCGGGGACCTCGCCATCAAAGTCGGCCAACAGTTTTTCGGCCATAGCCTTCAAATGACGGCTCTTGCTGTTAGGATAGGAGACAGACTTGACATAGGAGTAGATATCCTCGACCGAGGCCGCTGCCAGCGCCTTGGCGTCGGGGTAGGCTGCAAACAGAGCCGGCGTGACCATATTGACACGCTTGTCGGTGCATTGGGCCGAAAGCATAACCGCTACGAGCAGCTGGTAGGGATTGTCGTAATGCAGTTCGCTCTGAGCCTCGGGGCGAGCCTTTTCAAAATAGGCTATAAGTCTTGCGTATCGCTCTGCTGTCTTCATTTCTTGCGCAGTGTTACAATTACAGGGTAATGATCTGACATCTCAGACTTTATGCGTTTATACGATATTGCCTCCATATCGGTCGTATGCAGTACCATATCGATGCGGAACGCAGGGAATGTGGCGTTGCGGCTGCGGGTAAAGGAGCCGTGATAGGTGGTGCTGAAGCCTTGGCCTGCCTCGCAATAGCTGTCCTTGAGATAGGGACGGCACTGATGATAGAAATACGATGCCGGAGTCTCGTTGAAATCGCCTGCCACGATAGACAGCCTGTCGTGATTGTCGAAGTAGGGTTTAAGGACCTCCCATTCGTTCTCGTGGGCGACAATGGTTTCGCGGAATTTGCGTAAGGTGCTGCGCACTGTAAGGCTGTCGACGTTGCCGTGCGATATGTCGTGGATCTGCTTGTGGTCGGTCTCGTCAAGGCCGTAGGAATTGAGATGCAGGCAATAGAAGCGCAGAGTGTCTCCATTCCACAGCAGATTGACATACAACTTGGAAGGCCCTTCGATACGGACCACGCGCGCAATGGGGTATTTGGAGAATATCACCTCGCCGGTCATCGAGCCGTTGTCGTATCCGGAAGTCATATTGACATATCCGCGCTGCTTCAACCGCTCGGTAAGCTGCACGGTGTCGCCGTGCCCTATGTACTCCTGCAGGGCCATAATATCGGGCTGCTCGTCGTCCACAATGTCCAAGAATACAGTCATATTGCTGTCCGTAAGGCCTTCCTCCATACTCACGCCGTGAAAATGATGTGCGTTGAAAGTGAGGACCTTCAAGACATCGGGCTCGGCAAGTGTCTCGTCAGAGACTGTCTCGGTGCCTCCTACTTGAAAATAGAGTGGCAGGAAGGCGTAACGCACCACAATGGCAGCCAGCGACAGCAAGAACCATTTGCTGCTCATTATCAGCCATAAAACAACAAACACAATGTTTATTATCAGAAAATAAAGGTAGCCATAGCTGAGCAGCGAGAACCAGATGAACCGCGACGGCGCAACACGTCCCGCCAACGTGGAGCCAACCAGCAACAGCAGCACTACAACATTCAGTATAAGCAATATGGCTTTAATCACTCTCTTCATCTTTCCACAAATCTTTAAGCTTTGAACTTAAACAAAAACTCCTTTTCCTCCTTCGACAAGGTATCGTAGCCCGAGCGGGAAATCTTGTCGAGTATGGCATCGACACGCTTTTGGTCAGCAGCACGTCGGCGGTTGTACTCTTCATCCGACATCGGGCGTCCGCCACGGCTGCTTTGCTGCGATTTCTTTTTCTGGAATGGTTTACTTTTCAACACATTGGAGACATTGGCCCGCATTGCCACCACATACAGCCAGCCAAACAAGGCACCACCAAGATGGGCAATATGGCCACCGGCGTTAGATGCGGGAATAGACAGCAGATCAATGACCACAAAGACCATTGCCACATATTTCATCTTAAATGAAAACGAACGCACCAGCCACAGCGACACTTCCTGGTTGGGAGCATATACGGCAACGGCAATGAACACGCCCAGTACAGCGGCGGAAGCGCCAACCAACGTAGAGCTATGCATCTGGCCCACAGGGAACACGTTGTATACCAACAGGTAGAGCAAGGCTCCTGCTATGCCACTCAGAAAATATATCCAACCGAAACGCCTGTTGCCAAGATAGCGACAGCACATTATGCCTCCGAAGTAAAGCATAACCATATTGAACAGAATATGCCAGAAGCCATCGTGCAGGAACATATAGGTCATCAGCGTCCACGGATGGTGGAGCAAGTCGGTCCACTGTGACGACAGTGCCAGCCAGTCGTGCCAGCCAGCCGACGCACTACCCGTCGGCAGCGCATAAAGATAGTCAACCAATGGGAACAGGAGCGATACGACCCACAACGCCACATTGACGACAATAAGTACCGAGAGTAGACTGCCACTTTTCAAGAACTCTGACAGCTGATTACCAACACGTTGCCTTTGCATATATTCTTCAATTTCAAATTGCAAAGATATACAAAAAAAACGAATTATCTAACCCTAAGGCGCAGCCAGTTTTGCATATCGCAAAGAAAGGTGTAACTTTGCACATTCCACATCAGAATCCAGAAATGACCACAACGCATCGTTACGCATTGATAGGCAGACAATTGTCTCACTCTTTTTCGCAAACATACTTTAGCGAAAAATTTGCCTCTGAGCGCCTTGAGGACTACAGTTACGACCTACTTGAGACAGAAGACCTGTCCGACCTACGTAAAGTTGTTGAAGAACAAAAGCTTGACGGATTCAATGTCACAATACCATACAAAGTAGAAATCCTACCTTTGCTTGACGAAATAGACGCCATCGCGCAAAAGATCGGCGCTGTGAACACAGTCAAGGTATCCAACCACTGCGGACACATATATCTTAAAGGATATAACACCGACGCACCTGCCTTTGCAGAAACGCTACGGCCACTGCTTAAGCCTCATCACCGCAGCGCACTCATCCTCGGCACTGGCGGTGCTGCACAAGCCGTAGCTTTCGGACTTGAGCAACTCGGCATCGACCATCTCTTTGTAAGCCGCAACCCGCACAGCATCAAGCATATCGACTATTCTACGGCCTATACCGAAGCCGCAGAACACACCATTATAATTAATGCGACACCCGTGGGGATGTTTCCCAACTGCAGCACAAGCCCGTGGGAGCGCCCCGACCTGCTTACACCGCAGCATATCTGTTACGATCTCGTATACAACCCCTCTCCCACTCGCTTTATGCAGGAAGCCGCCCAACGCGGCGCCACCGTCCAAGACGGCCTAACGATGCTCCACCGCCAAGCTAATCTGTCTATGGAAATATGGTTGGCTCGTGATAGTTATATGCAATAACCCCCAACAACACAGTTTTCTACCTACACGAACAGCAACCCTACACCAATCCAACAACGATCAGGGAATCAGTCGTTCAGTATCAGACGTCGCTTTCGGCCCTGTCTGTAATTGGTGTGTCTCCTTAGGAATTCCACATACCTTTCCTTGCAATAGGCCTTATCCCTGTCCGAAGGCAACTTGTCTTCGAGAATGCTCCAATACTTCTTAGGGAAATCAAGAACATCAAATGCTTTCTTCAGTTCCTTTTCGGTCTCTTCCATCCATTTCTCCACATCCCTTTCGCCGTCGCTGTTGGTCGGCTTGGGCAGGGTAGCGGTAGCCTTTTTGCTGTCAAACAAATCCTTGCACTCCGAATTATTTTGCGACATCGCAATAACATACTTCTCGGGGTAATACTTCTTGATGTCCTCAAAAATGCCGTGCGTGTTGCCGCGCATCTCATTGGCGTTGAATACATCCAGCACAACGACATCATATGCCTCGAGCAGGCGGCAGTCGTTTACCGACTTAAGCAACTGCAAATCATAGCCGTCAAAGTATGTCTTGAACCTGTCGTTGGCACGTGTCTTTTTTACTGCAAACTCGTCATCAACAATGACGACGCTGTACCGTTTGTTTTCGGTGCTCGTATTCTCAAACTTGCCAAGATTTGGCAGCTTGGAATTCAGACGCAACAGATACATTGGCCACAGCAGGCATACCAGAGCGGCAACGATGGCCACCCAAAGCGTGCTGTCGGTAAACCAGTTGGTTATGATTGGGGCCAGCACTCCAGCAATAATGGCAATAATAACTTGTTTCCCAAAATCTTTCATATCATTTGACTTTACTTAATATTATTCTTTCCCTTGTCATAACAACTATCATCCGGCTGTCATCAAGCAGTTTGTTGAACAGAGCCATCCTGCCCCCGTCATCACCGAAAGGATTAGCCGAGACAATCTCAAACTGGTCCTTAAAAGACCTGAGGACCAAGTCGGTACCTTTTTCTGCAACAAACTTCGACAATGTATGGGCAACAACCAAAAAGTTGTTGAACAGCGGCAGTGGCGCGAAACTCTCAGTTCCCTCACGACGACATTCGACCTGCCTATTCCAAAGGTACTGGTTCGCCCATCGTATATATTTGGCTACGAGAGAGTCTACAGCATCATTGCCACGCATCTCAATCGGGCGGCCGTCGACCTTCTCTCCATAAAGGTAGAAAATGAGGTCTACCACTAAATCAAAAAGTTCATATACAACCTTTTTTGTCGTATCGCTGAATTGTCTCGAATTTATACAATGGTCGCTAATAACGTGCGCCAGCCGTGTCAGTTCGGGCATCGACCCCGCCAATTCGTGCTTGAACATAAGCTCTATCAAATCCTTCAAACCCTTAATATCGTCTTCGGCAACGGCTTTATTCTCGTCAGGCACATTCTTGAAATCCAGCACAATGGAAAAATCGGCATAGTCCATACCGTTCAGCATAACTTTGGGCTGGCTGCTTTCAGCATACACGTATGCGTCAATCCATTTATGACATTTAATAATCTTATCCACAAGCGTCAAACCCAGACCCAATCCTGACGTCGGTTTGCTTATCTCTGCATTTTCACCGCGCACCGACTTCTCGAAAATATCATCCACCTCATCTTCATACACCATTGGGCCCAGATTAGTGAACGAGATTGTCGTTCTTTCAACACCTTCTTTTATATACTTGTCAATCCTGACCTTAAACTGATTGGCATTAACAGTATACTTGACAGCATTGTCAACAATCTGGTATATTGCCTGTTTCATTATGGGGAGGCACGCGGGAATCTCAATGGCAAACAGGTCTGTATGTTCCTCGTTTTTATTGGCCCTTCCGAAGTCGGCCTGGATTCTGTTACCCTTGCGGTGTGTCATCAAGTTGGCACTCTTCACACTGGCACTTGTTTCCTCTATAACATTTATTGTCTCCAACTTACTGATGTCAAAGGCTTCCGTATTGGCAATGCTCACGTACTGCGAGAAGCGCTCCATTATCGATTTCACGCTGGTTATATGCCCTTCAAGGCTTGTACCACATATAAGCTGCATCAAATCATCGCACAATCGTGTAATCCGTGTAATAAGGGAACTGGTTTTAGTCAAGAAATCAGTATCTTGTAATTGTGATTGCATATTTTTAAAACTTTTTTACGATGCAAAGATACAAACCTTTTGCCAAATGGCAGATTATTTTTTTTAAAGACATTTAAACAGGTATAAAAAGAGAACAAATCTAAAGATCTGCTCTCTCTTTAACAATAGCTCTGTTTGATCAAACTATAAATAAATATTATTTTTTACGAATTCCACCATAGATTCTTCACGCGGCCCTCTTCCGTAGTATTGGGAGCGATAGAGGAGTTCAACCCCTTACAGGGAATAGCTCTATATAAAATGGTTGAGAGTTAACAAAAGAACTCACTTTATGACCACCACCTTATAAGAAGCAAGACCCTGGAGATTCACAATGTACACTCCCGACGCAGGAACACTGAAGACATCGTAGCCTGAAGTAAATGTGTCGTGAAGTAGACGGCCCATCATATCATATACTTGTACCTTATGGCTGTGTGGAGTTTCAACGACAATGTTGCCAGAATGCTGGTATATGTTGCAGTAGTTGTCTGAAACATCTCCAATGCCAACTTCATCTTCGTCGGTGGCAATGTTGGAGCGAATGATTCCCTGGCTGTCGTCTTTGGCATCAGGTGTGAGGATGACTACAATTTGATAGTAGACAGTACCGCCTGGAGCGTTATTGTCAGTATAGCTTGTGTTGCCGCCCGCAGGCATCTCATCAATATACTGAAGGGTATTATAGGAGTGACCGCGATAGATTAGATAGGTAGAATAAGATGTATAGTGCAAATATACACTTTTTCCAAAATTACAATACATTTTTTACAACTTTTTCCAAAATTTACAGACAGTTTTTACAACTTTTCTTTAAAAATACGCTTGCTCAAGGTCGCAATTTGTGACCTCTAATGCAATCATTCCTCACAGTGTGCAGTTTGTACCAAATGTTTTTATGAAATCTTCAAAATATGACCAAATTATGGCCAAATTTGGGATATAAAAGAAGAAGGGTTTTGTATTTTCGCTCATTTTGAGTCACTTACAAAACTCTTTGGTGCCCGCAGCCGTGTTATTCTCGAACACCTTTCGTGAAGACCTTGAGAAAATATGGGCACTACGGGAGTGGATTCCCGACCCGACAAAACCCATTTCGCCGCAAAGTTACCATCTATTGGTAGAAACATTAGTTTCAAATTAAGTGGTATATATACCAACACACAATAAAAACAAGGTTTTCTCGTTACGTTTAAAACGTAAACAGATATGAGACACAAATTTACCTTTTTACTGACAGTAATTATGCTTTCACCCATTGTAGCATTTGGACAATCTTATGGGGTGCCAAAAGATATTAAAGAATGTATCGGTCAAGATGTCTTCTTTAAAGGGTTTTACGACAATAAATATTATTCTGAAGCACAAAGAAAAGCCTATGTGTATGTCAAAGGGAAATACAAACTTGCCGCCAAAGTAAAAGAGTACAAAGACGTTCTGTTTCTTACGCCGAACACGTTTTATCATATTGTTGGGCCTGTGACAATTGATGCAGCAAGAAACGAATATGGTATGGGAACAAATTTTTATCATTTTATCTCCAACGGTGTTGAATTTTATCTTCCCTCATCTTTTTGTGCAGATATATCATTTCGTGACCACGTCATAAAATGCAGTTATTGGGAAAAGGAATTTAGTAGATATCAGGAAGATTATGCCTATGTTGACACCTCACTACTAGGTGTGACTCTTCGGTCTCCAATGACAAATTGGAATTTTGATGACAAATTTGACAAGAATAACCTGCTCCAACTCTATGGCAGATATTATTTCCCTGTTGAGTGGATTAGTTTTGAATATGATACAGCGTCACCATTCAATCCTGTTAAGTTCAAATTAAGAACAAATACAGCTGATACGATTGTATTGTTATGCAAACAAGTAGAAGATTTAAAGATTTCTTTTAAGAGCAAATCAAAAATTCATACATTAATTGAAAAGAATACACAAGACTCACCCAAAGACCATAAACTATTCTTGGGTAAAATAAAAAAGCCAATGAATCTAAAAGGAATGAATGGAGAAATGCATTTATTTAAAGCAGGAGATAACGTCGCTTATATTGGATATTCAAAATCTCGAAACTCTTTTCTTGGATTATATCTTGGTAATATCTACACGATGGGAGGAACCACATTCGCTTTTCAGGACCCGTCAGATTCTACATTTCTTATTGGAAGAGAGGAAATGGGCTTCGATATAAGAATGAAATATGCCAAGGAATATGATAGTATTGCCATCATTACTTACAAGGCAAAGCAAGACAGCATAGAGAAAGTGATGCGAAGTAAAGAACTGTTCATTATGGATGCCAACTACGCATTCGGAGAACACAGTCCGCAGTCGGGCATTTCAATTAAAGTATATAACTGCTATAGTAAACAGATAAAATACATAGACATTTCGCTGGTTCCATACAATAAAGTTGGTGATATTCAAGTCGATTATTTCGGTAACAAAGAAAAGAAAGTTCAATGTATCGGACCTATATCCCCAGAAGAAACAGGAATATTTGAATTTAGCGATATCTATTGGGATGAATATAACGTGATTGAGTTAATAAAGATGACCCAGATAAAGATTACATTTATGGATGGAACCACAAAGAATTATTCTGGTGTGGCAAACGTAAAGAAACACGCACTCAAAATGGAACTTGGTTATTAATTATTATTTGAGATTTCGATTTAACACCTTGTTCCATCTCCTTCCCCCAAAAGTGTTCTATAAGACCAAATAATCATTTTGAAAATACAAATTTGTATTTAGAAAATAGCAAAAAAAAGGATGCACATCATTGTATATGCTAGTATCTGTTGTTTTGTTTTTTACTGTTTTTGATATTGCCATTGTGCATTTGTCTGTAGTATACAACCTGTTAGTCACGAGCGACCGTTGCGGTATATACTACTGAAAGTTCTACGCTCGTACATAGGTAGAGGTTAAACTTTGGGTAGGTGCTGCCAGTACCTAATCAGTGCTTCACTAATCCTGCGTTTAGTGGTTGCGGTGTGTTTGCGTTTGTACATACCGTTCTTGCTGCCCCTGTGGGCGGCTGACATCTTTTGTCGTGTCTCTTGAGACACCCTGCGTGTTGTTCGTTTTGCCATCGTGTTTGTTTTTTGTTACTTATTGGACTATATTGATATTTATAAATAGTCGCAACTTTTAATTTGTTCGGAAAAAAGTTGTATATTAGTAGAAAAAGACAAAGCGATATGATAACATACAGCATAGCACAAAGTGACTACACCTTTAACGTGAGCGTATCGACAACCACATACGAGAGCAAAGAGGCGTTTGTGGCTGCATCAAAGAAACTGGTGTACCGAAAACAGCCTGTAAATATCGGCTCGATGTGCCAACTCATCAAAGAGGGTCACTCGTTCTGTCACTGTTATGACGACAACGACGAGCCTTTCACCAACAGCACCAAGACACAGGCGAACTTCCGTTATACGTCGTGTATAGCCTATGACATTGACGACAACACTCTGACGATGGAGGAATACTTGACCACGTTGACCTGTCAGCCGACAATAGCATACACCACCACCAGCGACGGCATCAAGGGAAACAGATACAGGCTGGTTTACTGTTTTGATGGCAAGATAACAGGCAAAGCACAGTATGAGGCTACGTTTGAGACAGTACAAGTGGAGAGTGGTATTGGGGAACTGAAAGACACTTGTACACGCAGCCCAGCACAGGCTTTCTTCGGCAACGCTTTGCCGACTTGTCGGATGGTGTGTACAAACTACGTCTATAACATACCCACCACAGCCAGCACGACAACGGAGAAGAGAGAGAAAGTATCAAAGCAAATAAAAATTAAAAAAAGAGAAAGCGATATTATAAGCAATGACACTTTCCGAAATGACTTTGACGGTATGTCTATGAGAAAATTCGTATCAACCTACAGTGGCGACTTCCAGCCCATCGAGGAGAGCGAACTGACCTACCACAATGGCTACGCACCCATCGACGAGAACTATTTACGCATCTACCGACGTTGGAACCCAGACACACGACGCATACATAAGTGGCAAGACGGCGAGGGACGCAGAAAGAAACTTGCCACCGCAGCACTCATCATCCGCAAAATCAAGCCCGACATCACCGCTGAACACCTCATCTACTGTCTTGCATACGAGGTTGTACACTACTACTGCAACATTGATGGTGTACTCAATAAGTCACTCATCTTGCGTGTGGCAGAAACAGCGTTGGCGAAGCCCATCGAAGAAATAACCATTAAAGGACACGACAAACGCAAGTACAAGGTTGATAAGGACTACTGGAAGAGCCTCGGAGTGTCAACGAAGGCTGCGGTGGCGAAAGCACGGGCGGTGTGGAACGATGAGCGGATAGGTGAACTCTACGACTACCAACTGACCGACAAAGAGAACGCCGATGTGATGGCAAAATTTGGACAGAAGGTCAGCGTATCAACTATCAAACGGTGGCGAAAGAAACACGGCATCACCAAATACAACAAGAAGACCTAACCTGTAACCCCAAATGGTGAAATTTTATTTTTTTGAGGCTGGGAGAGGCTCATCCAGCAAACAGACCACCCCAATATATATCAATACCACCCTATATGAAGCAGGGGATACGTGACCCACTCCCCCCATACCCCCACGGTAGTACCGCAGCAATGTATCAATTTGGCTGATGTGTCAATTTAATCTTTATTGCGGTGCTTTTTCACACAGTGTTTTGTGTCAATGTAACCTAAAAGATTAGTTTGCTCTGTTCAGTTTATCGGCTATCGCTTTCAGCTCGGCTTTGGTGGTTGCTGTGTGTGTTACGCCAGCACAAACGACAATCGCCAGCAACTCGTCCTCGCTGCGGTCGAACAGGTCAGTAACGGAGACTCCCAAAGCCTCGGCAATTTTGCGGATAGTTGACAGTTGAGGGTTACCGTTGATGGCTCTTGACAGGCTTTCGGGTGCGATATCCATCTTTTCAGCAAGTTCCTTGATTGTTATGCCCTTGTCTCGGCATAACTCTTTCACTTTGTGGCTAATATTCTGGTTCATTGTGCTGCGGTTTGAACTGCAAAGATACGCAAGATAACGCAAAAATCAATATCTAAAGTTAAAAATGATAAAATATATCATTTTTATTTTGCTATATTGATATTATTTTGTAATTTTGCAAATGAATTAATGATAATAAAAGTTAGCAATATGAAGACAATCATCTACGCAAGGGTATCAACCAACAGCCAAGACTATGAACGACAGATAGCCGACCTACGGGAATATGCCAGCCGTATGAACTACGAAATCGTAAAGGAGTTCAGCGAGAAGGTCAGCGGAGCCAAGAAAGTTGCCGAGCGTGAGCAGTTGAGCGAGTTGATGAACTATGTACAGACCCACAAGGTTGACAAGGTGCTGATATATGAGTGTAGCCGTCTATCTCGTCGCATCGTGGACTTTCTCTCCATCGTCGAGCAGTTGAATGAACTGAAAGTAAGTCTGTATATCCATCAAAACGGTTTAGAGACCTTGCAGTCCGACGGCACGGTCAACCCGATTGCCCAACTGGTTCTCGGCATTATGGCACAGTTCAACTCTATGGAACGTGGACTGATACGCTCACGGATGGAGAGCGGCTACAACCACTACCGCAGCGAGGGTGGCAAGGTTGGACGTAAAGAGGGCTACCGTAAGAGTGATGAGGATATGAAAGCCCAATACGCCGAGGAAATCAAGTTGCTCAAGAAATCGTACAGCCTCCGCAACGTCAGCAAACTGACAGGTACAAGCGTGAACACATTGAGAAAGTTGCAGGTTTTTGTATGATTCTTTTTCAGATGTCCGAAAAATGTTGTATATTTGAGATATGACTACAAAGAACAACAGCCCGTAGCAACAGAGGCAGAGAAAACAGGTCGATGCTTACCTACACCGAACAGAAGACTCCAGACAGGCGACCACTTGTCTGAAGAGGTGGAAAAGCGAATAACCGCCGAAGAGCGGAGATTAGCATTTTACGGAAATGCTGAATATAACTGAATCGAAGAGGATTCTAAACGCAGGTGACAGGAAATATACGGACGAGGAAATCAAACTTATTCGAGAGTATGTTTACTTTGTTGCGAAGATACAAGTTGAAATAGAAAACGGTAATCTAAATAATATTGAAAATGAGACAGTTTAATACATTTGAAACAGAAAACGTTATTCTTTACTGCCGTGTGAGCAGTGAGGAGCAAGCCGAGGGTAGTTCTCTCGACTATCAAGAAATGACGTTGAAATCATACTGTGCCAACCATAGTTACAACGTTATTATGACGAAGAAGGAAGACCATTCCGCGAAATCGTACAACCTCGACCGTCCCGAACTGAAAGGCATCCTTGACTATTGCCGACATCATAAGGGGCAAGTAAGCAAGGTTCTGTTCCTACGATGGGACAGATTCGCTCGTAACCTTGAGTTTGCCTCGAAATACAAGCGTGTCTTTATAGACGAACTGGGCGTTGAGATAAACGCCGTTGAAAACCCAATCGACTTTCACGGCACGGAATGGAGTACGATGCTTGGCATCTATTGTGGTGTTGCCCACACCGAGGACGAGAAGATAGCCAAAAGGACGAAAGACGGCATCCACGGCTCACTCCTCAAGGGGAAATGCTGCAACAAGGCACCGAGAGGGTATAAGAACGTGCGGTATGCAAAACACGATACTGAAGTTGTCTTTGACCCCATCGCTGCACCGAAAGTGAAAGAGGCTTTCGCTGCGGTGGCGACTGGCACGGAGTGCCCTAACAGAGTTAGACAACGGCTATTCCCCAAGATGGGCAAGTCCACCTTTACCGATATGCTTCACAATGTTTTCTATATTGGGAAAATACGTGTGCCTGCATACAACGGAGAGCCAGAGCAGATTGTGGATGGGTTGCACGAAGCGTTGATAGACCTTGAGACTTTCTACAAGGTGCAAGACGTTATAAGTGGCAGGAAGAAGAACACTCCCAAGTTGAGAATCAAACTGCCACATCCCGACTTTTTCCTACGTCCATATCTTGTATGTCCGATTTGCGGTCACGCCATCACCGCCTCACACAGCCGAAGCAGAAACGGTAACAAGTATGCCTACTACCACTGTTCGCACGACCAAAAGCACCTACGAGTACGGGCAGAACAGGTCAATGAAAGTTTTGCCCGATATGTTGGGTCGCTCAAACCAAACGCAACGGTACTAAAATACTATGAGGAAGCCTTGAACGATATACGTATGGAGGAACAACGCGACGTTAGAACGACCATTAAGGGCATAGAAGACGAGATATCCAAGTTGCAAGGGCGTATTGATAAGGCAATGGACGCATACCTTGACAACGAGATAACTGCCGAGGAAAAACAAGGGATGGTAACACGCTACAACCGTGATATAGCAAGGAAAGAGCAGCAGTTAGAGACCTTGAAAACCGCGAACAAGACCAAACTCGAACCAAAACTGGGGTATGCAATATCTCTGATAGACAATATGAAATGGGTTGTTGAGGATGCTCCCACAGAGGCAAAGTTGAGGCTGTTAAGTTCAATGTTTCCCCAGAAAATCGTGTATGACGGTGAAAGTTATCGAACCGCTACGTTCAACAAGGTGCTTGATTTAATCTACCAACAAACCAACGAGTTACGAGGGTCAAAAAAAGTAAAGGAGGGCAAATCGTCTGATTTGTCCTCCTTAGTGCCCGGAACAGGACTTGAACCTGCACTCCTTTCGGAACACGCACCTGAAACGTGCGCGTCTACCAATTCCGCCACCCGGGCTGGTAGGATTCCAATCTCTCGGAATCTGGTTGTGGGATGCTTTCTGATTGTCGTCAGCTCTTTCCCTTTTTTGGTGCCCAGGACAAGACTTGAACTTGCACGCCTGAATCGGCACTACCCCCTCAAAGTAGCGTGTCTACCAATTCCACCACCTGGGCAATCTTTCTCTTGAAAGCGGGTGCAAAAGTACTACATTTTCCGAAATACACAAAATATTTTTTTGATTTTTCACAAGAACGACATCTAATTCATTATGGCATAGAACAATAAAAACAAAAATAAAAAGCGAAGCATCATTAAGACACTTCGCTTTTTTGAGGAAATCAGCCGATGAAAATCGGGAATTTCGAGGTATTTTTTTTCGCAGGTAAGACACCATTAATAAAAGCAAGACGTTTGCATACCGAACCATTTGCCGGCAGGATGCCAGTGTTCCAATCAATCATCGCCTTCAATCACATCCTCGTCGTCCACGTCGTAGTCGCCTGGATCGTCCTCGCTTTCGGCGTTGCCGCCCATACGCAGCAGGAAGTTGGGCACCTCCGTACGGCTGGGCGTGATGCGATAGCGGTAGTCGCCCTGGTCGCCTTTGCCGCCCACGTGGCGCTTGTCGGCCGGCAATGCCTTGATCATATCCACCCATTCGCCCACCGAGCTCTGGATAAGCATCTGCTGGCTGTTGAACTCATAGTTGAAGTAGTACCAGTGGTCGGAAGCAACCTGGATATAAAGAATCAGGTACACGCCGTTGCCTCGCTTATAGAGCTGGGCCTTGACGCGTGTGGACAGGTGCAGCTGCTTCTTGCCGACCATAGCGAGCGACGCCACGCCGTCGTAGCGGTAGCCCAGCGTCGGGTCGTAGGTCCAGTCGAGGCCTTCAATGAGGATGGTATTGTCGAACTCCTTGGGCATCTTGTCATAGTAGCCGCTGCTCACATAGTTGGTGTAGGCCTCGGCGCCGTTCTCGGGTCCCATATAATATGACATAGCCCTGCGCGTCACCTCGTTGCCCGGCTGCGAGGGCGACAGACGCAAGTCGTCGGCAATGGTCTGGGCCATAGTGCCCAGCACCTTCTCATCGATCGGGAAGGTGAAGCCGAAGATGCTGCTAATCTCAATGTCGCCGTCTTTCTTGCCGCTCATCGTGGCCGTGCCGTACGAGAAGAGGCTCACAAGGTTCTGCTTGACGTTGAAGTTGATGGGGCCTTCGCCCGTCATCTCGCAAGTCTGCGTGTTCAGCGTCAAGTACTTGTCGACCACATTTTCGGGATCCTGAATCTTCTCGGCCGAAGCAATCATATATTCGTGTTTGTCGTTGTCGTAGGTCACAAAGCCGTAGGCTCCCATCAGTTCGTTGTCGGCAGCGCGCTCGGAAGTCAGGAACGCCGGATAGGGCTTCATATCAAGCTTGTTGAACAGGATAGACGCCGTAATGCGGTTGCCCTTCCAGTCGGTAGGAATCTCGGGCACGGCCACCAGTATCTGCTTGGGATCCAGATAGCTCGAATAGGCCAGCAGACCCAGTTCGGCATTGGTGGTGCACTTATGCAGCAATCGCACACCGCCGTCGAAGAAGTAAAACTCCTTGTCGGCCTCAACACGCACATTGCCAGCAAAGCCGAAGGCGCTGTTGAGCGTAAAGTTCACGCTGTCGGGCACATAGCCCTTGCCCACCGACACGCCGCGGCTGTCGGGCGCTATCTCCGACAGATAAATCTTCTGCTTCTTGTTGTCGACATCCACATAGTCGATATAGCCCTTGCCGCTGTACTTGTTGCCGCCCGTAAGGATGACGTCGGCGTCATATATCAGATGGTAGCGATTCTCACGGCTGGCCAGAATCTGCGAGTGTTTCAGCAGGTCGATGGCACCGCCCTGGCGTATGTGCAGCGTGTCGCCTCCCGGGGCAATGACGGCATCGGCGCTGTTGACCGTAAACACCTGACGGCAGCTGAGCTGACCCGCGTTGTAGAAATAGGTCGAACGCACAGCGTGGAAGTTGAGGCTGTCCTTTGTCGGATCGGTCGAGACAAACAGAGCTCCCGGCTGCTCCTTGTGGGCAAAACGCTCGCGCAGCGTCAGGCCCTCCAAGCCTTGCGTGCTCTCGCTCTTGCTGTTGATCAGGTCAAGCTCCTTCCTGTCAATCTCCCACGAGAACTTGTCGACGTATGCCGCATACTGGAGCAGCGGCAGCTGCGTGCGGCCAAGGTCGGCGTTGGCGACGAAGTCGGCGCGACGTTTCACATAGTCCACGTGCGACTTCATATCGGTAGCGTAGAATGCGATGTTGTTGTACACATCCGAACGCAGCGTGAATGCCGTGACGTTGCTGTACATATCCTTCGGCTGCAAGGCGAAGCGCACCGACTCCAGCGTGCCCTCCTTGATGGTCACGGCGCCCGATGCGTATGCTCCTTCGGGCTTCAGCACCACGTGCCCAGCCAACAGCGCGTCGTTGTGGTACATCTTGAACTGCGGACCGTTCTTGAGCTGCGCCACGCGCATCGAATCGACGTAGGGGTACCAGCGCTGCATTGCACGGCTGTTGCGAATGTCGGGGAAAGCGCCCTGCTCCTTGACATAGAAGGTGTCGCTCACCGAAATCATTGAGTCGGGCATAAAATAGATAGTCTTCGACTGGATGACCGACGTCAGATAGTCAACCTGGCCCTCGGCACGGAAACCGCGGTAGCTGAGGTCCAGTTTGTTGGTAAAGTGGCCCTTGCCGCCGTATGCGTCATATCCGCCGCGAGGGGTCTTGCGCACAAAGCCCAGCGAGTAGTCGGGCTGCACCTTCAGCGGCTCCACGATGTCGGGGAAGATGCCCGCCGATGTCAGCACACCGTTGAAACTAAGGCTGTCGGTGACGAAGTTGACCATATTCTTCACCACAAAGGGGTGGATGGTATAGTAGAAGCGGTCGCGCACATACGCCCCGTTGTGAATATCCTTGCGGTCGTAGTAGACATAGCTGTCCTTCAGGCTTGAGAATATAGGATACTGCTCCTTGACGCGCTTCAGTCCGCTGTGATTGTCGCTCTGGTCTATCTGCAGATGCCCCACCAGGTTGTGGAGTGGGGTGTAGACGATATGCTCCTCCTGCGGGTTGTTGAACTGCGTGACATAGAATATCATAGAGTCGACCTGCGGCAAGTCGAGCTTGAAAGCCTCGTAGAGGAACGTGGCGTTGGTGGCATAGAATATGAAGCGGCCGGCATTGATGCGGCCATTGAAGTTGATGTCGCGGTTCTTGTGCACCACCAGTTCGCCGGCGTTGGGGTAGATGACCACCTGCTGGCTGTCGCTGAGCACGAATTTCTCCACGCCGTGCACATTCAGCGAGTTGGTCGCGAGGTCGAGCTCGGCGTTGTTCTGCTTGGACGACGACTCGAATATCAGTGCGTCATAGTCGTAGTCCTTGCTCTTGGCGCTGGCCTTGGCATAGTCCACCAGCTTGTCGTTGACATACACCTTGCCCTGAGCCTCGTTGTACGACACAAGGCCCGACTTGGCCAGCGTGTGTATCATCGACTTGGCCTGCATAATATCCATCTTGATGGCCTTGGCAAACTCGTCCATAAAGAAGTCGTATGTCATATCACGCATCTGCATATATCGATACACGCGCAGCACAGGGTTGACCTGGTCGATGCCCTGAATCTCGCGGAACTTGCGCTCTGAGTAATAGCTGTTCGACTCGAACGTCGAGTAGCTCTGGTCGCCCGACGCGCCAAGCATTGCGAAGTCAAGCTTGTCCTCATTCATCTTCCAAACAATTGATTCGCAGTACATATCCAGATTGTGGTACGAATTCGAGTAGGGGCTGTAGTAGTTGCGGCGCGAGTCGTTGATGAGGTGCACCTGCTTCTCGTTGGCAAGGTAGCGCACCGTGATGCCGTTATTGTATATCGAATCGCCGTCTATGTAAATCTTCACCGCGGCATTTTCCGACACTATGCGCGTAGAGGTGATGGTGAACTTCACCGAATTAACGGTGATGAAAGGCCGTCCCTGGCGGTAGAAGATAAGCGTGGCGGGGTTCTTGGTGTCGGACGTGATGAAGCGCGAGCCGTTCATCATAAAGCTTCCGCTATAGTCCACGCCGGGCAGTATATCCTTCATCTTGAAGTCTTTCTGATAGGAGCGGAACTTGGGGAACGAATACTTTTCGGGCTCCATCTTGGCGCTCAGCGCCTCCTCGACGCGGCCATAAATGGGCTTCGAGAAATAGCTGGTGTTGGTGAACTCGACCGAGTCGGCGTTGAACTTAGGGAACTTAGTTACAGCCTCATAGCGGTTCAGGTTGGCCCAGCACTGCGTGGTGGGGATGCCCGTGCGGTCCCAGTTGAGGCGTCCGCCCTGCCCTTTCCACAGGTTGTCGAAATAGTGGTACACGCCCTTGGTTCCGTATATGGTCCCATTGTCCTTGTCCGAACTGTAATACAGCTCTATAGGCTTGTCGACGACAATCTTTATCTCGTTGCCCTCGAAGAGCAGCCTGTAGGCGCACCCCGACTGCATCTGCCACGTGCACGAACGAGACGTATAGAGCGTGCGCGACGTGACGAAAGAGGCCGTGAACTCAATGAAGTCGGTGAAGTCCTTAACCTTCTTGTTGCGCGACTGGATATACTCAATCGACGCTATCCACTGGCCGAAGTTGGCCTCGCCTCCATCGACCGCCATCTTGTTGAACACCGAGATAAAATTATATACGTCAGGATGTTGGCGCACCTTGAGCTTGAGCACCGTGTTACAGATGGCCGTCACGCGACCTTGCATATCGGCCCCCAGCCTACCGTATTGGGCCGCGAACACGCCAATCAGCTTGGCATTGTCGGCCTTCTTCTCCTTGTCCGACGTGGCCTGGTCAAGGTATGCCTGCATCTCGGCAGGCAGGTCCGACTGCGTGAACTGCGTGATGCGGTCCTTCTGGCCAAAGGCTGTGCCGGCAACAACACTGAAAACAAAAAGCAGGATTATGTGTTTGAATCTCATACTGATATATTTTTCTAAAATAATATTTATCATCTCTCTAACGCAAAAACCGCTCAAAAAGTACGCACCGCACAAATTTTTCGCCCTGCCCCCACCCTATTCGCGCCATACCAACACTGGTCGTTGGTACAATAGTTGTACAATACTTGTACAATTGTAAACGTACAAATATTGTACAAGTATTGTACATATATTGTACATATGACGGAGTTGGTCCCTTGAAAGTCTGGGAATGAGACGGTTACAAAACGGTGTCAAAATCGGGGCAAATTTAAGATAAACAACTGAAAGTATGAGTGTTATACACTAAATAAAATGCAAGGAGCCGTTTTGAGGGCGGTTTTTAGGGTGGGCTAAACGCCCACGGAGGTTGAACACGAATTGCCAGAAACTAACCGAAAATTATCCATTAATTATTTTGTAGGCAGCCCGGGGGGCACTTATGGGTTTGATCTATTTTGGCATCGTAGCGGTTAGACAGTGCGACACACCCCGCCGCTTCGCGGCACCCCTCTCCGAGAGGGGATGGGCTGACGCATCACACTGATTATTAATGATTAGAAAATGTTGCGCTGCCGCGCCATCCCCTATTCTTATGATTCACCAAAATTTTTTTTTGAAAAATTATCATAGGGAGTATCATCGCGGACAACGGCAAAAGCAG
>CADALO010000015.1 GCA_902788805.1 uncultured Bacteroidota bacterium | reverse complement strand
CACCTCTTCCCATTCCGAACAGAGAAGTTAAGCCTCACATCGCCGATGATACTGCACTTGTTTGTGGAAAAGTAGGTCGCCGCCAATCTTCTTAAAGAGGAGTTCCATCAAGGGACTCCTTTTTTTTATCCGATGAGGTTTATAATATTCAGGGTCTTTCTTCGTTATTTATATTATGAAAGAATTAATACTGATAGAGGGCCTTTCGAGGGATGAACTTTTCACGGCTATACAGGCGGTGGTTAAGGATTTGTTGTTTTTCGAAAAGGTTTTCGAAAATGAAGAAACCATTACATCTCTGAAGGTGATGGAAGGCGACCGAATCAACCAGTATGTTGTCCGGCCCAATCGTCTCTGTAACAGTTGGGATTTCCACAGTCTCTGCAATCTTTTCAAGTCGGAGCTCTCATCACATAAGGGTGTCGTTGCCAAGGCGTGGTTTCAGCTGCCTGATGATGAGTCTATGTCAATACTCCCTCGTGGCAAATATTTTTATGATTTGAGCGACTCGTCGACCGATGAGATTTTTGCCGTTGCCCCATCGGGCACGCGCTATGGTTTTGTAGAAATCGATGATGAAGGGGGTGCTGAACTAATGGAGATTGAGCCTCAGGGAAAGTCCACATACGAGCCTCGTCCTATGTTGCAGTTGCGCCCTATGGCAGATGGTTTTTTTGAGGTGGAGAAACTTACTTTTTGGCAGAGAATAAAGAAACGCCATGCTGGCTTTATGGGCAGTCATTCTTCCTTAGGGGTGGGTTTATGGAGTATTCTTTTTATTGTTGTCTTCTCTGCATCTTTGCTTGTTTCTATCATTGGTTGTTGGGATTTCAGCGAAACTGTTTTGCCTTTTACGCTGCCCCTGTGGGTTGTCTTGCTTGTCTTGGGAGTGGTTGGCGCTATCGTTGGTCTTGCACTACTGAAGAAGTATTTCGATGGCTGGTGGGGTCCCGTTTTTTTTGGTATTTGGCCTGCAGGAATAGGCTTGGGACTATTGATGACAGCCGTTTTCTCTGTCAATGTATGGCTGGGGAGCAAGGATCAGGTGGATGGACGAGGTGTTGTGCGAGAGCATTACCTTGCAGGTCGCCGAAAGGACGTTAACCAGTATTCAGTATGGGTTGAAGAGCCTGTGAAGGGATATATCTATATTGCTGCAGGCGACGATGGCTCCTTCCATCCCGGTGACACGGTCGCCATATCTATGACTAAGGGGCTTTTCGGGATGTATCATACCGAAATGTTGAAACCTCTCGATTGATAATAACTCTATAAAAACAAAGAAACCCTAATAAATGCCTAAAAAAGAAGGAACCTCCTGTGAATTGCGGAGGGCGCCTTCGTCGGCGACGAATGCATCGGCGTGACGGCACCTACCGACAGTCTATTCTTCCTGTATATCGTTGCACCCCCGCAGAGTGGAATGCCGTCTCCCAGCAGGCATAATAAGAGCGGTGCCGATATCAAGCTGTGGTACTATTCCGCACGGCTGCACAACGTCTTTCAGGGCGACACGGTGCTCCACTTCGAGAACGGCGGCCGCATAGGGACGGTGGCAGATCCGTTGAGACCTTTATTTTGACATAGTGTGTAATAAAAAGCAATGGTTGGACGTTATTTATGTAAAAAAAGATACAACTATGAGTAAAATCAGAATGTTTTTTTGTTTGCTGGCGGCGACGCTCCTCGTGTCGTGCGACCCCGAAAACCATCAGCACCCCGATGTCCTTGTGGGCAACTGGGTCAGCGTCTCCAATGCCAAGGATCCGGCTCTGAACCTGACCTTCGACGGCGAGTATGTGACCGTAAAGAACGGCTCGTGGGACTATCGTCCGTTCACCACCGATATTGAGTGGCAGTACTATATGGACAAGGATTCGGCGCTCTATATATCGCGCACCTATTATGACGGCGAAGACTACAACAGCGAAAGCTGTGTGCTCGACCTCAGTTTCAGCAACTCGTTCAACACGCTGACACTGTGGTACGACCCGCCTTTCAGCTCGGTTCGTAAATACACACTTATCCGCCGATAAATGCGCTCCAAGGCCATTGCTCTCGCGCTGGCAGCCCTCCTCTCTGTCGCTCACTCCTACGGGCAGCAGGGCAGCGGACACCTGCGGCTCGTCTTTGCCGGTGACCTTATGGGCCATATGCCGCTGCACAGTGCAGCCCTGCAATCCAATGGAAGCTACGACTATGCCCCTTGTTTTCAATACGTAAAGGACTATATCCAGTCGGCTGATGTGGCCATAGTCAACCTCGAAGTGACCCTGGCCGGCAAGCCCTACACTGGCTATCCCTGCTTCTCGGCCCCCGATGCCATTGCCGAGGCTGCACACCAAGCCGGCTTCGACGTCTTCACCACTGCCAACAACCACTGTATGGACAAGGGCAGCCGGGGCCTTGAGCGGACGCTGGATGTGCTCGACACATTCGGCATCAAGCATCTGGGCACCTACCGCACCGTTCAGGAGCGCTACAAAAACCATCCGCTTATCGTCGAGCGCAACGGCATACGTCTGGCGCTGCTCTGCTACACCTACGGCACCAACGGCATATCGGTCAAAGAGCCCAACGCCGTCAATATGATAGACACAGCAATGATGCTGCGCGACCTGCAGACGGCGCGGCTCAAGAACGCCGACTTCATTATCGCGCTGATGCACTGGGGCATCGAGTACCAGAAGCGCAACAACAAAGAGCAGGAGCAGGTGGCCCGCTGGCTGTTCGACAATGGCTGCGACGCCGTGATTGGCGGCCATCCCCACGTCGTGCAGAACCTTACCGTCGATGTCAACCCCGACAACGACCGTTTTCCCGAGCCGGTGGTCTACTCGATGGGCAATTTCCTATCAAATCAGACACACGGCGGCACCGATGGCGGCATAATGTTCGAAATGGAGCTCTCCAAGCAGGGGCGCACCACGAGCATCTACAGCTGCGCCTATATGCCGTATTATATACACCGTGCCGTCGTCGACGGGCGGCGCCAGTTCCATATCGTGCCTGTGTCCGATGCCACAGCCTTCCCCGACAGCTATGGCATAACGCCCGCTGCCCTCAAGCCCATCAAGGAGTTTGAGGAGGAAATCTACCAGTCGCTCGTCGTGGGACAGCCGCGTCAGCGCGGCTACAGCATCCCCGAGCGGCGCTATTACAACAACACGTGCCCGCTGCCGCAGTATCCCTACGCAGGCTATTTCCTCAACTACGGCTATCCTCTGTCGGGTATGTCGCCCGTCATACCGGCCTGGCGCAAAACGATGCCGCTGGCACCCCCTCCGCCGAAGCACAACGACAAGCCCTGAAAGAGGGTAGGACACAGGCTGGGCTTGCGTTCCGCTCCATCCTAGCCTGCATTCTGTCGCTCCGTCAACGCCATATTACATCCTCCCGCAACGGCCCGTATCGGGTCGTTTTTTCTCCGTACCAACACTGGTTGTTGTCCGCTTGTTGCGCTTGTTGTCCGCTTGATGTCCGCTTGTTGTCCGCTTTTAAAGCGGACAACAAGCGGACATCAAGCGGACAACAAGCGGACAACAACCAGTGTTGGTACATCTCGGAAAGGGCGTTTTTGTGGACCAAAGAGGGCTTGCCGGGAGGCTTTTTTTGAAAAAAATTGCTTTTTTCTTTGTTTTTTATCCAATAATTACTACTTTTGTGATACTTTTAGGATTTTCCGAAAACACTGCAAATTATTAATCCATAGTATACTATCTTATGTATAGAATCGAAAAACACCCTATTCTTGACATTCCACAGAGCGAGATTGTGGAGTTCGTTTACAACGGTCAGAAAGTGCAAGGCCGCAAAGGTTACACCATCGCTGCCGCACTCCATCAGGCAGGATTCCCGGTCCACAGCCACAGCATCGACGGCAAGCCCCGCAGCCTTGAGTGTGGCATCGGCAAATGCGGTGCCTGCGAGATGCTTGTCGACGGCAAGATACGCCGCATCTGCATCACGCCTGTCGACAACGTGAAGGAGGTGCGTGAACTCGACAAGGAGTATATGCCCGACGCTCTGCCGGTGCGCGAGCGCGAGGTGAAAATCTACAAGACCCAAGTGGCCATCATCGGCGCCGGTCCTGCGGGTCTGGCCTGCCGCGAGCAGCTCAATGCCTTTGGCATCGACAATCTGGTGATAGACAACAACGCTCGCGTCGGCGGTCAGTTCAATATGCAGACCCACCAGTTCTTCTTCTTCGAGAAGGAGAAGAAGTTCGGCGGTATGCGAGGTTTCGACATCGCCAAGACCCTTGCCGGCGGCGTGTCCGCAGAGGGTTGCAAGGCTGCCGAGAACGACGGCATAATACTCAACAGCACCGTGTGGGACCTGCTTGAGGGTCGCCGCATTGCCATCAAGAACATTGAGACGCAGGAGGTTGCCTACGTCGATGCCGACCATCTGGTGGTGGCCACGGGTGCCGTGCCTTTTATGCCAGCCTTCGAGAACGACGACGTGCCGGGAGTATATACCGCCGCTGTGTTCCAGAAGATGATGAACCAGGAGCATACGCTGCTGGGCAAGAACGTGTTGACTGTGGGCGCCGGCAATATCGGCTATCTGACTTCCTATCAGGGAATGCAGGCCGGGGCCAACATCCGAGCCATCATCGAGGCTATGCCGCGCGAGGGCGGTTTCCCGGTCCAGGCCAACCGTGTGCGTCGCTTAGGCATACCCATTATGACGGGCTATACGCTGGTGCGCGCCATTCCCAACGCCGACCGCACCGGCATTACGGGTGCCGTCATCGCCAAATGCGAGAACTTCAAGCCTGTGGCCGGCACCGAGCAGGTCATTGAAGGCATTGACATTATCAATATCTGCACCGGCCTTGTGCCCGACAACCAGCTGCTGACCAAGGGCAAGGATGTCTTTGGCATCAACACCTACGGTGCCGGCGACGCCATCCGCATCGGTGAGGGCACCAGCGCCGTGCTGCGCGGTCGCCAAGTGGCCTACGAGGTGGCGCAGAATATGGGCATACGCTTCAACTATGACGATTATCTGGATATTTCACGCCAGTATATCGATTCGCAGCAGCATCCCGTGCGGCTGCTCGACAAGCCCAATCTGCCGGGTCCCGAGCGTATGAAGCTCAGACCCTTCGTGCAGATGGACTGCCTCTATGGGTTTGCCTGCAACCCCTGCTCGTTCAGCTGTCCGCAGGGAGCCATCAGCAAGGCCTCGACCTCGTCGACGCCGGTGGTGGACTACGACAAATGTATCGGCTGTATGGAGTGCGTCTACCAGTGCCCGGGCCTGGCCATCTTCGGCTACAATGTCGAGAAAGGCTGGTGCTTCCTGCCCATCGAGTACGAAATCGAGGAGGGTAAGGAGGTCTATCTGGTCGACAACAATGGTGCCAAGATTGGCGAGGGCATTATAGAGAAGATTCTGCGCAAGCCCAACAAGACCAATGTGGCGCGCGTCAAGGTAACTGAGAACGGAGAACTGAGAACGGAGAACTTGACGGATGTCAAGGGATTCATCGCAAAAGACCGTTACCCCGCCCCTTTAAACCTTTCAAACCTTTCAGGTCTTTCAGACGCCGACACCTACGTGTGCCACTGCGAGGATGTGAAGCTCGACGAGCTGCTGGCAGTCATCGGCGACCGCAAGTATATATCGGTCGATGAGCTGAAGCACATCACCCGTATGGGTATGGGCCCCTGCCGCGGCAAGCGCTGCATACCCCGAGCCCGTCAGGTGCTGCGTGCCCACGGCATAGAGGTGACCGGCGACGCCACGCCGCGCGCACCGCTGTCGGCCCCCGTCACGCTGGGCGACGTATACACCGAAGGCACCAAAGAGGTCTTCGTCTTCCCGAAGGACAACAACGTCACCCGCGAGGAGGTGCGCGTGCTCATTGCCGGAGGCGGCATTGCCGGCAGCGGCCTGTTCCGCTACTTCTCCGAGGCGGGAATGAAGCCCGTGCTCATCAATTGGAGCCGCGGAGCCTCGTGGCGCAACATCGGCGGCGGCCGTCCGGCCTTCTCCAACCCCGACATCGCCGACATTGCAATGCACAACCGCGAGATATTTATGTCCATCCAGAAGGTGCACAATATCAATTTCAAGCCCACGCGCTATGTCAACCTGGTGCACGACGACGCCACCTATCGCTCGCTCGACGCTTCGCGCGCCTGGAGCGACGCCTATATGGTTGACCGCAAGGACTTCAAGAAGGAGATTTCTCCCCTGTGGGACGACACGAAGGACACCTACAGCCACGCCTTGATGACGCGCGACTGCTGGCAGGCCACGCCGGGCCGCGTCATCGACTATATACGCGGCATCGGCAAGTCGCTCGGAGGCCGTTTCTATGAGGACTGCGAGCTGCTCCACGTGCAGCGCAACGGCAGCCGCACCATTGCGTTGGTGCGCAACCACGAGGGCAAGTATATCGAGTACAGCTGCGAGCATTTCGTCAACTCGATGGGGTGGGGTGCCGAGCGCTTCACTGATATGCTGGGCATCGACACGGGCCTCTATCCCGTCAAGCACCAGGCCTTCATCACGCGTCGTCTGCCCTTGATGGGCGTGGGTGGCGATGCGCTTGATATGATTATCGACCGCCGCCACTACAAGGGCTTCAGCGCCGTCTATGGCCAACAGTTCGCCCACACGGGTCAGATTATCGGCTGCGCCAGCCCCGACACCGACGCCTACGAGACGCGCCAGAACATCAAGTACAACAGCAAGGAGTTCCTTGAGATTGTCAGCGAAGTCTTTGCCGAGTGGATACCTAATCTGCGCGAGGTGGGATTCCACGCAGTGTGGGCCGGCCGCTACACCGAGCCGCGCTATATCGTCGACCCAGAGGTGGGTCTGCTCACCGGCTTGCGCGGCCACGGCTTTATGCTCGGCCAGTATCTGGCAAAGCTTTACGTTGAGAAGTATCTCGGTCACGACGTGCCGTCGTATATGAAAGACCTCGCCCTGTCGGGCAAAGGCCTCAGCGAAAACGCCTTCAAGTAGGCCTTCCTGCGAAAGCCGGAAACCAAGGGCAAAATGGTGTGAAAAAACACCTTTTTGCCCTTTTTTTTAAGAAAAATGTTAAAAAATGGGGTCGATTTTCCACTTTTCGCGTTTTGCTGAGAATATATATATAGAAGGGCATACTACGTCATAATGACAACGGACGATAAATATAACGGACGAGACTTATACCTGGCGGTGTTGGAGAAATACAAGGACACCATCAGGGGTATATGCTTCAAGTATCTTCACAACGACAATGTGTTGTGCCGTGAGATGATACAGGATGTCAATATAGCCCTGCTGAGCCGTATCGACTCTTTCCCGCGCACTGCCTCCGAATACGTGCGGAAGAGATGGATCGTGTCGTTGACAAAACAGGTGATTGCCAACTCGCTGCGTCGTCGTCGAACAACCTTCTCCGACCTCGACGGCAGCCTGCCCGATATATCGGTCACGATGGACGGCACCGGAGAGATATACGAAGTGATAAGGACATCGCTGACACTCGAGGAGCAGTGGCTGGCTCACAATCTCATCAGCGGCTACTCGGTGAATGAGCTGGCCGACGCATTTGGCCTCACCAAAAGCGCGATGCGCAAGCGTATTGACATTTTGAGGAAAAAACTCTCTAAAGCACTCTACGGCAATCAAGACTACCCCTAACCCTATACCCCTGCTATCCATAAAACCTTTTCAACCCTTTTAACCTTTCAACCCTTTTAACCTTTAAACCCCTTTAACCCTTTCAACCTTTTTAACCTTTTTAACCCTTTCAACCTTTTTAACCCTTTCAACCTTTAAAACCCTTCCATAAAAATGCAAAAACAACCAACATTAAAGCAATTTATTGACAGCATCGACACACTTCTTGATGTCACCGAACAGGCTGGAGCATACGATTCAGTGCTGCTTCGTGACTACGATGAATGGTTCGGCGCCTCTGTCGGCAGGTGCACAAAGCGTATCGATATTGGCAAGCGTATTGTCGGGTGTGTTGCCATCTTTGCCGTATTCTTCTTAGTCAGCGACACGCTTTTCGCACAGCCCGACTACACATCGCACTACTCCAGCCAGCCCTGCGATGTCAATATCTCTGTACAGAATCTACATAATATCCTTAACCAATGAAACGCAACTGGCCATATTATATCATCGCTTTCTGTCTGGCGTTGCTCACCGTGTATGTGCTACACAACTCGGGCCGCATCTTTCCTTCGGGCGAGGTGGGCGAAGTCTATCGTCGCTACTGCAATCGTGACGACGTCAGGGTGGAATTCTTCAAGGCCTTCCGCATCGACGACAGCACCACCGTCGACGTCACCACCCTCACAGCCAAGGATTCAGCCAGCTGGGAAGCGCTGCTGAGGGAGATGAATATTAAGGAAGGAACAATCAGAAAACAAACTGAAGCAGTTAAATCAGGAAAAACAGCATTGACAGAATACTATTGTATGAACAACCATCCGGAACAAAGAATCAATGTAAAAGAGTGTTCTGATTTTGATTTAGTCATATTTTCATTCAATGAATACGTAACCTATATTTTTGATGTAAACACAATAGAACAGGGCAGACGTATACAAGCTCATAAAAATAATGAAATATTAAAATAAAAACTATGAAAGTAAAATTTAAATGTTTTGCATTGTTTGCAATGCTAAGTGTTTTGGCTGTCAGTTGCCAAAAGGAAGAAGTGATTGAACCCGTGGATGCTCAGATACAGCAATCTGCCACAATCCGTAATGTCACATACAAGGTAGACGGAGCCACAATGCACGCGACGATACGTGGCGAGCAGAACTGGCAAGACTTTGTTGATTGGTTGTTTGCGCTTGCGGAAGAAGGGCATCGTGTAAGCTTCCGCAACGAAAGCATATATAACAATCAGCAGCATAGTAAAGACACTGTTGTTTATACGACCAAGGACAAGAATAAGGCAAACGCTTGGGCAGCAGAAATGTCAGAACTGGGATATGAGGTTTCAATAGTTTTTGATAGAAACACAGGTGAGTACATTTGTACAGCAACCAATTAGTGTTTAAGCTTTGTTAAACGATGTTAAATTATATTTTGATGTCACAAAGTGGCGAAAAGATACGCATTTTATTGTAAAAACATCAATTAAAACTTGAAAGGGAAACTATGTCAAGTTGGATGCAAATGTTAAAAATGCATAAAATGTTTTAAAATTTCACTGGCGATGTCACATTTTGACCCCAAAAAGGCTATATATATGAGAGCATTTTATTTTATAAGGGGAACTATGCTTTGTCGGGGACCCCAAGTTACTAACCAGTGATGACCCAAACAATCAGCACATAACAACAAAACAGCCTATGGACAAATAGCAGTCTCACGCAGATAATTATGTGCCGCTGCTGTGAGGCGATGACTTTGAGGGCACACGGGCAAGGACGGAACCAAAATTTTCCAAACACTTCCGTCCTGCCCAGCGGATGCCCGAGGCATAGAACAACAATCCATACCTTGAAAAGTAACGGATAAAAGTCGATTCTATTGTGTACAACAGTATGCAGCATAAAACAACAATAAATCAAACGGCATAATGCCAATTATAAAACTTATAATAATAAAACAATGAATAAAAAAATTGTCTTAATAGTTACATTAATAATTTCAACTTTGTCCTGTACAAAAAACATAGAAGATTATAATGGCAGCAATGGAACTCTACTAAAAAGCAATGAGTCCATACCATATTTTTCTTCAGTTGAAGATATGATTTATGAGTTGAATCAACGAATGGAACGTTCGAATGAAGGAGTCGATGCCCTTATCGATTATGAAAACAACAAAGGATATACTTCGATAGGTCGACTTGCTGATGAATTCTATTTTAATTGTATTGATACAATAACTGATGATACATTGCTTATACATACATTTGAATCATCAAATGACTTTGTAACAATGAGCATCCAGGATGAGGATACTTTTTTCCTGCCAAAATATTCGTCTATCCCTCAACGATATATTGCAAATGGGGATGGATTGTTTCAAATAGGGAATATGGTGACAAGAATATTTGAAGAAGGAACGGTCTCTACGACTGTTGACAACATTACAAGTTTGAAGAATATGTCACCCTCAGATTTGGTTGATTTGGACACACTTCGTTTTTTTTATTCTCCGGTATATAAAGACGGAGACAATGAGACATCTAACATCGAAACTGAACAAAACAAAGGAACCCACGCTCAATATTTGTTTGATATGGAAGAAACAATGAATTGGCCATCCCACTGTTATATGGAATTTCAAGGTGACGATGCAGATCACACTCTCCATAATATATATATGAAAAGGAGTGAGACTTCAAAAAGTGGAAAAAACAAGGTGGAAATGAATCTTTCTTTTAGTAAACAATATTATATGATAGATTTGGTACACGGAGGCAAATATTTTCTTGCTTATCTTGACTGCAAATCCTATTATAAAAAATGGTATGGGTGGATTCTTAATCCTACTACGATGAGAATCAAATTAAACACATTATCCTGTGTTGAGGAATGTGGTATTAAATCTTACTTGAATATAAATGTTACAGGATCAAAATATGAGCGGTTGCTTTTTATTGCAAACGTAAACGGGCTCTATACAAATGGGAAAAAATATGTACATTTCAGAGGTTCAAACTCCCAACTGTCCTCTGAAGAAGTAACCAATCCTGCATATCTTGTTTTTGGTGACTTACAATATATCCGTTAAAAATAAAAAATTCAAAAATAAAACTAAAATGAAGAAAACACTTTTTATCTTAATGACCTGTATCAGTACATTGTGTTTTGCACAAGAGAGCTTGCCCTATCTCAATTCCCTGAGACTGTCTTACGAACCAATGTTCAGCGTACCGACCTCACTTTTAAATCCCGAGTCATTAAACAAGCTTGAGGATATTTCTTTTATGACGCATTCATTGGGAGTGGAATGGTCTCACCAAATTAATACTTGTCTTGATATTGGTGTATATGTAGGGTTGAAAAATGCATCCACACTTCATATTACGAAAAACCAAATGCACATATCTTCAAGTGGTGATTCGACATTTGGTGAAAGCGAATGGTTCTCATCATATATGTCTGTCAGGTATGGCATAAGCTCTCGAATACACCTACTGCCGCTTGCATCAGTGGACAACAACCACTGGGACATATATATGGTCGGAGAGTTGGGTGGATGGATAAGTAACTCCATCCGTACAGAAGGAGGCATCGGCGCCGGCATTGGATATTTCCCGACAAAGCATCTCGGTCTATTCGCAGAAAATATCTTTGGCAAGTTTTACTCGACATCATCGGGGCATTTGCTGAAAAATGACGTTCTATTACGGTTTGGAATAGTATTTCGCAAATAACCCTTGAAAAACAACAATATTGTGGCGGAGCACAGCTTGTGGTTTGCTGATTTATGTTGTCACTTTTGTGTCCTTCGACTGGATTAAGTTGACAGGTTAATAATTATCGGCTGCTCTTTGAACGGCAATTGCCATAAATTAGCTGGCAATTGGTTTTGGCTGATAATTGTTTTGTCCGTTGGTATGTGTTTGACTTCACGGTGCGACACAACCCGTCGCAACAGATTTATGTTTGGGTTTATAGTGCGACACACCCCGGCCTTCGTTTTCATTCACCGCTTCGCTATTGGAATGGCTGGTGCGACACACCCCGGCCTTCGGCCACCCCTCTCCGAGAGGGGATGGGCTGCCGCATTACTTTGATTATCAATAAATCGCTGCCGCGCCATCCCCTCTTGGAGAGGGGGGCACGAAGTGTGGGGTGTGTCGCAACATCAAACACCGACAATCCTGGGGGATCGCATTATCAAATTGGTTATCCGTTGGATCCGGTCAATCCGTGGTCCTTTTAAGGGGTCGCTACGCTCAAAATTTTAATAAAATCTTTTTCAAAATTATACAAATCCGCCACAACGAGGGCAAAGCCCTGCAGAAATGCCGTTTCTGCACTGTATCACCTTCGGTCGTTGTCCAGTTGTTGTCCGCTCGTTGTCCAGTTGTTGTCCAGTCATTGACTGTCGTTGTCCAGTTGTTGTCCAGTCATTGACTGGACAACAACTGGACAACAACTGGACAACGACTGGACAACGAGCGAAGGAGGTCTTGTAACTTGCTGGTAATGAATGCCTGTTTTTCGGGTGAAAAACGTGGTGTTGATAGGCATCAGGTATATGTTTGGGTTTATAGTGCGACACACCCCGCCGAAACGGATATATGTTTGGCTTCACGGTGCGACACAACCGACGCAATGGATATATGTTTGGGTGCCACCCCTCTCCGAGAGGGGATGGGCTGCCGCATCACTTTAATTATCAATGATTAGAAAGTGTTGCGCTGCCGCGCCATCCCCTCTCGGAGAGGGGTGCCGCAAAGCGGCGGGGTGTGTTGCACCATCAAACATCGTCAATCCCGGGGTGTGTCGCACCATCAAACACCGACAATCCCAGGGTGTGTCGCATTGTCAAATTGGCTATCCGTTGAATCCGGTCAATCCGTGGTTGATAGTCTGACACAAGGGTAAATCTATTCGTTTAATTCAGGGTTGGTGTTAATTTGCGTTTTGTGGCGGCTGTTTTTATTTATTTGTTTATCTTTGCAGTGCGATTGAATGAGGGGTGGTGTGTATAATTGACTGTAATTTAATAAATAATGATATTATGAGAAATCTTTTTTCAAAGTTTGGCGGCGTGGTTTGTGCTGTCGCTGCCGTGATTGTGATGGCTTCGTGCGGAGGCAGGAAGCCCGACAATGCCTACACGATTACGTGTACTCTGCCTTCGCAGATAAGCGATATGGAGTGCGTTTATCTTTACACTGTGTCGAACGACCGTCCGGTGCTGCTCGACTCGGCCAAGGTCGTGAACGGCCAGTTCAAGATGAGCGGTGTTGCTCCCGACACGATTATGCAGGCTCTTTTGATGCGTAACGGCAATGTGCGCGAGCTTAAGGATCTTGCGCCTATGTGGAGCTTTTTTATCGAGCAGGGCGACATTGTCATCGACACGAACAGCTTTTTTGCCACGGGCACGCCGACAAACGACGGCATAAACGACTGGATGTCGCAGCTGATGACCGCCGCTTCGCCCGAGGAGATCGCTCGTTTCCTTAACGAGCATTGGGCCGAGCATTCGTCGGACTTTGTGGGTGCATACGTCCTTGAAATGATGTCGGCGTATCTGGATTTCGCCACTGTCGACGCGCTGGCGAGCCAGATACCTGACGATTTGATTCAGCGGTATGCCTTGTTCCGTTTGTTCAAGGAGCAGCTGGAGGCTGTGCGCAAGATGCAGCCGGGCTGTGACTTTACGGATGGCGAGTTGACCACCCTCGACGGCGGCAGCGTGAAGCTGTCGGACTATGTGGGCAAGGGCGACTATGTGCTGGTCGACTTCTGGGCGTCGTGGTGCGGCCCCTGCCGCCAGGCTATGCCCGAACTTCAGGCTCTGGCCCCGAAGTTCAAGTCGCTGAAGATTCTGGGCGTTGCCGTGAACGACGATGTCCCCGACACCAAGAAGGCTATCGACGACTTGAATATCAAGTGGCCTGTGGTGTTTGACAATAAGGGTGCCGTGGCCCGCACGTATGGTGTCAACGCTATCCCGGCAATGATTCTTTTCTCGCCCGACGGCAAGATTGCCGCCCGCGACATCAATGTGGCAGAACTGGAGAGCGTGCTGACCGAGCTGGTGAAATAGCCAGTGCACAGCTCATAAAATGTCAGGGGGCACCGCGGATGCGGTGCCCCCTGATGCTTTGTGTATGTAATGGATATTATTCGGCAGCTGTGGGTTGGTCTTCCTTGTAGGCTTTCTTCTTGCGGGCTTTGGCCTGCGTGAGGAAGGCGGCAAGGAGAACGATGAAGAAGACGCATCCGCGCAGGCACTCGAGGGTGAGCATATAGCACACTTCGATGCCGGCAAGGAATACGATGCCTGTCAGCAGCGACCATCCGAATTTACGGCTGCGGACGGTGTCGGCAATGATTTTGTAGACAGCGAAGAGCACTATGGCAACTTCGCCAACGATGAGCATCCACGACGAGGCGGTGTAGCTGGCAAAGAGGGCCACGGTGGTCAGCAGGGCGGCAATAATCATAGTGAAGACTTCGATTTTCCACTCTTTCCAGGGCTTGCCCTCGGTGAAACCGGCTTCGACATTGATCTGTGCGGTGGTCTGCATCACCGCCGATATTATGCAATAGATGACGTGCGAGAGCAGTACAAGCATTGCTATTGCCAGCGGCCAGCCAACGATGCTGGGCATACAGAACCAGCCGATGAATGGACGTGGGTCGAGGTCGGGCCACACCTTGTATTCGGGGAAGGTGCACTGGAAGCAATAGTAGCCGCAGGCCAGCAGCGTCAGGCCGAGCAGGGTGTAGAGCAGCGGGTAGTACTGCGATTCGCCTTTGTGACGTACGCGCCAGTTGACAACGCCCATCACTTCGGTCAGCACAAGGATGATGACCAGTTGCAGCCACAGAGGAAAGCCAAGCGGATTGTTGTGTTGCAGCCCCATCAGGCCCGGCAGCTCGTGCAGGTTGGTAATGGGGGCGTTCGTGGAGATGAAATCTACTAAACTCATTATGACAGTTGTTTTATGTTTTGAAACTGCAAAGTTACACAAAAAAAATATTTTAGGGCCATAAATAATAATTTTGTATGGTAAGGTGTTGTCTTACAGTGGGTAAAAGATACTATGCCGTTTGACAATACGTTTGCTTTTTTTGCCAAAGCGTTTGCAAATGATTATTTTTCGTAAATTTGCAAGGTCGTATTTTATGCGACAGTGAACCAAATCTGCCGTTAAATATATAAATAACAAGGATATAAATATAGTTTAGGATATGGGGAAAAGGTCTTTTTCGCGTCGGTTGAGTTGGCGCATCATAGGAATTGTGTCGGTGATTATCGTTACGATGCTGCTCGTTGTTGGCATCGTGTCGAACCAGATTATTGCTGACGAGGCCACGCGTGCAGCGCAGCATATACTGCACGGCACTATCAGCGAGATTGAGCGTCCGCTGGGCCACGTGGAGATTATCACCGCTACGGTGGCTGCCCACGCGGCCCCGATTGCCGCGAGTGCCAAGCCTTCGGACAAGGCTATTCATTCGCTATTGCAGCAGACTGTTCGTTTGGATTCGCTTGTCACTGGCTGTTCGATGATTGTGCCAGGCAACAAGGGCAACACGACATATTACTGCTTTGCCGACGCCGAGGGGGAAATGCACAGCGGCATCCTCGACACCGCACGCGCCGAGGCAAGATATATCGACGCTATGACGGCTGCTGTCGCCAAGAAGGGTAAGGCGCTATGGACCGACCCGCACCGGCAGCTGGGCTTTCAGGATGCTCGTTCCATAACGTATTGCTATCCTGTGTATGCCGATGGCCGCTTGTTGGCTATCATCACTTCCGACCTGTCGATAGAATGGATGGAACACAAGATTGAGTCGCTGCGTCCCTACAAGAACTCGCTGACGTCGATTCTGTGCAGCGGGGGAGGGGTGATAGGAATCAAAGATACCAATATGCTGGCGCAGATACGCAAGTCGTTTGCCGAGGACAAGGAACTGGCATCGCTGGGCGAGGACCTGCTGTCGGGCAAGGACAGCCTGCGACGCAGGATAGGCAAGGGCAGGAACCTCTCGTTTGTGGTCTTCGGCCCGTTGCACAACGGATGGACGCTGAGCCTGACGTGCCTGTATCGCGATGTGCTGGAGAGGGTGACGAAGATGCAGCTGAACCTCTTGATTATCGGCTTTTTCGGGCTGCTGGTGCTGTTTTTCGTATGTCGTCTGGTTATACGCCGCCTGTCGAAGCCTATTACTCAGCTGTCGGAATCGGCGCTGAATATGGCAAAGGGCGACTTCAAGGCCGAGCTGCCTGAAATAAAAAGCCAGGACGAGATGAAGAACCTCAGGGACAGCTTCGTCTTTATGCAGAACTCCATAGCCGACTACATAGAGGAACTGAAGACCACCACCGCTGCCAACGAAAGAATGGAGTCGGAGCTGGGGGTGGCACGCAACATACAGATGGGTATGCTGCGCACCGACTTCCCGCGGCAGCTCTACGCACTGCTCAATCCGGCCAAGGAGGTGGGCGGTGACCTTTACGACTATATTATTAAAGACAAGACCCTCTACTTTGCAGTGGGCGACGTCAGCGGCAAGGGTGTGCCGGCATCGCTGATGATGGCCATCACCAGGGCGGCGCTGCGTTTCGTGTCGGGCCTCAACCTGCCTATGAACGAGACAATGGTCCGTATCAACAACAGCGTGTGCGACATCAACAGCAACAATATGTTCGTCACCCTCTTCGTGGGCCGCATCGACCTCACGACAGGACGTATGGAATACTGCAACGCGGGTCACAACCCGATAATGATTCTTCCCGTGGGCGGCAAGCCCTATTTCCTGAAGGCAAAGCCCAATCTGGCAGTGGGCCTATTCGAGGACTTCCCTTACCAGTCGGAAAGCATAGACCTCGCGGCCGGAACCCGCATCGTGGCCTATACCGACGGCGTCAACGAAGCCGAGAACGCCGACAAAGCGCTGTTTGGCAACGACAGACTGTTGCAGTGGGCTGAGGAAGTGGACGCCAACGACAGCGAACAGGCCGTGGTCGAAAGTCTCTACGACGCGGTGAAGGCCTTTGCCGACGGCAATTCGCAGAACGACGACATAACAATTATGAGTATCAAACTATAACCTTAACTTTTGCTTTAACCTAAACAGTTAGTTGACCGATGAAAAAACGATTCAATCCAATCAAAGACAAGAGCAGCGAGATTATCGAGTTCCTGATGGCGTCGCCCGATATGCCGGAAGACGAGGCACTGCGTTTCAAGTTGCGTCTCTCCATTGAGGAGGCCGTGGAGAATGTGGTGCGCTATGCCTACGACGGTGGCATAGGCTGGCTTGAGGCCGGTACCAGCCTCGACCACGACTCGCTCATCCTCACCATCGAGTTGCGCGACGCCGGTGTGCCGTTCAACCCGCTCGAGAAGGGCGATCCCGACATCACCCTCTCGGCAGAGGAACGCGAAATCGGCGGCCTCGGCATTTTCCTCTGCAAGAAGATGATGGACAGCATCCAATACCGCTATGAGGACGGCAACAATATTCTTACAATGACAAAAAAAGTTTGACAATGAACGTAACAATAACCAACCAAGACAATAAGACTCTTGTGGTCCTCGACGGCAGGCTCGACACGAGCAATGCCGACCAGTTTCAGCAGGACATTGCGCCGCTGATGGAAGGCGACAAACCCGACATCGACATTGACTGCACAGCTATGAGCTACACCTCGTCGCAGGGACTGCGTCTGTTCCTGATGCTGCAGAAGAGCGTTATGGCCCGTGGCGGAAAAATGGTGATGCGCAATATGAACCCGCAGGTCAAGGAGGTCTTCGACATCACCGGTTTCTCAAACATTATAACCATCATTTAAAGCGCCTTATGAAGCTCGATATGCACTGCGAGATGATTCTTGACGAGTATCGTGAGCGCCTGCCGCTCTTCGAGCGAATCAAGAACCTTATCCTCGAGCGGCTCCGCACCTGTCTCGACGAGAACCACATTATCGTGGCGGGACTCGAAGCACGCATCAAGACAGAGAAAAGCCTGACGGGTAAACTTGAACTGAAAGGCTACAAGTATCACACCCTCGACGACATAACCGACATTCTCGGTGCCCGCATTATCACCTTCTTCAGCGACGAAGTAGACATCATATCAGCACTCGTCGAGAAGATGTTCGACATCGACTGGGACAACTCTGTCGACAAGCGCAAGATGCTGGAAATAGACCGCTTTGGGTATATGTCGCTCCACTACATCTGCCGCATCCCGCCGTCGATGTGCAGCGACCCGGCGGCGCCCGAGCTCAACCAGATACGTTTCGAGATACAGATGCGCAGCACCCTGCAGCACGTATGGGCCAATATGCAGCACGATATGGGCTACAAGACCGACGTGGAAATACCAGTTGAATACCAGCGCAATATGAGCCGCCTGGCGGGAATGCTCGAACTTGCCGACGAACAGTTCAGCCGCATCCGCAAAGAGATTATCGACTACCGTCGCAACGTGCAGTCGCTCGTGGCCAGCGGCAACTTCGACGAGGTGCCGCTCAACGGCGATACCTTCCGCAGCTACTGCGAGCTCAACCCCTTCAAGCGACTGGTGGACAAAATGGCAACCATCAACCAGGCCGAAATATACGATGACAGCCTGATGCCATACTACAACGTCTTGATACATATGAATATGAAGACCATTGGCGACATTGAGCGTATGCGCATAGAATGCAGCGACGGTGCCTATCAGCTGGCCCTCATACAACTGGCCGGAACAGGTCTTGACATCATTGCCAATTCGGTGGCGCTGCAAAATATCTGCATCGTTCAGATACTCAAGCAAGGCTTCGGCGAGGCCGGTCTGGTGCGCCTCTTTGCCGGGCTCTACGGCGAGACTCCCTATAACGCACAGCGCGCCCACCGCATTTTTGAACAAGCACAGAAGATTAACTTAGTCAATTGTGAATCAATATGAACAATCCGTTAGAAACCTCATTGTTCGACAAGGCTGCACGCTTCGCTATTGATGCCCACAGTGGCACCGAGAGGCGTGGTAAAGGCTTCCCCTACATCATTCATCCGATGGAGGCAGCCTCGATTGTGGCAACCATCACCGGCGACCCCGAAATGCTGGCAGCGGCTGTGCTGCACGACGTGGTCGAAGACACCGACGTGACCATTGAGCAGATACGCGACGCCTTTGGCGACCGCGTGGCGCAACTGGTACAGCACGAAACGGCACCCAGCGACAAAAGCCTTAGCTGGCAGCAAAAGAAGCAGATACAACTCGACCAGCTAATGGCTGCCGACCGCGACAGCAAGATTGTGGCCATCGGCGACAAACTGTCGAATATGCGCGGCGTGGCCAACGACTACAGCCTGATTGGCGAGAAACTCTGGAGCCGCTTCCACGCACCCGGTGGCAAGAAGGACATCGAATGGTACTATCGCGGATTGGCCGGTGCACTCTTTGAACTCTCCGAGACATTGCCCTACCAGGAGTTCCTGCGCCTGCTCGACAACACCTTCGGACCGATGGACTATGAGACGGCTGCGCTCGTCGACCTCAACGACTACGAAGAAAGCGGCGGAGGCTATTTCGCCACAAGCTACAACCATCGCAACGGCCAGACAATGGTGAAATTCTATAACGCCGACGTCGACAAGTCGATACCGCAGACCGAGTTGCGGATGGCCTACGCCGTGATGCGTATGGGGCTCCCGACGCCCACGCCCGGACGTTTCGTCACTGACGGTGCCCGTTTCGGTGCCGAATTCCGTCGCATCAATCCCAAGGAGTCCTTCTCACGCTACGTGAGCAACCGCCCGGACAGCTACGAACAGATAGCCCACCGCTTTGCTCGTATGTGCCGCCAGCTGCACAGCACGCCTTGCAACACGGCGGTATTCTCCTCGGAAAAGGAAAACGCAATCCGCGAGGTGATGCAGAGCCCGCGCTTCAACGAGGCCGAGAAACAGAAAGTCGTCGACTTTATCAGGCAGGTGCCCGACAGCCAGACCTGTCTGCACGGCGATATGCATATCGGCAACGTCATAACCACAGCTCTCGGCGAGGACACCCCATCGATGGTGCACGACTTCTGGATTGACCTTGGCGACTTCCGCTGGGGCAACCCACTCTTCGACCTCGGAATGTTCTACTTCACCTGCTCCAACAACGAAACGGAAATCACGCAACAGATATTCCATCTCGACCCGCCGATGTTGCGTCGCATCTGGAACGTGTTTATCCGCGACTATTACGGCATCAGCAGCGATGAAGAACAGCGTGCTGCAGAGAAAGCCATCGAACCCTTCGCCGCCCTTAAGATGATCCATTTCGATACCATCAAGCCGATGCCCGACGGCCTCATCGCTTTCGTCCGCCACGCCCTCGGACTGGATTAACATACTCTGAAAACAGATTTCTTCTATAGGATTCGGACCCGATTTCGGGTCTGAAATCCGACTTTTTGCTAAATTTTTGGTTTTTAAGCCTAATGGCTTGTCAATCACTTTGTTCTGGTGTTTTTAAAAAAGTTTGAAAACGTTGGAAAAGGGCTAAAAATGCCTTTTTTTAACTTGCTGATTTCCATATACCAAATTCCTACCAAAGTTTACTCAAATTCTTACCAAAGTTTTACCAAATTTCACTCCTGTAAACTTTAATAGGTTTTTGATTAGAATTTATCAAAAAGTCGGATTGGAGAAGGGGTGTAGGAAGGGTATGCACGAGTGTTCTGGCATAGGGGCTGTAGAGTATAGTAACATTCTACCCTTGCGGTTCATTTGTTTTGGATGAAAAGTTTTTGAGCCGACAGGATTGTGTGAAAACTTGGAGCGTATTGTGGTCAATTGCCTTAGTTTTTATGGTTGAGAATTGTTGCTTCTTGTGTCGCTGGAGCGTTGACAGAAGCCTTTACAAGAAGGTGGATTTATGAAAAATTATGAAAAAAATTCCGGAAAATTTGGTGGATTTGAAAAAAACTCGTAATTTTGCATCTTGAAATCCAAATCTTTAGAGCTATGAAAAAATCGTTATTTCTTTTGTTTTGCCTGACGTTTCTTGTGTCGGGAAGAGCGGTTGCCGATGTTGGCGACACGCTTTCGTATTGCGGCAATAGCGCTTTAGCTACGCGTATTGGTGTGAACAACACGACAACAACTGTCTATTGGGGTATTATGCTGCCTGCCGCCCAGCTGAATGGACACGATTCGGTGTTGAGCGTTCTGCTCTATGTCGCGGCGGCTGACACTGGCACCTACACCGTTTCGCTTTATCAGGGCGGCACTACGGCACCACAAACGCAGCTCCGCACTCAGACCTACAACATCAATTCCGTTATGGCTGGAGGGTGGGTCAATCTTGCGTTTACAAACCCTGCAGCCATTGTTTCTGGCCAAAACCTATGGGTTATTGCTTCAAACACTGATGTGCTGTATCCTGCAGCGGCCTGTGCCTATGTCGGTGACCCCAACAGCAATTTCCTTTCGACCGACGGCAATTCGTGGGTTCACGCTACAACCGATTTGGGCCTGCCGCAGAACTATTCGTGGCTTATCAAATGTGTGACTCACACATCAGCCAATGCAGCACCTTCGATAATAGCCAGCGGTCCTGCTGCGGCCGCTGTAGGCCAACAGCTAACCTTTACTGCCATCGCAAGCACGGGCTCCAACGTGACTTGGCAGCTCAACGGAGGCACTCCGTCGACGGCTACAGGCAATACGGCTACCGCCACTTGGAACACTCCGGGCTCTTATAATGTTATTGCCACTGCCTCCAACGCCAACGGCAGCTCGAGCGACACGGTGCGTCTCAATGTCTTCGACTGCCCCGAGGTCACTGCTTTCCCCTACACGATGGGTTTTGAGAGCACCGATCCCATTGCCTGCTGGACGATACTTGATGCCGATGGCGACGGCTACTCGTGGGACCCGTTGGTCTTCTCGACGTCCGAACAGGCCCACACGGGCTCGGGATGTATCAGCTCGGCTTCGTATATCAACGGCCCCGGAGTGCTCGAACCCGATAACTGGCTTATCTCGCCGCAGATATATCTGCCTCAGGGCAATGGCTTTACGCTCTCCTTCTTTGTCGGAGCTGTGGACCAGAACTATTTTGCCGAGCACTATGGCGTGTATATTTCCACTACCGGTATGAATCCGTCGGACTTCACTCTCCTGCAGCAATACAACGTTACCACTGTGGATTGGACGCAGAAGACCATCAATCTCGACAGTTATGCCGGACAGCACGTCTATATTGCATTCCGTCACTATGAGGTGACCGATATGTACTGGATGAAGATCGACGATGTCACGATTACGATGCAGCAACCGAGTACGTATCCTGTGTCGTTTGTCTGCGAAGGTAATATGGTGGGCACTGTAAGTATGTCTGCTTCAGACAACAATTCACTCTGTGGGCAGCAGCTTGCAATGGATTCGGAGCATCCGGTCAATATCTACATTACTTGCCAGAAGTTTGAATACCACCTTGAGGCCTTGTATGTCAACAATGTGAACCGTATGGGCGACGTGCAGGTCAACACCGGCGACGTGGAGGATGTCTATGTTTTCTCTTTCCAACCGGTCGAAGCTTCAGTTATCCGTGCGGTATTCGTGGGTCGTGAGGTGACAGTCACAGTGAATGCCAACCCATCGCAAGGCGGCACCGTAGAGGGCGGCGGGACATACCACTATATGGATACCGTGGAAATCAAGGCTATACCTAACCCGGGCTACACTTTCGCAGGATGGAACGATGGCAACAGCAGTAACCCGCGTCAAGTGGTGGTCACGACAAACGTTACTTACACCGCCAATTTCCAGCCGACATCGGGTATCAACACTTTGGACGAACAGGCACTGGCTTTGGATGTCTATCCTAATCCCGCCTCGGATGTGCTCTGTGTCGATTTGCAGATGCCGGACGGTATGGCTGGCAAATACGAAGTGGCGATTATAGACCTAAGCGGTCGCGTTTGCAAAACGGCGTCTGTCGCCGGTGGCAACAGCGAGGTGAACAGCATTCACCTGGATGTGTCAGGTTTGCCGAAAGGCTCCTACTTCGTCCGCGTCCAGGCTGATGACCTTAACCTTGTGCGCAAGTTTGTCAAGAAATAGCCACAGTTAAAGCTATAAAAACAAAGCGACTCATAGGCTGAAGGCCAATGAGTCGCTTTTTTAATGCGGGTTTAAACCGCAGTTTATTAGCAGTTTTCGAGTTCGGCAAGGTGCTGGCTGACTTGGCCGATGCTTTCCTTGACGAAGTACTTGCAGGACTTGAGGAAGCGTGCGTCGCGCTGGCTGTCGAGCAGCAGCAGATAGCCCATAATGATGTTGCTGAGCACCTCGGTGAGGGCGCGGGTGCTGTGTTCGAAGCGTTCACTGGTGGTGCCTTCGGATGCAGCGAGCTCATAGAGCTTGCTGTAGAGGCCAGTGGCTTTGCGCAGCACTTCCTGGCAGTGTTTCATTTCATCGTTCATCTCGCCTTCGCTGACCTTGGCGTCATAGCTCTCAATCTGCTTGAGATAAGCTCCGCTGGCGATGCCTTTCATTGCTGCCACGACCTGCAACTGGCTGGTACCCTCGTAGATGGAGAGGATGCGGGCGTCGCGGTAGAGACGTTCGCAGGCATATTCTTTCATAAATCCGCTGCCGCCGTGTACCTGGATGCAGTCGTAGGCGCAACGGTTTGCGAACTCGCTGGCATTGAGTTTGACGAGCGGCGTAAGGATGTCGGCCACGCGCGAGGCGGGTTTGGACGATGCCGACAGGTCTACGTAGCGGGCAGTCTCGTACATCAGGCTGCGTGCGCCGTCGGTGCGTGCGCGCATCTGATAGAGAAGGTCTTGCACGGCAACGAATTTGTCGATGGTGTGTCCGAACTGCTCGCGACTGGCTGCGTAGGCCTCAGCCTCGCGGCAGGCGGCCTCGCAGAGGCCAATGGACTGTGCGCCGACTCCAAGGCGGGCACCGTTCATCAGCGACATCACATATTTGATAAGACCTAAGCGGCGTTCACCGACAATCTGGCAAGGTGCATTGGTGAATTGCAGCTCGGCAGTGGGCGAACCCTTGATGCCCATCTTGTTCTCGATGCGGCGCACTATCATTCCGCCGTCGGCTTTGTCGAAGACGAAGTAGGAGAGGCCTCGGCCGTCGTTGGTGCCCTCTTCGCTGCGTGCAAGAACGAGGTGAAGGTCGGCATCGCCATTGGTGATGAAACGCTTTACGCCGTTGAGGCGCCAGCATTTGTTGGCCTCGTCGTAGGTGGCCTTGAGACGCACCGACTGCAGGTCGCTGCCGGCATCGGGTTCGGTGAGGTCCATCGAGCAGGTGGCACCTTCATAAATGCGAGGCAGATATTTGTTCTTAAGTTCTTCGTTTGCAAACTGCTGTATGGTGTCGGCACAGTCCTGCAGGCCCCAAATGGTGGCAAAACCTACGTCGGCACGGGCTATGATTTCGGCTGCCATAACTGCGGCTACGCGCGGGAAATTGAGACCGTTGTACTGGCGCTCGAGGGTCATTCCGTAAAGCCCCGACTGGATGAGAGCGTCGAGGTTGCGGCGTGTGCCAGGAGCGTAGTTGACGTGACCGTCGACGAGCGACGGGCCAACGTGGTCGACCTCTTCTGCGTTGGGAGCGATGACTTCGCCGGCTATTTCGCCAAGGAGGTTCATCACGGTGTCGTAGTTCGACACGGCTTCTTCGGCATTGGCAGGGGCTTCAGGGTGTTTACCGGCCTCGGCATAGTCTTTTTCCTTGACGGCGACTACCTGTTCCATCTCAGGATGGTGGAGGTAGAATGAAAGATTTTCGTTATCGGTATAGAAATTCATAACTACTTCAGATTATTTTTGTAACAAGCCATAAATTGTGGTATGACGGTCATCACGTCGCCAATGATGGTGTAGTCGGCGATGGCGTTGATGGGAGCCTCGGGGTCGGTGTTGATGCTGATGATCTTGGCACTCTGTTCCATACCTGCGCGGTGCTGGACGGCGCCGCTGATGCCGCAGGCGATGTAGAGCTTGGGACGCACGGTGACACCGGTTTGGCCAATCTGACGCTCGCCTTCGGCAAAGCCTGCATCGACTGCTGCACGGGTTGCTCCTACGCTGCCGCCGATGAGGTGGGCGAACTGGTGGAGCAGCTGGAAGTTCTCTTTGCTGCCCATACCGTAGCCGCCGGCAACGATAATTTGAGCTCCCTTGATGTCGATCTTCTGCTCTTCGATTTCGCGGCTGAGTATTTCAACTGCTTTGTCGGCCTTGTCAAGCGATGAGTCGACAGCAACGGGGATGATGGTGCCTTTGTAGTTGGGGTCGAGGATTTCTTTCTTCATCACGCCTTCGCGCACGGTGGCCATCTGTGGACGTGTCTCGGGGCATACGATGGTGGCGATGATGTTGCCACCAAAAGCAGGACGCATCTGCAGAAGGATGTTGTCATAGGTCTTGCCGGCCTTGGCGTCCTGATGCGAACCGATTTCGAGCGATGTGCAGTCTGCGGTAAGGCCGCAGCGCAGGAACGATGCGATGCGTGGTGCCAAGTCGCGGCCTACGCTCGAGGCACCGAAGAGTACGATGTCGGGCTGCTGGTCTTGTATGAGTTTGGAAAGTACGTCGAAGTGAGGCAGTGTGCGGTAGGGCGACAGACGTTTGTCGTCGGCCAGATAGACGTCGTCAACACCGTAAGGATAGAGCGACTCGGCCGCGGCCTTGACGTTGCTGCCCAGCACTGCCGCTTGGAGACGGCATCCCAGTTTGGTGGCGAGCTGGCGCCCCTTGGTGCAGAGCTCCAAGCTGATGTCGGCAATGGCGTTTTTCTCCGACAACTCGCAATATACTAATACATTATTCATTTGTGTTCGGCTTTCAAAATTACAAAATATGTTCTTTTATGAGCGTTGCAGAGAGCTCGTTGAGGGCCTCTTCGGTAGGCTGCAATACCACTGATTCTTTGTGGGCAAGCACCACGTTCTCAATCTTTTTCACCTTTGTTGGCGAGCCTTTCAGACCGAGGCGCTCCATATCGGCGTCGATGTTGTCGGCATTGATAAGACGTGTCTCGTCCTTGGCCTGACGCAGCAGACGGTGGGCGTTTGGGAATCGGCAGTCATTTGCAGCCGAGGTGACAGTGACAAGCACAGGAAGGGTGGCTTTGACACACTCGGTGCCGCGCTCAAGACGGCGACGGATGGTGATGGACGTGGTGTTGACGTCGATAAGCTCCTCAGCATAGGTTATCTGCGGTATCTCCAGCTTCTCAGCGACCTGCGGTCCCACCTGGGCGGTGTCGCCGTCGATGGCTTGGCGGCCACCGAAGATAAGGTCTACCTTGCCCAATTGCTTGATGGCTTGCGAGAGTGCATAGGAGGTGGCCAGAGTGTCGGCACCTGCAAAGCGCATATCGCTCAGAACGAAGCCGTCGTCAGCACCGCGCGAACGGGCGTCTTTGATGATCTCTGCGGCACGCGGCGGGCCCATAGTCACAACGGTTACGGTGGCATCCTGCATACGGTCTTTGACGCGCAGTGCCATTTCGAGGGCCTTGAGGTCTTCGGGGTTGAAGACAGTAGGCAGTGCGGCGCGGTTCACAGTTCCGTCCGCATTCATTGCATCGGCACCGACATTATGCGTGTCGGGTACCTGTTTTGCCAAAACTACTATTTTGAATGACATAGTATCTTTAGTTATCGTGTTTTACAATCAATTAGCCTTGACGTAGTTGATGATGTCGCCTACGGTCTTGATGTTCTCTGCAGCTTCTTCGGGAATGGTGATGTCGAACTTCTGTTCGATGGACATAATCAGTTCCACGCTGTCGAGTGAGTCTGCACCCAGGTCGTTGATGAGGTTTTTCTCGGGTGTGATGTCGGCAGCGGCAACGCCCAGTCGCTCCTCAATAATGGCGCAGATTTCTTCGGTTAATTGCTCGGTTGTTAATTCTTTAACGTTCATTTCTTATGCTTATTTATTTCATTACTATTCTGTATGAATCAGTTGATGGCCAAGCCTCCGTCACAGCTGATGACCTGTCCGGTGACATACGAAGCCAGGTCGCTGGCGAGGAAGAGCGATACGTGGGCGACATCGGTGTCGAGACCGCCGCGGCGCAGCGGAATCTTTGTCATCCAGTCTTTGCGCACATCTTCAGGAAGCTGCTGAGTCATAGGCGTCTCAATGAAGCCGGGAGCCACAGCGTTGCAACGTATGTTGCGTGAACCTAACTCTTTGGCGATTGAGCGAGTGAAGCCAATGATACCGGCTTTGGATGCTGAGTAGTTGCACTGGCCGGCATTGCCGTTTAAGCCCACGATAGAACTTATGTTGATGATAGAACCGGCACGCTGCTTCATCATCATAGGAGCGAAAGCCTTGGTGTAGTTGAACACTGAGCGCAGGTTGACGTCCATAACGAGGTTCCAGTCCTCGACGCTCATACGCAGGATAAGTTGGTCTTTGGTGATGCCGGCGTTGTTGACCAGTATGTCGAGGCGTCCGTAATTGTCGGCAACCCATTTGGCCACATCGTTGGCCTGCTCGTTGTCTGCGGCATTCGATGCCAGGAAATCGGCACGCACGCCTTTGGCTCGGAGTTCGGCCAGCAGTGAGTCGCTGTTCTCGTTGGCCTTCAGGTCGGTAAAGATGATGTTTGCGCCTTCCTCTGCAAACAGCAGGGCGTGGCTGCGTCCGATGCCGCGCGAGGCACCGGTGATAAGAGCGGTTTTATTTTCTAATAATTTCATAATCCTTTTATTCTAGTTGCTTATTTATTGAAACGGTGTCAATTAGTTCTTGTCGGCAAGCATAAAGATAAGGCTGCCTTTTGCGCACAGTTTGCCGTCTACCTTGGCCTCGGCATCGACAAAGAATGTCAGGCCTCGCTTGGCGGTGATTTTACCGCGTACCTCGATGTTGTCACCGGGACGTACTTGGTTTTTGAAGCGCACTTTATCCATCCCCGCATAAAACGTTAAACGACCGGGCAGTTCTTCAAGCATTAGAGTGCAGCAGCACTGGCCCATTATCTCGCAAAGTATGACGCCGGGAACAACAGGATAGTCCGGGAAATGTCCCTGCACGAAATATTCGTCTCCACGCACGTGGTAGTGTCCGACGGCAGTGTCGCCTTCCATTTTTACATCGTCCACAAGCAGCATTGGCTCGCGGTGCGGTAGGTATTGTTTGATTTCTTCTCTATTCATATTAAAGTATTCTTTTATAGTGCATTTAAATTAAATTTTGCGAAGAGCGACGCAGGCGTTCTGTCCGCCAAAGCCAAAAGAGTTGCTGATGGTCAGGTTGGCGGCGAAGTCACGTGCAGTATGCGGCGTGTAGTCAAGGTCGCATTCTGGATCGGGCTGGTCGAGGTGAATGGTCGGGGCGACTTTGCCTTCCTGCAGTGTCTTTGCGCAGATAACCAGCTCGATAGCACCCGTTGCACCGAGCATATGACCCATCATCGACTTTGTACTGCTGATGACAGCCTGGCGTGCGGCAGCCTCGCCCATAGCTTGCTTTATAGCCAAGGTCTCAGTCTTGTCGTTGAGAGGCGTACCCGTGCCGTGAGCGTTGATGTACAGTTTCTCGCCCTCTTTGTAGCCAGCTTCTTCCAGTGCCCATTTAATGCAGTTGGTAGCGCATTTGGCGTCGGCACGCGGAGCGGTGTAGTGGAAAGCATCGCAGCTGTTGCCGTAGCCTACAACTTCAGCATAGATGTGAGCACCGCGTTTGCGGGCAATCTCATAGTCTTCAAGTATCATAATACCAGAGCCTTCGCCCATAACGAATCCTTTGCGGCGAATGTCGAACGGCAGTGATGCTGCCATCGGGTCTTCGCTGGTCGACAGAGCTTTGCTGTTTGCAAATCCAGCAATGGCAATCTCGCAAATAGCGGCCTCGGTACCACCGGTGATCATTGCATCAGCACGTCCTTCGCGAATCATACGGTAGGCTTCACCAATTGAGTGTGTTCCTGTTGCGCAGGCTGTTACGACAGGCAGGTTTGGGCCCTCTGCGTGAAATACTATGGCTGTGTTGCCCGATGCTATATTGGCTATCATTTCTGGAATGAACAGCGGCGACACGCGGCGCGGACCATTCTCCATCAGTGAGGCGTGCTCGCGGCAGAATGTCTGGATGCCGCCAATGCCGGAGCCAATGGCGCAGCCAAAACGCGACGAATCAACGTCTTTGCCTACTTCAAGACCGCTGTCCTGCATAGCTTGCGTTGCGGCGGCTATGGCATAGAGCGCATAGCGGTCATTGTGGCGAATCATAGCCTTGTCTATTGCAAAGTCTTCAGGTTTGAAGTCTTTGACCTCGGCAGCCACTTTGACGGGCAGGTTTTCGGGATTCAGCGATTTTATCGTATCAATGGCGCACGTGCCTTTCAGCAGTTCGCTCCACATTGTGTCTACGTTGTTGCCTAATGGGGAAATGCATCCCAGTCCGGTAATAACTACTCTTTTCATATATTTAATGCTTTGATTTCTTGGTAAGTATTGATGTTTTTATTCTTCTTTCTTTTCGGGATAATTGATGGCGCTCCATTTCAGGATGGTGGCACCTGTAACAAATCCGCCGCCAAAAGCACTCAGCAGCAGCGTTGCTCCATCTTTCAGCTCGCCCGCTCTCGACAACTCGTCAATCAGTATGCCTATACTGGCCGATGATGTGTTGCCGTACTTCTGCAGGTTGGTCGGAAATTTCTCCTTGGGCTGGCCCAAATGCTCTCTGATCGAATCAATTATTCGCAGGTTGGCTTGATGCAGAAGGTAGAGGTCTATGTCCTCGCCTGTCATACCGTTATTCTCAAGAATTATGTCTACGTCTTTGATGCAGGCCCTTACAGCCAGTTTGAAAACCTCGCGACCGTTCATAACGAGCGGCATAGTCTTCTCTTCAACGCGGTCGTAGGGTGTCGTTTCGAGCGAACGTTTATAGTAGAGTACATCGGTGTGTGTGTCACCAGTAAGACGGAAGTTCTTAAAGCCTTCTCCCTCAGTGACTACTAATGCCGATGCACCGTCTCCGAACAGCACTGATGTCTCTCTTTCGTGCCAGTTGCAGAAGCGTGAAGGTTCCTCGGCTGCTACGATGAGAATCTTTTTTGCTTTGCCGGTCTTGATGAAGGCATCGGCAATGTCGAGTGAATAGATCAGTCCTGCGCAGGCTCCGTTCAGGTCGAAGCAAGGGCAGCAAAGTCCAAGCGGAGCCAGTATTATGCTACCCATCGATGGTGAAACATAGCTGTTGGCGACATTTGAACATATCAGATAATCAATCTCTTCCGGCTGAAGGCCTGATGATTCTATTGCTGATTGTGCTGCGGTAATGGCAAGTTCACCCAGAGTCTCAGTGCTTAATAGGTGTCGAGTGTGGATGCCGGTGCGTGACGTAATCCAACTGTCACTTGTGTCCAGAAAACCGGCAAGCATTTCGTTAGTTACTACTTTTTCGGGAAGTGCACTACCTGTTCCAATTATTTTCATATTAATGTATTCTTTTAATTAATATAAATGTCAAATATGCATTCGCACGTTCTTTTAATTATTTTTGCAAAATAAGAATAATTTTCAAAAATATTTTTGTTAAAAACGACATTAGACATAATATTGGTGGTAAAAGTACGTTTTTTAGGGTAAAATTATGACCTTTTTGGTGAATGACGTGAAAATATTTTAACATTATGGCGAAAAATACCATTCATATACCGAAATTCCTTACTGAGATGAGAAGCATTTGGCTATTTCTTGCCACCATTTTTGTGGTTACAATTGTCTTTTCTCTTGTATATAGACCGGCGTATTTTATGAAATCAGTCCAGCCGGTATCATCATTGAATATATATATATATTCTCTCATTATGATTTCTAGTGGAGCCGCCATCATAGCATTGAGTCGTATGTTGCTGCATTTTGCCCAGCGCAAGATGACAATGGAGTTCTTCCATTTTGTGCTTTGGCTTGTCCTTGAGCTTGTCTTTATGGACGCAATCCTCACAGTAATAGCCTTTTTCCTCGGCAATAAGGCTGGACTGCCGTTCTCTGACAAGCTGTGGCACGTAACGCTCGATATGCTTCTGGTTATTGGCGTGCCTTATATTATAACGGTCCTGATGTTCTATCTTGACGACCAGCGCCGGCAGATCGCTGTTCTGCAGCGCGTTGTCAATTCGATGACGGAAAGCGGATTGAATGAAAACGATAATATCAACTTCCACGATCGCGGAGGCAAGCTTGCGTTCTCAACACGTCGTGGCAACGTGCTCTATATAGAGGCGGCCGATAATTACAGCAACATTCACTATATCAATGAAGACAAGGAAGATACGTTCATCCTGCACAACTCTATGAAGCAGCTCGACTCGTCTGACGAATACAAAAGTCTACTGCGCTGTCACAGAGGCTATATGGTTAATATCGATAATGTTAAGCTTCTGAAGAAAGAAAAGGGCATCCTCGTCCTTGAATTGACGCAGGGCGCGCGTTCCATTCCGGTCTCGAAGACCTATACCGACCGCGTCGTCCGCTTTTTCGCGGGCGAAAACGAGGCTTGAAATCCTTGTTTGTCGTTTCCTGAACCAATTTCCTTGCCGTTTGCCTTGCTCGTTATGGGATTTGATTAGTGGGATTACAATAATATCCCGTCGTTGTCGTTAATTGATTGTTATGAAGAAATGTATTATATATTTAGTCTCTTTGGCTTTTTGCCTTGTGTCGTGCCGTCAAGCTGTAGATGATCAAGATACGCAGCTGAAGACGGGAGATTTGATTTTTGTCGGCATTCCGATTGATTATAGTCTCTCTGATTCGTCCGCAATCGAACAGGCTATTGTTGATGCCACAGGCGACGCAGACTCAGTGAATTACATACACGTGGCCATAGTTGAAGTAGATGCTGACACAACTTTTGTCATTGATGCCACCATCAAGCGTGGCGTGGCACGCTATCCTATTGACAGTTTCTTTGTCGACTTCCGTCTGAAGGACGGTACCTTCCCTCGTTTCGATGTTATGCGTCTGAAAGACAATTCGGAAGTCTCCGCTTATGTACAACACGCCAAGGATTATGTCGGACGCAAGTATGATATGTGTTTCTTGCCAGACAATGACGAGCAGTATTGTAGCGAACTGGTTAGAAATGCGTATGTTACATCTGATAACATACATCTATTCGCTGAGGCCCCGATGAATTTCAAGAATGCCAACGGCGAATACCCTGTTTATTGGACTGAGTTGTTTGGCATATTGGGAATGCCTATTCCTCAGGATATTATGGGTACAAACCCTAACGATATGTCGCGCGATGCAGGACTGCGTTTTGTTACTTCATTAAAATTCTAAAGCTATGAAAAGACTTGCCTTTTTTTTGACATTTGTTGCCGTTATGCTTGGGCAAACAGCTGTCGCTCAATTGGATCAGGATTGCGACACCCTTGTCTGGAGCGGACGGAAATACGCGGTCATTGTCGAACGCTATGTCCCGACAGTTGTTATGAATTATTATCAGCGCACGAAATTTGTTCCGCCTTTCCAGTCGTGGAGCAATAACAATAATAGAGGGCATATAGCAGAGTATGAAGTGATTAATAATGACGTATACTTGAGTTGGATTGAGGCCAAGCGTTATCGTACAAGGGGCAGTAACCTATGGGCTGCCACTGGTATCGACACCGTAGTAAAGCCTGAGTATTTTGACATTATGTCGTTGGATTCCAGCCAATCGGACGTTGATGGCGCCGTGCTTGCCGACTGGTATTCGGGTGTGTTGGAACTGCGCCTTGTGCCCAAGGACAAGAAGGAGCAGAAGAGCGACGAGGCTCAAGGAACACGATATTTGAATGTCGTCAATGGTCATATCGTTGACAATGTGTTTATTTTGGATAAGCATCTTGCTGATTTCAAGGCTGGCAAGTTGGTTTTGGCTAAAGGACAGGGCGCTATGTATTATCGTAATGAGAGGTTCAAGGAGTTCTATCTGCATTGTGCAATGGACCGCGAGGAGGTTGTTTGCAACGGACATAAAGGCCTTTTCCAGAAGGAGGCCAACGGTTTGCCGCTTGTAATGGAATTCTTTGGTAACGACCCCTTGAAATGCAGTACCAACTGGCTTGGAAATGCGCGTGACGACAGTGGCGCCCCGTTTGGTTCGTGGGTGCTTCGTAACGACTCGCTCTTTCTGTCTGAAATCACCACTCGCAACGACAGCGGTCGGCACGGACAAGGTCTGTTTGACTATCTGGCTGACAGCATTGTGGACGGTTTGGCCTATTGCCACCGCAGTTTTATTGACAACCAATTCTTCTTTGCGGATTGGATTACCGGCGAATATGTGATTCACTATGGCAACTGGCAGACAAACAATTTCGGAGTAGCTGATTATGTGGTGTATAAGACTCAGAAAATCAGGGTTAAGGAAGGCATTGTTATGTCGTCTGTTTTCTCTCCGAGTAGTTTCGATGATGACGAAAAGGCACTGGCATTGAACGAGTTCAAGATTTGCAATGAAGGCAACGTCTGGTCGGTAGACGACAAGCAACTGGCTGAGACCGTGGGCAATTACAAGTCTCCCAAGAAGGCTCCAGCCTACAAAGGCGAAAAGACGGCATTGCGCAACTGGTTTTTGAATAAACCTATAACCGACGAGCGTGCCAAGGACCGTCTGTTCCGTGTGCGCATAGCATTTATGGTCAACTGCAATGGTGAGGCGGGACGCTGGCAGCTGATTAGCAAGAACAAAGGTGAATTGTTTGAGTTCGCCAATATGGTGCTGGAAACGGTTAAGACGATGCCTCAGAACTGGATTCCCGCCACCGACAAGAAGGGTAACGCTGTGGATTGCTGGCAGATACTTGAATTCACTGTCAGCAACGGAGTGTTGACCAATGCCAATTATAAATGAAGCCGCTGTTTGTCCATACACGCCGTTTCCCGCCACGCAGATATCACGCTATCACGCTGTTCCCTTTTGTATTCTACAATGGTCAGCCAATGGATGAAATCGAAGTCAGGCACGAAACGGTGCATTTGTGGCAACAGGCAGCTTTGCTGATAGTTGGATTTTACGTTCTTTATTTTGTCTTCTGGTTTGCCGGCGTTGTCGTCTATCGCGACCTTGACAAGGCCTATCGTGGAATTCCATTCGAGAAGTCCGCTTATTTTCTTGAAAAACAATCGGTAGTGTCGCCGCTGAAGCAGTCGTTTCATTGGCTCCGCTGCTTTAAAAGTATATGATAATATGATTTTATATTTCTCCGGCTGTGGCAACAGCAAGTTTGTGGCTGAAGAGCTTGCACGTTTGACAAATGACACTCTTGTGCAGATAAATCCTTTGGAATCAAAGCCTTCTATTGCTCTTGGGCCGAATGAGGCGCTTGGTGTGGTGTGTCCGGTATATGCTTGGGCGGTGCCCCGCGTGGTGTCTGACTATATAAGTAGGCTGACAATCAATTCCAAACCCTCCTATTGCTACCTTGCCTGCACCTGTGGCGACAATGTTGGGCGCACGCCGGAACGGTTCGCTAAAACGTTGAAAGCAAAAGGTTTTAACCTTGATGCCGCCTTCTCGTTTGTGATGCCCGAGACGTATGTCAACCTCGCGGGATTCAGTCTTGACACTCCGGAGAATGAGCGTCGCAAAATCGATGCCGTCCGTGAGCGTTTGCCGATGGTGGCAGAGCGAATCCAGCAGCGCGAGAAGGTTGTTGATGTGGTCCGTGGCAAGGTGCCGCGCCTCAACACCTACGTTACCAATGCATTGTTCTATGGCTTGCTGATTACCGACAAGAAGTTTACGGTAAACGACCGTTGCATCTCGTGCGGCTTGTGCGCTAAGGTCTGTCCGCTGGGCAATATAACGATGACTGGCGACTATGCTGATCCGCAGGATAGTGTAAAACAGGGTCTTCGTCCACTTTGGCACGGCAACTGTACCAACTGTATGGCCTGCTACCATCACTGCCCGAACAACGCTATCCATTTTGGCAAGGCTACGCAGGGTAAGGGACAGTATTTTTTTAGTGATAAGTGATTAGTGAATGGTGATTCGTGAATGGTGATTCGTGAATGGTGAATGGTGATTAGTGAATGGTGATTCGTGAATTGACAAATCATTTGTCTAATCACTAATCACTATTCACGAATCACCATTCACTATTCACCAATCACCAATCCACTAATCTACTTTCACCTCATCAATCATCAGCCAGGCCTTCTCGCCTTTGTAGGTGTGCCAGTCGGGTAGGGTAGAGGAATGGATGATGCGTATTTTCTGCTTCTTGGAATCGCGTTTTGAGGAACCGAACCATTTGTAGAACACAACCCGTTGCCTTCCGTGTTGCTCATCCCGAATCTTCGATTCCATTTTCATATCAACCCATTCTTTTTGATAGTCCACCCAAATTTGTACCTTCGTCGGTGCCAACACCCATTCGTCTGGAGCGTGAGCAAAACTGATATAACAAGACCCCATCTTCCTTTTCTTCAGCACAACTTCTAGCTGAAGAGTATCTGTACCGGTCCAACCGATCCAATCTCTCTCCCAGTCACCTGCAACGCCACGCTTGCCGTCATAAAGAATAATAGGGAAATCTTTGTTGTAAGGGGCGTTTGGCTGTGGGGATATCTTAACCATTTTGACCCAGTTCTCTTGTCTTTCATACTCCAAGGGATTATTGACACACTCATTAATTCCAAAAAGGTCTTCTTCATTAAATTCTGTAAGGGGCTGTCTATGTTCGGAGGGCCTAAAGGTGAAGCGGAAGGTATACGTGCTGTCACCGCTGAGACGGTATTTCTCACGCACTCCCGGACCGCAGGTGGCGGTGCCGAGACCTGCAATGCGACTGTCAATGTTGAGAATGCTGTATATACTGTCGGGTTCAGGCATCTTCCACCAGCGATTGTATGCGGCAACAACGGTGTCTTCATAGTCGTGCTGGCTGAAGTTGAAGATGGTGCTGCCGTCGATGGTTACCTGCAAGATGTTGCCGCTGTTGTGGTCTAATAGTCCCAGATGATAGGCTTCTCGGTTTCCTTCTTCTTGTGGCACTGCGTGATATTTCGTTTGGTCACCCTCGCTGTGCCAGATTCCTAGTTGGCCTGCGGTGCGACGATCGGGATAGCGTTCGGCGTCGTATCCCCACCAGACCGTCTTGACAAATGTACGTGGCAGTTTGGCCTGCAAGCCCACTCTTGCAAAGGTTCTAAAAGCCCCTTCACCTTGCAGCCTGACACTTATCTGAATACTACCGTCGCTACCCACCTCCACAATCTCCCTTACAGGCATAGTTTCCCCATTACCAGTCGTCAAATAATATTCCGTAACAATCTCCTCAACTGCAAAGCGCGACGAATCGTGCACTGTGGAGAAGTGTGTTGAAACACCTCTTTTCTCGTAGCGCTGCAGACCTTCCCAGGCAATGGCCCCATTGCGGTCGGCACGGTCGTTTTGAGTTGGTGGTCGCCACAGGTTGAGGTGGATGTCGCGCAGTACCTCCTGGCCGTGCCAGATATATTGCATAATGCCGCCATTCCAGCTGTTGAAGGTGATTGAAAAATCTTCTCCTTCAACAGTCCTATTTCCCAAGTCTACTTTCACATTTTTTTGGGGGAATGTACACCTCCTTACGTTAACTGTTTTTCGTTCTCCGTTCTCCGTTTTCCGTTCCCCATACACCGCTTTGACCTCTTCCATACAGGCGTAAGGGTTGCCGTAGGCATCGCAGATGCCGTTGGCGCAGAAATCGTTGTCGTCCTCAATGCCGGGCAGTTCTCCAAGGTCGCCGCCGAGCGATATTTGCGGATAGCGATAGAAAACATCCACAATACCTTTGCCCATCGGCAGGGCAGGGGTGCGGTCGATTCCCTGGTCTTGCCAGTCCCAGATGAATCCGCCTTGCAAGTACTTGTATTTCTGTATCGTGTCCCAGTAGTCGCTCAGACCGCCAAGACTGTTGCCCATCGCGTGGCAGTATTCAACCATAATATAAGGCCTGATGGAATTGTGAATTGTGAATTGTGAATTGTGAATCGTGAGGCCTGAGCGGATGGAGTCCATAGTCCTGCCATACCACGCCAGATAATCCACGCTCGGATACATAATCCCTACGATATCTGTGTTCCAGTCCAGCTCGGCTCGCTCGTAGCTGACAGGGCGTGTCGGGTCGGTGGCTTTGGTGCGATGGTAGGCCTCCTCAAAGCAGACGCCGTTGCCGCACTCGTTGCCTAACGACCAGACGATTACCGACGGATGATTGCGGTCGCGCTGCACCATATTGTTTACACGGTACCATATAGGCTCGGTCCACTCCGCCTTTTTGGCCAGGCTATGCTCGCCATATCCCTGCGCGTGGCTCTCGTTGTTGGCCTCGTCCCAGACGTAGAGGCCGTAGCGGTCGCAGAGGTCGTACCAGTATTCGTCGTCGGGGTAGTGGCAGGTGCGCACAGCGTTGATGTTGTTGGCCTTCATCAACTGGACGTCCCTTTCCATATCCTCGCGGCTCACCACGTGGCCCGTAAAGGCGTTGTGTTCGTGGCGGTTCACGCCCTTGATGGTCACGGGCTTGCCGTTGACGCACAGCAGGCCGTCCTTAATCTCCACCGTGCGGAAACCAATCTGCTTCTCAATGGTTTGAATAGTGCGGCCGTTCTTGTCTTTCAGCTTGATAGTGATGGCATAGAGATCAGGACTCTCTGCCGACCAAGGTTTTACGCCGGCGATTCTTAACTCCGTATGACAGAGCAGTAAAGCGGTGTCGAGTTCAAAGAAAGGCAGCGTTTTCCCGATGCCAAGAGCGGGCAGCGATACTTCTGCGAGCAGGCCGTCGTTGTGGCCTTGTCCATATATTGTTACGTTCACCTTGCCGCTGCCATAGTCCACGGTGTCCAGCAGGGCGTCGATGCGGTAGTCGGTTATATGGCTTTTCGGCAGGCAGTACATCGTCACGTCGCGCGTTATGCCGCTCATACGCCACATATCCTGGCACTCCAGATAGCTGCCGTTGCTCCAGCGGTGCAGTATGATGCAGATGCGGTTGCGGCCCTGGTGCAGATAGCTGCCGATCTCCCATTCCGCCGGCGTCTTCGAGTCCTCGCTGTAGCCTGCAAACTCGCCGTTGACATACAGTTCCACAGCCGACGCCGCCGCACCGATGCGGAAATATACGCTGCGACCCTCCCACGACTCGGGCACCGTGACATCCTTGGCATAAACGCCTGTCGGATTGTATGCCCTTGGCGCGTGCGGAGGGTTGCTCGGAAACTCGTTCTTCATATTCACGTAGACAGGCACACCGTAGCCCTGCAGCTCAAGGTTGCCTGGCACCACAATGCTGTCCCACCGCCTCAGGTCCTGCATCGGGTCGAAGTCGGGCATTATGTAGGCCCCTTTTTCCAACCCTCTGTGCACATACTCTGCCCGCTCGTAGTAGAGAAACGACCACATTCCGTTGAGGTCTATCACCCACTGGCTGTCGGCAGGAATGATGTCGCTATGTGGCGCCACCTTGCCGACCTCGTACACCTTCAGGTCGTCCCAGAAGTCGCGTTGGGCTATGGCGCAGCCCGTAATCAACAGAAAAGCAATGAGCAATGATATCCTTTTGGGCATAATGGTCGGACGGTTTTTAAATGCAAAAATACAACTTTTTTTTCTCTCTGTTGTGATTAGGTGAAAATCTTTTTACATTTTACTGAGCTTGTTGCGATGGAAAAGACAGGACAACCGCAGCGGTTTGCGCCGCTCCATCAAGCACCCAACGCCGTCATCGACTATTGATAAACCATACTTCAACCATATTTCGACCATTATATATGGTTAAACGATGGTTGAAGGATGGTTAAACGATGGTTGATATGACGGAGCAGGTCCCTGCCAGCTCCGACGCTGAGACTATGCTGTAGGCTGGTACGAGGTGTGTGACTTGTGGATTTAGGGTGCTTGATGTGGCTGGAGCGCAGAACCGCCACAGCAAGCCGCATCGGAACATCAGCCACGACGGGGCACAGAACTGCTACGTATCAACGTGGTTGATCCGTCAAGGAAGATGCTATGCGAAAACCCAATCTGCCTCCCTTCCATCCCTTATCGCCTTTTAAAGTAACACCCGGAATACAAATATCCCATGGAGAATCATACCCTCCACCTTTTGCCACTTTCCACCTTTTTCTATATCGTATTTTAGGGTACGCGTCTTTTAGTAGTTTGTCATTGATTTGTCTTTTATAATTTGGGAAAAATATAGTATCGTACGAATCGCTCACCCACTCCATTACATTCCCAGACATATCATAAAGACCTAAAATGTTGCATTTTTTTTGTTTTACAGGATGGGTTTCGCAAGTGTTTTCATTGTACCATCCAACAACATCCAAAGTGTCGCTCCCACAATATAGATATTTTCTCGAGGTGTCGTTCCCATAGGCTGCAAATTCCCATTCCTTTTCTAGCGGCAGCCTGAACTCTGTTCCTGTGATTTTTGTCAGTTTTCTACAAAATTTATTACATTCATTCCAAGAGACATTCTCAACTGGAAGGTTTTTGCCTTTATGAATACTTGGATTGTATTTCATAACTGCAGTCCATAATTCTTGTGTGATTTCAGTCTCTGAAATAAAAAAGTCATTAACGGTCGCTTCCCTTCTACGATCAAACATTCCATCATAGCTCGAAGAATACATACTCATTAATGTATCAGCGTGATTACCCATAATGAATGTGCCGTGTTTTACATATATCATTTTGAATTCCATGCCATTAACATTGTATATTTTGGCTTTAAGTAAAACCGTGTCATTTTGAGAAACAGCCATTTGAAAACTAATAAGAGAAAAAAACAAAAAAGCTATTTTCTGTAAAAATCGTATTCTAAGGATATATTGTTTTGTATTGCCCATTTTAGGTTTCTTTTTTTGGTGTGCCCTATTTTAATACTGTTTTTATGAAGAATTTTCTTATCATTTGCGTTAATAAAAGGGTAACAATATTCATACTGATCATTAGCAACTTTGAAACGATAGACTTCCTGTATTTTATAATAATTCATATTTTTTTGTTTTTTATCAAAGACACCTCCACGCTTATATGCTTCAATTTCGTCATAAATATCATACAATTCACCTATATTGCCATATCGTCCAAAAAATAATTCTTTGTTTTCATATTGGGAAGCGTGTTTTAATTCATGAGCAAGTGTGCCAATGTCTCCATCATATTCAATAAGAACAGAAAAATTCCTAATATCAAAATCTGTCCCTCCTGAGACCATATCGTAGTTCTTCCCAATGTTTTGTATAGTGTACAATTGATCAGATTCTTCTAAAGTTTTTAATTCAGATAATGCATCATTTAACTCCGTTCTGTCGCTTTTTGTTATATCAATAGCTCTCATCCTATTGTCAATGTTTTCTTTGAACAATGAGACTATTATTAAACTTGCAGAATCAAATTTCATTCCATCTGGATCCACCAGCTTCACTGGATTCCAGGCACAATATGCATAGGGGCTAATGCTCGGGTATTTGTCGCTCATCGGGTCGACGGAGAGCCACATTGTCATCAGCTCGTGGTCCATATAGCGGGCACCGAAGTAGTAATAGCTTGTGAACAAGTCCGGTGGACTTGTGAGCCGAGCCCTGCAAAGTTCCCCACTTTGCAGATTAAGGCGAAGGGAGTCTTTCTCTTTGCCGGTGAAAGTGAATCGTTCATTATAGCCCACGGCGCGCTGGTCGACATAGCGCTCGCCATAGGGCAGGTATTGAAGATGCTGGACGGCAAGACCTCCGTTGTCGGTAATCCAGCTGGCGCTGCCGAGGTGGTCGCTTCGCACACTTTGCTTCGTCTCGGCATAGCTCAAGCAGGCTTGGCTCTGATCCCGACTTTCGCGGCGCTCCCCGCTGTGGTCGTGGACGTAATAGCTGGAGTACTTTTCGTCTACGGCTGCGTGCATACGGTTGTTCACTACATTGAATAGACATAATAGGTGTTCGCAGCCATAGCAGTCTTCGGTCCATAAGAGGAAGCGTCCGGTCTCGTTGCCGGAGGTGCCATATGTATATTCGACATCGTTGCCTGTCATATAACTGTAACGTTTGTGCCTGGGTCTGTAGTATGTATAGTCGTAAAAGGCCCGTCTTGTCACACCGGCCAGTGCACAAAGGCGATTCACCGGATATCTTGAATCTCCTTCGTACAGCCTTTCGACTGCCCGGTGACGGTTTTTTTTCTTATCTCAATATTGAATATCTCCTCCGCCACGTCTATCATCGTGTCGTAAAAATCCGCACGCATCGTCTCGTTGTAGAGCTGTTTCTTCAGCTCCATAACCTCCCTGCGGAGAGCTTTTGTCTCTTCTGATTCTCTGGTCTTTGCATCCTTTCCCATAAGAAGCGCACTTTTGTTGTTTTCCGCTGCAAATTTACTAATAATTATCGAAATTACGGATTGCACCGTGTCATAACGTCTTGCCAATTCCTGTTGGCTTACGCCTTCTAGATGGTACATCTTTATGATCTCCCTCTTCTCTTCTTGACTCAGATACTTCCTTTACTTCTTCTCTTTTTCTTTCTTCATTTTTTTGACTTTTGTGTCAACTTTTTTCAGCGCAAGACAACAAACTTAGCCCCTTTTTCATATTACTGTTTTATTATTTTAATTTGTGATTTTGAATAGTTTGTTTCGATACACAGCAAAAAAACTCCTTGTGGTATATTCGTTAGGAAAATCTTATCCATACAACTGATATTGTCCAGCAGCAAGCGCCCCGTCAAATCAAAGAGTTTTGCCGTTTTAATGTGTTCGCCACCATTAATGTAAATCCAATCATTGCAGGGATTTGGCCATACACGAATTATATGATTTTCTTCACATTCATTAATCCCAACCGTATGAACAACACAGTCTTCTTCCGGCCAGCCTTCCACAGAGCAATGATAGAACAAATCCCCGTCTTTATGGCAACAAACCAACTGGCTTCCAATGATAGGCAGACGCAAATAATCAAAAAGATTGGAGCATCCAACTCCCTCAATGAACTTAATGGAGCGGTTTGAGAATTCCTCGTATAACACAATCGTGTAATGTCCGTCATATGTAAGCGTATCTTGTACAGTATACATAATACTATCACGGTAATCAACATAGTTCGGTAACCAAATGGTATCTCCCAAGGAAAGCGACATATCCGCTATTATGAAATCATCATTTTCATTTTGATATCGACACCATAGCTTACCTGTGGTAGAATCTTCGCTTAGATAAAAATCATAAGACGAATCCCTGCCTTCAGAGTATTCATTATACCAATATATGGCAGAATACGCTACTTTCTTGTAATACCTGCTATCTATTAAAGTGTCGTTGGTGATACACAATATGTGATTTTCCCAAGGCACATCATAATATTCCGTCACACCATTCCATTTCGTGGACTCCTGTCCAAAAAAAGACTGGAATCCATTCTGATGCTGTCCCCAAGCAAACTGCTGTACAATGAAAATGGCAGAGAACAGTAGTAATTTTCTTGTTTTCATAATTGTTGTTATTTTGTTAATACCATACGCTTTGTTGCAACTATTTGCTCATCTACTACCAACGAATAAATATGTGGGATGGTGTCAATTTCCCGCTTGGCGGGCTTTGTCGTCAAGTCCCATTTCGCCCAATCGGAACACTAACGACAAGATTATATAGCGGCTGTCGTACTTTTCCACGGTGGTTGTAGGATAATAGGGATTTGTTATTGTTTCTGTCGACTTGTTCCAGTTGAACAAATCCGCAATACCTAACGCGGCCGTTATCCTATTGTCCCAAAAGTCGGAAGTCAAACCGACATCCACTACTTTGTTGGGCATATATTCCACCAGTAGGTTCTGCGTTTTGGAACGATACGCGGCGTTGGCGAAAAGTTTGACTTTTCCGAATAAGTTGAACAAAAGGTTGGCGCGAAAGCTGTAGCTCCACATACTATGCTCGACCAATTCTGACCGGTGTATTGTTTTGTAATAGTTGTGGTAACAATTGGCGTACAATCGTGCCATCATAGAACTCTTCCTTCGGAAAGTGAACACGGCCTCGGCTCCAGCGGTATAGGAACTACCGATATTTACATCTTGTGTATAAGAGACCATACGGCCATACGAATCGTGAAACAATACGTCTGTCAGACTCCCTATCTCGTTGGTGATGCCGTAATAGTAGGTTTGAAGTTCGAGGGATGCCTGTTGTTTGAAATATTTAGTCCAGGTCAGCTCAGCTTTGTATATGCCGGAGGCATCCAATGCGTCATTGCCTTTGGAAAAGGATTCCAAATCATAGACCGTAAAGGTTGAAAGCTGGTTGGCGGACGGGATGCCATACCTGTGTGTGAAACTGAATGTGAGGGAGTTCTCGTCGTTGATACTGTACGCTATGTGTGCTGACGGAATAAGGGAAAAATAGTGCTTCTGGAAATCCAGATGTGTCGAGTCTTTATATATACCGTCCATCAAACTGTAAGAAGAACGGATTCCCATTTTGACAGAGAGACTGCTATGGCGAATCAACAGGGTCAGATAATCCTCCGTACATCGGGTAATATAATGTGTGTTGTAACTACGCAGATTGTCGACAACAGACATTCCGGTCAACGTATCGAACCATTTCCAGGTGTTCTTGTCGCTGTCTGAAATGTAGTTTTGTGAGATTCCTGCCTCGAGCATCACCTTCTCAGAGAAAGGATATGAGTAATCCATATCAATGCCGATATTTTGTTTTGTGAAACTTAGCTCCTCGCTTTGGTTGAACGACATTTGGGGATAATAGAAATATGTTCGCTCTCTGTTTGAGACAGATTTACCTGCAAGATACAATCCTGAGGTGCTGATTTGCAACTGATGTCCGTCATCTTGGAAATCGTGCTGGAATTGTATCTGGAACTGGCCGTTAGGAGATACTGTATTGTCGTCTATTTTTTCTCGATGGCTGTATGCCCCGGGGGTGTATATGAATTCAACAACACTGTCGAGTTTTGTGATTTTCTTTTTTTCTGTGGAAAGTGGAGTTGCCTCAATCCACGCCGACAAGGTGGTGCTTGTGTCAATAGAATAGTCGACACTAAGATAAGCCTGCAGGTCGCCCAGACGGTGGTTCCGCTCTTTCATCGCGTCCTCTTTTCTCGAAAGGGTTCCGTCGGGGGTGTACATCTCGAACCGGTCGCTGTTTGTACAGTTGGAAACTCTATAGTCGTAGCTAAGAAAGGTGTTTACACACATCTTGTTGTTGGCATAGACATAAGAGGTCCACGGCAATAGGGAAGGACGGCTTGAGCCGTTACTGCCAAAAGTGAAATAGTCTTTGTGGTCAAAATGTTCTTTGGTGACAATATTGACCACGGCAGTTCCTCCACCGTATCTGGCTGAGGGGTTCGAGATTACCTCAATATTCTTGACTTTGTTTGACGGCATCATTTTCAGGTATTGCTTCAAACTTTCGACAGGCATATGTGTGCGGCGTCCGTTGATCCAGATTTCAACAGCCTCCCGTCCCCGCAAGGTCACATTGCCTTGGGCGTCTACCTCGATTCCCGGCGCGTTCTGAAGGACATCGATGACCGGTGCCGTCCGCACGTATGCGTCATCCTCTACGTTGTATATTCTTTTCTCTCCATCCACGCTGTACAGCGGACGGCTGGCGGTTACCGTGACACCTTTCAAATTATAGGCCTTTCGTTTGATTCTTATTGTGTCAAGATCTGTGTTGCCGTTTGTGCTAATGCTCACAATTCTGCTCCCTTGCCCAATGGCGGAAATCCTCAACAGGTAATCTCCGTCGCTCACACTGTCGAAACGGAATTCTCCGTTTTCGTCGCTCAGGGTGCCCCTCAGAAACATTGTATCCGCCTGTGTCGCCAAAACAATATTCGCAAACGATATGGGAGCAGAGGCTGAGTCCATCAAAATGCCCGAAATGCTGTTGGCATTTTGCGCCGCGCAAGCCAACGCTGATGACAAGATGATGATAGTGAATATTGTTTTTTTCATTTCAGTCAATATAAAAATCATTCATAACGCTTTATCTTTATTGCCACTTTTTCTGCGGCGTGTTCTATTCTAATATAACACTATGAGGTAGCGAAAATCTACAAAGGGGGTGAAAAAAAGAAAATTTAACATTTTCCCGTGGCATAACTCGAACAAGTTTCTTAGGTTACAAAACTTGTTGCGACGGATAAGAAAGGGCAACCGTAGCGGTTAGCGCCGCTCCATCAAGCACCCAACGCCGTCATATCGACTATTGATAGACGATACTTCAATCATATTTCGACCATTATATATCGTCGAAATATCGTCGAAGTATCGTTGATGTATCGTTGATATGGCGGAGTAGACCCGAACAGGCTCCGTCGCTGAGACAATGCTGTAGGCTGGAACGAGGTGTGTGATTTTCGATGATTTAGGGTGTCTGATGTGGCGGAGCTGCGCTCCGCCACATCAAGCGCACAGATCCGCCGCGACAGAACATCCGCCGTGACGGGTGTGTTATCTGGTTTTCTTGGTTTCAGGAGTGTATTTTATCCCACTAATCCATTTTGTAGTACACACATACTTCCATTTGTAAATTGGAAGAGTGTGATCTTCAATAACATATCCGTCATAATAAAGACCGCAATTATTATAATTGTCCGAATCTTGGTAGTAATATGGCAAAATCTCCATATAATAGGCTTTCCCTACATCCATTCGCTTGCTTCTTTTTGTAACATTATTCGTATACAAACTATAGACATAATATTTTTCTGATTCATAATCAACAATTAATTTATATACATTTATTCCTTCAATAATGCTATCTACAATCATAAGCCCCTTTATCAATAGTTTTTCGGGATTTACATCATTCGATGTAGAGTACTCTAGCAAACGATTACGATAAGAAGAACTGTCAAAAGGGACAGGAGCTATATAGACATCATCGGTGTCATAGACGATATCAGTGTTAAAAACACATACTCTGTTGTGGTAATAACTCAATGGAAACGCGTAGGGTATTTCTCGTGTATTTATTTGCAATATTGTAATTGGTTCAGGTGCAACAATGGGAAATGACTTGGGTGAACATCCCGAAAGCATTATAAAGCTCATCAACATATAGATTTTACTATTGACGTTCATATCTGTAATTGGTTTTTAGAATCATTGTTTCTAAAGAATATACCCCGTTGTTGTGCGAAAGATATGTGAACGAGCTGAAAATATCGCATTTGATTGTTCCGGGGAAAATTTTTCCTGCATTATAATGTGCCGCGGTATATATGGTGTTGTACGAACCTATTCTTGCTGGGGTTGCGTTTGTTTTATTTCCAGACTTGTCCGACAATCCGTGTTCCTGGTCTATCGCATACAGTCCACCGCCTCCGATGCGGGCTGCCACGCGCTCCGTCCGTTGTGGCGGATCTGCGCTCCGCCACATATTATTGTCAGGATTTGTAATCTGTTTAATTATCATTGTTATTGCAAAAAGAATACAATGTGTTTCAATGCATTATAATAACGCAGATGAGCAATGAATATTGCCTCGTGGAATGCAATTCCTTATATTAAGCGGCGCCGGTTGTGCATTTAGCAATTGTAATGGACGAAGCTTTGTCTTTTATAAAATCATCAAAAAAACGTTCGCAGTCCTGTTCTGTAAGTGCGTCTTTTACTATAATATGTTTTGCCGTATTAGGGTCAATCAACAAAAACCAAGAAAATTCTTGACTTGTGAAATAATCGGCTTTATCATTGAATCCCATTTTTTTAATGATATCGATTGTTATTGCAGGTTGATCTTTAATACTATAAAGGACTACATAACTTCCCATACATTCTACATTCGTAATTGTTTCATTTAAAGAAAAATAAATAGGAGAGCCCTGAATAATCCAGTATAATTCATAACCTTTATAATCATCCAAATATATTACGTTTACAACATTCAAAATGCCATCATCATCTATCCGGTATTCTTCTTTATAATAGTTTTTCGCGGCTGTAGACAGTATCATTTTTTTCTTCCCCAATGGACAAACACCTTGTTTATAATCAATAATTCTTTTACAGTCATTAATATACAATGAATCCATCGGAGTTGACACTATATTGTCACTCTCAGAATCTTCATATTTAGTATTCAACTTGCTTAGAAAAATAGCACCTATAACTATAATAATTATTAAAAGAGTATAAAAATGATTTATTTGTTTCATAATTATTAATATTTTGAGTGTACTGACTTTGGTAAACTATTAACGTAGATTGATTTTTTGCCATTCTCATCATATAATACGGAACATCCCCTTTTAGAAATAATAACAAATGTATTTATTCCGGATGTTTTTTTCAAGGTTGCTGAAGTGTTTTTATCTTCTGTTCCCGGGTTAGCATAACCACCTTTACCGTTCTTATTTCCGCAATGTGTATGAAAATGGAATTTGGATTCTCCTCCTTTTGAAGGACTATAATGAACAGGATTATCACTATGATTGCTCGTATTACTTGCCCAGGCAAAAACTTCTAGGTCTTGGTTTCTCATTATTCCTTCATAACCGACGCCACTTAATTCTTTGTGACAAGAAAAAGATATAAATACTGCGACCTCAAGAGCCTCTTCTTGTCGGTTGCTACAAGTCACAAAACCTGTTTGTGAAATATCCTGGTTTTCCTTACCTTCCAATATGCCTTTTGAAATTCTCTTTTCCGATTTTTTATTAAAGAGTGTTGCCCTGCCAATTTTATTTGTTGTGCCAACTTCAATAACATCATAATTTTTTTTGTTTTTCTTGTACAACATCAATGATCCACTTTCAGCATCCAAACGATAGATGTCTCTCCCATCTGGATCCACCAGCTTCACTGGGTTCCAGGCACAATAGGCATACGGACTTATACTTGTGTAGCCTCTGTTGGACATTACCATATAGGCGGATGGATATATGGTGGGCTCTTTCAAAACAGAGGCAGTGTACATATAGTCCGCGTTGACGTCCAGCAGGTCGTTGG
>CADALO010000014.1 GCA_902788805.1 uncultured Bacteroidota bacterium | reverse complement strand
GTTGTCCGCTTGTTGTCCGCTTGATGTCCGCTTGTTGTCCGCTTTAAAAGCGGACAACAAGCGGACATCAAGCGGACAACAAGCGGACAACAACCAGTCCTGGTATGGGGCAAAAGCAAGGATGTACAAGGCCTGAGGCGGTAAAAAAGCGGGTTCCCCGCGGCGAAGCCGCGGGGAACCCGTGTTCAGTCTATCGGCAAAGCAGATTATTTGCTTTTGCCCTGGTTTGCAACGCTCTGCATCTTGGCAGCAATGACATCAGGGTCGCCCAGGAAGAATTCTTTCTGCAGCTTCATCTGGTCATCGAACTGGAAGATGTAGGGTACGGCGGTGGGGATGTTGAACTTGATAATCTCGTCGTTGCCCATATTGCGCAGCTCTTTCACGATGCCGCGCAGCGAGTTGCCGTGAGCCACTACCATTACAGTGTCGTAGCGATTGAAGGACTTAAGAATCACCTCTTTATAGTAGGGCATCAAACGTGCGATAGTATCCTTGAGCGATTCGGTCAGCGGTATCTCGCTGTCGCTGAGCTCGGCATAGCGCGGGTCCATACGCGGGCTGCGCTCGTCGTGCATATCCAATGCCGGCGGCTGGGTGTCGAAGCTGCGTCGCCACAGCAGCACCTGGTCGTCGCCGTACTTCTTGGCGGTATCGGCCTTGTTGAGACCCTGGATAGCGCCATAGCTCTTCTCGTTGAGGCGCCAGCTTTTCTCAACTGGCAGCCAGTCCATATCCATAGCCTCGAGCACCTGGTTGAGGGTGCGTACGGCACGTTTCAGATAGGAGGTGTAGCACATCTGGGGCTTGTAGCCTTCCTTCTTGAGCAGCAGGCCGGCATCGAAAGCCTCTTTGCGGCCGAACTCGGTCAAGTCGACATCGGTCCAGCCTGTAAAAAGATTGAGTTTATTCCATTCACTTTCGCCGTGACGGATAAGTATCAGTTGCTTCATTTCTTAAGGATTTTTTCGTCTTTCTTCAGGATTATGTGCTCGTTGAACTTGCCCTTGTAAGCGAGTATGCACATCAGGACGCCAAGCAGTATGAAAGGTATGCTGAGCCACTGGCCCATATCGAGCGTCATTCCTTGCTCAAATGCCACTTGCTCTTCCTTGACGAACTCGACCAGCAGGCGCACGCCGAACAGCGCTATGAGCCACCAGCCGAACAATGCTCCAGGACGCAGTTTGCCGTCCTTTTTGCGGTAGACGAGCAAGCTGACGAGGAAGATGAGGAAGTAGCTGAACGACTCGTAGAGTTGGGTCGGGTGTTTTGGCACAGTCTCACCGTTGAGGTCAAAAATGAAACCCCAAGGAAGGTCGGTCTGCACACCGTAAATCTCTGAATTGAAGAGGTTGCCCAGTCGAATGAAGGCGCCGCCCAAAGCAATGACAATGACCATACGGTCGACAATCCAGACGGGGTTCATACGATATTTGCGGAAATAGAGCCACATAGCGACCAATATTCCTATTGCGGCACCGTGGCTTGCAAGGCCTTGATATCCCGTATAATGCCAACCATCAGCATCCTTGCCGAACGGAAGTATTATCTCAATCCAGTGATTGTCGGTGAGAAAATAGTCGGGTTGATAGAAGAGGCAGTGGCCAAGTCTTGCACCGACAAGGACAGCGACGAACATATAGATGAGTAGCGACTCGAGGTATTTGGAGTCGACGCCCTCGCGTTTGAACATACGGGCGACAATGAAATAACCCAAAAGGAATGCCAGCAGGAAGCCCAGCGAGTACCAGCGCACACCGAAAGAGCCTAAGTGGAAGATGATTGGATCGACATTCCAATGGACGAAATTCAACATAGCCTGAAGTTTTTATTTTGCATAGTTCACCGCGCGGGTCTCGCGGATGACAGTTACTTTGATCTGGCCTGGATAGGTCATTTCGCTTTGTATCTGGCGTGAGAGGTCATAGCTCAGCTTGTTGGCCTCGGCATCGCTGACCTTCTCGGCACCGACAATGACGCGAAGCTCGCGACCTGCCTGGATAGCATAGGTCTTGACAACGCCAGGATATGTCATAGCCATCTCCTCCAGCTTGTTGAGGCGGTTGATGTATGCCTCGACGACCTCGCGGCGGGCGCCCGGGCGTGCACCGCTGATGGCGTCGCACACCTGGATGATGGGCGACAGAAGGCTTGTCATCTCGGTCTCGTCGTGGTGGGCACCGATGGCATTGCATACGTCGGGATGCTCTTTGTACTTCTCGGCCAGACGCATACCTAATATTGCGTGCGGCAGATCTGGTTCATTCTCAGGCACCTTGCCAATGTCGTGGAGCAAGCCTGCACGCTTTGCCAGCTTGGGATTAAGGCCAAGCTCCGAAGCCATAGTAGCGGCAAGGTTGGCCACCTCGCGGCTGTGCTGCAGCAAGTTCTGACCATAGGACGAGCGGTATTTCATACGACCTACCATACGCATCAACTCGTGGTTCATATTGTTGATGCCCAGGTCTATGCAGGTACGTTTACCCACTTCGGCAATCTCCTGCTCTATCTGTTTGCGTGTCTTGGCAACGACCTCCTCGATACGTGCCGGGTGTATGCGGCCGTCCGTCACCAGTTTATGCAGCGACAGGCGGGCAATCTCGCGGCGGATAGGGTCGAAGCTTGACAGGATGATGGCGTCGGGCGAGTCGTCTATTATCACCTCTACGCCGGTCAACGACTCAAGGGTGCGTATGTTACGGCCCTCGCGACCGATGATGCGGCCCTTCACCTCCTCGTTTTCAAGGTTGAATACGCTTACGGTGTTCTCAACAGCGTGCTCTGTAGCGGTGCGCTGTATCGACTCAATGACAATCTTCTTGGCCTGCTCGTTGGCCGTCATCTTGGCCTCCTCCACAATGTCCATAATCGTGTTCGAAGCCTCGGCGCGGGCGTCATCGGTCATCATCTCTACCAGTTGCTGCTTGGCCTCGTCAGCCGTCAGGCCGGCAATGTGCTCCAGCTTCTCAACACTCTGCTTGTAGATCTTCTCAGTCTCGGCCTTACGCTTGTTCAGCACCTCTATCTGGCTGTTCAAGTTGTCGCTGGCGTTCTTCAGTTCATTGCTCTTCTTCTGCAGGTCTTCAACCTTCTGTGCCAAGGCCTGTTCGCGCTGTTTCAGCTTCTGTTCGGCCACTTGCATCTTGTTGTTGCGTTCGGCTGCCTGCTTGTCATATTCGCTTTTCATCTGGAGATACTTCTCCTTTGCCTGCAGAATCTTGTCTCTCTTTATGACTTCACCTTTCTCTTCTGCATCTTTCAGCACTTGCTGGCTCTTGCCGAGCAGCTTGTTTCTCAGGACTGTCGTTGTGGCGGCGATTCCTGCACCGGCACCTACAATCAGTCCAATGATAATCATCAGTATGTACATAGTTTTTAAATAATTTTGGTGGAATGCGCCCGCTTCGTCAATCTCTTCGGCAAAAAAACCTGCATCACTTCCCTCCGAGAGTTATGGTAAACTCTGAAACTTTAGGATTTGAGCGCCGGGTGTCTCAGTTCTTCAGTCTCCTTGCGAGAGGCTAACCTACCCACCCCTGAGCAGACTCGGTTTGTAAATGGTGTTGAGTTTACAAACTGTTTTGGGTTGGATGCAGGTTGTTCTCTAACACAGAGTCTATCTCTGTCAGCTTAGCTATCAGTTCCTCGTCTTTATACTTAAGGCTGTCCTGAGTCTTCATCAATTCTGTCACTTGCATAAGCGACACCATCGCCAGCAAGTCCTGGTTGTCACGGTGTCCATACTGTTTCTTGAACAATCTTGCCTGTGCATCTATCAACGCTGCGGCATCGCGCAGATACTTCTCCTCTTGCACAGCAATAGAGAGTTTATAACTTCGTTCCAATATGTTTACCGTAACCGATACGTTTTCCATCAGGTCAGTCCACTTTAGTCAATAGCATTAGACTTTTGTCAATATTACGAATCAACTGATTGATTTTGAGCTTTATTTCTGCTGAATCGCCTTTCTGTACAAGCGTATTCCTTAGTTTTAATATTTGGGTTTCTTCAATTAATTCTTTTATCTTGTTGTCTTTGTTTTTAATATATTCGTTAAGTTCTTCATTTGCCTCAGTCAACTCCAAGACCTTATCCTTCAGCCGATTGTTGTCCTCAATCAACTGTCTCACCTTGTATTCTATTCCGCTCAGCGTAGTCTCAAAGTCAAACATTTTGTCGTTTTATTATACATTTTGGCGAGTGCAAAAGTACGAACTTTTTTATAAACAGGAAAATATTTTTATGTATGATTTAAATAACAAGCTCTAAATACAACCTAATCAACTATTTGAGATTGAGCTTATGTCCCATTCTCTCCTGCTTGGTTTTCAAATAGCGCTCATTGTACTGGTTGGGTTCTATGACAATTGGCAGAGTTTCAACAATCTCCAATCCATAGCCTTCCAGTCCGCTACGCTTGACAGGGTTGTTGGTGATCAGACGCATCTTCTTGACACCCAGGTCGCGAAGTATCTGTGCACCGATGCCATAGTCGCGCTCGTCGGCCTTGAAGCCCAGCTTCAGATTGGCGTCGACGGTATCGAGCCCCTGTTCTTGCAGATGGTAGGCTTTCAGCTTGTTAACCAGACCGATGCCTCTACCTTCCTGACTCATATAGAGCACCAGGCCCTTGCCCTCCTTGTCAATCATTTCCATTGCGCGATGCAGTTGCTTGCCGCAGTCGCATTTGCACGAACCAAAGATGTCGCCCGTCGCGCAACTCGAGTGGACTCTGACCATAAGCGGCTCGTCTTCAGCCCAATCGCCCTTCTTGAGGACTAAGTGAGTGGCATTGTTGTCGAGTTGCGTATAGGCTATCAGCTGGAAGTTGCCCCACTCGGTCGGCAGGAAGACCTCCTCCTCCTTGCGAATCATCGTTTCGTGGGCAATGCGATAGGATATCAAGTCCTTGATAGTAACAATCTTAAGACCAAACTTCTTAGCCACTTCCTGCAGCTGCGGCATACGTGCCATCGTGCCGTCATCGTTGATGATTTCTATCAGCGCTGCACAGGGGTTAAGCCCTGCCAGGCGAGCCAGGTCGACAGCGGCCTCGGTGTGGCCTGCACGTACCAGCACACCGCCGTTGCGGGCGCGAAGCGGGTTGACGTGGCCAGGACGTCCAAGGTCGGCAGCGGTTGTGGATTCGTCGGCCAAGGCTTTGATTGTCATTGCCCTGTCGTGCATACTCACACCCGTAGTACAGCCGTTGCCCAGCAGGTCGACCGTCACCGTGAACGGAGTGCCAAGCAGCGAGGTGTTGTCGTGCACCTGCATATCAAGGTTCAGCTCGTGGCAACGCTGCTCGGTGACGGGCGTGCAGAGCACACCGCGTCCGTTCTTGAGCATAAAATTGACCTTTTCGGGGGTTATTTTCTCAGCTGCAATAATGAAATCACCCTCATTCTCACGATCCTCATCGTCGACGACAATGACGAATTTGCCTTCCTTAAAATCCTCTATCGCTTCTTCTATTGTGTTGAGTTTAAATTCCATATAAAAATAAATAAAATAAAAAACAATATATTCGAATTTGCAAAGATACAACAAAAAAGCAACAGATAGAAATTTTTTTCGCCTCCCATCGGTCTTGGCGGCCGCCATCGCCGGCCAGCCATCGACACGACGAGGGCAAAAAAACTGTCCCCCGAAACGAAAAAGGAGCAACCGCTCTGGTTTTTCATCGTTTCCAATCCAGACCAACACCGCTCGTTGTCCGTTCGTTGTCCGTTTGTTGTCCGATTGTTGTCCGATTGTTGTCCGATCACTGATCGGACAACAATCGGACAACAAACGGACAACGAACGGACAACGAGCGGACTTGACACGACGAAAAAAGCGTGTCATTACGCCAAAAATACAGTAGGGAGGCCGAGCGCCGACAGCATCAGTTGGTGTACCAGTCCTTGAATTCGGATGTGCGGGCGCGGGGAATAATGATTTTTTCGGGGGTAGCGACGGTAAGGCTTACGTGCAGCTTGCCGAGAGGCCATACCGAGATGTCACCGATGGCGCTGTGGGCAATGATATACTGTCGGTTAGCGCGGAAGAAGTGGTTGGGATTGAGCTGCGCGAAGATATTGTCGAGCGGCTTGTCGATGATGTGCGTTTGATTGTCGAATGTGACGGCGCGCGAGATCTTGTCGTCAAGGTAAATATAGGCTATATTCTTGACGGGCAGCGGAATAAGCTTATCGCGAACGGGTATAAGGAAGTGCGATTTGTAGCGGTGTTGCTTGGTCATCTCCATCAGCGACGCTATGATTTCGGGGCTGAGCGGAGCGGAACGCCGGGCGGCGCCGTCGTTGGTGAGCAGGCGCAGCTTCTGGATGGCACGGGCCAGGTCATTCTGGTTTATAGGCTTCAGCAGGTAGTCTATGCTATTGACTTTGAATGCATCAAGGGCATACTGGTCGTAGGCCGTGGTAAATATGACGGGGCAGTCGACCGTTGCCTGATCGAATATGTGGAAGGCAAGGCCGTCGGCCAGGTGGATGTCCATAAAGACCACATCCGGAGACGTTTGGGTGTGGTTGAAGTATTCAACCGACTCCTCGACCGACTGCAGTATGTCGGACACTTGTATTTCGGGTGCTGTCTCGACAAGCAGGCGTTTCAGGTTCTGAGCCGCAATTTGCTCGTCTTCAATGATTATAGCGTTCATAAGTCAGGATTCTTGTATTAACGGATTGTTTTGTGTTGCAACAGCGTGCTGTCCTCGAGGCTGATCATCCATTTAGCGGATTCGGCTGGGTCAAGAAGCGGCACCTCGACGGCAAAGACATTGTCGGTATTGGTTATTGTAATATCTTGATGGCAAAGCAGTTGATAACGCTTTGCAAGGTTGGCAAGGCCCAGTCCCGTGCCGGCGTTGTCCTCTTGTTTGGGGCGTATGATGTTGCTTACGCGGAAAGTGTGACGGCCTGTCGTTTCGAGATGTATTGTGAGCGGATAACGGCTGCTGACAACATTGTGTTTCAGTGCATTCTCTATCAGCAGCTGTATACTGATGGGTATGATGTGGTGGTGTATCAAGTTATGGTTGACGTTGTGCTCGAAGCGCAGATTCTGGCCGTAGCGTATGGCCATCATCTGGCAGTAGGACTTGGTGAACTGCAGCTCCTCCTCGAGTGTCACGAGGCGCTTGCCCTGCATTATGTAGCGGTAGGTCGAGGCGAGCTGCTGCAGGTATTGCTGCGCCTTGTCGTCGTCGATGCCTATCAGTCCGCTAAGGGTGTTGAGCGAGTTGAAGAGGAAGTGAGGGTCGAGCTGGTTTTCGAGGGCCTCATAGCGCACAATCAGGTTCTCATTCTGCAGTTTTTCCTTTTCGAGATTGGACTGCTGCTGACGGGCAAAATTATAGAGTATCAGTGATATAAGGATAGCTATAACGGCAACCACGACATCGCGTGTAAGGTTGACGGCGTTTGGGTCGGCAAGGCGCAAGTCGTTGTATATTGCACGGTAGAGCCATCCCATTAGCGTCGACACCAGTATTGCAATGAGCAGCGAGCCCACAATGCCGAGCGTGTATTTCCACCTTTGCGGGAGGTGGCTCTTGATGATGGAGAAGCTGTAAATGAGTATGATAAACAACAGCAAGGCATTGGCGGAAAAGGAGTAGACGATGTGGAAGTTGTCGTCTACGGTCCATCCTCGGTTGGTGTGGGCAAGGGTCATTATTCCCGTCAACAGAACGCTGCCGACAAGGGCAATCCACAGCGCGTTTTTGGTGTTGAAGGATTGCAGCAGGTTGGGGATTTGGATTGAAGGCTTTTGCATAGTGAATGTCTTTTAGCGTTTTTTCTGCCATTGGGCTAATGACTGCTGCTTTTGGCGCAGGTTGTGAACTAAGATGTTGCGGCGGCGACGCAGCAGTATTCGGGCGCTGAGGATGAGCGTTGATGCCGAGAAATAGACGGCGGCCTGAATCCAGAGCACCATATATTCGTGCCGCACCTCGGAGAGGCGAGCACCCATCGACGCTATCTTCACGTAGCCCTGCACGCCCGGGGTGGAGGGGAAAAGATAGCTGAAAAGGTACCAGAAGCGAGGCATACTCTCCTGCGGCCACACCATTCCGGTAACGAAGAAGAGCACGAGGCTGAAGAATACAAAGCACAGCATCGGCGATATCTTCTGCCGCACCACAAGGTTGCCGACGGTCATACCGAAGAAGATTGTGGCCAGTATGAAGGGCAGGCAGAAGATGAGTATGGTGTAGAGGTTGCCAAGCTGCGGCAGGTTGAACCATCGCGGTATGAACCATAGGTCAAGGATGCACAGAGGAACATAGATGAGAAGGTAGCACAGCGAACGGCCAAGGGTGACGCGGTGTATGCTTCCGCGGCGCAGGTGGGATGGTATGATATGCAGCGACTTGCGGTTCTCACGGGCATCGCCGGTAAGGATGCAGATGCCCAGAAAGAGGGTCTGGTGCATCACCAGTATCATAAGGCAGGGCAAGAAGAAGCTTCCGTAGCCGCCGGTGGGATTGAAGAGGGTTGTGTTTTCCATCACTACGGGCTGCATCTGTATCTGGGCCTCTTCGTTAGTGAGGCCTGCCTGCTCGTAGCGCTGCAGCTCTATGGTGTGCATCTCGTCGATGAGCACGGCATTGCCACCAGTGAGGGCCGCCTTGTAGAAGTAGAAGGAGCTCATATCGCTGAAGACGACGATGCGGGCTGTGCGCATCTCGGCCAGACGCTGCGAGAAGTCTTCGGGGAAATAGAAGATTGAGCGCACTTCGTGGTCGTTCATCAACCGACGCGCCTCGCCAAGGTTGCTGCAGCGATAGGCGACCGTCAGCTCTGGCGTTGCGTCGAGCTTGTGGATGAAGCGTTTGCTGTCGGCACTGCGAGCCTCGTCGACAACGGCTATAGACATATTCTCAACATTCTCGTTGTGGTAGAGAAAGCAGAAGATGAACGGGTAGAGAATCGGGGCAAGGAAGAAGATGAGCAGCACCATACGGTCGCTGAACACGCGGCGAACCTCGATACTGAAGACTGTCCATATATCCTTGAGCGTGTTGATCATAGCGCTTCGGTTTTAGAGGGTTGGACGGACAGTCGTGCCTGACGCGACATTTGCCAGCGGAGGAACAGGGCTCCCACCATCAACAGCGCTCCGAATGCCATAAGCGCACAGAAGCGCGGCCAGCAATGGGCAAAGCCATTGCCAAAGATAGCTATGTCGCAGAAGTTCTGGTAGTAGTGGCGTATAGGGTAGAGCCAGGCGAAGCTGTAGAAGAAGGTTGGCATACTCTCGACAGGGAAAGAGAAGCCACTGAGCGAGAAGCTCATAGCGCTGTATATGGCGCTGATGCCCATAGTAAGCGGCGGATCGGGGATGGCACTGGCTATGAAGCAGCCGGCGCACTGGGCGGCAAAGACGAGCAATATACTGTTGACCACCATCAGCATCCAGCTGCCCTCGAGCGGGAACCCCATTGGGCCGAACATTATCAAGTTGGCCAGCAGGCATAGCAGCGTATACCACGCGGTGTAAGGTATCATCTTGCCTATCAAGGCATAGAGTGTGTTGCCTCCCGCACGGCGCAACCAACTCTTCATTGTGCGTTCCTGACGCTCACGGGCAATGACGTAGGCCGTATGCATCAGTACGATGAAGGCTATCACTGCCGGTATAAGCGTGGTCATCAGGTAATTGCCGTAATTTATCCACGGATTACCGATATTGCGAGTATCGTATTCCACAGGCTGTATCAATCCCATTGCCTGCTCGTCGCTATATCCCTTTTTGCGGTACACCTCGCGCTGCACGGCACCTGTGGCCAGCATTCCCATCGTGGCCAATTGCTTGTAGCTCAAGGTGCCGGCCAGCATATAGGCCGAATTGACATAGAGCACGAAATGGGGCGAGCGGAACTGAAGCAGGTCGTTGTAGGTGCCTTTGGGTATCTCATAGAAGGCGAATATCTTGCCTCTCTGCATAGCTCGGCGTGCCTCTGTATGGTTGTTGTATACTGCCACCACTTTCACGCCCGGCGTGGCGTTTATCTCGTGGCAGATGCGCCGCGACAGGTAGGAGCCGTCCATATCGACCACAGCCACCGACAGGCGCTGGGGTTGCCCATCTTTGGTGATGGTGGCAAAGAAGACGAAGGTGAACGCCACGCCCAGCGTCATCAAGACAAAATAACGCGGGTTGAGCCAGATGCGCCGCAATTCGCGGACAAGTACCCTGTATATACCTTGCATCTTCATAGTCACTCTCGACAAAATCCTTATTTATCAGACAGGATAGCCGTCATTCCGGGCCGCAGACCATCAATGGTCTCCTGAGGCACCACCTTTACATCAAAGCTTTTTACATCGTATTGGCCCAAGGTTTTGGTGGCGCGCCAAGTGGCATAGCTGGCCATAACCTTGACGTTGCGCACCGTGCAAGGATAGGTCTTGTCGCCAAGGGCAGGAATGCGCACATTGACCGACTGGCCTGTCTTGATGTCCTTGAGCAGGTCCTCACGGACACTGAAATTGAACCAGTTGTCGCTCATATCGAGTATGGACATTACCGGTGCTCCTGTGCCCACAAGGTCGCCCAGTTTGGCGTAAACCTCAACCACCTCGCCGTCGCAAGGGGCAATGATATAGCTGTCGTCAAGATAGCTCTGAACCTCAGCTACAGCACCGCCGGCCTGGTTGACCAGTGCTGAGGCCGCTGCGATGTCCTCGGAGCGCGCACCCTCTTTGGCCATCAGGTATTGCTGCTCGGCAGCGGCACAGTCGGCTTGGGCGGCCTTGTATTTTGCGTCTACCTCATCGAACTGCTGTGCCGAAACGACGCCTTTCTCATACAGGCCTTTGACGCGATCGTACGATTTCTTGTATACCGACTCGGCAGCCTGTGCTTTCTGCCACACTTGGTAGGCCATCTGCACCTGCTGGTCGCGGGCTCCGCCTTTGGCCTTGCGGCTCTGGGCACTGGCAGCGCTGCGGGCGGCCTTGGCCTGGATCATCTTGGCGTTGACCTGACGGCTACCTATGTGAGCCAGAGTATCGCCGGCACGGACTTTATCGCCTTCACTCACAAAGAGCTGATCGATATGCCCCGGCACCATATTCGACACACGGTATTCGGTGGCATCGGCCTCGCCAAGCAGCATCTCCTTCTGCGGATGTATGGCAAACAGACCCACGAGGGCGACTATGGCCACTGCGCTTATTACAGCCAGAAGGCCAGCAATCAATGTCTTGTTATTCTCTTTCATATATTATTGCTGTTTTATTTTCCAATTGCTTGATTAAGGTATATGCTGTTCATTTCTATCTCTATCTCGGCGTCAAGGATGTCGCTTTTGGCAGACATCCAGGCGGTCTGGGCCGCCATCAGGTCGCTGCTGCTGCACATACCTGCCTTGAAGCTCTCGTCGGCAAGCCGCAGGTTCTCCTCGGCTTGCGTAAGGTTGCTCTGAGCCTGATCCAGTTTCTTGTAGGCGAGTTCCAACTCATAGTTCAACTTGTTGACCTGCAGTTCAATCATTTCCTGCGCTTCCTCAATCTGATAGGCCACCTCGCGACGCTTGGCTTTGGCCGCCTTGATGGAATAGATGCCGCCAAGGTGGAGTATCGGGACATTGACCACGACGCCTGCCATCAGCGTGCCGCCCCATTCATTCTGAAAGCCATTGAACAGGTTGGGATTGGAAAACAGGTAGCCACCCGTGAAGGCGACGTTGGGCTTGAGCGTCGATGCTGCAAGGCGGACCCCCTGCTGCGATATGCTGTCGCTTATGCGAAGCATCTGCATCTCGCGCCGATTCTGCCATACTTCCTCCATATCGATTGTATGACGCTGTGTCAGCGCCAGGGTCGGATTGCTCTCCGACACATCGAAGTCGCTGTCAAGAGGCATTCCGCAACGCTGGGCGAGCAGCATCTTGGCCAGTGCAAGGCCGTTGGTCGCCTTGGTAAGCGACATCTGCGCCTCATTCAGTTTAACGCGCACCTTGGCCAAATCGCCTTTAGTGGCCATCTCTGCAGCCACCAGTTCCTCGACGTTGTGATTGAGTGTGTCGAGCAGTGCTGCGTATTTTTCGGCCAGTTCTTTCTTGTGCTTCACGCTGACCACCTGCCAGTAGGCCTCGTCAACGGCTATGAGTGTCTCCTCCTTCTTCTTGTCGTACTCTATGCCAGACAGCCTGTTCATCAGCGACGCAGTCTTATACAACGCAATCAACTTGCCGCCCAGATAGATAGGCTGCGTGAGGGTGACCACACCAAAAGTCGTGTTACGAGTGTCAGTCTCAAGGGCTTGGGTAATTTCCTGACCTACATTGTTGAGCGAAGAGCTGAGGCCTGAATTGTTTACGACACCTGCCAGCAAATCGCCTATCAGCTGGCCTCCGATGGGCAGGTTGCCCGCTTCTTCGCGGATGGCTTGGTTAATGCTGTTCTGCACATTGTTTCCCAGATTGTTGATACGGTCTCTCTGCTCGTCGCTGAGCAGACTGACACTTTTGTCCATCCAGGTATATCCGCCTGTGGCACCCACCTTTGGCAGCATCTGCCACAGAGCCACTTTCTGCAGATTCTCGGTCTCAACCCTCTTCTCCTCCGACATTTTAAGGCCCTTGTTGGCTTCCAGCGCCTTTTCGCGGCATTGCTCAAGCGTAAGCACCTGCTGCGCACTCAAGCCCGAGGAGCAGAGAGCCACAAACAACGCAAGTATTATTTTGGTTTTCATTACTTTGCCTATTCTATAACTATACAAATTCAGAGGTGCAAAGTTACTAATTATACATTTAACGGCAAAAAGCATTTGCCTTAAATGTCCAAATGTTTTTCGGAAATGTTAAAAAGCAGACCTAAGCCTGCTATTTACAAGTCGGTTAAGTGTCCCCAAAACCTGGAGCGCAACAGCCTCGGGAAAGGTCCGTTCAGACCTCGTTGTCAAGCTCTTCCAAGCCTTTGTCGTCCAGATAGTCGTCAGGGTTGCCGTTGCCAATGAATTGCGCCATCCAGTCAAAATCAAGCGTGTGGTTCACGCCCTCCTCGTTCCATTGCTTGGGGTCGACATAGACCTCAAGCAACTTTGCGGCCCCTTCGCTGTAGAGTTCGACCGTATCCGCGGCGGCAGGCACAAGGACGCATTCGCCGGCGTGGATTGGACAAATCGTGTCAAGGGTCTTGACCGCAGCGATGCCGTCAGTGCAAAGGTATATGATGAACGAGTCAAGCTGCACAAAGTTCTTGCGCATCGGCTTGTCGAGTGCAATGAGATTGGTCGTGAAATACGGGCATTCGGCCAGACGCACAGTGTCGTTTGGATAGTATTTATAGTGGGTCTTGCCGTCCTTTGTAGGGCTGAAATTGATGGCATCGAGCGCCTCGGCGGTATGCAGCTGGCGCAGCTTGCCGTCGGCATCGGGTCTGTTGTAGTCGTAGATACGGTAGGTAGTGTCCGACGACTGCTGAATCTCGGCCAGCAGCAAACCTTTGCCCAAGGCGTGGACCCGACCGGCAGGGATAAAGAACACGTCGCCGTTTTGCGGATGCTCGATATGAAGGATATCCTCGATGTGCCCCAGTTCAAGGAATTTCTGATACTCTTCGCGCGTCACCTGCTGTTCAAAGCCGTCGACTATCTCGGCACCATTCTCTGCTTCAATGATATACCACATCTCGGTCTTGCCGTTTTCCATTCCGCGTTTGCGTGCCAGCGCGTTGTCGGGATGCACTTGTATCGACAGGCGGTCGTTCGAGTCAATAATCTTGATAAGCAGCGGAAAATCGTTGCCGAAGTGCTGATAATTCTTCTCGCCTATCAGTTCGCCCATATAAATCTCAAGGGCATCATTGAGGGTGTTGCCCTCAAGGAAGCCGTTGGCGATGACCGATTCGTTGTCCTTCACTGCCGACAGTGCCCACAGCTCGCCGCAGTTTGGCAGCGGGTCGTAGTCGAAGCCGAGCGATTTTATCTTGTTGCCGCCCCATACCTTGTTCTTGTACAGCGGCATAAACTTCATAGGATATAGTGTAGTTTCCATAGTTGGATTATTGTTTGTTCTTGTTTGCCGTGGTCGGCTGCTGTTCCAGCGTCCGTTTCAACTGCCATATTCTCAGGTCGCGAGCCACTATGCGACGATCCTTGTCGAGCAGTATCAAATATGGCACGTGGTCTATGTCGAGCAGCTTCAGCAGCGGAGCGTCCCAGCCATCCTTCTGTCGGTCAACATCTATCACGACTGGATGCACATTCTTGAACGACCCACGCACTTCTTTCTCAATCCTTTGGCACTGACTGCAATAGGTGGCGCCGACGATGATGAGATTGTAGCTGCCGCCTGTCAGCACGGAATCAATCTTGAACGTCCGGTTGTCGCTGCCGGTATAGGAAAACGACGGTATCGGACTACCTTCAGCCAAGGCCTCGAGTTGGTGCAGCCTCTGCTGCAGACGACGGTAGTGATAGCTCTTGACCGCATCGCCGCCCAACTGCCTGAACAAGGCGGCAACAGTCTCATAACTGACTGAAGTAGAAACGTATCGCTCAAAAATATAAGGTACCACCGGCGATGTCGGGTTCTCCTGCACATACTGCGCCAGGCAGCCAATGTCGCCGTCGCACTGCTCCAGCTGGTAGCGCAGCTGGCTGTTGGAGCGCGACCCCGTAATGGCCGATGCCTCAGGATTGGCCGAATTGTACTTTATCGTAATGTCCGCACCCTCTAAAAAGAAAGGCAGCGGGGTATCTATCTTCCGGTGCCGCAGTTCGGCATAGACGGCGCCTTTCACATCATCCTCGAACGTCACCGGACCCTTCTTGCCCTTAGGCTTAACAACACGCGGCTGCGAATCAGTGTCATAGACCAAAAGCGTGAAATTGCGCCCCAGTTCTTTCGACGCATCGACACTGACGCGAAACGACTGTGCACCAGCCGTCCACGCCATCAGCAACACGAGCGCGAATACAACATACCGCTTAGCCATAGCGTCACCGCTCGGACAATCAATATGAATGATAGGTCGAACTGTTGCGCTGGTTGTTGCCGCGGACCTTGTAGTTGCGGTTAATCTTCTTGGCTGTCTTCTTCTTTGACGAGTACATCGTTTCGGATGAAGATTTGCAGGAGCTCACAGTGCCGCAAACACCCATCAAACCAACCACCATAACCATCGCCATCAGTATACGCAGAGCCTTTTTCATAATCTCGAGTTTTATTGTAATCAATTATTTATTAGTCAAATATTCGTATTTTTCGCAAAAATGTATGCCTCCTCACAAAAAGCAAAGTAACGAAAAAATTTCGGGATACACAAATTTTTTTGAAAAATGTATGTCCCGAAAGGGATTAACACACCGTTTTACTAATTCACTATCAGCCGTTTTACAGCCGATCCAGAAGGTGTAACAATTCTAACAATATAAATACCCTTTGACAAATTTGCGACATCTAATGTTGTGCTGATACCATTTGCACTATGTTGTTCTAACAATACGCCGTCGATAGTGAAAATCTGGATGGATTGCAATCCATAAGATGAAGACACAAGAACCTGAGAATGTGCAGGATTTGGCATAAGATATGTAAAAAGGTCAATGTTACTGATTATTTTCTCTGGCTCGCCGTGTCCGCCGCTGGCAGTGTCGCCAGGGATGAAGATATGCAGACTGTCACTCCACAGACTTGGCAAGGTGTCGCTGCAGACCGAACGGACATAAGCGACATATTGAGTTGCGGTGTCAAGATCGCTTAGTGTTATGAAATTAACGCTGCAGGGTATTATAGTCCCGTTTTCGGCATCTGCAGTGGTGCCATACGAGAACTCCCAACTGCCAGTCCCGTTATCGTCCCACGCCAGTGTTATGCTGGTACTGTCTTGGTTTAAGATGTGTAAACCTGTAGGCTGGGGGCAAGTGTCGAGAGGTGGTTCATAAACATACGACGTGTCAAAAATCGGGAATATTGCGAGAAAAAAGGGATTGTGATTTATATGAATCCAAGAAATCGTGTCATACGTGCCAAAACTTTCCGGCATATTAGTGTATAGGCAGGAACGTAAATATCTCATCATTACTGGAGTAGAATATGCCCAATAGTTATCTGGCAGATAATTGGGATAAGGCAGAAAAGACAGATAATTTGTAGGGGGAGTAGTATAATAAAACTGGCCAGGCATTTCAGCATCAAAATAGCTCCATCTCATACCTGAATTCCACGATGTTCCGCCCACATAAAAGGAGTCCGTTACTATGATGTCTTTTTTAAAATAAGCCTCGCGTACTTCAATTGTATCGGTGCCGTCCTTGTGACGCAGACACATTGAATAACGTACAGTGTCCTCCCATACAGCCTCTTCCAACAAGACATATCCTGTGTCGGTCGCCTTGTAGACACTGAAATATTCGTCTGTCCGGTCACTTGTTCCGTACAGAGAATGTGTCGAGTCATTGCAAAGCACCGGTGCGGCTACACCTATGATTTTTAGAGGAACGTCAGTCCAGAAATAACGGGCAAACAAAAACGCATACTGATTCTCTCCGGGAAAGTTGTAATATCTCTGATAGGGATATACATCAAAAACCGAGTCGGGGTTCATAATCACAAACTTATCATACCAGTTTGTATCCCAGTAATAATATTCAGGCACACGCTGCCCAAAGGGAACAACCGTCTGTGCCTGCGAAACATAAAGTATTCCAACAAAAGCAATAATGGATAAAATCTTTTTCATATTGTTAATTATTCTGTTGTTGTTTTAAAAAATCCTCACAGTCAATTTGTAAAGGATTTTCATAAATTACAATTGGCTCTTCTTTATCAAAATCTATTGTATATCTTGCCTTTAATTTTTATTTTACAAAATGCAAAATAACGAAAAAAATTCGGGACACACAATTTTTTTGTTCTGCACTTTTTCCGACCGTAATTTCAACGGCTTTTCAAGCACCTTTTAGAGAGGCAAAAACGAAACAGTTTTTGCGTGAAAGTTTTCTGCATTTTTGCACGAAAAACACTAAAAAATTTAACATTTGTAAATAATTGATTCCCAAGGGTTATTTTTTGCACACCTTGAAAAAACGCAATATTTTCGCTGAAAAATACTATTATAAAACTCTGATAAACTACCTATTAAAGTTCACGAAAGTAGTCTTTAGTAAAACTTTGGTAAGAACTTGGGTAGAATTTGGTAGGAAGATGGTATATCGAAATCAGGGAGTTAGCACAGGGCATTTTCGGGGTCTTTACGGTGCCTTGAGGGGCATTTTTCGGCATTGTTTTAACACAAAAATATGCGAAAAGTTTTCTTTGTAGTTGGTGGCCTGTTCCAAGGGTGTTTTTTTGTGCTGTCGGGTGACTGCGAAGGTGACCGACAGAATTTTTTTTTATCAATTCGCGAAATATTTGTATTTTTGCATTTTCAAAAATCGACATCAGAAAATGGAAAAATCGACACAGGCAAAGATCTATGAATGGGCCTCGTATCTGCTTATCATCGGTGCGACGGTGTATTTCTTCGTATCAGGTAAAGAGCTGACAATTACGATGATGGGTATCATCTTGGCGTTGTTCTGCCGCACTATGGTCAGCCGCACACGCTGCCGTATGTTCGAGGAGGAAAACGAGGAATTGAAGGTGGATTTGAGGCGCTTGACCAACCTGCTTGAGATAGAGAAAAAGAAGAAAAACGACAATTCAAATAATCAATAACTAATTTTTTTTGTTTTTATGGCAACAACAACTGATATTAAAAATGGGTTGTGCATCAATTTCAACAACGACATTTACACTATCGTAGAATTCCTTCACGTCAAGCCCGGCAAGGGTGCCGCTTTCGTGCGTACCAAGATGCGTAACGTGAAAACGGGCCGTATGCTTGAGAACACTTTCCCTTCGGGTGCCAAGATCGACATCGTCCGCGTCGAGCGCCGTCCCTACACCTATCTGTACAAAGAGGGTGATATGCACGTGTTTATGCATACCGAGACTTACGAGCAGATCTATATTCCCGAGGCTATCATCAACGCTCCGCAGTTCCTCAAGGACGGCCAGTATGTTGAGATTACCGTCGACGCCGACACCGAGACCCCGCTGATGTGCGAGCTGCCTCCGTTCATCGAGACCGTTGTAACCTACACCGAGCCTGGCTTTGCCGGCAACACGGCCACCAACGCTATGAAGGACGCCACGGTCGAACCCGGCGTGCAGATCCGCGTGCCTCTGTTCATCAAGGAAGGCGAGCGCATCAAGGTCGACACCCGCACCTGCGAGTATGCCGAGCGTCTCAAGTAAGAAATCAATTCATCCAAATGATATAGAGGGATAGTTCCGCAAGGGGCTATACCTCTATCCATTTTATATCAATAAGTTATATGGGTAACATTAGTAGATGGTACCGAAACTATGCCCGTTTCTCATTGATGATGCTGGGAACGGCGGTAGCCATCACAGCGTTCACATTTCTGATTGTGCAATGTACGCACAAAGGCGGTGCCAAGCCGCAGCAAGCGGAGGCGCCGGCCATCGATTACAACCAAGTAGCGACCCCCGACTTCAACGCCGACTCGGCCTATCGCTACGCCGCCGAGCAGCTGGCTTTCGGCTTCCGCCACCCCGGTGCCAAAGGCCACGAGCAGTGTGCACGCTATCTGGCCACGATGATGGAACGCTGGTGCGACACGGTCATCGTACAGCCTTTCACCACCACTCTATGGGACGGACAAACCGTTGAAGGCAAGAATATTATCGCCTCGCTCAACCCCGAGCGCGACCGCCGCATCCTGCTGGCTGCACATTGGGATTCGCGCCAGTGGGCCGACCACGACCTGGACACGACAAAGTGGCGTTCGCCTCTGCCGGGTGCCAACGACGGTGCCAGCGGCATCGCAGTGCTGATGGAGATGGCCCGCACGATGTCGGCTATGCGCCCCGACGTAGGAGTGGACTTCGTATTCTTTGACGTTGAGGACCAAGGCATTCCGGAATGGGCTAATCGCTATGAGGACAACACCTGGTGCAAGGGCTCGCAGCATTGGGCCAAGAACCCACACCGAATGTTCTACCAAGCCGACTACGGCATACTCTACGATATGGTGGGCACCGCAGCGCCACGCTTCACGAAGGAGGAGATATCGATGAACTTCGCGCAGGGCTTGATGGGCAAACTGTGGAGTTGTGCCGCCTTTATGGGCTATGGCAACATCTTCGTCGACGAACTGAGCGGAGCCATTCTCGATGACCATCTGTATGTGAACCAGATACTTCGCGTGCCGATGATCGACATTGTCCAGAACAGTCCCAACTGCAGTTTCTACCAGCACTGGCACACGGTGAAGGACGACCTCGACGCAGTGGACAAAGAGACACTGAAGATTGTGGCCACAGTGAGTCTGAAGGTTATCTACAGCGACTATCCGCCGGCAGAAAAGCAATGATTGGTATGAGAGTGAAAGTTGGTGTTATATTGCTAATAGTCAGCACATTCTTCGTCTCCTGCAGAAGAGAGGGACACTGCTATGTGCCTATTGGAATCACCAACTTCAGAATCGAACCCAACACCGCCTACTATTCAGGCTTGAACAACGTGGGTGGATATATGTATCTTACTGGAGGCCACCGCGGTGTGATTGTTATTCGAACCGCCTACGACCAGTTTGTGGCCTACGAGCGCACCTGCCCTGCCGACAGCACTACGGCTGTAGAGGTCACTTCCGACTGGGGCAGCGCCCTGCTCGAATGTCCTGAATGCCACACTCTTTTCGTGGCCGCATCCGATGGCTACCCTATGGACGGCGGCGCCACCACCTGTCCCCTTTTCCAGTACAGCACAAGCTACAGCAACGGCGAACTGTGGGTGTATTGATATTATAGAATCAGCTCGGCGCAGGAGCTGTCGGTCTCGTGAAGGCGCAGGCTGTGGAGTCGTACACCCTGTGGCATCTGTGGCGCAAGCAGGCGGGCGAAATGCATCAGTAAGTTCTCGCAGGTAGGCTGGTAAGGCACAACGACCAGCTTCGTTCCCTCGATGTGGTCGAAAGGCGAGCCCTCTGGAACCACGAAAGCGTGGTCGAAGGGCTCTATGATGCACTGTTCGGTAAGCCGCTTGATATCAGAGAAATCCATCACCATACCATTCTTGGCATTGCCGGCATCGTCGATGGGTTCACCCTCGACGGTGACAAACAGCCGGTAGTTGTGGCCGTGTATGTTGCGGCACTTTCCGTCGTAGGCCGACAAGGTGTGGGCCATCTGGAAGTCGAATTCTTTTGTAAGGCGAAGTATCATAGTCGCAGGATGTTAACTGACCAAAAGCTTAGACCTGTTGAGCTTGTCGGCGGCCATTTTGCGGGTAATCTTGATGTTCTCACCGCGATGGTTCGGCAGCTCAAACATAAGGTCGTTCATTATCGACTCGACTATTGAGCGCAGGCCACGTGCTCCCAGCTTATACTCGACAGCAGTGTCAACTATCACATCAAGAGCGCCTTTGTCAAAATCCAGCTGCACGTTGTCCATCTTGAACAGCTCCTTATACTGCTTTACAAGGGCGTTCTTGGGCTCGGTCAATATACGCCTCAGGGCAGCGCGGTCCAGAGGCTCGAGATGCGTCAGGACAGGGAAGCGGCCCACCAGTTCCGGAATCAGACCGAACCTTTTAAGATCCATTGGCTGAATGTATTGCAGCAGGTTGTGACGGTCTATTTCCTCGCGAGTCTTGGTGCCGTTGAAACCTATCACGTTCGATTTCATACGCGATGCTATGTCGCGCTCGATGCCGTCAAAGGCGCCACCCGATATGAACAGGATATTGCGCGTGTTGACCTGTATCATCTGCTGCTCAGGGTGTTTGCGGCCACCCTGCGGGGGCACGTTGACCACAGCGCCTTCAAGCAGTTTGAGCATTGCCTGCTGCACACCCTCGCCCGACACGTCGCGCGTGATGGAGGGGTTGTCGCTCTTGCGGGCAATCTTGTCTATCTCGTCGATGAACACTATGCCTCGCTCGGCGGCAGCCACGTCATAGTCAGCGGCTTGCAGCAGTCGTACCAGCACATTCTCCACGTCGTCGCCCACATAGCCGGCCTCTGTCAGCGTGGTAGCGTCGGCAATGCAGAACGGCACGTCAAGCATACGCGCTATAGTCCTTGCCATCAGCGTCTTGCCCGTACCCGTCTCGCCGACAAGGATGATATTCGACTTCTCTATTTCCACTTCGTTACCGCTGCCGTTCTGCTCATTGTAGCGCAGCCTCTTGTAGTGGTTGTAGACGGCAACGGCAAGTACCTTCTTAGCCTCCTCTTGTCCGATGACATACTGATCCATCAGTGCCTTTATCTCCTCGGGGGTCGGTATGGGTTTGCCACTATCCTTGTGCGGTTTGGATTCCTTCTGTTGGTTGACAATCAAGCCGGCCTGAGTGACGCAGTCCGAGCAGATGCAGCCCTCGATGCCGGTCAGCAACATTGTGCATTGCGAGGCCGGGCGGCCACAGAACGAGCAGTGATCTTCGTTGTTTTTCTTGTTAGCCATTATTGCGGTGATTCTATATTATCTTGGAAATGTTATCGTTAAATTGGATTGGTGCGCTCCTGGTCCTGGCGCAGAAAGATGAACAGCAGTATGGTAAAGGCCATCAGCGACGAGCCGCCATAGCTGAAGAACGGCAGCGGTATGCCGATGACAGGCAGTAATCCGAGCGCCATACCTATATTGATAAAGAGGTGCAGGAACAAGATGCTCGCGACAGAGTAGCCATAGATGCGCGAGAACTTCGAGTATTGCCGCTCGGCAAGGGTTACCAGCCTGAACAGCAGCCCTATATAAGCCAGTATCAGCAGTGTCGAGCCCACAAAGCCCCACTCCTCTCCCACCGTGCAGAAGATGAAGTCGGTCTCCTGCTCAGGCACAAAGTCGGCCTTGGTGATGGTCCCTTTCAGGAATCCCTTGCCGAACACGCCGCCCGAGCCTATGGCAATCTTCGACTGGTACACGTTGTAGCCCGTCGTGCTGTTGGTCTTCTCATCGGTCTTGCCCAGCAGCACATAGATGCGGTCGCGCTGGTGGGGCTGCAGCACCTTCTCAAAGGCAAAATCAACCGAGAAGATGAACAACGTGCAGGCAGCGAAAACGGCCGTCACCCAGATATAGTGCTTGCGCGTGCGCTTGTTAAGCCATCCAAAGAGGTAGAGCAGCGCTATTGCCGCAAGCACGCCGACAAGTATCAGCTTGTATTTGCCGAGCAATAGTGTCACCACAAACAGCACCACCGCCACAAGCCCCACTATCAGGATGCGCGGCGACATACCCTCGCGATAGAGTGGAAGCAGGAAGCTGGCAAAGACCAGTGCCGATCCGGTGTCGTGCTGCAAGATGATGATACCCGCAGGCAACAGTATCAAGCCCCAGGCAATCAGCTTGGTGCGCAGCTGCCTGTAGTCGAGGTCGAGCGAACTCATATACTTGCCCAGCGCCAACGCCGTGGCAAACTTGGCAAACTCGGACGGCTGGAACTTGAACGAGCCAAAGTCAATCCACGACAAGCCGCCCTTCGTCACCGTGCCCACAAAGAGCACAACCACAAGCAGGCCTATGACAACCAAGTATATAAGATAAGACATTGACGAGAATATATGCGGGTCAATATGCGTGATGATCAGGGCTATGACCACCGATATGCCGATCCACAGCAACTGCTTGCCGTGCATCGTGTGCAGGTCAAGAATAGCCGTGTGCGCCTCGTCATAGCAGGCGGCATAGATGTTCATCCATCCAAAAACGAGGATGGCGGCATAAAGCAGAAGTGTTACCCAATCTATCTTTGTTTCCATCGCTTATTTCTTTTTCTTTTTGGCCACTCTCGTCAAGGGCAGTTTCTGGCAAGGCGCCGCCTCGCGGTACATCTTCTCCACATCCTTGCGCGTCACCTCGCCGCGGATGTACTTCTCTATCACCAAGCTCGCAATCGGCGCCGCCCAGTAGCCACCGCCGCCACGGGCATTCTCGACATAGACCGCCACGGCTATCTTCGGCTTTTCCTTGGGGGCAAAGCAGATGAACACCGAGTGGTCCTCACCAATATTCTGCGCCGTACCGGTCTTGCCGCAGATGTCGATGTCGGGTATATTGGCCCTGCGCGCCGTGCCGCCGGCCACGTGCACCACATCGTACATACCGTTGGCGGCAATGTCGAAGTAGGCCTTGTTGATGCCCGTCTCGTGCTTTGTGTAGAACTCTTCGTTGCGCACCGAGTCGGGACCGTAATATCTCACCAGATGCGGCGTTATGTAGTAGCCGCGGTTGGCCACGATGCAGGCCAGATTTGCCATCTGAATGGGCACCACCGTCACCTCGCCCTGGCCGATACTGTTAGAGTAGATGGTCGAGAACGCCCAGCGCTCACGGCCATACCTCTTGTTGTAGAACGCCGTGTCGGGAATGAAGCCCGGCGTGATGCCCGAGGCAGGCAGGTCGATACCCATCTTCTGCCCGAAGCCGAAGCGCAGCATATAGTCGCGCCACACCGTCAACCCGTAGGGGCTGTCCTTGTAGATGCTCTTGTATTTACCTTGCTGAATCACACGGCGATACACCTGATAGAAATAGGGGTTGCAGCTCATCTTGATGGCCTCCTGCACCGAGCGGGCGCTGGGATGGTTGTGGCAGCCCACCAGCGACTTGTCGCACACAAAGCCCGAATTGGGCGTGATGACTCCCAGTTGCAGTGCGGTCACGGCCTGAGCCACCTTGAATATCGATCCCGGCGGATAGTGCTCTATCAGCGCCCTGTTCAGCAAGGGGCGCGAGATGTCCTGCAGCAGCATCTGGTAGTTCTCGCCGCGCACACGCCCCACCAACAGGTTGGGGTCGTAGCCGGGCGCACTGACCATTGCCAGCACCTCGCCCGTCGACGGCTCAATGGCCACAATGCATCCGCGCTTGTTGGCCATCAGTCCCTCAGCATACTCCTGCAGCGAAGCGTCGAGCGTGGTGTAGAGGTTGCCGCCCTCCACGGCCATCGTGTCGTAGGCGCCGTTCATATACGAGCCAATCTCGCGGTTGTGGACGTCCACCTGCATTATGCGCTTGCCCTTGATGCCGCGCAGCACCTCCTCATACGACTTCTCCAAGCCGCTCTTGCCTATATAGTCGCCCTGCTTGTAGAACTTGTCGGCATCTATCTCGCTCTGGTCCACCTCGCCCACATATCCCAGCACGTGCGCCGCAATAGGCTTGTCGTAGACCCTCAGCGTGCGCTGCTGCACGTAGAAGCCGCGGAACTTGTAGAGGCTGTTCTCCCACGAGCCGTACTCCTCCTTCGACACCTGCTTCATAAACGGCGACGCCGAATAGGTGGAATACTTGCACGCCTTGCGCATACGGGCGTCGAACTCGTCGCGGGTGATGCCCATCACGCGGCAGAACATATTGGTGTCCAGGCCTTTCGTCATTCGCGGAATGACCATAAGGTCGTACACCGCCTCGTTGTAGACCAGCAACTCGCCGTTGCGGTCGTAAATCAAGCCGCGGGCCGGAAACTGCGTAATGGGGCGCAGCGCCTGGCGATCGGCCTGACGGCGATACTCGCTGTCGAACACCTGCATAAAGGCCAGCCTTACGATGAAGATGATTCCCACCGTGAGGAAGATGATACGGATAACCGTGCTGCGCTCTTGATACTGGTTTCTCATTGCTATTCGACAGACTTTGCACAAAACGAACAATCACCCAAAGCACACAAATAGCATTACAATGTAATAATCAATGCGTTGAATGGGTTAAGCCCGTAAAAACGTTGCTGCAAATTTACGAAAAATATCGCGATACGGCAGCCATTGTGCAAAGAAAAAAAATTGACCGCATTTTCACTGCACTTTCGACACCCGGAATGCCATTGCCGGCAGCCCCAAAAACACAGCCTCTCGGGAACAGCCCTGAAAACCGGCCGCCTCACCGCCCGAAAAGCAAGGCCTCGCCTTCGCTCCACCACCGTACCAACACTGCTCGTTGTCCAGTTGTTGTCCGCTCGTTGTCCAGTCGTTGTCCAGTCGCTGACTGGACAACGACTGGACAACGACTGGACAACAACTGGACAACGACCAAAGAAGATCCTTCAAAGCACCTGACATACAGCAAGTTATATGCAACTTTGGCATTTACTCATATTCTGCTGATATGCAAGCGATTAGCGATTATTGGTATTAAAACAGCATTTTTGACGATGTTCGATTTAGGTACACATTTTACGTTTTGAGCTTGACAGTGCGACACACCACGCACTGTCAAAAAACCCAAGTCGCATAGCCCTCGCGTCGTCGGAAGGATTCTTCAAGACCTCCAAATGAAGTGTTTCAAATAGCTGCCATTTACCCTTGTTCCAACTACTGTTTCCACATAAAGGAGCCCCCTCTCATCGAAATGGCATTGTAAGAAAATCAACTTTTTTTTGCCATATTTAATATTATTAGTAATTTTGTAGATTAATTTACGCGTATTATGCAGTTTAAAGATATTGTTGGACAAGTAGTTACGGCTAATCACCTGACCGAAATTATCGATTCTGGGCGTGTCAGCCACACCCAAATGTTCTTGGGCGAGACCGCTTCGGGCAGTCTGGCGCTTGCCATTGCCTATGCACAATATCTCAACTGTGAGCACCGCGTGCACTACGACAACGCCGAGGGCGGCCTGCGGGCCGACTCGTGCGGCGAGTGTCCGTCGTGCAAGAAATACAAGCAGCTTACGCACAGCGACCTGCACTTCTTCTTCCCCAACGCGGCGACGGCCGAGGTCAAGGGCGGCAACATATCGTCGGCTGACTTCCAGGGCGAGTTCCGCGAGTTCCTGAATGCCCACAAACAGGTGGGGACGCTCGACGAGTGGTACGACTTTGTGGGCGTGGAGAAGAGCCAGGGCATCATTCGCGAACGCGATGCCGACGAGATGACGCGGACGCTGGGGCTGAAGGCCTACGAGGGGGCTTACAAGGTGGTGATTGTGTGGATGGCCGAGAAGGTTCATCAAGTGGCTGCGAACAAGATACTGAAGACCCTTGAGGAGCCGACACCCAATACGCTGATACTGCTTGTGGCCGAGAGCAGCGAGAAGATGCTGAGCACCATCGTGTCGCGTGCACAGACGGTGAGAGTGCCGAGACTCAAAGCCGAGGCCCCTGCACCGAACGAAGAGTTCAACACACTGTATGTCACCTGGATGCGGCAGCTGTTCAAGCTCAATATGGCATCGCTGTCGAGCTGGGTCGACTCGCTGCACGCCAAGGGACGCGAGCAGCAGAAGCGCTTCCTGCTCTATGCACAGGAGGCCATCCGCGACTCGTTTCTGCGCAACAATGCGGGACTGCCGTCGAAGATGGACTTTGGCGACGCCAAGTTCAACGCTTCTTTCCCGGCAATGATTACCGAGCGTAACATCGAACTGCTGAACGAGGCTTTCAACAACGCCATCTATGCCATCGAGCGCAATGCCTATGCCAAGATTACCTTTATGGAGCTCTCGTTCAGAATCAGCAAGGCCTTGAAGAAAAGGTAGACCAATCACAAACACTGGACAAAACAACATCGGAACAAATATCATTTCATCATATAAACAACATAATCTTAAATGACCGAAGAAATCAAAAACAACGAATCGAAATATAGTGACAGCGAGCAGGAGCAACGTCTGCCCGAGGAGGTGACGGCAGCGGTGAAACCACTGGACGACGAGGAGGACAACATCGCGACCCCGGAGGATATGGAGGAGTTTATCCGCAGTCGCCGCGAACGCCGCGAGGCCGGCAAGAAGAAGAGCTATATCGACAGCGACGACGAAGAGCCACCAATGGACTACGAGGCCAACGAGAGCGCTATGGACCCATATCTGGAGCCCGACCCGACGCTGCCGAAGGTGGAATACAAGGAGTCTATCTACCTGTCGCGTGGCTGCAACCACTGCCCCGAATCCTACACTCCGGTGTCGGAGACTGAGCTGCGCAGCTGCTGCAAGGTGGGCTCGTGCAACTGGATGAAGGGCATCCGCCAGCCGATGGAAAAGCCGTTCGACTGCGTGGAGGTACGTTTTAAGAACAACCGCAAGGAGTTCTATCGCCTGCCCGACGGCATCGATGTCAGCGACGGCGACATAGTGGCTGTGGAGGGCATTCCGGGCCACGACGTAGGCATTGTCAGTCTGACCGGCGAGGTATGCCGCATCCAGATGCTGAAGAAAAAAGTGGACCCCGAGTCGGACACCATCAAGAAACTCTTCCGTCGCGCCAAGGTGAGCGACATCGAGCGCTGGACATCGGCAATAAGGGAGGAGGAGAACACCCTCAAAAAGACACGTCAGATTGCCGAAGACCTGGGACTGGTGATGAAGGTCAACGACGTGGAATACCAAGGTGACCACTCTAAAGCCATCTTCTACTATACCGCCGACGACCGCGTAGACTTCCGCAACCTTATCAAGGTGCTGGCCGAGCAGTTCCACGTGCGCATCGAAATGAAGCAGATAGGCGTGCGCCAAGAGGCCGGCAAAGTGGGCGGCATCGGCACCTGCGGCCGCGAGCTGTGCTGCAGCACCTGGCTCACCAACTTCAAGTCGGTGACCACAAGCGTGGCCAAAACGCAGCAGATTCTGCCCAACCCGCAGAAGCTGGCCGGCCAGTGCGGAAAGCTTAAATGCTGTCTCAACTTCGAGTATGCGGTCTATGTCGACGCGCTCAAGAAGTTTCCGCCGGCCAACACGCCGATACGCTTCAAGAAGGGTCTGGCTATGTATAAGAAGACCGATGTCTTCCGCGGCATTATGTGGTATGCCTACGAGGGCGAGAGCGACCTCTATGCCATCACCGCCGAGAACGTGAAGGCTATCATCGAGATGAACAGGAACCAGGAGTATCCGGAGAAGCTCGAGGACTATCAGGTCGAGCTGATGTCGACGGCGGCACTGGCACAGGAATCGAGCGAGGCCGAATTCGAGCGTGAGCTTAAGCTTATGGCCGACGATGCCACCACTGCAGCACCGGCTCAGAACGACAGACACGACAGGCCCCAGAAGAATCACGACCAGCGAGACAACCGCCAGCATAAGGGCAACCGCGACAACCGTCAGCCGCGCGAGCAGCGTCCGCAAAAGGAGAACCGTGAACCCAGACCGCAACGCGAGCCGCGTCAGCAACGCGACCGCCGCGACAACCGCAACAAAAGGAGAACAGATGAATAGAAGACTGCTTTTGATACTGCTTACAGTGTCGTTGTTTGCCGCCTCGTGCGACAGGAATGAGCTTTACAACGAGAGCCGCCATATCGACGAGCAAGGCTGGAATATGGACGACAAACTGGTGTTCGACCTTGAGGCCAACGACACCAACAGCACCTATCTGTGCTGCATCGATATCCGCAACCGCAACGACTACCCCTACTCCAACATCTATTTCTTCATCACTACCGTATACCCTGACGGCAGCGTTGCCGCCGACACCAACATCGAGTTCAAACTGGCCGAGCGCGACGGACGCTGGCTGGGCAAAGAGAGCGGACGCTATGTCGACGGACGCTACCCGTTCTGCTACTTCCATTTCCCACAGCAGGGCAACTACCAATTCATCATTAGCCACGCTATGCGCGACACGCTACTGCCCGGAATAAAGAACATAGGATTACACATAGAAAACACAAGTAAATAGCTATGGCTCAATATAAGAAAAAGAAAAACGCGGCATCAAAGAAAGACACGCGCCGAGGCATACGCATAGTGTGGCTCAGTTTCGCGGCCTTTTGGGTTGTGCTTGTGCTGTTCTTCACAATGCTCTCGCTCGGATGGCTGGGCTTTATGCCGTCGTTCGAGGAGCTTGAAAACCCACGTAGCAACCTGGCATCGGAGGTGTGGAGCGCCGACGGCGAAGTGCTTGGATACATAGGCATCGAGAACCGCTCCAGCCTCACCTATCGTGAGATAACCAATGACGGCAAGAACCTCAACCTCATCCACGCACTGGTAGCCACCGAGGACGTGCGTTTCTACGACCACGCTGGCATCGATGCACGCAGTCTTGCGCGTGTGTTCTTCAAGACCCTTGTGGGCCGCCACAGCAGCAGCGGCGGCGGAAGCACCATCACCCAGCAGCTGGCCAAGAACCTGTTTCCGCGTGAGCGGAAGAGCAAGCTGGGCCTGATACACTCCAAGTTCAAGGAGTGGGTAGTGGCAGTGAAACTTGAGCACAACTACTCGAAAGAAGAGATACTGGCAATGTACCTGAACACCGTCGACTTCGGCAGCAATGCCTACGGCATAGAGACGGCGGCACACACCTTCTTCGACAAGAGCCCGTCGGAGCTGACGGTCGAAGAGGCAGCCGTACTTGTGGGCTTGCTGAAGGCCCCCACCTCCTACAGCCCCGTGCTGCACCCCGACAACGCCACCCGGCGCCGCAACGTGGTTATGAGTCAGATGAACAGCTACAAAGATCCTGCCACCGGCGAGAAGTATCTGAGCGACGAGGACTTTGAGAAACTCAAAGAGAAGGCGATAGATATGAGCCACTACCGCCCAATAAGCCACAACGACGGCGCGGCTCCCTATCTGCGCGAATACATCCGCGGCTATATGAAGGACTGGTGCGGAAGCCACAAGAAGAGCGACGGCACATACTACGATGTCCACAAGGACGGCCTGCGCATCTACACCACCATCGACTCACGTATGCAGGCCCACGCAGAGAAGGCTGTCGAGAAACATATGAAAGAAGTCATCCAGCCCGCCTTCTTCAAGGAACTGGCACGCCGCAAAGGCAATCCATTCAACAACCTGACCAAGGAGCAGGAAGACCACTTCCTGACGCTGGCAATGAAAGCCTCCGACCGCTACTACCAAATGAAGCAGGACGGAGCCAGCGAGTCGGAAATCAAGAAATACTTCAAGGAAGAGAAAGTGAAGATGCGCGTCTTCTCGTGGAACGGTCCGGTTGACACAGTGATGACCCCCTGGGATTCACTGATATACGTCAAGAAATTCCTCAACGCCGGCCTGATGTCGGTCGAGACAGGCACCGGCTATGTCAAAGCCTACGTGGGCGGCATCAACTACCGCTATTTCAAGTATGACAACGTGCTGCAGAGCCGCCGTCAGGTAGGCTCCACCTTCAAGCCCTTTGTCTACACGATGGCGCTGCAAGACCTTGATATGAACCCCTACACGCTGGTGCCCAACACCGAGGTGTGCATAGGCGACTGGTGCCCGCGCAACTCGAGCCACCAGCGCGAAGGCGAGATGGTCACCCTGAAATGGGCCCTGGCCAACTCCATCAACTGGGTGTCGGCCTACCTGATGAAGGCCGGTGGCGCCAACGGTCCCAATATGGTCATCAACATAGCCCGCAAGATGGGCGTCACCAGCCCCATCGACCCCGTGCCCGCCATCAGCGTGGGTGCCGCCGAAATCACCGTCTATGAGATGGCCGGAGCAATGGCCACCTTTGCCAACCAGGGCGAATACGTGCAGCCCATCTTCATAACACGCATCGAGGACAACAAAGGCAAGGTACTCGAGACCTTCACGCCCGAGCGCCGCGAAGCCATCAGCCCGCGCATAGCCTGGATGATGATCCAGATGATGAAGGGCGTCGTCGACAGCGGTACCGGCGCACGGCTGCGCGGCTCGCAGTTCAAGCTGGCCTACCCAATGGCCGGCAAGACCGGAACGACGCAGAACAACAGCGACTGCTGGTTTGTAGGCATCACGCCCAAGATGACCACCGTGGTGTGGACCGGCGGCGAGTTGCGCTCAATCCACTTCCGCAGTATGGAGTTCGGACAGGGCGCACGCCAGGCTCTGCCTATCTTCGGACACTATATGCGACGCGTCTACGACGACAACGTACTCAATTTCTACCGAGGCGACTTCACCAAGCCCGACCTGCCCGACGAGGACTTCATCTGGGACGAGAGCGTATATCAGCAGGAACTGATGGAGGAGGCCGACGACAACTCCTTCCAGACAACAACAACCTGGTAAAATGCAAGCACTCTTAGGACTATCGCTCGAACAACTGCAAAGCCTCTGCCTCGAGCAGGGCTTCCCGAAGTTCACCGCCAAGCAACTGTGCGACTGGATGTATCATAAGCGGGTCGACAACTTTGACTCGATGACCAACCTCTCGCTCAAAATTCGCGCACGGCTGAACGAGATTGCCACCGTGGGCCGCACCGCCCCCGTCGACTGCCAGACATCGACCGACGGCACCAGGAAATACCTCTTCGCAATCCAGGATTTGTCGGCCGACATCCACAAATTCGTAGAATCCGTCTACATCCCTGACGGCGACCGCGCCACGCTCTGCGTAAGCTGCCAGCGCGGATGCAAGATGGGCTGCCGCTTCTGCGTCACCGGCAAGCAAGGCTTCCACGGCAGCCTCACCGCCACCGAGATACTCAACCAGATTTTCTCCATCCCCGAAAGCGAGACGCTTAGCAACATTGTCTTTATGGGGATGGGCGAGCCGCTGGACAATTACGACGCCATCTGCCAGTCGCTCCAGGTGCTCACCGCCGACTGGGGCCTGGGCTGGAGCCCCCACCGCATCACCGTCTCCACCGTAGGCATCACCCCGATGCTGCGCCGCCTGCTCGACGAGACGCAAGTCCACGTGGCCGTGAGCCTGCACAATCCCTTCGCCGACGAGCGCGCCGAGATGATGCCAATGCAAAAGGCCTACCCCATCGCCGACATCATAAGCCTGCTGAAGAAATACAACTGGTTCGGCCAGCGACGCATCTCCTTCGAATACACGATGTTCAAAGGCCTCAACGACGACATTGCCCACGCCGCCGAGTTGGTGCGACTGCTCAAAGGACTGCGGTGCCGCGTCAACCTCATCCGTTTCCACGCCTCGCCCGAAATGCCCTACAAGACCAGCGACGAACGCACAATGACCGCCTTCGAGGACTACCTCAACGCCCACGGCGTGACCTGCACCATCCGCGCCTCGCGAGGCGAAGACATTATGGCCGCCTGCGGACTGCTGGCCGGCAAGAAGCAATAACTGACTCCCACATCTGCACAGGCGCATCCACCCGCCAACGCCCTTGTTTTCCGTATGCCAACGGCAGCGGAACGCATCGGTTCGTTGTCCAGTCGTTGTCCGCTCGTTGTCCAGTTGTTGTCCAGTCAATGACTGGACAACAACTGGACAACAACTGGACAACGACTGGACAACGAACGGTGTTGGTATGGTGCAAAAGCGGCCCAAAACAGGCGGAAATCCTTGGCCTAAGGGCAGTGGCTGTAGCGGCTACACAATGGCGTTGGCGGCAGGGCACAAAAAAACAGGCAGCCTTTCCGAGGATGCCTGTTTCCATTATTAATCCATAAAACTAAATAACAACCAATTGTTTACACCTGATAATGGCAAAATTTCCTTGTTGTTTTCTGAATGCAAAATTACCGCTGTCCGAGCAATCGGAACCTAACAATTTTTAGTCATTATTCTGTCGGGCATCACTAACAATAGTGATTACCTTGTAACTAAACACCTGTCGCACAGGATAATATTACAAAAAGCAGAAAGAGTGCAAAACATTTTTTCGCCGAATGCAAATTTATTTGTATCTTTGTAGGTTGTTTTTACAATGGAAAATTAATAAAAAATAACAATAAAATATTGTAATTATGTACACTAAATTCCAACAGCATCTTCAGAAAGAGCTGGCCGATATCGAGGCCGCCGGTCTTTACAAACACGAACGCATAATCGAGAGCCCCCAGGGTGCCGAGATTATGGTCAAGGGCAAGAAGTGCCTCAACTTCTGCGCCAACAACTACCTTGGTTTGGCCGACAACCCCGAGCTTATCGAGGCCGCCAAGAAAGGTGGACCTCCACAAACAGCTTGAGAAGAAAATCGCCGAGTTCTTCGGCACCGAGGACACCATCCTCTACGCTGCCTGCTTCGACGCCAACGGCGGTGTCTTCGAGCCCCTTCTGACCGAAGAGGACGCTATCATCAGCGACGCCCTCAACCACGCCTCCATCATCGACGGTGTCCGCCTCTGCAAGGCTCAGCGCTATCGCTATGCCAACGCCGATATGGCCGACCTCGAGGAGCAGCTCAAGGCTGCCCAGAAGAACCGCTTCCGCATAATCGTCACCGACGGTGTCTTCTCGATGGACGGCAACGTATGCCCGCTCGACAAGATCTATGAGCTCGCCAACAAATACGACGCAATGGTTATGGTTGACGAGAGCCACAGCGCCGGCGTGGTCGGCAAGACTGGCCGTGGCGTGACCGAGCGCTACAACCTACGCGGCAAGATTGAAATCCTCACCGGCACCCTCGGCAAGGCCTTTGGCGGCGCTATGGGCGGTTTCACCACCGGCAAGAAGGAAATCATCGATATGCTGCGCCAGCGCAGCCGTCCCTACCTGTTCAGCAACTCGATGGCTCCCGGCCTCGTTGCCGCCGGCATCCGTATGTTCGAGATGATGAGCGAGACCAACACCCTGCAGGACAAGCTGCACGAGAACACCGACTACTTCCTGCGCCGTATGAAGGAAGAGGGCTTCGACTGCAAGCCGTCGGAGAGCGCCATCTGCGCCGTGATGATCTACGACGCCGCCAAGAGCCAGCAGTATGCCGCCAAGATGCAGGAAGAAGGCATCTTCGTCACCGGCTTCTACTACCCTGTCGTTCCGAAAGGCCAGGCCCGTATCCGCGTCCAGATCAGCGCTGCCCACGAGCACGAGCACCTCGACAAGTGCATCGAGGCCTTCAAGAAAGTCCGCAAGGAAATCGAAGGCTAATAGCTTGGCAAGGCAATCCCAAGGAATTTGCTGATTAAACTATGCAAAGAGTGCCCGCAATGCAGGCACTCTTTTTTTGCATATTCTGTCAACTGACAAGAGAGCAAAAAAGTCAATTTTCAGGAACGTAATCCAAAAAATATATATAATTTTTGGATTATATTCCAGAAAATACATATCTTTGCATCGTCAAACAAGATGATATGATAGAGCGAAAACTGGATAAAATAATTAAGAAACAGCTATTTAAAGGAAAAGTAATCGTTATTGTCGGTCCGCGTCAAGTCGGCAAAACGACATTGCTCGGCGAATTTGTGCGCAAGAGTGACAAACGAGTGCTTGCATTGAACTGTGACGAGCCCGAGGTTCAGACGATGCTTACAAACACCAATGTAGCCAAACTCCGTGCCATTATTGGCAACAATGAACTGCTGGTTATTGACGAGGCTCAGAAGGTGGACAATATTGGCTTGACACTGAAACTGATTGTAGATAATATAAAAAGCGTTCAAGTCGTTGCGTCCGGATCGTCGGCATTTGAATTGCGCAACCGCCTCAACGAACCGCTTACGGGACGTAAATTCGAGTATCAGATGTTTCCCATAAGCAGCAGCGAAATCATTGACACCTTTGGCCTTATGGAAGAGAGGCGCACACTGGAAAACAGGCTTGTCTATGGCAGCTATCCGGACATTGTTATGCACCCGGAGGAGGCCCGGCAATATCTCACAGACCTTGCGCAGAGCTACCTTTACAAGGACCTCCTGTCGCTCGATAGTATCCGAAAACCACAGCTACTTGACAAACTCCTGCAAGCGCTTGCGTTCCAGATAGGAAGCGAAGTGTCTACGAATGAATTGGCACGTACTTTGCAGACCGACGGCAAAACCATTGACAAATACATAGACTTGCTTGAGAAATGCTATGTTGTCTTTCGTCTCGGCGGATTGAGCCGCAATCTCCGCACAGAGTTGAAGCGCGCTAAGAAGATTTATTTCTACGATAATGGAGTCCGCAACGCAATCATACAGCAATTTGCACCGGTTAATCTGCGTGACGACATCGGTGCATTGTGGGAGAATTTCTTTATCGCTGAGCGAATGAAACGCAACCACTATAGCGGATACTATTGCAACCGCTATTTCTGGCGCACCACGTTGCAGCAGGAAATCGACCTAATAGAAGAGAGCGACGGAGCTATGACCGCCTTTGAGATGAAGTGGAATCCGACAAAGAAGGTGTTGTTCTCAAAAAGTTTCACCGATGCATACAACGTCAAGGAAACAGTCGTGATAACTCCTGACAATTATATGGAATATCTGTAATCAACAGCCGTCCAGGAGTTGGTTATAAAACACTCGTCCAATGCAATATTATCTTGACACTTTCGTTAATAACTGAAAATAAATTAAACTATATGAAAAAAGTCAACCTCTACCTTATCGTTACCGCCCTGCTGCTCATAGTGTTGGGCGTGATATGCATCCTCAATCCAGGCGAAAGCTTCGTCGCTATGGCCTCCATCATAGGCCTTCTCATACTGCTCACAGGCGTGTTTGGCCTTCTGTTCGGGTTGAAAGCTCAAAAATATTTGCCCAATGCAGGTTCCACCACACTCCTGGCAATGTTCCAGATTGTCGTCGGAGTCCTTTTCGTATGCAATGGCCTCATAGCTGCAGAGAGCCTTGTCGTCGTCTTCGCCATTTGGGTTATGTTCGAAGGCATCTCCCTGGCTGTGCTGTCTTTCGACTACAAGCGTGCCGGCTACGACCGCTGGTGGCTGATGGCATTGCTTGGCTTGTGCAGTCTTATCCTTGGCTTCTTCGCCCTGCGCAACCCTGCCGGCGTAGGCACCATCTTCGGTGTACTCCTCGGTGTCGGCATCTTCGCCAACGGCATCGAGCGCATCGTCGCCATCACAGCGCTCAAACGCATCCAGAACCGCATCCGCGACCTCAAGGAAAGCGCCGAAGCAGTCAACATCGACGACAACCAGCAGTAATCGCCGCCAGATACCTCTCATCCGTTTACCACAAGCCCCGCAAGGGGTCATATCATATCCGTTGACGCCATCCCACGGCATCAGTTCCGCCCTCACATAGAGTCCTCTGGTAGCTACGCACCGGCCTCTCCTCCAGTGCTCCCCTATAATATATATTCTTCTTAAGAAGAATATATAAATCAACAAGTTGAGACGAGCGGCAAGTCCGTACCATCCCTATACCAAGCCTATACCATCTCTATACCAAGTCTACGGTAGCAAGTATGTACCTTAGAGGCACCTATAATGTACCATCGATGTCCCCTAGTCCTTCATATACCCTTGCCCCGCTCTTCCCTCCGGGATGACAGGCACTATGATACCAGTTGGGTATGCCAAGGGTATGTCTGAACCTTAGCTAATGCCCGCCTGCAGTATGGCAGCGGCACAATAAAACCGTCCTCCCGTCGTTATAGCACTAAAACACAGCAACTATGGCAACTAAAAAAGGCTCCTCCGAGAGCGGCAAACTCGGCAACAAGATATACTACACCTGGCACGGACGGCAATGCGAGCGCTCTATGCCCACCTCCGTGGCCAATCCGCGAACCGAGGCGCAGCAGGCCCACCGCAGCAACTTTGCGATAGTTTCCAAACTCTCGTCATATATGAAGGCGGCCCACCTTGTCGGACTTCATTGGAACGCCCTCAGGGAGCACAACAGCACCTACGCCATCTTCAAGCACCTCAACAAAGACTGCTTCACCCCCGACGGCAAGATCAACCTCGCGCGAGTTATCGTCAGCTACGGCACGGTGGAGCAGGTGGAAATCACCTCGGCCACCATCGACAAGAATGTCCTTACCGTCACTTTCGACAGCCGTGTCTATGGCGGCAAAGCCACCGACGAGTTTTTCCTTTTCGTCTACTGTCCCGCCATCTGCACCGGCCGACTCGTCGCCCCCGTCCCTCGCTCCGCTGGCCTCGTCACCGCCGTCCTCCCTCCCGAATGGCTCCAACCCATCCCAAACACCCAGGAGGAATCCACTCCGGCAATCCCGCAATCCGACCCCCACTCACTCCACCTCTACGCCTTCCTCCGCTCCACCCGCTCCCGCACCTCCGACACCATCCACGTCTCGTTACACATCTGAACGCCTCCCTCGCGGGTAAGTTCCAATAAAAAACGCATCTTTTGAGAGAAAACAAAGGTTGAAAAACGAAGTTTTTCCAGCAAAGGGTCCACCATATTGTCACCGACATTTGGGGTAGAATGAAAAATTTTATGTATATTTGCAGGTGTAAACAAATACTAACAAGAAACGTATCAATAAGAAAAACAGAGTAATATAAGAGTTGAACATCCTTGATTAGGCTGAGATACCAGAATTAGGACCTCTTGTAACACATCAGTCAGACAAGGCGACGGATGTTCACACTCCAGTAAAAAATGGGCGTGAGCGAGAGTTGTGTCTGATGTGGGTAGTCCTAAACCCTGGTATCGTCAACCCCACCACGCCCTCTTTTTAGAAATAAAGAGGGCTTTTTTGTGCTCCGAAGAAAAAAATATGTAAGGCTATTGTAGCATAATCATACGGTAGATGTTCGATAATCCGAGCCGAATAACCGAAGGTTCGAGAGATAGCCTATAGGTAGAATGTAATATTTTGGAAATGTGGAAAAAATCATAATAACAAATTATGGCAGGTAGGCAGGTAAAATGGACTCGGGAGGATTTGATATTGGCGCTGAGCGTCTATTTCCAGTTGCCATTCGGACGGTTGAACCGCACGACTCCAGAGGTGAAGGAGTTGGCCAAGCTCATTGGCCGCAATGATAATTCCGCCGCTCTCCGTCTGGTCAACTTCGCCGCCTGCGACCCCTACATTATCAACTCTGGCCGCAAAGGTATGATTTCCGGCATCGGCGTTTGCAAACCCATCTGGGACGAATTTGCTGACGACAAGGATCGTTTGTTCAACGAAGCCCAACGTATCAAGGCTGATAAACTTCACAAATCAATCGAAGAAACGCTGAATATAACCCAACACGAGTTAGAAGGGAAAGAAAAATCAGGTGTCATCAAGCAACGGGTCAATCAATCCGTTTTTCGCTCGATGATACTCTATAACTACGAGAGACGTTGCGCCATCACCGGTATCAATATTCCCGACCTTCTTGTTGCAAGCCATATCATTCCTTGGGTCGACAGCACACCGCAACAAAAACTTAGCCCTGAGAACGGCATATGCCTCTCGGCACTTTATGACAAAGCCTTCGACAGAGGACTCATCACCATCTCGCCTGACGACTACACCGTCCGTCTATCGTCCGCCTTGCACGAATATGAAACACAAGAATACTTTGACCGATATTTTGGCAGCATCAGTGGTCGAAAGATAAAAATGCCCATCGAACACCAACCCGACCGTGATTTTTTGGCATATCATCGGGACAAGGTATTTGTGGGGATTTGAAATATGATTGTCATTTATGAAGCAATATAATATAGATATATTATCAAAAAAAGATATTTTCGGAGGAGGAGTTGTTGCCCCTATGAGACAATGGCTAAACCTTCATAACATAGAAACTAAGGATTATGAATATAGTGCAGATATGGCAATTATTACACATTATCTGCAAAACAAAGATTGCCCCGAGGGACAATTGTATCGAGAGGAAGCCCTTCCCTTGATGGAGAGATATTATAAGTCCACACACACCAAGTTTAAAGACGAAGACGTCGTTGCTACCGACCAATTAGAAAAATTGTTCGCCGAAATATACGACACTCCTGTGTATAATCAACACAAAGGAAATAACGCTTTTACTTTTGTTGATTTGTTTGCCGGCATTGGAGGATTCCGAATTGCATTAGAACAATTAGGTGGCAGATGCGTCTACGCATCGGAGTTTGATATTACTGCCAAGAAAAGTTATGGGTTAAACCACGGCGTAGTTCCTTTTGGAGATATTACGAATCAAGAAAACAAAGATCGGATACCCGAAGGAGTAGATGTTCTTTGTGCTGGTTTTCCGTGTCAGCCATTCTCTTTGGCTGGATTGCGGAAAGGTTTTTCGGATGAGAAGAAAGGAACTTTATTCTATGACTTGCGAGATATCATTGCCGCTAAGCGCCCACGAATCATTTTGTTGGAAAACGTACCAGGATTACTGTCTATACATAATAAAGATGAGGAAGGGAATAGCCTTCAGGGCAAAACAATAGACACAATCCTACATATTCTTAGAAACGAGCTTAATTACTACGTTCCTGACCCGAAAGTGTTAAATGCATGTCACTTTGGAGTGCCTCAAAACAGAGATAGAGTATTCATTGTAGGGTTTCGGGAACACCCAAACGAGACATACCAATACCCAACGGGTGAAGGATTTAAGAAAAAACATTTCGGGGATATACGCGAAGATGGTGTTGTGGATGCCAAATATTATATGTCAGAAAGATATTGGCAGACATTAGTGCGTCATAAAGAGGCTCAACACAGCCAAGGTCGTGGATATGGATACAGAACTATTGGTAATGACGATTTTGGCCATACGTTAATGGTCGGAGGAATGGGGTTGGAAAGAAACTTGGTTGTTGACTTTGCCAATGATAAAGTAAACCAATCAAACGACCCTCGCGGAGAACTCAATCATGACCATATTCGTGTTCTAACAGAAAGAGAATGTGCGAGAATGCAAGGATTTCCAGATTACTTCGAAATTTTTGTTGGAAAATCTTCCGCCTACAAACAATTTGGGAATTCAGTTGCCATTCCCGTCGTAAAGGAAGTCGCCCGAACCCTCTTAGAGCTTGGACACATAGATATTATCAATGTTGATTAATCTTTTGTGCAAACTATATTTTGAAAATATAGTATTCAAAAAAAATTTATATAGTATATTTTAAAAAAAAATTAATTATTTTTTTTGCAATTAAAATATTATTTGTATTTTTGCAAAAAATTTGAATATTTACAAAATATAGTTATATGCCAAAGACAGAAAAAAGACAGAGGTTTGAAAAGGTTGCAGGGAATCGTGTTCAGAGAGTCCTGGACACGTTGCAGTTACTAAAAAATTGTTCTAACCGGAATAATTATGAATACTCAGAATCGGATGTAGAGCAAATGTTTTCGGAAATAGCCAAAGCATTGAAGGAATCTCGAGCCGCTTATACAAACGAGTTGCACAAAACGAACAAGCAAGGATTTACTTTTAAAGCATAATCGTTATGGATATAATGGAACAATTCAAATGGCATTTCGGAGTGAGGGAAGGAGGTTCTGATACGGCAGATAATATAGATGCCAAATTTTTTACAGATAAGTATGCGTCGTTGGTTCGTGAATCTTTGCAAAATTCATTGGATGCTCAAGATGACGAAACAAAACCAGTAACTGTCACTTATCGGTTTGGAAAGATGGAATTACCCTCTGATTCCCAATTCCATGAGGTCGAGAAGTATATTCAAGGCTGCTTAACACTACACCCTAACAAAAACGACCGTGTAAATAGGGCTTATAGCCCTATGCTTGATTATATCAAAAAGGCAAAAAACGATAACTTTGTTTGGTTTTTGGAAGTATCCGACAGCAATACAATTGGAATGGATTATTGCGAAAATGAGGAAGAACGTCCCAAAACCAGATTCTATTCTTTCGCAAAGAGTGTCGGCAATTCAGCCAAAGACAACGATACACGAGGAGGTTCATACGGACTTGGGAAGGCTGTGTTTTATAAAAATTCATCAATGCGAACCATCATCATCTCAACAAAGGCAAAAGGAGGAGTCGCATTCGAAGGAATCGCATCTCTGTGTACATCAAAGGTAGATAACAGGAAGCGAGAGGCAACAGGTTATTTTTGTGATAACGATTCCGAAGAACCCACCACTAACGAATCAAAAATTCCTTTATTTTTTCAAAGAAAAGAGCTGGGTACATCTATATATATAATGGGAGTCGATGACAATCCAATCAAACAAGAAGAGTATTATAAGGAGATAAAGAAAGCAATTGCTTCACACTTCTGGCTTTCCATTCTACATAAAAAATTGGTTGTTGAAGTAGGACAAGAAAAAATAGATAGCACAAATATAATATCGGTTGCACTAGAGATTTTCGCCGCATCTGATGAAGAATCTATCATTCCATACATCGAAACAGTTTATTATGCCGAAGACGGTAGTATTGAAGGTTATGAGAAAATAGAAAAAGAAGTTCCTAATTTAGGGAAATGCCTTATGTATATTCATAAAGACAGAAGAGGCTCTAATGTGGTTCTCAATATGAGAAAAACGGAGATGTTAATATGCCAACAAAATATGTTAAAAGGATATGGGTATTTCGGAGTTTTCGTATGTCTTGGAGATACAGGGAACAAGATTTTGCGAATGGCAGAGGACCCTGCACACAAGGTGTGGAACTCAAACAATTGCGAAAACGACACCGATAGAGCAATAGCCAAAAAAGCTATTGAATCTAAGAATAAATTCATTAAACAAAGTATAATAGAGAGTTTTGGAGGACAGAACGAAAATACAACATCCATTTCTGATTTACAAAACTATCTATATATGACTGTATCTGAGCAAGAGTTGGAATCAGCCAGAAATGCCATATACGGCATTCACTCAGGAGAAAAACAACAAAGTGAATCAGAATTCAAAATACCAGACCTTTTCTCGGATAATCAGCCAACAAAAGAGAGCAAAACTCCCGATATTAATTTAATTTACAACGAAGAAAATACTACTGCCTATCAGGATGACGAGAAAGGCGAGTTGGAAGGTGGTTACGAAGGAGAAGATGACGGTGGTCACCATCACCATCAAGTAATCCCTGAAAACGAAAAATCATACCAACCAGACGAAAACGGGGGAGAAACGGGAACTTTCCTACGGCCAGTAAAAATGAAAGCTTGTGCTGTTTATACAAAAATAATAGATGGCACACTATATCATTATTTGAGGATTATTCCAGGATGTTCTTGTGAAAGGTTGGTACTGGATGTATACGCCGTGGGAGACGAGGAGGATTCCAACGATGAAATCTTCATTGACAATGTATTCCCTGGTGAATTAGAGAGTGAAAATAGAATCGTGGGATTAACAGCAAGACAAGACGAACGGCTTGAAATACGAGTAAAGTTTGAAGATAATATGTCTCACCCTGTAACAATTATGGCTTATGAAACTGCGCAAATTCAATAACAACATTCTTCCTTATCCTGTGTTAAGCGCAGAAAACGAGGATGTAAGGCCAAGCCTCAAGGATATAGAGTCAATCCGCATAAATCACGAGGTCACAGATGGCACATTTGTCTTTACTGTAAAATTACAGCAAAGAAATGACACTATAAAGAAATTGATAGAAGACAATAAAGCAAAGTATATGTTTGTATTGACTTGTCCAACTACCGTCTTGCAAGAAAAGAAGCTGTCGAGTAATCCGGAAATATCTATAGAAGTAAATAAATTGTCAGTCAATGGTCATTTGGATTTTGATTGTTTTGTAGTACTGACCGAAAAAATAACGTATTCCAACATTGGATTTGCAGACATTTACGAGGGACTTACATTCGATTTGGAAGCAGGAAATATCCTTGTTCGTTTCCCTCATATGGAGACAAATTTGGACTTATCTAATGAAAAGATGTTTGCTTCAAGGGCTTTTGTTGAATTTGTTAAATCAAACAAAGACGTTGTAGAGATAGGGTTTGATGATAATATTATCAATATATATTTACCGCAAAAACAATATGATAATTATTTGGAGATTCGAAATAATGCTTTGTATTCTGACTTGATTATTTCATCAATAGTTCACGAGGCAATTATTATGGCCATTCTAAACTATGATAATGATTCTCATAGTTCTCTTCGATGGGCGGACGCTCTAAATACATTAATAATCAAATTGTCTGGGAAAAAAGACTATTCCCTTAAAGAATTATCCAAAGACGATCGAGTCGAAAAAGCGTGGGAGTTAGCAAATCTCGTTTTAAAAAATCCACACGAAAGGTTGTTTGATTCAATCATCAAAATTGACTCAGAGCTGAATCCCAATAACGGTTAAAACATAAAAAAGATGGAATTACAAAAGATATATACAGAATCGTTTGTTGCACAATTACGTAAGAATGCAACAGCGGAAAAATATCAGGGTGAGAATACTATTGATATTGAAAATCCTGAATATACGCAATTGGGTAATGTGTACAATAAAGCTGCTGAAATTGCTCCGCTTACAAATCCTGTAGTAGAACGAGATGGTAAAAAAAGAATGATTCCTGACAAAAATCATGACTTTGAATCTGCCGTTGCACTTTATGAAGCATACAAGGATTTGTCACCATACATCGCTTCAAAACAGGGCTTCTGGACATACCTATCGCACAATGAACTGTATGGCTATGTGAGAAAAAGATGGGGAGATACGACAAAAATAAAAGAGCATTGGTTCGACATTGGCAGACGCGGCTCTCTTTCGGGACTTTGGTGGGCTGTATATTGTACTTACGATGCAAGCAAAGAAGGTGACGAAAGATACTGGTTAACTCGTCAATTATTCGTTAATCAAACATTCCGAACCAGGACATTCTTCACTTATCGTATTGGGATGAATAGAGAAGCATTGAAAGGTATTCTTGTGTTTATGAGCAAATATCCAAATCTATTTAAACGAGGTGCTGGTGAAGCCAGATTGGATTATATTCGCAAATATTTGGGGCGTTTAGGGAGTACCAAAGAACTTATTTCTTTTGAAAACGATTATTTCACCCATGAACTTGAACGGAAAATGCCTGCGATAGAACTTGTGACAGATACGTCCCAGGTTCGTCATGATAAAAAGGTGTGGAATTTATAATATTTAATAACCAAAAATATTAGCTCTAACATAATCAATGAAAACAATAATTTGATAATTTAAAAATATGAAAAAAACAATATTCCTATTATCATTAACCATTCTGATGGTTTTCTGTTCTTGCAAGCGTTTTACCCCTGAAGAAGCTAAAGAAACTGTTATCGCTGGGGTTAAGGACCAAGTTCCTATGCTCGTTCAACAATTTTTCTTTGTTGATGACATCTCGATTGATAGTATGCGAATTGTTGTTGACCAGGAACCTATGTCTGGCTACCTATATACCACTTGGACATCAAAAGGCATATCGTCTCCTATCATCGTTAACGTATCTGACATAAAAAGAAGTAAAGAGGCTAAAGGTTATATAGAATGGATGGCAGATTGGGAGTCGGCAGGAAAGGCTTATATGATGAATACGCTGCTCGGCGATTTGTTATAAACACCGCTTCATTACCATAGGACCGACACAATGACTCCCGACCAGCGGCACCGCTATATGTCGCATATTAGCAGCAGAAACGCCAATCTATACTCTGTATTCCCACTGTGCTGAAATTTTGCCACAAATTGTGGCAAAATATTGGATGGGGAGGACAAGGGGGCAGGTTCTTGTCTCATATTAAGGCCAAGAACCTGCACAATACCACAAACAACTAAACGTTATAAGAATATGGTACTACCAAATTAACATAGAAAAGCAAGCTCGGCATAAAAAAAACGAAAATCACTATGGAAAACAATCATAACGACCCTACTCTTTTCAACCCGCAGGAGATGCTGTCACCGTTCGATGCCATCAAGGAGACGGACGGGAAAGGTCGCGAGTGGTGGAACTCGCGTAAGTTGGCACGATTGCTAGGTTATCAGAAATACTGGAACTTCGAGCGATTGATGGACAAGGTGGCACCATTTCTTCAAAAGGAGAAGGGGCTGAACCTCGATGAACATATGATGGAGATTGAGGAGATGGCACAACTGGGAATGGGAACAGCTCGCAATGTCAAATCGACATTGCTCTCACGCACGGCCTGCCTCGCATTGGCTATGAATGCCGACAAAAAGAAACCCTTGGTACAAAGTGCGCGAGAATATTTCACAGGGCAAATGTCATCCAGAGAATTGGCCTCCAGCGTAGAAGGCAATGTTCTGATGTACCGCTCCACCACAGGCAAAGTGAATGTTTCGGTAGTGTTCAACAATGAAACTTTTTGGCTATCGCAGAAACGTATGGCAGAATTGTTCAATGTCGCTGTTTCAACCATCAACTATCACCTGTCAGAAATAGACAAAAACGGAGAACTCCATTTGTCCGAGTCAATTCGAAAAATTCGAATTCCGTCGGACAAATGGGATGAGGGTACCGTGTTGATGTACAATCTCGACGCCGTCATTGCTGTGGGCTATCGTGTGAACAGTTACGAGGCTACACAGTTCCGCCGTTGGGCCACCGAGGTGCTGAAACAATATATCATCAAAGGCTACGTGATGGACGACGAGCGTCTGAAGGGCAAGGATGTCTTCGGTGCCGACTACTTCGAGGAGTTGCTCGAACGCATCCGCGAGATACGTACCTCGGAACGCCGCTATTATCAAAAGATAACGGACATCTATGCCGAGTGCAGCAGCGACTATGACCCACAGGCTGAAACGACAAAATTGTTCTACCAGACGGTTCAGAATATGATGCACTATGCCGTCACACATCAAACAGCAGCTGAGATCATCTACCATCGTGCCGATGCCGGCAAGCCCGCTATGGGGCTGATGACGTGGAAGAACGCTCCCAAGGGAAGAGTGGTGAAAAGCGATGTGACCGTAGCCAAGAACTATCTGTCGGAGAAGGAAGTGGAATCTCTCAACCTGCTGACGACCGCCTTCCTTGATATGGCGGAAGACCGGGCCCGGAGACATCTGCTAACCAAGATGGCTGATTGGAAGACCTACTTGGAAAAATACCTGAATATGACCGACCGCGATGTGCTGCCAGATGCCGGAAGTGTATCACACGAAGAAGCTGAAGCCAAAGCACTAGGCGAGTATGAGAAATTCCGCCGCATCCAGGATCAGACCTTTCTCTCCGACTTCGACAAATACATCAAAGGAATCAAGTAACCCACGATCGACAAAATAAGTGCAAATCATTTAGGGATTTTATAAATATTTGAACGGTTAAAAACCTAAACACTTTTGACTTTTTAGAATTTGATATATGGGAGTCACTTATAACATACGATGCGGCAAGTGCGGCCACACCTTCACTCGCAGCTATGGTATAGGAATTAACGGGCAGGGAACGCTCTACTGCGACCGCTGCGGGCGGGCGCAGCAGGTGGATCTAAGCGGCGGATGGATGATGGAATCCTCGTGCGAATGCGGCGGCACATTCGATGCCGACGCTATGGGATGCTGTCCCAAATGCGGCGCCTTGCTGAGCAAAAAGGATATTGACACTCAGTAAGTCAAGTACCTGCTGAAAACATCAGAGGCCAAAAGATTTTTTAAAGAATTCTACCGTATAGGCAACGACCTGCTTGCGGCGACGGGTAATGGTGTGGTTCTCGCCCTCCACTACCTGAAGGGTGGCATTGTCGCCGTAGGCCTGCAGGTAGCGCTCGCTGCACCACATCGGAACGATGCCGTCGCGGTCGCCGTGCAGAAGGAGCACAGGCCCCCGATAGGTGGCTGCGGTACCATAAATGTCAAGTTGCTGTGTGGTGACAAGGTATTCGCGTCCAAGCTTATAAATTCCCCAGCAACGTATGTACTCGGGTGGATCCTTGGGATCGAATTGTGCGTTGAAAAAACGGCCACCCTGACAGGCTTCCTTGATGACCGACCCTGGGGCGATAAGCACGACTGCGGCAGGAGCTTTGCCGCCATCAGCCAGACGGCCAGCCGTCATCGATGCTATGACACCGCCCTGCGAGTGTCCTAACAAGCCGACTTCGCCAACATACGGCAGCTTTTGGACATAATCCCATACGGCACGGGCGTCGGACAATTCTTTCTCTATGGTCATATCCTGCTTGCGGCCTTCGCTGCGGCCGTGTCCATCGAAGTCGAAGCGAATGGAGGCGATGCCGGCTTTGGCAAGCCCTTTGGCAATCTGAGGCATAGGTGCGTAGTCTTTGCTCGAGAATATGCCGTGCATCAGTATCACCATAGGGCACTGGCCCTTAGTCGTGTCAAACCCTTCCGGCAGAGTAATCTTATAGGCAATCCTTCCTTCAGGTCCGCGAATGACGGCTTCTTGTGCCTGGCAGAGTGCCGGAAAAGCAAGCCAAAGCACAACGACAAGTATGGGAGTAACAAAGTGTCTCATAACCAGATAACGTCAACTGGCACATTTTGTTGTATAAACCATAATCATTTAACTTAAACGGATGGGCAATCGCACGGATTCCGCGTCGCTATTCGCCAAGGATTGTGACAGTTGAAGAAAATAGTAAAAAACTTGTTCGTGTAATAGGATTTTTTTGTATTTTTGTGAGCATAAATAACGAACCACATTACACGCAATCCGCTGTAATGTCGTTTGTTATGGCATTTTTGAACTATAATAAATATTAAATAACAATGAAAAAAATCCTTATCGTTGGTGCCGGCGGACAGATTGGTTCCGAACTGACACGTAATTTGAGAGACATTTATGGTGACAACAATGTTGTTTGCAGCGACCTCCGTCCGCTGAAGGGCGACCCCTACGAGCGCGGCCCGGTGGAGCGTATCGACTCGACCCAGATTATGCAGATTGCAACTGCCGTTAAGCAGTACAACATCGACACCATCTATAACCTCGCCGCCATCCTTAGCGCAACGGCCGAGTTGAACCCGATGCTTGGCTGGAACGTTGGTATCGGTTCGCTGGTCAACTGCCTTGAGGTGGCCCGTCTGTTTGGCTGCGCCGTCTTCACACCTTCTTCGATTGGTGCTTTCGGTCCCTCGACTCCTCACGACAACACTCCGCAGGACACCATCCAGCGCCCCAACACCATCTACGGCGTAACGAAGGTGACCGGTGAGTTGCTGAGCGACTACTATTTCACCCGCTTTGGCGTCGACACCCGCTCGGTACGCTTCCCGGGCCTCATCAGCTACCAGACTCTGCCTGGCGGCGGCACCACCGACTACGCCGTCGAGATCTACTACGCTGCCGTGAAGGGCGAGAAATTCGTCTGCCCGCTGAAGAAGGGTACCTATATGGATATGATGTATATGCCCGACGCTCAGAAGGCTATGATCGACATTATGGAAGCTGACCCCAGCAAGCTGGTGCACCGCAACTCGTTCAACGTCACCTCGATGAGCTTTGACCCAGAAATCATCTACAACGCCATCAAGAAACGCTATCCCAACTTCGAGATGGTCTATGAGCCGGAACCCATCAAGCAGGCCATTGCCGACAGCTGGCCCGACAAGATGGACGACAGCTGCGCCCGCAACGAGTGGGGCTGGAACCCGCAGTACGACCTCGAGCGTATGACCGACGATATGATTCTGAACCTGAAGAAGAAACTGCTGTAATCAACAGCTCTGTCTAATAATAATACAACACAATTATGAAAATCAATAGAATCATAACCGCAGCCCTGCTCGTCGCCTCTATGATGGTGGCCAACAGCAGCAGCGCCTGCACGAACTTTCTGTTCACCAAAGGAGCCACCAAGGACGGCTCGACGATGATTACCTATGCCGCTGACAGCCACGTGCTGTATGGCGAACTCTATTACCGCCGTGCCGCCAGCTATCCGGCAGGCACTATGTTCCAGGTCGTTGACTGGGACAGCGGCAAGCCCCTTATCAAGATACCGCAGGTAGCACAGACCTACAGCGTTGTCGGCAACATCAACGAGTACCAGCTGGCCATTGGCGAAACCACCTATGGCGGCCGCGAAGAGCTGGCCAACGAGATTGAGGGCGGCATCGACTACGGTTCGCTTATCTATCTGACCCTTCAGCGCGCCCGCAACGCTCGCGAGGCCATCGCCGTGCTTGCAGGATTCCTGAAGGACTATCCTTATCACAGCGAGGGCGAGAGCTTCAGCATCTGCGACCCCAACGAGGTGTGGATTTTCGAACTTATCGGCAAACGTCCCGGCCTTGTCAAGGCCGACCTCGCCAAGAAGCTGAAATACACCTACACCGACGGTGCTGTCTGGGTTGCACGCCGCATCCCCGACGGCTATGTCTGCGGTCACGCAAACCAAGCCCGCATCACCCAGTTCCCGCAGGAACCCAAGAAATTCAGCAAAGCTAAAGGCAAAGGTCTGCACACGGTTATCAGCAGCGCCCACATCGACTATGTCAACGAGCCTGAGGTAGAGTGCGTCTACAGCAGCGATGTCATCACCTTCGCCCGCGCTTGCGGCTGGTACAACGGCACCGATGCCGACTTCAGCTTCACCGACACCTATGCTCCGTTGACTTTCAGCGGCATCCGTGCCTGCGACGCCCGCGTCTACGCTATGTTCCGCCGTGTCAACGCCAGTATGTCGAAATATGAGCGCTATGCTATGGGCGACAAGACGGCAGAGCGTATGCCTCTCTGGATCAAACCCGACCATAAGGTTGACGTGAAGGAGGTTATGGACCTGATGCGCGACCACTATGAGGGTACCGCTATGGATATGACCCAGGATGTGGGTGCCGGTCCTTTTGCCTGCCCCTACCGCTGGCGTCCGATGGGTTGGAAGGTCGACGGCAAGAGCTACATCCACGAGCGCGCCACCTCGACCCAACAGACAGGCTTCAGCTTTGTGGCACAATGCCGCAGCTGGCTGCCCCGCAAGGTTGGCGGCATCATCTGGTTTGGCGTCGACGACACCTATTCGACCGTCTACTGCCCGATGTATTGCGGCATCACCGACATACCGCTCTGCTTCCGCGAGGGCAACGGCGATATGCTTACCTACAGCTCCACCTCTGCTTTCTGGCTGTTCAACCGCGTCACCAACTTCTGCTACAGCCGCTACAAAGATATGATTGTCGACCTCCAGAAGGTGCAGACAAACCTCGAGGAAGGCTTCATCACCGACGTGGAGAAGTTCGACAACCGCGCCAAGAACGCCACCGACAACGAGGTGACCACCCTGCTCAACGACTTCAGCGGCCGTCAGGCCAAGAAGATGATGGACGAGTGGAACAAACTGGATCAGTATCTGCTGGTCAAATATATGGACGGCAACATCAAAAAGGAAGAGAACGGCAAGTTCAAACGCACCGAGTTTGGCGGCTGCGCTTCGCCCAACCAGCCCGAATATCCCCAGTGGTTCTACCGTCAGATCGTCAAAGACCACGGCAACATCATCGAAGAGAAATAAAACCTTTTTTGACAAACCTTTAAAAGGGTCGGTTTGCAAAGACCGACCCTTTTTTAAACATTACCGATATGAGAAAGATTGCTCTGATTTCAATAGCTTTGCTTATGCTACCTGTTGTGGCGGCAAATGCCTGTACCAACTTCATCTGCAGCCGTGGGGCCAGCGCCGACGGCTCGACGATCATCACCTACGCTGCCGACAGCCATACGCGCTACGGACAGCTGCGCTACCACAAGGGCGGTGACCACCAGCCTGGCGAGATGGTGCGCCTCTACAACTATGGCAGCCTCAAGTTCCAGATTGAGATTCCGCAGGCGGCACGCACCTACAACGTGGTAGGCTTCATCAACGAACACCAGCTGGCCATAGGCGAGACCACTTGGGGCGGCATCAGCCCGCTCGACAAGGGCAACGCAGAGGGCATCGACTACGGCAACCTTATCTATCTTGCCCTGCAGCGCGCCAAGAACTGCCGCGAGGCCATCAAGGTTATGGCAGAGCTGGTAGAGACCTACGGCTATGCCGACGGCGGCGAGAGTTTCTCGCTTGCCGACCCCAACGAGGTGTGGATATTTGAAATCACAAGCAAAGGGCCCTACGAGAATGGGGCCGTGTGGGTGGCGCGACGTGTGCCCGACGGTTACGTCTGCGGCCACGCCAACCAAGCCCGCATCACCACCTTCCCTCAAGAGGTGAAGAAATCGCACAAGAGCATCAGCAGCAAGAATCTGAAGTACATCTTCGAGCCCGAAGTGGAATGCGTCTATGCTTCCGATGTCGTCACTTTTGCAAAGAAGAACGGCTTCGCAGTATTCGCGATGCCTCCAAAGAACACCGATGCCGACTTCTCCTTTGCCGACACCTACAATCCCCTTACCTTCAGCGGCCTCCGCGCTTGCGAAGCCCGCGTCTACGCAATGTTCAACCGTTGTGCCGACGGAATGCAGCGCTATGAGAAATTTGCTATGGGCGATGCCACTGCCGAGCGTCTGCCACTGTGGGTCAAACCCAACCGTAAACTCAGCGTTCACGACGTTATGGAGCTGATGCGCGACCATTTTGAAGGCACACCTATGGATATGAACGGCGACGTCGGAGCAGGCCCGTTCCATTGTCCCTACCGTTGGCGCCCGATGGACTTTGAAGTCGACGGCAAGAAGTACGTCCACGAGCGCGCCATATCGACGCAGCAAACAGGCTTCTCGTTCGTGGCACAGTGCCGCAGCTGGCTGCCCAACAAGCTGGGCGGCATCATCTGGTTTGGCGTCGACGACACCTACTCTACCGTCTATTGCCCGATGTTCTGCGGCATCACACAGGTGCCCGTCTGCTTTGAGGAAGGCAACGGCTCGATGGCCGAGTACAGCGAAACGTCGGCCTTCTGGCTCTTCAACCGCGTCAGCAACTTCTGTTACCTGCGCTACGACTCGATGATAGTGGACGTGCAACGCGTTCAACGCGAGCTCGAAAGCGACTTCATCCAGATTGTCGACGGTGTAAGCAGCCAGTACGAGAACTACGACGACAGCCGCCTTGTCGCTTCCATCAACAAGACCAGCAACCGCTGTGCCGAGCAGATGATGCGCCGCTGGACGGCACTCGACCGCCTACTCCTGATGAAGTACATCGACGGCAACATCAAGGCCATCGAGAACGGCCGCATCAAGACCACTCCGACCGGCGTAGTCACAGGCCTCAAACAGCCGCCCTATCCCGAATGGTTCTACCGCCAGATTGTCAACGACCACGGTAAGGTGATTGAAGTGAAATAGCATTATAAATGAAGTCACCGACTGACAGACATATCGTCCCTGCCCAACTGCACAACATCCTCAGTCTATGCCTGCTGATGGCGGTGTCGCTGCCCCTGCTCACTTCGTTCCAAAAGCGCGGTCCGCGCCTCGACGAGATGTACTCGCTCTACATCATTGTCGACGCTGAAGCGTCGGGATACGATGGCGAAGAATTCGAACAGATTGACTACGAAGAGTTTCTGTCCTCAATCCGTCGCGCCCGCATAGCGTATATCGCCTTCGAACCGGCATATCAGGTCAACCTCTTCGACGACTACGGCATCCGCTACAGCGTCTACGTCAGCCGCACGTGCCGCTACCTGCGCATCGACAGCAACTACTTCAAGCTCAAACGCTCAGCCGCCAACCGCCTGCACCGCCTACTTAGCAGCATATAACAATAAATGATAGGCGATTAAAGCACAAATGAGCAATGATTATCGCCTCGCGGAATGCAATTCCTAATAACCCGTTGCGGCGGAGCTCTGCTCCGCCACATCAGGCGCCCTAAATCCACAAGTCACACACTTCGTTCCAGCCTACAGCATTGTCTCAACAACAGGGCAGGCAGGGATCTGCTCCGTCATATCAACCATCGTTTAACCATCCTTCGACCATCGTTTAACCATATATAATGGTCGAACTATGGTTAAAGTATAGTTTATCAATAGTCGAAATGACGGCGTTGGGTGCTTGATGGAGCGGTGCAAGCCGCTGCGGTTGTCCTGTTTTATCCAGTAGCGAGGGATGTTCCCATTGGCGTTTTTGGCTGGTAATAGAAAATGAATTTCTGTACTTTTAGATTTTTTCGTATATTTGCAATTTGTTTGGACAGCAGGTACAAGCTGGCCAACAAGCAACAAACCATACATAGAATCAACACTTTATCGCAATGCATAACATAAGAAAAATCACCAACGACCTGATTTATGTGGGTGCGAGCGACCGCCGCCTCGCCCTGTTCGAGAACGTCTATCCCATCCCGCGTGGAGTTTCGTACAACAGCTATGTGCTGCTTGACGAGCAGACGGTGCTGCTCGACTGCGCCGACCTCGCTGTGATGCCGCAGTTTATGGACAACATAGCCGCAGCCCTTGCCGGCAGCAAGCTCAACTACATAGTCGTCAACCACTTGGAGCCCGACCACGCTGCCACCATAGAGGAGGCTGTTCTGCGCTACCCTGAGGCTAAAATCGTCACCAACACCAAGGCTGCCAATATGATACGCCAGTTCTTCAGCTTCGACCTCGACAGCCGCTTGATGGTTGTTGGCGAGGCCGATACGCTGACCACCGGCCGTCACGAACTGAAGTTTGTCAATGCACCTATGGTACACTGGCCCGAAGTGATGGTAACCTACGACGCAACCGACCATATCCTTTTCTCGGCCGATGCCTTCGGTACCTTTGGCGCATTGAACGGCAATATCTTTGCCGACGAGGTCAACTTTGGCCGCGACTGGCTCGACGACGCACGGCGCTACTATATCAACATCGTGGGCAAATACGGTGTTCAGGTGCAGGGCTTGCTGAAGAAGGCCGCTGCGCTGCAGATCGATATGCTTTGCCCGCTGCACGGCCCGGTATGGCGCAAGGACATCGGATATTTCATAAACAAATACGACATCTGGAGCAAGTATGAGCCTGAGCAGAAGGGTGTTGTGATTGTCTACGGCTCGATCTACGGCCACACCGCAGCGGCCGCAGAACGGCTGGCTACGCTGCTGGCAGAGAAGGGCGTAAGGGAGATTGCCGTCTACGACGCATCGCAGACCGATGTCAGCATCCTTGTTAGCGAGGCCTTCCGCTTCAGCCACATCGTCATCGCCGCTGCCACCTACAACGGCGGTATCTTCACCCCTGTCGAGAACCTGCTGCACGACCTCAAGGCCCACAACTTCCAGAACCGCCACGTGGCCCTAATCGAGAACGGCACCTGGGCGGCACAGAGCGGCAAGCAGATGCGCGCTATGCTCGACGAGATGAAGGGCTTGACCGTCGTTGGCGACACGCTGACGCTGAAGAGCGCAATGCAGCCATCGCAAGAGGAGCAACTCGCCACCCTGGCCGACGCTATAGTTGGAAGTATGGAGGAGTGAAAGGGGAGTGAGAGAGGAGTAAAAGGGGAGTGAAAGGGACAAATGAATAATGATTTGTAAAAATATTTGAGGAGTGAGAGAGAAGTGAAAGGGGAGTGAGAGAGGAGTGATGAGGGAGTGAAAGGGAAGTGAAAGGGACAAATGAATAATGATTTGTAAAAATATTTGAGGAGTGATGAGAGAAGTGAAAGGGGAGTGAGAGAGGAGTGATGAGGGAGTGAAAGGGAAGTGAAAGGGACAAATGAATAATGATTAATATAAAAAAGGATCCTATGGTGTATGGATTTCAAAGAGTAATTGCTTGGCAAAAAGCTCACGAGTTTGTTCTGTTAGCACACAGCATATCAAGGCATTTTCCTGAAGATGAACGGTTTGGACTAACATCTCAACTGAGACGTGCAGCTGTGTCCATTGAAGCCAACATTGCAGAAGGGTACAAAAAGACAAGCAGAGCAGACAAATTGCGATTCTTTAACATTGCTCAAGGAAGCCTGGAAGAATGTAGAGACTATCATATCCTTGCTAAAGACCTTGACTATATTAATGAAGAAGAGTTCGAGCAACTGAAGAATTCTATACTAATGACAAGCAGGTTCTTGAACGCTTACTGCAACGGAGTAATCAAAAACAATGCAATGAAAAACGACGAGCTATAACACATTTGTCTCTATCACTCCCCTTTCACTCCACAATCACTCCCCTTTCACTCCACTAAAATTAAAATTAACATCCACTAAAACAAAAAATATGATCGACAACAAAGCCATTTTCAATATCAGTTACGGTCTGTTCGTGCTCGTGGCACAACAGGGCGGCAAAGACAACGCCTGCATCATCAACGTGGCTCAGCAGGTCACCAGCGACCCACTGCAGCTGATGATTTGCGTCAACAAAGCCAACCTCACGCACGATATGGTGCTGCGCACGCTGAAGTTCAACCTCTGTCCGCTCAGCGAGGAGGCCACGATGAAGCCCTTCCAGCACTTCGGTTTCCAGAGCGGCAAGACGGTCGACAAGTTTGCCGAATGCGAAACAGAGCTCCGCACCGACAACGGGCTACGCTATCTGCCCAAGTATATCAACTCGGTGATTAGCTGTGTCGTCACCAAGAGCATCGACCTCGGCACCCATACGATGTTCATCGCCCGCGTGATGGAGGCCCGTGTGCTCAGCGACAGCCCCAGCATCACCTACGCTTACTACCAGCAGCACATCAAGCCCACTGCAGCGCCGGCATCCCTGCCGGCATCGGATAAAGGCAAGAAGCGCTGGGTCTGCGACGTCTGCGGCTATGTCTATGAGGGCGACGAACTCCCTGCCGACTTCATCTGCCCCTGGTGCAAGCACCCCGCCAGCGACTTCAAGCTAGTGGAATAGCCAATATTGTCTCTTACAAAAGTCAATTCTTGTTGGTTTTTGATATAAATAAGATACAATTTTTACACAAAATTGACTTTTATTTATAACATTTTTGTATATTTAAGCGACATACCGAATGGCTATGTGGTGAAAGACGACATTGAATATGCCTATAAGAACACCCTTCCCCTTTGAGCTTTCGGTCTAACTATTAAATAATTTTACCATATAAGAAAAAAGTTGTATCTTTGCAAATTGAATATTACAGCAATGGAGCAGGAACAGGTCATACAACGCATTAAAGAACTTGGCGAGAAAATTCTCCCCAAGGGAGCATCGCTTTGGCTCTATGGGTCACGTGCTCGCGGCGACGCCCGTCCTGACAGCGACTACGATCTGCTGATACTGCTTGACAAAGACACTCTGACACTCGACGATTATTTGACGCAAAAACCTCTTCGTGAGATGGGTTGGGAAATAGGAGTGGAGATCAACCCACAGGTTTACGCAAAAAAAGAGTGGCAGGACTACTATTATACTCCTTTTTACGATAATGTTTCACGAGAAAAAAGTGTTTTGGTATGAGTCTGAGTGAAGAAAACCGACGGATTATTGTATCGAGAGAAATCGAGAAGGCAAATGCATATTTCTTGCAAGCTGAAATAATGCGTGAGCATAAACAATGGGATGCGGCAGCAAATCGATTGTATTATGCTGTTTTCCACGCCGTCAATGCATTGTTAATCCACGACAAACACGAGGTAAGAACGCATCACGGTGCTGGAATGTTATTCCGACAAACCTATATCAAAACAGGAATCCTGGAAGAGCAGTTCTCTGATACATTCACGCTGTTACAGACAATGCGTGAGAAAAGTGATTACAATTGTTCTTTCGATGCTACACAAGAACTGATTGAACCATTGTTTGCTCCCACAAAGAAAATGATAGATGCCGTTTCTGAACGGGTGATTGCGTAATAATCCTCCATTTTATATTAGCCTCACCCGTGATGCTGGCAGGATACAAAAAAATGAAGAAAATCAGTTTTTCTTCATTTTTTTGTGCCCTTGAGTAAGATTTGTGTCAAAAATTACGTCTTATATTATAGATGGAGCAATATAGCAGACAGCGGTACGAGGACTACAAGTCCTTTATGCGGCGTCACCAGGCGACGGTGTGGCGCGTCTGCTACGACTTTGCCCGTGGCGACATACCCCGCTGCGAGGATATGGTGCAGGAGGTGTGGATTATGCTCTGGCTGAAGTTCGACACGATGAACAGCCAGTCGGAGTGGCAGCAGCGCGTATGGGTTCGGAGGGTGACACGCAGCGTCCTAGTCGACCTCTATCGAAAGAAAAGTCCTGACTTGGAACCAGTCACCGAAGAGATGGCTGAGTCTGTCGTCACCGAAGAGAGCAATGTCGCCGAGCGGATTGACGACCTTTTCTCGTTCCTCACCCCCGACGAGCAACGCCTGATGCGTATGCGTCTTGAAGGCTACTCGGCCGAGGAGATAGCTGCCAGCTTCAATATAGAGCAAAATGCCGTCTACCAACGTGTAAACCGAATAATGAATAAACTGAGACAATATGCAACAAGACTATAAAAACGAGATGCGGGCGATGACCGAAGGACTTGCCGAATGGTGCCGCCGACGGGAACGCCAGCGCCAGAGGGCCACGCGCACCCTCATCGGCGCCGCTGCGGTGGTGGCCGTCATAGCCATTGCAGCAACGCCCGACCCCGATGGACATTATGTCAGCAGCGCCCAAGCACGCACCGCAACCATCAACACCATCGAACAGACAACCCTCATCGCCAAACTATGAGACACCGCACGCTCATAATCATAATCTTGTCCCTGCTCCTTGTGGGCTGCGCGGCAGCGTGGAAGTTCCTGCCGCACACGTTGAGCTATGACAAGTGCAGCGACGTCTACCGCCACTTCGCTGATATGCGGCTCCCCGGCGTGCGCGTCACATACGTACAGGACAAGATAATCAACGACACCCTGCGCCTCCCCGTCACCCTCCTCCAGGCCGAGAGCGACGAGGGCTGGGCAGCCATCGACAGCCTCTTCGGCCTCACGGCAGACAGAAACAAGCTCATCAACGACACCACCATCCCCGACGAGGTTAAAGAGGGATTCTTAAACAACACCGCCGAGTTTTATGTGCATCGTGCACACCGCGAAACGCCAGACAAGAGTATTGCGTCCGGTGATATCCGTCCCGACGACGTCTCCGTTTACATATTCCCCGACCTGCGTTGCGTCACCATCTATGAAACAGGCATCGAAAAAGAAGAAGCGCAGGTAAACAATCAGAACCTTAGGGAACTCAAAGAGCGAAGCCGCACCCAGCAATGGAATGCCACCTCCGACATCGCTTTAGACCACATCGACTCCATTGATGCCGCCCGCAACAAGAAACAATAAACCTTTAACAATATAAAACAATGAAACATCACATCATCAAATCCCTCGCCGCCGTCGCCTTGGGCGCAATGCTGCTGACGGCTTTCCGACCGATGCTGAAAGGAGAACATGAACTTGTCGGCAGTTGGCAGTATGTCAAATCGGCTGTAGCCATCCATTGGGATGACCCCGCTCCATTCCACGACAGTTCGGCGCAGGACGAAGAGAAGCCCGAGCGCAAGGACATGACCATCAACGCTGACGGAAGCATGACAATGATAGCCAGAGACATTGAAAGCGGCCGTGTGTACAGAGACGGCGACAGCTGCGCAATGAAGTTTAAGAGCTATGACCTCACGTGGGTTCTCTCCGCAGCGACGGACTCGCTGAAGGTTATATCGCCATCCGGTGGCAGCGAGACTTGGAGAATCGACCAGTTGGACGAAAACTCTCTTGTCTACGTGGTGGACAAGCCTTTCGAAAGCCACATTGGTTCCGGTATTCTCACCTACACGTACACTTACCGCCGCAAATAGACAATTAACCTCAACGTATCATCAATAAAATTTAAGATTATGGAATTAAAAACAGCTCGTCTAACTGGTATTTTGCTGATCAGTTTTATTCTTCTTGGATATTCTGGGCGGACAGTTGCCCAGAATGTCCCCAACATGATTAAATTGGATAAAGCCGGGATTTATATCGACAAAACGGAAGTGTCCATAAGATGGTGGAATGAATATGTCTGGTATATGTATAAAACCTACGGTGTGGATTCCGAACAGTTCCAATCTACAAAGTGCGACAGCGCAGTTTTCAGGAATCACTACAATCATGTTTTCCTGTACCCTTATACCCAAGGAAGGGAAAAGATGGAAAAATATGGTTTTTCAAGCGGTGACATAAAATTCTTGAACGAAGAATACGACAGACACCCGATGGTCGGCCTGTCATACGAGCAATGCGTGGCATTTTGCAACTGGCGGACGGAGATGTATAATAAAGTCCACAAGAAGAAACTTCAGTTCCGAATGCCGACGTCCGAAGAATTGCGTAAAGCGTCAGGGTTACATCGAGTAAAGATGTCAGACAACGGAAATGACGAGATTGCTTCAGATGCCCCCGCGTCGGAACTTGGAACCTTCCGTTGTGTTGCAACACTATTATCGGAATAATGAAAAACTACTTGAATAACATTTAAAATATGAAACACCACATCATCAAATCCCTCGCCGTCCTCGCTTTGGCGCGATGCTACTGATGGTCTGCAGCGCAAGCAAATCTTTGAAATCATGCTCATGGTTTTTGGGGGAATCATGGGCATGATTTGTGTGTGGTTGGAGGTGTTGTGTCGGCAGTATCGCCAGTGTATTGCCATTGCCTTACCACAGGGCTACCACAGCCTTACCACCTTAGAGTTACCATAGAATTACCCTAGGGTTACCATATAATTACGATAGAGTTTCTTGTGATGCATAACGGGTTGATTATTATATCGAAGATATAATAATACGTCATCATTATCAAAGCACCGCCGACAAGCATACACTTTTGTTTTGCCGCCGTATGAAAATATTTTTTGCCATATAAGAAAATAGTCGTATCTTTGCACTTTGAAATATTAACCTTTAAAACAACAATAATATGGAAAAGTATGTTTGCAATGTATGCGGGTATGAGTATGACCCCGCGAAGGGCGACCCTGACAACGGCATCGCTCCCGACACCAAGTTCGAGGACCTGCCCGCCGACTGGGTGTGCCCCCTCTGCTCGGTCGACAAGAGTCATTTTGAAAAACAATAATGAATGCGTTAATGTGTGAATGCGTTAATGTGTTAGTGGTTGACACTGTCAAAAACCAGCATAATGATGCATCAACACTAACGCAATAGCGCGATAACACAATAACACAATTAAAAATAAAAGTTATGCTTAACAAAAAAGTAGCCGATCTGCTCAACGATCAAATCAACAAGGAGCTTTACAGCGCCTATCTTTATCTTGATATGTCCAACTATTTCGAGCGCCGCGGCTTGAACGGCTTCGCCAACTGGTATATGATCCAGGCCCAGGAGGAGCGCGACCACGCTATGTTGTTCTACCGCTATATGCAGAACAACGACTGCCCCGTGACACTGGGTGCCATCGCCAAGCCCGACAAGGTGTTCAAGAAAGATATGGACGTGCTGAAGGCCGGTCTGGAGCACGAGGAGTACGTCACCGCCTCGATCCACACCATCTACGACGCCGCCAGCAAAGTCAAGGATTTCCGCACGATGCAGTTCCTCGACTGGTTCGTCAAGGAGCAGGGCGAGGAAGAGACCAACGCTCGCGATATGATCTCGAAGATGGAACTCTTCGGCAGCGACGCCCGCAGCCTCTATATGCTCAACCAGGAGCTCGCCGCCCGCACCTACAGCGCCCCCAGCCTGGTGCTCGACTAAAAGGCACAAGACTCCGAATCAAAATGTGTGTGTGACCAATCACACACACATTTTTTATAATGATTTATGGAAAACACCGTGAGCAACGAACATTTTGAGGTCGTCTACAAGACCACTGTAAGCATAATACTTCTGGAATTGATGCGCATTGGCGTTATTGCCCTTTTGGGATATGCTATATTTTCAGTTGATGTGCTTTGGGTACAGATATTACTTGGGTTTATGATAGTGGCACTGGCCGTGGATTGCCTGCTGATATTGAAACACACAAAGGACCGCATTACCGTCACTCCGCACAGCCTTGTCCTCACCAATCTTTACACCAAAACCAAGCACGGGAAATGGCATACCACAAAAACTGTCGATATCCCTTGGAGCATAATTGCAGACATTGCCCCCGATTTGGAAGTTTTTAATTCCGCAGGCAGTTTCGTTCCACATAAAACAACGTTAGTCAGATTACGCAACGGGACACTCTATTGTATCGAAGACGACTACTACGACGTCATCTTCCTGACACGCAAACTCAAAGCGTTCTGGAAGGAATTCGGCAAAAAAAAGTGATTCTTAAAAAAATTATTTCTTCATTTCATAAAATATTAGTATCTTTGCATCTTGAATTCAAACGAATTAATTAATCCTTAAAAAGCTAAAAACCAATTATGAGCAAAAAATTTATCTGCCCCGTGTGCGGATATGTCTACGAAGGCGACGAAATGCCTGAAAAATGCCCCATCTGCGGCAAACAAATGCAGGAAGTGAAAGAGGACATCAAGACTTGGGCTGCCGAGCATATCGTCGGCGTCGCCAAGGATGCCCCCGAGGATATCAAGGCCGACCTGCGTATGAACTTTGAAGGCGAGTGCAAAGAGGTCGGTATGTACCTCGCAATGGCCCGCGTGGCTCACCGCGAGGGCTATCCCGAAATCGGTCTCTACTGGGAGAAAGCCGCTTTCGAAGAGGCTGAACACGCCGCCAAATTTGCCGAGCTGCTGGGCGAAGTGCTGACCGACAGCACCAAGCAGAACCTCAAGATGCGCGTCGATGCCGAGTACGGTGCCACCGCCGGCAAGACCGACCTGGCCAAACGCGCCAAGGCCCTCAACCTCGACGCCATCCACGACACCGTCCACGAGATGGCCCGCGACGAGGCCCGTCACGGCAAAGCCCTCGAAGGCCTGCTGAACCGCTACTTTGCATAAAACGCAATCAGCTGAAAACAAAAAAGAGAGTCTCCCGACTCTCTTTTTTTGTATGGTCACACAATCCATACTAAATCATATTATAACCAATCTTTGCACAATGTTTAATCCTTCGTTTTAATTCTAACAAAAATAGAAGAATCGCAGTCGCTCATAATCTCGCGGGCCTCCCAGTGTTGCGCTGTCAAGCAGCATTGTGCTTACGCTGCAGGGAGCATACGTAACCACAGGCGCTGTGCCCAGCGCACCACTATAGGAGCTTTCCGCAAAGAGGCTGATGTCGGGCTGTTCACACACATCGGTATAGACAGCCACCAGGCCTGAATAAAAAACAAAAAGGGTATCAGCGCATACGGGCTGAATATATATATCGTAGGTTGTCGAAGATGAAAGGTTTGCCAGCGTGCAAGGGTGTATGGAATAGGCGTGGGAACTGCCAGTTCCTGGCGTAAAGCCGTGCAGCCCATACTCCACACGCCACGATGTGGCCTCAAAGTCGCTGTAATAAGGCACCTGAGCCACTTTTTGGGCATTCAATGCGAACGCCAGTAAAAAGAATACGAAAAATATGATTTTTTTCACAGTTCAAATTTTTTGAGTTCGCCCTATAAGTAGCTTTTTACGGCCAAAAAGTTGCATAACGCTTTGTTAAAAAATGTTAAACAAAATCGAATCCGCTGACTCATTGCATCTTAAAAGCAAGGAAAAATAACAAAAAACCTATGCGACACTCACCGCCCCGCAACAGCACCCTATAAAGGTCAACACTGGTTGTTGTCCGCTTGATGTCCGCTTGTTGTCCGCTTTAAAAGCGGACAACAAGCGGACATCAAGCGGACAACAAGCGGACAACAACCAGTGTTGACCCGATGCAATCACAACCCAATCACGGCCGCAGAAGTAAGTTGGATTGAAAGAATACATACAGAAAAAGCCTCCTATTCAGGAGGCTTTTAAGCTGTGACCCTGCTGCGATTCGAACGCAGGACCTACTGCTTAGAAGGCAGTTGCTCTATCCAGCTGAGCTACGGGGCCATCGGTTCTTAGTCGGGATGGCCAGATTCGAACTGGCGATCTCCTGCTCCCAAAGCAGGCGCGATAACCGGACTACGCTACATCCCGTGGGCTTGCCATTAAAAAAACGCCTCATTTTCGGGGCGTTTTGCGGAGAAGGGGGGATTCGAACCCCCGGTACCCTAATCGAGTACGACAGTTTAGCAAACTGTTGGTTTCAGCCACTCACCCACCTCTCCGTGGTCAATGTTGAATCTACTCGTTCCGGCGTGCGGAATGATGTTTCGTTACTCATTGAAATCGGCTGCAAAAGTACTAACTTTTTATTATCTGACCAAATTTTTTTTGTTTTTTGTTCCGCAAAGTGCCTCTATAAAATACTATCTTATTGACAAACAAATAATTTTGCTTTGCATTATTTGTTATGTCGTGTTATCAGACAAAAAGTCCCGCAATGCTCACTCGAGGTTTTTTGTGACATATTTTTGCAAAAACGGGAATAGAAAAAGGCTGTTTTCACAGCCTTGATTACGTCTCGCTCGACTTCAGAATCTTTGCGGCATTATCTTTCCGCGCGCATCGGGTTCTCCAGAAAATCCTGATATGCAAGCTTGATTCCGTCCTCCAGCTCGGTCTTGTAGGTCCACCCCAGAGCCGTGGCCTTGCTCACATCCAGCAGTTTGCGCGGAGTGCCGTTGGGTCGCGTAGCGTCCCATTCGATGCGTCCATTGTAGCCTACGACCTTGGCCACAAGCTCGGTAAGGGCTTTGATGGTGAGCTCTTTGCCCGTGCCGGCATTCACCGTCTCGTCGCCGCTGTAGTTGTTCATCAGGAACACGCACAGGTTTGCAAGGTCGTCCACGTAGAGGAACTCCCTCAACGGCGAGCCGTCACCCCAGCAGGTAACGCTCTCTGCTCCACTTATTTTGGCCTCGTGGAAACGTCTTATAAGCGCCGGCAGCACGTGGCTGTGTTCGGGATGGTAGTTGTCGTTGGGTCCATAGAGGTTTGTGGGCATCACGCTGATGTAATCGGTGCCGTACTGCCTGTTGAGGAATTCGCAATACTTCAGGCCGCTGATTTTGGCCAGCGCATAGGCCTCGTTGGTCTTCTCGAGCGAGCCCGTGAGCAGGCAGCTTTCGGGCATTGGCTGGGGCGCCAAACGCGGATAGATGCACGACGATCCGAGGAATTCCAACTTCTTGCAGCCGTTCTTCCAAGCCGCGTGGATCACATTCATCTCGAGAATCATATTCTCGTACATAAAATCCGCCAGAGCCGACTGGTTGGCCACTATGCCGCCAACCTTCGCCGCCGCCAGGAACACGTATTCGGGCCGCTCTTCAGCAAAGAACCGCTCCACCTGCTCCTGCCTTGTCAAATCAAGCTCCTGATGTGTCCTTGTGACGATGTTCGTATATCCTTGCCGCTGCAGCTCGCGCACAATGGCGCTTCCCACCATCCCGCGATGCCCCGCAACGTAAATTTTAGAATCTGATTTCATATTTTATTATTTTTGAACACGGATTATTCGGATTGAACGGATTTATCCGTTTTATCTGTCAAATCCGTTTTGAACACGGATTATTCGGATTGAACAGAATTATCCGTTTTATCTGTCAAATCCGTGGTCGGATTATTTTTTTGAACACGGATTATTCGGATTGAACGGATTTATCCGTTTTATCTGTCAAATCCGTGGTCGAATTATTTTTTTGAACACGGATTATTCGGATTGAACGGATTTATCTGTTTTATCTGTCAAATCCGTGGTCGGATTATTTTTTTGAACACGGATTATTCGGATTGAACAGATTTATCCGTTTTATCTGTTAAATCCGTGGTCATCACATTCAGGGTTCTCATATACAATTATTCGTTCCTTTTCCAATTCATCATAGCATCCAAAATTGTAGAGTAAACCTAACTTATATCCAGTGGCGTGTAAATAATTATAAACTTGAGACCTATGAGCATCATTAAGTTCACTTACAGCCTTCAATTCTACTATCACCTTCCCATAGCACACAAAATCTGCTTTGTAAGTTTGTTTTAGTTCTACACCGTCATAAACTATTTTCAATTCTTTCTCTCGCTCGTACGGGATATTGCTTCTTTGAAATTCAATTTCCAATGCTTCCTGATAGACAGTCTCAAGGAAACCGTGTCCAAGTTTATTGTAAACATTGAATGCTGCACCATTAATAGCGTAGCTCAAATCACTATATAGCAACATATCCGTTTTATCCGTTATATCCGTGTTCAATAAACTTAATCATCCAAGCGTTCTCTGAGGTAAAGTTTTCTCACTTTCTTCATATCGTGCTGAACCATAATCCTTACCAGCTCTTCGAAGCTGGTCTTCTGCGGGTTCCATCCAAGGCGTTCGCGGGCCTTCGTGGGGTCGCCCAGCAACTGATCCACCTCGGCAGGACGGAAATACTTGGGGTCGACCTCGACGAGCACCTTGCCGGTAGCCACATCGATGCCTTTCTCTTCAACGCCTTCGCCTTCCCAGCGCAGCTCGATACCGACCTCTCTGAAAGCCAACGTGCAGAACTCGCGCACCGTGTGATACTGGCCTGTGGCAATCACAAAGTCCTCGGGCTTTTCCTGCTGCAGGATGAGCCACATACACTCAACATAGTCTTTGGCATAGCCCCAGTCGCGCAGAGAGTTGAGGTTGCCAAGATAAAGCTTGTCTTGGAATCCTTGGGCGATGCGGGCCACGGCGAGGGTAATCTTGCGTGTGACGAAGTTCTCGCCACGGCGTTCACTCTCGTGGTTGAACAGTATGCCGTTGCAGCAGTACATCCCGTAGCTTTCGCGGTAGTTCTTCATTATCCAGAAGCCGTACAGCTTGGCCACACCGTAAGGGCTGCGAGGATAGAACGGCGTGGTCTCTTTCTGCGGCACCTCCTGAACGAGGCCGTAAAGCTCGCTCGTCGACGCCTGATAGATGCGGCACTTGTCGGCAAGTCCCGCTATACGCACCGCCTCGAGCAACCGCAGCACTCCCATTGCATCGGCATCGGCCGTAAACTCAGGCACATCGAAACTGACTTTGACGTGGCTCTGGGCCGCAAGGTTGTATATCTCGTCGGGGCGGATCTCGCTGATAATCCTGATGAGCGACGAGCTATCGGTCATATCACCCCAGTGGAGGTCGACAAGGCGTTTCTTCTTCATATCACGCACCCATTCGTCCAGATACAGATGCTCGATGCGCCCTGTGTTGAACGACGAGCTGCGACGCAATATGCCGTGCACTTCGTATCCTTTTTCTATCAGAAACTCAGCCAAAAAGCTTCCGTCCTGGCCGGTAATACCGGTAATCAATGCCACTTTTGCCATAGAAAGAAATGTATTGTTCTGTATGTTTGTTACTCGATTTCAAGCAGAAACCACGTGGCTCCTGCCTTCGTTTTGTCAATTAGTTATGATTATTTAACGTAAACTGCAAATAATTATTGCATCTGCAGCCTTCACAATGTCAGCTTGACGAAAATAAAATTGCATAGCTGACAGAAGCCAGCTATGCAATAACTATAGGAACTTCACTTTAGAAGGTTGACAAGTGCAGAAGTAGAGTCATCTATATCAACGACATAGAACACTCTCTATCCTTTCACTTGTGCTCCTTGTAATAGGTCAGGCCCAGTAGCACATTTTCAGCAACGGCATTCGACGAGTAAGTGGCACCGGCCACGACATCGACCTTGGCCGACAATGCCTCGTCGACAGTCATTCCATCCCAGCGCTCCAGCATTCCACCATCGGTCATACGCTTGAAAAAGCCTGGTGTCTCACTGTTTTCGAGAGCCTCGACCTTTACAATCTTGTCCTTCTCGATGGTTATCATCACCGGCGTTGGGCCGTTAAAGCCTTTCACATCCTGCGAAAGTGTCGTTGTATCAACGGTATAGACACCTTTCTTCTTGGTCAGGACGCCATCGCTACTTGTACAGCTGAGCAGCAGGACGGCACCGGCCAATACAACGGCACATCCCAAAGCTACAATTCCTTTTCTTTTCATTATCAGTTTATTTTAGTTTTTTATAGTTATCCAAGCACGGCATTCATTTCAGCATCGTTCCAATATGTAGCGTGGCGGAACTCGTTGCTGTCGTCCTTCTTGCGCGAAAGCAGTTTCTGGTCGGCAACGAATTGCTGTATGCGTTGATAGTTGGCCCTATACATAGCCCATTCATCAGCATCGAGTTTCTGTTTCTGCGACAGATGGCACAGCACTTGGTAGGCGTGACGCTGTTTCTCAGCCGGGTAGGCATCCCACAGCATATCAAACCGCTTGTGGATGGAATCCCAGCTGTCGAGGGCGCCCGTCTCGATATCGTCAATCAGCTGTTTTACATCCTTTTCGGCTATCAGCTGACCACCTATATTCACCCATCTGGTTGTGCGTTCACCTTCGCCCAAGGTGCCGTCGGGCATCTGCTCGCCAAACACCGGCTCAAGGGTCTTCATAGCATAGTATACCAGCATATCGTAGTAGGCCTTGTAGCCGTCTCCGGCCTTGAGAATGACCGTTTTGCGCTTGCCTTTCTCCATACCGTGGGCTTCGATTTCGCTCTTGCCCTCGCGATTGGCCTCCTCTGCCCAGATGTGCAGCAGGTCGCGACCGATTATGATTTCCTCGGCCGTATCGGGTGCAAGATTATCAAACTCAACGTGTTGAGCCTTGTAGAGACGCTTGTCGCGAGCTGCAAATTTGCGGCTGTTGCGATCCATAGCGTACATATTGTACATCCACCAGTAGGCGGGCATCACTTCAAGACGGTTCTTTGAGGTGTTGTTGTTGACCAAAGCAAACGGCAGCGTTATGTTCAACTCGCTGGGATAGTCGCCCTTGGCCAGAAGGCAGTACGACGCAAAGCGGCTGCTGTGTTTGAGGCTGACGCAAAGGCCTGGCCAGAAACCACGGCCGGCGCTTATCTCGTTGTCGGCGGTGCGGCTGTTGTGATTGCTTCCCAGAGTGCCGCCTGCGGCAACGTTGCTCTGTCCCATAATGAGGGCGGCTATGAGGAACGAGTTGTTGTGGTGCTGCTCGTGGGCAGGGAAAATGATATTGCAACCAACCTCGCAGCGGGCAAGCGTAGAGTTGTCGCCCACCACGGTATCGTTCAGCCTCAAGCCATATTCCAGCTTGACGTGCTCGCCAAGCAGGAATCGCTCGGCAATAACACCATATTCCAACTTGCAGCCATAGCCGACAACGCCGTCGCCCAGCATAATGCATTCCTCTATGCGGCTTCGGTCTTCGGCACTACTGTTGACAGCTACGTTATGTATGCGTTTTGTATTCTTTATTACACAATGGTCGCCGACCTTGCCGTATCCGCCCTTGAGGGTGGACAGCTCCTTACGGGTCAGCTCCTCAAGCTTGGCCATCAGACGCTCCTGACCCCTGAAACGGGCCCACATATAGGCATCGCCTATCGTCATTCCGTTGAACGGAAGTATGCGTCTGCCGCCATTTTCATTCATCGGCTCAAGCCAGGCAAAGTCTGCATCGGCAGCGGTGCTGGCGGTCATCTCGTCGATATTGAAAAGTAGCGTATTGTCGCCAATCGTGTATCCCGAAAGCATCTTGACATTATGGATGGCACAATGGTCGCCGATGCAGCAGTCGCGCAACATCGAGCAGCTGATTCCTTCGGGCAGAATCAAGTCGCCATCACGGAGGGTGCCTTTTGTGAAGGCACCCATATATACCTGTCCGCAAAAGCAAGTGCCATAGACACACGCCGCATCGAATCCGTCCTTAACCTGAACTTTGCTCCAATCCTCGGCGCGGTTACCCTGACCGTTGAGCAGGGCCACTTCTTCTGCAGTTAGACTTCTATACTTCATATTTCAAGCAGTTTCAGATAGTGTAATAGCTGATGAAACGTTCAAAGGTCTTCTCAATACGCTGCTTGTCCTTGAAATACTCGTAGGTGCTCATCTTGAGCTCCACGGTCGCCTCTTCGTCGCAGAACACCGTGCCGTGAGGGTGCATCTGCAGCATACTTGACGTCCACATATGGTTCACGCCGTTCTCAATCATATGGTGCAGGGCACGTGCTTTCTTGGGACCGTTGCAGAGTATCAGCACCTCGCGGGCATCCATAACCGTACCCACACCAACCGTCAACGCTTGTTTCGGCACCTTGGTGACGTCATTGTCGAAGAAACGGCAGTTGGCTTGGATTGTGTCGGTAGTCAACGTCTTGATTCGTGTACGGCTGGCCAAGCTGCTGCCGGGCTCGTTGAAGGCTATATGACCGTCAGGGCCCACACCGCCCATAAACAGGTCTATGCCACCGGCCTCGGCAATCATCTCCTCATAGTGGGCACACTCGGCCATCAAGTCGGGCGCATTGCCGTCAAGAATGTGGACATTCTCTTTCTTGATGTCGATGTGATTGAAGAAGTTTGTCCACATAAAGCTGTGGTAGCTTTCAGGATGCTCTACGGGCAATCCCACATATTCGTCCATATTGAACGTCACCACATTCTGGAAACTGACAAGACCTTTCTTGTTCAGTTTGGCAAGATGCTGATACAAACCCAGTGGTGAACTGCCGGTCGGACATCCAAGCACAAAAGGATGCTCGGCTGTGGGCTTGAAATCATTGATTCTCTTGGCAACATAGTTTGCTGCTGCCACCGACATCTCGTCGTAGTTTTTTGCAATAAGTACGCGCATTGTTTAGTGTTTTAAATGATAAATAATATGATGAATTTTGTTGAATTCTTGCTTTGATTTCTATAATCCGCATTATGCTTATCTCTTACTTTCCTCTTAGTTTCCTCTTACTAATTGCATATTTTTATGCGGTTAAAAACCTTCCGTAACAATAAACTTTATCCTCATCAGCCTTATCTCTTCCTCGGTATAGTCGGGGTCGTCCTCGAATTCGTCGTATGCATCCTGCAGCGAGTCGCTCTCGGCGTCGTGCCAGTAATCCATCAGCACGTCCTGATGCTCCTGCTCTATGTTGGCATCTATATAATAGTCGATGTTCAACTTCGTGCCCGACGAGAGTATATGCTCCATCTCCGTTATCAGGTCGCTCATCGATATGCCTTTGCCGCGAGCTATGTCCTCGAGGGGCATCTGGCGATCTATCGACTTGATTATGTATACCTTCAAGCCCGACTTGTTGACTGCCGAACGCACAACAATATCCTGCGGCCTTTCTATCTCGTTCTCTTCCACATACCTCTTGATAAGGTCAACGAACGGCTGACCGTTCTTCTGCGCTTTGGCCACGCCGACACCGGTACAGCGGCTCAGCTCTTCGATGGTGCAAGGATACTGTATCGTCATATCCTTCAGCGAACGATCCTCGAAGATGACGTATGGCGCCAGATTTTCCTTCTGGGCAATCGACCGCAGCAATCCCTTCAGCTGCACATAGAGCGTCTCGTCTCCTGCCGCCGAGCCTCCGCCTCCAACGCTTAGTTCTTCGTCATCGTCGTTGCCTGTGTTGGTATAGTCGTGGTCGCAAGGTATCATCAGCGTATAAGGGCTCTTGAGGTACTTATAGCCCTGCGGGGTCACCTTGAGCACCCCGAACAGCTCTATCTCCTTGACCAGCAGCTTCTCTATGACTGCCTGCCGGATTACGGCCTTCCAGTAAAGCTCGTCTTTGTCGGTTCCCTTGCCGAATTGCTCCAGTTGGTTGTGCTTGTATATCCGCGTATGGGCGTTCGAACGACCCATTATCACATCCACTATCTCCTGCGCCTTGAAGGCTTGCTTCATAGCGATGATGGTTTCCAGCACATACACCATCTCCTCCTTCGTCTCCACACGCGGCTTGGGATGCAGACAGTTGTCGCAGTTGCCGCAGTTTGGCTGGTCGTATTCCTCGCCAAAGTAGCGCAGAATGTTCATTCGCCTGCACATCGAACTCTCGGCGTACGACACTATCTCCTGCACCAACTGGCGCGCCATCTCCTGCTCTGTTATATTCTTGTCGGTGAAGAACTTGTACAGCCTTTCTACGTCGTGTTCCGAATAGAACGCTATGCATTTGCCTTCGCCGCCGTCTCTACCCGCACGGCCCGTCTCCTGGTAGTAACCCTCAAGGCTTTTGGGTATATCGTAGTGTATCACGAATCGCACGTCGGGCTTGTCTATTCCCATTCCGAAGGCTATCGTGGCCACTATCACATCCACTTCTTCCATCAAGAACTTGTCCTGATTCTCCGCACGTGTCTTGGCATCCAAACCGGCGTGATAGGGCAACGCCTTGATGCCGTTGATAACCAGCAGCTCCGCCAAATCTTCCACACGCTTGCGCGTCAAACAATATATAATTCCACTCTTGCCCGAATTCTCCTTGATGAACTTGATAATCTCCTTGTGAAGCACCAGCGTCTCTGCCGGCTTCGGACGCACCTCATAGTATAGATTGGGGCGGTTGAAGCTGGAAACGAACAGCTTGGCATTCTCCATCTGCAGGTTCTTGATGATATCTTGTTGCACCTTGGGGGTCGCCGACGCTGTCAGCGTCAACAAAGGCACCTTGGGATTTATCTGGTTTATAGCGCTGCGCAGGCGACGGTATTCGGGGCGGAAATCGTGTCCCCACTCCGATATGCAATGTGCCTCGTCTATGGCAAAAAAGCTAATCTTCAGCTGCTTCAGAAATTCTATTGTCTCCTCTTTCGAAAGTGTCTCGGGGGCCACATACAGCAACTTCGTGCCTCCTTGCAGCAGGTCTTCTTTTACTTCTGTGATTTGCTGTTTGTTGAGCGATGAGTTTAGGAAATGCGCCACGGCATCGTGGCCAGATGTATAGCGGACAGCATCAACCTGATTCTTCATCAGCGCTATCAGCGGCGACACCACTATTGTAGTACCCTGCAATATCATTGCGGGCAATTGATAGCACAGCGACTTGCCGCCTCCGGTAGGCATAATGACAAAGGTGTCATTTCCAGCAAGAAGACTCTCTATTATCTTCTCCTGGTCGCCTTTGAAACTGTCAAAGCCGAATATGTCTTTTAGTTTTTGTCGCAAATCTATGTTTGTCATCAAATACTTTTCTTGCAAATATGGCGTTATTGTCCATACAAAATAGATTTACAAAGTTACATTTTATTTTTAAAACCACAAAATATTTTTTAAATTGAAGACTCCAGACGAAATAAAACATATTGCTATTCAGGTCATTGAAGATGAAAAAAAAGCCATAGACCAATTGGCTGGCAACATCGATGACGCTTTTGTCAAGGCCGTAGAAACACTTTTTTTGACTAATGGCAGGGTGATTATTACCGGCATCGGCAAGAGCGCCAACATCGCCACAAAAATCGTCTCTACATTCAATTCAACAGGCACTCCGGCCATCTTTATGCACGCCGCCGACGCCATACACGGCGACCTCGGTATGGTGCAGAAAGACGATGTGGTGATTTGCATCTCCAAAAGTGGCAACACCCCTGAAATCAAAGTACTTACACCTCTCATCAAGAACTTTGGCAACACTCTTATCGCCATCGTCGGCAACACCGAATCGTTCCTCGCCTCACAAGCCGACATCGTCCTCAACGCCACCGTCGACCACGAGGCCTGCCCGAACAACCTTGCACCGACCTCTTCCACTACGGCTCAGCTGGTTATGGGCGACGCTATCGCCGTGGCCTTGATGGAATGCCGCAACTTCTCGGCACGCGACTTCGCCCGCTTCCACCCGGGAGGTGTCTTGGGCAAACGACTCTATATGCGTGTCAGCGACCTCTGCCAGCGCAACGAACGCCCTGCCGTCAGGCCCGACGCCTCGCTGCGCGACACCGTCCTCGAAATGACATCGAAAATGCTTGGATGCACTGTCGTGATGGACAACGACAAAATCCTCGGCATCGTCTGCGACGGCGACCTCCGTCGGATGATGAAGAAACACAAAAACCTCGACAATCTCACCGCCGACGACATTATGTCGCCCAACCCAAAGACCATCCCCGCCAACGAATACGCAATCAAAGCTCTCAACATAATGAGAGCCAACTCTATAACACAGCTTATAGTCGTCGACGATGAAGGCAAATACATAAGCGTACTCCACATTCACGACATACTTCGCGAAGGCATAATATAAACAGCTATGGAACTCCGAACCGAACAAGTAGAAAAGAAATACCGCCAGCGCACCGTCGTCAAAGGGGTCTCTGTCAACGTCAAGCAGGGACAGATTGTAGGACTCCTCGGCCCTAACGGCGCAGGCAAAACAACCACTTTCTATATGATTGTCGGCATCATCAAGCCCAACGCCGGGCACGTCTTCATCGACGACACCGACATCACGGGATTGCCTATGTACCGACGCGCGCAGATGGGCGTGGGTTACCTCGCCCAGGAAGCCTCTGTATTCCGCCAAATGACTGTGGCCGACAACATTATGTCGGTGCTCGAATTCCAACCCAACCTTACAAAAGCCGAACGCGAATACAGGCTCGACGAACTCATCGACGAGTTCAAACTGCAGAAAATCCGCAACAGCAAGGGCATACAACTCAGCGGCGGCGAACGACGCCGCACCGAGATAGCACGAGCGCTCGCCACCAACCCCAACTTCCTACTGCTCGACGAGCCATTTGCCGGCGTCGACCCCATCGCTGTTCAAGACATCCAGGATATGGTGGCGCACCTTAAAGAGAAGAACATCGGCATCCTCATCACCGACCACAACGTCAACGAAACCCTGCGCATCACCGACTACGCCTACCTTCTCTACGAAGGCAGCGTCCTGCATCAAGGCGACCCCGAAACTATGGCCAACGACCCCGACGTCCGCGAGAAATACCTCGGACGCGACTTCAAATGGCAAGGCAAAAAGGAAACAAAACGTATCTGACTAACGCTCCGCGCCTTTTCTCTCCACACGCTTCACCACCCAACGCGAGAACTCATACAGCAGATATAGCGGCAACGCCACCAGACACATCGTGAACACATCGGTCGACGGCGTGATGAATGCCGCCAGAACCAGCGTCAGAACTACCGCCACCTTACGGTATTTGGACAGAAGCGACGATTTCAGCACCCCTATCCGAGCAAAGAAATAAGCCACTATCGGCATCTCGAACACCAACCCCATTGTCAGCAGCAAGCCTACAAAGGTGCTGATGTACGAGCTTAGCGAGATCTGATTCACCACACGCTCGCTCACCTGATAGTTACCCAGAAAATTATACGTCAACGGAAAAATCAAATAATAGGCCAACGCCAAGCCTAAAAAGAACTGGAAGAAGAATGCCACCACAGCCACCTTCGCCACACGGCGCTCCTTGCTGTACAACGCCGGCTTCACAAACATCCAGGCCTCTGTTATCAGATATGGCATCGCAACGACTGCAGCCAGATATATCGAAACACTCAGATGGGTCATCAACTGCGACGACAAGTTGATGTTAATCATCTCTATCTCACCAATCTGAGGGCACAATCCTGCCATCCCCAACATCTCTCCCAACCTGCACATAGCACGATAGGTGACAAAGTCGGCATCGCACGGAGCCAAGATGATTCCTTCAAAGACAAAGTCCTTGAAGCAAAACACAGCCACCGCCAATCCAAGCACCACGATGGCGCACCTTATCAGCACCCATCGCAGCACCTCCAAGTGCCCCCAGAAGTTCATATCCCCTGGCTACTTGCTGTCTTTCGACTCTTCGGGTTTCTCCTCTGTGGCTTGACGCACCTCGTCTTCCACACCGTTCACGGCATTCTTGTACTCCTTCACACCCTTGCCCAAGCCTCTCATCAGCTCAGGAATCTTCCTGCCGCCGAAAAGCACCAGTACAATCACCAGGATAATCAGAATCTCCTGACCGCCTATTATTCCTAACAGATTCATAAATATATTTCTTTAAGGTTCGATTCTATTGTCCTCGGGTGCGGCAATCCAGATAATCAGATACATCCAGAAACCCAGCGAGCCGCAAATCAACGCAATAAGAAACAGAATGCGTATCACCGTAGGATCCACATTCAGATACTTGGCGACACCGCCGCACACACCGGCAATTCTCTTGTCGGTGGTGCTGCGTGTCAGTTTTCTATAGCTTTCTTCCATTTCCTATAACTATTTATTCAGCTGAATGGGCGTTGGCATTGGCGTCCACTCTCTTTATCATTCCCTGCAGGGCGGTACCGGGACCTACCTCTATGAACTCCTCGGCGCCGTCTTTCAGCATATTCTGTACTGTAGCCGTCCAGCGAACCGGTGCTGTCAGCTGCTTGTTCAGGTTGGCCTTGATCTCGTCAGGGTTGCTCACGGGCAGGGCGCACACATTCTGATAGCACGGGCAGATAGGCTGGTGGAATGCCGTCTTCTCGATGGCAGCGCTGAGTTCCACACGGGCAGGCTCCATCAGCGGCGAGTGGAAAGCTCCGCCTACTGCCAACGGCAATGCGCGGCCCTTGGCCTCTTTCACCTTCTCGCAGGCAAGGTTAACACCCTCGACGGTACCGCTGATGACCAGCTGGCCGGGGCAGTTGTAGTTGGCGGCAACCACCACCTCGCCCTCTATCGAAGCGCAGATATCCTCCACCGTCTTGTCGTCGAGCTTCAGCACGGCGGCCATCGTCGACGGATGGGCCTCGCAGCACTTCTGCATAGCGTTGGCACGGGCAATGACCAAACGCAAGCCATCCTCGAAACTCATAGCCTTTGCAGCCACAAGTGCCGAAAACTCGCCCAGCGAGTGACCGCCAACCATATCGGGTTGGAACTTGTCGCCCATATAGGCGGCCAAAATGGTGGAATGCAGGAAGATAGCAGGTTGCGTCACCTTGGTTTGCTTCAAGTCCTCGGGGGTACCGGCAAACATCAGGTCGGTGATGCGGAAACCGATAATATCATTGGCCGTCTCAAACATATCGCGGCACAGTTTGTTACCATCATAGAGGTCTTTGCCCATTCCTACGAACTGGGCTCCCTGACCGGGGAAAACGTATGCTTTTTTCATTGTGTTTATTTATTTTTCAGTTTGTATTATTTTGATTATCTCCTTCAAATCTATCAGTCTCAGCACCATAGCAAGCCCAACGGCTACCACCGCCACCACCGAAAGCGCTATCCACCACTTCAGATGCGGCGTGCAGAACGTGCATCCAACTATGACTAACGCAAAAAACACCAGTTTTAGTATGTAGCCGGCCGAAGGTTTTAATTTAAATATCCTTACCGCTGCCACCACCTGCGCCACAGCCATAAAGCTCTGCGCCGTCAGCGCCGCCCACGCACTACCTGCCGCTCCCCAGCGTGGAATGAGCAGCACGTTGATCAAGGCATTGACCGCCAACGATGTGGCAGCGAAGATATTAAGGCTCTTCAGCCGACCGGCCGCCGTCAGCAGGGTGCCGAAGACGTATGTCGTCGAGATAGGTATTATGCAGAACACCACCACGCGGAACACTCCCGCATAGTCGCTCACATTGTCGTCATAGAACAGCGCCATCAGCTCGCCGTCCATACTTGCAAGGGCGCACGAGGCAGTTACGGCAAACACCATCATCATCGAGAACATCATACGAACCGTGTCGCCCAACTCGCGGCTCGCCTCCCCTGCCCTCGTCATCTTCGAGAATATCGGCAGCAGCGGCACCGACACCAGATAGGCAATCATCGTCAAGGCGTCGAGCAGACGGAATGCGCCGGCATAGACACCGGCGTTGAAGTCGCCTGCACCGTCAGGCGACAGCAACTGCAGCAGCACGGGGTCCAAACGGTTGTAGCTGGCCATCAGCAGCACCAGAAGCGCAAACGGAAGGCTCTTCTTCAGTATGGCATACGTGAAAGGCTTGTTCCAGTGCAACTTGCGAAGGCCCGTCTTGCGCGCCAGCACCCAGAACGCCAACCCTGCGGTGACAATATAGGCCGCTGTCTGCGCATAGACAAACTTGAATATCGAAATGCCACCGCCAAACGGAGCCCAAAGCATTGTGCCGCAGATGACTATCATCAGTATGCGGTCCATCACGCTGAGCAAGCTGTCCCACTTGAACAGCAGCAGTCCTTCGAAATTGCTGCGCAGATAGAGTATCATCGAACTGAGGAACTGATTGAAACTCAGCCACGCCAGCAGCTTGAACTGCGTCGCCCCATAGCCAAGCAACGCCCCGACGCTGAACGTCACAACAACATACAACGCCAGCAGCATCAGCTTGATACTCAGTATGCCCGACAGGTGCTTGCCGATAAGCTTGGGATACTGCGCAATATTGCGCGTATTGAAGTTGGTCACGCCCAGGTCAAGCAGAATGTTGAAGATGTAAGTGAGATTGAAAATGGCAATATAGAAGCCGTACATCTCGGTGCCAACGGCGTTCTGCACTCCGACCTCGATGCCGAGCAGCCAGAACGGTTTGACCAGCAGATTTGCCAGCAAAACCCAGAACAATCCCGTTAGCAGCGACTTCTTCATTTCGACAACTCTAATTTCTCTTCAAAATCCCAGTTGGCACGAATGTCCAGTGTCTTGGGCAGATACACCACGCGCTCGGGCTGGATGCCGGCGGCGAAATCGCCCGTGTCCCACTTGCCGTTGCGGTTCTCGTCCACTATGGCACGGACACGGTATTTGCCTGGTTTCAAGTGCGGGAATGGTGTCTTGAATACATTTGCAAATGCATTCTCGGAGGCCACTACCGCTTCCTTCTCGTCAAGCAACTGAACAATAGTTATATAATCGGGCGGCAGCAGCAGGGTGCTGTCCCTGACCTCCACCGTCAGATTGCCGTATTCCTCTGCCTTTGTCACGCTGACAGCCACACTCAACGAATCGTTGCCCCTGCCATAAATATCTTTGAAACAATCTTTTGCAATTGCCACCTTGTATTTCTCGCCCTGCTTGAAGTCATACACTATCCTCGCCCTCATCAAGCTGCTGTCAACCACCGCAGCACAATACACCACGCTGCTGTCTTTCAAGAACTTGACCTGAACCAATGAATCCCTTGCGCCACTCTCGCCGCCAAGTGGTGTGTTGAACACCAATGACAACGTGTCGTAGAACGGCAACGTCTTGTTATTCAGTTTCATCTCAAAGCCACCGCCAAGCTGCATCTGGGCCATTGCCGTTCCTTTGCCCCTTTTGGGACGCCACCGCAGCTGCAGCGTGTCGGCAATGCCCGATCTGTCTCTCACCACAAGCCGCAGCGAGTCGCACTTCTCGCGCAAAGTCCACAGCGTCAGCGTGTCGCGCTTGGCATTGAGCCGCCACATCACATCCTCACCACCGGCATCGACCACAGGCGCCTCCATCGGCAGAAGCGTCGTCAATCGCACCTTGCCCGATGCCGTGAAATCGCCACCCGTGACGCGCTGCTTATCGGTATTAGGGGTGAATATCAGCAACTCGACAGGCTCCGTGTCGGCGGCGCTGCGCAGGACGGAATCCACTATCACACTGTCTTTCATATTCTTCGACTCGACTTCGTCCATCGCAAAGGCCACGCTCTCGCCAGGCTCTATCTGCCGGTTCTTGTTCTCGTCGACGACAGCGAAAATCCTATACTTGCCAGGTGCCATATAGTTGAAAACGAACGACCCGTCTTTGTTGCAGCGCGTGGCGTAGGCCAACTTGGGCGCAGGCGCGGCGCTGTCGCCGTATGTCGTCATAAAACGTTCTGCCTCAGCCAACGACATCAGCCATACACTCACAGCCTCCTCGCGCGGCTTGAACGTCAGCGCATCGACAACACGCCCACGCACGGTCATACTGTCGATGTAGCTGCCCGTCGAGAAGACATATTCGAGCGAAGGCAGCAGATTGCCCTCGTTGAAGTCGGCTATAGCATCCTTGAACTGAAACAGATAGGTCGTATTCTCCGCCAGCGTGTCCTTGATCTTCACCTGCACGCCGCGGCCTTTGGTCTTTATCTCAGGCTTGTTCTTAAGGGGCGGCGACACCAGCACATTGTTGTCGGCATCCTTCAGCACCACATACTCATCGAACTCGATATAGAACTGATTGTCAGCAAAACTAAGCGTACGGCTGTCGGGCAAGGAGCGCTGCACCTTGGGCGGCTGAGTGTCCTTGGGGCCGCCCGTGGGCATACCCTGCTTGGCGCAGCCGGCAACGAGTGCAACAATCAGAAATACAGCTATAAAACGGATTCTATCTCGCATCAATTATATACATTAATAAATAAGGTAAACGCCGCCGCACCCTTTTTATTGCCCCGAATCATAAAAACTTATAAAAATGCAGATTCCGTAAAATAAATCGCACACCGTCGCGTTATAAGGGCGTGCTAAATCAATTCTAAGATGTATTTGTAGGACGCCCAACCCGGCGTCCTTTTTTCATTGCCCTGCGATGCCTCGAAGAGGCTGTCCACTGCCCCTTCTGCTCCTCAAACCATTAAACCATTTTTGGAACACGAATTACCATTAATTATCCATAAATTATCGCAGTGCGGGCATCTCTGAATGTCCAAAATTTATGGATAATTAATGGCAATTCGTGTTAAATAATAATTGCGATGCCTCGAAGAGGCTGTCCACCACTCATTATACGATGAAGGACAAGCCCCGAAGGGGCGACGGACAAGAGCGCACGGTCTGCTTATGCTCCAGAGTTTGGGTGCGACAATGCGACACACCCCGGCCTTCGGCCACCCCTCTCCGAGAGGGGATGGCGCGGCAGCGGTCCATTAATAACACTTTGACAATCTATGTGATGCGGCAGCCCATCCCCTCTCGGAGAGGGGTGGCCGAAGGCCGGGGTGTGTCGCACCAGCCGATAAACAAAAACAAAGGCCGGGGTGTGTCGCATTGTCCGTTCCGATAGCGAAGCGGTGAACAAAACAAAGGCCGGGGTGTGTCGCACCTTCCGATAAACAAAAACAAAGACTGGGGTGTGTCGCACTGTGAATCTGAATCAAAAAACATCTTTTTTCCGCCGTTTTCCGGCCGTCATAACTCTGTGATTTCCACGTATCATATTCTTATCAAATTCTATTTAAACTCTTATTAAAGTTTTACTAAATTTTAAGTTAGTAAACAATAATATAACTTTGGTAACGTTATGGTAGTAAGAAAATATAGTTGAAAGACCTAAAAGAGAGTATTATGGCAAAGTCAAATGATTTGTTTTCAGGCGGTTTCAGCGGCAGGATGGGCAACGTCATCGGCTATATGTGGCGCGGCAAGGCCTGCGTGCGCTCGATGCCGACGCATTATCGCGATGCGCGGAGCGAGATGCAGCTGCAGCAGCGCGAGCTGTTCAGGCAGACGATACGTTTTGCAAGCCGTGCGCAGCGCGTGCTGCGATTGGGGCTGATGATGCCGAGCCTCGATGCGCACGTGACTGAATACAACTACTTTATGCGCATCAACAAGCGTTGCTTCTCGCTTGTCGACGGCAATTTGCAGGTGGATTGCGAGAACCTCGTCCTCAGCGAAGGGCCGGTGGCGCCGGTGGCGTTCTATGCGCCAAGGCTGCTCGACGAGGTGACGATAAGCATTGACTTTGAGAAGAATCCGCTGCATCGCAGGGTCAGTTCGGACGACAATGTGTATCTGGCCGCCTACTGTCCCGAGATGGGCGGCTTCGACCTCTCGGCGCCCGTGGCGCGCAGGCACAACCAACTGGTTATGAGCCTCCACCGCGAATGGGCCGGCAAGGAGGTGCATCTGTGGGGCTTTGTGCGCGACAGCAAAGGCCGCACATCGATGAGCCAATATATCGGCTGCGGCATATTGTCGATCGACGAATGGCCAGAGCCCGAGACGGACGAAAGTATTATAGATGAAGACCTTGACGATATGCCAGCAACGTATCCCGCTGATGTGGCGGAAGCAACCGCCCGAGGCGCGGGCAACAGTTTTTCGAGACATAACTATCCATAACCTATAAGAAAGGAGGACAATTTTGGCAGACAAGAGTACGAAGAAGACCAACGCGGCGCGGCTGCTCGACCAGCTGAAGGTGAGCTATGAGCTCATCCCTTACGAGGTGGACGAGAGCGACCTGGGTGCCGCACATATCGCAGAGCAACTTGGGCAACCTATCGAGCGGTTGTTCAAGACGTTAGTGTTGCGTGGCGACAAGACAGGCCTTTTTGTGTGCGTCATTCCAGGCGCAGAGGAGGTCGACCTCAAGAAAGCGGCAAAAGTGACTGGCAACAAGAAGGTTGAGATGATTCACGTAAAAGAGCTGCTGCCGCTGACGGGCTATATCCGTGGCGGATGCTCGCCCATAGGGATGAAGAAGCCGTTGCCAACGTGGTTTCACGAGAGCATAATGAGCTACGAGACAATCTATTGCAGCGCCGGGCAGCGGGGCTTGCAGTTCTGCATCGCCCCTGCCGACCTCATCCGTGCCGCCAAGGGCCAGCTGGCCGACCTTATCGACCTAAGAGGGCCAAATACAACCAATTAATATCATAGCGAAGGTGTTGCTGCAAGCCATATAGACAAACGAGCGGACGGCGAGGTGATGCACCTCGCCGCCCGCTGTTGATAGGCCACTGCCGGACGGATGCTTAGTCGACGTCGGCGCGAGCCATAGAGTCTTTGTAGTATTTCTGGTTGACGAACACATCCTCCTTGTAGGGGTTGATGTGACGCTTCTTTGAGACATACATAATGTAGCAGAATGCGATGATGTTGGTCACCAGGGCCAGGGCGCTGATGACGGTCATAGCTGTGGGGTTGGCGTTGGCCGTGCCGCCCTCAACGATGCCGTTCAGCGTGCCGTCGGCATAGGTGGTGGGCAGGGCCACCCAATTGAACTTATGGAAGCCGTCGTGGAAGGTCTCCTGGAAGAGGGGGAACACCTGAGCGAACATACACCAGATGGCCAGCGTGTTGGCGCGGTTCTGGATCCAGCCGCCGCGGTTCCACAGCAGGGCAGCAACCGTAGGAGCCAGCAGCAGGGCGATGCCGCAGAACCAGCTGTGAGTGGGCAGGCAGTTATAGGTGTAGGCGAAGTTCCAGATGTCGTAGATGACAATGTAGACCCAAGTCATATCGGCCCAGATCATATCCTTCTTGTCCTTCGAGGCGTAGACATTCCACCAAGCGGTCATACAGAAGATGTTGAAGAGACCGGCGATGCCGTTCATCACATTGTGCCAGCCGCCGTACAGCCACACGCCCTCGCTCGAGAGCCACCAGCAGTTCCAGCCCTTGATGGCACTCTCGAAGTCGGAGGCCACAGCGATTAGGATATTGATGGCCACGATGATGAAGGGGAACGGTTTGAACCAATGCTTGGCGCCGATGCCCCACTTGTACTTGATCATCATAAAGCCGATGCAGCCGGTGAGGGCGGCGTAGAGTTTGGCATAGTGGAACCAGCCGTTCATATAGAGGTGGGTCTGGTTGTTGAGTGCCCATTCGGAACCGGTGCGGGCACCGATGGCGATGGCTATGAAGTAAACGGTCAGGGCCAACGGGATGGCCAGGAAGGTGATGATACCGCCCATCTTGGTGCGACGGGCAAATTCATTCCAGAGGATGAGGCCGGCCAAAACCACCAGCATCATACTCCATTGCAGCAGCGCATTAGCGCCATAAACGTGAAAGAACATAGTTTTTTATTTTTAAAAATGTTTTTTTAGTTTATCCTACTCCGCTGATTGTCTATGCAATCGGCCTGTTGTAATCGATTCTGTTCTGCCTGCAAAAGTAATCATTTTTCGCCAAGTGGCAAAAAAAGTGTACTTTTGCAACGCAAAATGAGGAAAAATGAATGTGGCGATTATCATATATTACCTACTGACCATCAACCTGCTAACTTTCGTCACCTATGGCATAGACAAGTACAAGGCTCGCCACAAGCACTGGCGTGTGCGTGAGGCGTCGCTGCTGCTGCTTGCCGCCCTCGGCGGCAGCCCTGCGGCCCTCCTTGCGATGCACCTCTTCCGCCACAAGACACAGCATAATAAGTTCCGCTATGGCGTTCCTGCCATACTTATTGCACAGGTTCTGCTGGTCGTTTTTGTCTACAAATATCTTTAAAATAATTCAAAATCAAAATGATAAGCATTGTTGAAATCTTCAGTACTTTCCTTGTGATGTTCGCCATCATCGACATCACCGGTTCCATACCCATCTTTGTTTCGATGCGCGACAAGGGGGCGAAAATCAAGCCTTTCCAGGCCACCCTCGCCGCCTTGATTCTCTTCATCGGTTTCTATTTTTTGGGTGACGCGTTGCTGCACCTTTTCGGCATCGATATGCCATCGTTTGCCGTTGCCGGCTCGGTGGTGCTGTTCATCCTTGCCTTCGAGATGATTCTGGGTCGCGACATCATCAAGAACGAGCCCACGTCGTCGGGTGCCAGCATCGTTCCCATTGCTTTTCCGCTCATTGCAGGACCCGGGGCAATAACGGCTTTCATCTCGCTGCACGCCGAGTATGCGACGGTGAACATTATGATTGGCCTTGCCGCCAATATTGTTATCGATTTTCTCGTGCTGCGCTATCTCGACAAGATAACCCACTGGCTGGGTGCCGACATCATCTATGTGCTGCGCAAGTTCTTCGGCGTCATCCTTTTGGCTATGGCCGTCAAGCTCTTCGCCGGCAACCTGCCGATGGTCTTCGGCTTCCAGAATTAGCCTGAAACGCCTTCGACTGATAGCGTTGGGAAGAACAACCCGATATCAGAATTTTATAGTATAATTAAAAATTCTTATAAGATTTTTTAATTACGAATTTAGACTTTGTCTGTGAAAAGTCGTAAAGTATTAGTATTTTGACGTTTGTATGATGAACTTGGAATATTGGTTTATCGAATAGCTCGGTTTCTAAGATTATTATCGGAGAAAATCAAAAATATAGTCAAGAAGGATTGTGCATTCTCCGACAACCACGAAGTGCTAAACGCTTTGCTACATAACGTTTACGCTTTGATTCACCTGCGATTGGATGAATTTTGTGAATTATAGGTCAGATAATATCTGTTATTTCAGTAAATATTATTATATTTGTAATCCAATTTTAAAATGTGTTTCGTGTTTAATGAATTAATTTATAGGTGATTAATCGGCATTTTAAGTAAAATGAAACGGGAAGATATTGAAGCTTTGTTCGATCAATTTGAGAAAGCTGTCATCATAGTTGACGGTGTAGAGTGCTGGAAGAAATGGGAAATAGGAAACTGCCGAAATAAAACATTAAAATGAATGAAGAAATAATCATAAAGGCAAACGCTGACATTGAAGTCATCAAGCACCGCATCTACGAGGTGCGTGGTTTGCGCGTTATGCTTGACCGTGATTTGGCGGAGTTGTATGGGGTGGAGACCAAACGTCTGAATGAAGCCGTAAGACGCAACATTGAACGGTTTCCTGAAGACTTTATGTTCAAACTGAACAAAAATGAGTGGGTGTTTTTAAGGTCGCAAATTGCGACTTCAAGTTCAGAAAAAACTAATACTGAAGAACCTATACACTTGAAGTCGAAAATTGCGACTTCAAGTTGGGGAGGCACACGCAAATTACCCAATGCTTTTACTGAATTGGGTATTGCGATGCTCAGTTCGGTGCTGCGGTCGGAGACGGCCATACAGGTCAACATCAATATTATGCGGGCGTTTGTGGCCATTCGTCATGCAATAGGTGCCTGGCAGGGAGTCAACTTGAAGGTGGAGCAGCTGTCGCACAAGGTCGATAACCTCAACGCCCGTGTGGATGAGATTCTCCACGAGCAAAACGAGAACAATATGGAGATGGCCGTGCAGATAGGCGCCCTCAACGACGCCCTCGACCAACTGCGCGAGAAACCATCAACACCGCGGAAACGGATAGGGTTTAAACAAGAGAACAAATGACCGTGCTGGAAGAAGTGGGAAATGGGAAACTGCTAAAATTAAACTAAAAATTGAAAATGGTTAATATCTTTGAAACACGGGAATTGACACTAGGAGATATACATAAAAACGATCCGACACCTTCGTGGAAAGTAAATCTTCAGAGAGTGAGTGATTGGAGAAAAGGTATTGCCGTTGCCCGTTACTATAAACAATCTATCAAGCCGTCTTGGCATTACTTCCTTATTGATGACGATTATAATTATTTTTATGAGAAAAGTAGTTGGAATGAGGATGAAATCGAAGGAGAACAAATAGAACGAGTCTTTGGTGGCTATTATATCGTTAGAGACGTAAAACTTGATGGGTGCCGAACCTTCCCTGGTCAAGATAGAGATACTGAATATTATTATAGTACTTGCATTAAAGAAGTAATTGATGAGAATGGAACAATCTTAACAAAAGATGAAAGAATAGCTTATTTAGAGTCTAATCCCATAAACCAAACAACGGAATATGGTGATGGAATTATACAATGTGGATTGTCCTTTTATAGACTTGATAATTACCAGCACGTATTCGACTTACAAAAAGAAGTTGCCCCTCTCGGTATTTTCAGAGAGGGGAAGTGTAAGGTCAAAGTAATCACTGATTATAGAGATTTTGTTGTTCTCGTGAAAGACAAGCGGATTACGCATGTTTTTAATGCTGAAGATTTTATCTTTATTTCCAAGTTGCTAGGAATAGATTTAGAAACATGGGGTAAGGAATCCCTTCAATCATCTCGCAAGCCATATTACAAATCCGTTAGAAAACCTAATGATATTACATCTTTTAAAGAAATAAAACCTGAAATCGAAATATATATCCATAATTATGAAATAGGTGTATCCTCATATTCTATAGACTGTGGCGGAGAACTTTATTATGATGATAATTATGGTTTTTATAGAACTCAACTAATACCTGGTACTTCGTATTATTATGTGGAAGATGAGTGGAGAAAAATTAGTGAGGCTGACTCCAAACCAATATTTGATAAGATATTCAAAAAGGATTGCAATAGACCTAATTTTATCAAAGATATAAAAATTATTGCGAGAGACATTTTGTTGGATGAAGAGGAATATAGTCTATACAAATTCGAATGTCGTCCATATGGATATCTTACCAAGGATGGAAAATTTGAATACGACTTTGATGTCAACAATATTAAATGGTAACTCTATGACTTTACTAGATATTATTTTTCAGCTTTCAGCGATTCATTTGGAAGACACTCCTGAATGTAGGGGACTAGTTCATCGTCTTGTCGATAGAGTGTTTCCGATACACTGGCTACATCATCCGCTTAAAACCGGTACAATTATTTCTCGTTGTCGTAAAGATGCTCAAAATCTTGAAAAAGAATCATTTGGTTGTAAACGACCGGAAAATGTTATTAGTTTTCAACGTGCTTCTATCCCACACGAAAGCGTTTTCTATGGCGCAGTAGGAGATCGGGATACGGAAGATGGCGACTTTATTGCAATGATGGAAACATCATCATTACATCGTAAAGGTCGAGATAAGGGACAAGAAGTAATATTTGTGTCACAATGGCGAGTTGCTAAAGACATTGATATGGCTCTTATTTGTCATCCCAATGTATTTGTAGATGCCTATCTTAATAGTACTATCAATGCTATGCAAGAGAATTACAAACGCCGCTTGCCCGATTATCCTGCCGAACAAGAATTTATACCAATATTTGATAAATTAGTCGAATTTGTTTCTGAACAATTTGCTAAAAGAGTTTCCGAGGGCGACAATTTTCAATATATGATTTCTTCATATTTTGCACACAATTCCCTCTTGACCGAATCCGGAATTATATACCCATCTGTCCAAGTTAATGGGAAACTAGGTTTTAATGTTGCTTTAAGGCCAGACATCGTAGAAAATAGTCTTGAGTTTATTGGTGCAGAAAAGCATATTTTATACAAAGCAAAGGAATATATGCAAGTTCCTGCTGGTGTATATTCAGACGAACACCTTGCCGCATCACTCGGTATTGGTTCTTTGGATAATCTTCCTGTGATTAAATGAAATATCAGCGATATACACAAACAACAATCAATAATTAATCCTTAAACGTTTAAGCAATTATGGCAAAAGAAAAAAAGTTCATGACATGTGACGGCGTTAGGGGTTTGTTAATTGTTTGATAGAGAGGAAAGAGGAGAGGGCGAGGGGGGCGGCGCCAGCCGCCCACGAGAGCGCGGGGTAGTGTGAGGCGGCGCAGCCGCCGAAGAAGCGAGGAGAAGAGGAAGAGAAGCGGAAGGGGTCGGGCGGCGCCAGCCGCCCGAAAGAAGCGCGAGAGGAGAAGCAAAGAGGAAAGAAAAGGAGGCGGCGCAGCCGCCGAAGGAAGAGAGAAAAGAAGCGAGAGAGGAGGGCGGCGCAGCCGCCCGTAAGCAAGCGGAGCCGCAAGCAGCGGTTTCTCTTTTTTTGTTGGGGGCTTTTTTCATAAATCAATCATCGCCAAAGGCGATACCTTATTGGGGGCTTTTTCTTTTTTATATCATCGCTGCAAGCGATACCGCTTTTAAGGCTGCAATGATATTGCAGCATACAGAACCGAAGCTAACATTTGAGGCGACGGATGAGTTTGATTAGGGGGAAGAGAAGGAGGCCGAGGAGGAAGGAGATTAGGATGGGTTTGATGGAGAGTGTGGGTTTGATGGGGCTAATGGGTTTAATGGGCGAGGAGGTAGTTTCTTTGGTGGTGCTGTCGGTTTCGGATTGGGTGAGGTGGTGGGTGTGGTCGGAAGTGCGGTCGCGAGAGATTATCTTCTCGCGGTCGCGGTTGGTGGTGAGGCGCGTGGTGTCGCCGGTCTCGTTGGTTTGGATTGTTATAGTGGTGGTTTCACGAATGGTGTCGTAGAGGGTGAGTGTGACGGTTTCAATCACGGTGTCGTGGACGGTTTCATTGTGGGTCTGCTGCGTCACGGTCTTGCTGCTTCTGCAACTCACTGTAAACAGGGCAAGCGTCGCTATGAGGGCAGTCGTTAATCTTCTGTATCGCATTTCTCAAATGGTTTACTTCGGTGCGTAATTCCCTGACTTCACGCCGCAGGGGATCGGCGATATTTTCCTTGAATTCCTCGACGTACATTTTCGACAAGTTCATGTCTTTTTGGCGGTTGTCGGCCTTCAGGCTTTCGATCTCCTGACGATGGCGGCGGCGGTCGAACAGCCAGCCGCCACCGGCGACGAGGGTTAGGGCGGATAAGATGATGTTCCAAAGGTTATTCATAAATTGAAACGGGAGTGGTTAAAAGTTGTTTTCTTTGAGCCATTGCTGGACGTCGAAGCAGGGGCAGGCACGGTTGGCGAACTCGTTGTGGCCGTGGATGGAGGTGATAGGGTGTTCTTCCATAAAATCGCGGACGAGCTGGAGGAGGGCGAGGCGCTGGGCTTCGGTGCGGGTGTCGGCGGGGCGACCGTCGGCATCGAGGCCGCCGACATAGGCGATGCCGATGGAGTTTGCGTTGTGACCTGGGCAATGGGCACCGACCTCCTCGACGGGACGGCCTGAGTGGACGCTGCCATCAGGGTAGATGACATAATGATAGCCGATGTCGTGCCAGCCAAGGCTTTTATGGTAGCGGCGGATGCTCTCCACGGTGCAGTTGGCATCGGGGCGGGTGGCGGAGCAATGGATGATGATTTCGGTGATTGTTCGCATTTTTTCTTCTGGGTTAAATGGGGTGAATGGGCTTAATGGGCAAAATAAAGGGGAGCAAGCCGACTGCCCGCGGTGCGGTCGGCTTGCTTGGTTAGGGATTAGGCGGCGGTGAGGTAGAGGATGTTGACGGTGTCGCCTTTGGCGTAGTGGGAAGGGTCTTTGAAGGAGAGTTTGTTGTCGGAGAGGGTGTAGTCGGTGGGCGGCTGCATCAGTCCGTTGACGAAGACGCCGACGGCACTTTCGCCATAGGGCGGCTTGGTGAGGGCGACTTCGCCTGTGAAGTCGACGCTGTCGATGGTGAGGATGGGGGCAGAGGGGAAAGCAATCTCTTTCTCGGTAGCCACGACCTTGCCGTTGGAGAGCGCGAGGCTGACGACGGCCTTGGTGGTGGTGCCAGTGCCGGCGGTGTTGCTGGTGTTGACACCAGTGACAGGCAGGGCGGTCTTGCTAACCTTGACGGCGGTACCTTCCTTGGTGACGGCGGACACATACTTGCCGGTTTCGGCGCTGCCGCCGGTGACGGACTGGAGTGCGCCGCCTATGGCGTTGCTGACGGCATTGTCGATTTTCTCACTTGTTGCGGCTGCGGTGGCCAGCTGGTCGGTAAAAGATGACCAATCATCGGATGCGGAAGGCGATACTACGCCGTCGATTTGTTTTACTTTTAATTTCTGCATAATCTTTTACTTTTTTAATGGGTTTAGTGGGTTTGATGGGGTTAATGGGTTAATGGGATGGCTTTGAGGATGATTTCGTCGCTGCTTTCGATGCCGGGGAGTTCGAAGCCATCGGCGGCATTGTCGTTGACCAGTTCCTTGTAGTCCTTGCCGAGGGTGTAGCGGAGGCCGTTGACATAGACCTCGGAGGTGCCAGGGACGAAAGGCTGACGGGCGATATAAAGGCCGTTCATGAAGTCGATGCTGGCGGCCCGAATCTGCTGCGGCAGCAAGTCGGAGAGACGGACTTGTGCGGCGTTGCCCTCGTCATCATAGCCCAGGGTGCGGAGCTTGGGGAGGTCGCGACGGTCGGCGACAGGCAGGGTGGTAATCTCTAAGTCTTCCATTGGTTGATGTTCATTTTGATGGGTCTAATGGGTTTAATGGGTCTAATGGGCGGTGGCTGAAGCCACCCATACAGGACAACCCTTGTTACATCTTAACTACTGGTGAGGGTTAGCCGGTGGCCACGGAGGACGAGGGCGCGTCCTCCGTGGAGCAGTCAGCGTAGGGTGGGCAGTCAGGGCGTGACGGGGTCGATGCCGACGACCTCGGGCTGAAGATAGACGGCGGCGGAGTTGATGCCGCCGTAGCTGTTGGCGGCGGCAGTGAAAGCCGTGCGTCCCTGATAGGTGGCGAGGGCAGAGTTCTCGACGAAGAAGAGCTGGGTGCTGACCTTCAGGGCGCCGTCGGCAGTCTCGCGGCTATGCACCCAGACGGCTGCGCCGCTAGTGATCTGCTGCGAGGTAGCGAGGCAGTTGTCGGTCACAGAGAAGCCAATCCTATCCACGACATCCCAGAGTTTTGTATCCTCGGCGGTGTTGAGTACGACCTTGTAGCCACGGATGGTGGCACGAGGGGTGCGCGTCACGGTGTCGATGGTCTGGAGGCCATGGAAGAAGGTGAGCTGGTCGCCCTCGTCGAAAGCGTCGTTGTTGTCGATGATGGCCTGTGAGAACTGGCCAATGGTGGTGTTGGCGTCGATAGCGAGGGAGCCAAGCCGGATGCCACTTACAAGGATGTTGGAGGCGTTCTTGGCCATGCTGATGCTGGGGAGGCTGCCACGCGTAATCTGATAAGGTGCGAGGATGGCGCCGCCGTTGAGTCGGATGGTCTTGGTGATATAGACCTTGACCACGTCGATATTGGCCTGGATGAAGGCGTTGAAGACGGACATCTGGGGCGGCAAGTTCTCATAGCCACGGCGCAGCATGCTGTCGAACTGCTTGTAGATGGCGGCGAGATTGCCCCACTGGGTGCGACGGTCCATCTGTCGTGCGCTGCGTCGCGGGATGGCGGGCTTGACGGGTAGCTCGCTGATGACGGTGCCCGTGCGGGTCTGGCGGTAGAGGAGCTGGCCTACCTTACCACTGATTTTGGTGTTTGCTCCAAAGATTTTTCCCATTGTGTTTTTCCTTTCTGTTTTAAAGGGTTTGACTTTCGGTTAGTCGTCCTCTCGGCTGTCGCGACATGTGCACCTATCGTTAGGCTTGAAAGACGGCGCAAAAGTACAGGGGTGGCAAAAAACGGAATCGGGCTTTGTCAGCTTCCGGTGGGCGTCAGGGGTGCGTTACGGGTGTGTTCGGGGTGGGATTGTCGCGATAAAAGGGAGGGGGAAGAGGGACAAAAAGGGGAAATGAAGGGTGGAAAAAGTGGAAATTGAGGGTGAGGAAGACGAGGTTTTTGCCGTTGGCAATAATAGATAATGCATTGACAATAAGAGCAAATGAGAAAAATATGTAAAAAAATATTTTGTTAGAATGGAAAAAGTGCGTATCTTTGCACCGACAGTTTCCACCACGCTTCCCACTTGAATAGCGAACCAGGGTGGAACTTTTGTTTTAGAACAAGTTACGCCACATAGACAACTTTTGATTTTCACCACACAATAAAAATAAAAGTGTTACGTTAATGAAATGTTATGAATAAGGAAGAAAAGGTTAAATATTGGTTGGATTTGGTTGATTATGACCTTGACACTGCCGAGACACTTTACAATGGTGGGCGGTGGCTTTATGTTGCTTTTATGTGTCACCAGGTCATTGAAAAAGTCCTCAAGGCCTATTGGACGGCCACACAGGATGCTGAGCCTCCGTACACACATAACCTTGAACGCTTGGCAATGGGTTGTGGGCTTTCCAAAGAGATGAATGAAGACCAACTACATTTCATCGATTTGATGATACCGATGAACATTGAAGCTCGCTATCCTTCTTATAAGGAAGCACTTTCACGAGGGTTGACCCCAGACTATTGCCGCAGTATTATTGACAGAACAAAAGAAATGCAGTCATGGATAAAGAGCAAGCTTTAAGCCTTGTGCGACAGTATAAGCAGACGATATCCGGCATGTTTGACACGTCGAAAGTGTACATGTTCGGCTCCTATAGCAAGGGTTATGCAAACCCAGAAAGTGATATTGATGTGGCCGTTGTAATTCCCGAGTTAAAGGATGATTGGTTCACTGTTGTACCGAAACTATGGCGTGCTACCCGAAGCGTCAGCACTTTGATAGAACCTGTTTTGTTGGAAGAGTGCCATCCGTCGCCATTATATGATGATGTGATGCGGACGGGTATTGCTGTATAAACATAAGCAGACGCTGAAAAATGAAAATTGAGGGCGAGGCCGGGAGGTCTCGCCCTCGGATTTTTAATGTTTTGGGGAGATTACTTCAGGGTTCGCCGAGGAAGGAGAAGAGTATTTGGAGTTGGCGGGGGGAGAGGCGTTTTTGGGCGGGGCGGTAGCCGGTGGGGCGGAGGGCGTCGAGGAGGCCTGGGGTGAGGTTGATTTCGCGGGCGAGGAGGCGGCTCGCGGTCTTCTTGCTACAGCCGTCGAAATAGGCCATGGCAAGGTCTTGTTTGAACTTGTACATAAAATTTGAAATTTAAATTAAACATATCGGCCATGGGCCGGGAACTGTCAATCTGAAAATTTCAAATCATACAATTAAATCAAGCAAAAGAAACCCCGAGTAGAAGTAATTCTACTATCATTTTTAATCAATTTATAAAAGGTTAAAGTGGTGATTATTATTATCTACCGTATCAGTCAAATAAACATTTGGCTTTGCACATCGGGCAAAATGGCAGCCCCTTAAACGTTTTTAGCAAAGTCTTTTTGCTTGACGTTTAAATACAAAAGAATTTCCGATGTTATCGAGACTGTGATTACGGATGACCTACGCATTTGCGTATAGTGAAAACAAAGCGAACTCCACCGTCCTTGTTTTGAAATGCTGCTATCATTCCACCATGCAGTTGAACGGCGTTTTTCACGATGGCGAGACCGAGACCTGTGCCTCCGAGTTTGCGGCTTCTGCCTTTATCAACACGGTAGAATCGCTCAAAGATACGCGGCAGATGTTCTGCTGGGATTCCAACGCCATTGTCGGAGAACGTGAACTGCCAACGGGTGTCTGCATCGGAATGCGTAAGGGTTATTGTGGCCCCATCGCCTGCATAGGAAATGGCGTTGTCAGTGAGGTTGCTGAAGATGCTATGGATAAGCGACACGTCGCCGTAGGCCATAAGCGAAGACGGCAATTGGTTGTCGAAATGCATACGATGCTCTTTCAGATGCAAAGCGGAGGCTTCAACTATCTGCCCAACAATCTGTGAAATATTGACCTCTTCAAATTTGTAGGCCACCGACGCCGCGTCGATTTTGTTCAGGGTGGCCATATCCTGTAAGATGGATGCCAGCCGCTGTGCCTGTCCGAAGCATTGCACAAGGAACTGCTGCCGCATTTCGTCGGAGATGTCGGGGTGCGTCAAGACCGTTTCCAGATAGCCCTGAATGCTTGCCACGGGAGTCTTCAACTCGTGGGCAGCGTTCTGCGTCAGTTCGTGTTTCAGCTGGTTCTGCTCTTCTTTCGTGGCCTGCAGCTTCTTGTATATTTTGACGATTCGTTCGGCTATTTCGCCAAGTTCATCGTTCGAGAAGGTGGCCAGTTCCTCAATTTCAAGGCTTTCGCCCAGGGCGATTCGCTCGGCGAAGGTACGCAGCTTGTCGATGCTGTTGCCTATTTTTCTTGTAAAGCGGGACAATACAAACATCAAGACAATGAAAATACCCAAGGTGAGCCACAGGTATTTCTTCTCCGCTTGCAGGGAATCCTTCAGGTCGTGAGTGTAGGGCAATGCGGAGCGGACGTAGAGGCCGAGTTGCGGCAGATAGGTGGCGGAATAGAAGTAATCCTGGCCCATTGTGGCGCTGGTTCGTTCTATGTCCGTCCCCTGCCCTTTGGCTAAAGCCTCGCGTATTTCCTTCCGGTGAAGGTGATTGTCCATCGTGCTGTAGTCCTCAATACGGTTGTCGTACAGCACCCGGCCGAGGCTGTCGATGATGGTCACACGCAGATTTTCCATCTCGTGCCGAAAAACATAACTCTCGACAAGGCTGTCTGTGATGCTGTCGCCGCTGCTGAGAGATTCACTTATACGCAGGTTGCAGTCCTGAAGTTGGATGTTCAGGCACTCTATCTTGAACTCTTTCTCCCGATAGTGCTGAAAAGCCATAAAGGAGAAAGCAAACAGACCGAATATCACCGTTATGCTGACCGACAGTTTCTTTCCGATAGACATATATTTAATGCGCTAGTGCGTTAATGCGTTAGTGTGTTATTGCGTTAGTGGTCAGTCCTTGAAATAATAACCGTAGCCCATCTTTGTCCCGATACACGAAGAATAGGGTTCAATCTTTTTCCGTATTCTCAGGATGTTCACGTCGACAGTCCGGTCCATCACCGTGGCATCGTTGGGCCAGATGCGGTCAATCAACTCTTGCCGGGAGAGGACACGTCCACGAACAGACAGCAGCAAGGCCAGCAGTTCGAACTCGGTCCTTGTGAAAGGGACTTCCACTCCGTCGACGTGTACCTTTTTCTGGCTGGTGTTTAGCATAATGCCCTCATATTGCAGGGTGTCCTTCGCCGGTTTTTCTTTGCGGTCCGACCTGGTTAAAACGACCTTGACTCTGGCCAACAGTTCCAGTATCCTGAACGGTTTTGAAATATAATCGTCGGCACCAAGTCCGAAACCGTGCAAGATGTCTTGCTCCGAATCTTTTGCCGTCAGGAAGATAATAGGGATGTCCGATGTTTTCTCGTTGTTTTTCAACGCACTTGCCAGTTCGAAGCCCGACATTCCGTCCATCATCACATCGAGTAGCAAGAGGTTGAAATTGGGAATATTGTTTTGCAGGGCTTCTTCTGCGGATGTTGCCACCGCAACGGAATAGCCTTCTTTCTCTAAATTATATTGCAGTATCTGACAAATGTCGATTTCGTCGTCAACAACAAGAATGTTGTATGTGCGGTTTTTTATCATGCTGTAAATTATTAGAAACAAAACGGAATGAACTGTTTTTTATTGTGTTGTGTTTGGCTAAAAATGCTTATTCTCTGCGAAGAGTTTGCGTGCGGCTTTCAGTTGGTGACGCATTATGCTGAGAAGTTCCTGGCTCTCCTGAAGGATGTTCAGGTAGATGAGCGATGTTTTGTAGTCGGCTGTGCCCGTCCGCCTCTGCATACGATCGATGTGTGTTTTGCGCAGGGCAGAGAGCTCTTTTTTGCAGAGTTCGGCCTCCTCGAGCACTCTTTTTTCGTGGTCGAAACAGCAAGTGGTGAGCATCTCGCAAGTCTCGTCCATCAGATTGCCGATGCGGTTGCGGATGGGGCGGAACTCTTCCATAAAGGCCGCCGGTACGGGGTTGAAATTGTTGTCGATATGCTCCTTTATCGGCTCGAGCAGCCGCTTCAGGCAGTAGATAAACTGCTGGTTGCTGTTGGCGCCAAGATGGAACCAGGTGTTGTGTTCCAGCGCGATGTCCTCGGGAATGCGGTGCAAGGCGACAAACTCACGGTGGCGCACCCTTTTCAGCTCCTCCTGCTTGTCTTTCAGTAACTGCTGCGTGGCGCGCAACCCTTTAAGGTTCTCAGACATCAGACCGTCGAGGATGCGGTTGTATTGTTCGGAGGTGAAACGGCAGGTGTCGCTCTGCGTGTGGCTGATATGTTTTCGCAGCAGGTCCCACACAATCTCTGCGTCGTGGCTGTGCATAATGGAAGAGAGAAGCGCGTCCTTGTCCTCCAGTTTTTTCTTGCGGTAGGTGATGTTGCCCTTCACCACGATGAATGCCGCCAAAATCATCAAGGCAAACATAGCGATGAAGCCGCCAAAATAGAACAGCAGGCAGACCAGGGCGCACGAGACGAAGGCAATGCCGGCCGTGAGGAACCAGCCGCCGATGACGCTGAGGACTCCCGTGACGCGGAACACAGCGCTGTCGCGTCCCCAAGCGCCGTCGGCAAGACTGGTTCCCATAGCCACCATAAAGGTTACGTAGGTGGTGGAGAGCGGCAGTTTGTAGTTGGTGCCGATGACTATCAATACCGATGCCAGCACCAGGTTGACCGATGCCCGCACCATATCGAACGATGCGCCGCCCAGCATTTCGGCATTCTCTGTGTCGAAACGCCGCCGTATGGCCCGGCGAAGCCAACGTGGGGTGATGCTCGAAACGGCCGTCTTGGCCACTTGCGCCGAACGCACTATGGTACGCGCTGCCTGGCTGGAGCCGAACATCTCGTCGCTCTCGTCCTGTCGGCCCAGGCCCACCTCGGTCTTCACCACATTCTGGGCCTTCTTCGAGGTGGCCAATGCCACAATCATTATCACCCCGGCGACGGCCAGATAGCCAAACGGCGATTTCTCCGACTCCATCAGCGAGGTCATCATAAAGCCGTCGGGGTCGGGCGCGCCGTGTTGCATCCAGTCTTGGAAGGCGGACAGCCCGGCGAGGGGCACACCGACGAAGTTCACCAGGTCGTTGCTTGCAAAAGCCATCGCCAAGGCGAATGTGCCAAACAGAACAACAAGACGGAATATGTTCACCCGCGCAATGACGAGGAAGAACGAAACGAATGTCGTCACGCAGAATATGCAAAACAACAGCATCCCCGTGTTCTGCACAATCCACGCCTTCGTCTCCTCGCCGATAAACGGAGTGCCTGAAAGTCCTTTGATGAAAATGAAATAGGCGAGCACCGTGAAGGCGATGCCGCCGAAGAACGCCTCGGCGTAAGGATGCCAGTGGGGGCGGAAAGTGAAAATCAGACGCGAAATCCACTGCACCACGGCACCCGTGACGAAAGCTAGCGCCACGCTGACAAAGATGGCGATGATGACCGACAATGCCTTACTGGAATTGAGCAGGTCGAACATAGCCAGGCTGCCGTCGGCCGACATCTTGAGCAGCGCCAGAACGAAGGCGCCGCCCAAGAGTTCGAACACCAGCGACACGGTTGTGGATGTGGGCATACCGTGCGAGTTGAACACGTCAAGCACAATCACATCCGTCACCATCACGGCCAGAAACAGCATCATCACCTCGCGAAACGAGAAGTACGACGGTTGCATAATGCCGTGCCGCGCCACATCCATCATCCCCGCCGACAGCATAGCTCCGGCAACGATTCCAACCGAGGCAACGATGAGAACGGTGCGGAACCGCGCCACCTTGGCCCCGATGGCCGAATTCATAAAATTGACGGCGTCGTTGCTGACCCCGACAAACAAATCCACCACTGCCAGCACCAGCAGAAATACAATAATAATCAGATAACAAGTTGTTTCCATTTTCCTTAATGTTTATTTTTCATCCACAAAAATAGCGGGCTCATATTACAAAGCTGTTAAGATGAAATGAAAAGATTGTTACAAGTCAAATTTTCATAAAATCGTCATACCGTTGTAATATCGCCTGCCTATTTTTGCAGCGTAATTAAAACATACGATATTATGAACAAAATGATGATTTTATTAGCGTTAGCCACTTCTATCAGTGGCGTGGCGCAGGAAAGAAACACCGAAATCGGGGAGCCGAAAGGCAAAGCGATTGTGGAGGTGTTCGGAAATTTCCACACGGGCTTCGGCTCGGAGAACGACAATCGGGGCTTTGAATTGGACAGAAGCTACCTGGGTTATGAATACAAGCTCGGAAGCGGGCTGTCGGTCAAGGGGGTGCTGGACATCGGCAAGTCGGCCGATGTGAGCGACTACCAACGCATTGCTTATGTCAAGCACGCGATGGTGTCGTGGGAGAGCGGCCGCCTTGCGTTGAACGGCGGACTAATTTCGACCACGCAATTCAAGTTTCAGGAGAAGTTCTGGGGCTATCGCTACGTCTGGAAGTCTTTCCAGGACGAGTACAAGTTCGGCAGCAGTGCCGATTTGGGTCTCTCGGCAGCCTATCGGATTGCCGACTGGATTTCGGCCGACGCCATTGTGGTGAACGGCGAGGGTTATAAGAAGATTCAGGCAGGGGACGGTCTGAACTACGGCCTGGGCGTGACGCTCACTCCGGCCGAAGGTTTCCATATCCGCCTGTACGGAGGCTTGAACGAGAGCGGAGCGGAGGGGCGAGAGAACACGGCAAACCTGGCGGCTTTTGCTGGCTACCGCCACGAGCGGTTTGCCGTCGGGGCCGAATACAGCTATATGGCCAACACATCGGGCGTGGCGGATGCCGACCTGAGCGGCTACTCGCTGTACGCTATGGTAAACCTGCCCAAAGGCATATCCCTGTTTGTGCGGTTTGACGACCTGTATTCCCGTAGCGGCTGGAACGGCGCGAACGACGAATCGGCAGCCATCCTGGGCGCCCAATTCAAAATCGGCAAATATGTAAAGATTGCCCCCAATTTCAGGATGGCAATGCCAAAGGCCGATGGCGCAAAGAGCCAATACTGGGCATACGTGAATTGTTACTTTGGTATATGACAAACAATTTAAATAATTAGTATCATTATGAAACAGATTTTTTCGTCAATTATGACATTAGCAGTTGCCATAGCAATGGCATCGTGTGGCGGCAACGCCAAAAATGGTGTTCGTGAGGCCCAGGAACTTTCGGGAGCAGGAGCAACATTCCCTCTTCCTTTTTACAACGTGGTTTTTGAGAACTTTGCCAAGGTGAATGGTGATATAGTTGCGTACGGTGGTGTCGGCTCGGGCGGCGGCGTTCGCAACTTGCGCGACAAGGTTGTGGATTTTGCCGGCAGCGATGCTTTCCTCACCGACAAGGAGATGGCGGAAATGGCGCCTGTGGTTCACGTCCCGACTTGTATGGGTGCCGTCGTTGTGGCCTATAATTTGGACGGCGTAAAGGAGCTGAAACTTACAGGCGAGGTGGTGGCAGACATCTTTGCCGGCAAGATTAGGATGTGGAACGACGAGCGTCTGGCCGCTCTCAATCCTGGTGTGGCGCTCCCTGCCGAGGCCATCATTCCCGTATTCCGTTCCGATGGTTCAGGCACGACATTCATCTTCACCGACTATCTTGCAAAAGTCAGTCCTATGTGGAAAGAGAAGTTCGGTGCCGGCAAGTCGGTAAACTTTCCTTCGGGACAGGCCGCTAAGGGTAATCCCGGTGTTGCAGGCGTCATCTCACAAACCAAAAACTCTATCGGTTATGTAGGTTCGGAGTACGCATTTGCACAGAAGATTCCCTATGCCATCATTCAGAACGCGAGAGGTGAATTTGTGTTGCCGACGGCTGAATCTATTTCAGCAGCCGCAGCGGGCACAATTCCAGCCGACACCCGTACGTCAATCACCAATGCGGATGCCGCCGGTGCCTATCCTATCTCGGCATTCACCTGGATAATTATATACAAGGAGCAGAACTACTCCGGCCGTAGCAAGGAGCAGGCCGAAGCCACACTCGATCTGTTGCAGTATATTCTCTCTGACGAGGTACAGAACATCACCTCGGAAGTACACTACGCCCCGCTGCCAGCGAAGGCAAAAGAATTGAGTATGGAAAACCTGAAGGCCGTAACATACGACGGAGTTGCAATACTGCAGTAAAGTTTTGGATTGGGCTATGAATGATAAACTTTACAGAATAATATTGTTTGTAGCAGCATTGATTGTGCCGATAGTGTGCGGGGGCGTTGTTTACGCCCTCGCCACTGACGCATACGATGCTTTTGAACATTTCGGATTCCTGAACTTCCTTACCTCTTCGCAGTGGAGCTACACCGCAGGCAATGAACAGTACGGAGCGTTGCCATTCATTACAGGCACACTGATGACAGCCTTGCTGGCGCTCGTCTTTTGCATTCCCTTTTCACTGCCCGTTGCACTTTTCGTGGGCGAATATTTCAGGGGGACAAAGGTTGCATCGGTGTTGAGTACCGTAACCGACTTGCTGGCAGGTATTCCGTCGATTATATACGGCCTGTGGGGCTTCTTCACGCTACGGCCCATCCTTATGACACTTGATATCTCGCCACAAGGCTCGGGCGTACTGACCGCATCACTTGTTTTGGCCATAATGATTATTCCCTACGTGGCATCGCTTAGTGCCGAATTCATCAAGATGGTGCCAAACGACTTGAAAGAAGGAGCATACAGCCTGGGGGCGACCCGCGCCGAGGTGATAAGAAAAATCATTTTCCCTGTAGCCGGTTCGGGCATGTTCTCTTCGTATGTATTGGCTATAGGCCGGGCGTTGGGTGAGACAATGACCGTTACAATGCTTATTGGAAATACCAACAATATTCCCGATTCTATACAATCGACGGGAAATTCTATGGCTTCAATCATTGCCAATCAGTTTGGCGAGGCAGACGATTTGCGCCTGTCGTCTTTGATTGCCATAGGATTGGTATTGTTTCTGATTACCGCCCTTATCAATATAATAGGTAAAATTATGATTAAACGCGCAAGGATAGTTTGATTATGGATAGATCGAAAATAAAACGGCATTTGCCTGTTGGCAGCACTTACTGCCGTTCCGTTGCTTGCCATTTTGGGAGAAGTATTGCTGCGTGGCTACCATCAACTCTCTTGGGCGTTCTTTACAGAGCCGACGCCAACAGCGTACAAGGCAATGAAGGCTATCGAAGCGGGCGAACCCATACCCGGAGGCATCGCAAATGGTATAGTCGGAACAATGATTATGCTTGGCATGGCTGTAATTGTTGCCGTTCCGTTGGGCATTCTTTGTGGAGCATTTTTGGCAGAGAATAGTAAGAACAGATTTGCTCAATTTGTTAGTTATCTGACTGACCTTCTGCAAGGTACGCCATCGGTAATTATCGGTATCATCACCTATATATGGGTGGTTGTTCCGATGAAAGGCTATTCGGCAATCGCAGGCAGCGTGGCACTCTGCATCATGATGGTTCCGCTTATCGTTCGTTCAACAGAAGAGACCCTGAAGATTCTTCCAGCATCACTCAAGGAGGCGGGATTGGCTCTCGGAGGCAACAAGGCACGAGTGATGATGAGAGTGCAGCTACCTGCTGCGTTCGGTGGCATCTTCACAGGCATACTACTTGCCGTTTCGCGAGTAATTGGAGAGACTGCACCGCTAATGTTCACAGCTCTTGGTTGTTCGCTTATCCGCTTCTCTGTTGATAAGCCCATCTCGGCAGTACCTCTGCTTATTTGGGAATTTTTCAACGACCCTAACTTGCAAGAGTTGATTTGGGGTGCATCGCTCTTCCTCTTGCTATTTGTACTTGCATTAAATCTTACCGCTAAATATCTTGCAAAGAAATGGAATCAGTAATACCCATACTTGAATTTAAGAAGACTTGCGTATCATATACCAAGCAAACAATGGCTGTGAAGTATGTATCGGCAGCCATCGAACGAAATACCATTACTGCTATTATGGGACCTTCCGGATGTGGAAAGTCCACCCTCCTACGTGCTGTGAACCTTATGCACAGTCTCTATCAGAACATCCGTGTTGACGGCGAGATTTTGCTGAATGGCGAAAATATTCTTTCGATGGAACCAATCGATGTGCGCCGTCGTGTGGGTATGGTCTTTCAGCGTCCCGCACCGTTCCCTACAATGAGTATCTACGATAATGTCTTGTCGGGATTTTCCCTGAACGGAATTAAACTTTCAAAGGCAGAAAAAGACACAACAGTTGAACACTGTTTAAAAAGCGTAGCCCTCTGGGATGAAGTGAAGGACGTACTGAATAAGAAGGGTACATTCCTCTCTGGCGGTCAGCAGCAACGCTTATGCATTGCCCGTGCTTTGGCAATGAAGCCCGATGTGCTATTGATGGACGAACCCACATCGGCACTTGACCCTATCGCAACGAAACATATCGAGGAACTTTTGCTCGATCTTCAAAAGGAGGTTACCATCTTGATAGTAACCCACAATATGGGGCAGGCAAAGCGCATATCGTCGAAATCGATGTTTATGTATTTGGGGGAACTTGTCGAGTACGGAGATACTGAAACAATGTTTACAAACCCTATTGACGAACGAACAAAGGCTTATCTGACGGGAAAGATGGGCTAAGGAAGTCTTTTAAGTTCGGCAGATTTGAATTCTCTGTTCGCCATGGTAAACCTGCCCCAATTCGATGACTTGTATTCCCGAGACAGCAAGAATAGTGCGAAAGATGAATCAGCTGCAATCCTTGGTGCCCAATTCAAAATTGGCAAATATGTAAAGATCGCTCCCAATTTCAGAATGATATTGTCAAAGGCCAATGAGACAGAAAATGTTTACATCGCATATTTGAATTGCCAAGTTGGCTTTTAGTGGGATAGGAGGATTGTTGACGGCCATAAAGGCCGCCCACAGAACGAAGCGCGGGGCTGATGCCCCGGGCACGGTGGCTTTGGTTTTAGGGGCTGCAATGATATTCGCTCATCAAGCTCGCGGGGCACACCAGCAGCATACAAGACAAGGGGTTGCCGTGACACGGCAACACACGGAACAAAGGGATGTGGTGAATGGGCGAAATGGGGCTAATGGGCGGGATGGGTGTATTCAGCTGATTGACAGTGGATTGGCGTAGATTTGGGAACCGAAGTTGCAATAGGTTGGGAATTAGGGGGTTGCGGGAATTTCGTCGAAGGGTCGCCGAAGGATCGCCGAAGGATCGCCGAAAGAGGATTTTGGCGGACATAAATGCCCGCCCACCGGACGAAAGAGAACCAGGGAATTGTCGCGACAGAATCGCGACACACAGTGGAAGGGATGGCGCGGGGGAGAGAGAAAAAAAGAAAAAGCCCCCCAAGAAAAAAGCCCCCAACAAAAAAAGAGAACCCGCTGCTTGCGGCTCCGCTTGCCTCCTTTTCTTGCCCTCTCCGCGCTTCTCTCTCCTCTTGTGGGCGGCTGCGCCGCCCCTCCTCTTTGCTTCTCCTCTCGCGCTTCTTTCGGGCGGCTGCGCCGCCCTACCCCTTCCGCTTCTCCTCCACTTCTCTTCCGCTTCTTCGGCGGCTGCGCCGCCTCACTCTCCCCCGCGCTCTCGTGGGCGGCTGGCGCCGCCCCCTCGCCCTCCTCTCCTACACTATGAAATCGCGTCTCTCCGAGACGCACATGGGGATAGGTGTTCCTCTATCCCCAGACTGCGAAAATCAGAGATTTTCTTGTCAGGGGTTATTGAGATTGAGCCTCTCCGAGGCTTGTTTTGTTACCGTCACATGTCATGAACTTTTTTTCTTTTGCCATAATAATATCTTCCTTGATTACCATTGTGTTGACGTTTTAGGATATACCGCTTTGAATTTTAAAGCATTTGGCCACAAATTTCTTTCCTTCGGAAAGTTTTTCTTGCTAATTCGGAAAAAGTTCGTACCTTTGTAGATTGGCTAAATGCTTTAAAATTAATATAATTAATTATATCCTAAAACGTTAACGCAATGGTTAAAGAAAAAAAGTTTATGACTTGTGACGGTAACTGCGCTGCAGCGCATGTGGCCTACATGTTCAGCGAGGTAGCAGCTATCTACCCCATCACCCCCTCCAGCCCTATGGCCGAGTATATCGACGAGTGG
>CADALO010000013.1 GCA_902788805.1 uncultured Bacteroidota bacterium | reverse complement strand
GTATCTGAAAAACTCGCCGATTGTGTCGAAAACAGTCTGATTGCCCTTGAGCAGCGTCCATTGCACAGGCAAATGACTGTCTGTTGTACAACTGAAGACATCGCCCTGGCAAACTTTGGCTGAACGCGGCATTGTCCTGAGGCTGTCAAGGACTATGGTGTAAGAATCGTCGTATGGCGGCGTGAACTCAAAGACAGGGCTGTTGGAATCCAAATCCTGTACGGAACAACGGTTGCTGCTCTCAGGCAGTATAGCAAAATTATACTGGGCATTCAGTCTGACTTGAGATACAAGCATCAAAAAAACAAAACAACAAATCCTTTTCATATTCATTATGTTTTAATGTTACAAACAATACTTTTGGTTTACGGTTGATGTTAATAAAAATTATTTTGCAAAAATACTACTTTTTTTTGAATATGCCAAATCTTTTTCAACTTTATGCCCTGAATATTCACAGTTTCACACTATTCCTCCACCACACCAGAGAGGGGTTTTCTTATATCGTTCTAATTAACTTAAAAACATTTCCTATAATGTAATAAGAACAATATGATATAAGAACGGACGGTCCGAAAGCCTGCCCGAGGAAGCCTTGAGAGGTGGTGTCAGGCTGTTTTGTGCTGCGGAGGGAATACCAAGCAGAACTTGTTGTTCTATAACGATTTAAAAAAATTAACTAAAAATATTTCACCATATCAGAAAAACTTAGTACATTTGTTTTCTCAATTCAAAACAAATTATTAACATAAATAATTGATTAAGATGAAAGTAAATGAAATTATGGCTAACCTGGAAGCCAAACATCCGGGCGAAAACGAGTACTTGCAGGCCGTTCGTGAGGTTCTGGAGACCATCGAAGAAGAATACAACAAACACCCCGAGTTCGAGGCTAACAAAATCGTCGAGCGCATCGTAGAGCCCGATCGTATTTTCACCTTCCGCGTGACCTGGGTCAACGATAAAGGTGAGGTTTGCACCAACCTCGGCTACCGCGTTCAGTTCAACGCTGCCCTCGGCGCATACAAAGGCGGTCTCCGCTTCCACAAAGCTGTCAACGTCTCTATGCTGAAATTCTTAGGTTTCGAGCAGATCTTCAAGAACAGCCTTACTATGCTGCCTCTCGGTGGTGGTAAGGGTGGTTCTGACTTCGACCCCGTTGGAAAGAGCGACGCTGAAATTATGCGTTTCTGCCAGGCCTTTATGTATGAGCTGTGGCGCAACATCGGTCCCGACCAGGACAGCCCCGCTGGTGACGTAGGCGTTGGTGGTCGTGAAATTGGCTACCTCTATGGTGCTTACAAGAAACTCGCTCGCGAGCACTCGACTGGTGCCCTCACTGGCAAGAGCTACGGCTGGGGTGGTTCTCTGATCCGTCCCGAGGCTACCGGTTTCGGCGCAATCTACTATGTAGAGCGTATGGTGAAACAGCAGAACGACACAATGGCTGGCAAGCGCATCGCCCTCTCTGGCTTCGGTAACGTTGCTTGGGGTGCTGCTACCAAGGCTGTTGAGCTCGGTGCCAAGGTTGTCGCTATCAGCGGCCCCGATGGTGTCTGCGAGATCGAGAACGGCATCACCAAAGAGATGATCGACTATATGCTCGATATGCGTGCCTCGAACCGCAACAAGGTTCAGGATATGGCCGACAAATTCCCTGGCCAGTGCAAGTTCACCGCCGGCAAGAAGAGCTGGGTTGTGAAATGCGACATCGCTATGCCTTGCGCTTTCCAGAATGAGCTTGCTGAGGAAGATGCAAAGATGCTCCTCGCCAATGGCGTGAAGTATGTTGCTGAGGTTTCGAATATGGGTTGCCAGCCCGCCGCTATCGCTGCCATCCAGGCTGCCAAGGTTCCCTTCGGTCCTGGTAAGGCTGTCAACGCCGGTGGTGTTGCTACCTCGGGTCTCGAGATCTGCCAGAACGCTGAGCACCGTAACTGGACTGCTGAAGAGGTCGACAAGAATCTCCACACGATTATGAACAACATCTACGATATGTGCGTTGAGCACGGTCGTGAGGCTGATGGTCACATCAACTATGTTAAGGGCGCTAACATCGCTGGCTTTATGCGCGTTGCTAAGGCTATGGTTGCCCAGGGTATCATCTAATCGTTGCCCGTCAATTTATTCTCAATACGAAAGGCCGTCCACTCACGGACGGCCTTTTCTTTATATACAATATATAAAAAGCTTCGACGTTATCTTGTTATGAAACACATCGAAATCATCAACGGTCCCAATCTGAACCTTACCGGACGCCGCGAGCCCGAAATCTACGGCTCCGTCACAATGGAGCAATACCTCGACGAGCTGAGACAGAGCTTCCCCGAAGTGCAGATAGGCTACTACCAAAGCAACGTCGAAGGCGAAATCATCAACCGCATACACGAGGTCGGTTTCAGCGCCGATGGCATCATCATCAACGCCGGCGGCTACAGCCACACCAGCGTCGCCCTTCACGATGCCCTCGCCGCCGTGCCTGCGCCAGCCATCGAGGTGCACCTTAGCAACATCTTCGCACGCGAGGAATACCGCCACCATTCGCTGCTGACCTCCGCCTGCCGCGGTATAATCAGCGGCCTCGGGCTTAAAGGCTACGAGCTGGCAATCAAAGCATTGCTGTCCGACAGCAAAAAATAATCCAAATCTCTTGTAAGATTTTCCACCCTTTTACGACTACTCGGTATGAAACAGGATACCGAACAGTTCAAACGCAACATATTGCCTCTGCAACCCGCAATGCAGCGTATGGCCGAAAGCCTGCTGCACAACGAGGATGATGCAGCTGATGTAGTGCAGGACTGTCTTGTCATCCTGTGGAATGAGCGAGAGAAACTGAGACGTGTCGTCAACCTCGAAGCCTGGTGCATCACGCTGGTCAAACGCCATTGCGTCGACCTTCTGCGACGCAAGCACCCCACCGTAGAGATAGACGAACGCACTATGGCACTTGCCGAAGAAGAGGCCAACGATGCCGAAGAGCGCCTGCAACTGGCAATGAAGCTCGTTGAAAAACTACCCGACCGGCAGAGGCAAGTTATTCAACTAAAGCATTTTGATGCCGCCGACACCGAGCACATTGCCTCAAAACTCGGAATCACTCCCGGCAACGTCTACACACTCCTCTCGCGGGCATACAATACACTGAAACAAATGATATTGGAATATGAAGAACGATAGAAACAAAATGGACCTCGACCAACTGCTTGCCACCCTTGAGCACGCAGGTCGCGACAACCGCCGCCAGCAGGAACTTGGCGCAATGATCGACAGCCTTGCCGCTGCCGAAGAGACCCCCAAGCGCGGCTTCTGGTGGTGGTCGTCGCGCGTCGCCGCAGCCGCCTGCGTCACCTTCTTCGCCACCACAGCCGTACGCATCTGGTTCATCCCGACAGGTCACACCACCAAAGGCATACCCACTGTAGCAGAAGTGACCGTTACAGAAACACCCACAGCTACAGTCAGCGACACAGCCATTCTCCCTGCCGTCAGCCACAGCGCAACAAGCCATACGCCAAACACTGCGGAAGCCCAACCCACCGCCGCAAGCGAAGAACTCTATGCCGAAGAGACAGCCGAACCGGTTGAAAAAGACAGCATCGAAGCCCCCTACTATATTATAGAAGACGACTTTGCCCCCGACACAGAGCAGCTTGCCAATAGCGAGCCCGAACAAGCCATAACCGACGAACCCGCAGCCACAACTCCCGACGCCGGCACACCCAACGTCGCTCAGACAACCAAACCCCAACGACGCAAACTCTTTGGCGGCTTCCTGCGCCGCTCCGAACCCAGCCGTATGGAAGGCACCACACTGGCACTGCTACAATTCTGAAACACTTAAGATTAATATAATACACAATATGAAACGCATCATCATTCTCACAGTCATACTGGGTTTGTCACAGGCCCTCTGCGCCCAGACAAGCGCCGACACCACCGACGTGCCTAAAGGCGAAATCCTGCAGAAAGTGGACCTCGGCATAGAGGCCGGCGTCAGCTTCCTAAAAAATATTCGTAGCCCCTACAGCGCCTCGCCAAGCTATGTGATCCGCCTGCCGCTGATGGCACACCTGAAACTGGCAGAACGCTGGAATCTCAACGTCGGCCTGCGCTACGACTTCCAATGGGACATCCTGCGCCACAATGTTACGCCTACCGAGGGTGGAGGCATCGACATCTTGACGACACCTACCACAGGGCGCCAGACGGCCACAGCGTTCCACAGCTATCTCGGCATACCGCTCGAACTGGAGTGGCTGCTGACACCCAGAAGCCGCAACGGATTGCGCCTGAGTGCCGACATCTACGCCGCCTACGCCGTCAGCGAGTACCTCACCATCCGCACCCTCGACGCACGCAACACCTACAGCCACGGAATGCGAAGTGGTACATATAAGGAGGTGGTGGAATCCGACGACCCGATGTTCCAGCCCTGGAAACTGGAAATAGGGCTCAAGGTCAGCACCGACGCAATAGGCCTGCTCCACGGCATCCGCTTTTTCACCAACCTGCTGCCCACCTACATCGACCCCGCAAAAGACGGAAAAATATACACTTCAGGCATAACTTTATTCCTCTAACCATTAAAAAAAAACCTATGAAAAACAGCACAAACAAATCGACTCTCCTGGCCATAGCCTGCTTCGTCGCTCTCGGCTTCTTCGCCACACTTACCGCCCACGCCCAGGAGGACAATCCTTTGATCTCCTCGCCCCTCATCACCACCACAGGTGCCAATGTGCTCGGCTCTGGCCACTTGTTGCTCAGCGGCGACGTCAACGCCACCCGATTTCACTCCGACTATTTTCATAAAGATGACAGCAAACATAACATTTTCGGTGGCGGGGCAAGCCTGCGCTGGGGCATCGGAAGCAATGCCGAACTGACGCTGGGCGTCAGCGCATCACACGCCGAAGGATACTTATTCGACACGATCACATATGCTCCCGACAACCTCAGCCTTGTGCCCTCTATAGGTGCCCGCATTATGCTGCTCGGCAGCGAAGAAAGCAAGAACAAGCTCACCTTCTTCACCGAAGTCACGCTTCCCCTCCGTCGCGGACATCCCTATGTGGAGGATGAGGGTATGTTGGCCGAGCCTATCATCGGTTTACAGTACCGCTGCCGCATCTCCAGCCATTGGTACTTCGACGCATCGGCGGCCTACGCCTGGAACCGTCACGCCCCCTACGCCCGAATGACCGACAGACCCTTCCGCCTGACGCTGTTCGCCCACTGGCTACCCAACGAGCGGTGGATGTTCAGCGCCGGCCTCGACAACAGTCTCGACAACAGCCAAGGCCTTGTGGAAGCCTTGTGGCAGACAAACGACCGCCTGCAGCTGAAGGCACAAATGCACATCGAAGGTGGCATAAATACTTCCTTTTCCACCTCCAGCATCTTCAGCATCTACGGACTTATTGGATTCAACTGGATGATTAGATAACTATAAAACAATATGATATGAAAGCAAAAAGAATACTTCTGCCCCTCCTTGCGGCAATGCTTATGACCGCCTGCGACCCAAGCTTCAGCGATGAGTACACCATCGACAACCAAAGCTCGCACGACATCCTCTTCGTGTGGAGCGGCCCCTGGCGCTTCTATCCCTACGAGAACGGGCGTAACTTCGACGGCACCTATCCCGTGGCGGCTGGACAAAAAGCAACGCTGCCAATCTTTGGAGGCTTGGGCTCCACAGGGCTCAACGGAATAATAATCATCACACGCGACCACCTTTTGGGCGACAGCGTGCAATTCATCATCGACGGCATCGACACGCTGACCTTCTACGCCAGCGACACCCTCGGCGCCGACTCGCCCTACAACTTCAAATCATCTCGCTACACCTACGACGAGCTGCCCAGTTCTATGGGCGGGGGGGCGTGCTGGGCGTCGCTCACCTTCAAGGTTGACGACGCGATGCTGGCATCAGCAAATAAGAAGTGACAACAGATTAAATATCAGGCGGATTGTCCGACCGGTGCGCAGGCATCCTGCCTGCAGAGGCACTCGGTTTGCCCCCGTCCTGAACCGTCCCAGCATCCGCCAGAACGCCATCCCCAGCATCCTCACAGGCAAAAGCCCCTGCATCTTCCTCATTTTCAGCCGCTGTCGAATCAAGGTATCCGTAGCCGATATACTCGCTCAGCGAGGCGCGTCCGACTCTGTCAACCACAAAGCCCCACAGATGGACACCCTTGCCCGAATAGGCCGACAGGAAGCTCATTTCCACACTCTTAGTGCCACGGCGCGCCGGCTGCGACAACGCAAAACTGTTCAAGTCGGGACAGAAGGCAGCCAGATACACCTTGTCCTCCGAGCTGGCCACGCGGTGCAGCGGATTCTTCTCAAAATCAACCACCAGCGTCCGGTCGTCGACCACCCTCACCTCGCCGAAGGCCACAGGCGCCACAGGGCCGTCGCTCACCACAAGCTCGGCGAAATCGACATCCAACACACCGTCCACAAGCGAGAAACAACGCTTGTTGAGACGCATAAAGTAGTTGCATTCAGTCATTTGAACATCACGGCTCGGCACACCGAAGCCGAGGTGCAACACATCCTTGGCGCGGCTGGCAAAAGCCACCGTCTGCTTGAAAAGGCTGCGTTGCTCGAGCTGCATCGGAGTCTTTGCGTCGTGGAAATCGTGAGGCAACGACCTGACGCACGCCTTGCCGCGCCACTCATAGCCGACCACGTTGCCCAGCTTGCCGCTGAAGCCGCCACCGAAACCAGAATCCATTTTTCCCATAGCGATAAATATTTAAAGGTTTGACATAATTAACAATCAGTTCATTATACACAGAACACCTCACCTCTCTCCTACCTCCCTCCAAGTATTCTACCTACCATAACGTAACCAAGTACTAATTATTATTCACTAAAGAAAATTTTGATAGAATGTTGGTAAAAACTATAGTAGAACTTGGTAGGAAGATGATGCAGGGAATCAGTTGATTAGGGTAAGCGAAAAATGAGCGGTTTTGGCAGGAATTGTTGTTTTTTTGTAACAAATCCGACGGCGGTTATCGCGGGCGTGAGGAGAGGGGTTGTTAATAAACCCTTTAACAAAATGTGCTGCGAGATGGCCCGAGAAAGGGAAAAATGTGTATTTTTGTATCTGTAAGTCACCACTATAGGCACAGCCTAAATTGGTGATATATATACTATTATAATACTATAAATGAATACTGACCGTTTCAAAAACTATCAGGAAGATGTGAAACAGCTGGTGCTGGACTTTGAGGCTATGGAGCGCCGTGGCGCGAGCCGCTATTTCGATGTCGACCAGCTGGAGACGATAATAGACTTCTATCTTGAGACTGCCGACGGCGATATGCTTGAGAAATCGGTGAGCTATGGCGAGGAGCTGTTCCCGACGTCGAACGAGATTCGTTTGCGGCGCGTGCATCTGCTTTGCTTCAAGGAGCGCTACAAGGAGGCCTACAACCTGCTGAGGCAGTTGGAGAAAATCGAACCTGACGATACGGATGTGCTTTATGCTTTGGGCGTGGTTTACAGCGCCTTGGAGCAGCCCCGCAAGGCCATCCAGTACTACCACAAGGCGGCAGCCGACGGCTACGACCTGGGCACTATCTATGGCAACATTGCCGACGAGTATGTGAAGATGGAGCAGCGTGCCGAGGCGAGAAGCTACTACCGCAAGGCGCTGAGAGTCAACCCTGACGACGAGCACTCGCTCTATGAGCTGGCCAACTGCTATGAGGACGACGGCCTGACGGACAAGTGGATAAACTACTTCAACCGCTTTGTGCAGGAGCACCCTTATTCGAGCGTTGGCTGGTTTTGCCTTGGCGAGGGATATATGGCCGAGCATCTGTTCGAGAAGGCTGTCGACGCCTACCAGTACGCCATAGCCATCAATCCCGATTTCTATTTTGCCTATATGCAGCTTTCGGCTTGCTATCAGGCACTTGACGACAGCACCAACGCCGTGGCCGCGCTGCACGACGCCGTGGAGCACACTCAGGACAAGGCCTTTGTCTACTTCAGGATTGGCGAGACATTCCGCTTCCAGAACAACGCCGTGACCGCCAACGCCTACTACCACAAGGCGCTGAAGGAGGACCCCTACTATGCCGAGGCGTGGTCGTCGATGTCGATATGCTACAGCTACCTGCGCGAGTATGCCACGGCGATAGAGGCGGCGAAGAAGGCGCTGAAGATTGACCCCGAGTCGCCTATGTACCTGACGACCCTGGCGATGATATATGCCGACAGCGGCGACTACAGGAACGCCAACCGGATGTTTGAGCGCGCCATACCCTACTATACCGACTTTGAGCAGGGTTGGCTTGCGCTGGCCGACTATAACATTATGTTCCAGAACTATGACGAGGCCATCGACTGCCTGACGCGCGGCTTGCCCGACTGCGAGCTTGTGGTGGAGTTCAACAAGCGTCTGGCGCTGTGCTACTTCTGCGCAGGCAAACGCAATCTGCTGTTCAACGCCGTGCGTGCTTGCCTTTGCGAGGGCGAAGAAGGCCTCAGGGATCTGCTCGAATACTGCCCGGCACTGGGCGAAGACCTTGAAGTGATGGACATCATCACCTCGTACAGGCAGGAAAACCGACAGGACAAACAATGAAAAGAATAACCAAAAACATAGAAAAAGTGAGACGAATAACGATGACGCTGCGCTGCATAGCCCTTTGCGCGATGCTGGCGCTGATGATGCCGCAAGCCGTGGCTCAGAGCAGCGAGATAACTGATTTTGAACGCGAAGAGGCCGACTTCATAGCTCAGGATATGGAGGCCGCCGAGGTCGAGGCTGCCGAGCTTGAGGCCAATCCGCTGAATAAGGCTGGCCACAACAGCGTGGCCGCGGACGACGACGGCATTTCGGAGGCCGACACCCACTACCACGGCTGGGTGGCCAAGGTAGTGCAATGGTACGGCCACAATGTCAGCTACGTCGCTGTCGGAGGGCTGATGGCGGTCGAGAGTTCGTTCATCCCCTTCCCGTCCGAGATAGTGATACCGCCGGCCGTGATGGTCGCCGCCGACCCTGCCACGCCCAACGATATGAAGATATGGCTGATAGTGCTGGTCGGCACGATAGGCGCGCTGATAGGAGCCTATATCAACTACTTCCTGTCGCGCTGGCTTGGGCGGCCAATCATCTACAAGTTTGTCGACAGCAAGCTTGGACACACGCTGCGGCTGTCGGGCGAGAAGATGGAGCGTGCCGAGAAGTACTTCAACGACCACGGCGTGGTCAGCACCTTTGTCGGAAGGCTTATTCCCGTCATCCGCCAGCTGATATCGATTCCGGCAGGTCTTTCCAAGATGAATGTGGGTGTTTTCACCTTCTACACCGTGCTGGGTGCCGGCATCTGGAACTGCGTTCTTGGATTGCTGGGCTATCTGGCAGTCAAGGCCGGCGGTATGGATTTCATCTACAAGTACAGCGGCCTGCTGTCGAAGATAATAATCGTGGTCTTTGCAGTGTGCGTGGTGTTCCTTGTGGTTCGCGCCATTGTACGCAAGAGACGCGGGCAGAAGACCGACAACAAATAAACGACATAACGTCACTATGAGCGAGAAAGAGAATTTCGACTGGAAGCGGATGCTGCTGCGCAAAGACCGTCCCCTGCCCAAGGCCGGCTGCAGCTGGGCATTCTATATAGTGCTGCTACTGATGGTGATATACCTTATAGTGATGTTTGTAAAATATCAAAAGCAATTGTAATGGAGACAGATAGCATACGTTCACAGTTCCCGATACTTGACCAAAAGGTGTATGGCAAGCCTCTGGTGTACTTCGACAACGCGGCGACGACGCAGAAGCCGCAGTCGGTGATAGACACCTTGTGCCGCTATTACCAGACGCTGAACAGCAACATACACCGCGGGGCGCACTATCTGGCGGCCGAGGCCACCGAGGAATATGAGCAGACGCGGCGTGCGGTGCAGCAGTTCATCAACGCCCGTCACAGCCACGAGATTGTGTTTACACGCGGCACGACCGAGAGCATCAACCTTGTGGCAGCGTCGTTCGGGCAACGCTTTCTGAAGGATGGCGATGAGGTTGTGGTTTCGGCTATGGAGCATCACAGCAACATAGTGCCCTGGCAGCTGGCTTGCGAACGGCAAGGGGCTAAACTGAGAGTAATCCCGTTCGACGACGACGGAGTGCTTGACCTCGAGGCATTGCGCGGAATGCTGAACGAGAAGACACGCATAGTGGCTGTGAACCACGTGAGCAACACGCTGGGTACAGTCAACCCAATCAGGCTGATAGTCGACATTGCCCATAGCCACGGCATACCGGTACTGGTCGACGGAGCGCAGGCAATATCGCACTTTGCCGTCGATGTGCAGGAGCTGGGTTGCGACTTCTACTGCTTTTCGGGTCACAAGATGTATGGACCTATGGGCGTGGGCGTTATGTATGGCCGCGAGGAACTGCTGGAGCAGATGCCTCCCTATCAGGGCGGCGGCGAGATGATAAAGGACGTCACCTTTGAGCGCACCACCTACAACGAACTGCCGTTCAAATTCGAAGCCGGCACACCTGCCGTAGGCGACGTGCTGGGACTGCACAGCGCCATAAGGTTTATGCAACAAACAGGTATAGAGAACATTGCACGGCACGAGAAAGAGCTGACCGAATACGCCACCGAGCGCCTGCTGCAAATCGAGGACCTGCGCATCTACGGCAGGGCGAAAGAGAAGACATCGGTCATATCGTTCCTTGTGGGCAACGCGCATCCATACGATGTGGGCACGCTGCTCGACAAGCTGGGCATAGCCGTGCGCACGGGACACCATTGCACGCAGCCGATTATGGATCGCTACGGTATACCCGGAACCGTAAGGGCTTCGTTTGCAGTATACAACACGCGAGAGGAAGTGGATGTTCTCATCTCGGCAATAGAACGGATTGCACCGATGCTGGCTTGACACAACTACACGTAAGAAAGAGATGCTGAAATCATTACATATAGAGAATTATGCTCTGATTGACAAGAGCGACATCGACTTCAACAGCGGTTTTGTGGCGATAACCGGCGAGACAGGAGCAGGAAAGTCGATTATGCTTGGCGCACTGTCATTGCTGCTGGGTCAGCGGGCAGACACGAAAGCCCTGTACGACCCCAGGCGCAAATGTGTGGTCGAGGCCGTTTTCGACATTAAGAAGCTCAACCTCAAAGCGCTTTTCGACGAGAACGATGTCGACTATGCCGATGACGGGACCCTGATAATCCGCCGCGAGATACTGCCCAATGGCAAATCGAGAGGCTTTGCCAACGACACCCCTGTGGCTGTGACATTCTTGAAAGAGCTCGGCTCGTCGATTATCGACATCCACTCGCAACACGCTACACTTCTGCTTGGCGACAGCGGCTTCCAGACGTCGGTCCTTGACAGCATCGGCGACGGAGGCAAGCTGCTTGACGACTATCGGGCGACGTACCGCGAATACACCTCCTTGAAACGCCAACTGGAGCGTATGACGGCAGAAGAGGAACAGAACCGCAAAGACTACGATTACAACAAGTTCCTTTTCGAAGAGCTGGCGAAAGCTTCGCTCGTCGACGGCGAGCAGGAAGAGTTGGAACAGGAAGCGTCGCTACTGGCCAACGCCGAAAACATAAAGCAATCGCTGTCGCAAGTGGTTGCTCTGTGCGACAATGACGAAGACTCGGCTCTGGCGCGCCTGAACGCGGCCAAGTCGATTCTGTCGAAAATAACCGACTGTCACAAGGAAATTGCTGCAATGAGCGAGCGGTTTGAGTCGTCGCTTATCGAGCTGCGCGACATCGTGTCGTCGCTTGACAGCATAAATGAAGATATCACCTACTCGCCAGAACGCCAGCAGCAGATAGAGGAGCGCCTCGACACCATCTACCGTCTGCAGAAGAAACACGGCGTGAACAGCATTGCAGAACTTATTGAAATACAGAACACCCTCGACGAAAAGATATCGAACACCGACCTCACCGACCAGCGCATACACGAGGTGATGGAGGCTGTGGACAAGGCTTTCAACGAATTGCAGAAGAAAGCCGACAGCTTGACTAAATGCCGCAAGAAGGCAGCGCAATTGCTGGAGAGTCAGATTGCAGGGCTGTTCAGCGACCTTGCAATGCCCAACGCCATACTTAAAGCCAACGTTGAGAGCAGCGCCGACTTCGGGCCGCTGGGCAACAACAGCGTCAGCTTGCTTTTCAACGCCAACAAGGGCGGCGAACTGCGCGAGATTTCAAAGGTTGCATCAGGCGGAGAGATGTCGCGGCTTATGCTTGCCATCAAGTCGCTTACCGCCAAAGCAGGATTGCTGCCAACGGTGATATTCGACGAGATTGACGCCGGAATATCGGGCGACATTTCGGTGAAGGTGGGACATATTATGCAGCGTATGGCAGCTGATATGCAGGTAATTGCAATCACCCACCTGCCGCAGATAGCAGCCCGCGCCACGCAACACTACAAGGTATACAAGTCGGACGAAGGCGAGAAGACCGCATCGAAGATTAAGATGCTTGACAACGACGGCCGACGCTATGAACTGGCGGTAATGCTCTCGGCCGAGCCTCCGTCGGCAGCAGCGCTGCAAACCGCAACGGAACTGATGCAGATGTAATTACATTCAAACTTCAACTTGGGCAAAGAATGAATCTATACGGCAAGACTACGTTTCTCATACTGCTTCTGTTCGCGCTGACAACGCAGGCACAAATCGGCATAACTGCCGACAAGTCAAAGCATCAGAGTTTCGCGAACACGCCGTACAATGTTTCGCCCATACGCCTGCCCGTTTCGCTTGCCGGCGGCTTTGCCGAGATAAGGCCCAACCATTTTCATTCAGGTCTCGACCTGCGCACCGACGGCAAGGAGGGCGAACGGATCTATGCTCCCGCCGACGGCTATGTCTCACGCATCAACATCTCCGCCTGGGGCGGCGGCAAAGTACTGTATATCACTCATCCTGACGGTTACAGAACGGTATATATGCACTTGAGTGCATTCTGCGGCAAGATCGGGGAGTTTGTGCATAACTACCAGTACAGCAACCATATATTTGCATTTGACATTGAGTTGCCGAAAGACTCGATTCGCGTAAGCAAGGGGCAACTTGTGGCGCTTAGCGGCAATACCGGCGGTTCGTCGGGACCGCATCTGCACTATGAGGTACGCTACGCCAAGAATGACCAGACAATCAACCCATTGTATTTCGGCATTCCCTATAACGATCCTGTCGCACCTACCATTGCAGGCATAAAGATATATCCTGCCGACCCGACTGCTTCAATAAACGGCAAGAACAAGGAATTGAAAGTGTTCCCCTTCAACAAAGGCAAGAACAGCAGCAACCTGAACGACACCGCCGTCGTTGCAGGACGCTTTTACTGTGGCATTTACACCTACGACCAGATGGAGGTCGGCGCACGAAACAAGAACGGTGTGGATTGTATTGAGCTGAGAGTGGACGGAGAACTCGTGCACCGATACACGGTGCCTTCCTTTATGTTTGAGGAGACACGAATCGTAAATGCCTTGATTGACTATCCGCAATACCAGCGCAGCCGCGAATACTACATTCTGAGCCGACATCTACGGGGCGACCGCAACAACTTCAATACCACATATCACACACAGACAGCTGACAACGGCTATATAGAGTTCGACGACAACAAGGTGCATAAACTTGAGTACCGCGTAAGCGACCACAAGAACAATGTAACGACCCACACGTTATACGTACGGAATGACACGGCAGCACTTATTGCCGGAGCAAGGGCAACCAACGGGAGTTTGACGCCTGGCGGCGAGCCAATCACATACTACAAGCGCTTTGCTATGCAGAAAGAAGGCTTCTATGTCGAAATAGAGCCCTATACAATATACGAGAGCGACATATTGACATACAGCCGCATAAAGAGCGAAAGCAACATTACACCGACGCATCGCATAGGCTTGAAAAGGCATCAGTTGCCGCCACATCAAGCCTTCAACGTTACCGTCGACATCCCTGCCGGGATAGATGAAAGTCTTGTTGACAAGCTGACAATAGTATGTATCAACGGAAAGAACGTAAGTGCTTTGCCATCTACACTTAATAATGGGAAACTGACCGCTCCCACTCGCTCTTTTGGCGGCTTCGCCTTGCGCCTCGATACCATAGCGCCAACAATCAAAGCAGTCAACTTCGCCAACCGCAAGGCCATCAAAGGAAAGTACATAACCGTTAAGATTGCCGACAATCTGACAGGGGTAGTCAGTTACAGCTGCTACATCAATGGCGAATGGCAATTGGCGGAGCACGACGGCAAGACAGCCACTCTTAGCGTCTCTACAGAGCCAATGCGACGAGGCAACAACCGCGTAACTTTCCGCCTCGAAGATGCAGCAGGCAACGTCACCGAGCAGACCTGGACAATCATAAAGAACTAAACCCGAATACTATGCGCATCTACCTTATCGGTTACAGCTATAGTGGCAAGACGACCCTTGGACGGCAATTGGCCAAGCGGCTGAACTACAAATTCTTTGACACCGACAAAGCCCTTGAGATAAAGTACCATACCACCATACCCGTCTTCTTCAACCGATACGGCGAGAAGGCTTTCCGCATCATTGAAAGACAGATACTTCAATCAACAGCCGACCTTGACAACACGGTAATTTCAACTGGCGGCGGGACAGCCTGCAGCGACGACAACATACAATTCCTGCTTCAGCACGGAACCGTCGTCCACCTGCAAATGAGTGTTGACGAGATACTGATGCGACTTGCAAAATCGCACAAGACACGACCGATGCTTAAAGACAAAGGGGCCGACGAACTAAAGCAATTCATTGCCGAGCAGCTCAAAGCCAGACTTGTCTACTACAATCAAGCGCACCTGTCAGTGCCGGCACTACAAACCACTGCCGAGGAGCTCGAAAAGGCGGTATTCAAGACACCTGAGGAATAGTCACCTGCCGCAGACATTCTCTCTCTTCGTCCACTTGCAGGCATAGGGTTTGCCGGCCATTGGTAAGCATAAGGTAAGGCACCTTCAGAACCAGATTGTATCTACACGCCTGATCCACCACCTTCTGCGACAAAGCGACACTCTCCTTCTTGCACTCCACAATCATAAACGGCTTGACACTCCTGTCGTAGACAACAATATCGCAGCGCTTTGTAAGGCCATTCAGAGTAATGGCCGCCTCTATCTGCATCAGTTCCAAGGGGTAGCCATAGCCGTTGTGCAGCAGAACAACCGTCTGTTGCCGCACCCACTCTTCAGGCGTAAGCGCCACCCACCGGCGGCGGACGACATCAAACACCTCGCAGCGGCCATTGGCCTCACGCACCTGTATATCAGTCGTCTTGTCCATAATCAATAAACCACGCTGTCGTCTCCGCCATCTTCCTCCTGCTGGACACGCTGCTTGAGGCCGTTGTTAATCTTCCAGCTGAAGCCGACGGTAACAACAGGCGACAGGCGTTTGGCCTTGACTATGCGGTTGAAAGTGTTGCTGTACGTTGTATGGCCCCATCCGCCCGTGCAAAGCACGTCGCTGACACGCAGATTGACGGTTCCGCGTTTGTTGAAAACATCCTTCTTGACAGCAAGGTCGACCCAATAGCTCGGATCCATCTGCGTCTGCAAATCGAGCCACGGTGCCCAGTACTGACCACTGAGCTGAATCGTCCAATCCTTCGGCAGCGTCATAAACGAGCTGAACTTGCCGCTGGCTTGGAACGACTCGCTGCTTTGGTTGTTGAGGAGTTCCGAGCCCTCGATGTGGCTCTGATAAAGGTTAAGGCTGACGTTGAGTTTCCACCACTGGAACGGCTGCCAGTCGACGATGAACTCCATACCGTAGTTGTAGCCAGTGCTGAGGTTCAGTCGCGTCGAGGCACGATAGCCGTCATACTGGCTGTTGTAAGGCTCCCACCAGGCATAGCGCGCCACGCTGTCGGCGCACCAAGTGAAACCATAGTGCGTAATCATATTGTTGGTCTGGCGGTAATAAAGCGAAGTAAAGACATTCACCTTCTTGACACCCAGGCTATAACTAACTTCAAACGCATTAGTGTATTCGGGGTCGAGGTTGGGGTTGCCGAAGCTCATCTGGTTGTCCTCTCGGATGTCCATATACGGGTTGAGGTCCCACATATGAGGGCGGTGCACGCGGCGGCTGTAGCTCACCTGTGCACTCTGCATATCGGTTATCTTGTACGAGAGGTGCACCGTGGGATAGAGCTGCCAATAAGGTTTGTCTATCGGAGCCGTCTGCGGATGATAAAGGTCGCGACCGTAGATTGAGGCATATTCGCCACGCAAGCCTGCCTGCAGCGACAGGGCCTCGGTCAGATTGCCGCCGTAAGTGGCGTAGACGGCGTGCACCTGCTGACGGTAGTTGAAGTGGGTCGACGACAACGAATCGAAGTAGTCATACAAAGCGTAAGGAGTGGCCGTCAGGTCATAGACAGTACGGTAGTAGTCGGCCTGCTGGTCGGGCCAATCCATACGTCCCTCATAGCCAGTTTCAAAACGCCATCCGTTATCAAACGGACGCAGATAGTTGAGCTTGAGGTTCAACGCCTGATGATGGTTCTCGGTGATGCTTCTGCGAAGGTAATAGTTGGCGAAATTGGCGGCAGGGTCGGCATAAATCTGCTCCTGGTCGCCCTCGCCCTGCACCTGGCGGATGCTGAAGGTAGCGTCGAATGTCAGTTCCTCGTCCTTGCGGTCAAACTTGCGCGTATACAGCAAGTTGAACGAATGGTTTATGTTGTCGTTGTCGCTGGTGGCAATCTGTTTGTACCGCAGCGAGTCGTTGTAAAGCAAATCCTGGGCGTAGATATCGCTGTTACGCTGACGCTTGCCGCCACGCAACTGATATGATAGCAACAGGCTGTTCTTGTCGTTGAAATAGTATTCTCCGCCAAACTTCACGCTGCCCATACGGTTGGGATTCAAGCCATACTGCGTGATGAAGTTGTGCGTAATCGGGTTACCAGGACCGGTAAGGTACTCAATGTCCGACTCGCTCTTGCTGCCACGCTGGCGCAAGCCCGCGTCGGCGTTGAAGAAGAGATTGTACTTCTCGGTGGAGTAGTTGAGACTGATGTTGCCCATAACGGTAGGTATGAACGAAGGCAGCGAGTCGGGCACCATAAACGGCATCGGGGCTCCCACATTGAGGTTCACCACACCGTTCAGGCCCAATGCGCCTGAGCTCTTGTCTTTCAGCTTAATATTGATGATGCCGCTCATACCCTCAGGGTCGTATTTGGCCGAAGGGTTGGTAATCACCTCCACGCTCTCCACGCTGCTGGCAGGGGTTTGCTCGAGCAAAGTGCTCAAATCGCTGGCCAGCAGTTCGCTGGGACGGCCGTTGATAAGCACCTTGACGTTGCTGGAACCGCGCAGGCTCACGTTGCCGTCGTTGTCTACCGAAACGCTGGGCACATTCTGCAGCACATCGGTAGCCGTGCCGCCGCTGGCCACAATGTTCTTGTCTACATTCACCACACGCTTGTCGAGCTGATACTCAACCATCGTGCGCTCGGCCGTCACCACCACGGCATCAAGCGCCGCGCTGGTGGGAGCGATAGCAATCTTGCCGATATTAGCCGTGTGGTGGCTCTCCGACAGCGTAACCTTATTAGAGTGAATATAAGGCGAATAACCCATAAAAGTGACGCGCACCAGATAGGTGCCGTAAGGTGCGTTGAGAGTAAAACTGCCGTTGCTGGCAGTCACCGCACCTACTCCTTTCACCATCGTGCTGTCCTTGGGGTTGAGCAGCACCACCGATGCATATTCTACAACCTCCGACGACTTCTTGTCAATCACTTTGCCTGTAATCTTTCCCTTCTGTGCGTGGGCGGCGGCGACAGAAAGCGTCATCGCGACGACTATCGCCAATACTTTAATCTTCATCAATCTCAGATGTTATACGTTATCAGTTTGTCTTTGGTTGACGCACGAAGTGCGGCATATCGAACGGAATTTCAATCGAATACTCAATCAGTCCGCCAAAGGCACCGTCCTCTTTGAACCACGGTGTCTGGTAGATGAGTTTCTTGACCTTGCCGCCGTCCGGCAGGGTTTTCTCGATGGTATAGGCGTTCAGTTTCTGCTCGGCCAGCAGCCCTTTCAGCTTGGTCTTGGCCGGCTCCGGATGGCAATCCATCAGGTTGTTGCCTATAATCTTGTGGCCGTGGCTGTTAACGTCGGCGCTGTGCTGGTTCATATCCAGTATATTGGCATCGGCGTCGCACACCGTTATAGCCACATTCGGAAGTCCTTCAAAATATTGGTCCATTTGGCAACCTATTAAAAGAAGGGTCTGAAGCCATAAAGTCTTCAAACCCCTCTTAATGAAAACTTTTATCAACTAATTACTTTGTGTTCAGAGCTGCCAGAGCGATGCTGTAGAGCTTCGACTGGATGCTGTCGCCACGGCTGGTGAGCACGCAGGGCACCTTGGCTCCCACGACCATACAAGCCAGCTCGGCACCGGCAAACTTGGTGCAGGCTTTGTAGAACACGTTGCCGCTCTCGATGTTGGGGAACAGCAGACCGTCGGCGTCACCGGCAACCTCGCTGGTGAGCTTCTTGGTCATTGCGCTCTCCTTGTCAATCGAGCAGTCGAGGCTCAGCGGGCCGTCGACGATGGCGCCCTTCAGCTGGCCGCGCTGGCTCATCATACCGAGCCAAGCACCCTCCGAGCAAGCGCGCATACCAACGCTAACCTGCTCAGTAGCAGCGATAACGGCAACCTTCGGTTTGGCAATCTCAAGGCTCTTGGCGGTGCTGATGATATAGTTCAGCATAGCCTGTTTCTGCTTGAAGTCGGGATCGGGGATGATGGCCACGTCCGAGCAGACGAGCAGCTTGTGGTAGGCCGGAACCTCAAAGACAGCGATATGGGTCAACATATCGTTCTTCTTGCCAGGCATCAGACCTTTCTCCTTGTTCAGGATGGCACGCATATACTTGTCGGTGCTCAGCAGACCCTTCATCAGGAAGTCAGCCTCACCCGAGTTGACCAGCTCGACAGCCTTTGCACCGGCCTTGTTGTCGTCGGCTTCCTGCACCAGCTTGAATTTGTCGGGGTTGATACCTTCCTCGGCGCAGACCTTCTTGATGGTCTCGATGTCGCCAACGAGAGTAGCGTCGACAATACCTTTGTCGATAGCCATACTTACGGCTCCGATGGTGTGCGAATCATTGGCGTAAGCAACAGCCAATCTTTTTTTACCTTTTGTTTTTACCAACTCCAAGAGTTGTTCCAACTTTGTAACCATATTGTTTTCAGTTTATTATTGTAAAATCACTTATTATTTAAGAGTTACAAAGATACAATAATTTTTTATTTCGAAAAGATAAAAATAAAAGATATTTTTAAAAAGCATCTTATTACCGTCACCATCCGTTTTGTCGCGGCTACGAGCGTGCAAAAAAGGGCAGAAAACTTTTCGCAAAAAAAGGTCGTTTTTCGACCCGAAACCGCATTTCCGGCAAAAACCGCCTACAACCGCAATAAAGCCATAATACACAGTCAATTGTACCGACCGTTCAAAAAATTTCAAATTCCTCGGAAAAAGGCCAAAAACGCCCCGTCGTAACTCCGTGATTTCCACATACCATCTTCCTATCAAGTTCTACCTAAATTCTTACCAAAGTTTACCCAAATATTACCTTAGTAGAATATGATAAAACTTTCGTTAATTTTTGATACGAATTTTAGTCAGCGGGATATTGGAGTCAAAACGGAGGCAGACGAGGTTTTGGAAGGAGCCGTAGAGAGGGCAAGCGTAGGGTGGGTTTGGTTATAGTGGGCGATGTTGAATCCATAGCGGAATAAAATCCATCGCCGACACAATATTTTACATCAATCATCGTTTCTTTCTGCAAAAGAATGATTATGGCTTCAGACAAGGCACAATATTTGGTGGCGCTTATTGCAGAGTTTGCCGAGCATTATGGGCTCACGACGACACAGGCAGCGAAGTACCTGAGCCAGTATAAGGCTTTGGAACTCTACGACCGTCAATACGGATATCTGCACACGCAGTCGTTTGCCTCCAATGTGCGCGACCTCTCTGCCTATTGCCGCAGAATGGGAGGCACGCTATGATTACGCTCTACCACGGTTCCAACGTGCACATTGCCGACATTGACCTCAAGCAGTGCAATCCCTACAAGGATTTCGGACAAGCATTCTATTTGACCACAGAGAAAGACCAAGCCACGGAGGTTGCTCTCGCCCGTGTGGATATCTTCGGTGGCGAGCCTATTGTCAATATCTATCACTTCGACGAGCATTTGCTTAAAGACGGGGCGTTGTCTTGTAGGTCATTCGATGGTTACACAGAGGAGTGGGCTGACTTCGTATACCAGCATCGTGACGAAACGATTGTTCCTCCATATATGCATTCATACGATGTGGTGTATGGGCCTATAGCCAACGACCGTGTGGGACTTCAAATCCGAAACTACCGTCTGGGCAATATTGACAAGAAAGAATTCCTCCGCAGGTTGAAATATATGAAAGGCATTACCTTCCAGTATGCTTTCTGTACTGAACGTGCAATTGAAAAACTACAGTCGTATGAATGTAAGTGAACAGGAATTCAAGTTTATGGTTGAAGGCATAACCTCCGACCTTATACAGTTATTGATGGATCGCAATAACTACACCTTGCCACACGCTGTTGAGGCTGTGTATAGTTCAAACACTTACAATGCACTATTGCGTCCGCAATCCAATATGTACTTTCAAAGTTCCGGATATGTTTTCTCGTTGCTTAATGACGAACTAAACAATCGGGCCATATCACGCCCTTAACATCTGGTTTTTATTCCAACAATCGGATGACAGCCGTATGCGCATAAAGCAGACAATTGGTAACACGTTGCTTTGGCAACGAGAGAAGACATTGTTCCTAACCTCACGTAGGGCACCGTTGGCCTGTTATGGGAAGGTGTTTCATTGGGTGGAGAATTTCGACAGATGTGGGTGTGCCGTATGCTTCAACACGTCGGAGTTGGAAGAGGAGGTGCTGAAGGCATTGCTGGTGTGCAAGATACCGACGACATTGGTTGTGACAGGCAAATTCCACGACAACTACAATGTACAGATTGAGCAGGCGCTTAAAGAAGACCGCCTGCTTATATTAGTGTTGCAGCGAGAGGTAAGCGACAAAGGATATACCGCTCGGCTGCGAAACAGGTATGTCATTGGTCAAGTGCAGCATATCGTATGCGGGCATATCAACACCAACGGCACCATATTCGGGCTTCTGGCGGGTCTTGATAACGTAACCCATCTCGTTGACAAGACTGACTTGAAAGCCGCAGAGACAGGATCAAAGCCGCTTCGCTGGACGGTTGGCGAGGACAAACGACTGCTTCGTATGTTTTATGAAGATATGGGCATTCACGCCATACACAAGGCTATCAACCGCCCTTACAGCACCATATACAAGCGCATTAAGGCACTGACTATGAGCGATGAGGTACTGAAGGGTCGCGAGTTCGAGGACTATGTTGTGGATCTCTTTGACCTGCCGAACAACAAGACGCTTACGCTGAAAGAATGGCGTGGCGATAAGTCACTGCCAGGCATCTATCCTAAAAACAACAGCGCTCCGGATTTAACATTTGAGTATAACAGAAAGCCATTTGCCGTGGAGTGCAAATGGCGTAGCCACTTGCCCAAAGACATCGAGAAAGAACTGCTCCCTGCAGAAAGAATGGCCTCCTTCAAACTATTTTCTACCGAACGACGTATGCCTGTCTATTTGTTTCTTGGCATAGGCGGCCTTCCGAATGATCCCGACCAACTCTACTTCGCCCGTCTTGATAAGGATTTCTCGATAGGGACAATGCTCAATAGCGCTGTTACTTCAAGGGAGTGCCTGGTGGAAAAGATAGACGGCCTATCCTTAAACGCTTAGCTTTGAGCAACAGTGTTGCATTTGATTGTTGAATTTACGACCGAGAATGATTATGGGGCGAAACAATAAAAAGGGGCATTGTGCGTTTTGAGTGGAAACATAAAGAAAATTAAGAGCGATGCCATTCGTCAAGGAGATACTACGCCACCGCAGCCTTTCAATTGTAGGGCTGGAGAAGAACACCGGCAAGACGGTGTGCCTCAACTACATACTGGGGCGCCTCAACCAGCTGGGCGTGGAGTGTGCCGTGACGTCGATAGGCATCGACGGCGAGCAAACCGACGCTGTGTACGGCAGCGCCAAACCCGAGATAACGCTCTATGACAGAATGACCTTCATCACCAGCGAGAAGCACTACCGCCTGCGGCGGCTGGTGTCGGAGATTGTTGCCGTCGACCCGCGTCGCACTTCGTTGGGTCGGCTGGTGACGGCGCGTGTGGTGTGCGGCGGCAAAGTGCTGCTGAGCGGTGCCGCGACGACGGGCCTGTTGCGCGAGCAGATTGGCCGTTTCCGCACCGAGGGCGTGCCGCTGACGATAGTCGACGGGGCCCTGTCGCGTCTCAGCTTGGCGTCGCCTACGGTCACAGAGGCTATGGTGCTGGCCACAGGCGCGGCGGTGTCGCCCAACATCGGGCAGCTGATTTCGAAGACGCGCTTTGTCTGCCGCCTTATAGCCCTCGACGAGGTAGAGCCCCGCCTGCAGCAGGCGCTGAACCCGCTGGAGCGCGGCCTATGGGCTGTGGACAGCGACGGCGGCATACACGACCTGCACCTCGACTCGGTGTTTATGCTCGACCGCGAGAGCGACAGCCTCTTTGCCTACGGCACGACGCTGTTTGCCGCCGGTGCCGTGAGCGACCGCCTTCTGAAGCACCTTGCCGCGCAGAAGAATATAGCAGACATAAGGCTGATTGTGCGCGACTTCACCAAGTTCTTCATCACCCCCGAGGTGTTTGCCAACTATCTGCGTCGCGGCGGGCAACTGAATGTGCTGCAACGCTCTACGCTCATAGCCGTATGCCTCAACCCCACCTCGCCGCAAGGCTACAACCTCAACTCGCACGACGCCTGCGCCGCGCTGTCGGACGCCTTGGGGCTGCCTGTGTATGACGTTAAAAGAGTTTGAAAAGATGTATATTATACTGTCAAATATGGTGCGACACACCCCAGCCTTCGGCCACCCCTCTCCGAGAGGGGACGGGCGTGTGCCATCCACATCGACAGTCAATGTGCTGCGGCAGCCATCCCCTCTCGGAGAGGGGTGGCCGAAGGCCGGGGTGTGTCGCACACGCATAACATTCTGAGATTATGACAATAAAAGACAAAATAACCGCCGAACCTGGATTTATGTATGTCGTCGACCAGATGGAGCTGATGTCGTCAGCAGGGCGGCGGCGTATGCTGCAGCAGCCTTTCGTGACCGACAAGGCAGCGTTGATGCAGGAATACGACAATACGGGACGCATTCTGGAGTGCCTCGAAAACACAGAGTGGCGCCGTGCGGTGGCCGTTGTGCGCCACCAGCTGATGCAGATGCACGACCTGCAGGGCACGCTGGCCAACCTGAGGCAACGAACTGTGCTGGAGGAGATTGAGCTGTTTGAGATAAAGAACCTTGCCTTTCTGTGTATGGAGACCGTCAAGGCTGCCGCCACGATGGGCATAGAGGGCATACTGGCCATCCCCGACCTCAAGGCTGTGTTCAGACTGCTCGACCCCGACGGCACCGGCATTCCTACATTCTATATATACGACAGCTACGACGACGCCCTGCCCGAACTGCGTCGACAACTGAAAGCCAAGCAGACGCTGCTCGACAACAGCGGCGGCAGCATCGACGAAAAAGCCGAGCTGCAACGGCAGGTGAATGCCCTCTTCGAGCAGCAGAACGAGATTCAGCAACGTGTTGTGGCCGACCTTTCGCAGCGGCTGACAGCATACTGCGACGCCCTGACCGAAGCTTTTGGCCGGATGGCCTACACCGACTTCCTTTTCGCCAAAGCCACACTTGCCCAAGGCTGGAAGCTGTGCCGCCCGCAGATTGCCGACAGCGGCAGCACCTTCACCTCACTCTGGAACCCACGCCTGCGCCAGCGCAACAAGGAATTGGGGCTGCGCTACCAGCCGGTGGACATAAGCCTGCAAGAGGGAGTGTGCCTCATCACCGGCGCCAATATGGCAGGCAAGACCGTGCTGCTCAAGACCGTAGGCGTGGCACAGCTGATGGCGCAATTCGGTTTCTTTGTGCCAGCTGAAGAGGCGAGGATGACGCTTTTCGACGACGTAGTGTTCTGCATAGGCGACGAGCAGAACGAGATGAACGGCCTTTCGTCGTTTGCCTCAGAGATAATAAAGATTAGCGACACCGTGACGCGCGCCGCCAACGAGCGGATGCTGATACTGATAGACGAGCCGGCACGCACCACCAACCCCATCGAGGGCAAGGCCATAGTGCAGTCGATCGTGACGATGCTTGAGCAGAAAGCCTCGACCACCCTCATCACCACCCACTACAGCCAACTGGGACTTGGCTGCCGGCGTCTGCGTGTGAGAGGATTTGTCGAAGGACTGGTCGATGTGCCGCTCTCGCCTGAGAACATCAACCGCTTTATGGACTATTCGCTGCTGCCCGACGACAGCGACGAAGTGCCGCAGGAGGCTTTGCGCATCGCCGCCATATTGCAGTGCAACAGCGAGTTGCTGGACACCGCCAGACATTTTCTTGCAAAATGAAATCAAAAAAAATATTAAAGATGGATATTTGTCTTTGGTATTAAAAAAAAATTCGTACTTTTGCACCCGATTTTAGGAAACAGAAAATAAGAAAAACAATGAAGAAAATAAGTTACATCCTTATGTCAGCCGCCTTGTGTGTCAGCTTTTTAGCAGCGCCCAAGACAACCAAGGCCGACGACATCGACAAGACAAAGGCACGCCAAGTCGGAGCCTATTTCCTCTCTGCGCAGTTTGGCAGCAAGGCCATTACAGAGGGAAGCCTGGAGCAGGTTTATGAGCTCAAAAACCCCCAGCGCGACATTGCCGCACTCTATGTTTTCAACACATCGGACAAGCGCGGATTCGTCATCGTTTCGGGTACTGACTGCATCGACCCCATCGTGGCCTACAGCACAGACGGTTCTTTCGACCCGAACAATATTCCCCCGAATATGATGTGGTGGCTCAACGATCAGGCCGAATTCATCAACTATGCCCAGAACAATGACTTGAAGCCCACACGCGAGAGCATTGACGCTTGGCGCGTTCTGGAAGATGAAAAACTGCCCTACTTCGGTCAGGACTCGAAGGCTATCACCCGCTTGACGACCTCGAAATGGAACCAAGAGCCGCTATATAACAATATGTGCCCCACCGACAACGGCGGACGCTGCGTCACGGGTTGTGTTGCCACCGCTATGGCTCAGATTCTTTATTACTGGAAGTATCCGTATGTAGGCAAGGGCTCTTTGGCCTACGCCTGGAACGGCACAGCAATACAGGTGTTTTTCAACGAAGCCTACTATAACTATGACGTAATGTTAGACGAGATTACACCCTCGAGCCCGCAAGAGGCAATCGACGCTGTGGCTCTGCTGAGCTACCATTGCGGCGTTTCGGTAAAGATGGACTATAGTTCCGAGTCGAGCGGCGCACTGAGCGAGGATGTGATACCTGCACTGCGCAAATACTTCAAATACGCGCCCGATTCACTTCATTTCTACAGCCGTAGCGACAGCCGTTTCTACAATCCCAACAGTATCATCTCGCCAAACACGAAGGATACCGCTTGGGTGAACCTTCTGAGAGATGAGATTCTCAAGAAACGTCCCATCTTCTATGCCGGCCATTCACCGAACGACGGTGTCCACGCACGTCACGCCTTTGTGTGCGATGGCTGGAACTCGACCGCCAAGACAATGCACTTCAACTGGGGCTGGGGCGGCACAGGCGATGCCTGGTGCAATGTGTACAACTCGAACCTTAGATCTGCTTACGGCTATGTCTTCTCGAACGACCACCGAGTGATTATCGGCATCACGCCTCCGAAAGACAGCATCAGCATCGATGTTAACATAGTGACCGTCGACAACCCGACCATCAATGAGGTATACCCCAATCCTGCAAGCGACCAGATTACCGTCAACTATCAGCTGAACGGCAATGCCAACAGCGCAATACAGATTTTCGACATAGCTGGACGCGAGGTGAAGAACATCGCAGTTTCGCCCGCTTCGAACTATGTGACCATCGCCGTTGGCGACCTGCGTCCAGGCGTATATGTATGCCGACTGCAGGGACACAGCACGAAATTCATAGTGAAATAGATTATAAGAAAACGTTTACACGAGAGGCTGTCCGACAAGCGGACGGCCTCTTTTTTTAGTATCAACATACCAATGTTGATACTTTTACGTTATCTGTATCAAACAATTACATTTTTTGCAGTACTTTTACACAAAAATAATCACAAAAAATACATCAATATGTCACTGATCAACAGTATCTTGCTTGAAGCCGACCCAACTGCGGTCGCCGAAAAAATCTCCGTCTTGACCCTTGCCACAAAGGGTGGCTGGGTGATGATTGTGCTTGTCTGCCTTCTTGTTTTAGCACTCTACATCTCGATTGAGCGCTACTTGGCGCTGAACCACGCCCTGAAAGAGGACTCGACAAACTTTATGAACAACATCCGCGAATATGTCCACAAGGGCGATGTCGAGGGTGCCAAGACCCTTGCCAAATCGACCGACACATCGATAGGCCGTATGGTGGCCAAAGGATTGTCGCGTCTGGGCCGTCCGCTGAGCGACATCCAGACAGCCGTGGAAAACGAAGGCAAACTGGAGGTGTCGAAGCTTGAGAAGCGTGTGTCGCTTGTAGCTACAGTGGCATCGTTGGGCCCGATGCTGGGCTTCCTCGGCACAGTGACCGGTATGGTAAAAGCCTTCCAGGATATGGCTCACGCCGGAAACAATATCGACATCCAACTGCTTTCGACCGGCATCTACGAGGCAATGGTCACTACCATCGGCGGTCTTATCGTCGGTATTATTGCCTACTTCCTCTACAACGTCCTTGTCAGCCGCATCAACAAAGTGGTTATGCTGCTCGAGGTGCGCTCGATGGAGTTTATGGACCTGCTGCACGAGCCGGCATAAATACGTTCAAACGGTTTGAAAGGGCCGCTTTACTTGAACGGCATAATATAAACCTAAAACCTTTTGAACCTTTACAACCCTCAAACCCTTCAAACCTTTCAAACCTTTCAAACCCTTTAAACCCTTTAACCCTTATAACCAAAATCATAATGATTAAGAGTCAAAATCAAATAAGAATAGAGACAGGATCGTCGTCAATGTCCGACCTTGTGTTTCTGTTGCTCATATTCTTTATGCTGACTTCGACGCTGATCAGCCCGAATGCCGTCAAGCTGTTCCTGCCTGAGAGCAACAACAAGACGATGGCAAAGGAGAGCGTCACCGTCTACATCAAGGATTTAAATGTACCCGTCGAGGAAGGCTCAGCCTTGTCGCGCTGCGAATTCCAGATTGACGAGACACCGCTGGCGGCACAGATGGGCAAGGACCTGGTTGACGAGATGAAGTCCGTGCTCACCGACGAACTTGACCGCCTCGCCCCCGGCGACGCTGAGGCCGGTGTATTTGTACGCGCCGACCAGACTGTGGATGTGCAGTATATAGTCAACATCATCGATGCCGTCAACCAAATCAACAAGGAGCAGGAGACAAAGCACAAGGTGGTTCTCGGCACACAACAGAACAAATAACACCTGAAGTATTATGCAACAGGACAAAAAAGATAAAACCATATCGGCTGTCACCACCCTGCTCATAATGCTGTTTGCAATAGCGTTATGTTCGTGGATCGGCTACAAGCTGCCCAATCCTCCGATTGAGGAGGAAGGTATGGGTGTGGCCGGCGAGGTGCTGGGCGAAATAGAAGGCTTCGGCAACAACGACAACGCCACCTTCGACAACAGCAGCGCCGCTGCGCCTTCGGCATCGGCTCCTGAAGAGAGCTATACCACAGGCCAAGAGCCTACACCAGTGGCCAAGACACCAAAACAGGAAGACAAGCCTGTACCAACGACAAAGAAACCCGAGCCAGCGAAAACGACAACTGACAATAACAACACCACGCAGAGCGAAGCACCGCAGCCCACAACCAATCCCAACGCCACATTCAAGGGTCGCAAAAACGGCACTGGCAGCGAAGGCAAAGGAGCAGCCACAGGCAGCGGACAGGCCGGCAGCCCTGACGGAACACAAGGAGCCCAAGGCGGAAACGGGAAAGGCAACGGCAGCGGCTACAACCTTGGTGGACGCGGACTTAGAGGCACTTTGCCCGAGCCGACCTACAACAGCGAAAAGCAAGGCACTGTGATAGTTGAAATTTGGGTAGACCAGAAAGGCAATGTGGTTGATGTAAAAGCTCCTGCCAAAGGCTCGACAGTTACCGACAAGGCACTTGTCGAGGCTGCCAAAGCCGCAGCACGCAAAGCCAAATTCACTGCCGACCCCAATGCAACTGAGAAACAGAAAGGCATAATTAACTACGTATTCCGCAGACAAGGTTAACTTTTCTTAAAAAAAGATACCGACATTCTGCAATAAAACATTTAAAACTAATACTAACCAATGTTGACCCTCGAACAAGAGCAGCAAGTGCTACAACAAATCCTGTCGGGTGACAAGGAGCGTTACGCCCTTATAGTCAAAGAGTATCAGGAGACTGTCGCCAACTTGTGCTATAAGCTTGTGGGCAACAAACTGGATGTCGAAGAGATCACGCAGCAAGTATTTGTGGAACTCTACACCGCCCTGCCGCGCTTCAGACAAGACTCCAGACTGAGTACTTTCATATATCGCATCACAGTCAATGTGGTCTCCAAAATGCTGAAACACGAGAGCCGATTTGTATCTTACGACTACAGCCAGGAGAACTCCAACACCGACTACCAACACTCGAGGGAAGACCAATTGATGAAAGAGGAGCAAATAAGGAGGCTTCACGAAGCCATAGGCCACTTGAAGCACGAGCAACGTACAGCACTGGTGCTATACACCTTCAACGACTTCTCGTACAATGACATCGCCGATGTGATGCAAATATCCCTCTCAAAAGTGGAATCCTTGATATTCCGCGCAAAGAAGAACCTGCAAAAGATGATGACGCAATGATACCGACCGACAACAAGACAAAGACCACCGACATCTGGTTTGAGCAGCAGCTTGAGGCCATACGCCAGCTGAAGCCCAAGCAGACACCCGATGTCACCGACGCCGTGATGCAACGCATAGCATCGATGCCTCAGCCTATGGCACTTCCCAAGCGCCACAGCCGTATCAATACGAGACTGGCCAACGGTCTTGTCGCCGCCTGCTTTGTCGGCATTGTCGTCACTACATTCCTGGTTACTCGCAACGGCGCACAAGCCGCCACTCCACACCCCGACCTCTCCAACCGCTTCTATGATGTGTACAGCTATTGCAACGACTACGCCAACGATGAGAGCGACGAAAGTGCCGCATACTACGACAACCCTGTAACAAATTTCTTTTAAGCCAACAATCCATTACAATTTGATATTATGAGACGGATTCTGTTAACCACCTTGGCCCTTTTCCTCGCTTTCAATGCGATGGCTCAGCAAGGTCCCAGACAAGATAAAAGTCCAAGACATAAAGAGAGCCCCAAAATAGAGGAACTCGTACCCGACCTTACAGCGGCCCAGAAGAACAAGATTGACGCTATTACACGTCGCTCGACTAAGATTATAGAAGACTATCGCAACCAGTTGTACGCTGTGCGCGACAGCATACGTTCATATATGAACTCGCGCGATGACCACAGCAATGTGCTCTTTCCTCTATACGACCGTGAAGGGCGCCTGCAAAGCGAGATTAGCAAGGAATACTACCGCACAAAAGTAGCCATCGACAAGGTGCTGACGCCAGAGCAATTCCAGCAAATGCATCAGAAGATGGACAAGAACCGTCCAGCAAAAAAGAGCGCAAGCAAAGAGGTCAAGCCCAAGCCAGCCTCTAAGAAATAGATTCCGCTCCTTTAATTGTCGAACACCACTCGCGCCGGGCTTGTACCGTTCTTCCAATTGTAAGCACCTGGAACTGGAATATCCGAAATATTTCTATTCAAAGTATCGCGAAGGCTGGTGCCATCACCACCAGTCAATGATACAGCACTGCTGAGAGTAACGCTGGTACTGTCATTTGTACTACTTGAATGACAGATTGTATAACCTGACGGATAGTAGCATTTGTCGATAATAAACTTTTTGTTAGTATACGACTCACCTGCAATGCCGTATTTATATGGAGCACTATCGATAATAGTGCCATAATAATAGCAATTGGTAATATATACATTACGGGATAAAGTTCCGTCATAAGCAACAATTCCACACACGTATGTTCCTTGAAGTGAGCAATAAGCATAGCTATTCTTTATTGACATACTCTTATCATAGCCTAACAATCCACCTACATACATATTAGATGTCGACACATTACATAAAACATCACCTTCATTATAGCAATTTAACATTGTTAACTCAGAAGTAGTAGAATTGTTGCATCCCACAATTCCACCAATAAACTTACTTTTAGTATCTGAAACAGCATTGTAGGAGATGTCGCCTATATTACTACAATTTGAAACGTTGACATTAGCCAAACCGCACACTCCACCATAATAAGACGGCGTTGCAGAAGATTTTTTGTTTATATTAATTGCTCCGCTATTATGGCAATTTAATACGGCTGAAGAATTTGCATATCCTGCAACGCCTCCACAATAAGATGTTTTTACTTCATCAGCGGTAGTGGTAATTGTTATAGTTCCGCTATTTGTGCAGTCACTTATCGCCCCTGCCTGACCCGCAACGCCACCTACATACGCAGCATTCGATGTTATATTACCTTCGTTTCTGCAATTAGTCATTGTACATCCATTAGCATTACCAATCAGCCCTCCAACATAAACTGTCGCATAATTTAATGTATCACACGTAATATTCACTTTATTAACACAATTCTCAAACACCGCACTTGAAAAAGCCCTTCCTGCCAATGCTCCATAATATCTAGCTGGGTCGTTATATACCAATATTGGATGTCGTACAGGTTCAGTAGACTCAATCGTAACATTTCTGACTTGACCACGTTCGATTGAAGAAAGGAGCGAGATATTGGGTGTGGTTAGGGTAATAGTATGTCCGTTACCATTGAGAGTCGCTCTAAAAACAGACGTATAAGTGCTGTTGACATTTATGTCTTCTGCCAAGTTTATTTGTATCCCTGCTGCACCCATAATAGAATTGGTCTTTAAGACATTCCAACTATTTCCGGAATACACCAGATATGGATGAGCCACTGAGCCATTCATCGTCTCTGCTGTAACAGCATCACTACCGTACAGCATCTCCGTGCCGTTAAATGTGTTGGACTGGTTGGACTGGTTGAAGTGGTAAAGCATTCCCGACTCAAACGAGAAAGTAGTAGCTTTGGCCTTTTCAAATACCTTGACGGCTCCCGTTCCATTCTCAAGGATAAACCTGAGCGTCAGTGTAGAACCGCCGGCAACTGGTGGTACAAGCATATAAAGGTCTTGCGCTGCTGCAGTGAGCTCGATAGGAGTCTTTAGCCTCAAAGTGCGTGTATTGGCATCTGTTGCCGTCAGCGAGGTCACCTCCCATTTGCTTCGGCTTTCATTATAATCGGCCGTCATTGTACCCCACATTGGTTTGTCTGTCTCAACTTCAACGGCATAGAGTTTGGCTCCCACACCGCTGCCCGAGGCAGCGACCTTAAAGTGCAGCAGTGCACAGAGGTTCTGGAAGTTAAGCTTGCTGCCATTAGACTTGGCTGCCATAATATTGTGTATCACCTGCTTTCCACCGGCAGCAGTGTACAACTCTTCTTGTGGTATCGTAAATGTCACCCTGCCGTTGGCTGCAATAGTCGACCCTTCAGCCGGATAGGCGCCATAATATTTGCCGTCAAAGCCAGAAACACCCTCGGCATTGACCGTGGCACGGTTGCGGTCCGAGCCGTCGACAGCAATGCCATAGACACCGTCATTTATGCGAATCCTGTCGGCGTCACTCCAATAAACAACGTTGCCGACAATATAGTCCTTGCCGCTATTATTATAACTCTGCATCACTGCAGTAAACACCTCTGAGCCCTTGTCGCGCTGACATCCAGCAAACACGACACACAAGAATGCAACCGCAATTACTGAAAATTTATATCCTTTCATTTCCTTTAAAAATTTGTATAGTATCATAAAAAGCAGTATTTTTGCAAATTATAATACACATCCGATTATTAATGAAATGCAAAATTAATAAATTCTGTTTGAATACACTAATGTTTTTCAACAAAAAATACAAGCAACTGTTTTTACTGCTGATAAGTGCGATGCTGATGTCTGCAACCGAAGTCTTGGCTCAAAGCAATGCACTGCAACGCGGAGACATACTTGTCAGCGAAATACTGTTCAATCCCCTACCCTCTGGAGCCGACTATGTGGAGCTATACAACAACACCGACTACGCCATCTCCCTTACCCAGTTGCGATTGGCCAAAGTGTCGGAAGAAACCATCACCCGTCTCTACCCTATTGCCGACAGCGGGACAATACAGCCGCACGACTTCATTGTTATCACCACCGACGCCTCTTACGTCACCAGTAACTACACCGTCCGGCATCCGCAGAAACTAATTGAGGTGTCGTCAATGCCCTCGTATAACAACGCATCAGGCACTGTGATGGTGACGTCAACCGACACCCTCATCCTCGACCGCTTTGACTACACCGAGGATATGCACAGCCGCCTGTTGCGCGACAAAGAAGGCGTCGCCCTTGAACGTCGCTCATACGCCAGCCCTACGCAAGATGCCGCCAACTGGTACTCCGCAGCCACCACGTCGGGCTATGGCACACCCACCTATCGCAATTCGCAAAGCCACGAATTCCTTTTCCTCGACAATGAATTTGCCTTCAGCCAACGGGTGTTCTCGCCCGACGGCGATGGCTACAACGACCTGCTCGACCTCACATACGACCTGCAACTCTGCGATCTCTCGGCCAATATCAGCGTCTACGATAACCACGGCCGTCTCGTGCGCCGCATCGGGCGTGGCGTTCTGCTCGGATGCAGCGGCATACTGACCTGGGACGGCATCGACGACGACGGCCGGCAGTGTCCACGCGGCTCATATATCATAATCATCGAAGCCTATAATACAAACGGCGCCAGCCAAAGCTGGCGCCGCTCCATAAGTCTGGTAAGACAGTGATGCACTGCCTCTACCTCAATTGCCTTGCGGGTTCTTCATAAACCGCACAAGGGCCACAGTCATATAAGCCGTATAGACTACGTAAAGTATCAGGAAAGCTATGGCAAAACGCTTGCCGCCGGCAGGATTTGCCAACATACCTCCGACCAGCACCACGATGTGCAGGAACAACACCGCCACCGTAGTTGCCAGGAAGAACTGGATAAAGGCTTTGGGATGCTTGTTGACACTGCTGACCGAAAGCCAGTACTGCACACCGTAAGCCACTGCGAAATAGATTACTGCCGCAGGCAGCATCCACATAGGCACCGGCACAAACAGCGGTATAGCCAACCACTTGACGGCAAAGGCCAACAGCAGCATCACGGCACTAAGCACCGAAAGGCCAACCAAATAGCGCTTCATATCAGTCCTGGAATTTCATTGTATCCTTAGTGGTGAACTTCTCGCAGTAGTGGCAACGCAGCTTCAGGTTCTCCTTGTCCACAACGTCGAACTTGGTCTCTATCTGCTCAAAGTTGGTGATGCACTTCGGATTCATACACTTGATAATATGGTCGATATGGTCCGGAATCTCAGCCTTGATCTTCTCTACCACATTATAGTTCTTGATGGTGATGATGCTTGCCAGCGGAGCCACCAGCGCAATCTTGTTGATCTCATCCTTGTCAAAGAACTTGTTTTTAATCTTTATAATACCCTTGCGGCCAAACTTCTGGCTGTGCAGATAGTTGCCTATCAGCACCTCGTCGTTATACTTCTCCAGACCCAAGATACGGATAACCTGATACACGACATCAGTGGGGATATGGTCAATCACCGTGCCATTCTCAATGGCCGAGACTACTAATTCTTTCTTTGCTTCCATTGTTGATTAATTTTGAATGTTGAATGATGAATTTTGAATCTTGAACTGTGTTTTTCGAATCTCGAAACTCACAATCCAAAATTATCTTACACCAAGTATGGCGGCCATCAGTGCCTGACGCACATACACGCCGTTCTGAGCCTGCTGGAAATAGTAGGCGTATGGCGTGCTGTCTACGTCGACGGTAATCTCGTTGACGCGCGGCAGCGGATGCAGCACCTTCATCGTAGGCTTGCAGCCCTTAAGCATCGAAGCCGTAAGAATGCAGCTGTCCTTAACGCGCTCATACTCCAGCGGGTCGGGGAAACGCTCGCGCTGCACACGGGTCATATAGATAATGTCGGCATTGGGAACCACATCATTAATGTCGGTGTACTGGTAATACTTCAAGCCGGCATTCTTAATGGAGGCCTTGACCGACGAAGGCAGCTTCAGCTCTTGCGGCGACACCAGGTGGAATGTCGCGTTGAAGTTGCACATAGCCTGCACCAACGAGTGCACCGTACGGCCATACTTCAAGTCGCCCACGCAGGCAATCTGCAGGTTCTCAAGCGTACCCTGCGTCTTGCGGATGCTGTAAAGGTCCAGCATACACTGTGTCGGGTGCTGGTTGGCACCGTCGCCGGCATTGATTACCGGCACAGCACTCACCTCACTGGCATAGCGGCTGCTGCCCTCCTTCGGGTTACGCATAACAATCAGGTCGGCATAGCTGGCCACCATAACAATCGTATCGTGCAGCGACTCGCCCTTCTGCACACTCGTGCCACCCGGGTCGCTGAAACCGATAATCCTGGCGCCCAACTGGTTGGCGGCACTCTCAAAGCTGAGTCTCGTACGTGTCGAAGGCTCGAAGAAGAGCGTAGCCACCACCTTGTCGCTCAAAATAGGCTGTTTAGGATTCTTCTCGAATTCCTCTGCAATGTCGAGCACCTGTATATACTCGTCACGGCTGAAGTCTGTAATGGAAATCAAATTCCGTCCTTTTAAATTACCCATAGCGTATAATATTTTTTGTATTTCAAATAATGATTTATCGTAGCGTCAAATCACGTTTGTCACATTAAAAAAAAAGCGACCGCCAAAAGTCGCCCCGTCAAAAAAAAACATCCCTACAAGCACTGCATTCCAGTGCCGTCATACTGACTGTCAAAACTTTACTATCAAATCCTCCCATTTTCATCGCATACAAAGATAACCATTATTTTTAAATCCGCAAAAAAAAGATTTCAACAGCAACAAAAAAAACGCTGCCTTTGGGCAGCGTTTCAACACTCAGCGGAAAGGAAGGGATTCGAACCCCCGAAGCGCTTTTAACGCTTACTCGCTTTCCAGGCGGGCCTCTTCAACCACTCGAGCACCTTTCCGAATGTTTGATTGTCAAGCAGATGCAGAGAAAAACCAATCGCTTTTCACCCACATTTGCGGATGCAAAGATACAACATTTTCCCGATATGGCAAAAAAATATTTCAACGCCGATAGGAAAGTAGCGTGTCTCCGACACGCCAAAGGGGAGTGAAAGGTGGAGTGAGTGGGAAGTGAGAGGGAAGTTAAGGGAAGTTATCGCGCTTCGCGCTGGAAGTTAAAGGACAATACAACCCGGACGGTTCATTTGCCCCCTAACTTCCCTTTACGGTACTTAACTGCTGACGCATCACTGTGATTATCAATGGAGCGCTGCCGCGCCATCCCCTCTCGGAGAGGGGTGCCGCGAAGCGGCGGGGTGTGTCGCACCGTCAAGCCCAAGCAATAAAGGCGCCTCTAAGATATGCTACCTTGCAGATACTCTTGTGGTTGCGTGTCTCCGACACGCTGATGACCTGCCATATACTAATCCCCACACTGCGCCTGCGGCTTAGTGTGGGGTTATTGAGATAATGCCTCTCCGAGGCATTGCGGCGGCAGTCGAGAGCAATCCTATAATATGCGTGCTCCCCAGAGCCCCGAAGGGGCGACGGAAAATGTATGGCATTGGTTTGACGGTGCGACACACCCCGGGCAATTGCTTGTTCGACAGTGCGACACACCCCGGCCTACGGCCACCCCTCTCCGAGAGGGGATGGCGCGGCAGCGCTCTATTGATAATCATTGTGATGCGTCAGCCCATCCCCTCTCGGAGAGGGGTGGCCGTAGGCCGGGGTGTGTCGCACCATCGGGGCTTGTTTGTAGGAGTTAAGGGAATTTAAAGGGATGTCAAGGGAGTTAAGGGACAAATGAACCGGCTAGGATTGTACCTGGGATGCCTCGGAGAGGCATTATCTCAATAACCCCACACTAAGCGACAACGGAGCGCAGTGTG
>CADALO010000012.1 GCA_902788805.1 uncultured Bacteroidota bacterium | reverse complement strand
CTCTATTAATGTTCTTCTTTGGAAGACACCAGCTCATTAAGATTATTGTTTTAAAGATTATTGGTTAAGGTTTTTTCTCTCTCGCGTTGGATTAGACAAATGCATTATAATGTTGCGAGACCCTGCTATATAAATCTTTAGAACGTTGTTTAAAAAAAAGTATTTATCAACAAAAAAAACGATCAAAATGAAAAAAATATTCACATTGGCCTTTTTGGCCGTTATGACCCTCGGCAGCCTCACCTTTGTGTCGTGCGATAAAGAAAATGATGCCATCGACAACCAGACAGAACAGTCTGTTCCAAAAGATGGTGAATATGTCAACTTCCCGATAGACCCTATGAACTTCACCGACTCGAATGGCGCTATCTGGACTGTATGGGGCAGCTATGAGCTCCTTGGCAGAAGAGGCATCAGATTCGATATCAAATTCCATCCCACTTTCACCACCTCGCGTGTTATTATCAGACACTTTGTGGGCACTGTAATGTTTGAGCTCGACGGAACCTACACCATCACCGGCGGCGACTTCAGAATGACCCCCGAAATCAGTGTCTTCCTCCGCGACTTCGCAAGATACTGGTTGAACCACTAATTCAACAAATTCTCCAGCACCCTTTAGGTCAATGGTGCTTGTGAAAAAGGCCGGCAATTCAGATGATTTGTCCGGCCTTTTTTCTATGTGGCGACACTATTCTATTGTCTCGGCAGTAAGAGTGCGGATGCCGTTCTGCTCAATAATGTCGATGCGCAGGTAGTGGTCGGGCAGGAGGGGCTCTATCTTCTCGGTCCACTCGGTGAAGCACCAGCAGCCGGAATAGAAGTACTCCTCGTAGCCAATGTCGTAGGCCTCATCAATGTTTTTGAGGCGGTAGAAATCGAAGTGGTATATCGGCTCGCCGTTGCGGTCGGCATACTCGTTGACGATGGCGAAGGTGGGGCTGCAGACGTTCTGCTCCACACCCAGCTGGGTGCAAATCTCTTTGATAAGTGTCGTCTTGCCGACTCCCATCGAGCCGAAGAAGGCATAGAAGCGTTCGTCGGGGAACTCCTCGAGCAGTCGACGGGCTACGTCTGGCAACTGCTCAATATTATTGAAAGTCAGAGATAGCATTTTTAGTTGAATGTTGATTTTTGGGGAGAGCTAAGTGGAATTTCCACTTTCCGCTTATCTAAGTCTGTCGGCTGCGCGCACTTTCATTTCGTCTTTCTTGATGGCACGCTGTGCCAGATAGAGCAATACCAGCGTGACGATGGGGATGATGGTGCCTGGCGTCCACATATTTACGGCGATGGTGTCGGTTGTGATGTGAAGGTCTTGCAGGGCTTTCAGATAGCCTCCGTTGCCGCCTGTGCCGTTGATGGCCCAGAAGAAGACAAGGAATATGTATATCATATTCAGAAGTCCGCCGCAAGCGACAACACGCATCTGCAGTATGCGGTTCTTGAACAGGAAGATGCTCGCCAGCGCCACAACGCCCACCAGCGCAGCCATAATGCTCAGCACCCAGCCGCCTTTAAGCTTCACAAGGTCCTGACCGATATAGCATATTTCGGTGATGTCGCGGCTGTCGCTCTGGTAACGGCTGTCTTTGCCTATCAGCTGAAGCTCGGAGGTCATCTCGCCGGTGCGAGTCATATTGGGCATAGTGTAGGTTGCAATCGGGAACTGGAAGAGCATAATGATGCCTACAACTGCCAGTACTAAATAGAAAGATTGAATACGTTGTAACATTTTAGGGGTTGAAGGGTTTGAAGGGTTTAAAAGGTTTAAAAGGTTTGAGGGTTAAAGGGTTTGAGGGTTAAAGGTTTTGAGGGTTAAAGGGTTTGAGGGGGGGGCGTTATTCTTCCACTTCAAAGGGGTAGTCTTTGATTTTGTCGACGTTCTTGTAGTGCCATTTGCCTTTGACGGTGGCGTTATGCATCAGTACGAAGCCGGGGTTGCTGCGTATCATTGCCTCAAGTGCCTTCTCGTCGCCGAAGTAGTATTCCACGTCCATCAGCGTGTTGCCATAGAGGAACTGCAGCAGATCGCTCTGCTCGGCGTTGCTGATGACGGCAAAGCGGATGTCGCGTTCCATAGCCAGCTGCTTCATCTCGGCAATGGCCTTGACGCCTCGCTCATTGACATCGTTGATATGGTGAATGGTGCAGAGCAGCACAGGACCGTCGACGGCACCGATAAGGTCGAAGGTGAAGTCCTCATTGTCTGCGTCATTGACAGGGAACGACACGACGCTGTCGTTCTTAGGGTCGCGTATCTCGTAGGGGCTGACGGTGCTGGTGCCAATCCATTCCCACTTGCTGCCCCAGTCGGGGTCGGCAGCATAGCATTCCATAAGTTCTTTCGAATCCATTGTCTTGAACTCGCCTGTCTCAAGGTTCTTGTAAGTCACCTGGTTGGTGGTCTCCAAGCCCTCCTCGAGGTTGGCTATCATCTGGTTGCCCACCTTCCACGGACGGAAGTCAAGCACGGGCTCATTGTTGATGTTGTAAAGGCCGAAGATGACCATTGCTGCTATGGCTGCAAGGCAGACGAGCAGGTCTCTCTCAAATCTCTTTCTGCGCGGCCAGCGGCGGGTGAGGAAGATGTACACCGTGGGTACGTCGAGAACCACATTCTTCCAGAACGTCTGCCAGTTGGTAAGTTTCCAGAAGTCGCCGAAGCATCCGCAGTCGCTCACCTTGTTGGTGATGGCGTCGAAGAGCGTGGTGCCGGTGAAGAAAACCATCATCAACAGCAGCAGCCAGGCACCCAGCTTGCGGAACGCGCCGGTAAGCATCATTATGCCCACCATAAACTCGGCGGTGATAAGTGCCATCGACAGGAACGGCGCCAGCGGCATAGCCCACTCGAACGAGAGGCCGCCGAAGCTCCACGCCGACATATATTCCTCTACCTTGTAGGCCGTGCCCAGCGGGTCGACGCCTTTGGTAAAACTCGAAAACAGGAACACCAGACCCACAAACCAGCGGGCTATGATGTTCAACACTTTGGTCGTTTTAGTTTCTTTTATCATTATTTAAGGGTTGTAAAGGGTTAAAGGGTTGTAAAGGTTTAAAGGTTTAAAAAGGTTTAAAGGTTTAAAGGGTTAAAAGGTTGAAAAGGTTCTCGGTTCTCAGTTCTCCGTTCTCAGTTCATCAAGTCTGATAAGGCAGAAAAGCGAATAGTTGATTATGTCCATATATCCGCCCTCTACGCCTTCCGAAATAAGCGTCTTGCCGTCGTTGTCCTCAATCTGTTTGATGCGTTTCAGCTTCATCAGTATCAGGTCGGTCATCGAGCTGACGCGCATCTGGCGCCAGGCCTCGCCGTAGTCGTGGTTCTTGTCGAGCATCAGCTTTACGGTGCGTCCCAGGTGCTTGTCATACAGCTCCATAGCCCTTTCCAACGGCAGCTCCATACTGTCTCCGCTCTCCGTTCTCAGTTCTCCGCTTCCCAGCTCCTGCTGTATCAGGGCCATAACAGCATAGTTGACCATAGCTATATACTCGCCCCGCACGTCGTCGCCTATCTTGTTCTCGCCGGTCTCCTCGATGCTGCGTATGCGGTTGGCCTTGATGAAAATCTGGTCGGTCAGCGACGGCAGGCGCAGTATGCGCCACGATGTGCCGTAGTCACGAGTCTTCTTCTCGTAAATGTCTCTGCAACACTTTGTTTCTTTCTCAAATTCTTGTTCTGTGCGTGTCATTGATTCAATTTAAACAATAAAAGAACGACAATAGCGTTCTTTTATTGTTATGAGCGAAAATAATTCTTTTTCATCATTCTCGATATGCTGCGGCGACCGCCTTGTCTGCTACGAGCGACCGGCAGTGATGGGCATCCTCAATGCCACGCCCGACTCGTTCTACGATGGCGGCCGCTACATCGGTGAGGCACAGCTTGTTGAACACGCCGTACAGATGGCCGACGATGGCGCCGACATCATCGATATCGGTGTGGTGTCCACCCGTCCCGGAGCCCAGTTGCTGGAGCCCGACGAAGAGGCTCGCCGCCTGTCGGCTGCCGTTACTGCCGTGCGCCGCGAGTTGCCTCAGGCGGTCATCTCGGTCGACACCTGCTTCTCGCTGCCCGCACGTGCCGCTGTCGAGGCCGGTGCCGACATCGTTAACGACATAGGCGGCGGTGCCTTCGACCCGGATATGTTCCCTACCGTGGCCGACTTGCGCACGCCTTATGTTCTGATGCACAACCCTTACGGCACGGCTACCGACCCTGCCGGCATAGCCCATCTGCCAGCCGACGGCCCTGTCGACATCACCGCCGACGTGGTGAAACGACTCTCTGCGCTCAATGCGCGGCTGCACGAAATGGGTGTCCGCGACGTGATAATAGACCCAGGCTTCGGCTTCTCCAAAAACCTCGACCAGAACTATCGTCTGCTCGACAGGCTAGGGGAGTTGCGCACGCTCTTCCCCAACAACCCGTTGCTTGTGGCGCTGTCGCGCAAATCGATGATATACAAGCTGCTCGGCACTACCCCCGATGATGCCCTCGCCGGCACCATAGCCCTCCACGCCGCCGCGCTGCGCCAGGGAGCCCAAATGCTCCGCGTTCACGACGTCCGCGCCGCACGGCAGACGATAGACGTGATAATGAAACTAACTGAATAAATCTTAAACGAACCTACAATCCTCAAACAATAATGCAAGGCTTACCAACAATCACTTTCGTAGACATCATCGACATCATCCTTGTCGCCTTTCTTGCCTACCAGATCTACAAGGCCGTCCGGGGCACCAATGTGCTCCGCATCTTCTGGGCCGTAGTCATCATCTACATTCTGTGGCAAGTGTCGTCGCTCATAGGTATGCGGCTCACCTCCACCATCTTGGGTCAGTTTATATCCATCGGATTGATACTGCTCATCATTGTGTTCCAGCCCGAAATACGCAAGTTCCTGCTGATGGTGGGCACCAAGACCAGCATCGACGGCGACAACATCCGCAAGCGGTTCCGCTTCTGGAAGAAGAGTGTGAGCGACCAGAAAAACGGCATAGAGCTTGAACCCTACATCCAGGCTTGTATGCATATGTCGCAGAGCAAGACCGGCGCGCTCATCGTCTTCATACGCCAGAACGAAGTGGGCGACATCGCGGCGACGGGCGAACGCATCGACGCTGTCGTCTCGTCGGCCCTGCTCGAGACCCTCTTCTTCAAGAATTCGCCTCTCCACGACGGCGCGGTGCTCGTCAAAGGCAACCAGGTCGTCGCCGCCCGCTGCATCCTGCCCGTCTCGTCAAACAACAGTATCGACCCCAACTTGGGCCTGCGTCACCGCTCGGCCATCGGCGTGACGGAGCAGCTCGACGTCATTTCCGTCATCGTGAGCGAAGAGACCGGAGCCATCTCCTACGCCGTCGGCGGCCAGATCCACCACGACGTCACACCGGTACAGCTGCGCCACTATCTCGAGTCGGCGCTGTGACCTCCCGTTTCCCCTGAAAGGACAGGAAATTTAATGATACTTTAAACTAATAAGTGTGCCGTCGGCACGCCATCGTTAAAACCCCACGCCAAGCCCGACTCAGCGTGGGGTTTCCCTTATACCAAGTCCGTCTGTTGTCCGCTTGTTGTCCGCTTGTTGTCCGCTTGTTGTCCGCTTTTAAAGCGGACAACAAGCGGACAACAAGCGGACAACAAGCGGACATCAAACGGTGTTGGTGTGGAGAGAGTATTGATTTGCAGTGGGTTGCGTGAGAGGCGAAAAATGTTCAAAAAAATTTGTGGCAGGTTGTAAGATTTTTGATTTCTCAAACGTCTTATAAGTGCATTTTTATTATAAATGAATGTTAATTTTTTTGTCGGATGAATAAAAAGGTGTATTTTTGCAATTTGCGAAAATATCGGAATTTAATTTAATATATTAAAAAACAATCACAAAATGAAGAAACAAATTTTTATTCTGTTCCTGTTTTTGTTTGCAACCGCCGGTATGAGCTTTGCTCAGCTGGGCGGCGTTGGCAGCAAGAAGGAGAAAAAATCGGATCTCACCGCTAAGGTCCCTGTCGACAAGAAGGTGCGCATCGGCAAGCTTGACAACGGCTTGACCTACTACATCCGCGCCAACAAGAAACCCGAAGGCCGTGTGCAGTTCCGTCTGGCCATCAACGCTGGTTCTATCCTCGAGGACGAAGACCAGCTGGGTCTCGCTCACTTCACCGAGCATATGGCTTTCAACGGCACGGAGTACTATCCGCACAATGAGCTGATCAGCAAGCTGCAGGCCAAGGGCGTGCAGTTTGGCGGCCACGTCAACGCTTACACAAGCTTTGACCAGACTGTCTACTACGTCAATATGCCCAACGATGCCGAAATGCTTGAGATGGGTATGAAGATTCTCGACGGCTGGGCAAGCAAGCTGTTGATGGATCCCAAGGAAATCGACGCCGAGCGCGGTGTCATTATCGAGGAGTGGCGCGGCAGCTTGGGCGCCCAGGACCGTCTGCAGAAGCAGTACTGGCCTGTGATGTTCAAGGATTCGCGCTATGCCAACCGTATGCCTATCGGAACCGAGGAAATCCTCCTCAACTTCAAGCCCGAAACCATCGTCCGCTTCTATAAGGACTGGTATCGTCCCGATCTGGAGGCCGTCATCATCGTTGGCGACATCGATGTCGACCAGATGGAGGCCAAGGTGAAGGAGTACTTCACCGACAACAAGATGCCTGCCAACCCGAAGCAGCGTCCCTACTACAATGTTCCTGACAACAAGGAGCCCCTCGTAGCCATCGCTACCGACAAGGAGGCTTCGTCGGCCAACATCCAGATGTTCTGGAAGCACACCCAGGCCCCGAAGGGCACCGTCGGCGATTACCGTCAGATGCTGGTGCGCAACCTGGCCGAGAATATCATCAACGCTCGTTTTGCCGAGATGGCTGAGAAGGCCACCGCTCCGTTCCTCTATGCCGGTGGCGGCTATGGCAGCTTCCTCGCCAAGCTCGACTGCGCTGTTCTGACTGCCTTCCCGAAAGACAACCGCATTGAAGAGGCTACCGCTATGCTGCTCAAGGAGATGAAGCGCGTTGACGAGCACGGTTTCCTGCAGACCGAGTTGGATCGCGCCAAGGAGAGCCTGCTGGAAAGCTACCGCAAGGCTGCCAAGGAGCTCAACAAGACCCAGAGCAACGCCTTCGCCGACGAGTATACGCAGCACTACCTTGAAGGCGACGTCATCCCCGGCATCCGCCAGGAAGACGCCTATGCCCGCGAATTTGTCCCCGAAATCACTCTCGAAGAGGTCAACAATGTCGTGAAAGACTGGATCACCGACGAGAACCTGGTGTTTGTGCTCACCGCTCCCCAGCGCGACGGCTACAACGTTCCCACCAAGGACGCCATCCTGAAAATCGTTGCCGACAGCAAGAAAGAGCAGACCGAGCCTTGGGTTGACACCTACAAGGACGAGCCTCTCTTCGACAAGGATGTGAAGGATGTGGAGCCTGTGGTTCTTTCGAAGAACGCTGTGCTCGACTATACTGAGTATGTTCTGCCTAACGGCGTCCGCTTCGTTGTGAAGAAGACCAACTACAAGGAGGATGAAATCCAGATGCGCAGCTTCGCCAATGGCGGCTCGGCACTCTATGCAGACAAAGAGGCCTTTATGGTAGGCAATGTGGCTGAGTTTGTCGATGACGCCGGTATTGCCAACTTCAGCAGCACTCAGCTCAACAAGAAACTGCAGGGCAAGACTGTCAGCGTCAGCCCCTATATCAGTGGTACCAGCCAGGGCTTCAGCGGCAGATGCGTTCCCAAAGACATCGAGACTATGATGCAGCTCGTTGACCTCTACTATGAGGCTCCGCGCAAGGATAAAGAGTCGTTTGACCGTAACATCGAGGCTACGCTTACGCAGGTGCGTATGGCCGCTGCCAACCCGCAGGCCAAGTTTATGAAGGACTTCTACGAAATGGCCTATGACCACAACCCGCGCCTTGTCGTTATGCCGACCGAGGAGAATGTCAAGAGCATTGACTTCGATCGTGTATATGAAATCTACGGCGAGCGCTTTGCCGATGCCAGCGACCAGATATTCTTCTTCGTGGGCAACGTGAGCGACGAGAACATCAAGACTATCGCCAAGTATCTGAACATCCTTCCCGTCAACGGCAAGCAGAAAAACGAGCCTAAGCTTGACAAGGGCCCGAAACTGGCCAATGGCGTTAACCACAGCCTGACGCTGGCCGGTACCGACAAGCAGGGTATGGTTCTCGTTATGGGTGAGACCAAGGGTTTTGCCGGCAAGGCTGACCTTCGCGAGCGCATCGCTGTCACCGCTCTGGGTGAGGCTCTGCAGATTCGCACCACCGAGGTTATCCGCGAGAAGATGGGCGAGACCTACAGCCCCTATGCAACAGCATCCTATGATATCGATTTCGACGGCGAAGTCAGCTGGCTCTTCTACCTGCAGTGCGCCCCCGAGAACTGCGCAAGCGTTGAGAAGGCTGCCATCGACCTGATCAAGGAGTGCATCAAGAAAGGCTGCGACCGCGAGACTCTGAACAAGGTTAAGCTGCAGATGATCAAGGAGCGTGAAACCCAGATGCAGGAGAACGGCTTCTGGATGGGCCAGATTATGGGTAGCTACATCTACAAGGAGAACCGCGACGCTAACATCACCGACTATGAGGCTATGGTCAACAGCCTGACGACTCACGATATGAAGCGTCTGGCTCGTCGCTACTTCGACCTGAACCACTATTCGGTGGGTACCCTGAAACCTGAGAATTAATTTTAATGGTTGATATTTATGAGTGGCAACGCGCTTAGGCGTGTTGCCACTTTTCTATAATTTGCGTTATGGTGTCGATTAATGATTATCCTTTCCTTTCGTCGCGCGACCCCGAGAGCTATAAAGGCGACTATGGCCACGCGCTGCTTGTCGCAGGCTCGTATGGCAAGATGGGTGCCGCCGTGCTTGCAGCTCGTGCCTGCCTGAGAGCAGGGGTGGGGCTGTTGACGGTGCATACGCCGCGCTGTGGCGTGGAGATACTGCAGACGGCTGTGCCGGAGGCTATGATATCGATTGACGATGGCGAGCGTTGCTTTTCGTCGCTGCCGGCCCAGTTGGAGCGTTATGACGCTATCGCTGTCGGTCCCGGCATCGGGACGGGCGATGCCACGCAGAAGGCTCTCTTGGAACTTCTGCAGCATCGGTCTGCGGGCGTCGGATTGGTGCTTGACGCCGACGCCTTGAATATCTTGGCACAGCACCCTGAATCGCTCCATCTGGCCTCGGGTGCAATCATAACGCCCCACAAGATGGAGTACAAGCGTTTGTTCAGCGATGCCGAGCCACAGCAGATGGCCGACCTGCACAATCTGGTTATAGTCGGGAAAGCGCACCATACACAAGTCTTTGCGCCACACTGCAAGCCTCTGACCAACGAGACGGGCAATGCTGGAATGGCGACAGCTGGCAGCGGCGACGTCCTGACTGGCATTGCGCTGGGGCTGATGGCGCAGGCGGTGGCTTATCCACGTCGGCACAAGGATTATGAATTCAGTATCAATGAACCTGCAAATGTGCAGCAGATAGCAGCCCTTGCAGTTCGTCTGCACGGCGAAGCCGGCGACCGGGCCGCGGCACATCGTATGCAGCCGTCGGTCATAGCATCCGACATCGTCGATGCTATACTTCTTTAATGATTACTTTTTGGTGGGATTAATCTCTTCCATCAGGTTCTCGTTGACATCGAGAGGCTGGTAGGGATGGGCTTTGCGCTCGTTGCACAGTGTGCTTTGCTGCGAGACGCAGATGCACCCGTTGCGCTTGCCACTGTATGGGTCCATACCGGCGCAATGGCGCTTCAACTCTCCGTTGCGGCGCACCAGCGTTTTGATGCCAAGCCCGGCAATGCATAATACCATAATGATTACGGCGGCGATGAATATGGTTATAACTGCTTTCACGAACTGATGGATATAGAAAAAGGCTGTTGGTAGACAGCCTTTTTGTTCATTGGCTCCCCAAGTAGGACTTGAACCTACGACCCCCTGATTAACAGTCAGGTGCTCTAACCAACTGAGCTATTGAGGAATCTATTAACCATTAAATCCGCTCCCCAAGCAGGACTTGAACCTGCGACCCCCTGATTAACAGTCAGGTGCTCTAACCAACTGAGCTATTGAGGAATCTTTGCCTCTTGACTTTTTGTCTCAAAAGCGGTTGCAAAAGTACTCATATTTCGCAATATGGCAAAATTTTTTTTGAAAAAAAACTTCTTATCGTATGTAATGTGTTGATATGTTGATATGTTGATGTGTCCGTTTCTGTGTTTTTATACCTTCTCGAGTGCTTGAAATCGCACTCTTTTCTGCTCAAATTTCATAATTTCGACCCATAAAACACCGCTTTTTGACACCATTTAACCGCATTCGAAGCAAAATGCTGCCGATTTTGTAAGATATTGCTATTCAGTCGCTATGTGCAATCTATGAGGCCTAAGGCGAGGCGAAAGTACATAGGTGGGTAAGAAAAATTTTGTCACAATGTAAAAAGTTTGTATTTTTGCATTCTCTTTCGGAAAGATGGCAGAGCGGTCGAATGCGGCGGTCTTGAAAACCGTTGACCTTCACGGGTCCGGGGGTTCGAATCCCTCTCTTTCCGCTGAAAGTAAAGGCGTTGCAAGTGCAACGCCTTTGTTTTATGCTCCCAGTCCTTTCAGGGCTTTGCCCTTGACGATGTCGTGGTAGTCGTAAAAGCGGACACCCATAAGGCGTGCCACTTGCTCTAAGTGACCGTCGGTGTCGTGGATAAGGCTGAAAATGTAGCTCTTGCACGTTGTGCCGAGAAGCACTTCACGCAGGGCGCAAACTTTGTATACAATCTCGTTGAACATACGGTTGCTGTCCACACCGGTCTTGCATTCAATCACATACAGGTGGTTGTTCTTGGCATAGACAACGTCCAGTTCGTTGTTGTGTGCGGTGCTGCCGCGCGAGATATGTACGCCGATAGTGATGTCGTCTGGCTTAACCTGATGACGCACACGATGATAGGTGTACTCCTCAAACCAGCCTCCAGTGATATACTCCACCTCTTCCTTGGTGAGTTGGTTGGACTTTTGTGGAACGAAACGCAGGTGCGAAAGCAGCTCGCTTAAGTTTCTGACTGGCGGACGATTGGATAGTCCTTCCGTCTCCAGCGCTTTGATATCTAACCATTTGCGCCTGCCGCGATAGTGCTGCCTCAAAAGCGTTATCGCTTCGTGGTCGGCAGGCGAGAGGCGGTTCTCGACAAACAAAGAGTAGAAAAACCGAGTGTATTCCTCGCTGCGAATTGGGGAATGCGTGTCGCTGCCGGCATCATTCACAAGTCCATTGACATTCAGCAGTTCGCGGATAGACATACGGTGGCGTATGGGAGTGACAATGTCGTCGTCATCATAGATGCTGTCGTCGAATATGGTATTGACAATCAGGTTTTCGCGAGTCTTCGTGTAGTAGAAATCCGAGTTGAAGCGAGCAAACGAGCGCTGCACGGCCAGCGCCATATAGCGGCTGCCGCCGGCCAGGTTGACGACATAGTGCGCGTCGCGATTCAGCATACCGATTATTGTCCTGCAAATCAGTTCGTAGCTGTATTCATCAGACTTGTGGGTGAGCACAATGCGGTCCACCTTGTCTTCTGGCAGCCGCAGCAGGCGGACAAAGAAATCTATGCGGTCGGCTTCGTACTTGCCTGCGACAAACAGCATACGGTCGCCTTCGTGGTACATCTCGCGGAAAAAGAGATACAGCGGCAGCGGATCTTCGCGGTCAATGATGTTGACTATTGTGTTGGCCATTAGCAATCAGTGTATTATCGTGTTGGACAAAGAGTTGTGTTTGAAAATGCAAAGATACTAAAAAAAGACGTAACTCGGTCTGTCGGAGCAAAAAACTATTGTTGAAAACAAATCTTCCTGTGTCTATTGCGTTTTAATTCAGCAAGATTGCCCTTCGCGAACAATAAAAAGCCCTTCTGCGCGTTCTCAAGATATGAAAGAATACAAATACAATAACAAGCCTGTCGGCCTCTACGAATTGCACGGAAGCGGCGGGCTCGAGGCAAGAATCACCAATTTCGGCGCGCGCATAGTGTCGCTAAGCCTGTCCGACAAGGAGGGGAAGCGGCGCGATGTCGTGCAGGGATTCGACAATATTGAGGACTACTATCCCGAGAACCACAGCTCCGACTTCGGCGCTATAATAGGCCGCTACGCCAACCGATTGGCCGGCGGACGCATCACGGTCGACGGCATCGAATACCGTTTGCCGCAGAACAACGGTCCCAACTGCCTGCACGGTGGCCCTATGGGGTGGCAATATGCTGTTTACGATGTGGTTGAGGCTTCGGAATGTCGGCTGAAGCTCGCGTTCCTGAGCCCTGACGGAGACAACGGTTTCCCTGGCAATGTGCGCGTGGAGGTGACATACACGCTCGGCAGCGACAACAGCCTGTGCATCGACTACCGCGCCGAGACCGACCGCGCAACGGTCATCAATATGACCAACCACACCTACTGGAACCTCAACGGCGACCAGTGCAGCTCGATACTGAACCATATTTTGCAGATTGATGCCGACCGATATACGCCTGTCGATGAGACGCTTATACCGTTTGGCCACTCTGACGATGTCTCCGGCACGCCGATGGATTTCCGCACGGCCAAAGCCATAGGCCGCGACATAGAGGCCGACTTCGGTCAGCTGCACACTGGCAGCGGCTACGACCACAACTGGCTCCTGCGTCAGCCTCGCACGTTGGAACGCCCTGCGGCGACGTTGCAGAGTCCGCTGACGGGCATCGCTCTCGAAGTATATACCGATGCGCCTGGCGTTCAGGTCTATACGGGCAATTTCCTTGACGGCATAGTAGGCAAAGGCGGCATCGGATATCCGCGCCGCAGCGCCGTCTGCCTCGAAACCCAGCAATACCCCGACTCGCCAAACCACAGCTGGCCTGAGTCGACCGGCCGCCTGACGCCCGACAAGCCATTCCTCAGTACAACAATATTCAAACTTTGTGCAAAATGATTGATACAGAACTGCTACACAATGAATTCGAACGCCGTTTCGGGCACCGTGGCACCGCCTACACTGCCCCGGGACGCATCAATCTGATAGGCGAGCATACCGACTATAACGGCGGTTTCGTCTTCCCAGGGGCTGTAGAACAGTCCATTACGGCCGTGGTCAGCCCCAACGGTTCGGGCGTGGTAAACGCCTACGCGATGGATTTGCAGCTCGAGGCCTCGTTTGCCATCGACGACCCCCAAGGGCCGACGCAGGTGCATCTGCGCTATATCTATGGCGTTGTCAGAGAGATGCTTGCCGCCGGTGTCGCCGTCAATGGCTTCGATGTCGTCTATGGCGGCGATGTGCCGCTCGGGGCGGGAATGAGCTCGTCGGCAGCGCTCGAGTGCTGCTTCGCCTATGCGCTCAACGACCTCTATGGCGGCGGTCGTCTCGACCGTATGACTCTGGCCAAAATAGGGCAAGCCACTGAACATAAGTATGTGGGCGTTATGTGCGGCATTATGGATCAGTTCGCCTCGATGCACGGCCGCAAAGGGTCGCTGATGCGGCTCGACTGTCGCAGCGGCGAGTTTGAGTATTTCCCGTGGCAGCCCGAGGGCTACCGCCTGATTCTGGTGAACAGTTGCGTGAAGCACGAACTGGTGGGCTCGCCCTACAACGACCGTCGACGCAGCTGCGAGCGTGTGGCGCAAATGGCTGGCGTTGAGACCCTGCGCGACTGTACCTGGCAGCGGCTCGAAGAACTGCGGCCCCGCCTCGCTGACGAGGACTATCGCCGCGCACGCTATGTGCTGGGCGAGAAGGACCGCGTGCTGGCGGTGTGCGACGCCCTGCAACGGGGTGATTATGAGACGGTAGGCAGACAGATGTATATGACGCACGAGGGACTGTCCGAAGACTATGAGGTGAGCTGCGACGAGATAGACTTCCTTGTCGACGAGGCACGGCGTTCGGGCGTCAGCGGCAGCCGCATTATGGGCGGAGGCTTCGGCGGATGCACCATAAACCTGGTGCGAAACGAGCTGTGCGACGCCTTCTGTACGGCGGTAAGGCAGAACTACCGCTCGCGTTTTGGCATTGATTGTCAGATTGTTCCTGTCGTTATAGGCGACGGTGCACGAAGGCTTTGAGCCGTGAGCGGCGGCAATGCCGAATGCAGAGTGGAGAGAATCGTTTAAGCCGCGGGCGGAACGCCCGCGGCTTTTCAGTGCCCCAAAGCCGGTTTTAACCAGTGTTGATTGCCGGTACTTTAAGGGACCAACTCCGGTGTACAATAGTTGTACAATACTTGTACAATTGTAAACGTACAAATATTGTACAAGTATTGTACATATATTGTACAACGACCGGAGTTGGTATGGCGAAAATGGCAGGAAGGGATGGAGGATGAAAGTCGGAAAATGCCGTCGAGGATTGCAATAAAATTTCGCGTCCGGCGTTAAAAAAGAGTGTTTTTTGATACAGATATAGCAGAAGCCCACATTAAAAAATTTTAAAGGTTATGAAGAGAACAGTTTTGCTTGTTATTCTGCTTTTTGCCGGAGTGCTGGCAAAGGCCAATGGCGATCCGGTTGCATATCGTTCGGCAATGACGCTGTCGTGCACGCCGGTGGCTGTGCATATTCCTGAGATTAAGATGCTTGACGAAAGATGCCGGTTCGTCTTGCGCGACGGTTATACGGATGTCGAGGTGCGCTATCTGCTTTATAACAATTCAAAAAAGGATTTCCACGCTCTGCCTTACGGCTTCCCTATCGACTGGCTCGGCGAAGGCAAGGCACGATGGGATATGGATAACTGCATCACAGAGAGTGAGAAAGAGGTAGGGTGGCGCGACAATTATGTGCGTAATGTCAGTTTCGTCCTGAACGGAAAGAGCCTCGCTTGGCGTCAGTCGGCCGACACGGTGCTTGAGCCGTCGGTGCGTTACTTTGATTATGATTGTGAGATTGAAACGCCGACGTTCTATAAAAATGACGACCCGCTCCTTAAACCCGATAGCGCGGATTGGTTTTATTCAGCCGAGCGCACACGCCAACTGGTTGCAAAATACGGCGATAGTATATTGTCGGAATCCGATGCCCTGTGCCGCCGTTGGTATTATACGGAGCTTGACATCCCGGCAGGTGAGATAGTGGAACTCGTTGTCCGTTACAGTGTCGAGAACGGTACTTCGGGCGGATTGTATGATAAAGGCAGGGTGTTTCACGTGGGAGCGTGGCAGTATAATCACTTCGCGTATGATTTTTCGCCTGCAGCATATTGGGGCGACGGCAAGGCTCAGCGTTTCAGGGTTTTAGTTGACGACGGTATCGTTGAACCCAAATTGCAGTTTGACCACGATATGGTTTTTGGACTTGATATGAAAAGGCAGCGTGAGGGTCTTGTCTACGAGGCACGCGATTTTGATTTCGCCACCGCCAAGCCTTTGAATGTATATTATGTGGCATACGGTGAGAGTGAGGATCTGCCTGAGGTGCTGAGCCGCCGCATCAGTTCGGACAAGTACACCGTTCATCTGTCGGGCGGCGTTGCCAAATATCCTGCGTCGAACCTTGGCGATATGGACCTTGCGACAGCGGCGGTGCTGAAACCCGATGCGGATGGCAAAACCAGGATAAGGATTGTGCTGAAGGAGCCTGTAACCGTCACGGGTGTGCTGATCTACAACGGGTATACCAAGGACAAGGACACCTATAGCAACAACAGTATTATCGACAGTCTTGACTATAAGGTTGTTTGGGACGGCGAGGGACCTTCCTACTGGAACAAGGGCGATTATAGATACGGTGACGAAATTTTGTTTCGTGGCAGCAAACCGAAGGAGTATACCTGGCAGGGCCTTACCGACGCTGCCATCAGGCTTCCGGTTGCCGACATAGAGATGGAGTTCGGTTTCTCGTGGGTATATAAGCAGGAGCGGCCCAAGGTTAAGGAAATCATCGTCGATGTGCTGAAAGTCAAACCCGGCGCCAAGTACAATGACCTCTGCATTTCGGAGATAATCCTGCTGCGATAGTTTTTTATCGCGCTATGGCAATAAAAAGCGTGTTGGCGCGTTGTCCCTAAGCAATGAAGAAAGACGAAGACAACTATATCATCATAAAAGGGGCGCGGGTCAATAATCTGAAGAATATCGACGTGCGCATTCCGCGCAATAAGTTGGTGGTTATCACTGGCTTGAGCGGCAGCGGCAAGTCGTCGCTGGCGTTCGACACCCTCTATGCCGAGGGTCAGCGCCGCTATGTGGAGAGCCTGAGCAGCTATGCGCGCCAGTTTATGGGGCGTATGAGCAAGCCTGAGGTGGATTATATTCTCGGCGTGGCGCCGGCCATTGCCATCGAACAGAAGGTGAACACCTCCAATCCGCGTTCGACGGTCGGTACGTCGACCGAGATTTATGAGTACCTGAAACTGCTTTATGCCCGTATAGGGCGCACTTTTTCGCCGGTGTCGGGCGTTGAGGTGAAGCGCCATAGTGTTGACGATGTAGTGGATTTTATCTATTCGATTCCCGACGACGAGCGTATTATGCTGTTTGCGCCGCTGGAGGTGACGAAGGAGCGTCCGCTCAAGGCACAGCTTGAAATCCTCAAGCAAGAGGGTTTTATGCGTGTGTCGATAGCGGGGACGATACTTAAGATAGAAGACTTTTTGCCTGTCTGCAGCGAGCAGGAGACCTATTCGGAGCCGATGCTGCTGGTGGATCGTATCGTGGTGAAGCACGGCGACGACGACCAGCTGGCAAGGGTGGGCGAGTCGGTAGAGACGGCTTTCTTTGAGGGGCGCGGGGCTTGCATTGTAGAACGGAGAGCGGAGAACGGAGAACTGGGAGCGGAGGATGGCTCTGCTTTGCGTTATTCTTTCTCGAACCGCTTTGAAGCCGATGGAATCAGTTTCGAGAAACCTAATCCCAATTTCTTCAGTTTCAACAATCCCTACGGCGCCTGTCCACGCTGTCAGGGTTATGGCAATATCATTGGCATTGACGAGGATATCGTGGTGCCTAACAAGCAATTGTCTATATATGAGGACGCCGTAGTGTGCTGGAAGGGCGAGAAGATGTCGGAATGGAAGACATACCTTATCAAGCAGTCGCCCAAACTGAATTTCCCGATACATACGCCTTATTGCGACTTGACCGACAAGGAGCGCGACCTGCTGTGGAACGGCGACGGGAAAAGCTGGGAGGGCATCAACGGATTCTTCAAGTGGATTGAGTCGCAGAGCTATAAGATACAGTATCGTGTTATGCTGGCGCGCTATCGCGGCAAGACGGTGTGTCCCGACTGCAAGGGTACGCGTCTGCGCAAGGACGCGCAGTACGTGAAGGTGTGCGGCAAGTCGATAAGCGAGCTGGCTGATATGCCGGTCAAGGACCTGGCGCAGTTCCTGAAGGATATGGAGCTGACTGACTATGAGATGAAGCTTACCGAACGCATACGCAAGGAGTTGCACAATCGTGTGGGTTATCTTTTGGAGGTGGGCCTTGGCTATCTGACACTGAGTCGCCAGTCGAATACGCTGAGTGGCGGCGAGAGCCAGCGCATCAATCTGGCCACATCGCTGGGCAGTTCGCTGGTGGGTTCGATGTACATCCTCGACGAGCCTTCGATAGGCCTGCATTCGCGCGATACCGACCAGTTGATTGCGGTGTTGAAAAACTTGCGCGACTTAGGCAACACTGTGATAGTGGTTGAGCACGACGAGGAGATTATCCGTGCGGCGGATTATATCATTGACATCGGCCCCGATGCCGGCAGGCTTGGCGGCGAGGTGGTTATGGAACTTGCCAACGACGGCAAGGGCATCGACAATAGCTGTATCAAGAAGTCGAAATACGATATCAAGAGGTCCTATACTGCCCGCTATCTGCTCGGGCAACTGGAGATTGCCGTGCCCAAGCATCGCCGCGTGTGGCGCGATAAGATAGAACTTAAGGGTGCCTATTGCAACAACCTTAAGAACGTCGACGTGGAAGTGCCTCTCAATGCCTTCACTGTGGTCACCGGCGTGTCGGGCTCGGGCAAGACAAGTCTGGTGAAGTATGTCCTTTACGACATACTGCAGCGCCGCTTCGAGGGCAACACCGAGTATGTGGGCAAGTGCCGCTCGGTGGGCGGCGACCTGAACCGCATAAGCGGCGTTGAACTGGTGGATCAGAACCCTATCGGTCGCTCTTCGCGCAGCAACCCGGCGACATATATGAAGGCTTATGACGAGATACGCCAGCTCTATGCATCGCAGCCGCTGGCCAAGGCGCGCGGCTACAAGGCGGGCTACTTCTCGTTCAACGTTGAGGGCGGACGCTGTGAGACCTGTCAAGGCGAGGGTTATGTTACAATAGGTATGCAGTTTATGGCCGATGTCCATCTGGTGTGCGACGAGTGCCACGGCACACGCTTTCAGAGTGAAACGCTGGAGGTGATGTATCACGGAAAGAACATCAGCGAGGTGCTTGATATGACCGTCGACCAAGCCGTAGATTTCTTTGCCCCGACCGAAGCCGAGGATCAGTTCAAGCTGTCCTGCAAGCAGATAGTGGCGCGCCTCACTCCGCTGCAAGATGTGGGCTTGGGTTATCTGAAACTTGGACAGAGTTCAAGTTCGCTCAGCGGTGGCGAGGCTCAACGCATAAAGCTTGCTTCGTTCCTTACCCAGGGCGCCAACGAGAGACCTTTGATGTTTATATTCGATGAGCCGTCGACAGGCCTCCATTTCCACGATATACAGAAGCTGCTGTCGTCCTTCAACACACTTGTAGCCAACGGTCATAGCGTCGTGGTCATTGAGCATCACCCCGACATAATAAAGCAGGCTGACTGGATAATCGATATGGGACCCGAAGGAGGCAAGGAGGGAGGCAATGTGGTCTTTGCCGGCACTCCTGAGAATCTGCTGGAATGTAAGGCTTCATATACGGCAAAATACTTGGAACCCAAACTAAAGCATAAATAATGAGACTTAACGACAATCCTGTGCGAGCAATTCGCACTGCCGCCAACCTCGGACTGTGGGGCACGCTTTTCTTCGGCCTGCTGACAGTTGCGGAGCATTATATGGCGGAATATGTGTGGGCGAAAACCATCGTTACAAACAAATATACGCACGATTTGCTGCTTTATGGCGGCTGGGTGCTTGTTGTGCTTGTTATCGCTATAATCCTCTTTACAGTGCGCCGCCAGATACCCCGTATTCGTCAGCTCGACGCCGTTGAAGAGAAGCTGGACAGATACAAGGGAATGATACAGACTATCTACTATACAAGCTTGATTGTCTCTATAATAATCTGCTCCATCATAGTCATTACACACGAGAATACATTGCTGATGCTTCTGTTGCTGCATTTCTTCACACTGGCGCTGTGTTTTCCCAATATGTACAAGTTGAAGGTTGACTGCGGACTTAACGACCAGGAGATGAAGGATCTGTTTGGCGACAGCTATATCAGCGACAACAGAGGAGGAAGTGAAGATGCGGCAGAATGACACGATTTGTGCCGTCAGCACTCCTGCCGGAGTAGGCGGCATTGCTGTGCTTCGGCTGTCGGGCAGTAACGCAAGGCAGCTTGCCGAACAGTGCCTTCAGACGCCTAAGGGCCGTCCTGTTATATTGTCGAACCGCAATGCCAAGTACGCCTGCCTTATGGACGGCACAGCTCTGCTCGACGAGGTGGTGGCGACCTATTTTGCCGCGCCTCATTCCTATACGGGCGAGGACGTTGTGGAGATTTCCTGCCACGGCTCGCTCTACATCCAGCAACGCGCATTGCAACTCTTCTTGGACAAAGGCTCACGCCTTGCCGAAGCCGGCGAGTTCACGTTGCGGGCTTTCCTGAATGGGCGGCTCGACCTTTCGCAGGCCGAAGCCGTTGCCGACCTGATAGACTCGCAATCGCAGTCGGCCCACGACTTGGCTGTCAGTCAGATGCGAGGCGGATATGCAAAAGAATTGGAAACACTAAGGCAGGAACTCATAGATCTTGCGGCACTGCTTGAGCTCGAACTTGATTTCAGCGACGAGGATGTAGAGTTCGCCAATCGCGAGCGGCTCAAGGAAATGCTGGAGGATTTGTATTCCAAGGTTAAGCGGTTGTCCGACTCGTTCCAGACGGGCAATGCCGTAAAAAACGGTATTCCTGTAGCCATAGTGGGGCGCCCGAATGCAGGGAAATCCACGCTTCTGAATGCGCTGCTCAACGAAGACCGAGCTATCGTCAGCGACACGCCCGGCACCACACGCGACACCATAGAGGAGACAATGGTTATCGACGGCATCACATTCCGTTTCATTGATACTGCAGGTCTGCGACAGAGTAGCGACGAGATAGAGATGCTGGGTTTCGAACGCTCGCGCAAGGCGGCGCAGAAGGCCAAAGTGATTCTGTTTCTGCACGATGCCCGTGTGCCGTTCACCGACGACACTATGGGTGATTTGTGCGATATTATTCAGGATGTCAATCAGAAGGAGAAGATAATCTTCATAGTCAACAACAAGTGTGACCTTGTCGATTCGCCATCTTCGCAGGGAATCGACATCTCTGCTTTGACGGGAGATGGAATTGAGAAACTGAAACAATCGATGGTCGCTGCGGTCAAGAAGCGTATGTCTGAACAGGGCGACGTGTTGCTGACCAACATCCGTCACTATGAGGCTATGAACAAGGTCCTTGCGGCCCTCGATGAGGTACGGAAAGGTATGGCTGTCAATCTAACTCCCGACCTGCTCGTTATCGATATGCGCGATGCCCTATATCACCTTGGAACTATCACCGGCACAGTGACTTCCGACGAAGTCCTCTCCTCCGTCTTCAGTCGTTTCTGCATCGGCAAGTGACCTTTTGCTACAGCCTCTTCCACGTGGTGTTGAGGCCCATAACGGGGCGCTTCCAGTAGTAGCGCATCTCCATATTGCGTGAGCCTTTGATGCGTTTGCCCTTGATGCCGTAGGTTTTGCCTGACGTCGGGTCGTAGATCGAGCCGTCCACCCATTCGCCGTCTTTGTAGGTAAGTCCCCACACGGCCACAATCTGGTCGGCGGTGCGGTTGCGTTTCTTTGGGTCGGGGTTGTTGATGTCGGTGCGCGGTGTGCCGTCAGGGTTGTTGGGTTGGCTGAGCCAGACAAAACGTCCTTGGTATTTGCCGTTGGTGGCGCGGTATATCTGAATCTTGACAGCGTCGTCGCTAACAGGCGATTCAACGTAGTAGGTGCCGCAGATGTCGTCGGCGGTTCCCTTTTGCTCCTGGGCATTGGCCGCGCCATAGGTCAGCCATCCAAGCAGCAAGGCGAATAACAGTTTCGGTTTCATTGTATTAATGCAGTAGGATCGATGGCTTATCTGTTGATAATCTTGCGGGTAGCGGTACCTGCCTGGGTTGTGGCCTGCAGCAGGAAGACACCTTGCGAGGGCAGTTGCAGTTCGGTTGCGCCGCAGGCGTTGGCGATGGTCTTGATCAGGCGTCCGTCAGCGCTATAGAGATTCAGTTCGGCTTCGGTGTTGTCGGGAAGGGTTACAACGCAGCGTCCGTTGGCGGGGTTGGGATAGACATCCATCTGAACGGCATCAACATCTGCGATGCCCACAGTGGTTGTTGTAAATACAATCCTTAGCACATCGCCGTAGTTGTCCTCGCCGCAAAGAGAGCTTACGAGCACTTCATATAAGGTGTTGGGTCGAAGAGGAGGCATATTGAACCGCGGTTCGTCCACTTCCTCAAAACCGCCCTCGTTTGAGCCCACTATGCCATATTCAACCAACCAACTTTGCGTGTTGGTGGCGTCGCTCCAAGTAATCAGGTAGCCTTCAAGCAAGCCGTCGGCGTTGACTTGGATGTTGTCGTCAGCCATTGCCAGATTGCTAACCTTTGCGCAGAAGGTGCGGTAGTGGACGGAATCCCACTCGCCGTAGGTGTCGTCGTCGCACACCGAGCGCACATAGAAGTCGTACCACGTGTTGGGTTGCAGAATGCCTTGCTCTTCAAGCTCATAGATGGCAAAACTGGTCGTGTTCGAGGAAACCGTTGTGCCGTTGCCGAGCGTGAAGCCTTGAGGACCGTATTCTATCTGCCAGTGGTCGGGTTGCGAGCTGCCTGTCCATTGCAGCTCTATCTGCGGGAAAGCGTCATAAGCCGTGTTGATAGCCATCAGGTTGAGCACGCTGGCGCAGGTATCGTCCTCGACGATAACCGCTGTTGTGTCGAACATCAGGTTGAGATTGTCGACGCAGAGGTATGAGCCGTGTGCCCTTTCATTGTTGGCCGAAGAGACAAGCAGGACAATCAGCGAGTCGGGTGCCTGCTCGGCAAAAGAGGGATCCAGCTCGTGCAGCGACTGGTATTCAACCGTGAAGGGTGTGAAGCTCGAGATGTCGGTCAGCGCAATATTGATGCCTCCGCCCACCACTTCGCGTCGCTGTGTGGTGGTGTTGTAGTGGGTGCCAAGCATAATAACGCCGCCGTTGTCGGTGCTCTCGCCCGACTGGTATTTGTAATAGCCGTTCAGCTGCGAGGGCGTGTTGCCGTCCAGGTCGATGCCGCCAGTTATGAAGTTGTTCACGTCCATCGAAGCCATAGGTCTGAGGATGCTCATAAGGCTGTCAGTGTTGGCGAGAACCGTGGTGACGAGTGGCATAAGGCTGTCGACGTTGACCACGCCGGTGGAGAGGACGCTCGGGAACACCGTCGATGTCAGCATCGGGTCGAGCTCGGACGCTGCCATCACATAAACCAATCCTGATACTATGTCGCTGAGCATAAAAGTCTCAAGTTTAACGGCTTTGCTGCCGTTGGGCACGGTTCCTGTCTCCTGGCTGATTTTGATCAGCGGCAGTGTTGTGTTGACATTGATGGTGCTGCCGTATATCGAGAATGCCTCGTTGACGGGATAAGCCAGATAGTCCCATTCCGTCGGGGTGGAGTAGGCCTCGTAGACGGGCAGGTTCATACCCATAATCGAGACGTTGTATCCTGAGTGCGACGTCCATTGCTCAAAGCTGCCGTTGGACACAGGCATAGTGATTTGCGAATAAGCGACACACTGCATCACGCAGCAGAGGAGAACCAAAGATAATAACTTCTTCATTTGTACACGTTTTTGTATTGTTGACTTTTGAAAACAATTCACCCTCAAACTCTCAAACCCTTAAACCCTCAAACTCTCAAACTCTCAAACTCTCAAACCCTTAAACCCTCAAACTCTCAAACCTTTACACCCTTTTATTGATTGGCATACTGCACCACTTCGTCGTGGAAGAAGTCGAGCTGAATGCCCGCCTGACGGAAGAGTTCCTCGCTCTCCTGGCCGCAATGGTACTTGTATTCGCACACCACGCGTTTGATGCCGCAGTTGATGATGAGCATAGCGCAGGTGCGGCAAGGCGTCATACGGCAATAGAGCGTGGCGCCGTCGAGGGCGATGCCGCGACGGGCGGCTTGGCAGATGGCGTTCTGCTCGGCGTGGACGGTGCGTACGCAGTGGTTGCTGATGGTTCCGTCGGGGTTGATGGTTTTGTGGAAAAGGTGACCCACCTCGTCGCAATGGGGCAATCCGGCAGGTGAGCCGACATAGCCCGTCACCAGCAGTTGGCGGTCCTTGACGATGACACATCCCGAGCGGCCACGGTCGCAGGTGGCGCGTTTGGCTGCGGTGTCGGCCAGTTCCATAAAGTATTCGTCCCACGAGGGGCGATGGTAGAGGATTTTCGAGAGAACATCCTCAACCTGCTTGTTGAGCTGCTCGATTGTGCCGCCGTTGTCGAAGCGGAAGTCGGCCTGGCTGATGCAGACGCTGAGGTTCTGCTTGTTGGGGTCGTCGCTTGTCATCTCGCGCTGCTCGTTGGCGATGAAAGTGTCGTAGTCGATATGGTCGGTCTCCGAGCCGCGCAGCACGGCGCGTTCGTAGCGCACTTTTGGATCGGCGTCGACGGCGAAGAGGTAGAAGTTGGGTTTGCCGCGCAGGGCGCTGACCTCACCGGGGGTGCGTACGCTTTCGATGATGCAATTGCATCCCGACGCCTGTGCCTGCTCGTAGAGCTGCTCAACAATCCACGACGGCGAGTGTTTTGCGCGCAAGTCGTTGCCTACCAGTGTCATAGTGTCACGGTTAACATCAAGTCCCCGACGTTTGATTTCCTCGGTGATGAAAGCCCTTACGGAATAGTGCACGAAGCCGCGCTGTTTGACGAGATAGTCGACGATGGTGCCTTTACCGGCGCCCAGAGTTCCAGTAATGCCAATGGTAATCATATTGATGTGTACTTTTTCAACCGATAACGTAGTGCGTTGCAAAATATTGTATATAGATAAAGTTTGTTTTTCGGTCGTGAAAAAAGCGAACCAACGCCGGTTGTTGTCCGCTTGTTGTCCGCTTGATGTCCGCTTGTTGTCCGCTTTTAAAGCGGACAACAAGCGGACATCAAGCGGACAACAAGCGGACAACAACCGGCGTTGGTGTGGTGCAGAGATGGCTTTGGAACGGAGGATGAGGGAGGTGGAAAGGGCGTGGAGGAAGGGTGAATTGGGTGCGAGGCAGGCTGGAAGCCTGCGCTCCGGGGGGCGTGGGAGAGGGCGATTTAGTTTTTTTAACTTGCTTTTGTTGGTGGGTTCAGGAAGAATGTGTATCTTTGTAAATTCTTTTAAGAGGACTGAATGTTTGTAGAATACTGATAACTATATTTTTAATTAAATTAATACAGAAATGAAAAGAGTATTTACAATTTTTGCGGCCCTGCTGATGCTGGGGTCGGTCAGCTTCGCCCAGTCGTTCAGGGTGAATGCCGACAAGCCGCTGAAGAGCGGAAAATTGATCAGCCGTCAGGTCGTGAAGGCCGAGAAGCAAGGCGCTATGAAGTCGGCCAAAGCCGCCGGTGACACTGTCGCTACTTTCCCGTGGAACGAGGGCTTTGAGAGCGCCTCTACCACCGGCTACACTTTCATTGACAACGACAACGATGGCAACAACTGGTTCCGCGCTACCGTCTCGGCTGATAATTTCAATGTACACTCGGGCGATGCCACTATGGCATCTGCTTCGTACATCAACGAAGTCGGAGCTTTGACTCCCGACAACTGGATGATTCTGCCTTCGTTCGCCATTCCTACCAATGCCGCGGGCTATATCCTTACGTGGTGGGAGAGAGGCCAGGATGCCAACTATGCCGCTGAGTATTACAGCGTTTATGTTGCCACTGCAGGCCGCTCTGTAGCTAATTTCACGGCTACCACTCCCGTGTGCAGCAGCACTGCCACCGGCAACTGGGTGCAGAAGACCGTCGACCTGAGCAGCTATGCAGGCCAGGTAATTAACATCGCCTTCCGCCACTACAACTGCACCGATATGTTCTATCTGAACATCGACGACATTTATGTGGGAGGTCCTTTGGCACCTACTGTTTCTGTTGCTGGCCCCGTCACCCCCCTTGTCAACCAGCCTGCAACCTATACTGTAACGACTTCGGCTACCACTTTGGCCTGGTATGTTGACGGCACCGATATGAACAATAACACCACCACTTTAACTCACACCTTCACTACCGCCGGCAGCCACATAGTTGTCGCTTCCGCCACCAACATCGTGGGTACTGTTTACGACACATTGACTGTCAATGCCGTTGACTGCGGCGCTGGCATCAGCACTTTCCCCTATACCGAGGCTTTCGAGGCAGAGAATCCTTGCTGGAACTTTGTGAGCGCTGACCCTGCCAACGACGACCGCACGGGTATCACGAGCGAGGCCTACGAAGGCAACGGCGCTTTCACTTTCAGCAGCTACGCCACTGCATCGGACTACAACCAGTTCCTGATTTCGCCTGAAATCACTCTGCCTGCTGGCAACCAGTATATGGTGAAATTCTGGTATAAGGGTTACAACGCCAACGATGCATTCCGCGTGCGCGTTTCCACTACTACCAACGACACGGCTGCTTTCACGACCGTTATTGGCGACAACCCGACGGTTGCCACCGATTGGACCGAGGTGGCCTATACGCTGCCTGCAGCAACCAAGTATATTGCCATCAACTATTACGGCAACTATGCCTACTATCTGTATGTGGACAACTTCTCGATTGAGGAGATGAGCGCTCCTTCGGTGAGCGTTGAAGGTCCTGCAAGCGTAGGTACGGGCATTGAGGCTGTCTTTACGGCCAACGCCAATCTTGCTGAAAGCCTGCAGTGGACGCTTGACGGCACTGCCGACACCACCACTGGCAATGTGCTGAGCACGGTGTTCACCACCGCCGGTATCCACACTGTTGTCTGCACCGCTACCAACAACATTGGTTCGGCAAGCGACACCGTTACCGTTGACGTGTTCAGCTGCGACGGTATCACTATTCCCTATATTCCTGACTTCAGCGAGAGCCTGGGTTGCTGGTACAATGTGAGCGACTCGACCGCAGATATGGGCTGGATGGTCAGCGCAGATGCTTTTGAGTCGGATCCTGTAGGCCAGGTGCTTTCGATGTCGGCCCAGTCGTTCTTCGGTATGATGTTTGATGTGCCGGTCGACAACTGGATGACCAGCCCGCTTATCGAGATGCCTGCCACTGGCACATACGAGATTGCCTGGAAGGTTAAGCCTTTCGAGCCCGAATACGCCGGCGACCACTATGGCGTTTACATTGTCCAGGGCGAGCAGAAGACTTTGCTCTTCGAAGAGACCCTGAACAGCAATATGACTGATTTCGTTCAGCGTGCCATTGCTATCCCCAGCACCGTCAGCGGCGACTTCCGCGTTGCTTTCCGCCACTTCAACAGTGCCGGTGGCTATGTTATCATCCTCGACGAGATTCAGGTCCGCGCACTCTCTGCTCCGACCGTTACCGTAAACGGCCCTGCCAGCGTGATGGTTGGCGATGAGGCTACTTTTACTGCCGACTGCAGCAATGCCGACAGCTATGCTTGGACCGTGGACGGCGCCGCCCAGAGCAGCACCACCAATACGCTGAATGTTACCTTTACGACTGCTGGCGACCACACTGTTGCCGTCACTGCCACCAACACCATTGGCAGCGGCTCGGCCACTATGACGGTCAACGCTTATACTTGCGATGCTGTTACCGACTTCCCGTGGCGTGAAGGCTTTGAGGGCGACCTGGGATGCTGGCGTTTTGTCACCAACTCGACCGACAATGGTTACTACAGGATTGAAAACGCCCAGTATGCCAACTCGGGCTCAAGCTTTATCCTTGGTGCTTACAATGACGATATGGACGTCGACGCTTGGATGATTACTCCCGAGCTGCAGCTGCCCGCCAATGCTGCAAACCTGAATGTCAACTGGTATGTAATGCTGTCGAACTATCAGGGTCTCGAGAACACCTACGAGGTTCTCGTTTCGACCACTGGCAGCAACCCGAGCAACTTCACCACTCAGCTGTTTGAGGAGACCGGCTCGACCGACGGCTATGTGCGTCGCGTTGCTTCGCTGGCTGACTTTGCAGGTCAGACCGTCCGCATTGCTTTCCACAACACTTCTGTTGCCGGTGGCGATGCAATGTTCCTGGATGACGTTTCGGTTGAGGATGCCGTTATCGGTATCGACGAGGTCGACGCCATCAATCTGGCTGTCTATCCCAACCCCGCCAACAATGTTGTCAACGTTATGGGCGAAGGTATCGAGATGGTTCAGATTCTCGATGTCAACGGCCGTACGGTGCTGACTGCCGACGCTGGCAGCATCAACATCAGCAGCCTTGCCAACGGCGTCTACTTTGTGCGTGCTATCACCGCCAAGGGTGTTGCCACACAGAAGATTGTCAAGAAGTAACTTCTTGCCGACAGACGAATAAATAGTTTAGGGTCGCCCCGCAGGGCGGCCCTAACTGTTATATAGAATAGCAAACTTTAACACATTATTAAAGGCTGGCATACCTTATTAAAGGGCGGCCGCCGTAGCAGCCACCCTCAGCGAAAGTTTTTTTATTAACCATAGTGTTTAAAGTGCGTATACTAGTATTTGGATTCCGGTTCTATAAAAAATCTTTCCCTTTTTCACATATTAAGACGCAAAAAGAGCCCTGAAAACTACAGGGCTCTTTTATTAAATTGTATTTGATTGTCGCTCAGATGGCTAAAGCTGTTTTCAGCACCTGAACTTGTATTCCAGCTTGGCAAGCTCTTCGTTGGCCTTCACGATTTTCTTCTTAAGGCCGGCTTTATAGTCGGTCAGTTTCTGCATCAGGGCGTCATCGCTCTGAGCAAGTATCTGCATAGCGAGGATGGCGGCGTTCTGAGCGCCGTTGATGGCGACGGTGGCGACGGGTATTCCCGGAGGCATCTGCATAATGGCAAATGTTGCGTCAAGGCCTTCAAGCACGGAACCCTTGATGGGTACGCCGATAACGGGCAACACTGTCTCTGCGGCAATGACGCCAGGCAGAGCGGCAGCCATACCTGCACCGGCAATGATGCACTTGATGCCGCGTTTCTGTGCCCCGCGAGCAAAGTCGCTCACCTCGGCGGGGGTGCGGTGTGCAGAAAGGGCGTTGACTTCGAACGGGATTTCCATTTCTTCGAAAAACTGGCAGGCTTTCTCCATAACCGGCAGGTCGCTGGTGCTGCCCATAATGATACTTACTATAGGAGTCATAGGTGTTAGAATATTAAAGCCAGTAAAACATACAGCCAGTGGGCGGCGATGCCGGCACAGAGGCCTCCGACGGTGTGGGCTCCAATGGCTTTGCCGATGAGCTTGCGGTAGCCAAGGCTGTCGAGCATAGCGGTGTGCGTGCTCAGGTAGCCGCTCCAGCACATACCCATAGCCGTGAAAACGGCGATGGCGTTGCCGTTGATGATGCCGGCGTCGATGAACGTGGGTACCAAACCGATGGCAGCGCCTACGGCACCGAGCGCGGTGATGGGGAATGATACGAGAGCGCCGCTTTTAAAGCCGAAGAGCCAGTAGAAGACAACGTTGATCTTGTCGGCCAGCCAAGTGATTACTGGCACACCTTCGTAGGCGGCACCCGTGTATTCGCCGTTGGCACCCGAAGGACCGAAGGTGAGCATCATCACTATTGTCGAGATGCACAAAACGCCAGGAATGATGGCCACACCGATACCGACGCCGCTCTTGCCACCGTCGAGCATAGCGTTGAGAAAACGCTGGAAGACAGAGCCTTCGCTTTTGAAGGAAATGTTCTGCTCGGTGCCCTCTTCTTCGGTGACAGGACTGTCCATTTCGGGATAGCTTCGCAGCGTGGAGCGTTGCATAATGCGAGTGCTTATGATGCTGCCGATAACAGCGCCGAAAAGTCCCACCAGGGCTCCGCCTCCAAAGCCTTTACCGGTCATAAAGGCGATGACCACAAGGCCCATACCGAAGGCTGTGCCGAAGTTGGTGAGGCTCACCAGCTGGTATTTCTTGAAATAACGTGCAAAGTTGTTGTCCTTGGCCAGCGAGATGATAGCCGGGTTGTCGGAGAGGAAAGTCATCACGGCTCCAAGGGCGGCCACGCCGGGCAGGTTGTAGAGGGGTTTCATCAGCGGGCGCAGGATGTTCTCCATCAGTCGCACCACACCAAACTCGGTGAACAACTTGCTGATGGCGCCCATCAGGACACAGATGGCCATAATGTAGAACACCGTCTCGAGCAGCAGGCGATAGGCCGTCTGCATAAAGGTGTTGAGCATATTGGGCAGGGTCATCTTGTAAGCCAGAAGCCCGAAGAAGGCGAAGAACACGACCAAGAACACGAGAGCCTCGAAGCTGCGCATCGTGGTGAACTTTAACCGTCTCTTTTTCTGCGGCTTGTTTTCTTGCTGTTTCGCCACTGTCTCGTGGTGGCGGAACACCTCAAAGGGATTCAGTACAGAGAGAAGACTGTGACGTTTGTTGCTGTTGTCGTCCATAGGTTTGGTGTTTGAAATGAGATTCTTGATTCAGCGGTTACATTCCGCGTTCCATAAACATACGGTGGATGTTCATATGCCAGGTGATGCCGATGTTGGCCGTAATGGTGTTGGTGCGGAAATTCTCCACGCCTGCCATATCTTCAAGGCTGTTGTGGCAATAGGAGAGGACTCCGTGCAGACGCACATCCTTGCAGAACGACGGGTTGTACTCGAAGCCGAAGCCATACTTTGAAATCTTGCTGCCCGCAAGGATGAGGCAGTCGAGGTTGCTGGCGTTGAGGAAGTCGGTTTCCGACAGGTTCTGCTCATACGAGCCTTTGCCATAGATGTTGAAGTCGTCGGTCAGGTGGAAGTTGAAGCACACGATGGCGGCGAAGTTCTTGCCCCAGTCGTCGGCGGCGAGGGCGTGGTGGATAAGGTCGACATACAGGTCCCAGCGGTCATATATAAGCTTGTTGCCCAAAGCGATATAGTTCATATATCCGTGGTCGGGACGCTCGAACATATTGACCGAATAGAGTGTGTTGAAGTGACCCATCTTGCCCGACCAGAAGAGGCTGTAGGCCAGAAGGCCGGTGCGCCATTCCGAGCCCAGAGCCGTACCCAGCGGGGCACCGTAGTACACGTAGGGCGAGTTGGCCACCTGCGCCAGCAGCATATGGTTGCCGTCGTCGCTCTTGAAGGCTGCGGCACCGCCCAGCTGGAAGCAGTAGAAGTTGTCCCAGTAGTTGGTGCTGAACAGCACATCGATAGGCGCTGCGTCGTATTCAAAACCGCCCACGGCCAAGGCGTCCTTGCCAAGGCGGAACATCCAGTTCTTGTTCGGATGGTAGGTCAGGTAGAGGAAGTCGGTGTTGTCGAACATCGACACGTGCCCCGGCTGCGCTATGATGCGCTGGCGGAAGAAATAGCTGAACTTGTCGTTCAGGTCGCCGCCCACCACAAAGTTGAAGTACTTGCCGTGGAAGCCGTAGGGGTTCTCCGTGGTCGTCGAGTTGGTCGTCGAATTCCAGTTCTCGGTGTGGAAATAGTCGAAATCGGCACGGGCCTCAAGGCGTATCTGGGTGAACACAGGCGAGAAAACCACCTGTCCGTTGGCTTGGCCGGCGAAAAAGAACGCTGCAGCCAAAAAGAGAGTTCTTGTTAGTCGTTTTGTTTTCAAGGTCTTATTATTAATTTAAAGTAATACAATCAAAATGCAAAAATACAAATGTTTGTCTGATTTTCAAAAAAAAGTGGGAAAAATAAGCATAAACAGAAAAAAAGTACTATCTTTGCGTTTAAAATAAATATTTATAATTATGCGTAAGAGTAATACTATCAAGGCATTATGCCTTTTGGCGGCTTTCGTTTCCGCAAGTTTTGGCGCAAAAGCGCAGCTCACTCACCTCGAGCAGTCGATTTACCTTAATTTCAATGCTCCCACGGCTCAGTTCAACGACGACGTGGCGCTGAATGCCTTGAACAACCAAGTTCCTATGACACGCTTCAATGCCGGCAAGGACGCTATCTTCGGCTTCGGTCTTGGCTATCGCGTTTCCTATCGTTTCGACGTTGGATTCGGCGAGGTTTCTCCTTATCTGCACGGCGATTTCCAGTGGAACCGCGTCAGCGGCGATATGCGCGACAAGTATATGAACGCCGGTGACGGCAAGGCCCCCAACTACTTCAATATTCCTCTCTTTGTGGGTGTCAACTACCGCTATCAGCTGACCGACATCTTCACTCCTTTCGCTGAGTTCGGTATCGGTCCCGACTTCTTCTTCATCACCAAAGAGAGTGGCAAGATCGTTACCCCCGAAGTTGGCAATCCCGGCGACCCCGGCTATTTAGCCTCTTATGAATATGGCTTCAAACTCAAATACCAGACGACCACCAATGTGGCCTTTCAGATTGGCGTAGGCTGCTATTTCGGCCAGCACGTCAGCGCCAGCCTCCACTACAACGGCTATGGCAAGCACGCCATCAAATACAACGGCAATGGCCCTGATGATATCACTCTTGCCGCCGCCAACGCCGCTGCCACCGACACGCAGACACGCAGCATCGGTATGCTCTCGCTGCGCATCGGATTCCACTTCTAACAGGTTGAATCTCCTTTCTTTTTAAACCACTATAGTTAAATGGTTGTAAGGGAGCTTTTATGGCTCCCTTTTTTGTTGCCTCAAGACTCCCGAGCGTCCGCTGCAGGGCCGTTTCAAACTTGTTTTCGCCACGCTTTTTAGCCGTACTAACTCCGGTACAATATATGTACAATAGTTGTACAATATATGTACAATTGGTAAACGTACAAATATTGTACAAGTATTGTACATATATTGTACAACGACCGGAGTTGGTGTCTTGAAGGGTTGATTATGAGGCGAATAGAAAAGCGCCCTGTTGTGAGGGCGCTTTTAGGGGTGATTGGTTGATTGTTAGTATTTACCAATTATTTTCTGATTGTGGCGAGCTCGGCCACTGGACTTTTCTGTTCGCAGGTTATTCTTGTTCTTTGTCGCGTGTAATGAACCATCCAATCTCCGGGCGTAGGGCGAGGGTGGTGGCGTCCTGGGCAATGCCCACGAATCCGGCCCACAGCGTGAGGTTGATAGTTGTGTCGTTCATATCCTTAATCTTCAGAGGTACCGAGGCTATCTCTGGTGGCAACTGGGATGCTCCGTCGTAGAGGCCTTTCAGATTGTTGCGGTGCTTCATACAATTGTAGGGGTAGAACTTTACAATCCAGCCGTCGGCCAGTGTTTGGGGATCGCCGCACATTTCGTGTTTCAAATCGTGCTGTTTGAACATATCGCGCCAGAAGGCTTTGTCGACATCGCCCTCCGAGGCGCGCTGTATCTTCTTAAGGATGGGCAGCATCTCGTCGACCCACCAGTCAAGCTTGTATTTTCGCAGTACTTGCACGCGGTCCACGATGCTCTGCCAGTCTTCTGGTGTGCCGTGCAATATAACTTGCGGGATGCCACAGATGGTCATCTCGTAGTCGAAGTAGTGCTTCATACTTTCCATAACGGTGATTTGTGATGCAGTGCGCGACGCTGGTGTCGAGGTGGTGAAGTCGGCTGTGAGCGCATTGATAAGCTCTTGCCCCGTGTAGGTGGCAATCTGGCTTGTAAACTGTGGAAAGTATTTTTCCCAAGGTGTGTTGGGGTTGTTTACATCCAACAGGGCTTGAACGGTCAGCGTCCGTTTGCCCTCGAAGTCGACGAACATTGACCGTAGAGATTCGGCGTTGTTGTCCACGTGAAGGGAGAATCCCTGACAGATGAGTAGCCACAAGGCTTCTGGCGAGAGTTCGATAGGACGGTGGTCGGCATAGGCACGATACAGGGTACAGAAGAAAGGATTGCCGCTCTCAACCACAGGGCGCGTCTGTCGCGTATGGGCCACAATGATACTGCCTTCCTTGTCAAATAGACTGAGGATGTTGCGTAACGCTGTTTCGTATGACGTTGTGGTCAATGGACCTTTAGGTGCCTTGAGGGTCTCTACGTCAATGACGAGGGTTTGTGTTGCTGCAGGTGTGGCGTCGGTTGTGTCTATGTTGCCACTATCGATTATAATGTTAGATTGGATTGCACTGTCAGTCTGTGCCGAGGTGTTTCCGCAGGCTGTCAGAATCAGCAGTGATGCATAAAAGATGATGGTGTTTTTCATATCTGTTGTTTTACCAAATGAATTGTATTCCAGGTCCGTTCATCAGATGAAGGGTCATCGGGGTACCCTTGGCGGGCAGTTCCATTGTGTCGGTCTGCTCGTTGTAGCGGCGCAGCCAGAAGGGGTCGATGGGTATTTCGAAACGGCAGCGGTTGCTAAGCTCGAGGCTCACTGGCTTAGTAGCCACCAGTTGGCGACGCGGTGCCGTAACGCCGTCGCCTTCGAGGTAGATTTGAATAATCTCGTTGCTGCTGGCCAAGAAGCCGTCAACGCTGTCGAGGGTGAGCACTCCTCTTACCGTCAGGCTCTCGCGGTCGAAAGAGACGCTGTCGTAGTGGAAGTGGCCGTAGCTGAGGCCGTAGCCGAAGGGGAAGAGCGGCTCGTCGGTCATATAGCGGTAGGTGCGGCCCTGCATATCGTAGTCATCGAACGGTGGTAGCTGACTGGTTGAGCGATAGAATGTCACCGGCAGGCGTCCGAAACCGTCAGTGAAGCCATTCAGGGCATTGACAACGGCGGTGCCCATATCCTGGCCGCCGTACCAGGCAACGACAATGGCGTCGACGTCGTCCACAATCTCTTCCAGACCTATGGCGCTGCCGGTGCAGAGCACTAGGACGATAGGCTTGTCGGTGCGACGCTTGATTTCCTTTATGAGGTCGCGCTGTGGCGCAGGCAGTTCGATGGCGGTGCGGTCACCTTTGTAGAAACCGGGTATATCGACCTTCAGTTCCTCGCCCTCGATGGCAGGGGAGAGGCCGCCGCAGAAGATAACAACGTCGCTCTTTTCTATCTGTTTCCAGAAGTCTCGTGGGAGTTTGTAGCTGTTGTCGGCCAAATGGCAGGCGGTGTCGAAATAGACCGACGCGAATTGTGCATTCTGGGTTGAAGAAGAAATTATATAGGCCCAGATATCTTCTTCAAATGCTTTGAATATGGTTTTCTGATAGGGTGGTTCGCCGTTGTAGTTGCCTAGGGCCATCGCGGAATCGGCGGCATTGGGCCCGATGACGGCTATCTGCTTCATCCTTTTCGGATCCTTTAGTGGCAGGATGCCGTTGTTTTTTAGCATTACCAGCGACTGGCGGGCAACCACTTCGGGCTTGGTCCAAAGTCCGTGGCTGCCGTGGTTGTACTCAGAAAACCATTCAGGTCGTATGCGGAAGCGCGTGCGGAGGATGCGGCGCAGATGTTCGTCTATTTTGGCTTCGCTGATGTAGCCGCTGTCGACGGCAGTTTTCAGTGCTGCTAATCCCGATCCGCATTCAAGGTCGACTTCCGAGCCGAAGGCTGCCGCTGCCGCCTGTGCTGCGGTGGCGTGTGTACGGTGACGCGGAATGATGGTGTCGGGCTCCCAGCAGTCGTTAAGCGCCCAGCAGTCGGTGACCAGTATACCGTCGTAGTGCCATCGGTTGCGCAGTATGTCGACCAACAGGTGGTGGTTGGTGCAGCAGGGCTCGCCGTTGAGTCGGTTGTAGCCACACATCACCTGCTGCACGTCGCTGTGTTTGATTATGTATTCAAAGGCAGGAAGGTAGGTGGTCCACAGATCACGGTTTGAGATGTGGGCGTCGAACTGGTGTCGCAGCCCCTCGGGACCGCTGTGTACTGCTAAATGCTTGAGGCAGGCAGCCGACTTCAGGAACGGAAAGCGGAAAGCGGAGAGCGGAAAACTGGCTGCCGCGTCAAAAGAGCTTTCCGTTTTCCGTTTTCCGCTTTCCGCTTCACAGCTTCCTTGCAAGCCTCGAACTGCCGCTAAGCCCATCTGTGCCGTTAGGTAGGGGTCTTCGCCAAAGGTCTCCATTCCGCGTCCCCAGCGAGGGTCGCGGAAGATGTTGATGTTGGGAGTGAAGAATGTTATGCCTGTGTTGTCGCCATACTCGCCTGCTTCCTGCGACTGGCGGTGCTTGCGCACACCCTCGTCGGCAATGCTGGAGTATACCTCCTCGATCATCTCGGGGTTGAAGGTGGCGGCCAGTGCAATGGGCATCGGGTAGACGGTGGCCACGCCGTTGCGGGCAATGCCGTGCAGGGCCTCGTTCCACCAACTATAGGGCTTGATGCCGAGCCGTTCTACGGCAGGGTTCTGATGCTCGAGGAAGGCGATTTTCTCGTCGAGGGTCAGCCGTGATATGAGGTCGTCGACGCGTTGGGTGACAGGCAGCGAGGTGTCTTGGAATGGGTATTGCTGGGCTTTGCAAACGCAAGGCTGAGAGAGTGTGAGGGCCAGCGTTGCGACGGAGACAAGTAAGGCGAATGGATTTTTCATATTGTTTTCTAAACAAAAAAGCCCCGTTTTCGGCGGGGCTGAGGATTTTTGGTTGTGACAGGCGAGAGCCTGGTTATTTGGCTTGTGCGAAGGCGATGAAGCCGTCCATCTCGGCAAAGAAAGCCGACTCGGGGTAGTTGGTCTTCACGTTCTGGAAGCACTCAACAGCCTTGTTGTTGTCGCCGTTCATCAGGTAGACGATGCCGGCTTTGAAGAGGGCGAAGGGGGCGGTGATGGGGTTCTCGTCCATCGAAGCGGCCTTGTTGTAGTGCTTGATGGCAGCGTCGTTGTTGCCAAGCTCCACTTCGGCGTCGCCCTTCATCATCTCGTCGAAGACGGGGGTCAGTTGGTCCTTGCCATTGTATTTGTCGAAATATTTCAGAGCCTCTTGGTACTGGCCAAGGCGGAGGAAGCAGATGCCAGCTTCGTATTTGGCGCGCTTGCCGGCTTTGGTAGAACCGTATTTGTCAATGACTTGCAGCAGACCGACGCTGTATTTGTCGTTGGTGGTGGTGTCACCGTAGAGGGCAGCTTGGAAATCACCCTGTGCAAAGAACTGCTCGGCAGCAAAAACGGCCTCGTTAGCCTTCTGCTGACGGGGTTCGGAGACAAATTTCTTGATGCCGAAGATAGCCAAAACTATCACGACAATGGCGATGATACAGGCTATGATTGCCTTCTGGTTTTTTTCGATAAACTGTTCACTTTTAGAAATAAAACTGATGTTTTCAGTGTTAGTTTCTTTTACGTTCTGTTCCATTTTATATCTGTTTTTTTCTTATTTTTTGATGCAAATTTGAGTTTGCAAAAATAGTCATTTTTTTTCATAACGCAGAAATAATTTTTCTTTTACTGGGTGAGAACGAATTATTTTCAAAAAAAAAGTCGGTTCAACGCCCTAAAAGATAGGGGTTTATGTTTTGTCAAAAAAAATATTCGGCAAAAAAATTAATTTTTCATAAAAAATGTTTAATTTTGCAAATCTTAAATAATGTTATAAGTATTATGGACACAAATACAAAATATTTGGGATTGGAAATAAAAAGCCCGATAATTGCTGGCAGTTGCGGGCTGACAAACGATATTTCAAAACTCGAGCAGCTTGAGGCTGCCGGAGCAGGCGCAGTTATCATCAAGTCGGTTTTCGAAGAACAGATTATCTATGATATCAAGCGCAACTTGAGTATGATGGCTCCGACCGACAACTATGGTATGAGCTATGAGTACATTGCCTCGCACGTGGCCGACGATTCGCTTGGCAAGCATTTCGAGCTGATTAAGGAGGCTAAGAAGCGTCTTCATATTCCGGTGGTTGGCAGCATCAACTGCTATTCGTTCGAGAATTGGATGACCTATACGCAGCGCTTCCAGGATGCCGGATGCGACGCGTTGGAGCTCAATATGGCTATTCTGCCTTACGAGACCACGTTGTCGTGCGAGGACGTCGACCGTCTCTTCTCGGATATCATCAACACTCTGCGCAAGTCGGTGAGCATCCCTATCAGCATCAAGGTGAGCCAGAACTTTACCGATATGGCTAACTTTATGCAGCGCCTGTCGTGGATGAATGTGAACGGCATCACAATGTTCAACAAGGCATTGAATGTCGATGTCGATACTGACAAGATGGAGTTGACGCACGCACCGTCGCTGTCGTCGCCTGACGAGATTTACAACACTCTGCGCTGGGTGGCTATTCTGAGCAAGAAGCTGCGTTGCGACATCTCTGCTTCGACGGGTGTCCATACTGCCGACGATGTCGTCAAGATGCTGCTTGCCGGTGCCGGCACAGTCCAGGTGGTTTCGTGCCTGTACAAGAACGGCGTTGAGTATATGCGCACGTTGAACGACGGTCTGCGCGACTGGATGAACAAGAAAGGTTATGAGTCGATCGAGCAGTTCAGAGGCAAGCTGGCTGCCAAGGCCAACGAGCAGTCGTCGATGCTTTACCGCACACAGTTTATGAAACACTTTGCCCAGATTTGACGGCAATAGAATACACTCTTTAGTACAAAACCATTTTTTTATGGAAGTAACCCGTCTTTTTGACTTGTTGGAGTATCGTAGGCAGACCCAACCCGACAGGGCTGTGTTTGTGGCTAAATATGATGGTAACTGGAAGAAAATATATATTGATGAGTATATTGACAAGGTAAACAGTATCAGCTATGCCCTGCTCAAGCTTGGCTTGCAAAAGGACGACAAGGTGGCCCTCATCTCGTCCAACTGCCCTGAGTGGAACTATCTGGATATGGCCGTGCAGCAGATTGGCTGTGTACTGGTACCTATCTATCCGACAATCAGTGCTTCGGACTACCAGTTTATACTTTCTAATGCTGACGTCAAGATTGTTTTCATAGACAATATCGACTTGATGCGCCGCATTAAGGATATTCTGTATGAGCTGCCTAACATCCAGGCGGTGTATACTTTCAAGCCTGTGGAGCGCCTGCAGGAGGTTCTGTCCTCATACAATATTCACCAAGGCGGATGCCTCAATGATTTGTATGAACTGGGGCACGAAAACCCTGCCGCCGAAAAGGTGGAGGAGCTGAAGGCTTCTATCGGCCCGCGCGACGTGGCTACTATGATTTATACCAGCGGCACCACCGGCTTTCCGAAGGGTGTGATGCTGTGTCACGAGAATATTATCACTAACCTTGAAGGTGTCAAGATGACGCCCAAGCCGTATTTCTCACGTTCGTTGAGCTTCCTGCCGCTCTGTCACATATATGAGCGGATGATGAACTACCTGTACCAGTTTATGGGTTACGAGACGTATTATGCGGAAAGTATAGCCAAGGTTGCTGACAATGTGAAGTATGCCAAGCCATATATGATGACTGCTGTGCCGAGATTCATCGAGAAGATGTATGACGGCATTTTCCGCAGCGGCCAGAAACAGAAGGGTTTGAAGAAGAAAATCTTTTTCTGGGCTCTTGACCTTGCCCTGGAGTATGACCTTGACGGCACCACCTTCTGGTACAACTGTAAGCGCAAGGTGGCCGACAAACTGGTGTACGGCAAGATTCGCGAGAACTTCGGAGGGTGCCTCGAAATGTTCGTGTCGGGAGGCTCGGCAATACAGCCGCGTCTGGCCAAGTTCTTTACTTGTATCGGTATGAACATCTATGAGGGCTATGGCCTTACGGAGACTGCGCCGGTCATTGCTGTGAGTACTGCTTTGCCTCACGGCATCAAGCTCGGCACGGCCGGTTTGCCGTTGCCTGGCATCGAGGTGAAGATACTGCCTGAAAACGGCGAGATAGTATGCCGAGGCAAGAATGTGATGCTGGGCTACTACAAGGCTCCAGAACTGACGGCTTCGGTTATTGACGCCGACGGCTGGTTCCACACAGGTGATACTGGCGCCTTTGAGCCGGAAGGACAGTTGCGCATCACCGGGCGTGTAAAGACTATGTTCAAGACTTCGATGGGCAAGTATGTCAACCCCGAGGTCATTGAAGAGAAGTTCAAAGAGTCACCTTTCGTGCTGGATATGATGGTGGTGGGCGAGAACCAGAAGTTTGCCGCAGCCCTTATTCTGCCAGACTTCGACTTCCTTAAGGAGTGGCAAGAACGTCACGGCATCCATTGCTCCACCCCGGAAGAGATGGTCAAAGACCAGAGAACGCTTGAGCGCTACAACCGTGTCGTTGAGAAATACAACAAGTTCTTCGGTTCGACCGAGCAGATTAAGCGTTATAAAGTGATAAACGACACTTGGACGGAGGCCAACGGATGTATGACGCCCACGCTGAAGATAAAACGTAACGTCATCGTTAAGCGACTAAAAGAAGAAATCGACAGTTTGTTTGAATAAATAATATTAATCAGGGGAGGCCTTGGCTCCCTCTAAATACTATTACATTATGGATGAAAAAATACCCAGTTTCTTTCGGTTTGAGGATCTCCGTGTTTACGGCAAAGCTGTAGATTACAACCGCTGGCTTATAGGAGCCCTTGGCGATGCGAACTCGGAAAGCGAGAAATGCCTGTGCCGCTCTTTTGTACAGTCGGCTATGGATATTGCCGTCAACATTGTGGAAGGCTCATCTCGAAGCAAGAGTCAGTTTGACCACTACTTGAAGATTGCGAAGTCTGCCATCCGCGAGTGCGTGATTTACTCTGCTCTTGCCAATGGTATTGGGCTGTTGTCGGACGAGGCCTGCGAGCAGTCAAGAGAGCTGCTGATGGAGCTGACCCGTATGATCGGTGCCCTCATCATCTCGTTGCAGCGTGGCTCTCGTCGTTCCCGTGAAGCAGATTACAATGGTCCGTCTATGCAGGACGACACAGAGGATGCTACTACCGACAACGATTTCGATAGTACCTTTGACGAAATAAACTGAAAAGACATAGGCTGCCTGACGAGCAGCACTGCGTGGAATCCGTGAGGACCGTAAGTTGGCAGAAAACACCTGCCAACCATTATTCTTTTGTTATAAAACAACTATAATATAGATAAAGCTATGAAAACTTTGCCATCCTATCCCAATCTGCCAACGTTGCATCATACTGACAGCGGCAATTTCTTTCTCATTGCCGGTCCTTGCGTAATAGAAGACGACAAATCGCCTTTCCAGATAGCCGAGAGACTATTGGAAATCACCGACAAACTGCACATCCCCTTTGCTTTTAAGGCATCATACCGCAAAGCCAACCGCTCGCGCGTTGATTCGTTTACCGGTATAGGTGACTGGGAAGGCCTTGATATATTGAAACATATCCGCGATAAATACAATATACCGGTTGTGACGGATATCCACAACGAGACTGAGGCTGCAACTGCCGCCGAGTTTGTCGATGTGCTGCAGATTCCCGCATTCTTGTGCCGCCAGACGTCGTTGCTGGCAGCAGCTGCCGAGACGGGCCGCGTGGTGAATGTCAAGAAGGGACAGTTCCTTTCACCAGAGTCTATGGTGCACGCTGTCAATAAGATAAAGTATTATGGCGGCAAAGATATAATGCTCACCGAACGTGGAACAACGTTCGGCTATCAAGACCTTGTGGTCGATTTCCGCAGTGTGCCTATTATGAAGCGCAACGAAGTGCCTGTTATCGTTGATATAACCCACTCGTTGCAGAAGCCAAACCAGCCAAGCGGAATCAGTGGCGGCGACCCAGAGATGATTGAGACCATTGGCCGTGCTGCTGTGGCCAACTGCTGTGACGGCATTTTCCTCGAGACACACCCCGACCCGCGCAACGCTAAATCGGACGGCGCCAATATGCTGCCGCTCGACCTGGCCGAAGACCTACTGGAACGGCTCATAACCATCGGCCGCATAGCAAGAGAAGTATGAGCCTAAAAACTTTGTCCTTAACCTTAACTTCATATACAACAGGTATTGTCCATCCTTACAATTGCTTATACTTTGACCTATACCTCTTTAACCTTAAACCGTTAATCTTTAAACTTTATAAATAACTAATGAAACTAAATCTAACTAAACCCATTGTTTTCTTTGACCTTGAAACCACTGGAGTCCAAGTGGGCTCAGACCATATCATACAAGTCTGCCTCCTCAAGGTAATGCCAGATGGAACGGAGTCGGATGTCACCTATCTGGTGCGTCCTGCAGACAATAACGGCAAGACGTTGCATATCCCTGAGGAATCAACAGCGGTCCATCACATCACCGACGCTATGGTTGCCGATAAGCCCACGTTCAAAGAGTTGGCGCCGGCCATTGCCGAATATATAGGAAATGCAGATTTAGCTGGATACAATTCCAACAAGTTCGACGTACCGCTGCTGGTCGAGGAGTTCCTTCGCGCAGGTATAGAGTTCTCTCTGAAAGATCGTCATCTTGTCGATGTCCAAAACATCTTCCATCGAATGGAGCCCCGCACTCTGGTCGCCGCATATAAGTTCTACTGCGGCAAGGAACTCGACGGAGCACACAGTGCCGATGCCGACACCAAGGCCACCTACGAAGTCCTCAAGGCTCAGCTCGACCATTACAAAGACACTCCTTATGTCGACCGCGACGGCAAGACCTCAGTGCCCATTGTCAACGACATCGCTGCATTAAGCGATTTCACGGCCAACTCTCAGTGGGCCGACCTCGTAGGGCATATCGGCTACGACAAGGCACATCACGAAATATTCAACTTTGGCAAGCACAAAGGCAAGACCCTTGAAAAGGTGTTCACCCAGGAGCCAGCCTATTATGACTGGATAATGAAGGCCGACTTCCCGCTCTCTACCAAGCAGGTGGTGATGGAAGTACAACGCCGTATGGTCGAGGCCAAGCGTCGCAAAGACCAAGAGAAGCTGCAGGCCCTGAAACTTAAATTTGAAGGTTAATACTCTCTATCTATGAAACACAATATCTTATTAGCAATTTTGTTGTTTTTTGCACCGCTGTGTGCTCAAAGCCAGCAGGATACCAATGTCAGCACCGACACAATGCCGCAGTATTCTGAGTTTCTTGCTCCCAATTACGAGTGGCTGGGACGTGCCATCACGGACCCTACATCGCCGTTCTATTATCCTACGCTGCTCAAACGCTTTGCCGATGCCGACACTTCGCTCACAATCGAGGACTTACATTGCCTTTACTATGGATATGTGCTTCAGGATGACTACAATCCATACATTCGTCTCGACGAAGAAGAGCAGGCCCGCGAAATCCTTAACCAGGACAAGGTGACCAAAAAAGATGCAGAAAAAGCGCTCAAACTGCTTAACAAAGCCGTTGAGAAAGCTCCGATGCATCTGCGCCTCTATATGTACCGCCACTTTGCCAACACCCTTGTCTATGGCGAAGATTCCGAGCAGGCTCACGACGACGCCTTCCGCTATGTGGCACTCATCAGCGCCATTGCAGCCTCGGGCGACGGCAGCGACTACGAGACGGCATTTCACGTCGCTGTGGTGGCTCATTCTTATAACTTTATGAACTATTTTGACCTTAGGCCCAAGAGCCAGTCACTGCAGCATAACGCTGGCCAACAGTTCGACGTTTTCCCACTCGAGGAGAACGAATACGACCTGGATGATCTCTACGTCAACGTAACACCCTGTCTGGCATATCTTTCCAAGCAGTTCGAATCGTCTGACAAGGACGAAGTCATAGATTATGGCCCCATCGACCATTTTGACATCCGCGTTGGCCGCAAGTTGACCATTAAGCTCGACAAGAAACGCAAGGGCGAATACAAGTTCCGCATCGTCAAGCTTGAGGAATACAACGACACTGTCGAGTTGACCGACACCGAAAAACTTTTTGTCGAGGACGGCGAACCGAATACCATCGTCTTCTATTGTGTCAACGGTAAGTGGGGCGACGACCGTTCCAATGTGCTGCTGGTGATGAAAAGCTATTGCAAAGAAATGCTTGCTTATGACACCTTTATCCGCCTTGACGGTAGCGCTGACTTCCAAAGCACCTCAAACAACGGTATCTTTCCAAGCGTTCTCGGCACCGAAATCTGGAACGATCCTGTCAATGCAATACGTATCAGCCGCTTGCGGCCAAACAAATAGAACATCTTGAAGATAATCTGCATAGCCCGCAATTATAGCGAACACGCCGCCGAAATGGGTGGTACAAGTTCCTGTGGAGCACGTGGAGCTGATGGCGCGTCGCAATATTGCCCATATTTTTTCCTCAAGCCCGACAGCGCGTTGCTGCTCAAAAACCAGCCGTTCTTCTATCCCGAGTTCAGTCAGCGTATCGAGTACGAGACCGAGCTGGTGGTGCGCATCGACAAGGTGGGCAAGAGCATCGAGGAACGTTTTGCACACAAATACTATAGTTCTGTGACAGTCGGCATTGACTTCACAGCTCGCGACCTTCAGCAGCAGGCCAAACAGAAAGGTATGCCGTGGACACTCTCCAAAGGCTTTGATGGCTCTGCAGTTCTGGGCGATTTCATCCCCCTGTCGGAGTTCGAAAACGACATACAGAACCTCTCTTTCTCATTGACACGCAATGGCGAAGTGGTGCAACACGGCAACACACGCGATATGCTGTGCAGTGTCGACCGTATGATATCGTATATCTCAGATTTTATGCTGCTTCGCACCGGCGACCTTATATATACCGGCACCCCGGCCGGCGTGGGACCTGTCGCCATCGGTGACATCCTCGAGGGCACCCTCGAAGGCCATCACATCCTTACCTGCCGCATAAAATAGTGCATCTTCTTTAGGAAGAAGCCTGCGGGCGCAAAGTACACCTTACTTCTCCAGTGTGTATTCGAGGAACATCGTCTGGGTTATCTGTTCACCGGCGACGCGAAGGGTTATGGGCAGGAATGAGCTTACGCTGGGCTCAGCTTTGCGGTTGTCCATACGCAGATAGATGGTAAGGTCTTGTCCTGGCGTGAGTTTGCTGTAGCCAACCACCTTGACGTCGGGCGAGCCTACGCTGATGAAGTCGAGTGTCGTCTCGCTTATGGCTGTGTGCTGCAGGTGCACTTGTATGTCTGCGTATTCGCCTGTAAAGTAGGTGCCTATGTGCATTGCTCGGGTGGGCAGGCGCAGGCAGCTTATCAGGGTGCTGTCGTCCTCGAGATACTGGTAGTCAAGGATTTCTATGCGTCGCTCACGGGCTGCTTCCACGCTGTACACCGACTTGTTTGTCTGTCGCGGGTCGTTGCTGACGCCCTTGTCGGCAAGAGTGCTACCGTGGGCTATCTCTCTGATTTGCAGAGAGCCGCCATTGGTGCCCATAAAGCGAGTGAGTACACCTTTCTGGTACTCCATAATCTGGTTGACTATCGATGCGATGCGACGCTTCGAGATAATCTGGTTGTAATCCGATGTATGTATAGGGCTGGCATAGCCTTCAACGGTCATTGAGATGCGGTGGCCGGCCTTGAGGTCGTCAAGCAAAAGGTCGAGGAACTGCTCGAAGCGCTCGCAGTTGTATTGAACCTCACCGTCGAAGAAGTAGTCAATTGCGCCGCAGATGGAGTCGTACTTCTCCTTGTCTGCGACCGAAGCGTGAGCCTTTTTGTACTCGCTGCGTTTGAACATATAAGTGTTGTACAGATGGAAATAGTTGACAGTCGTAGTGGCCAGCTTCGATTTCGGGTCGGGTTCGTCGTTGTGGAAGTAAAGCTTGATGGGCAGCAGGTTGTGCACAGCGCTCTTCTGAGCGATGGTCACGGGCTGTTCCACGATGCGTCTTGGCTGCTGTTTCTTTGCTGTCTTCCAGCTGTATATGTCGTTGCAGCAAGTGTTGTCGTTGATGAAGAACGAGCCTCTGCGGTTGGATGTGAGGTAACCTGAGCCAGGGATGTCGCTGTTAACCGTAAAGTACAGGTCGTTGGCGGGGCTGTTCAGAGTGCTGCCAAGATTGAATGGCTCTTCCCAACTATCGCGTATTCCCTTGGCGCAGAACACATCATAGCCGCCGTAGCCCAGATGCCAGTCGGACGAGAAGTAAAGCTGCTGGCCGTTATTGTCGTAGAACGGCGTTATCTCGTTGCCCACCGTGTTCACCGGAGAGCCAAGGTTGATACTGTTGCCAGGTGTCTTTTCATCGCTTATGACAGAGTACCAGATATCCATTCCGCCAACTCCGCCGGGGCGGTCGGAAACAAAATACAGTATCGTCGTGCCGTCAGCCAGATAGCCCACTGTCGGCTGTGTCGACGTGTAGCCCGCAATGTTGACGTCGCCGCCCACCTTCTTGGCCTTCTGCCACTTACCTTTGCTATAGTGCGACACATATATTTCGCAAGGGATGTTGGCGAAGTCGTCTGTCTGGCACAGCGTAAAGTAGATGTTGTTGTGCCGTGGGTCGAAGGCCACGTTGCACGAGTGCTTCTCCTTGTTGTTCAGGCCCCAGTTGTTGACGGTCGCCTCATTGGGGCTGTCGCCGCTGAAGTCGGCCTGGAAAATCTGCATCAGCACAAGGTCTGAAAAGACGGCATTCTTCGAGCCTGGCTTTGAAATCTCGCGCATCGAGGAGAAAAACAGCAGCGAGTCGCCCATCATCACAGCACCCGATTCGCTGTATTCGGTGTTGATGTTCTTGCTCTCGTGCTTCACCGTGAAGTTGGTCGGGGCTTCAACGCTGTCGAGCACCCATTGGCAGGCCCTTGCCTCCTGGCGTGCACGCTGCTCAAGCTGTTCGTTGATGGCGGTGCGCAGATACTTTTGATAGAACGTAAGCGCCGAGTCAGCGTAGCCAGCCATACGGTACATCGAGGCGAGGAAATACTCAGTGTGCGGATATATCGCCGCCGCCGCCGAATTGTTCACTATGGTATAGTACTTGATAGCCTTGCTGTAGTTGTTTGCCAGTCGGTGCGACTCGGCAATCTTGTAGGCTATGTTCGGATCGTGCGACTTGCGGTACTCGTTGGCATACAGGTCCGCTGCGGTTTTGTAGTAGCCGAACTTGAAGGCTTCGTCGGCATCTGCTATCTGTGCCTTGACGCTGTTTCCGAGCGATGCAAATGTCACGATTGCGGCGAAGAAGAGAAGGTACTTATGTTTCATAATCAAATCTTATTTTGTTCTATATCAGGTGTTTGTATTTTGATTCAAATGATTGGGCACGGCATAGCCTTGCGGTTGACACGGTGGTTGCGTACGAGGCGATAGACGATATTCATCTCGAAAGAGCCTATCGACCTTGATGCAGGCGTCAGCTTCGACAGGTTCGCGTCGTAGAGCAGGGCGAAGATGAACGAGTTGTACTCCAGCGAAAACTGCACCAGCGCCGCGTCGCGCCAACGATAGTGAAGCCCCGCGCCTATCGACACGTAGTGGTCCGACGACTCCGACAGGTAGTATTTCGTGTCGCATCCCACCATTGCCTCCATATACTTGTTCTGCACCGTCACGGTGGCCAGCGGCAGCAGACCCAGATTGCCTCCGTTGCGGTACTCGCAACGCGCGTAGACATTGAACTTGCGGTACAGCTTCTCGTCGCTCAGCCCAAGGTATGAGATGTCGGGCTGGTTGAGGTTGCGTCCCGACAGGCCCAGCTTCAGGTAGAAGTCGTCGTTGGGCTGGTAGAACCACGCAATGCCCGCGCCGATGGTAAGGAACGTCGCCGAGTTCGACTGGATGTCGTCGCTGGGGTCCACCAGCTCGATATTGTCGGTCCTGAAACCCGCCTGTCCAAAGCCCGCTTCGGCGGCAACCGACAGGAAATTGTCGTTGCTGTTCGACAGAGCCTTGTAGTACGACAGTATGAAGTTGCCCGCCGTGGTGCCGTAGTTGAGCGTGCCTGCACGGTCGTTGTATATTATCGCCCCGATGCTGATGCCGTCGTGGTTGTAGCGACGCCTGACCACCGGAATCTCGGCGGTGGCGGCAATGGTCTGAAAGGCCTTCGACACCGACGCCCACTGGTTGCGGTAGGAGAGGCCGAAACGTCCTGCCCCGTCGAAGAAACCTGAGTAGGCGGGATTGAGCAGTATCGGGTTGAAATCGGTCTGCGAAAAGTGGATGTCCTGCGAGCGGAGAGGCGATGACAGGAAGCAGAAAACGACGAATGCCGCCACCGTCAGGGTGCGCCAGGTATTCACCGTTTTTCTTGTTCCGTTTTTCGTTTTCATCTCTCATCTCTTGATTGGTTCACGATTTATATTCCACTATTCGCTTGTCATTGTTCGCTTTATATCTTCAAAAACCTATCTCGTGTATGGCGGCAGTGCTATGTCGGCAAAGTCGCCTTGCAGGTACTTAAAGTAGCCGGCAATGCCCACCATAGCTGCGTTGTCGGTGCAGAACTGCAGCGGCGGCAGGTACACCTTCCAGTGGTGTTTCTCTCCCATACGCTGCAGCGATTCGCGCAGGTAGGAGTTGGCCGACACGCCGCCGGCAATTGCCACCTGGCCTATGTGGTTGCGCAGCGCTGCCTTTTCGAGTTTCTTCAGCAGGAAGTCCATTATGCACTTCTGTATCGATGCGCAGAGGTCTTCTTTGTGTTTCTCAATGAATTGCGGGTCTTCCTGCAGGCGGTCGCGCAGGAAATAGAGGAACGATGTCTTGATGCCGCTGAAGCTGTAGTCCAGCCCCGCTATGTTTGGCGTAGCGAAATGGAAGGCGTCGGCGTTGCCGCTCTTCGCAAGTTTGTCGATGACGGGTCCGCCCGGGTAGGGCAGGTCCATAATCTTGGCGGCCTTGTCGACGGCTTCGCCCGCAGCGTCGTCGATGGTCTGGCCCAGCAGTTCCATCTCCAAGTGGCTGCGCAGCAGCAGTATCTGCGTGTGTCCGCCGCTCACCAGCAGGCACATCAGCGGGAACCGCGGCGGCGTATAGGTGTCGTCGCGCTTGATGAAGTGGGCCAGTATGTGGGCTTGCAGGTGGTTGACCTCAATCAGCGGAATCTGCAGTGCCTGTGCAAAGCTTTTGGCAAACGACACGCCTACCAGCAGCGAGCCGAGCAGTCCGGGGCCGCGCGTGAAGGCCACGGCGTCGATGTCGCCGCGTTCTATGCCGGCGTTGTGGAGCGCAGCGTCCACTACGGGCACTATATTCTGCTGGTGGGCTCGCGATGCCAGTTCGGGCACCACGCCACCGTATTGTTCGTGCACCTTCTGCGAGGCAATGACGTTCGACAGCAAGCGGTCGTCGCGCAGAACGGCAGCCGAAGTGTCGTCGCAAGAGGATTCTATGGCAAGTATGTTTGGCATATTCTGAGTGCGTTATGAGTTGTGAAGGTATATATCTTTGGCGTTGCAAAATTACACAATTTTTTTGAGAACGGCGTTTTTTGCACCAAAAAATATCGCCCAGATTCCGCATTGCCGAAGCCTTTCCAAATGGTGTGTTCTGAAGTCGCTGATTGTCCGCTGTTTACAGATACCCGCTCCGTTCGTTGTCCAGTTGTTGTCCAGTCGTTGTCCAGTTGTTGTCCAGTCAGCGACTGGACAACAACTGGACAACAACTGGACAACGAACGGACAACGAGCGGAGTTGACAGGGGGGTGAAACGGCGTTTTTCGGGCGACGGCAGGGAGAAAAAGTGAAATAAATGCAGTGTTTTATATACTAAAATTTTAAAAAGCGAGTTATGAAAGATAATTTGAAAACAAAGTAAGCATATTGCCGCTTGCACCGCACCCCTCGGCGAGGGCTGCCGGAGCGGGCTGCATACGAGACTAAACGGAATGAAAAAAGCACTGAAGATAGTATGGCGAACGCTGCTGGCCCTGTTCCTGACGGTTTACGTTGTGGTTGCGCTGCTTAACTATTCGCTGGTGCAGTCGCTCGTAGCATCATACGCCGGCAGCCGCTGCAGCGAGGCCTGGGGCGGCGAGGTCAGGATTGGGTCGCTGGGTTGCAATCCGCTCAACCATCTGGTGCTGCGCGACGTGTTGCTGGTGAGCCCCGACAACGACACTATCTGCTCGGCACGCAAAATGTCGTTCCGCTTTGCCGGCTTCCCTTATGGCGACGGCGGCCTCTCCTTCAGCGAGGCACGGCTGCACGATGTGGACTATCATCTGGCTATCGACAGCAATGGCCTTAACCTCAGGCATATAATCAATTACTACGCCAGCCACGACACGACCACGAAGAAGAAGCCTCACAGCGGCGTGTTCACCGTGCTGGTCGACGATCTGATTCTCGACAATGTTACCTATCGGCACGACCTGAAGGACAGCCGGCCGCGCGAGGAGTGGTGCAGCGGTCCCGGAGTGGACGTGAAGCATCAGGCCTGGCGCAACGTAAAGGCGCGGATGCGCAATGTGCGTGTGGCTGCCGACAATGTGACGTGCCGCATCGAGCGGTTCGTCACGCACGAGCGCTCGGGCCTTGAGGTGCAGGAAATGAGTATGAACGTCTACGTTACCCGCAGCGGCATTTCGGCGACGAATATGATACTGCAGACTGGCGACTCGCGCTTGGTGGGCGATGTGATGCTCGACTACGACAGATGGAAGTCGATGAGCCATTTTCTCGACAGCGTGACGCTCAACTGCCACTTCCTCGACGGCTCCTATGGCGGTATGCGCGATGCTGGCTGGTGGGCCGAGCCCTTGTGGGGTATGGACGAGCAGGTCGACATCAGGGGCTGGTTCGGAGGCACCGTGAGCAACCTCTATGCAGAGGGTGTAAGGCTTGCCTTCGGCGACGAGTCGTACCTGGAGTTCGACGGCGCGATGAAGGGGCTGCCCAAGATTGATTCGACATATATCGATGCAAGGCTCTATCGCCTGCACACTACATACGCCGACCTTGCCGCCGTGCGGCATCCGGCAGGGGTGACGCTGAAGGCCGAGAAATTGCTGAAACAGATGGACCATATCGACGCCGAGGCCGAGTTTGAAGGCAGGATAAACGATTTCAGCGCCAAGCTGAACATTGCCGGCAAGCCCGGCAACTTGACCGGCGACGTGCGGATGGCTAAGAATGCCTCCGGCGAATATACCTACAGCGGCACTCTGCTCTCCGATGGGCTCAACGTTGTGCAGCTGGCTCCCAACGAGTGGCTGTCGCGCAGCGGTCTTGAGGTGCGCTTTGCGGGTCGCGGCTTCAATCCGCGCACTATGAAGGCGCACGCCGAGGGTAACCTGAGGCATCCCGTGGTCAAAGGCCACCGCATAGCCAACGAGCCCTCTTTCAGCGTCGAGGCTGAGGGAGGCCGCATCGCCGCTGTGGTTGGTATGGATGATGCCCTGGGCAAGGTGTCGGGCGAGGCTGCCCTGCAATATCGCGAACAGAGCGTGCTCTATACCGCGCAGGTGGATGTCGAGTCGCTCGACCTGAAAGGACTGGGGCTGTGGAGCGGTGCCGACAATGAAGCTCGCGTAGACGGCAAGATTACAGGCCGCTATGCGGATATGGGCGAGGGCAACTCGAGGGGACGCGTGAGCGTCAATGGGCTGCACCTGGCGGCCACCAGAGGCGAGTGCAGGGTCGACGAGGCTGAGCTGACGGTCAGCGAGCGCAGCTACTGGAAGGATATGACTCTGCGAAGCGACATCGTCGACGCCCAGATGCGAGGCTATTACGAATACGGCAATATCGGAGAGATGGTGCGGACCTTCCTGGCCGACTTTGTGCCTGTGGTCGCCAATGCCGGGGCCGATGGCGAAGTGCAGCAGACAGCAAACGTCGAACCGAGGGCTGAGATAGGCGACTTCGAGCTGAGCGCCGAGTGGAAAGGTGGCGGCGGTGTGATGGAATTCTTTGAACCGCGACTGCTGCTGGCACGCGGCACAAGCGTGCAGCTGAACTATAACAAAGTGGAATCGTTCAAGCCCATTGTCAGGTCTGACTCCATCGGCTGGGGCAGCCTGCGCGTGTACGACGTCGGTATGAACGGCGGCGCGGTGGCCGACAGCTACCGTATGCGACTGACAAGTGAGCAAATCAAGATTGGTAATCTGGTGCTGTCGGAGAGCTCCGACGTCGCGCTGGAGAGTTCGCACAGCAGCGCCCACTGCCGTCTGTATTGGGACAACGGCGAGGAGGCTCTGGGTGGCGGCGATGTCAACCTCCGACTGCTGTCGGACGGCGAGCGGGTGGACCTGGTGGTCGACCCGTCGAAGCTGACGATAGGCGGCGAGTTGTGGCGTCTCGATGCCGGCAACGGTGACACGTATATCGACGGCAAGGGCTTTGAGATAGGCGGCATCAACCTGTGGAGCGGCAATCAGCGGGCAACGCTGCGTGGCTCGCGCAGGGGCGAGACGACCGACAGCATAGAACTGGTGCTGAATGAGTTCGGTGTCGGTGTGCTTAATACGTTTCTCGAAGCCAGCGGTATGTCGGTCGACGGCACGCTGGACGGCAACGTGCACATAGGCTTCCTGCACAAGGAAAGCGACGGACAGGCACAGAACGGCGCCAGCGAGGAGGTGCCCTACCTGAACGGCGATATCGCAATGCACAACCTTAAGTTCGACGGCGAGGAGCTGGGCGACGCACGTCTGCGGTCGACCTGGAACGCTGAGCTGAACGAGTTGAATGTTTACCTGACTTCGTGGAGAACCGGAAGCGACGAGTGGAGCGAGCCTATCGACGTTTCGGGCTATATTGCCTTGGGCGGCGACGAACCGGAACTGAACCTGAGGGCTGTCGTCGAGGGATTGGGGATGCAGTCGCTGCAGCCGCTGATGCGCTCTTTCTCGTCTGAGGTGGAGGGCAAACTGTTCTGCGAGCTCGACATCAACGGAACGCTGAGCGCCCCCAGAATTGAGGGCTTCGCATACGTGGACAAGGGCAAGATGAAGGTGGATTACTTGAACGTCAGCTACTTGTTTGACGATACGGTGTGGATGGACAAGGGTATGGTGCGGCTCGACGGCTTCGAGGTGCACGACACCCGCGGCGGAAACGCCCGTCTGGACGGCAGGATATTCTACGAGACCCTTTCGGATATGAATTTCAATATCGCGGTGAACAGTCCGCGGCTGCTGTGTATGAACACCACATTGCGGCAGTCGGAGCAGTACTATGGCACCGTGATAGCATCGATAAACGGCCGCGTGACCGGCGGTTTGGACGATCTTGACATAGTGCTGAACGCCACGACACTCGAGGGCTCGTCGCTGCACATTCCTATCAACGACAAGCGAGAACTGAAGCAGGTTGACTACATCCATTTCGTGTCGGACCGTGACGAGGAGGAGGAACGCCTGCTGCTGCTGAGCGAGAGCGAGAGCAAAGCCGTTCCGGTAACGGCAGAGGGCACCTCGGGAGTGACGTTGACCATCAACCTTGAGGCTACGCCCGACGTGCGCTTGGAGTTGCCGATGGACTTCTCGACGGTGACGGCCGATGTCAAAGCCGTCGGTGCCGGCGACCTGCAGTTGCAGGTGGGCGGCGGCAAACCTTTCTCGCTGATGGGCGACCTCGAGCTGAGCAGCGGTACTGTCGAGCTCGATGTGCTGGGATTGCTCAGCAAGGAGTTTACCATCGACGACGGCAGCTCCATCACCTTCAGAGGCGATGTGAGCGATGCCTTGTTCGACATCAAGGCTGTCTACGGCCAGCGCGTGAACCTCTCCACGCTGACGGGCACCCTGTCGGCCACCGACTCGCAGAAGCCTGTGCTTGTGGAGAATGTGATTAAACTGAGCGGCAACCTGCAGGCACCCGAGATTGACTTCGACCTGCGCCTGCCCAACGCCGACCAGAGCGTGCAGGAGGAGGTGTTTGCTTATATCGACAGGAACAACGAACGCGATATGCTTAACCAGACGGTGTCGCTGCTGCTCTTCAAGAAGTTCTACAATTCTTCGACATCTACCGATGCCAATGCCGGCGGCACGTCGGCGGCAGAGGAGGGCTACGGCTTTGTGGCCAACACCCTGGGCGGTATGGTGAGCGATATGGTGGACTTTGTGGACATCAACTTTGCTTACCAGGCAGGCAACGCTCTGACCACGGAGCAGTATGCGGTGGATATCAGCAAGGAATGGAACAAGTTCTACTTCGAGTCGACTTTCGGCTTCGGAGGCGAGGCTCGCGAGATGAGCGGCGTGGGCGGCAACAACAATATGACGGGCGATATGCTGGTGGGCTACAAGATTAACCCGCGCCTGCACCTTTTCGTCTTCAACCGCAGCAATACCAACGACTATACGCGGTCGGACCTGCCATACAAGCAGGGCGTGGGACTTAAGTATACGCGTGACTTCGACAGGATTGTTGAACTGCTTGGCAGAAAGGAGAAACGGAAATGAAGGTGCTGGTGATGCGGCTCAGCTCGATAGGCGACGTGTTGCTGACAACGCCGGTGGTGCGTTGCCTGAAGCAGCAAGTGCCGGATGCAGAAGTGCATTTCTTGACTCGCGGAGCCAACGGCGAACTGCTGAAAGGCAACCCCAATATCGACAAGCTTTTGCTGCTGCAGGAGAGTATGGACGAGACGGTGGCGATGCTGAAGAGGGAGAATTACGACTTTGTCGTGGATTTGCACAACAACCATCGCACCCGAAAGATACGCCTGTCGCTCGGCGTGCGGCACTCGGTCTACCGCAAGGAGAATCTGCGCAAGTTCGTCTATGTGCTGACAAAGCTGGATGCGATGTCGGGACGGCACGTTGTGGACCGTTATATGCAGGCGGTAGAAAGGCTTGGTGTGGCCGACGACGGCAAGGGACTGGAGGTCTGTCTGCCGGCGGAACTGGAGGGCGCACGGTTGCTGGAGCAGCGTGTCGGCGAGCTGAAGCTGGCCGATGTGCTGGATGTCCCATACGTGGCTATAGCCTGTGGCGGTCAGCACGCCACGAAACGTCTGCCTTTGGACCGTGTCGCTGAGCTTTGTGCACACCTGCAAGAGCGTGTGGTGCTGCTTGGCGATGCCGGCGACCGCAGTCGCATAGAGCAGAGCGGCATAAGCCTGTCGCCTAATGTCGTCAACCTGTGCGGCAGGACGACGCTGATGCAGACGGCGGCGATAGTGGCGGCATCCAAGGTGGTGGTGACTTCCGACTCGTCGCTGCTTCATATTGCATCGGCTTTCTCGCGCCCCGTTGTCGCTGTGTGGGGTGCCACGACACCGAGTTTCGGTTTCTCTGCCTTCCGCACTAAGAGTGTGGATTGCGAGGCCGGCCGCCTCTGGTGCCGACCGTGCAGCAGGATGGGCAGCGAACGCTGTTTCAGGGGCAGCTATGCCTGTATGCAGAAGCAGGACTGGCAAGGAATTGCCGGTACCGTTAACGACTTATTAATGAACGCTGAATGATGAAGAGAATATTGCTGATAGCTTGTATGCTGCTGGCTCTTGTGCCGGCAATGGGGCAGAGAAGCGACTCGCTGCGTGTCGTTAATGCCCGATGGCAGGTGGACAGCCTTGACGGTATGGTGCTGAAACGTAAGCACTTTGCACACAAGGACTGCTTGGGGTCTAACCAGTATATATGCGTGCTGGAGATACCCGCCAACTCGTCCAGGCAACTGGCGTTGAGCTGCGAGCCTGTCCGTACTCCCACTTCTGCGCAGGCTATGAAGCATAAGGCCTGCGCCGCAATCAACGGTTCTTTCTTTGATATGGAATTCCATAACCCTATATGCTACCTGAAAATCAACGGTAAGGAGTTGGGCGTGAACACGCCGCAGAAGGTCGACAGTGTGCACAGGAAATACTACCAGTATGGCTTGATGCTGCTCAAGGACGGACGCCCGCAGATGGTGGTGCCCGACAGCGCCCGCCTGTGGGAGCAGAGCCTTGAGGCTGATGACATTATGACTGCCGGCCCGATGCTTGTCCTCGATGGTCGCCTGGTGCCCCAGCGGACGGACAAGACCTTTGTCAGCGACCGCCACAACCGCACGGCGGTAGGGGTGAAGAGCGATGGCACAACGGTGCTGGTCACCGTCGATGGCCGCTCAAAGGAGTCGGAAGGCCTCTCGCTGCCCGATTTCTGTCGACTGCTGCGCTACCTTGGCTGCCGCGACGCCTTGAATATGGACGGTGGCGGCTCCACGACGATGTATGTGGCGGGCAAGCCCAACGACGGCATCGTCAACCACCCGTCGGATAACAGAAGGTATGACTGTAAGGGCGAGCGTGGGGTCTCCAATTGTATTTTAGTACTTTAACTCTTTTTTGCTATGGCCAGATTCATTGTTTGTCGCGCTTCCGCAGGTTCGGGGAAGACTTACACTCTTGTTCGTCAGTTCATCGAGGCGGCGATCTCTTCAGCCGAAGAGCTCCGCTATCGTTTCGGGCATATACTTGCCATCACCTTTACCAACAAGGCGGCAAACGGAATGAAGGACCGTATAATGAGCAAGTTGCACGCTATCGTCACCGATAGCGCGTCGGAGAGCCGCCTGATAGGGCAGATGGTGTCGCACTTGGGCATAGACGAGAAGGAGGTGGTGCGCCGCTGCGCTGTCCTCGAGTCGTCCATCCTGCACAACTACTCGCAGCTGTCGGTTTGTACGATAGACAGCTTTGTCCACCGCCTTGTCAAGACTTTCGCCCACGACCTGCACCTGCCTATGAACTTTAGCGTTCTGATACAAAACGACGACCTGCTCAAATATCTGGTGGACGAGCTGATGTCGCTTGTCGGCAAGGAAGGCGAGGAGAAGCTGACGCAGGTGCTGTGCTCCTTTGCCGAGAGCCGTATGGAGAGCGGACAAAACTACAACGTGGAAAAGCAGATAAAGGACCTCTCCGAGCAGATTTTCAGGGAGGAGACGCCTGAGTATCTGGCAGAGCTCTCCAAGATGGACCTCTCAGACTTTATGGAGGTGCACAGAAGGCTTGTCGGCGAGACGAAGGCTTACGAGACGGCTCTCGTTGCCGCGTCGCGTCGCTTCACGGAAGCCTGCGCCGCCAAAGGCCTGACTGTCGACGATTTCCCCAGCAAGGGCACGGGGGTCTACGCTTTCTTCGCTCGCATAGCCGACGGCAACCTCAGCAAAATCAACGACTCGCACAAGCGCGTGGACGCCGCCTACGACGACAACCGTCTGTGGGGAAAATCTACGGCCGAGGCTTTGAGGGCGCCGCTCGACGCGGTACTGCCCGAATACAGGGCGGCATACGAGGCCTTAAACGACGGCCTGCCGAAGTACAACACCCGCAAGCTGTTGCTGTCCGACCTCTACTCGCTGGCGCTGCTCAACCGCATCAGCAAGATCAAGGACAACTACTACGATGAGAACGAGATAGTCCACATCTCGGAATTCAACAAGCGCATTGCGGACGAAGTGGTGGGCGAACCCACACCGTTCATCTACGAACGCATCGGAAGCCACTACTATAACTACTTGATCGACGAGTTCCAGGACACCAGCAAGCTGCAATGGCAGAACTTCATCCCGCTCCTCGACGAGGCAATGACCTACGACTTCCGGCCAGGCACCGCCGAGCCGGGCACGCAGTCGCTCGTGGTGGGCGACGGCAAGCAGGCCATCTACCGTTTCCGTCAGGGCGATGTGCGTCAGTTTGTCCAGCTGCCCAAGGTCGACAGTCCCGACGGACGCGGCAAGCTGCTGCAGCACAAGGACTTCTATCGCATCGATTCGTTGCAGTCCAACTACCGCACCCTGGCCAACATCGTCCAGTTCAACAACCGCTTCTTCAAGTCGATAATAGAGGGCCCCTTCGCGGCCAACCCCGAGTTGCAGCGGCTCTATATCGGCGACGGCACCTCCGAAAAGCCCGACCTCTGGCAGCAGCCCGTCAAGGACGGCGGCTATGTGGGTGTCACCTTCTCCGATTCCGAGGCGCTCTATGCCGACATCCTCGAGGCGGTAAGGCATCAGGTCGACGACCTGCACTACGACTACGGCGACATAATGATTCTGGCCCGCAAGAATGCCACGCTGACCGAAATCGCCGACTACTTCAACACCCATTCGCCCGAGGCCCCTATCCCGATGGTCTCGTCCGAGTCCTTCGTGCTCTCCAACAGCCAGGCCGTGCTGCTCATTCTCTCGCTCCTCGAGTACCTCTACGACCGCCGCAACCGTGTCGCCGCCGTCGAAGCACTCTCCTTGAGCATTGAGAACGGCTGCCTGAAGCCCGACAGCGCCGTCGACGCCAACGCCCTGCTGTGGCAGCTGCGCGCCAACGACTACGACCTCAGCCAGTTGCTCTCGCCCTATGGCATAGAGCTCAACACGGGCTACCTCATCTCGCTGTCGCTCTACGACTGCTGCGAAGAGCTGTTGCGCCGCTTCAACCTGCAGGGACGCGACACCGCCACGCTGCTCAACGTGGTGTGCGAATTCGAGCAGCGCAACGGCTCCGACCTCGGCGCTCTCATCACCTACCTCGACGACAATCTGCCACGACTCTCATCCTCAACGGCCTCCAACCTCAACGCCGTCCAGCTGATGACCATACACAAAGCCAAAGGCCTTGAGGCCAAAATCGTTATCTGTGTGATGCCCGACAAGCGCCTGCCCAACTCGCGTATATGGGTCAAAGTGAAGGACAAAGACTCGCTCGGGCTGCCCGTTGCCTTCGTCAACCTGCAGCGGACGCAGTCCGACTTCACCGACGCCTTCGACGAAGAGTACCTGCTCGAGGAGATGGACCGCATCAACAACCTCTATGTCGCCCTCACAAGGCCAGAACAGAAACTGCTCCTCTTCTGCGAAAACCGCAAGAAGTGGAACGATTCAAACGACGACATCACCCTCATCCACTCTTTCGCCACAACCGACAGCGAGTTCCGTCAGTCGTCTGACAACACCTACTCCATAGGCACCGACCTCGAGAAACCGCAAGCCGTCAGTTCCGAAGCCGACGCGGACGCTTCCGCAGGCGAGATCGAGATAAACCGCATCACCTATCCCGCCTGGCAGGACCGCATAAGCATCGCAGCTCAGAACCAGGCCCTCCTGTCGACTCTCCAGACCGACAGCCGGCGCTACGGCATCATCGTCCACGACCTGCTGGCACACATAGGCACCGTCGACGAGGTCGACAGCGTTGTCGCCGCCTACTGTGCCGACAACCACATCGCCGATGCCGACGCCCAGTCCATAGCGCAGCGCATCAAGGCAATGATGCAGAAAGAGGAAAACCGCCCATTCTTCGACCCGCAATACAGCGTCAAGTGCGAAGCCCCCATAGCCGTCTATGGCGAAGTGCGCCGTCCCGACCGCATAGTCTTCGCTCCCGACCGCACCTGGGTAGTGGACTTTAAGACCGGCACCTATGCCGACGACTCCCACCGCAAATACCAGCGCCAAGTCGCCGAATACGCCGCCGCCCTCACCGCTATGGGCTACCCCAACGTCCAGCCAGTGATTATATATCTGTAAAAATCGTAGCTATACTTCTATGCAGAAAGCTTCAATTTTGAAGCCGTCAATATCTATTTTGTAAGGCTCTCTTGTATTGTCAAGTGCAGCCAGTACTCTGTTCACTATACCTTCAGGATTGGAAAACCACTCGTCTTGGTCCTTGATAAACACATACATCCTGTTAAAACCCCAGTTGTTGATTGAACCGTCAGCCTGTTTCCTTATTCTTTCCGAGTCAGCTTCCTGATAATTATCTGCTATCAACCTCTTCTTCTCATCGACGGTCAAGGGTCCATCGGTCTTTATGCGATTGGCCCATTCTCCTTTGTAATCGGAAACTTTAAGATCGACAGGGGTCCCTCTGAAAACGAAGTCTGTTATGCATTTGGCCTTTATTGGCGGTATTGCGTCTTCGAAGTGTTCTATGATTGAAGTCTCCAGAATATCGTGTTGTGCCACAATGAAGTATTCTTGCTTCATAATGTCTGAGCCGATGTTGAGCAATTCGTCCAATGTATACATTCCTGCAGAACATTCTCTGACACGGTCTTGAAGACTCCTGTGCAATATTGAGGGCATCGCCTTGTGCCAGTCGTGGCCAACCAGTTTGCCCGATTTAAAGTTATTAATATGAATGTCTATGTTTGTGCGCTCCCACTTATTCCTATAAAACGTCGTTATGTAATCAAGGGTTATCCCTGGACACTCCAAGGCCAACTTAACTGCCTCGTCTTTTTTGATTGTTTTCTTGGCTGGCTTGCACCCCAAATCGGCAAGCATATTTATTATTTGCTCCTTTGTTGCCATCACTGACAGGCAATATTTAATCAATTCCTTATCCATATTATTGCTTGTTTATGTTTGTACTCTCTAATTCCTCAAAAATCTTTGAGATGTCAGTCCCTAATGCTTTTGCAAGTTTTTCAATGTTTTTAAGTGTTATGTTGCGCTCGGCACGCTCAATCATACCTATATAAGTCCTGTGCAGGTCGGAAATCTCTCCGAGTTTCTCCTGGCTTATACCTTCCCTTTCGCGCAAGCGCTTGATTGTTAAGCCGAATCTCTTTAAAATATCATCATTCATTGCATACGTATTTTTTTGCAAAATACGCATTTTCTCTCTGATGCCACAACAGACTATAGTTAGCATTTTTATAACGAAAGGCAATTTACAGAATGCAAATCACTTTTTTTTCGTAGTTTTGCATTATGTTACCGAATCTGGAATGACTGCGTATACGCTTGATATGGTTGCCGATAGGCTCAATTTGTCTCTGAAGATTGTCAGAAGATATGTTGCTGCCGGCGCTCTTGTTGCCTACAAAGAGCGTAGTCGCTATGTCGTATACGAAAGCGATCTGAAAGATTTTGAGCAGACAGGGAAACCGCAATCCATAAAGTCCGACAAGCCACATTCTTCAAAGTCAGGTCGCAAAGGAGTCGACAATACGCAGCTTCTGCTTTTCGATCTGGCACCGTATGTGTCGGAAAAAAAAGACCGACCAGGCAAGAACTCCGCCTCCACCGATGATGTCAACTGGGCGGATATTAGCCCCTATTGGAATAATACCACTCATTCCGATTTGACCTTTATCGACCTCTTCTGCGGCGCGGGAGGGTTGAGCCGCGGCCTCGAAATGGCAGGTCTTAACGGCATTTGCGGACTTGATTTCTTCAAAGAGGCGGGATTGACCTATCGCCGCAACTTCAAACACCCCTTTGTCTATGGCGACATTACCAAACCGGAAATAAAGGTGGAACTTTATAAAACTGTGAGCGAACAGCTGGCAGGCAGGAAGCTGAACGTTATCTCGGGCGGATTTCCTTGCCAAGGCTTCTCTATGGCGGGCAACCGTATTGCCGACGACCCACGGAACACTCTTTACAAGGAAATGCTTGAGATTGTGCGTACTCTGCAGCCCGACTTCGTCCTGTGCGAGAATGTAAAGGGATTGCGCTCAATGCTTGGCGGAGCCGTGGAAAAGAAAATAATTGCCGACTACAAAGCCATAGGGTACGAGATGAATGTCACAACGCTATGCGCTGCCGACTATTACACCCCTCAGAAAAGGGAACGTGTGATATTCATCGGCAACCGCCACGGCTTGAAAAACTATCATCCCAAGCCCATCCTCTCTCCCGATGAGTATATAACAACCGGTCAGGCTATTGGCGACCTCCAGAATCATCCCGAAGACCCGGGATTCAACCACATCCCTACCCGCCACAACGCCGAAATGCAGCGTCGCATTATGGAGTGCCCCGAAGGTGAAAGCCTTTATAAAGGCTACTCCGACGCCTGGAAAAAGTGCCCTTGGAACGAGGCCTCCTGTACGGTAAAGGAAAACCACGGCGGTGTAAACCTCCATCCCAAACTGCCTCGCGTCCTTACGGCGCGCGAGATGGCACGGCTCCAGTCTTTTCCCGACGATTTCATCTTTGAAGGCCCTAAAAACAAGCAGCTTGTACAAATCGGCAACGCCGTTCCCTGCCTGCTTGCAAAGGCTATAGGTCTGGCTATCAGAGTGGCGGCAAACGAATTGCAATAGTCCGCTGCTCGTCAACCGCCTTACTCCTCTATGCTTTTGATTATGTCTTGTATCTCCTGCAATTCAAACTTGGACAACTCTTCTGTGCATTCCTCATAATCAAATGGTTCTACACCTTCGCCGTCACAATAGTCAACCCTCACCGTGTTGTCGTCGATGTAAAGTCTTTTGTAAGTGACGCAGTGGATGCTCTCAATCTGGAAGTAATGCCATTGTATGTCGCGAAGACACACAGATTGACCGGCAACTCCCTTCAGATACTTGTAGATGTCGTTGCATAGGGATTTGATAAAATCATCTGTTTTTTTCTCCAATTCGGCTTTCATATCAATAAATCAATTTGTCGGTAATTGTTTGGTTATTCATTCGCCGTAAACAGGTGCCTTGTAGTTTCTCTGTGTCTCAACAACTGTCTACGGGACTCCGCCTTCTGGTTCCGATGCGATATGTCTATCTGTCTTCCAGAAGATGATTCTTGGTTCGTGTTCGGGTGCGGCAACGGCTTCGTCTTCAATGGGTTCCTCCTCTTCTTCTGGGTGCCAGGCGGTGGGGGAGAGGGGGGCGTGGGCGAGGTATTGGCTCAGGGAGGCGCGGCCGGCGGTGTCGACGACGAAGCCCCACAGATGTATCTCTTTTCCAGCCCAGTAGGGGTGGAGGCGAATCTCGGCGAAACCGCTGTTGCGGTAGCAGGCGGCTGAGATGTCGAAGTCGCCCAGCTCGGGGCAGTAGGCGGCAAGGTAGACGCAATCCCCCTGTTTCACAGCTCGATGCAGCGGATTCTTGTCGAAGGCGACGCGTATTGTCGTGTCGTCGGTCATCACCGGTGTGTGGAACGCCACGGGTGCCACGGGCCCGTCGGCCAGCACAAGGTGCTCATAGTCAACGTTCAGCGCTGCAACAGGGGCTGGCTGCGGCGCGTTTTGCGCCTCGGCTGTCGCTGCCTCGGCGAGCGACAGGCACCGCTTGTTGATGCGCATAAAGTAGTTGACTTCAGTCATTTGCGCGTTGAGGCTGACCTGTTGCAGGCCTTTGTCGATGACGTGGCGGGCTTTGGTGGCGAAGCCCACGGTGGCTTTGAAGAGGGCGCGGTGGGCCAGCTGGCGGGGTGTCTGCGCGTCGCGATAGTGCGACGGCATTGAGCGGACGCACATCTTGCCGCGCCACTCATAGCCTATGACATTACCCAATCGGCCGCTGAAACTGCCTGAAAATACGTCTTTTGATGTTGCCATAACTGTCCTTTTTCCGTCCTTTCGCTGTGTTTTCTTTTTACCATAACGTTACTTAAGTCTTATTATTGTTCACTAATGTAAAATTTAATAAAACTTTGATAAGACTTTGAGTGAACTTTGGTAGGTATATGGTATGTGGAAACCAGGGTGTTGAGGTGGGGCGTTCGGGGCCGTTTCGCGGTGTTTTTTTACTGGATTTTTATTTTTTTTACATTTTTTGCGTTACTTTTACGTTTTTATACGACTAATATAGTAAAGAATATAATAAGCGGGAGGAATGAGTCATCGCGGCGGGTCATCGGGCAGTAAAAAGGCGGGGCATTCATTGTTTGCCCTGTTTGGCCGTCGTCCTGTCCGCGAGGGCGAGGAGGCTGCCTTTCTTGATATGCTTGGCCGAAGCCAGCGTTCGATATTCCAGATATGCCTGCACTTCACCGACCGCCGCCCCGACAGCATCCGCGACCTGTATCAGGAGATTGTCTGTACGCTGTGGGAGGCGTGGCCCAGGTTCAGGGGCGAGAGCAGTACCGACACGTGGGTGCACCGCATAGCCCTCAATGTCGCTGTCAGCGAGATACGCAGCCACTCGCGGCAGCCGCGTTTTGTGCCGCTTGAGGACTGGATGTACGACACGGTGGCCGACGAGGTCGACAAGGCGCCGCCCGACTACTACCGCATTATGGACGACCTTGAGCCCGACGAGCGCGCGCTGGTCTACCTGCGGCTCAGCCGTATGTCGGTGCGCGACATCGCCGAGACCTTCTCCATCACCGAGGCCGCCGCCAAGCAGCGCCTCTACCGCCTCAGACAGAAAATCGACAAACTTAAACAACAAGAATATGATGAAGAATAAGAGAATGACATCCAAACCCATAGGCGAAGATGTGCCTGTTCGCCCGGACCTTGCCGTGGAGGATGTCTCCTTCGGCGACCTGCAGCCGATGTTCGACGAGCAGTCGCGCCGCATCGAAGCCGTTGTTGGCGGCCGCGGGCATTTGCCGCGCAGCCTGAATTTTGCGGGTCTGCGCACCCAGCATCGCCGCGTGCTGCGGCGGTGGTGCCTCCTTGCTGTCGCCAGCGCCGCCGTCGCCGTGTATTGGGGCATCGACCTCTGGCATCACAACTTTGACATATACTACCGCATCTTTACCCTTTTCCTTGAGGCTGTGTTTGTTTTTATTATGGTCGACTCTACAGTAAGCGCCGTTTCGATCGCCCAAAGCAGTCCTGTCGGCTCCAGCCTTGACCGCATATCCCACAAGGCCAACGCTGCGAAGCCTTCAAAAATCAGAATTCAGAATTCTAAATTCGACTTGTCCCGTCCTGTCAATATCGGCATCGCGGCATCCGTTACCCTGGTAATGGTTGCCTGCGCCACCAGCGTGGGCGACGGCTATACTATGTCGCAGGACCATAATGCCCGTCTTGCGGCCATTAATAGTGTAACAAGCATACTTAACAATATATGAAGAAACAGCGAATTATAACATTGCTTGTATGCCTCTTGATTGTCGGGAGTGGCGCCGGAGTCCTTTTGTGGCCCCGCACGGTGCCTCTTGCGCAATGCAGCGAGGTGTACAGGTTGTATGTCAATAATCCCAGCATAAAAGCGTCGTTCATAAAAGACTTCCGCATCAACGACAGCGTCTCTGTCGATGTCACCCTGTTGGAGGCCGTCGATTCCAACGGATGGAACACGTTGGTCACGGATATGAACCTTGGCATACAGGATTCATCGACAAGGAGTGACATTGCCAACGGTATGGATTTGATAACTGTGAAACAGGTAAAAAAAGGAGTGTATAGTAAGCCCATAGCTACATCTTCAGGAAATGTGGATATTGTGGCCACATCGCATTTGAGAAAAGAAGTGAGCATTTTCCATTCTAAAGATAGAAAGGAAAAACACGCTATATGGTTTTATAATTTAGAAAAATCAATTAATCAATAAAAAAACACTTATGAAAAAAACATTTACAATAGTAGCACTCTTTGCAGTGCTTGGAACAATAGCCACAAGTTGCCAGAAAGAAAATGAATTTGACAAGACAACTATCGAAGTAGGACAGAATACCATTTATAGGGTGTGTTACTCTATTGATGGAAAGATTTATCAGCTTACGCTTATTGGTGACGATGCCTGGCACGATTTTCTGAATCGAATGTTTGCCTTGGCAGAAGAAGGCCATACTGTTACCTTCAACAATGAAAACGTCACATCGCAAACTGTCTCCGCCAAAGATGTAGTTACTTACACCACCACCAATAAGGATGAAGCTCTTTCTTGGGCAGAGCGTATGGGAAATGATGGCTATGTTGTGACCATCAAGTATGATAAAGGCACAGGTGTATATACCTGCATCGCAGAAAAATAACATTAAAATAATCATTGTCAAACTTTAAAATTTATCTTTATGAAAACAAAAAGCACTTTTTTATTTATAGTTGCATTACTGCAACTGTTCAGCCTGTCTGCGCAAATATCAGAGATAGAGCAGATATTTTGCCAATACAGTGAAGAATATGTGCCGTATACATCGATAGTGCGCAATTATGATGACAAACACAATGTCCTGATGATGTATGGCCATCATACCAATGTGGTATATACAGACTCTATAACAGGGCGCTCGTCGTTTGTGATTCAAAACACGGCCACTGGAGCTTTGGAGCATCTGTTCGACTTGCCGTTAGGCTATCAGGTCAACGACATCAAGTTTGTCACTCTCCGAAAGATGGACGGCATTACAACGGTGGACTACTGCTGTTTTTGCGGTACAAGGACACAATTTGAAGGTATAGTATATCCTTTTACCCCGGAAGGTGAGACCCCATATTATATTTACACGTATTCGACACACGGTTTTGCAGGTTTCTTCTCGATGGAGGAGGCCTTGAACCCGTCATCGTCATTTACTGCCAAGGTCCGCGATGTTGAGAAAACAAAAGAACTGTACAGGCTGGCGTGCTATCCAGAGCAGTATGGAGCTTATTATCATAATCAAAACACCTTTATTGACAATGCTGTTTTGGATATTATAGGAACAGACGACACTGTCAACAAACCGTCCTGTTACTGCAGGGCCAAATTCTACCCTGTATATGGCGGAGGCGGTGTCCATTGGGACAACAATATGAGATATAATAATTACGATGTCTTGACAGATATAACAAAAACCGACGACTATGTTGTGACCACGGCAAACAATGTTGCTGGCGACAGCCTGTGGATTAGATACAGCGACCTGGAGGATCACCATATTTATGGTGGATTGGAACTCAATGATTATGTCAATGCAATCGATTTCTCGCTGATGACAATGGGAATGGGATGTTACGAAACAATCGGCATTGAGGATTTCAGTCTGAAATCCCCAGGCAAAATATGCCACACAACAGACAACGGAACAGAACTATGTTTTCTTATGGACGGGCAGGGATTTGGAGGATTGCTTAATTGCCAATACACCTACAGCAACGGGGCGCTATCTTTCCACAGAGGCGCATACTTGAAAGGCAGTCAATTGGCGAAGGACTTGATTTATATGCCGTCAAACGACGCTACGGCAGTCTTGTTTAATGACAATACGGATTATGTTTCTGTCTTGACCTGGAACAAAAACACTTATTGCAATTTTCCTGTAGTACAGTTCTATAATGAAGATTTTGGGCTCCATTCCATAACACTCCAGAAAAGGAACGGATATGAACATCTGTTCTGGACAGGAGATGAACTGAACAATCTTCATTCACCGGTATATCTGATGTCCCAAAGGGGAGAACAAGGAGGCGGTTACGAGCAAACGTGCCATTCAAGGAATTACGATGAGGCACAGCCTGTAACCATAAACCACGCCGTTGAAAATAAACGGTTGCGTATAGGACTGCGTTTTGCCTATAACGAGGTCAGATATCCTGTCACCTATATTAATTTCTATCCTTATGAATTGGAGAAGGAGTTTCAGTGTGTAAAAGAATAAGAATAGTTTTGCTTGGAAGATGTTGTAATAAAGTACGATAGATGGCAATTAACATCTTTTAACATAATTGTATGCAGCAAAAAGTGTCTTTTTTGTGACATATATATCAAAACGGATAATAGTTTATAAATTTTAAAAACATAATAGATATGAAATCGATAGTCAGAAATATACTCAGCCTTGTGCTGTTTGTTATGCCGGTGATGGCATTTGCGTCAGAGGTGAAGCCGTCGGATGTTGACGACACGATACCGGCCGAAGTGCGATATAAGGATTATTACTATACCAAATGGTTTGACGAGTGTCCTAATTTTTACCCCAATGGCGGCGTTGTGGACAGTACTTTCTGTCGTTTCTTTGAAGTCCACAATTTCTATGGCGATCCCGTTGCCAAATGGGAGCATACAAACCAACCGATGAAGGTGAAAGGCCTTGTGGCAATACTTGACAGATATTCGTCGCCCTATGCGGCTGATTCGCTCGGTATAAAGTTGCCCGAATACCTGTATCTCTACCAGTTGGTGGGCAGGCACTATGCTTGTCTGGAACGTTATGGTATCAAGGACGGCCTTGACCTTGTGCTGCTCGACTCTGTGAGGTGGGACACTGCCACAGCCCGGGTAATGGAGTACAAGAGGGGATGGAACGGAGAGTTTACGCAATATGTCTACCTTTATGAGGCATATTTTAAACAACCGATATATGTAGACTCGGATTTCTATATCTTCGGTTCTTCGAACAGTAATTATCCTGGCTCTGGTCAGGATGGTATGATACATACCATCTATACTGATTTTATGGATTTTTTTTGGGGGGCAGTAAAGGTTGACAAGGATAGTGTTGAACTGCACGACTGGTATTACGGTAGTGAATGTCACCCACAAGGCGGCTATGTGGCAATCTTCGATAATAATCCGTGGACCCAAATGGGCTGGTATACGCCTTGGCCTGACAGTCCTTGGGGATACTATCTTCCCATTGTAGACCAGTGGAATCTCAACGCCGTGCCTAACGACACCGCCTTCGGCGAGGTGCTTGGCGGAGGCCGCTGGCCCGACGACACTTACGACACCATAGAGGCGGTGCCGACTCCGGGCTTCCATTTCGACTCGTGGAGCGACGGCAGCACCGAGAACCCGAGGGTGATACACCTGACCAGCGACACATCGTTTGTGGCCTATTTCTACGCCAACGAGTCGTATATGCTCAGTGTGACTTCGTCGGACGAGACCAAGGGCACTGTCACTGGCGGCGGCAGCTATTACGGCGAGACGGACAACACCATTGCCGCGGAGCCGACCTATACCTGCAAGTTCATAGGATGGAACGACGGTGTGACGGACAACCCGCGTGTGATTCACCTTGTGAGCGACACTGCTTTTGTTGCCTATTTTGTGGACAAGGAATACTATAATGTCGAGACGACCACCAACAACGAGGAGTGGGGAACTGTGGACGGCGGCGTATATATGGAAGGCGAGGACGCCACGCTGACGGTCACCACCGCCCCGTTCTGCATCTTTGAGGGCTGGTCGGACGGCGAATGGCAGCTGCCGAGGGTAGTGACGGTGACGCAGGACACGATGTTTACGGCCACGTTCTCGTTTGACTCGGCGTGGGCTGCCGGCATAGGTCAGGCCGGCGACCTTGACTTCGGCGTGTCGCCCAACCCGACAACGGGGCGCCTGACGATAAGGATGGTGCAGCCGGGAGAGTATGAGATGAGGATATATGATATGAACGGCAAGGCAGTGGTGAGCAGGAAGTACAGCGAGGCAGTGACGGAGGTGGATATGAGCGCATTGCCCGCAGGCCAATACCTGCTGGCAGTACGCAGCAAAGAGAAACAGGGAATAAGGACAATAATTAAAAAATAGGAGGAGGTTTTACAAATATATATAAAAGGATAATAATTCGTTTTGTATTTACCAATATAAAACTTATAGATATGAAAACAATAGTTAGAAATATAATCAGCCTTGTTCTGTTTGTTATGCCGGTGATGGCTTTTGCGTCGATGGTGAAGCCTTGTGAAGTGGGCGACACTATACCGGCCGAGATACGATACGAGAAATATTATTATACCAAATGGTTTGACGACTGCTCTGCTTTTCTTCCCGATGGTGGTGTTGTGGATAGTACCTACTGTCGTTTTTTTGATGTTTTTAATCGCTATCCAGACAATTCTATTGCCAAGTGGGAGCATACAAACCAGCGGATGAAGGTGAAAGGCCTTGTTGCTCTGGTCAACAGGAATACGCCGCCTAATGCTGCCGATTCGCTTGGTACAAAACTTCCCGAATACCTGTATCTCTACCAGTTGGTTGGTAGACACTACACTTTTTTGGAAAGTTTTGGTATAAAGGATGGTCTTGACCTTGTGCTGCTCGACTCTGTGAGGTGGGACACCGCCACAGCCCGAGTGATGGAATACAAGAGGGGTTGGAACGGAGAGTTTACAGAATATATATATCTTTATGAGGCATATTTTGAACAACCGGTATATGTCGATTCGGATTTCTATATCTATGGCTCAACCAACAGCAATGTAAAACTTTTTCCTGGTTCAGCCTATTGGCGATATATTCCAACAGACTATGCGGATTTAGCATATCAAGGTGGACATTGCCGCATTAATGATAAAGGTGAAGTTGAGCTCTATTACACTGATTATGATGATGACTGCGAAGATGGAGACGATTCGGCAAGGAATTGGGTGGCATATTATGACTGGTTGGTAGGCGATCAATATGATTGGGTCTCTATGTGGCCTGACAGTCCGTGGGGATACTACCTTCCCATTGTGGACCAGTGGAATCTCAACGCCGTGCCTAACGACACTGCCTTTGGCGAGGTGCTTGGCGGCGGCCGCTGGCCTGACGACACTTACGACACCATAGAGGCGGTGCCGACTCCGGGCTTCCATTTCGACTCGTGGAGCGACGGCAGCACCGAGAACCCGCGAGTGATACACCTGACCAGCGACACATCGTTTGTGGCCTATTTCTACGCCAACGAGTCATATACGCTCAGTGTGACTTCGTCGGACGAGACCAAGGGCACTGTCACTGGCGGCGGCAGCTTTTACGGCGAGACGGACAACACCATTGCTGCGGAGCCTATCTATACCTGCAAATTCGTAGGATGGAACGACGGTGTGACGGACAACCCGCGTGTGGTGCACCTGACCAGCGACACTGCCTTTGTCGCCTATTTTGTGGACAAGGAATACTATAATGTCGAGACGACCACCAACAACGAGGAGTGGGGAACTGTGGAAGGCGGCGGCCGGCGGCGTATATATGGAAGGCGAGGACGCCACGCTGACGGTCACCACCGCCCCGTTCTGCATCTTTGAGGGCTGGTCGGACGGCGAATGGCAGCTGCCAAGAGTTGTAACAGTTACCCAGGACACGCTCTTTGCGGCAATGTTCAAGTACGACTCGGCGTGGGCCGCCGGCATAGGTCAGGCTGGCGACCTTGACTTCGGCGTGTCGCCGAACCCGACAACGGGGCGCCTGACGATAAGGATGGTGCAGCCGGGAGAGTATGAGATGAGGATATATGATATGAACGGTAAGGCAGTGGTGAGCAGGAAATATGGCGAGGCAGTGACGGAGGTGGATATGAGCGCATTGCCCGCAGGACAATACCTGCTGGCAGTACGCAGCAAAGAGAAACAGGGAATAAGGACAATAGTGAAGAAATAAGGAGAACGGAGAGCGGAGAACGGAAAAATTAAGAATTAAAAATTAAGAATTAAAAGGGCATACGCCCCCGCGGGAAAGCGGAAACCATTAAAACCCTTAAAACCCTTCAACATATCAACATCCAACCCTCAAACCCTTTCAAACCTTTCAAACCCTTCAACCCTTTATAACCCTTTAACCCTTTATAACCCTTTTAACCTTTTTGACTTTTAAAACCCTTTAAACCTTTACAAGATGAGAAGAACATTTTTACTATTAATTACAACGCTGTTGGCGGCGTCTACGCTGACGGCAAGGGATTTTGACGTGGTGTCACCGTCGGGGCACACGCTGTATTGCGACATTGTGCAGGGCGGAGTGGCGATTGTTGGCTGGGACTATTCGCGCGACAGCATAGAGCCAATCAGCCTGGTCATTCCTGCTCACGTCAGCAACGGAGGTATCAATTTCAGTGTTATCGCTATCGGCGCCGGCGCTTTTAGGGGTGGCAACAGGCTGTTTTCGGTGTCAATACCGTCGTCGGTAAAGACCATTGGCGAGGAAGCGTTCTGTCGATGCTTCGGGTTGGGCAGTTTTGTCGTTCCGTCGAGCGTGGACAGCATAGGGCCCAATGCCTTCCTGTTTATTCCCAATGTGGAATACAACGGTTCGCTTCAGGGCGCTCCCTGGGGTGCGATGAATCTGAATGCTTATAAAGAAGGGCAGTACTATTACTCGGACAGCCTGAAGACTAAGATTGTATGCTGCGAGAGAGACGCCACCGACGCCACTATACCATCGACGGTGACTTCGATAGGAGAGTTTGCTTTTGCCTATTGTTTCAATATCAGAACGGTAAGGATAGACAGTGTGCTAACCAAAGTCGGCTCCAGTGCCTTTGGATGCTGCAACAACCTTGAGAGTGTGTACTTTGAACCAGGCAACCAAACCGATCTGGAGGCTTACATATTTGAAGAGTGCCCGAACTTGAGACAGCTGACGCTTAGTAGCACGATGACTGAACTTCCCCTTGGTTTCTGCAAGAGTTGCACTTCGCTACAGGAGATTGTTATTCCCGACAATATAACAAAAGTCGGTAGTGACGCCTTCCTTGGCTGCACGTCGCTCGAAAGAGCCGTTGTAGGAAACGGGATTGAACGAATAGGGATGTCGATGTTTGAGGGATGCACAAGCCTGAAAGAGGTTGTGTTGCCTGAGTGTGTGCGGGAGATTAATTATGGGGCATTCTGTGATTGTAAAAGCCTTCGTGAAATCGTTCTGCCTGTTGGGGTCAATTATATTGGTTACAGAGCCTATGCGGGATGTGACAACGTGTCCACCATTGTCTGTATGAATCCGACGGTGCCCAATACGTCGGACAGGGCGTTCGACAGCATAGACACGCAGATAGATGTCTATGTGCCGTGCAACAAGGCAAGCCTGTACAGCCAGGACGCCCAGTGGGGACGGTTTGAAAACTTCAGGGAGACGAGCTACTATGTGGTTGTCACGTCCAACAATATCCATTGGGGCAGTGCTGTGGCCACGAAGCAGCCCTCCTGCGACGACAACACCGCCACCATTGAGGCGACACCTGAGGAGGGATACCGGTTTGTGAAATGGGACGACAACAATACCGACAACCCGCGCCAGATTGCCTACAACGGCCAGGGATATGTGTATCGCAAGGCGATATTCGAGTCGACGGTTGGAGTGCAGGAGGCCGAGCCGCTGCCCGAGGTGAAGGTTTACGCCTCTAACGGCGGCATTGTGGTGGATGGCGCCCAAGGCGAGCAGGTATGGGTGTACGACATTATGGGAAGGCAGCTGTGTAATGCTTTGATACGTGATTCGATATACAGGATACAGACTCCGTCATTGCCCTTCGGCATCTACCTGGTCAAGGTGGGCAACCACAAGACGCAGAAAGTGGCGGTGAGGAGGTGATTTTTGGGAGTGAAAGGGGAGTGAAAGGGGAGTGAGAGAGGAGTTAAGGGATTTTTTAGGGGAGTGAGAGAGGAGTGAGAGGGGAGTGATGGCGGAGTTAAGGGATTTTTTAGGGGAGTGAGAGAGGAGTGATGGGGGAGTGAGAGGGGAGTGATGGAGGAGTGAGAGGGACAATACTATCCGAGCTGGTACATTTGTCCCTTTCACTTCCCTTTCACTCCCCTTTCACTCCTCTCTCACTCCTCTCTCACTTCCCTTTCACTTCCCTTTCACTCCCCTTTCACTCCTCTTTCACTCCCCTCTCACTTCTCACTCACTTCCATCTCACTCCCCTTTCACTCCTCACTCCTCACTCTTCACTCCTTTATACTCCTGGCCGATGTCGCCGGGGTCGATGTCGGGTTCGTTGTACTCGATGCACTGGCGGTACTGGGTGCCGCGGTTGTAGTCGAGCGTGGAGCAGGAGTTGCCCTCGGCTATGTACTCGTATTCCATATAGGGAGTGTTGGCTCCGTTGTAGATGTAGCACTTGCAGGTCTTGGTGTCGCAAGAGGCAAGGGCTATAATCATCAATGCTGCTGGTATAAGAAGAAGTTTTTTCATTGGGATGTTGATTTGTTGAAGGGTTTTAAAGGTTTTAAAGGTTTTAAAGGTTTTAAAGGTTTAAAGGGTTTAAAGGGTTATAAGGTTTGAAAGGGTTTGAGGGTTGGATGTTGATATGTTGATTTGTTGATACGTTGATACGTTGATATGTTGATATGTTGAAGGGTTATAAGGGTTTTAATGGTTATAAGGGTTTTAATGGTTTCCGCTTTCCCGCGGGGGCGTATGCCCTTTTAATTCTTAATTTTTCCGTTCTCCGTTCTCCGCTTTCCGTTTTCCGCTTTCCGTTCTATTCTCCCCAGAACATTCGGACGATGTCCATTGTGTCTAAGAGGGGGGCATCGATGTCGGTGCAGTAACGGAAGCTGCTGTCGTCGGGGTTGAGGCGGCTGTAGCCAAGTTCGCTGCAGGGGGTGTCGCGGTCGATGTAGGTCTCGGTGACGGGCACGCTGCCCCACCGCGTGAGCAGGTAGCAACGGCAGGGCTTGGTGCTGCACGAGGTGAGGAGTAGCAGCAGGGCTAAGGGGATGAGTTTGCGTGTCATATCTGTCTGTTTTGTGGGCGTGCCCATATGGATTATGTTTTTTGGGGGGCGTACACGGGGGTACGCCCGTACGGAGTGTATGCCCTTACGGGGGAATCAATGGACTTCGATTTCGTCGACGAAGAGCCAGGCTTGCTCGCCGGCGCTGATGTGCCACTTGGGTAGCTTGCCGTAGTTGAGGGCCTTGATGCGGACGTAGCGCGCAAGGGTGGGGGTGCCGTTGACGATGAAGTTGTGTACGACGCTGAGCTCTTGGCGTTCGAGGGTGGCTGGGAAGTCGCGGTTGTCGACCGAGCCGAAGGGTCGGTAGTTGGTGCCGTCGTCGGAGACTTCCACCTCAACGCGTGTGGGGAAGAATACCCACGATTTCATATTCTCGAGGCATTCGGTGGCTACGCTGCTGACTGTGCGCGGCTCGAGCAGGTCGACTACGACCTCGCAGTTGCCCTGCCATCCCTGCCAGCCACCGATGCGGTAGTTCTCGGTGCCGTGCAGGCGGTCGATGAGGCCTGTCTCGCCGTTCTCGTAGTACTGTGGAGCGGGCTTGGTGATGTAGGTGAGCTTGAGGTCGCTTTGGGTGCGGGTCCTGCGGTGTGTCACGACGGCGCTGTAGCCGCTTTCGGGGTTGTATGTGACGGCTTTGACCGTGGCGTCGCTGCTGACGGTGAATGGCTTGTCGTAAAGTGTCGAGAAGCGTGTTGGCGTTGTTCCGTCGATGGTGTAGAAGATGCTGTCAAGTTCATTGACGATGTTCCAATGAGCAGGGTGAATCTTCACCTCGACCTCACCGTCGAAACTCTGCTGCCAGTCGCTGAAGTAGGGGGCAGAGGTTATGATGTTTTTATCTTCAATGTCTCTGCTGTGGGGACGCGCATCGTTGCCGTTGGCCCACTCTTTGTCGGGCTTCGAGCTCATCTCGAAGTCGAGGGTGCAGCCGTCGCGCAGCTGTTCGATGGTGATGAATGCCTTGTCGTAGGGTGCACCGTTTAGGCGCAGCGAGTGGACGTAGCAGTTGTCGCGGCCTTGTCCTTTAGCGTTGATGACGATGTCTTTGCCGTTCTGCAGGTGGATTGTCACCTTGTCGAAAAGGGGCGAGCCGATAACATACTGGCCGCTGCCGGGGCAGACGGGATAGAAGCCCATTGCGCTCAGCACATACCAGGCGCTCATCTGGCCGCAGTCCTCGTTGCCGCAGAGTCCGTCGGGGCTGTCGTGGTAGAGTTCCGTGCAGATGCGACGCACCAACTCGGCGGTCTTCCATTGACGGCCAAGGTAGGCGTAAAGGTAGGCGGCGTGGTGGGAGGGCTCGTTGCCGTGGGCATACTGGCCTATAACGCCAGTAATGTCGCTCTGCTCGCGCCCTGTCATCACGGAACTGCCGTAGAAGAGGCTGTCGAGGAACTGCTCGGCGCACTTGTTGCTGCCGAACATACGAATCCATTCGTTGACATCGTGTGGCACGTAGGTTGAATACTGCCAGCAGTTGGCTTCGGTGAAGTGGTTGTTGACCTCGGTGGGGTCGAAGGGGGTTATGAAACCACCGTTACGTCGCGGATGCATAAAGCACCTGTCGTCCATCAGGTTCTTCCACGACTGGCAGCGGACGTTGTATTCTTTCTCCATATCGCTCAGTATCTCGCTCCCCAGCCCCTTTTCGCCGAGAAGCCTGCAGAATTCGCTGATGCACCAGTCGTCGTAGGCGTATTCGAGGGTCTTGCTGACCGACTCGTTCTCATACTCGCTGCTGAGGAAGCCGTCGCGGGCATACTCGGTGCGGCCCAGCATCGGCAAGGTGGCTGTGGCGTCCATTGCGTCGACAAGTTCGTAGAGGGTATCATCGTCAAGGCTGTCAAGGACACCGGTGCGGTAGGCATCGAGGATGACCGACACGGCGTGATAGCCTATCATACAGTGTGTCTCGTGGCTGGCCAGCTCCCACATTGTCAGTTCACCGCTGTGGCGGTAGTGGTCGAGCATCGTGAGTACAAAATCCTTGCTGCGCTTGGGGTCGGTGAGGTTGAGCAGCGGGTGCAGGGCGCGGTAGGTGTCCCAAACCGAGAAGACGGTGTACTGCTCACGGCCGACCCCTGTGAAGTCAATGTCGTAGTTGCCTGTCGAGTCCTTCATTGTACGGTAGCGCCCATCGGAGTCGCTGTAGAGGTAGGGCGACGTCATACAGTGGTAGAGGGCGGTGTAGAAGTTGGTGCGGTCTTCGCGGCTGCCGCCTTCCACCTCGAACTGGCCTAGGGCTTTCTCCCACGTGGCTTGGGCATCTTTCTTTGCTTGATTGAATGTGATGACTTTGTCTTTGTCCAAATACATTCCATCGAACAAATTATTCATAGCTCCCGCATTGTCGTCGGTCGCTGATGTGCCGACGTACAAGGTCACCTCCCTGTCGTTTTCTTGAAAGAAGACCAGTGCTTTGCAATCCTCACCTTCGATGGAGTCAGGGCTTTTCACAGGATGTCCGTTTTTATAGAACACTACTTTCTCAATAGGGCTGTCGGCGACAATGGCAAAGTTGAAGTGCTGTTCAGGATTCCACGCTGCCGAGGTGCGATGGCCACGAATAATTGTGGCGATCGGGTCACCATCATATTGTGGAGTGCTTTTGCCCAGGGCTATGCACGAGTTGATGACTACATCGCGGTGCTTGAGGTCGATGACCACGCCTTTACACCCGGTGTTGGGGAAGGTGTAGCGGTGCAGGGCACTGCGGCCGTGGACGGTGAGTTCGGCCATAACACGGTTGCGGTCGAGGACTACGCGATAGTAGCCTGGCTCTGCCTTCTCGTTGCGGTGGCTGAACGACGACTTGTAATAGTCATAGTCCAAAGTCTCTGGTGCTTCACCGTTTTCATCTGTAAAGGGCATAATGAGCAAGTCGCCGTAATCGCTGCAGCCGGTGCCGCTGAGGTGGGTGTGGCTGAAGCCGTAGACGGTGTCGTCGCTGTAGTGGTAGCCGCTGCAGCCGTCCCAGCCGTCGAGACGCGTGTCGGGGCTCACTTGAACCATACCGAAGGGCAGTATGGCCCCAGGGAAAGTGTGGCCGTGGCCGTCGGTGCCGACAAAGGGATTGACGTATGAGGTCAGGGTGTGCTGGCAACCGGCCATCAGCATCGCCGCTGCCACAAGGGGAAAGAGGAGTCTTTTCATAATGTTTGTTGTTTACTTTTTCATCTTTATAAGGGCTGCGGCGCCGAGGATGGCAACCTCGTTGGCCTTGAGCTGCGACATACGTATTTGGCAGCTGCCTGCGAAGATGTTGAGCAGGTACTTGTCGAAGGCTTTCTGCAAGGGCTTGAGCAGCGGGTCGCCGACCTTGGTGGGGCCACCCATCAGGAAGATGGCCTGCGGTGCTGAGAAGGTGACGCTGTTGGCCATAGCCAGACCCAGCTGATTGGCCACAATCTCCCAAGTCTTGAGGGCTATGGGGTCGCCTTGGTTGGCAAGGTCGCCAATGGCCTTGCTGTCGATATTCTCAGGAATCGGTTTCCCGTTCTCACGTAGTTGCTCGCAGTAGGTCTGCACTATGCCGCGTGCCGAGGTGTAGGTCTCGAGGCATCCCTTGCGGCCGCAGCTGCACTGGCGGCCATTGGGAACGAGAATGCAGTGGCCGAGTTCGCCGGCACCACCTGTGCTGCCGTGCACAAGCTTGCCGTCTAGGACGATACCGCTTCCGACACCGGTCCCGAGGGTGAACATAATGAAGTTGTCAAGGTCTTTGGCACCACCGTATACCATCTCGCCGTAGGCGGCGGCGTTGGCGTCGTTGCTGAGCACTACGGGAACATCCATATACTTGTGCATCTCCTGCTCGAAGTTGAGCACGCCCTTGATTGTCAGGTTGGGCGCATTGTCTACGCAGCCGGTGTAGAAGTTGCCGTTGGGGGCACCGATTCCGATGCCTTCAATCTTCTCCACATTGTTGTCTTTCATCAGCTTGGCGATGCAATCCATAATGTCGTGGATGTAAGGCTGCAGCTCTGTATAGGCATTAGTGGGAATAGTGCTGCGTGCTATAATTGTTCCGTCGTTGCGGACCAGGCCCATATCGGTGTTGGTGCCGCCAATGTCAATTCCGATTGAATACATTTTGATAAAGGTTTAAAAGGGTTTGAAGGGTTTGAAGGGTTTGAAAGGTTAAAAGGGTTTGAAAGGGTTAGTGGATGACTAATTTGTGCTTTTTGTTGGTGTCGAGAATTGCTGTGTAGAGGCCGCGGGGTAGGTGGCTGATGGCGATCTGCTCGCCTGCGCAGCAGTGGCGGCTTAACACGACGCGGCCCTGCATATCGACTATCTCCAGCAAGCCGTCGCAGGCTGCTGTCAGATAGTCTTTGGCCGGATTGGGGAACACTAATGTCTGAATGTCGGCTTCCGGATTCTGGATGGCGAGAGGATCGCTGGGTGCACCCGAGGTGACTGTGACGTTGTATACTTTCTGCGTTGTGCCATCCTCGGCCGTTACGGTGAGCGTGACGCGTACCGTCGTGTCATCGACTGTTGCAACGGTCTTCTCTACCGATGCATCGCCGACCTCGGTGGTGCAGCCGATGTTGTCAGCGCTGAAAGCAGTAAGGTCATCGACGTGGACAGCGTATTTGAACTTCCCTTTGGCGAAGCCTTCAATCGTCGTGCCGTCCACGGTGATGTCGGTGAGCCAGGCGCTGTATATGAACACTATGTCGTCGATCGACAGCGAGTCGTTCTTGTCGCCGGCACCGGCATTTTTGTTGGTTGTCATATTGATCAGCATATAATTGGCTGACGAGGAGCCGCTGTATACGAAGGGCACTTTCAGCTGCTGCCAGCTCATCGACGATGCCGACGAGGTGGTGCGTGTGGTCTGTGCCGTTGCACGTCCTTTGAATAGCGAGGTGTTGCTGAAGTCGTTGGGTGCTTTGAAGTCGTTGTCGCCGTGGATTATTGCCTCGATTTGTGCCGTCGAGCTGCTGCTGCCGGCATAGAAACTCACCCATACGTACATCGAGTCGGGCGTGGCCGTAAAAGGCTGGCAGTGGTTGCTGTTGCTGCGCTGCGTATAGTTGTAGTTGTCGCTGCTCGATGCCGTCATTGAGCCTGCGTGGACGCGGCCGGTGGTCATATTGCCGTTGGCCTTGATGCCGAGGGTGGACTTGGTGTAGATGGTCAGGTAGTAGTTGCCGCTGCCGCCGGGACGGTGTCCGCTGCGTCGGTAGTGATGGTTCGACGATGCCAGCGATGCGTACGAGCCGTCGCAGCTTTCAAAGGTGTTCCAGTGTGTGGGCTCCGAGTCGTAGCCGCCGTCCCACTGCTCAAAGCCTGGGTTGGGAAGCTGGAAAGGTGCCTGTGCCGCGGCAGTGGCGGCTAATGATGTCAGAATAATAAGGGTCAAGTACTTGTGTTTCATAAGCTATAAGTTGAAAGAGTAGATGTTGTAGTTAAGGTTGAGATCGACGTTGGCGCCAGCCTCAAAGATGCCATAGATGGTGGAGCCCGAGCCGCTCATTGCCGCATAGAGTGCTCCGGCGTCGTACAGCGTCTGCTTTATTGCCGCCAGACGGGGGTGCTTTGCAAATACGGTTGTCTCAAAGTCGTTGACGATTACCCCTCTCCATTCGCTGACAGGCTTTCTGACGGCTTCCGTAAGATTGCAGGGAGCGATGTCGCTTCGGCGCTCGCGCGGAGTGATGCCTCCGTATGCCTCGGCGGTGCTTACGGCCTCGTTGGGCTTGACCAGCAGCAGTTTGTGTCCCGACAGGGGATTGAAATCCATCGGCGTCAGGCAGTTGCCGATGCCTGTGGCAAAGGCGGGCTGGTTGTCGATAAAGAACGGACAGTCGGCACCCAGTTTGGCTGCGATGGCGCACAGCCGCTCGCTGCCGAGCCCGAGGCTGTACAGCTCGTCGACCATCTTCAAGGTGAAGGCAGCGTCGCTGCTGCCGCCACCCAGTCCGGCTCCGAAGGGTATGTTCTTGCGCAGACGTATCTCCACATCGGGCAGGCGGTTGCCGCATTCGCGTTGCAGCAGGCGGTAGGCCTTGACCACGATGTTGTCCTCGGGGTTGCAGTCGATGGCTATGCCCGTCTGCGAGAAGCTGAAGTTCTCTGATGAATTGATTTCCAACTCGTCGCACAGCGGCACGGGGACAAACACCGTTTCCAGGTCGTGGTATCCGTCGCTGCGGCGCCGCACTACGTGCAGACCGATGTTTATCTTGCAGTTAGGCGAGGCTATCATAGGCTCTGATTATTCTTGTCACCAGTCGGTGGCGTATTACATCGCTGTTGTCCAGTTCAATAACAGAAATGCCGTCGATGTCTTTCAGTATTTGGGTGGCCTGCACCAATCCCGATTGCTGGTTGCGTGGCAGGTCGATTTGGGTTATGTCGCCGGTGATGACGAACTTGGCGTTGCGGCCCATACGTGTCAGGAACATCTTGAGCTGGGCCGAGGTCGCGTTCTGCGCCTCGTCGAGAATGACGAAGGCGTTGTCCAGTGTACGTCCGCGCATAAATGCCAGCGGAGCAATCTCGATTGTGTTGTCTTCCCAGTAGGAGAGGAGCTTCTGCTGCGGTATCATATCGCGCAGGGCATCGTAGAGCGGCTGCAGGTAGGGGTCCAGCTTGTCGCGCAGGTCGCCCGGCAGGAAGCCCAGGTTCTCGCCGGCCTCGACAGCGGGGCGGGTCAGTATGATGCGGCGTATCTCTTTGTTCTTCAACGCTCTCACAGCTAAAGCCACGGCGGTATAGGTCTTGCCCGTACCGGCAGGGCCTATGGCAAAGACCATATCGTTGCTCTTCACGGCCTCTACCAGACGCCGCTGGTTGGGCGTGCGGGCCTTGACGAGCAGTCCGTTGCGACCGTGCACCAGTATCTCGTCGTTGGTCTCGGTGTCGGGGCCGCCGCCGGTCTCCATTATCTGCATAATGGCATTCTCGTTGATGCGGCCGAATTTCTCATAGTATGTCATCATAGCGTTCAGCTTGGCCTCGAACGCCTCGGTCTCGTCCTCGGCGCCGATGACTTTGAGCATCTCGCCGCGCACAATCAGTTTCAGCTTCGGGAACAGCATCCTCACAAAGTCGAGCATCCTGTCATTTGTGCCCCAAAAACGTGTATAGTCAATCTCTTCGAGCGATATAATCTTCTCTATTCCTTTGTCATCCATAAATGTCTATTTCAGTATGTCTTTCATCGTGAATATGCCTTTCTTGCCGGCCACCCATTCGGCGGCAAGCAGCGCTCCTTGTGCCAGTCCCTCGCGGCTGTGGGCCTCGTGGGTCAGCGTTATGGTGTCGATGGCGCTGTCGTAGCATACGGTGTGGGTGCCGGGCACCTCGCCCTCGCGGTAGGAGGTGATGGGCACCTGCTCCGCTTTCCGTCTTCCGCTTTCCGCTATCTGCTGCTGAAGAGTTATGGCTGTGCCGCTCGGCGCGTCGAGCTTGTGGATGTGGTGCGTCTCGCTGATGCTCACGGCGTAGTCGTCGCGGCCGCGCATCAGCTCTGCCAGCCGTTCGTTGAGGGCGAACATTATGTTCATCCCGATGCTGAAATTGGTGGCGGTGAACAGCGTGCCGTTCTTTTCGCGACACAGGGCCGCCAACTCGTCAAAGCGGTCGTACCAGCCTGTGGTGCCGCACACGATGGCTATGCCCGCCTCGAGGCAGAAACGGATGTTTTCGGCTGCGGTGGCGGGGGTTGAAAATTCGATGGCGACATCGGCCTGCCGCAGCTGCGGCAACCGAGCCTCGAGCTCTGAGGGGTTGTCTATGGTGCAGACAATCTGATGGTTGCGTCTCAATGCCGCGCTCTCCACGGCGTGGCCCATCTTGCCATATCCGATGATTGCAAACTTCATTTCAGGGGTCTTTAAACAGGTTGCAAAATTACACAAAAAAATCGACATAAATCTATTTTTGCACAATAATTATCTTCCGATGCCGGAAAGCCCGTTCCGACAACGCTTTAAGGTGCTGTTTCAGTTGTCCGCTTGTTGTCCGCTTGATGTCCGCTTGTTGTCCGCTTTTAAAGCGGACAACAAGCGGACATCAAGCGGACAACAAGCGGACAACAACCAGTGCTGGTGGCACCCTGAGGCGGAGAAAATATGGTGTGGAAATGATTTTTATCCCGAAAAAATAGTTGCGTATCAGAAAAAAATCGTACCTTTGCAAATTCAAAAACCTGAAAAAAACACAATACGTAAACCGACAATTGCAAATTAAAAACGTTATATTATGGTAGATTACAAGAAGATAGGGCTAGTGAACACCCGTGCAATGTTCGCAAAAGCCGTTGACGGCGGTTACGCTATTCCGGCATTCAATTTCAACAATATGGAGCAGATGCAGGCCATCATCCAGGCAGCCGTCGAGACCAAGAGTCCCGTCATCCTGCAGGTGAGCAAGGGCGCACGCGACTATGCCAACCCGACACTGCTGCGCTATATGGCTGAAGGCGCTGTGGAGTATGCCAAAGAGCTTGGCTGCCCCAACCCGCAGATTGTGCTGCATCTCGACCACGGCGACAGCTTCGAGACCTGCAAGAGCTGCATCGATATGGGCTTCAGCTCGGTTATGTACGACGGCAGCGCACTGCCATACGAGGAGAATATCAGAATCTCCCGCCAAGTGGTAGAGTACGCCCACAAGTATGATGTCACCGTCGAGTGCGAGCTTGGCGTGCTGGCCGGCGTCGAGGACGAGGTGGCATCCGAAGTGAGCCACTACACGAAGCCTGAAGAGGTTATCGATTTCGCCACCCGCACCGGTTGCGACTCGCTGGCTATCAGCATCGGCACCAGCCACGGTGCCTATAAGTTCAAACCCGAGCAGTGCACCGTCGACCCAAAGACCGGCCGTCTGCTGCCTCCTCCGCTGGCATTCGACGTGCTCGAGGCCATAGAGAAGAAGCTGCCCGGCTTCCCCATCGTGCTTCACGGCTCGAGCTCGGTTCCGCAGGACGAGGTGGACACCATCAACGCCTACGGCGGTGCTTTGAAAGCCGCTGTGGGTATTCCCGAGGAGCAGCTGCGCAAGGCCGCCAAGAGCGCTGTGTGCAAGATCAATATCGATAGCGATAGCCGTCTGGCAATGACCGCTGCCATCCGCAAGCACTTGGCCGAGCATCCCGACCATTTCGACCCGCGTCAGTATCTGAAGCCTGCCCGCGAGAGTATGAAGAAAATGTACATCCACAAGATCGTCAACGTACTCGGCTCGAACGACAAACTCTGACAACGCGTCAAAAACCCTTATATGACAGCAGGGCGCCCCGTGGGCGCCCTGCTGTCGTTTTTATGAATCTGCAGCCTTGCTTGTGGCGGAAGTATGCGAGGGGATGTGTCAAGCCATCATCTTATCTATCTCGTCGCGATGCTCGAAGAGGGTGCATCCGCCAGTGTGCTCCCATCCGAGGGCGTGGGCGGCGCGAATCTTGCGGAACAGTGGCGACTGCAAGGCCAGGCGCAGACCGATCTGGGCCACGTTGCTGTCGCTGAAGGGCGAGAAGGGGCACGGCTCGGCCGAGCCGTCGGGACCGATATGGAAGAAGCCGCGACCTGATGCCAGACAGCCGCCAAGCTCTTTCTCGTCGCCGGGGAAGGAGAGGAATATGATGTCGTCGTATTCCGCGCGGCGCTCCTCGAGCACGGTTTCCATCTGCGCCACCTGCTCGTCGCCGAGGGCCAGATGCTCTGTGCCCTGCTCGGTGGGAACGTATTCTACATAGAACACCAGTTTGCAGCCGTAGCCGCGCAACTGGTCGAGGAACTCGTGCGAGGTGACCTGCTCCATATTGGCTGTGGTCACGGTAATGCTGGTGCCGAAGAAGAGTTGCTCGCGTTTCAGCATCTCCATCGAGAGCAGCGCGCGCTGGAACACGCCCTTTCCGCGCCGCTCGTCGGTGCCTGCCGCTGTTCCTTCAAGGCTGATGACGGGCACCATATTGAGGTGCTCGGTCAGGAACTTCAGATTGGTTGGGCCTATAAGCGTGCCGTTGGTGAAGATGGGGAATATCATATCCTTGACCTCTGCCACCTGTTCCAGTATGTCGCGACGCATCATCGGCTCGCCTCCGGCAAGCAGTGAGAAGTTGATGCCCATCGAGGCGGCTTCGGTGAATATGTCGCGCCACTGGCTGGGTGTCAGCGTGGGTTTGCTGTCGTCGGCGTTGTCGTTGGCAATGCCGTTGGAGCGTGCGTAGCATCCTTTGCAGTGCAGGTTGCACGTGGTGGCGATGCTACTGATGAGGAACGGCGGCACCTCGAGACCTTCCTTCTCAAGGATTTCTTTGCGTCGCTTGGCGGATTTCTCGAAGAGGCGCTGCATCTTGAAGGCGAACTTGGCCTCGCGCGGGTTGCTCAGCACATTGCGGTAGGCTTTCGCCATAATGCTGGCGATGCCGTTGCTGAGATATTCGTCTAATTGCATAATGTCGGTGAGTTAAAGCTCACGTACAGGGAAGGTGAAATAGGTGTCGGGATAGGGCTCGTTGCGGAGGGTGAAGTGCCACCATTCGCAATCGTAGGGCCTGAAGCCGTGGCGCATCATTGCGTTGCGCAGCAGCATACGTGCGGCAAACTGTTTGGCGGTGATGGTGTCGTTCTGGCGCCAGGTGCCTTTGACGGGGTCGCCGCCACAGTCGGGGTGGCTTTCGGTTCCGAACCAGTCAAAGGTGCCGCCCATATCGACCTCTTTTTCGGTATTCATATCGAAGAGGGTAAGGTCGAGCGTCGAACCGCGCGAGTGCCCGCTGTGTGAAGCGATGTAGCCGAGGCTGAAGAGATACCTCTTGTCTACATTGGGGTAGAAATACGGCTTCATCTGCGTGTCGCCAAGGTCTTTTCCCCAGCGGACGAAGTGGTCTACTGCGCTTTGGGGGCGGTAGGCATCGTATATTTTAAGACGGTAGCCCTTGGCCTTGAGGTCGTCGCTCACGGCTTGCAGGCTGTCGGCGGCCTGGCGGGTGAGGAGGGCAGTGGGCTGCTCGTAGCCGTCGATGCGGGTGCCTACAAAGTTGTATGTGCCGAAATAGCGTATCTCGAGTATCGCGTCGGGCACGACATCGGTTAGGTTGACGAAAGCGTCAGACTCGTTTGAGGCTTTGGTGTCGTCGGCGACTTCGGTGATTGTGTCATTGACAGTCTTGTCTACGGTCTCGTTGCCACGGCACGATACAAGCAGTGTGCCGGCAAGGCATAGGGATAAAAACAGGTAGGTGCGTATCTTCATTGTTCGGTATTTTTTTCCATAACGTAAGAAAATGGATTATATTGTAGGGCTTTTTTTGTGGGGAATCGCAATCTGTATGAATTTGGTTGTAATTATCTTTGTTGTTTACTATATTGATTTGCCGATATTTGTGCTTTTTACTCAAAGAAAAAAAACGTCAAGTTGTAAAAAAATGTCTATTTTTGTTACAAGTAGGGTAGAAAGACATAGTTTAAAATAAAAAAGGCAAAAGTCAGTTATTAGGTTAAGATTATCTGAACAATGACTCAAAAGGAGAAAGAAGACCAGTTTGTAGAGATGATACAACAGCACGAGCGGCTGATACTGAAGGTATGTGCGATGTACACCAACGCCACCCGCTCGGAGTTGCGCGACCTGTATCAAGACGCGGTGGTGGCGTTGTGGGAGTCATACGGTACGTTCAAGGGGCAAAGCAAGCCCTCGACGTGGATTTATGCTGTGACACGCTATACTATGCTCAACCAGATGCGCAAGCATCGCCTCGAGACAGAGCACCAGCAGGATTGCGAGGTGGAGAATATAGCCCAGGACGACAGCGTTGACCGTATGCTCGAAGAGGTGCGCGAGGCTGTGGCTATGCTTCCCCCAGACGAACGCGACATCTTCATTATGTGGATGGAGGGTTTCAAGACAGGTGAGATTGCCGAGGTTATGAGTATGACGTATGGTAATGTTGCTATTAAACTGACACGAATTAAATTGAAACTGAGAAAGATGTTGAACCCTAAAAAGGAGGACGAGTTATGAAACGGATGGAGGAAAGAGATATGAAAGGTAAGGACTTGAGACAATTGTATCGTAAGTTTAATGACGAAATGGAACGCGTCGAACTGCCGTCGGGCGATGAGCTACGTCAACTGATAGGAGAACGAGGTGCAGAAAAGAAACCGAGCGCGCCTTACATCCCGCTGTCACGCCCCAAACCGGTGTTGCGCTACGCGATGGCGGCAATGCTGGTCCTGGCCCTTGGCGTTGGAGTGTGGATGGTGGAGCGTCGCCAGAGCGGTCCTTCAATGGCGGCTTCACGTCCAGAGAAGCCGGCAGCAGTAGCAGACACCGCTGCATTGCCGATTACTGACAGCATAGAGCCCACGGCTATTGACAAGCCGCAGGTGCAGCAGGAACGTCTTGCTTCAACCCCGATGCCCGAGACTGACAAGACGCGCGTGCAGGTCGCTGCCGACAGCGTGGCGGCACCTTCGGTGCTTGAAACGAAGGCGCCCGAAATACAGATGATTGCCGATGCCGACACTGCCGGGGAGATGCAGCCGCTGGCTGAGGTCCAGGACACGATAGTCAACGACAGCGCCACAGGCAGCGACCCGCACTCCGTAAGGTCATACCCTGACAAGCCCACGCAGAGTGAGGTGGAAAAGATTATCAAGGATGAGAACGGCCGCAGGGCACTGAGGAGCAACCGCCGTCGCAGGATGTTCAAGAAACGCGAGGACTATATTGACAAGCAGAAGGATCAGCGTGAGAAAATATACATAGAGGCCGAACAGCAACTCAATCCTCAGATGAGAATGCACTTTGTGCCAACGGGTAACGGACGTCAAACCATCCTATATTATTGACAATAATCCCGATTTCTCAGAAAAATTGTATATTTGCAAAACATTAATAGAATTATTTTTATTAGAAAAATTCAGAATATGAGAAAGTTATCATTGTTGTTTGTGCTTATTGCCCTGGGGCAAGTTGCCATAGGCCAGGAGTGGACCCTCACAGTGGGAGCCGAGTCGAAAGCACTGAAGTGTTCGAAGTCAAACGTGGTGCAGGAGACAGGCTTTATCGGCAACACCGCCGACCGTATCTACCTTATGAACGTACCATCCAACACGGGCAAAAAGCATAAGAACTTTCCCTCACTTATAAGCTATGACTACAATCTTGTGGAGCAAGGCAGTGTGCAACTGACCGACGATGAGAATTATTCGATGTATGGCGGCTTCGTCAACGATGGCTCTATTGATTTGATGATGACCGAGAGCACAAAGTCTGAATACAGGGTGCTGAAAGTCAGTTACGATCCAGCTACGCTGACCCGTAAAGGCGAGCCCGTTGAACTGGCTTCGTTTGCACGCCGCGAGAACGGCAAGCATTACACATTCGTTTCCTCGTCGCAGTCGCAGGAATGGCTAAGCGTCATTCTGGCCGTTGTCAATGATGGCGAGGCCGAATGGCTCATCAATATGTATGACACTGGTTTGGACGAGCTGTGGAGTATGGAATTCAGGATGGACGTTATCGACGACTATTTTGTAAGCGACAGCGGCGATGTCATTGTCGGCGGTTTCCAGCGTCTCAAGAATAGCGACGAGACCCGCTTGCAGTTCTCTGTCCTGGACGGCGAGAGGGAGCGCGGCTTCACTTGCAATGAGGTGCTGCCGGAGCTGCAGAATATGGAAATTGTGCGCTATGCCAACGGCAAGATTTATTGCACAGGCCTCCTCAAGGGCGAAGCGCAGGACGACTTCAGCCGCTGGATGTCGGGCATATACTCTCTTGTGTATGACACCAAGGCCAAAAGGGTCAGCAAGTTTGAGAAGGTTGAATTCACTAAAGAGAACATCTGCGACCTCTGCAATGTCACCTACCGTATGAAACTGAAAGTGCTCTCTACCGACAAGTTGAACTTCGCCAGCTCGCACTATGACGACGAGGGTACGACGCTGGTATATGAGCGCTGCTATGACTATTATCTGAACGGCACGTTCACTCTTACCGACTATGCCGGAATGTTGATGTACCGCATCGACAACAGCGGACATATATTATGGCACAAGACTGTGGCGCGCGACGTGCAGGCTCCTGCAGGTGTCCATAACGGAGTTCGTACAAGGCTCATCCCCGCCGGCGACGCCTACACTATGTTCTTTGTCGACAGCCCATCCAACCTTACGCCCAAGCCAGGCAAGCCGGCGGCGGTTACGTCTCTTATCCGCGGCAAGCAAATACTGATGGCTATGACGGTCGACCACCAAGGCAACATTACTCGCAAGGGATTGCAGATACCCTCCAAGTCGGTATGTATCGGTGCACCGCACAAGACGGCTGAGAATGAATACCTTCTCTTCCTCTCACAGCCCTTCGGTTCCAACGCCTGCAAGCTTAAGTTCGAATAACAAACAAAACACCAATGAAGAAATTTTTTGTGCTGCTGACCCTTGCGCTGGCTATGTACAGTCTGCCGGCACTGGCACAGCAGAAGTATGACCTTGACCATTTCGACGGCATCAAGTCGGAAGGTCCCCTGCCATCAGACTTCAGACTCAGCCTTGAGGAACTCTACACCCTCGACAAACAGCGCGTGCGCGACTACAACGATGGCAAACTGCGCAACCGCGACAAGGTGCTGATGGCGTCTTATCAGATCAACCGTACTATGGTCTCGGGCCGTATCCTTTATGGCGACCCCATAACGCGTATGGTGGAGCGCATTGCCGACACTCTGCTCAAAGACTACCCCGAGCTGCGCAAGGAACTGCGTTTCTACACTCTCAAGTCGCCCGATGTCAACGCCTTTGCCACAGGCCAGGGTATGGTCTTCGTGTGCACCGGCCTTGTGTCGCAGATAGAGGACGAGGCGCAGCTGGCTTTTGTCCTCAGTCACGAAATAGTACACTACCTGCGCAAGCACAGCCTTGAGGAGATATCGCGCCGCAAACGCGACAGCGACGATATCGACGCTGAAACGCAAGAGATGCGCGACTTCATAAAATACCACAACCGTTCGCGCGAGATGGAGACCGAAGCCGACAGCCTCGGCCTTGCGATGTTCTATCTGCCAAGCCCCTACAGCAAGGATGTCGCAGAAGGAGTCTTCGACGTACTCCAGTATAGCTATCTGCCATTCGACGAGGTGGCATTCGACACCAACTATTTCAACACTCCCTATTTCAAGCTGCCTTCCGACTGCTTTATGGATGAAGTGGACCCCATCACCGCCCGCGACGACTACAACGATTCGCTGAGCACCCACCCCAACATCCTCAAACGACGCATAGCCACATCCAACATCATCGGCAACGCCAAAGGAGGCAGCCGCTTTGTGACTATCTCACAATCCGAATTCGAGCAGATTCAGGCATTGGCACGCTTCGAGTGCGTGCGCCAGGATATAATCTATTCCGATTATGTAAAAGGCTTTTATGACTGCTACCTGTTGCAGCAGACCTATCCCGACAACGCCTATGTAGAGCGGGCTCTCTGCCAGTCGCTCTATGGACTTTCCAAATACAAGACCTACACCAACACCAGCAGCGTCGTAGGCGACTACAAGGATTATGAGGGCGAGGTGCAGCAGTGCTACTATCTCTTCCGTCACTTAAAGAAAGAGGATTTGGCCTTCGTTACGGCCCGCCAGCTGTGGAAGAGCCACTGCAAATTCCCCGACGACAAGCAGATAACGGATATGCTCGACGACATACTTGCCGACCTCTATAAAAAATATGAACGCCGTGCCGAGTCGTTCATAGCCGAGCCGCCTGCACAGCAGACAGAGGATACCGTAAACCTTGCAAACCTGTCGAAATACGAGCGCCTCAAACGCAAGAAAAACCAGCAGAAAAAGGGCGACGTCCAAAACTATATCTTCACCGACTTCTTCCAGCAAGGCCCTGAGTTCAAGGCCTACCTTGAGGCCCACCTGACGAAGCCTGAGGATAAGGCTGTCGACAAGACCCTGAAGAACAAGAACCAGCTTGTGTATTGCCCCACCTACTATGTTATAAGCAAGAATAGTGGAGAGCTCAACATACTGAAATCCAATAGTAGCGAGACCTCGCTCTACGGCCATATCCACGACGCCGCACGCAAGGCCGGCATAGGCTCGATCGACTTCTCCGACCAGAGCCTGCAAAACATCTCCACTGCCGAGCGCTACAACGAGTGGGTAGACCTCAACGAGTGGGTAGGGGAGTTCTGGCAGACCAAAGGCGACTTCGATATGATGTTCTCCGTTCAGCCTCAGATGGACCGCATTGTCGACAAGTACGACGCCGGCACCCTCAATATGACCATCGTCTTGAACCGTGAGAACATCGCCCAGCGCACAGGCGTTAACCCCATAAGCTATATCTGGTTCCTGCCTGTTCTGCCTATGTCGGTAAACAAACTGGTAGCCCATTCCGAAGCCACCCTTGTCTACAGCATCCAGATCAACGCCCGCGAAGGCAAACGACTCTCAAGGCATCTTCATACATACGACCTTTCGGACGAGAATGCACGCCTCCGCTCGGCGCTCTACGACCACTTCCTGCACGTAGACACAGATTCCATATCGCGCGTGCCGGGCTATATGGGATCACGCCTACATTTTGCCGTTAGCCCTTCATTCGGCATAGGCAATATCTTTCCATCGACAGGCGAGACCTCCTTCCTTCGCGAGTTGCCCATAAGCATCGGCATCGCCGCCGAGCTGGAGTTTATCGTAGGCCGCAGCCGTGCTCTTCACCTGACGGCAGGCTACAACCCTTCGTCCTTCTTTGACGGAAACCACAATCACTTGATGAACGACTTAGGCCTTTCGCTGGCCTGGCGAGTCTACAAAAACGAGGGCCCGCTGGGCTACTACTGGCAGGTGGGTGCAGACTATCAAAAGGTTGTCGTGCCCGAGCCGCCCGACACCTACAGCGTTGGTGCCAATATGTTCGGTCTGAACCTGCAGTTTGGCCGCAACCACATCTTGAGCGACCATTTCCTGCTGGGCTACTACGTCCGCTACGGCTTCCTTTTCGGCAACGACTTCCTTAAGGGTGATGATGCCAACTTCGCTAAAACCCAGACATTCCTGAGCAATATTATTCGTCTTGGACTCACACTCGGCCTTGTGCCGTAATGCCCGCGACGTGCGTCAACTATCGGCAGCCGTCGGACACTCAATTGTTTACAAAATGCAAATCAATAATAAAACAATGAAAAAACATCACATTTTGACGCTGGTGTTGCTCTTCACCGCAACGGCAGCACAAGCACAGTTCTACAACGCCGCAGCATTAGGCAACGGTGGTCAGACATCATTTTTTGTAGGCGTCGAGAATACTATGTCGACACCTGTTTTCTACCATTGGGTGGAAAATCCGTACTGGAGCTATGAAGAACTGACACCGACCTCGGTGACGCACCATCCCTCGTTCTCGCTTCTCGTGTCGGGAAATGGTATGCACAACACTACCGAGTATTTGAAATTGGGTATGTCGATTGGCCTCGGAGTCAGTCTGATATCGTTCGATGCCGATTTCAAAGCGGCCACAATCGGTGGCATATATGACTATCAGTTCGGTGTCAAGTCAAAGCTGTTCAACCTCCAGCTTGGAGTTGATGGCGAAGTGTTGCCAATCGAAAAGATTGGCATCCAGTTCTCCGTCGCCCCCTACGTACAGTTCCTTTTCGGAGGCAAAACGATGGGACAGAAATTCGTTGCTGCCACTGGCACCCTTATTGAGGACGCCGCTGCCAACGAGTGGCACGACGTTGAGAAAAACGACTTTGATATGCCCAATGCCGATTTGGGTATTGCGGGACGTTTGGGCGTGAACTACCATTTCACCGAAGTGTTTTTTGCCGGCATCGCCGCACAGATGCGCTTCCCGATCTTCAATATCGGTGAAAGCGAATTCTCCAACATATACAAAGGTCTCGACTACGGATTCGACTATGCCGAAACCAAGCGCAAAAGCTGGGCCGTGCTCCTCACCTTGGGCGTCAATATAGAATAAGGCATATATAACATAACCAGCCGTTTGCGTCGGGGCTGCCGCTGGCAGCCCCGACGCTTTTATTGTATGCCCGGTATGAGCATTGTCTAACGAATGCAAGTCCCGAGCGAGCACTAATAGCGTCCTCATACTCTACTTTTTTTGCTGCCTTTTGCAGCGAAACAACGGTTTTATGTGACTATATAGGCGAAAACGGTTCACTTCGCGATCTGAGACGTTTTTGTAGCTTAATCAAACATTAACCAACAAAAATGTCACTTTATGAAAAAAACGATAATCCCGATTGTGGGAATGATGCTGATGCTCGCGGCCTTTGTCGCCTGCGAGAAAGAAAACAAGGTTGATATAGACCCCGACCAAGTGGTGGTCGACCCGACTGAAACGGGCGACTCGGTACTGCTTCACGCAAGTTTTGACGAGGCAATTCCAGCAACTTGGACCAATATCGACCAGGATGGTGACGGCAACAAGTGGCGTCTCTTTTCCGATGATTTCCCATACACCGGACTTGGATTTTGCGGCACTGACTGTCTCGCATCCTGTTCCGAATATCCTCTGAAACCCGACAACCTGATTGTCTCGCCGCAATTCCACATCCCCGGCAGCGGCGGATACACGCTCTCCTTTTGGTATTCGGCCCTCAATGCCAACAAGTTCCGCGAGACATATACCGTCTATGTGGGCAAAATGAAAGACGGAGCCTTTGTACCCATCGGTACCCTGCTTGAAGAGACCACCGACGACTGCGTGCTGCATCAGCACACAATCAGCCTCGACCAGTACAAAGGCTATGACCTGCGCATCGCATTCCGCCACCACAACACCACTATGATGTCCTATCTGCTAATTGATGAGGTGAACGTAACCCTCACAAAATGAGCAATAACTGGCAGAACGAAAAACGGAGAACTGCAAAATACAGTTCTCCTTTTTTATTGTGTGCCCGGCAGGAGCATTGTCAAACGGGCTCAACTCTCTCCACTTAAAATTCCATCAGACTTTTTGATAAATTCTTATCAAACTTTACTGAAGTAAAATTTAGTAAAACTTTAGTAAGAATTTGAGTAAACTTTGGTAGGAATTTGGTACCTGGAAATCAAGGGGTTGTAAAATGGCATTTTTTGACCTTTTTCAGGGTTTTCAAACTTTTTTGAAATCTTTGTAGCTTGCTGGTTTATAGTTGTTTATTTGTGAATTTAACAGATTTATCAAAAAGTCGGGTGCGAAAAGCAGGTTTTTGGACTTAATATGGTGATACAGCGTGCGTTGCGGTTTTTACCTGTTAATTCGTCTAAAACGCCTTTTCGGGGATTGAGTAACTACGAGACTTGTTCGGAGAATTCTAAATATAATTTTATTTAAACATTATTTTGCCATTTCGTGCAAAGTCTGTATATTTGCATTCTCTTTCGTGTCTGGAAGAGAATGTTAATTTGTTGAATAAAAAGTAAATAAGCAATAAATGAAGAAACTCGCAGTAGTCGCTTTTGGCGGAAACGCATTGTTGCGTAGCGGTCAGAAGGGCACATATAAAGAACAACTTGACAATGTGGAGCAGACTTGCGAAAGTCTGTGCAACTTGTTGAAACGCAACTATAACGTGGTTATCGGCCACGGCAACGGTCCTCAGGTGGGCAACGTTATGCTGCAGCACGAGGCAGGCCGCGCCAAGGGCATAGAAGCTATGCCGATGGATTTCTGCGTGGCTGAGACTCAGGGCTCGATAGCCTATATGATTGAGATGGGACTGCGCAACGTGATGGCCCGCAACGACATTCAGCGCAACGTTGTGACGCTGGTGACCCAGGTGGCTGTCAATAAGCTTGACCCGATGTTCCAGAACCCTACCAAGCCTGTCGGACCTTACTACACTAAGGAACAGGCCGAGCAGCTTGCCGCCGAGACGGGTGCCAAGTACAAGGAAGATCCCAAGGGCAACGGCTGGCGCAAGGTTGTGGCTTCGCCTAAACCAGTGCGTATCAACAATATCAAGGTCGTTGAGCAGTTGGCCAAACAGGGCAATGTGGTTGTGACTGTCGGCGGCGGCGGCATTCCCGTTGTCGAAGAGAGCGACCGTGTGACGGGCGTTGAGGCCGTCATCGACAAAGACCTTGCCAGCGCCCTCTGCGCTATCGAGATCGGTGCCGATGAGTTCTACATCCTCACCGATGTGCCTAAGGTCTACATCAATTTCCGTAAGGAGAACGAGCAAGCTCTTGACACCATCACCATCGCCGAGGCCAAGAAGTACCTTGAGGAGGGCCAGTTTGCCGAAGGCTCGATGGCTCCGAAGGTGCGTGCTGCCATTATGTTTGTTGAGAACGGTGGCAAGGAGTGCATCATCACCGAGGCCGGCCAGCTGAACAACCCGCACTGCGGAACCCGCATCGTTCGCTGAACGATGCAATTTGGAATTTTGAATTTAGAATTTTGAAATGGAGAATCCACTGTATACAAAGAGTAAAAGATTGGCGTTGGATATTGTTCAATTGAACAAGTTTCTGCTTGAAAGAAAGGAATATGCAATGTCAAATCAGGTCCTTCGCAGTGGAACAAGTATTGGGGCAAACATCAGGGAAGGGAAACGCCCGCAAAGCGATGCCGATTTGATTAGCAAATGGTCGATAGCCTTGAAGGAAGCAGAAGAGACTCAGTATTGGTTGGAATTATTGTCGGAATCAGGTTATATAGATGGAGAAATGTTTGCCAAGCTTAATTTTCAAACAGAAGAAATTATCAAAATACTTGTGACGGTAATCCGTAATAAAAAAGAATCTATTCAAAAATCGTAATTCAATAATTCAGAAACACAGAGAAATAATTATCTAAATAAAATATTTTGGACGTAAAAAATTCGAAATTCATAATTCATAATTCAAAATTAGAATAATATGGCTTACAATTTAAGAAACCGCAATTTTCTGAAGATCTTAGACTTCAGTCCCAAGGAACTCAACTATCTGCTTGACCTGGCTCGCGACCTGAAGCGCGCTAAATATGCAGGCACCGAAAAGCCGACCCTCACCGGCAAGAACATCGCTCTGATTTTCGAAAAGACTTCGACCCGCACGCGCTGCGCTTTCGAGGTCGGTGCCAAGGATCAGGGTGCACACGTGACCTATCTCGGTCCTACCGGTAGCCAGATTGGTATCAAGGAGAGTATGAAGGACACCGCCCGCGTGCTGGGTCGTATGTTTGACGGTATCGAGTACCGCGGCTTCGACCAGGCCACCGTCGAGGAATTGGCTCAATATGCCGGTGTTCCCGTATGGAACGGCCTTACCGCCGAGGCTCACCCCACTCAGATTCTGGCCGACTTCCTCACCATCCAGGAGCATACCGACAAGCCCCTCAATCAGGTGAAGTTCGCTTACATTGGCGATGCCCGCTACAATATGGGTAACAGCCTGATGGTCGGCGGCGTGAAGATGGGTATGGATATCCGTATCATCGCCCCCAAGAAACTGCAGCCTGCCAAGGACCTCATCAAGAAGTGCCAGGAGATTGCCAAGGAAACCGGCGCCAAACTCACCGTCACTGACGACGTCGAGAAGGGCGTGAAGGGACTCGATTTCATCTACACCGACATTTGGGTGTCGATGGGCGAACCCGACAGCGTTTGGAAAGAGCGTATCAAGATGTTGATGCCTTACCAGGTCAATGCAGCCCTGATGAAGAAGACCGGCAACCCGAAGTGCAAATTTATGCACTGCCTGCCCGCTTACCACAACCTGGAGACCAAGGCTGGCCGCGACGTACACGAGAAGTTCGGTCTGAATGGTATCGAGGTCACCGAGGAGGTGTTCGAGAGCGAGAACAGCATCGTCTTTGACGAGGCTGAAAACCGTATGCACACCATCAAGGCTGTGATGGTTGCTACCCTCGGCGACTAATTTCTTAAGTCTGATTTTGAATGTTGAATTCCGAATGGCTTGCTGTTCGGGATTCAACATTCCATTTTGTAGTAAATCTTTATAGTTGAACTAAATGAACTGGTTTGTAACTCTTTTAACTAACGGCGGCGTAGGGTGTACCGTACTGATGTTGTCGGTGTCCATTTTCGCTGGATTGTTTTTGGGAAAGTTTAAGGTCAAGGGCATTTCGCTTGGCATTACGTGGGTGCTTTTTGTTGGCATTATCCTGAGTGCTTTTGGCGTGAGCTGCAATCACGATATGCTTCACATCATCAAGGAGTTTGGCTTGATTCTGTTTGTCACGGCTGTCGGCCTCCAGGTAGGTCCGGGCTTCTTCAAGTCTTTCAAGAAGGGCGGCTTGGCTATGAATCTGATGGCTCTGGTCAATGTGGCCTTGGGCGTCGTTATCACCGTTGTCATCGCCAAGCTGGCCGGCGAGGAACTGACTGATATGGCGGGCGTTTATACAGGTGCTATCACCAACACGCCGGGCTTGTCGGCTGCCCAACAGACGGTGCGTGACCTTGGTATGGAGGCTGCTGCCGACCGGTTGGCAAACGGCTATGCTGTGGCCTATCCGCTTGCTGTGGTGGGTATGATTCTGACTTGTATCGTGTTGCGTCCTCTTTGCCGCATCGACCTAAAGAACGAGCCATCGAGTGACGAAACGGTGCAGCCCCAGGCCGAGAAGCAGGCTACCACCGCAGCTATGCGTCACAAGGTCAACCTGATTCCGATATTCGTGATTATAGCATTAGGCATAGTTTTAGGCTCTATCCCCATTCCTGTCGGAATGTCGGCACCTGTCAAACTTGGTCTTGCCGGTGGCCCGCTTGTCGCGGCACTGGTGGGAAGCTGGCTTGGTGTCAAGAAAGGCTGGTTCACCACCGAGTTCACCGACAGCCACGGTGTGTGGATGCTGCGTGAAGTGGGCATCGCACTTTTCCTTGCAGGTGTCGGTCTCGGCGCAGGATCAAGTTTCGTGAGCACCATCCAGGCTGGCGGATATATGTGGATTCTCTATGGATTCATCATTACCGTTGTGCCACCGCTTATTGTCGCCACCTTCGGCCGACTGGTGTTGAAAATCAACTACTACACCCTTATGGGTTTCATTGGCGGCAGCCACACCGACCCGCCGACGCTGGCCTTTGCCAACAATATGGCTCCCGAAGGCTGCAAGCTGCCCAACACGGGCTATGCCACCGTTTATCCGCTAACAATGTTCTTGCGCATATTCACAGCGCAGTTGCTGGTTCTGTTTGCTTTATAATGAAAGTTAGATATTTTTTGTTTATGGCTGTTGCTTTCCTGCCCCTGCAGTCAATGGGGCAGGAAAAGCCGGCTGATAAAGTGAAACCAGAAAAGCCGCAGAAGGTTACGGTTACGCCTTATGGTTTCATCCGCAATTATCTGAACTTCGACAGTCGCAGGACGATAACATCCTGTGGCGGCGAATACTTGATGATTCCTTATGACGAGGACTGGAACATAACGCCCGAAGAAGAAGCCGCCCTTATCGGCAACGGTGTTACGGCCCCCGAGGGCACAGACCTTCGCTTTGACCGCAACGCGGTGCCGCAGGCTCATTTGCTGGCACTCAGCAGCCGCTTTGGATTGAATTTGAACGGGCCAGGAATATGGTTATGGCAGTCCTCCAACGGTAAGCTGGAAGCGGACTTTGCCGGTTTCGGGACAAACAATACCGTGCTGCGTCTCCGTTTGGCGTATCTGCAACTGACGCGCGGAGGCCGATACGGACAGTCGCTCACCATTGGCCAGAACTGGCATCCGCTGTCCTTCATCCCCGATGTGCTTGGAATGGCGGCAGGAGCCCCGTTCCGTGCGCACAGCCGTACACCTCAGGTGAGTTATTCAATAAGTACGCCAAAGGCATTCCGTTTTACCGTCTCGGCCTTGTGGCAGTACCAGTACACCTCTCCAGGACCTGACGGTGAGAGTGCCAAATATGCCAACGATGCCATCCTGCCGGAACTCTTCTTTGGTATGGCATACGATTCGGAGCATTGGCGAGCTCAAATCGGTGTGGATTACAACCGACTTACCGTCAGTCAGCTATATACGGTTCCATATACAATGCCAGGAGTCTCCGGTCCTGTAAGTATGAGTACGGATGTCCGGTTCCGTGGCGACTGCCATTCCTTCTCGCCAATGGCAGTTATTCAGTTTATGCAAGGCAAGTTCGATCTCAAAATGTACACTGTCTTGGCTCAAAACCTTGGTCATCTGACGATTCCAGGAAGCGGATATGCCTTCGTTGCCGACGGCTCAAGCTTCCAATACCAACCGCTTACAGCATCGGTATCATACCTGAATATGTCGTACGGACGTCGCTGGCGCGCCAATCTTTTCTTGGGTTACCACAAAAATCTTGGCTTGGCCGATGGCCAGTTGATGACGGATGCCACAACAGGTAAGCCTGTTGCAGGCTTTGTTTACACCAAGAAGGGTGTGAACAACATCAACTCCATATACCGTATTGCGCCTTCGGTAAGCTTCAACACCAAGGCTTTCAATATCGGTCTTGAATATGAATTGACTGCCGTCACATACGGCGACCTTCAGCCCGACGGTACTGTTGCCAACAACGCCAACTTGCGGCAAGTTCCCAATCACCGCATCTGCGCTCTTGTCAAGTGCAACTTCTGAAATTACATTATCTCGTCAAGCTCTAACCAGCGCATCTCCTTTTCATCCAGTTGCGCAATCACCTCGCCTATACGTTTCGAGGCAGCTGTTATCTTCGCGGGGTCGCTCTCGGTGCCTGACGACAGCAGAGCCTCAATCTCAGTTCTCTCTTTTGTCAGGGCTTCGATTTCTGCTGTCAGTTGCTCATATTCCTGCTTCTCTTTGTATGTAGCCTTAGGTTTGTCGCTCTTGCTGCGTTGGTAGCGTGGTTTCTCTTCTTTGCGCTGCCTTTGCAGGTCGCGCTCTTTCTGTTGTGCTGCTTCACGATACTCGGTATAGTTGCTGTGATAGTCGCGAATACGCCCGTTGCCTTCAAATACAAAGATATGGTCAACGATGTTGTCCATAAAGCTTCGGTCGTGGCTCACTATGATCAGGCACCCTTTGTAGGTCTTGAGGAACCGCTCCAGAATCCCGATGGTGTATACATCCAGGTCGTTGGTTGGCTCGTCAAGAATCAGGAAGTTGGGGTTGGCCATCAGTATTGTAAGCAGATATAGCCTGCGCCGCTCGCCGCCACTCAGGTTGCCGAAGTAGTTGTACTGCGTGGTGTCGTCGAATCCGAAGTGGGACAGGAACTGGTGTGCCGACATCTCCTTGCCGTTGTCGAGCTCGATTACGTCGGCAACTTCGCGGATAATGTCTATCACTCGCATATCGTCCTTGGCCTTCATACCGCTCTGCGAATAGAGACCGAACTGGATGGTCTGTCCCACTACGACGCGACCGCTGTCGGGGCGTAGCTGCTCTGTGATGATGCTGAGAAAAGTGCTCTTGCCTATGCCGTTTGGCCCTACAATGCCGATCTTCTCGCCCCGCTTGAAGGTATAGGAGAAGTCGTCAATCATCTTTCTACCGTCGAACGACTTGCAGATATTGTATAGCTCCAGAATCTTGCCGCCTATGCGTTCGGTCTTGACGGTTAGCTCGGCTTTCTCTTCTTCAAACCGGGTGTGGGCTTTCTGCTCCAGTTCATAGAATGCGTCAATGCGTGCCCTTGCTTTGGTGCCTCTCGCCTGCGGCATACGGCGCATCCAGTCCAACTCCGTGCGGTACAGGCTCTTGGCCTTCTCTACCTCCGCGCGCTCGTTGTACTGGCGTTCGGCCTTCTTTTCCATATAGTAGTCGTATGTGCCACGGTAGTGATAGAGCTGGCTGTTGTCAAGCTCGATGATGTCCTGGCACACATTGTCAAGAAAATAGCGGTCGTGTGTCACCATAAGGATGGCCAGCCTTTGCTTGCTCAGAAACTCTTCCAGCCACTCAATCATAGCTATGTCGAGGTGGTTGGTCGGCTCGTCGAGCAGCAACAGGTTGGTGTCGTCGATAAGTATCCTGCTCAGCGCCACCTTCTTCTGTTCGCCGCCGCTTAATGTGTCCATTGCGCGGTCCATAAGCTTGTCCACCTCAAGGCGCGACAGCACCTCCTCAACCTTCTGCTCAAAGTCCCACGACTCTACGGTCTCGGGTTTTTCGGCGGCCTCCACGAAGCTGCGCACCGTCTGGTGCCTGTGAAAATCGGGGGTCTGCGGCAGATAGGCCATTTTGACATCGCCGCGGAACGTTACCTTGCCGCTGTCGGGCAGCTCCTTGCCCGTCAGTATGTTGAGCAGCGTGCTTTTGCCGTAGCCGTTGCGGGCTATCAAGGCAGTCTTCTGACCAGCATTGATGCCGAAACTGATGTCTTCAAACAGCAGCTTGTCACCAAACGACTTGGTAAGGTTTTCTACGGTTAAGAGTGCATCTGCCATATACAACGGTTTAAGATCGAATGGTTTTTGGGAAAACGCGCTGTTCAAGGGCGCCGATATCATTAATTATCCGAGCCGGAACGCCGGCGATGGTGACATTGCTTCCAAACGAGTTGTTCACCACCGAATTGGCACCTATTGCCACATTGTCGCCGATGGTTATGTTGCCAAACAGCTTTGCTCCTGGACCGATATACACATAGTCGCCAAGAGTCGGCACGCCATCGTAGTCGCCTATGCTTGTCGAAGGATGAATGCGGCAATTGCGACCAATGCGTGCGGCAGGGTTCACCACTATCGTTCCGTAATGGACAATGCATAGGCCGGGCCCGAAAACATTTTTAGGAATTGAGAAGCCCAGTCGCGTTGCAAGCCGATGGTTTATTGTCTCGAGTATAAACCATCTTATCTTGCGCAATGGGTTGCGGCTCATAGTGTTGTAGAGATATTCTATACGCCTCAGCCTCAGTTGGAATCTTAGGCAATCCATCCAGCACCACTTGTATAGTGTAAGCTTCTCGACCTCGTATGCTTTGAGGTCTTGAAACACATATTCCTTGTATGTTTTCTTGTCGGTAATCATCAGATTAATACCCGTATTTTCCTTTCCATCGCCATTGCAGCAACTTGCGAGTCTCGTTCTCTCGTGCGTTGTCGCCAGGCTCGTAGAACTTTGTGCCACGCAGTGCGTCGGGCAGATACTCCTGCTCGGCAAAGTTGCCGGCATAGTCGTGGGCGTATTTATAGCCGTCGCTGTAGCCCAAATCCTTCATCAGTTTGGTTGGCGCATTGCGGATGTGCAGCGGCACAGGCAGGTCGCCCGTGCGACGAATGGCCTGCTGTGCATTGGCAAGGGCCATATAGGTGCTGTTGCTCTTAACGCTGTTGGCTAAGTAGATGGCGCATTGCGAGAGAGTTATGCGGCATTCAGGATAGCCTATCTTAGTGATGGCCTCGAAGCAGGCGTTGGCCATAAGCAGGGCGTTGGGGTTGGCGTTGCTGATGTCCTCACTGGCAAAAATCAGCATCCGTCGGGCAATGAAGACAGGATCCTCGCCGCCTTCAATCATCCGCGCCAGCCAATAGACGGCTCCGTTGGGGTCGCTGCCGCGCATCGACTTGATGAATGCGCTGATGATGTCGTAGTGCATCTCGCCCTGGCGGTCGTAGAAGGCCAGGTTCTGCTGTATGACCGACACAACCTTGCTGTTGTCGATAACCACATCATTCTCGCTGTCGCGGTTCACCACCAGTTCAAAGGCGTTGAGCAGCTTGCGGGCATCGCCGCCGCTGATGCGCAGAAGTGCTTCGTTTTCGCGCACATCGATCTTGCGCCCCTGCGATGCATAGTGTGCAACGGCGCTTGCAATGAGCTGTTCCATCTCGGCCTTGCCAAACTCCTTGAGGATATACACCTGGCAGCGCGAAAGCAAAGCGGAAATGACCTCGAACGAAGGGTTCTCGGTAGTGGCGCCTATCAGGGTGATGGTGCCGCGCTCCACGGCTCCGAGCAGCGAATCCTGCTGCGACTTGTTGAAGCGGTGAATCTCATCGATGAACAGTATCGAGCCCTCCTCCTGCTTGGCCTGCTCAATGACCTCGCGCACCTCCTTCACGCCGCTGCTGATGGCGCTGAGCGTGTGGAACGGCCGTCCAAGAGTGTTGCTGATAATCATAGCCAGCGTAGTCTTGCCGATGCCTGGAGGTCCCCAGAATATCATCGACGGAATCTTGCCGCTCTCTATCAGTGTACGCAACACGGCCCCTGGCCCTACAAGATGCTGTTGGCCTATGTAGTTGTCCAGCGTCGTGGGACGCAGCAGTTCTGCCAATGGAGTCATAAAATCGATGTTTTTGATACTTAAAACGGTAGATAGGATTCTTCAAACAAAGATGAGAATCAAGCAGAGAAAGAGTATTGTCCCTCTCACTCCTCTCTCACTCCTCTTTCACTCCTCTTTCACTCCTCTTTCACTCCTCTTTCACTCCTCTTTCACTCCTCTTTCACTCCCCTTTCACTCCTCATTCACTCCCTTATCACTTCCCTCTACAAAATCAGCATTGCATCTCCGTAGGTGCCCCATTTATACTTTTCCTTGATGGCTGTCTGGTAGCACTGCATCAGGAACTCGGGACCTGCGAAAGCTGAAACCATAATGAACATCGAAGACATCGAAGGATGGAAGTTCGTTACCATCATATCTGCAATGGTGAAGTCGTAGGGCGGGAAGATGAACTTGTTGCTCCATCCGTCATAGGGGCTCACCTTGCCGGGAATGGTGACGGCGGTCTCTATAGCCTTCATTGTCGTGGTGCCGATGCAGCACACCTTGTGTCCGGTGCGTTTTGCCTCGTTGATCATATTGCAGCACTCGTCACCGATGTGCATTTCTTCCGAGTCCATACGGTGTTTGCTGAGGTCCTCGACCTCGATGGCCTTGAAGTTGCCGATGCCGGCGTGCAGCGTAAGCTCTGCCCACTTCACGTCTTTGATCTCGAAGCGCTTCATCAGCTCGCGGCTGATGTGCAGGCCTGCGGCGGGGGCAGCCACGGCGCCTTCTTCCTTGGCGTAAATGGTCTGGTAGCGCTCCTTGTCCTCGTTGGTAATGTCGCGCAGGGCGCGGATGTCGTCGGGCAGCGGGGTCTGGCCCATACCTTTGATTATCTTGATAAACTCCTCGTGCGAGCCGTCGTAAAGGAAACGGATGGTACGCCCACGCGATGTGGTGTTGTCAATCACTTCAGCCACAAGTGCGTCGCTGTCGCCAAAATACAGTTTGTTGCCAATCCTGATCTTGCGAGCAGGGTCTACGACAACGTCCCAAAGGCGTGTCTCAGGGTTCAACTCTCTGAGAAGGAACACGTTGATTTGCGCTCCGGTCTTCTCTTTCTCGCCTTTCAGCAGGGCAGGAAACACCTTTGTGTTGTTCACCACCACCACGTCGTCGGTGTCTACATAGTTGATGAGGTCTTTAAAGAGCTTGTGCTCAACGGTCTGCGTCTTGCGGTCGATGACCATCAGACGGGCCTCGTCGCGTTGTCTCGAAGGTTTCTCGGCAATCAAGTCCTTGGGAAGGTTAAACTTGAATTGCGACAGTTTCATTGTGGAATAAAGGGTATTTATCATATTGAATTGTTGTTTTTCGAGGATCGAATTTTGCAAAGATACGAAATTTTAAACCGTTTGTCAAGTTTTTTAACATTTTTGTTCGATTTTAAGACGTAAAATACAGGAATATAGGGATATATATATAAACCTAACTTGACGGCTTTTAACATTTTCGGCAATCACTTTCCGCCCGAAAACCACTGCCTTTTCACCCTATTGTTGTCCGCTTGATGTCCGCTTGTTGTCCGCTTTTAAAGCGGACAACAAGCGGACATCAAGCGGACAACAAGCGGACAACAACCAGTGTTGGTCCCTCTCAAAATGCACCCTGATACGGATGAAAAATAAAGGGGTGGCACCTTGGCTGCCTATGCTTTTGAAGACCATCTTGCCAATGTGTCAGGTGGGACCAAGACTGAAGAAATGAGAGTTGTAACTCCAACGGAAGTCATTAGTATTACAGGTTTGGGTGGAAACAGTACGCGTTTTGGAAGAGTGGAATAGGTCTTTGGCTTTGAAGTATAACGAGAAAAAATGAAGTACGGATGAGAATAGTGTTTTGAAAGGCAATATAAAATTTTCAGCATCAAGAAAAAATTCGTACTTTTGCATTTGTTTTTAAACCCTTTTGAAATGATACTGCATCCTGCTGCTTATGACGTTGACAACAAAATAGTTTTAGCAATCAATGCTGTTAAACATCAAGAGTACAAATGCTTGACTTGTGGAGGCAGAATGTGTCTGGCAGGAGGTGAAGACTCTCGAATTCGAGTTCATTTTCGACATATTGATCCAGGAAAAGAACATTCGTTTAATAGAGAGACTTTTCTTCACGAATATACAAAACAGCGTATTCAGCAGCAAATGAAGCAGTCAGAGCGTTATATGATTGGATTTAATGTCGAGAAAACCTGTGGTAAAGAATTGTGCGGATTAGACAATCGCATTTATTGCAAACAGCGCGAAATGTATTGGTGGGATTTGAAGGAATGCGGCTATGACATAATTAGAGTCGAGGAAAAGACAAAGGACGGAAAAGAGTACGACCGTTTCCGATCAGATGTCTTGTTGGAAAGAAGCAAATGCTCAAGCGACCCGATTTTCATTGAGGTTAAGGTAACCCATCCTTGTAGTACAGAAAAAAAGAATTCAGGTGTTCGAATAATAGAGATAGAAATTCCATTGGACTATGATGTTGAGGAACATCCATTGAACTTTGACCGTCTTGTCGAGGGCGATATGGGAAACGGAATAACTGTTAGGTTTTATAACTTTAAGAACCGCAATAGGAAGACCAGCGAATCGTTAGACAAGAAAGAAATCAAAGCTATTGTATGGAAGGATGACGGAAGTGTTGTGTATTTGTTCCATAATCAATCTTGTTCTAAATATGGAACAAGGATTTGGCGAGGTTCCAAACGCGAGATACATTTTGCAATAGACTATTCCGACAAAGCACCTGTTTTGGCGATGAAAGCCGTTGCCGCACTACATGGGATTCCTTGCAAGAATTGTAGATTCTGTTCGGTGGAGAAACAAGAGTATGGAAGGTATAGAAAGAAGCGGTTTTGCAATGTTACAGGAGAAGATATAGGATATGGTGATTTGGCAGAGAAATGTGAGCACTATTCTTTCAGCACAGAAGAACCGATTAATATATTATCGGCATTTAGTTACATAAAATATGTCGTTGTGAATGCAGATGGAAGTGTTGAAAAGCCAAACATCTAATGAAACAACACTTCTGTGATGTCCATTGATGGTCAAATTTGACCAAGGAGGCTGTAACAGGGGTTGTCGGCGGTGATGACGCTCTCAATGTCGTCGAGAGCCAGTGCATCGGCCAGCGTGTAGTCGCCTATACACTCGCGGCGCAGGTCGCTGAGGAAGGCTCCGCTGCCCAGTGCCAGGCCAAAGTCGCGGGCAATGCTGCGTATGTAAGTGCCTTTGCTGCAGGTGATTCGGAAGTCAATCTGCGGCAGTCCCTCGGGCACCTCACCTTGTGGGTTGCGGTAGAGCTGCGGATTGCGGCTTGAGTTTTGCGAGTCGTTTGCCAAGGGGCGTGGACACTCGGTTGTCGGTTCGGCGACTTCGCTTTGGGTTTGTGTGCCTTGGCGGAAAGCGGTGATGACGAAGTTGTAGATTGTCACCGTCTTAGGCTCGATGGCTACTGCTTCGCCGTCGCGGGCGGAGATATAGGCTCGTTGGCCATCGATCTTGACAGCCGAGAACATCGGCGGCACCTGCTCGATGTCGCCCACAAACTGTTGCCGGGTCTTTTCAATCAGCTCTTCAGTGATGTGCCGGGTGGGGTAGAGGCGGTCAATGGCCTGTTCCAGGTCGTAGCAGGGCGTGGTGGCGCCGAGCACCATTGTGCCGCTGTACTCTTTGATGCCTGCCTGCAGCTGTTCTATCTGCTTTGTGGCGCTACCTACGCATACGAGCAGCAGTCCGCTGGCAAGCGGATCGAGCGTTCCGGCGTGGCCTATCTTGAATTTCTTAAGCCCGAAGGTGCGCTTGATATGCCATTTCAGTTTGTTGACTACCTGAAAGGAACTCCACTGGCGTGGCTTGTCGACGGCAATGACAATTCCGGCTTTCTCGGCCATCGTGTCAGAATAAGTAGGGAAGTATGATGACCAGCAGGCTGACCACTGCGCAATAGATTGCGAACCAGATGAGTTTGCCTTTCTTGACGATGTCGATCATCCATTTGCAGGCCATACAGCCTACGACAAAGGCGGCAAGGAAGCCCACTATCAGTGGCAGTGTGCCGATAGCTGTCGATGCGCCCTCGGCTGCGGCTTCGCCTCCGATAAGGTCTTTCATATCGAGCAGTGCCTCGCCGAGGATGGGAGGTATGACCATCAGGAACGAGAACTGCGCCATACGTTCTTTCTTGTTGCCCAGCAGCAGTCCTGTGGCGATGGTGCTTCCGGAACGCGAGAGACCCGGCAATACGGCGCAGGCTTGGGCAATGCCTATCACAAAGGCATTCCACGGCGTGATGTGCTCTTTCTGACGCGGCTTGGCGAAGTATGAGAAGGTTAGCAGCAGCGCTGTAAGCATTAGGCAGCAGCCTACGATGAACAGCGAGTTGCCGAAGATGCTGGCTGACGTCTCGGGGTTGAAGATGGCTTCGACTTTGTCCTTGAGCAATACGCCGACGATGCCGATAGGTATCATCGATACAATGATGTTGAGGGCGTACTTGGTGCCCTCGTTCCACTTGAAGGCGAAGAGGTCCTTGAAGATCCATACTATCTCTTTCCAGAGGATGCAGCAGGTGCTGAGCACCGTGGCCACGTGCACGGCTATGTTGAACGTGAGGTTTGCCTCGCCGTCGACGCCGAAAAGTGCGGAGCCTATCGTCAGGTGGCCGCTGCTGCTGACGGGCAGATATTCTGTAAGGCCTTGGACTATGCCAAGGATAAGTGCTTGAAACCAATCCATTGCTATATGTTTTTGGAGATGTGGCGGGTATTAAGGCGTGTTTGTGGGTGCTGGTGTGGCAATGGCTTTCAACAACAAAGCGTATTGTCTATTTAACTCCTCATAACTCCCTTTGACTTCTCTTAACTCCCAGAAAACTATTTTTCTTCAGTGTTGTTGCTTTTCTCTTTCGGACGGAACATTATGGCGCAGATTTCCACAACGAGTCCGACGACTATCATAAGCGGCGCCACAACCATACGGCGTGTGTTGAACATCTCGGCGTTGAATACGTTGGGGTCGTCGCTGCCACCGCCGCTGAGGAGGATGTATCCCAGTCCGAGCAGCACGATGCCTACGCCAAGCAGGATGTAGTTCATTGGGCCAAAGGCAAATCCGAATGACGATTGCTCGGGGGCGGCGCTTTTCTGTGCACCGGCGACAGGCTTGATAGTATTGTTCTTTTTCTTGTTGTCCATTATGTTTTCTATTTATATTTGTCAATATTCACTTTTGCTACGTATGTGGCGATGCACCGAGAAGTAGGTGGCAATGAATGAGATGGCTATGCCTACAACGTAGACTACCGCCACCAGTATGGCGTAGGCCATAAAGTGGCGCGGGTGGAAGAGCGCCAGGTGGAACTGCTTGTTGAACACGTATATGGCGGCATACATCAGCACGGTGCCGAAGGTTGCTCCGAGGAAACCGTAAAGGATGCTGTGCCACAGGAAGGGGCGTGTGATGAAGCCCATCTTGGCACCGACCATACTCATAGTCTTGATTGTGTTGCGGTTGGAATAGATGGCTATCCTTATGGTGGTGCTAATCAGTGCAACCGAGACGATAAGCAGCAGCACAACGAAGATGATGAGGAACCAGGAGAGTTTGTAGAATATCTGGCTCAGGTCGTTGAGCATTGTCGCGTGGTAGGTGACGCCCTCGACGTTGGTGTATTCGTTGACTTCTTTCTCGAATTGTTTGCGCTGTTTGGTGATTTTCGATGGGTTGTTGCTGGCCTTCAGTGTCACCATCAGGGTGGGGTAGAGGGGATTGACGCTGTCGAGCAGTGTCAGGAAGTCCTCTTCCAGCTCGTCTGAGAACAGGCGTGCCGCCTCTTCTGCCGAGACGTAGTCCACGCTTTTCACATATTCGAGGGTGAGCAGCTCATCCTTCAAGGCCATTGCCTCTTCCTCGGTGGTTTCGGCATTGAGGTCTACTTGATAGGTGATTCGCTCCTGCAGGTCGTTTGTGGCTCTGTATGAATGGTATTCCACAAACATAAGAAGGCCGAAGACGAACAGCACCAGCATTATGCTGAAAACAGTGGATGTCCTTCCGGCCCAGAGTCTTATCTTGCCGTGACGTTGTGTTTTTGTCTTACTCATAGCGGCTGCAAAATTACGCATTTTTTTTGACATATCGGCAGATAAAATATATATATGCGTGTCGTTTGTGGCAGCGTGACTGCTGAAAGCATTGAATGAAAGTGCTTTGTAACGGTTCGGCAATGCCGCGTCCAATAAAAAAATCCCGCGGCGTACCGCGGGATTTTCACAGAAAGAAGATTCGATAGTGTGTATGTTGGGTTATTAAAGCCTTATCAGTTGGAGAGCATCACCGGCATAACAAGCATCAGTATGTCTTCGCCTTTGGCCTCTTCGCTGTCGGTGAGCGGGAAGAGGATACCGGCGCGGCTGGGGTGCGAGAGTTCCATCAGCACCTGCTCGGTGTCAAGGTTGGAGGTCATCTCGGTGAGGAACTTGGCGTTGAAGCCTATCTCCATCGGTTCGCCTTCGTAGCTGCACGGTATGGTCTCGTGTGCCTTGTTCGAGAACTCGAGATCTTCGGACGATATCTCCAGTTCACGCTCTTTGATGGCCAAGCGCACCTGGTGGGTTGACTGGTTGGCGAAGAGGCTGACACGCTTGAGGGTGTTGATGAATGTTACGCGGTCGATAGTCAGCTTGTTGGGGTTCTCTTTGGGTATGGCGGCCTCATAGTTGGGGTATTTGCCGTCGACAAGGCGGCAGACAATGAGGAAGTTGTCGAAAGCGAAGAAGACGTTGGTGTTGTTGTAGTCTATAGTGACATCAAACTCTTCCTTGTTGCTGCTCAGAATGTTCTTTACGAGAGTGATAGGCTTGCGCGGCAGTATGAAGCTGGCGCTCTCGTCGGCGTGGATGTCGTTGCGGCGGTAGCGCACCAGCTTGTGGGCGTCGGTAGCCACGAAAGTTACGTTCTCAGGCGTCAGTTCGCAGAAAATACCCGACATCTGTTGGCGCATCTCATCGGTCGATGCAGCAAAGGCAGTCTTGTTGATAGCGTTGACAAGCACCGATGCAGGCATCGAGGTCTGCACGGTTTCTTTCATCTCAGGCATTGCGGGGAAAGTCTCGGCGTTTTGGCCAGCCAGACTGTACTTGCCTTCGCCCGAGCTGATTTCGATGCTGTAGTTGCTTGCGTCGACGGCAAAGTTCAGCGGCACATCGTCGAGCGATTTCAGCATATCAAGCAGCAGCTTGGCGGGTACGGCGATGCTGTCGATGCCGTCCACGCGTGCGTTTTCGAGCTCAATGCGGCTCACCATCGTGGTCTCGAGGTCGGTGGCCTTGATGGTCAGCATATTATCCTCCAAGTGCAGGTGGAAGCAGGAGATGATGGGCACAGTGTTATTGTTCGAAATGACGCCGCTCAAAGCGCTGAGGTGCTTCAGGAATAATTGGCTATTGATTATGAATCTCATATTGTTATGTATTATTTACTGTTGAGGTATCAAAATATTTCCGACTGCAAAATTACCTCTATTTTTGCAGTCGGAAAAGTTAAAGTTCGAATTATTTTTCAACAATTGTTGATAATCGGAATGCCGTTTGCGTGGGGTGTCAGGCGGACTCTACCATCTGCCGCTGGCGCCTCCTCCGCCGAACGAGCCGCCGCCAAATCCACCGAAGCCTCCGCTGCTGCCGCCACCCCCGAACGAGCCGCCGCCCCAGCTGCCGACACGGGTGTGGCCTCCAGAAAAGCCACCTCCCGAAAAGCCGCCTCCCGTGAAGCCTCCGCCGCTGCCACCCGACAGTTTGTCGAGCTTATGCACAAACCAGAAGAACAGCGCCAGGCCGAAAATAAACATTACAAGCATCGCAATCGGATTTACATCGTTGTCTTTCTTGTAGTTGTCGTAGCTGTATTCGCCTGCGCAGACGGGCAGTATGACATCGAGTGCGGCGACGATGCCTCCATAGTAGTCGTTCTCGCGGAAGTGGGGAATCATCTCGTCTTCGATGATACGCTTGCAGAAAATGTCGGGCAGCGCACCCTCAAGACCTTTGCCTGTGGCAATCTCTACCTGACCGTCGGTGTCGTCTTTGGGCTTGACAACGATGATGACGCCGTTGTTCATCTTCTCCTGCCCGATGCCCCATTCGCGGCCCACCTCGAAGGCAAACGACGAGATGTCGCGCCCTCCGAAGCCGGGCGTCACCATCACTACTATCTGGTTCGACGTGCTGTCGTTGAAGGCCAGCAGGCGCGCCTCGAGTGTGGCTGTCTGCTCTGCATCCAGAATGCCGTAATAGTCGTAGACAAGATGGTCGCCCTTCGCGGGCAGCCAGCCCGTGGCGTCATATTCGCTCTGCGCCACGGCGAAGGCCGTGACACAGAACGTCAAGAGTATGAAAATGAACCTCTTCATTCAGAAATACTTATAGCAGTGCTTCTGTCGACGGAGCCTCTTCAGCACCTTCCGAAGCCTGGAAGTAGCCCTTCTTCTCGTGACCGAACATACCGGCTATGATGCTGTTGGGGAAGCGGCGTATCATCGTATTGTATTCACGCACAGATTCGTTGAACTCCTTGCGCGATATGTTGATACGGTTCTCGCAGCCCTCAATCTGCGCCTGGAACTCCTGATAGTTCTTTGTGGCGGTCAGTTCGGGATAGCGCTCTACCGTCACATTGATGGCGCGGGTCATCTCTTGTGCCATCTTGTCGTAGGCGGCTTGGAACTTGGCTATGTTCTCCTCACTCAGGTCATTGGCGTCAAGCTGCGGTGCATTGTTGCGGGCCTTGATGACAGCCTCGAGTGTGCCCTGCTCGTAGTTGCCGGCACCTTTCACCACGTTGATGGCTTGCTCGACGAGGTCTTTGCGGCGCTGGTAGTCCGACTGCACGTTGCCCCATTTGTCGTTGACGTTCTCCTGCTTGGTAATCATTTTGTTGTTGGCGCTGACGGCCCAGACAACTATCACGGCGATGATGCCGAGAATAATCCAAAGTGATGTGTGTTTTTTCACTGTTTTATTGTTTTATGTGATTATTGTTTTTGTGTTAACTCTTGATACATTTTAAATAGTTCTGCGACACATTGACTCTCTGTAAATGTACTCTTTACGGGAAAACCGTATGCCTCCATCACAGCACGGTCGTTGTCTTGATGGGCTTTGCGGAGTTCTATAGGCATTGTCAATTCGTCGTAAAGGTCGGCAAGGCTACTGTCAGGATATTGTGCACGGGCATCCAATATCTGTTGTGCAGTCTGCTCAATCTTAACCATTTGAGCGTCTGTGGGTTTCGGCCAGGGGAAGTTGTTGTAGACTATATCTTTGGAGTAACGATAGTCACTTTTTAAACGTCCGCATACGGCACGCATCCACGCCATATGGACGTTGCTTTCAAGTATGCCGAAGTGAAATAATGTAGCGTCAGGAATAACTAACACAAGATTACTTGCCAAATTATCACTGGACAGAAACCCCATTGGCACATAACGACGTTTTTCCGATGATACAGAAGGAACTATAATATAATTACCCTTTGGCATATTCTCAATGTGGAATCGAGTGGGGCGGTCGGCGAGTTTGCGTGTGCCGGCACTTTTACTGTCTAAGCGAATGTTACGTACAGCCTCTACTCGTTTGATGCAATGAGGCATACTGCGTAATTCTGCAGGTGTGCAGTCGCCTAACCATAGGCAATATCGTGGTCGGTTATTTATAAATTCGTCTGCCCCATACCAAGGACGAAAGTACTTTGCAGAACTTGGCTCTTGTTTAATAAACACATCCATTTCCTCTTGGGTAAACAAGTAATTCCCACCATCTATAGGTTTGTTGCCAATACCTATTCCTGGCACATCGCACAGCGGATTTTGGCGACTGCCGACAAACACATCTTCTGCATCAATCAGATAAGCGTTTATATTCGATGCTTCCGTCTGTATGTCCCTGTCAAATATTATTTTCGGTTGTTCATTGGTATAACTGAAGCTGACAATTATGCAGTGTACGTGTGCCTTAAGTGAAGATTCGCTGTCCCAGCGGAAGGTGCGATGTGCAAAGTCGATGTGCAAACCGTGTGTCAACAAGGACTGCCAAAGGTTTGCAACTTGTTCTCCTTGACAGATGCTGTTGGTGCTTACGAATGCAGTTCGGGTGTTACGGCTTTCGCTCATAAGCTCAGCAGCCTTTTTGTACCAACAACAAACGTAATCCAGATTACCTACATTCTTCCATTTTGAACCAAATACATTGATGACATCTTGTTTTTGCTCCTCGTTCATCAATCGTGCACCTTGGAATGGTGGATTGCCAATGATGTAATCATAGTGGATATGTATCGGTTGAGGTGGCTCTGGCAAACCCAGTTTTACATCATTTGACACAATTGTCGCTTCTTCGTAATAACCGGATTCACTTGCTCTCAAAGGAGGCGTTTCAGGAATAATATACGTCCTGCCTATGTGTAGAGTGGGTATCTTGTCGTCGGCAGGTAATTCGTCCCATTCCATCCTCAGCGCATTTCCTTCGCGTATATTGCTATAGCTCTTAAGCGGAAGGAAGTCGATGTCGTGTTGCACTATCTTTTCAGTTTCACGGAGCATCTGGGCTTCCGATATCCAAAGGGCTGTTGTGGCGACAGTGACAGCGAAGTCGTTGATTTCTATGCCGTAGAACTGATTGATGCTGACTTTTATCGGGTTCGCTTCGTCAAAACCAAGAAACGACTGTCCGTGATGACGTGCCACTATAACCTCGTTCTCCAAACGGCGCAGGCTTAGGTATGTCTCTGTTAGAAAGTTGCCACTTCCACAGGCAGGGTCGAGGAATGTAAGCGACGATATCTTGTTTTGGTAAGCGTCGAGCCTTTTGTTGCGCTCCTTTTCCACTTTCCACTCAAGTATCGTGTCCAGTTCTTTGCGTAGATCGTTGAGGAACAACGGGTCTATAAGCTTATGGATGTTCTCGATGCTTGTGTAGTGCATACCTCCGCTGCGACGTGTTTCGGGATTCAGTGTGCTCTCGAATACGGCACCGAAGATAGTGGGCGAAATTTCGCTCCAGTCAAAATCGAGGCTGGCGTTGTCGAGCAGGGTCCCTTTAAGTTCGGGGGTGAATTGCGGTATTTCAATCTCTTCAGCGAATAGACCGCCGTTGGTATAAGGGAATGCCTTAAGGTCTTCTTTAAGGTACTTGCTGCGCTTTTCCTGCGGGGTGTCGAGGGTCTCGAATAGTCGGATGAGGGCGGAACGGAGGTCTTCAGCATCATAACGTTCCAAGTAATCGTGGAACTGATCGTGAACGAATATGCCTGCATCTTCGGCATAAAGGCAGAAAACAATGCGGACGCATAGGATGTTCAGCCAGCGTAGCGCCTCGGGCGAAGGGTCGTCGTATTGCTTCAGCAGGGCATCGTATATATGGCCGACGATTTCGCCAGCTTGCATTGATACCTGCATTTCCTTGGTTATGTGCTCGCTCTTGGTGTCAACAAGAAACTGCAAGCGGTAATAGTCCTTCTCAAGCTCCTTAAGCTTTATTTTTTGTGGCTCGCCATTGGGCTGTTCCATATCATATACCCAGAATTCTGCGAAGTTGCACGTCACGACCCAGCGAGGATGACGGCTTAGCGGAAGACCGGCTATGTATCGCTTGGCTTGTTGAAATGGATTAAGCATAGCACCGTCGCTTTGGTGTATGGGTGCACCTAGATTTTTGTCGATGCTCTTCTGTTCAACGAGTACACGAGTGGCAGGGAGATAGACGTCCATAAAGTTGGTGCTGTCAACCATTACTTTGTCTTCAAATTCGACAAAACTATATGGGTCTTCAACCCCATAAACCTTTTGTAACAGTTCGAGCCAGAACTTCTGCGTATCGCCTTTCTCGTAGCCCTTGCCGCTCCAATGGTTGGCAAATTCTGCTGCCGCTAAGGACTGTTGCTTCTCGGTAATCATTGCACTTACAGATTATTTAATCAAATTTCCGAGTATGTCGCGGGTCAGTTCGCGGGTGATGGTACGTGTGGCGGCCGAGGTGCTGTTCTTGACAATGCGCTGGCCGGCCGAGGTTTTCTTCTTGGTCTTCTTGCCGCTTATGGCGTCGCTTGCCGCGCTGCCGACGATGGTGCCCAGCGTGGCGGTGACGGCTGTCAGTATGGCTTTCAGCACTTTCTGCAGTATGCCCTGTTTCTTCTTGCCGTCCTTCTCAACTTTGGCGGGCTTGGTGTCCTCCGTTTCGGCCGGCAGACTTTCGCTCTCGGCCGTCAGCATCTCGTAGGCGCTTTCGCGGTCAATCATCTGGTCGTACTTGTGTCCGATGGCGCTGCGGCTCATAACGTCGCGGCGCTCGCCCTCGGTGATGGCGCCTATTTGCGACAGTGGGAAGAGTATTTTAGCCTTTTGTACAATGCCCGGTGCGCCCTTCTCGTCGAGGAAGCTCACCAGTGCCTCGCCGGTCTCAAGTGTCGTTATTGCCTCTTCGGTCTTGAAGTCGGGGTTTGCGCGGAAGGTCTCGGTGGCCACCTTGACGGCCTTCTGGTCGCGCGGCGTGTAGGCGCGCAGGGCGTGCTGCACGCGGTTGCCGAGCTGACCCAGTATGTTGTCGGGTATGTCGGTGGGCAGCTGGCTGATGAAGTAGATGCCAACGCCCTTGCTACGTATCAGTCGGATTACCTGCTCAATCTTGTCGACCAGCGCCTTCGATGTGTCCTCGAAGAGCATATGCGCCTCGTCGAAGAAGAACACCAGCTTCGGCAGCTCCTGATCGCCCACTTCGGGCAGGGTGGAGTAGAGCTCCGAGATGAGCCACAGCAGGAAGGTGCTGTACAACTTGGGCTGCATCATCAGGCGGTCGGCGGCCAGAACGCTCATCACGCCCTTGCCTCCCTCGGTGGCCAGCAGGTCGTGAATGTCGAACGATGGCTCGCCAAAGAACTGGTTGGCGCCTTGGTTTTCAAGCTGTAGCAGCGAACGCTGTATGGCTCCGACGGTGGCCGACGATATGTTGCCGTATTTGGTGGTATACTCCTTGGCGTGCTTCGACACGTAGTCGAGCGTTGACCGCAAGTCCTTGAGGTCGAGTATCAGAAGGCCTTTTTCGTCGGCGATGCGGAACACGATGTTGAGCACGCCGTCCTGCGTCTCGTTGAGGCCCAGCAGTCGCGACAGCAGCTGCGGACCCATCTGCGATATGGTGGCGCGGATGGGGTGGCCTTGCTCGCCGAACACGTCGTAGAACCGCACGGGGCAGCCCTCGAACACGGGGTTTTCGATGCCGAACTCGCCTTTGCGTTTCTCGATGAAGCCGCTCATTGCGCCAGCCTTGCTGATGCCGCTCAAATCACCTTTCATATCGGCCATAAAGCAAGGCACTCCGGCCTGGCTGAAGGTCTCGGCCATCACCTGCAGCGTGACGGTCTTGCCAGTGCCCGTGGCGCCGGCTATAAGTCCGTGGCGGTTAGCCATTTTACCATTGATTGTGAGGTCGCCCGAGGCGCAGTGGGCAATGTAGAGCCCGCGTTCTTTGTCGTACATATCGTGCTTGTTTTACAATTCCAAATCAAACTGCAAAAGTACAAAATAAAATTGACATACGGCCCTTTGTTGATAAAAAAATCGTAAACGCACCGTTTTTCCACCGCCAAAAGGCCGTATCAACACTGGTTGTTGTCCGCTTGTTGTCCGCTTGATGTCCGCTTGTTGTCCGCTTTTAAAGCGGACAACAAGCGGACAACAAGCGGACAACAAGCGGACAACAACCGAAGATGGTCCTGTAATGTGTTGGTTTTCAATGGGCGTTTTTCTGGCGTTTTCGGCCTTCTGAGCGGAAACGGCTCGCAGGCGGTAAATTATTTTTTTACGACTATCAACTTTTTTTGTATCTTTGCATCGCCAAAAATATCGTAATTGGATATGAAAAAAGCTCTATATCTCACTGTTATAGCATTTTGCATCTCTCTCTGCGCCAATGCGCAGGATATAGTTAACCTGCGTATGGACCGCCAGCAGATGGGTCTGCGCGGCAATGTGGCGTCGATGGACGAGGACATTCTGCTGCGCAAGGACTACTTCCGCGAGGACTGGCCCGAACGCAAGTGGTTCGTCAAGGATCTGCGCAGCGTTCTGCGTGAGGACAACGGACGCATCGTCACCTTCAACCCCGCTGGCCGTATGCTGACCATCACCTACACCCATCAGGGCAAGCTGGGCAAGACGACACGCTGCACCTACGCTGCAAACGGCCTGCTCGCATCGTTCGTGGGCGAGGGCTACAAGGTCGAAGCCAAATATAACGGCAACAATGCCGATATCAACGTCTTTGCCGAGACTAAGGACTACAACCCTTCGGTCGACCTGGCCAAGGCCGACCTGAACACGACGCCCTATACCAACAGCTACCCGTTCGACCTCAAGTGCCGTCAGGAGCTGACCGACGACGGGTTGGTGCTCACCTCGAGCTACTACTATGTTGACAGTCTGCCGGCCAAGGTGTGCGAGTATAAGTATAACAACAACAATATGTTGGTGAGCGAGAAGGTGACCGACTATTCGTCGGGCGAGAAGAGCGTCAGTACCGTCAAGTATACCTACGACAACCGCGGTTTCCTCACCAAGAAGACTGTCCACGGCAAGGCCGCCGACGAGACCTATACCTATGAGAACAACGAGCAGGGCGACTGCACCAAGATGACCATCGAAAGGGCCTACGGCACAGTGGTCTACACGTTCGAATATGTTTACGACGAGCAGCAGAACTGGACCGTCCGCCTGCAGTTCCAGGACGGTGTGTTCGACAATGCCGCTCTGCGTACGCTTACCTACCACAAAGATGTGAAGCCGGCTGCCGCCAAGCCCGAAAAGAAGGCCAAGAGCACCGCCAAGGATAAGAAGTCTGAGAAGGCCTCGAAACCGGCCGAAAGCAAGGCTAAGAAAAAGGACGCCACAGCTGCCGACAAGCAGGCCGCCAAGGAAGCCAAAGCCCGCCAGAAGGAGGAAATGAATGCTCAGAAGGCCCGTGCGAAAGAGGCCGAGAAGAATATGACCAAAGAGGAGCGCAAGGCTGCCGAGGCTGAACGCAAGGCTGTGGAAAAGGCCGAGAAGGAGCGCATAGCTGCCGAGAATAAGGCTGCCAAGGAAAAGGCTGCCGCCGAGAAGAAGGCGTTGAAAGAGCGTCAGGCTGCCGAGAAACGGGCTGAGAAGGAACGCCAGGCTGCCGAGAAGCAGGCTGAGAAGGAACGCAAAGCCGCCGAGAAAGCCGCCAAGAAAAGCAAGTAATCGATTAGGATTGGATATAACAAAAGAGGTTTTGCAATCTGCAAAACCTCTTTTTGTATGTGCTTGTATGCGTTAGCAAATCTTGTCGAACCCTAAGTAGGGGCGCAGACACTCGGGCATCGTGATGCCGTCGGGCGTCTGATTGTTCTCGAGCAGTGCAGCCACGATGCGGGGCAGGGCCAGTGCGCTGCCGTTGAGGGTGTGGCAGAGGCGCGTCTTGCCGTTCTCATCTTTGAAACGCAGTTTCATACGGTTGGCCTGGAAGGACTCGAAGTTGCTTACTGAGCTTACCTCGAGCCATCGCTGCTGTGCGGCGCTCCACACCTCGAAGTCGAAGGTCATTGCCGAGGTGAAGCTGATGTCGCCTCCGCAGAGCTTCAGTATGCGGTAGGGGAGCCCCAGACGGTCGAGCAGGCCGCCTACGTGTTTCTTCATTTCCTCGAGGCGCTCGTAGCTGCGGTCGGGGTGCTCGATGACTACGATTTCCACCTTCGAGAACTCGTGCAGACGGTTCAGGCCTCGCACGTCTTTGCCGTAGCTGCCTGCCTCGCGGCGGAAGCATTCGCTGTAGCCTGCGTGACGAATGGGGAACTGGTCGGCGCTGACTATCTCGCCGCGGTAGATGTTGGTGATGGGCACCTCGGCGGTGGGTATCATATAGTAACCGTCGAGCGGTATGGCGTACATCTGGCCTTCCTTGTCGGGCAGCTGGCCTGTGCCGAGGCCCGAGGCTTCGTTGACCATCAGAGGCGGCTGGATTTCAGTGTAGCCTGCGTCGGCTGCGCTGTTGAGGAAGAAGTTGATGAGGGCACGCTGCAGGCGGGCACCCTTGCCTTTGTAGACAGGGAAGCCGGCACCGGTGATTTTGTTGCCCAGCTCGAAGTCGACGAGGTCGTATTTGGCGCAGAGCTCCCAGTGGGGCAATGCATCGGCGCCCAGGTCGGGCATCGTTCCGAAGCGGCCCACTTCGAGATTGTCGTCTGCCGACTTGCCCTTGGGCACGCTCAGGTGCGGTGTGTTGGGCAGCGAGATGAGCTTGGCGTTGAGCTCCTGCTCTACGGCACTCATCTGGTCGGCAAGCTGCTTCTCGTCGCTTTTCAGCTCGGCGGTGCGTGCTTTCTTGGCTTCGGCTTCGTCGCGCTTGCCTTGCTTGAAGAGCATACCAATCTCTTTGGCGATGGCGTTCTGCTCGGCTTTCACAGCGTCGCTTTTCTGTTGCAGTGAGCGGCGTTGCTCGTCAAGTGAAATTATCTCGTCGATGCGCTGCTCCACATCGGCGACGTTCTTTATTTTGAGCCGCTCGATGCACTCGTCGCGGTTCTCTTTTATGTATTGAAGTTGTATCATTGATAGATTGTGAATTTAGAATTCTGAATTATAAGTCAGGCAAACAATAAAGAGGATGCTTCGCGCAGGCGTAGCATCCTCTTATTAATCGGTTCAGCAAACGATTATGCCTCAACGATAGCGCCGGTCGGGCAAGCGTCAGCGCAGGTGCCGCAGCTTGCGCAAGCGTTCTCGTCAATTTTGTAGATGTCGCCTTCGGAGATAGCTCCAACGGGGCACTCGCCAATGCAGGTACCGCAAGCAACGCATACGTCAGTGATCTTGTAAGCCATTTTTCTTTAGTTTTTTAGGGTTAATAAATGTTTTGCAAAAGTACTATAAAAAATAGAATCTGCGTATATATTTCGCAAATATTTTTGTATCGATGCTGTTAATTTGCTGATATTGTGAATTAATGCTGGTAATATCTCGGGGTGGTGAAGTCCGCGTCGACGGGTCGTTTTGTGGATGCGGAGGGTGGTCTATTTGAGATTTTCCAGTACTTTTTTCATCTGTTTGGCGGGCGATTTGCGCTCGTAGAGCACGGCGTAGACGGCATCGACGATTGGCATCTGCAGGTCGAGCTCCTGCAATATTTTCTTTACGCCTTTTACGGCATAGTAGCCTTCGGCGACCATCTTCATCTCGAGCTGGGCACCTTTGATGCTGTAGCCGTAGCCCACCATATTGCCGAATGTGCGGTTGCGGCTGAACTGCGAGTAGCTTGTCACAAGCAGGTCGCCCAGATAGGCGAAGCTCTCGAACTGGCGCAGGCGTCCGTCGGCCGTGAAGTCGCCGTTGCCTATCATCGGCGAGATGTGCTGCATAAAGTCGGTCATCTCCTGCAAGGCGTTGGAAATGAGTACGGCAATGATATTGTCGCCGTAACCGAGTCCGCGACACATACCTGCGGCGATGGCGTAGATGTTCTTCAGCACAGCGGCGCACTCGATGCCGGTCATATCGGTCGAGTAGGCTGTCTTGATGTAGTGGCAGTCAATCTGTTGGCGCACCTCTTCGGCGAAGTTCCTGTTGGTCGAGGCCACAGCAAGGTAGGTGAGGCGTTGACGGGCGGTCTCCTCGGCGTGCGAAGGTCCGCTGACGATGCATAGCTGTTCGTAGTCCATCCCTATCTGCTCGCGCAGATACTCGGTAATGATGGTAGTATACTCTGGCACAATGCCTTTGACTGCCGATATGATGCGCTTCTGGCGCAGCACCTCGCGGGGTACGGTCTTCAGGGCCTTGTCGACGAAAGCCGACGGTATGACGAGGTAGATGTCGTCGCTTTTCTCCACCACTTCGCGGATGTCGCTGCTTATGTTGGTGCGTGTTGTGTCGATATATGCTTCGCTGAGGTACAGCGGGTTGTGCTTCTCTTCAAGCAACACGGGTATGGAATCTTCCTCGCGTACCCACCAGTTGATGTGGCGGTCCTGCTTCTCGAGCAGTATCTTTACTATTGCGGTAGCCCAGCTGCCGCTTCCTAAAAGTCCAATCATTGTTGTTTGATAAATGTATTGATGTTCAATTAATTGCCTCTGCAAGGCGTTGGATAATCGTTTGCAAAGATACGAAATTATTATAATATGTATAAGAAAAAGGGCAAAATATTGCCCTTTGTTTAATCCAGATTGTATGTTTTTGAGATTGTTATGCTTCGGTGATGGCCTCCTGCTGAGCCGGTGCACTCTTCTTGCCGCCGAAGGTGGTGGCAATGGTGCTGCGCAGACCGCCGATGGTCTCTACAAGCATCAGAAATATAGAGATAAAACAGAATATGAACAATCCGATGGCCATCAGGATGAATTTTATCATTACGTTCGACGCGGTGCCTGCGATGTCGGCTTCGCGGCGGGTCTCGCGACGGCCGTTGTTGTATACATATTCCACAAGATTATCGGGAGCAAAGAGTTGCATCAGCAGGCCCGTGCCGAAGAATACGCCGGCCAGCCAGAAGCTGACTTTGCGGACCCAACCCAGAATCTTGTCGCGTGTACGTGTGCGGGTCAGCTCGTAGCCGTTGGGATAGCCCGTCCAGATATAGAGGGCAATCAGGACTATGAGGAAGATGATGAATCCCACCTTCGAGCCGGCGCTCGAATTGGCCGACTCGACTCTGTCGTTGTGATAGTTGAGGGCGTCCTGTTTCACCTGCTCATAGTTCATCGCCGCAATGCTGTCGAAGCGTGCGCGGTTTTTGACCGATTTCTCTTGGTAGTCCTTTACATATTTCAGGTAGCTGTCCTTCGCCTTTTGTGTCGAAGCTGTGTCGGCCTTTTGCTGGTAAATCTCGATTTGTTTCAGGTTATCCAGATGTTTGAATTTGTATTCTGCCAGGCGGTAAGCCTTCCATTTGTTGGCGTTGGTGCGGCAGCTGTTGTAGTCCGACTTCTCGGCCGAACTCTCCCAAGTGATGGTGGTGTCGCACGGCGTCCACGCCTCCACCTGCGCTACGTTGGCTTTGCGCTGCTCTGCGTCCTTCTTGTCCGAATTGCGGGCAATGAGCAGCAGGAGTGCACATACCAGTGCTCCGGCTATAAGTCCCCACGACCAGGTGCGGTGACGCTGGTTCGACCATTGGACGATGTCGTTCAACTGCTCGTATTTGCTGCGGAACGCCTCGTCGTTCGGGTCTTCGGCCGCCTGCTCCGCCTGGCGCAGCAGCGATGCCATCCTTTCGGTCTCGGCCTTCGAAGCGGGATACATATTCTCCTCGCTTACAACGCCGTCTTTACGTTCTCTTTTCTTGATTTTGGACGAGGTAAAAGCAGCCTCGTCAAGAAGCCGCATAGCTTCCTGGTTTAATGTACTGTTTTCTTCCATTGCTTTGAGTTTTTGATAATTGGATATTTAGTGTTTTGTGGTGCAAAGGTACTCAACTTATTTGATTTACAGTTGCATTTTATCCGGTGAAAGTTATTTTTTACGGTATAGAGATGCGGAATAGTCTATCTTGTCGTTAAGTATGCGATATGTTAAATTTAACTTTTTTTACAACAAATTGTAGATTTGCTCGTTATAATCGATACATATTTGAAAAACACAATAAATCGTAATATTATGCTTTCACAATTGAAACCTGCCGCAGTGTGGCGCTATTTTGGCGAGATAATGCAGATTCCCCGTCCCTCGAAGCACGAGGAGAAAATCTCGGCCTATCTACAGAAATTCGGTAAAGACCATAATTTTGAAACACTTAGCGACGAGCTTGGCAACGTGTTGATACGCAAGCCCGCCTCCAAAGGCTATGAGCACTCGCAGGGCGTCTGCCTGCAGGCCCATATGGATATGGTGTGCGAGAAGAACGGCGACAAGCAGTTCGACTTCCTCAAGGATGCCATCCAGCCCGTGCTCGACGGCGAGTGGCTCACTGCCGACGGCACAACGCTTGGTGCTGACGACGGTATCGGAGTGGCTGCGATACTGGCCATCCTCGACGACGACACCATTGAGCACGGTCCGCTCGAAGCTCTCTTTACCGTCGACGAAGAGACAGGCCTCACCGGTGCCGGCGGTCTCTCGACCGAGTGGCTCAAAAGCGACATCCTGCTCAACTTCGACGATGAGGACGAAGGCGAGTTTTGCATTGGCTGCGCCGGCGGCATCGACACCACGGTGGCTATCGACTATACCACGCGCTACTGTCCGGCAGGCGAGGTGGCCTACCGCGTCAAGGTCAGCGGTCTGAAGGGCGGTCACAGCGGCGACGACATAAACAAAGGCCTCGGCAACGCCAACAAGATGCTGACGCGCATACTTTGGAACGCCACCGACAAGTGCAAAATAGGCCTGGCCCGCATCGATGGCGGCAACCTGCGCAACGCCATAGCTCGCGAAGCCTGGGCAGATATCGTGGTAGCCAAAGAGTTCGACGCCCAGTTCCGTCAGATGGTCGACACGTTCCGCGACAACCTAACCTTCGAGTTCCGCAGCACCGAGCCCGATCTGAAAGTCGAACTTAATCCCATCGAAATGCCCCAGCTGCTGATAGACCGCGACACGCAGCACAAGTTGCTCAACGCCCTGTTTGCCTGCGCCCACGGCGTACTGGCGATGAGCCGCGAGATACCCAACTTCGTCGAGACGTCGACCAACCTGGCCTCCGTCAAGATGGACGACCGACAGATTCACATCGCCACCAGCCAGCGCAGCAGCGTAGAGAGCGCCAAGCACGCTGCCGCACAGAAGATTGAGGCTACCTTCCGTATGATTGGTGCCCACGTAAGCCACGGCGACGGCTACCCTGGCTGGACGCCCAACCCCGCCAGTCGCGTGCTGAAGGTGGGTGTCGACACCTACAAGTCGATGTATGGCCACGAACCCATCGTGCGCGCCATCCACGCCGGACTGGAATGCGGACTTATCGGCGAGAAGTACCCCAAGATGGATATGATTAGCTACGGCCCGACCCTGCGCGGCGTCCACAGCCCCGACGAGCGCATCGAGATAAAGACCGTCCAGATGTTCTGGGATCTCACTCTGCAGATTCTCAAGAACTTGAAGTAGGATAGAATCCCCTAAATAGTAATGAACCCCGAAAGTTGGTCAAAAAAACTTTCGGGGTTCATTGCTATTTAGGTACTCTCTTGTTTTATGCCATCTCCAGTTCTGTCGCTACCTTGCGAACTTCGTCATAAATTCTTTTTTCTGTTTCGGGTGTTGGCTTACGCATACCGTTTACATATTGGCGCATCAAGTTGCGATTTATGCCAAGTCGATGTGCTATGGCCGCATCATTCAATTCGGGATGTGACAGAAAAAAACTTGAAATGCCTTGTGGCTCAGGATCATCATATTCAAAACTCTCAAGCGACACATCCTCGTCCAACGATTCCCAGTGGATGCCCTCGTCATCAATCTCATAGTTGGAACGCTGCTCATCCGTTGCCTCACGCAGACGACGGTAGTACAGCAGAGACTGCCACAATTCGCGTCCACTGTCTGTCAGGATATATATCCTATCGTTTTCAAACCAGACTTTATCTATTTTCATCGTTTATGCTTTTACCAAAATACTCGTTCCATTTTGCTATTGCCAGTTCGCGATTTTCCTCAAGAACCATCTCTGCAGCCTTGATGTCCTTTACTTTAATCCCTTCATTCTTTACGAGAACAATCTCTTTCTCTAAAATGTCGAATTTGGCTGTACCATCGGCATTCTTCACGTGCACGTGCATAGGCTCGTGCTCACGTGAATAGAAGTAAAAACGCATTCCAAATATTCTGAATATTTCAGGCATAGTTTTTAAAATCTTTTTCGTTTGCAAAAATACACATTTTTTCAATTCTGACAAAATAATTTTTGTCAGAATTGAAAAAATGTGTATTTTTGCAAACAATTTCAGAGTGGAATCAAGAAGCATTATGCCTCGGTCTTGTGAATGAGAACGTGAGAAATTCTATATGATATCAAGACGGCGTAAAAGTTTCACGCGCTAGCGTGGACTGTTTACACTTTCTTATATCAACGGTAATTCTCACGACCTTCATTCAAAGAATGTGGTATAACGGTACCACGCTTCTGTTGTGATTTATTGTCTAACTAAAAATATAAGAAAATGTCAACTTTAATTGCACTTTTGGCAGTGATGCTTTCTATAGCAGCCTGCGTGTTCGTCCCTGTACGGATGAAAAAAAAGGGAAAGGCAAAAATTCAGTTCAGCGTATTCTGATTGGTTTAGCTGTTGCCTTAGGAATATTCATCTTTATGATGATTATAATGTCAATTTTTAAAACAGATGAAGAACGTGCAGAAGAACATATTCGCGATTCCATTCGCGATGTCGAGCGTAAAGTAAAAGACTCTATTGCGGCGGAGGATGCCCGAATTAACGATTCAATTGAAATGGCGATGAGGCTTCCGCATTGGACTGAGAGAACAAGCAAAGATGAAATGACCGATGAAACCAATGTATGGATGTCGTTGTTAAGCGACAACGAACACGAATTTGATTTCCCCTACAATGGTGGCTCTAAGTTACAAATAGATGTACGCTATCGCAAACAAGATGGAACTCAAGTGATTCTGACATTGTCAAAAGGACAATTGCAAACAACAGGTTTTGACAATGGACATAAAGTAGTGGTGCGGTTTGATGAGGATGCACCGATGTCGTTTACCACTTCGGAGCCATCGGATTACAGCACAAGTTATTTGTTCCTTAACAATCCTCGCAAGTTTATTAATAGAGCAAAGACGGCAAAGAAAATAAAAATACAGGTGCCAGTATTTGATGAAGGGCAACCCGTGTTTGAGTTTTCGCCAGCGGAACCATTGGTTTGGAACAAATAAAAAATAATTGGGGCGGCTGCTTTCGCAGTCGCCCTGTCTATTTCTTGCTGAATGCTTGCTGTTTACATTGTTTCAAAGCTATATCTGGACTGCTTGATGTCCGCTTGTTGTCCGCTTGATGTCCGCTTGTTGTCCGCTTTTAAAGCGGACAACAAGCGGACATCAAGCGGACAACAAGCGGACATCAAGCGGACAACAAGCGGACATCAGACGGTGTTGGTCTGGCGAAAATCCTTTTCAGAAGCGGCTAAAAGAAATCCTTGGCCGATGGGCGGTGTTTTCCGTCTCCAGTCAAGGATTTTCTTTGTTGCAATGCATCGGCATTCAGCGTTGTGGCGCTTCCGGACGGTACGCTCAACGCTACTTCTTTTTCTTCTTCCAGTCGAAGTATAGCATTCCGGCTGTCCACAGCAGGGCGCATATCAACGCCCATATCGCTCCTTTGTTCATAACATATAGCTTATGGTGAACCAACTCTGCAAGGATGTTGTCTTGGGCTTTGTGCCATCGATGTAATAAGGCGTCAATTGCCGCAGCACCTTCAGCGACAGCCCTAACTGACCAATTCTGAAACCTATGACGCAGTGCACACCCCACAGGTTGTTGTGATATTCTGCTGTGTGGTTCAGCAGAAGGCGGTAGTTGGCGCCGGCACCGAAATAGAAGTCTCCTTTTGTGGTTAAATTATATATCAGCGTGACGGGCACAAACAGCCCCATTTGTGTCTCGCGGCTGAAGTCGTCGAAGGCATCGGCCAGAGTGCCGTCGAAGTCGGGTTTGGGCATCACTGCGGCGTTGAACAGGGCTTCGCCTTGCAGCGTCCACAGATTGTGGTTCAGCCGGCAGTCTATTCCTGCGTGGCCTTCAATGCTGTTTTTCCCGTAAAATGCCGAGCCGGGGTAGCGGAATCCTGCCGAGCCCAGTCCTATGGCGGGACCTATCTCGAACGGACGCAGGTGGTTGCTGTGTTTGGGTGCCACTTTGCCGCTGGGCTCGAGCGGTGCGCGGTCGGTAGCCCATCGCAGCGTCAACTCGCTGACGTAGGCGCAGATACGGTCCATACCTTCATAGTCGATAAGGTCGGCGTCGTCCTCGGGTTTGTGATAGGGCGACTTGAGGCCCGTCGTCACCGCCAGCGTGGGGCGCTGACCTTGTTTGGCGAAGGGTTCGGTGTCGGTGGCGGTCATAACCGAGCGCTCGAACGTCTTGAGCTTCAGTCGCATTCCTTGCTCTTCGCCAAGCTGCTGCAGCGTCTCCTTGCCGCCTTTGAGGGTTGAGGAGCCCTCTATTATCAGTGCATCGTTGGCGCTCAGCCAGCCTACCATATCGATGCTCAGCATAACCTTCACCTTGTCGATGTCCTTGCCCAGCATTTTGACCATCTCTTTCGAGCCGAACAAGCCCTCTTCCTCGCCGTCGAATGCGGCGATTATCACGCTTCGCTTCAGTTCGCTGCGATGGGCATACAGCTCGCGGGCAATCTCTATCAGCGCGGTGCTGCCCGAGGCGTTGTCGTCGGCACCGTTATATACCTTGCCGCCCTTTATGCCCACGTGGTCGTAGTGTGCACCGAGCACGATGTATTCGTTCTTCAGCTGCGGGTCGCTGCCGGGAATTATCATAATGATGTTGTTGAGGCTGTCCTTGCCTAACATTTGGGAGGATACCTGCTGGCTGGGCCTGAATGGATAGATTCCGTTGCCGCTGTAGGGCTGCAACCCAATCTCCTTGTATTGGTTGAGGATGTATTGGCGTGCTTTGGCGCCGCCCACGCTGCCCGCCAAGCGACCCTCGAGGCTGTCGCTGGCCAGATAGTAAAGATGTTGACGCAGCCGCTGCTGCCTTGTCTGTTGCGCATTGACCACTGGCATACACACCGTCGCCAGCAAAGCCGCAACCAAAACTTTGCGAATAATATGTTGTTGCTTCATAGTGCTTTATTAACGAATGCCGTTGTTTTTTATTGTGTTTTTTATTGTTTTTGTTGCAGTTTCAGAAATGTTCGTATCTTTGCACTATCAATTAGCGATGGCAATTATGCTCTAAATTCCTTTAAATCATTTTCTTGAACCTCTTGTGAGTATTCGTCGGGTCGCCCGAAGCGTCCGTTGGAAGGCTTGTTTTATGCCTTCGTCAACGGCTGGCAACCGAGGTCTTTGACATACTTCACCATTTAGCAAAAGCCACGAGCGGCCCGGTGTCTCGTCAAACTTTTGTCTAACCTTTAAACGTTCAAGAATATGAGTCAAAACGAAAACCAAAACGAAAACCAAAACGAAAACGAAAACCAAAACGAAAACCAAAACGAAAACCAAAACGAAAACCAAAACGAAAACGAAAACGTTGTATGCAACCGTAAAACCAAAGTGATGCTTGCCTGGAGCAACGGCAAACAAACCCATCTACATCCTGATATGATGTACCTCGTCGAGCAGGAACACCTCAAACGTCTCGAACTCCTCAAATGCCTTGAACAGGAACTCCCGTTGGGTGCTGAATACTATAGTCGTCGGCTAAGCGAAGAATATGAGCGTTACAGCGACGAATTGTGGGAAATGGGTATGCACGTCGAAAGTTACAAAGTGCTCCTATATTCTTCCACCATCCTTTTCAAAATACACCGCGATTGGATTAACCACCGATGCACCTGTTGGTACCACCATAATCTCAGGCAGTTCCGACGCCTTTTCCATCGCTGCCGAAAGCGCGCCGCACAGGACACCCGTCTCGTTCCGCTCTTCAACGTCAGCGAAGTCAAGCAGACCTACGAGCGGATGCTTGAAGAATACGCCGAGTGCAACATCAGCGACAGGATCAAGGTAAAGGACTGGGGTCTGTGGGACGATATCTGGCAGTGGGACGGCGACGATCCGTTGTGCGACTGAGTGGTTCGGATTCGGTGCCCTTTCGGTAGATGTCACAGAGCGTGGAAATCACTTGAAATAACTAATGATTCTGCAATAATCACTACTTTTAGCGATTGTCTACGCTGTGATGAATGTGGAATTTTGCACTTGAAGAATAATGTGGATAAATGAATAGAAAAGTTTTATTATCAGTTGTTTGTGCTGCTTTTGTGCTGTGCCCGGGCAAGTCTGTTTTTGCTCAAAACGACACAACGGCGCATAAATCGCGCCTCACTATCGGTGGTTATGGCGAGGCTGTGTACAGTCACCATTTCTATAGTGACAATGTGTTCCGCTACTCACACGCCGACCGCTATAAGGATGCTCCGGGCTACGGCCGTGTTGATATCCCACACGCAGTCATTATGTCAGGATACGATTTCGGTCGTGGATGGTCGGTGGGTACTGAGATTGAGTTTGAACACGGTGGCGTTGAGGCCGCTGTGGAAAGGGAAACCGAGGAGACGGGCGAGTTTGAGCAGGAGATTGAACGCGGCGGAGAGGTGGCCCTTGAGCAGTTCTGGGTGCAGAAGAGTTTTGGCAAGCACCTGAATATCCGTGCGGGACACATTGTCGTACCTGTCAGTATGACCAACAATAACCATACGCCCAATATGTTCTTCGGTGTCTATCGTCCCGAAGGCGAGAATACCATAATGCCTTGTACGTGGCACGAGACCGGTGTCAGTGTGTGGGGGCAGGGCGGGGCGTTCCGTTACGAGGTCCAACTGCTGCCGTCGCTCAACAGCAACCTGTTCAATGATGCCGGCTGGGTTCACAACGGCTCGGCATCGCCCTACGAGTTCCGTCCTGCAAACGGCATCAGCAGTGCCGCACGTGTTGACTGGACGGGAATAGACGGTTTGCGCCTCAGTTTGAGCGGATATGTCGGCAACAGCTTTTCGAACGACATAACGACAATGGTTTACAGTGAGACATCGCGCTATTACGGCGCCAAGGGCACAGTGATTATCGGTGCATTTGATTTTGCCTATCGTAACCGTCGGCTTACGGTGCGCGGCAATGCCGACTATGGCCATCTGGGTGATGCTGCTCTGATTTCGAGTCGTAACAAGAATCAGACCACAATGACAGGCAATCCCTATCCGCATACAACCGTCGGCGAGGTCGCTTGGGATGCCGGCATAGAGGCGGGCGTCAACCTGTTGGCTTGGGGCAACTCGCGTGGTAAACTGTATCTTTTCGGTCGCTATGACCATTACGACAGCTTCGTTCCGGCCGAGGGCCTGACCGATGTCGAGTGGGCCGAACGGCAATGTGTCTCGGCTGGTATCAACTATTGTCCACTGCCGGAGATTGCCATCAAGGCTGAAGGCGGCGTGCGTCTGTTGGCGTCGCAGTTCAACAGCGAGCCTTTTGTGGCTGTAGGTGTCACGTGGACTGGTTTTTTCAAGAATTAATTATTATTTAAAAACTACATAATGATGAAAAGAAACTATTTTAAACTTGCTATGCTGACGGCTGTTGCCGTCACAACTATGGCTTTCACTTCCTGCAAGGATGACGAGAAGCCTGTCAACAACGCCGATGGCGACGAGAATGCCACCGCTATCGCAACCCAGTTTGTCGACCATACGGTTGCTCCTACCTATTCGGCTCTGGCAGAGGCTGCAGAGAATCTGGCCGACCAGTTGGCTGCTCTAAAAGCCAACCCCTCGCAGAGTGGTCTGCAGACAGCCTGCGAGACTTTTCTTGATGCCCGTGCCTGGTGGGAAAAGAGCGAGGCGTTTCTCTTTGGTGCCGCCGGCGATTTTGGCATTGACCCACACATCGACTCGTGGCCGTTGGACGAGAGTGCTTTCAATACCCTGATGAACAGCCCTGCTATGATTGCAGACCTCGCTGGCGAGGACGGTGATGTTGTGGCCGGAGAGCGTCTGGGTAATGCTCTGCTTGGTTTCCACGGTATTGAGTATATCCTCTTTGCCAATGGCCAGCCAAAGCAGGTCGCCGACATCACTTCCGACCAATGGATTTATGTTGTGGCTGTGGCAGGTGATTTGCGCAACCGCTGCTACCAACTCGAGGTAGGCTGGCTGGGCGACAATGCACCTCAAAGTCATATAGATAAGCTCGATGACCTTGAGATGGCCTACGATGTGGCCGGAAGTGGCAACAGCTATGGTTGGAATATGAAGAACGCTGGCAAGGCCGGCAGCACCTACGGCACGCGCACCGCAGCCCTTATAGCTATCTTGCAGGGATGTGTCGACATCGCAGACGAAGTGGGTAGCTCCAAAATCTATTCCGCTTGGCACGGTGAGGATGTGACTTACATTGAGTCGCCCTATAGCTATATGTCAATTACGGACTTTGCCAACAATGTCCGTAGCATCCAGAATGTGTGGATGGGCGGCGTTGAAGGCCAACGCGACAACAGCAAGTCTCTGCATAGTTATGTGTCCTCTATCAGCGCTGACCTTGACGCCAAGGTTATGACCAAGATTGAGAATGCTTTGGCTAAAATCCAGGCTATGCCTGCACCGTTTGCTCTCCATTACAGCGACCCTGCCAACGGCGAGGCTGTAGAGGCTTGCGCTGAACTGAGCGAGGCCCTCGACGAGGTTATTGAAGCCGTAAGAAAGAACTGAATCTATTAATCCAACTAACTAAAAACAACTTCTATGAACAATCGTAATCTATTTATTATGGGGTCGTTGCTTCTTGTGGCAGCATTTACTTCGTGTAAAGATGATCCAATCGAGCCGACTCCTTCCGACCCCAGCCAACCCTCTTGGGTGGCCGAGGAGACCTTGGCTGGCGGTGAACTCGGCACCACTTTCAACCAATCGGCTTCAGCCTATGAAGACCCCACACCAGCCACCGAACGCGCGGGTATGGCCACGGCGTTCAAATATGGAGAGATGTTCTTTGAACATACGGTGACGCAGAACAACCCGCCGTTTAATGGTTTGGGACCTGTCTATGTGCGCTCGAGCTGCGAGACCTGTCATCCTGGCTACGGTCACGGTCGACGTATGGAGCGCTATCGTGCCGATGATTGGGCCAACGGCTATCTACTTGTTGTATACAACAGTGCCACAGATGGTTATGAGCCTTCTGTCGCGGGTATGCCGCAGACTAAGGCAGTACAGCCCTTCAAGGCTCCTATCGATGAGGAGAAGATTCAGATTTCGTGGCTCAACTACACTGATGAATGGGGCAACAAGTTTGAGGATGGCGAGAGCTATAGTCTGATTTATCCTGAGGTGTATATTCCGCAGGATGCGTTCTATGCACCTCTTGTTACACCTTACGGCCAGCTGGCTTTCCGTCTTGAGACCACCATTGGCATCTATGGTACAGGTCTGATTGACGCTATTCCCGACGATTCGCTTAAGGCTCAGTATCAGAAAGAATATGATGCCGGTGCCGACCTCAATCCTGCCTTTTGGGCAGGCAACGACTGGGCTCAAACAGCCTACTACGGAAACACCAACCATCCCAAACGTTTCACTTATGCTTTGACTCGCGGACCGCTGCAGGATGCTCCAGGAAGCAATGCTATTTGGAACATCACCAACGTTACTCGCAGCAATAAACGCAAGCATTATCTGAGCCTTACCCCAAGCATCTATGCCGACGCTTCGGCCAATGACCCTGAGGTTCAGGCAAACTTCTATACCTATTTCCCGCAGTGGAACAAGACGGGAGACCCCGCCACCGACATCCGCAACTATCTGCTCTGTGACACTCTGCCTGCTGAAATGAGTGACAAAGATTACGTGAATTTTATGGTGTGGCACCGCGGTCTGGCAGTGCCTGCTGCACGTAATCTGAGTGATCCTGAGGTGCAGCGCGGACGTCAGCTGTTCCGTGATATGGGTTGTGCTACCTGCCACCGCCCCAGTTGGACCACAGGCAATGATGAGTTTACCGATCCGACTGGATTCTTCCAGACAGCCGATGCCCGTCTGCCACGCTATCCGCATCAGAAAATATGGCCCTATAGCGATTTTATCCAGCACCGCTTGTATATGGTCAACGATATCCGTACCGGATGGTGCCGTACAACGCCGCTGTGGGGACGCGGTCTGGCTCCGCTGTGCAGCGGACACGCCGACCGTCTGCACGATGCCCGCGCACGCAATGTGATTGAGGCTATTATGTGGCACGGCGCACCGCAGAGTGATGCTCGTTGGACTGTTGAGAAGTTCCGTAAGCTTAGCAAGTCCGACCGTGATGCTGTGGTCAAATTTATTGATGCAATTTAAGTTTAAACATTTTTAGGATGAAAGGTTTATAAGGGCCTTTCATCCTTTTTTTTATTCTGTATGGGAAAGAAAATCAACATACATTTGTTACTTATGGTACCGGTTGTGGCTGTATTGGCCACTGGCACCGTTTTGGAAAAGTTTAATGGACACGACTGGACTGCAGCCCATATCTATGGCGCCTGGTGGTTCTATCTCTTGCTGTCACTTGTTGGTCTATATGTTGTTTGGACGATAGTGAAGGAACGTATGTGGAAACAGTTTTATAAGTTTTTGCTCTATGTTTCAGTGCTGTTCGTCCTTTTGGGTGGACTGCTGACAGCGACAACAGGTAGTGTCGGCAGTGTCAAACTACAACCAGGTGTACCGACAAATGTCTATGCTACAGACGACGGACGGAGTGTTGAACTGCCGTTTGCAATAGCACTTGACCGTTTTGAAGTGGTACCTTATCCTGGCACGAAGTCTCCGATGGATTTTGTCAGCCACATCACGGTGGAAGATGAAAAGGTCGATATATCAATGAACAACATATACAAGCGTGGAGGTTACCGTTTCTATCAGGAGGACTATGACGACGAAGGCAATTCGGTGCTAAGCGTGGCCTATGACCCTTGGGGTATTATGGTTACGTATATGGGCTATTTGCTTATGGCTGTTGGTGTTGTTCTGCTCTTTGTGTCGAGAGGGTCACGATTCCGTCGGTTGGCGAAGGGTGTTTCGGTTGCAGCGCTTTTGTTGTTTGCAGGTGTCAATCAAAGTCTTGCTGCACCAAATACTTTGCCAAAAGCCACTGCCGACAAAATGGGACAGATGTATGTGCTTTATAAAGGCCGTGTTTGTCCGTTGCAGACATTGGCCAAGGACTTTACTACAAAACTTTGCGGCAGTGCAAGATATGAAGGCTTAACACCCGAGCAGGTTCTCAGTGGATGGCTGTTCTATTTCAATGAGTGGGTAGAAGAACCGATGATTAAAGTTAAAGGCGACGATGTGCATAAACTGTTTGGCACTGATGAACGTAAGGTGTCGTATAGCATCTTCTTGGCTCATCAGGACGCTTTTAGCTCGCCTATGGGTATGGGAGGCCCCTCGGGAATGCCGATGGGTGGTATGCAGAGGTCAAAAACGATGCGTGCCGCAAGTGAGAAGTTCAATCTTGTGCAGATGCTTGTGGGTGGTAAGTTTGTCAAGATGTTTCCTGTGGTGGACAGTACTGGTAGTGTCAGCTGGTATGGCCAGAACGATGATTTGCCGCTCTATACGCCTGACGATGAGTATATCTTTATTCGCAAACAGTTGAGCTATTGTCAGGAATTGGTAGTCAAGGGTGACTATGCAGCCTTGGAAATGGTGTTTGAGAAAACGGCGGAGTATCAGCGCAAGAATGCCTCCGACATATTGCCGACAAAGGCTCAATTCAAGGCTGAACGCCTTTATAACCATTTGACTACTGGTAAATGGCTGGCGATGATGACTATTACGTTGGGACTTGTTTTCTTTGCGTTGGCTATATTCCGCACCTCGAATCATAAAAAGGGTATTGACTGGATACCTTTGGCCATTGTCTTGTGTATAACTGTTTTCCTGTTGCTTATATTCACGTTGCGTTGGATTGCAGGCAACCATATTCCAATGGCCGGAGGGTTTGACAGTATGAATCTTATGGCAATTGTGGCAGGAGTGATAGCTGTTGTTGCATCGCGACGATATCTGATGGCGCCGTCAATAGGTCTGCTTGCAATGGGGTTCTGTCTGTTAGTGGCAATGATGAGTGGAAGTAATCCGCCAGTGACACACTTGATGCCTGTACTAAGCTCGCCTTTGCTGACACTTCACGTTACGGTGATAATGATGTCGTATGCACTGTTTTTCTTTATTATGCTTAACGGAGTGGCAGCGTTGTTCGCACGTAGCCGTACGGCAGAAATGAAGCGTGTCAGTCTGCTTATGCTTTATCCTGCTGTGACATTACTGGCTTTGGGTATTGTGATTGGCGCTCTTTGGGCCAACATTTCGTGGGGACGCTACTGGGCGTGGGATCCGAAAGAGGTCTGGGCTCTTATCACTTTGATGCTTTATATTTATCCGCTGTTGCATTTAGCTGACGACAGCCGTCCTGCAAAGTTCCACATCTATTGCGTGTTGGCCTTCCTGAGTGTCGTCATTACCTACTTTGGAGTAAACTTTATCCTCGGCGGTATACACGCATATAATTAAACGGAGATTCTGTTTCTATACATAATAATGCTCCCTGACGGGTCTGTCGGGGAGCATTATATTTATGGCGTAAAATACGATTAGAATTTTCCTTTGTTGTCTTTGACAGAAGCGCGAAGCGTTTCGGGCAGGTCGGGAAAGAATGTGATGCCGGTAATGCGTTCTACCTCGCTGATTGAGTTGGTATATATGTCACGTTTCTTTTGACCTTCGTTGTTGCGGCAGATATAACCTATGCCCTTGGGGTGCTCGGGGTTGAGGTCGGCAATGACCTTGAAGAACGCATCGGGCACAGGAATGCAGTGCTCACCGATGGAGTCGTGCTCCCCGTTGAGGAAAATAGGGCCGCACACTATGACTATTTTGCCATAGCGACGTGCCCATTGACGACAGTCCATCTCTATCTGGTTCCATACGCCGCTGTTGAGGGCCTTGTCCTGTGGGCAGGCGTTGGTCATCAGGAAGCTCTCGTACATCGCTGTAGAGTCCCATTTGTTGTCGCCGGCCGGACACATATGTCCTCTATCCCATCTGGTGCCGCGATAGTCCTGGTAGTAGGCCCTTGGCTGCGGTACCTCCTTGTCGTCGTGCCAGGCAGTCATCGGCCGCGGAACAGGCCCGTCGGTGTGGGCTGCCGTGAGTCGCCACGCTACCCAATTGGGCTGGCGTGTGTCCTTGTTGTACGATACCACGTAGGCCTTGCGGGTCAGTATCTGTTCTGGACGGTCGCTGAGCGGCGCCGGCAGCGGCAGGTCGCGTGTCCATTGCTGCGGGTCGTCGACGGTTTGTACTATCGTTGTCTGCGAATTGGCCTGGCGGCACGCCGGAACAAGGATCAGCAGCGCCAGCGCCAGCAGCAGAAGAATATGGCTTAAGCGTTTCATTGTGCTTTTTTTGCGTTGATTTTCTGCTGGAATTTCTCGCTGTCTATAATGAAGCGCTCGTGGCTGCCTTCTCCTATAAGGCCGCACTCGTCGTATGCTTTTACGTTGAATACGAGTCTCCTGCGGTCAACTTCAATCAGCTCGCTGTCGCACCATACCCGCATTCCCACAGGCGTGGCGGCGCTGTGACTTACGTTGACGTTCGTTCCTACGGTGCCCTGTCCTGCTTCTAACAGTGGCACAACGCTCTCGTTGCAAGTCTGTTCTATCAATGCAATCATCATAGGTGTGGCAAACACCTTTACAAGTCCGCTGCCTATGCGGTCGGCGCAGACCTCGTCTGTAACAATCTGTTCAAGATGTCCTTTTATTCCTGTCTGTATCATATTGCTTTATAACGCATCTTCTTGAATTATATTATGCTGGAAGCATAAAAAGTCTGCTTTGTAGACTCATCGTATTGAACGAATGGTTTTATAGGATACAAAAAGAGCGTCTCGTTTGAGACGCTCTTGTATTGGCGGATTATTGTCTTATTCGCTGTCTTTCGGGTCTTTGACCGCTGCGGGTTTCGAGATGGATTCGCGCATATCGGTGTCGGCCTGGATGTTCTTCATACGGTAGTAGTCCATAATGCCAAGATTTCCGTTGCGGAAAGCTTCGGCCATTGCCAGCGGCACTTCGGCCTCGGCCTCGATAACCTTGGCGCGGGCTTCCTGTGCCTTTGCTTTCATCTCCTGCTCCTGAGCGACAGCCATAGCGCGGCGTTCCTCAGCCTTAGCCTGTGCAATGTTCTTGTCGGCGTTGGCCTGGTCCATCTGCAGCTGTGCACCGATGTTCTTTCCAACGTCGATATCGGCGATGTCAATCGACAGAATCTCAAAGGCGGTACCGCTGTCCAATCCTTTGGTGAGAACCAGCTTGGAAATGCTGTCGGGGTTCTCGAGCACCTGCTTGTGGCTTGTTGCCGAACCGATAGAGGTGACGATACCTTCGCCTACACGGGCAAGGATGGTCTCCTCGCCGGCACCGCCCACCAACTGCTTGATGTTGGTACGCACGGTGACACGGGCTTTGGCAATCAGCTGAATGCCGTCCTTCGCAACGGCGGCGACAGGAGGTGTGTCGATAACCTTGGGGTTGACCGACGTCTGCACGGCATTGAGCACGTCACGACCGGCCAGGTCGATGGCGGTGCAGGTCTTGAAGTCGAGGTTCATATTGGCTTTGTCTGCCGATATGAGAGCCTTGACAACGCTGTTTACGCGGCCTCCAGCCAGATAGTGGGCCTCGAGCTCATTCTGCGATACTTTGAGGCCTGCCTTGGCTGCCGACACCATATTGTTCACAATCACTGCCGGCGGAACCTTACGGAAACGCATAAATATCAGCTGTATCAACGAGGTGTGTACGCCGCTGATAAGGGCTTGGAACCAGATTCCGATAGGCACCAGCCACAGGAAGAGTATCAAAAAGATGATACACGCAAAGATAATTACAATTGTAATGGGGTCCATAATTTGAGGTTTAAAAGGTTTTAAAGGTTGAAAGGGTTAAAAGGGTTTAAAAGGTTGAAAGGGTTTTAGGGTTAGAGGGTCTTAGGGTTAGAGGGTTTTAGGGTTAGAGGGTCTTAGGGTTAGAGGGTTTTAGGGTTAGAGGGTTTTAGGGTTGAAAGGGTTTTAGGGTTTAGATTTTCTTTACTATGATTCGGTAGCCTTCTATGTCTATGACTTCGACTGTCTGGCCTTCGTCGATGAAGCCTTCCTCGCTGTGCACTTCTACCAGCTCGTCGCCAAACAGGGCCTTGCCTGCCGGCGCCAGACGCGAGATGCTCTTTCCTTGTGCTCCAATCTTGATGGTCGACGTATCTACTTGGTTTACCTTGCTGTCGCTCTCCTCTTTGAGGCTGAAGCGTTTCCAAGTGCCGCTCTTCATAAGTATTACAAGCATAATGATACCGGCAAAGATACTTGCAATCAGTGTGATGTTGCCTGCCGTGGCCCCGTATTGGACATAGGTCTGCCATACGCCAATGAACACCAGCACTCCGCCGCAGATGCCGCTGACGGCACCCGGCAGTGCCACTATCTCAAGAGCTACAAGTGCCAGTCCTGCAAGTAATACTATGATAATTAATGGCCAGGTCATAATCGGGTTTATTGTATGATTTCAGATGTCAGTTGCTTGTTTAGCAGGGCGGTGTGCATAGGCAGCAGCTCTTCGTAGCCACCGCTCTTGACGATGCATTTGCCTGTATAGTGAATCATAATGGTGCACTGCTCGGCTTGCTCGTAAGTGTGCCGGCAGATGTCCACCAGCGCCTTGATGACATAGTCGAACGTATGGTAGTCGTCGTTGTGTACCACCAGTTTGCAGCCGCTGTCGTCCAGCAGCTCCACGCCTTGTTCTTCTTGTTCTTTATATTGGCTGTCGTCTTTCATCGCTTTGTAATTAGTACGTTGGCTATAGCGGAGATGCCCTCTTCGCGGCCTTCAAAGCCCAGGTGCTCGGTGGTTGTGGCCTTGACCGAAATGTCGTCGAGGCTTATACCCATTGTCTCCGCGAGCGTCTGTCGCATAACAGGGATATACGATGCCACCTTGGGCTTCTGCATACACAGTATGGCGTCGACATTGCCTATCGTGTAGCCTTTCTCGCCCAGCAGTCGGCACACATTCTTCAGCAGCACTTTGCTGTCAATGCCCTTGTAGGCGGGGTCGGTGTCCGGAAAGTGCTGTCCGATATCGCCCAGTGCTGCAGCGCCCAGCAGGGCATCGCAGATGGCGTGGATAAGCACATCGGCGTCCGAGTGACCGACAAGCCCTTTGGTGTGGGGCACCTGAATGCCTCCCAGCCACAAAGGGAGCCCCTCTTTCAGCTGGTGCACGTCATATCCTATGCCTGTCCTGATTTTCACGACTTCTTGTTCTGTTTTATGTTGTAGGTGAGCGACACTCTGATGGTGTTTGCAAGCGGGTTGGTGCTGAAGCTTGTTGTGGGAAGCAGGTATGAGAAGTCAAACTCCATTACGCTGTAGCGGAATCCGACGCCAACGGTCAGATACTGGCGCGCACCTTTGGTCTTGTGCTCGAAGAAGTAGCCCAGACGGGCGGCAACCACATTGGAATACCAGTACTCGGCACCTACCGAGAGGGTCACCTCGTGCAGCTCCTCTTTCATACCGCCCGGGGCGTCGTAGAGCGACTGTATTGCGCCCAGCACCGAGCCGGTCTGGTGGTAGTCGGCCATATTGGCATACAATCCCGTCCACGTGCTGTCGCTGGCGTTCCACACCGGAGGCGTGGGGACAAGCAGCTTGTTGAGGTCCATCAGCACATTGATCTTGTTGTAATCGTCAATCTCGTATGTATAGCGTCCGCCAAGTCTCAGGTTGGAAGGCAGAAACTCGTTCTCCGTGTCGTCGTCCGAATAGGAAAGTTTCGAACCCAGGTTGCTGATGGTTAAGGCCGCTGCCACCTGCTGGTTCTTGTCGATGTCGGTCTGGTAGTAGAGTCCCACGTCTGCTGCAAGGGCGTTGGCGGCCTTGGTGGTCTGCTGTTCCACGTCGAGACCCTGCGTCAGGTCGCTGTGTATAAAGCGTGCCGTGGCACCGAGAGCCAGATTGTCCGAAAGCTTCATCGAATAGGTCGCGTCAAAAGCAAGCTCGTTTGGCCTGAAAGTACCCTGGCTTTGCCCCTGGTCATCGGTGTGCTCTATCTTGCCGAGAGTGAAATAGGTCAGTGATGCAGCCACTGCGCTACGCTTGTTGATGCGTCTGTAGGCTCCGAGGTAGAGGAAGTTCATCTCGGGGTCCAGCTTGCGCAGCCACGGCGTGTATGTGGTGGTGATGCCCATAGTGTTCGGCGCAAAGGCAATCTTGGCGTTGTTCCAATGCGAAGCGTATGCGTTGGGCTCGTATGCTGCTGCAGCGTCGCCCAAGGCGCCTGCTATAGCGTCGGGGGCTATCTGCAGGATGGGTATGCCGGTATGGATGTAGTTATTGGACTGGCCTGTCGACGAGCTGTACTGGGCTTGCGCGACATTGGCGGTTCCACAGGCAAACAACACTGACAAAATGATTCTAAAAAGGTTTTTCTTCATTGTTCGAGTTATAAATAGTGTCCCTAAAACGATGTCGGTATTAAAATATTGTGTCTTTGTAAAGAAAAAGTCATTTCACTATAACTTTGCCGATGGCGCTCATCCGTTCGCCCTCGCTGTCGGTCACCGTGAAACGGGCTATGTACACCCCTGGCGACACGCGGCCTCCGTTGTCGCCGCACAGGTTCCACACCACAGGCCCAACCACATAGCTGTCGGCGCCCACCGTCGGGGCGAATCTCTTCACCGGACGTCCCTGCATATCAAAGATGTCGAGCTGTGCGCTGGCTATGTTGCCTTTGCAGTTGTGCTCCATACTGAGGCGCACCTGGTCGCTGGCCGGGTTTGGTGTCGCGCTGAGGTTGGCCGTGGAGGTGTCGGCACCGTGCACATAGAATGTCAGCTCTGCCGTATTGGAATAGTTGTATATGTTCCACGCTTTCAGCGTTATGGTGTGCTTTCCGAAGGTCAGGCCGCTCAGGTTGTAGCGTATGGTGCCGTAGCGCTCGTCGGCGATGTCGGTCTCATAGAAATCGTTGAGGATAATGATGTTGTTGGGGTTGCCGTCGAGGGTGGCTGTGATGTCGTGCCCAAGTCCGCTGCCCACGGCATTGATGCCGATGCTGTCGAAGAGCACTGCCAGCAGCGTTGGCGAGGCATCGGTGATGCCGCCGTTGCGGAAGTTGGTGTCGTTCATATACAGGCTTATTGCAGGCCGTGTCTCGCTCAGGTCGGCATTCTCGTCGAAGCCGCCCAGATAGAGGTTCAGATAGGCACCCGTTGCGTCGTCGGTGGCACTCTTTGCGTAGTGCAACAGCTTGGCTTTGTCGAACTTATAGGCTACGTCGCGCGGCACCGTGAAGTGGTAGCTGAAGCGTCCGCCGCTGACGGTGGCGTGCCCCTTGTAGAGCATACTGTTCTGGAGCGTGAAGTTCACCTCGTGGCCTTCGTTGTCGTTGGCCAGGGTGTGGGTCTGCTTCGGGCGGTCGTAGACCTCTGGGTAGATGATGCCGTCAAAGTCTTCGACAAGTGCTCCGTCAGTGTCTCTTATCTCACCTTCCACGGTCACGGTCGAGAGCACCAATGCCGTGTCGCAGTGCAGGCTGTCGACAGGATGGCCGTTGATAGCTGTCACGACCACCTTGTGCCGCGGATGGCTCAGCCTCAGGGCCGGGTCGCCCATCAGGGTCAGCGCCTGCGTGGTGGAGCGGTTGTTCTTGGCAATGCGTATTGCGTCGCCTATGGTGTTGGCAGGGTTCAGCGCCTGCATCACCATATCGGTGTTCACTGCCTGCACGTGCGATATGGGCCGTGTGGCCGCAAGGCAGGCAATGCCGGCACCGTCGGCCAGCACGAACTCCTCGGCGCCGCAGGTCTCGGCGGGGTCGTCGAAGCGCCCGAAGGTGCAGGTGCTGGTGATGAAGAACGGCAGCTGCGTAAGGTTGGCGTAGCCGCTGATGTCGCTCTTCAGCATAAAGCGCTCAGTGCCTATGTATTGCGACGAGCCGTGACCTATATAGTTGAGTAGCAGGCAGCCGTAGTCGAGACGTTTCTTGAGGGCGTTGTTCACATCGGGATAGTAAGAACCGTCGGCGCCCGACTGCTGCACGTAGGCGTCGGCATATATCTTGTCGATGTTGAACTGCGGGAACGCTGCCGAAATCTGGCGGGCAGTGACTTCCGAGCTGTTTGTGAAAACTGTGTCGCCGCCGCAACTGGGGTCGGCGTCGTCGGCCAGCAATGCCACCGTGTTGCGCCAGTCGCCGCGGATGCTCTCCTGCATCAGGTCGCTGCGCGTCATATAGCGTTCAATCTTGTCTACCAGATGTTTTGCTTCAGCGGCGTTCTTGGCCGGCAGGCGGCCCACCGAGACCTGCATCTTGTTGCCTGTCGCCAGCTCCTGGCCGTCGTCGAGGTAGGCGAATATGTCGTCGGTGACAATCGAGTAGCCGTCGTCGTCAAACGAGGCCTGCGTCTCGTAGGTCACCACCGTCGTCAAGTCATTGCCCAGCAGGTTCTTGTTGTCGTAACTGCCCTTGCCGAAGAGCAGCAGATGGCGCGGCATAGCCAGGCTGCTGTCGGCCTGGGCGCGCTTGCGGAACATACGCAGCATCTCGCGTATGGCCATAGGGTCTTTCTGGCCCGAACTGAACTCGTTGAACACCTGCTCCTGCGTCACCACCAGCACATCGATGTTGTCGTTGATACTGTGGAGGCTGGCCAGCCTTTGCGCCTGGACGGTCAGCGACGGGTGGCACACAATGACCATATCGGGATTGGCAGAGCCGTGGATGTCTTGATTGTCGATGCGGCTTGCGGATGTTGCCGGTTGTACCGCGTCGGGGCTGAAGGCTATGTATGTGCGCCATTTGTCGGCTGTGGCGGCAAAAGTCTGTGCGCTGCCGCTCTGCGTCAAGGGCATCGACGCAACGCTGTCGAAGTCGGTGACATCCCAAACCCTTGCCGAGCTTGAATTTACGCGGTACTGGTGCGCCGCTCCGCCATCGGGGGGAATGCGCATCGCCGTCGGGCTGCCGCCAAAGGTCATTGGTGTCACGGCATCGATTTCGATAAAGTCGAGATAGCCTGCCGCGAGGCTCTCGCTGTAGCGGTATTCTATTGTGAACGTGACGCTTGTGCTGCCGTTCGAGGGAAATATCTCGTTGTAGGCACGATAGGGAGAACTGGCCGCGAAAAGGTGGGTGCGAGTGCTGCCGTTCACCGTGACGCGGAACTCGCTCGACGCCGTAGAGACCGATGCCAGCCCGTAGCGCACCTGTATGTCGCCCGTGGGAACCGCCGGCAGGGTGAGGGTGAAGCTCTGCCTGTTGTTGGCACTGTTGAAGCGCTCGCCGACCCATATCAGACCCGACCGATGGGTGTTGATCTGGTCTGTTTCGTGCAGCGCAACGCTGTGGCACTCAGTCACGATGCTTCCGCTTGTCGTCGGCACCGCTGCGTCGGCTATGCGTCGGTGGCCGCTGCCGCCAATGGTCAGGTAGACGTAGTTGTAGCGCGAGTAGGGGTGGCCGTGGTGCTCAAGGCACTGCATATCGTCGCTGTAGCTCCAGCGGTCGGCACCGTCGGCATAGAACAGAATATAGTCGGCGGCATCCATCGTGCCGTTGCCGTTAACGTCGTGTATCTCAATGGGTATCTCGGTTAGATCGTCGGTGCGCCGGTCGCCGTTGACACTGCTCAGCTGACCGCCGCGTCCGCTGTAGAGGCCTATGGCGTCGGTGGCACAGCCCGCCAGGGCTTCGATGTTGCTCGGGCCTATGCGGTAGATGCCCGCGCTGCCGACGGCAATCTTCCACCATTCGCCGCTTGCCAGCCGCGAGTGCGAGGCATATTGGCTGCGGGCAGCCGGTACGGTTGTGGCCAACAGTATGATTGTCAGTATATAGGTCTTTAATCTCATTGCTTTGGGTCGGTGCGTTTTCCTGCACATCTCCCTAATAACTCCCAATGGCCGTTTTTATTGTTTAGTTGTACAATACTTGTACAATTGGTAAACGTACAAATATTGTACAAGTATTGTACATATATTGTACAACGACCGGAGTTGGTCCCTTGAAAGCCTGGGAATGAGGTGGTTACGAAACGGGGTCAAAATTGGGGTGTTTTTGAGGTAAATAGCTGTAAGTATGAGTGTTATGTGGAAAAGTGACTTTTGGAGGCGGTTTTGAGGGCTGTTTTCGGGGTGGGCGAGACGCCCACGGGAGTTGAACACGAATTGCCATAAATTGCCCGAAAATTATCCGTAATATTTTATTGTCGCATTCGGCTCTTTTTTGGGGGTTCTTATCTTGGTTTTTTTACGCAGGTTTGATGGTTCGACACACCCCGCCGCTTCGCGGCACCCCTCTCCAAGAGGGGATGGGCTGACGCATCATCCTAATTGTCAGTTGATTCAGAACAATCATAATACCGCTGCCGCGCCATCCCCTCTCGGAGAGGGGTGCCGCGAAGCGGCGGGGTGTGTCGCACCGTCAAGCCAACATCAAGCATATCGTGTCGCACCGTCAAGCCAACATCAAGCATATCGTGTCGCACCGTCAAGCTAACAACAATCATATCGCATCGCACCGTCAAGCCAACATCAAGCATATCGTGTCGCACCGTCAAGCCAACAGCAAGTATATCGCATCGCACCGTCAAGCCAATGCCCATACCTTTACTGTTGTTTTCGTCGCTCCTTCCGGGCTTGTTTTTGCCCTGGGCGGGTGCGCTGCAAAATCGGGTCGGGGCCTTTGGAAACAACGCATCAAAATTCGTCCGATTTTCTTTTTTTCTCTATCATCCGACGCTTTTTTGACCCTCTGTTTTCGGATGTGCTGCTTTCGCTGTGCGCTGATAATTAGACTTTTGTAATTTTTTTTGCGGAAATATGTGTTTATATGGAATAAAATGCGTAATATTGCCAATTATTTTTAGGCTCATTTTATACAAAATATATGATGAAGAAACTCACAAAAATTGCCCTTTTCGCCGCTCTGATGTTCGGAGTGGGACAGGGTGCCAGCGCGCAGGATGTAATCTTCTCGCAGTTTTATGCCAATCCGCTGTATATGAACCCTGCTTTTGCCGGTTCGAAGGTGTGCCCCCGCATATCGCTCAACTACCGTGCCCAGTGGCCGGCTTTGGTTAGCGCATTTACCACTGTCGCAGCATCTTACGACCAGTATGTCGATGCTTTGCACGGTGGCGTTGGCGGCATTGTGATGGCCGACCGCCAGGGCGACCACGGCGCGCTGTCGACCACGTCGCTTGCGGCAATGTATGCCTTCCGTTTCCAGCTGGCCCGCGAGGTGTGGGTCAACGCAGGTCTGAAGGCTGGTGTGACCAATACAAGCCTGAACTGGAACGACCTTCGTTTCCCCGATATGATTGACCGCATCAACGGCTTTACGGGTATGACCTCGGCCCAGATGCCCGACAATACGAGTGTGTGGTATCTTGATTTCGACGCCGGTGTGCTGGCCTACGGTCCTGCGTGGTATGCCGGTTTTGCTGCTTCGCATCTCACTCAGCCGAGCAATGGCTTCTACGGTGTCACCAAGCTTCCTATGAAGTTCACTGCCAATGTGGGTGCCCTCATCAACATTGCTGAGGAGGCCCGTCGCACTTCGTCGCTGGGTCTCGGCACCCCGGTGCTGTCGCCCAACTTTATCTATCAGTATCAGGCTGGTTTCCACTACTTCAACTATGGTCTCTACCTCGACTGGATGCCTTTCTTGGTTGGCGTGTGGTTCCGCAATGGCATCGAGAATGCCGACGCCTTCATCTTCCAGGTCGGTTTCCAGCAGGATTACTTCAAGATTGGCTACAGCTACGACGTGACGGTGTCGAAGCTGGCAAACAATACGTCGGGTGCCCACGAGTTCTCGGTAGGCATACTGCTGCCTTGCCCGGAGAAGAAGCACAAAGTCAAGGCTATACGTTGCCCGTCATTCTAAGATTGAAGATTTTTGAAACTTTTTGCTGAAAAAAACGTAGAAGCATAGAAAACGACCCTTATAGCGTTTAATTCGAGAATAATAAAAAGAACATAAAATATTATGAAAAACCTCAAAATCGCATCTTTCTTGTTGGTGGCAGCCGTCGTTCTGACGGGCTGCAGCAAGCAGAAATCGGCTACCACAGGCTGGAACTACAACGACCCTGAGTGGGGCGGATTTGAAGTGTCGCAGTATAACGAGCAGATTACGGCTCCTGGCCTCGTGTTCATCGAGGGCGGTGCCTTCACAATGGGCCGCGTGAGCGACGACTCGCGCTACCAGTGGAACAATGTGGCTCACAACGTCACCGTGTCGTCGTTCTATATGGACGAGACCGAGGTGACCAACCAGTCTTATCGCGAGTATGTGTACTGGATGCGCCGTGCTTATGGCGAGGAGTATCCGGAGCGCGTGCGTGCCATCTATCCCGACACCAACTGCTGGCGCGACAAGCTGGCTTGGCGTGAGGGTTTTGTGGACTACTATTTCCAGAGCCCCATCTATGACCAATATCCTGTTGTCGGTGTGACCTGGGAGCAGGCTCAGAAGTACTGCATCTGGCGTACCGACCGCGTGAATGAGAAAATCCTTGTCGACAAGGGCATCATAGTTCTTGACCTTACCGACCTGCGCGGTGAGACGGCTTTCCAGACCGATGTCTATCTGGCTGGCCAGTACCGTGGCGAGTCGAAGAACGAGCTCGACAACCTCGACCCGAGCGCCGGTGGCGAGCCCCGTCAGGTGCGTCGCGAGGACGGCATCCTGGTGCCGCACTACCGTCTGCCTACCGAGGCTGAGTGGGAGTTTGCCGCTCTGGGTATGGTTGGCAACACCTACGACGAGCGTATCGTCGAGCACAAGACCTATCCGTGGGCTGGCTCGAGCGTCCGTTCGGCTAACAAGAAATACTACGGTCAGTTCCTTGCCAACTTCAAGCGCAGCCGCGGCGACGCTATGGGCGTTGCTGGCAACCTGAACGATGGTTGGGACTATACCTGCCCTGTCAAGTGGTACTTCCCCAACGACTACGGTCTGTACAATATGGCTGGCAATGTCAGCGAGTGGTGTATGGATGTCTATCGTAAGGACCAGAACCCCGTCGGCGGTGAGGATCAGAACCCCTTCCGTGGTAACGTCTACCGCACTCCGACCTACATTGACGAGGAAATCGCTATCAACGATACCACTGGTAGCATCATCTACAAGAACGTTGACGATGACCTGAACCGTCGCAACTACCGTCAGGCCGACAACATCAACTACCTTGATGGCGACTATGCTTCGAACATCTACGACTATACCAACAACTCGAGTATCACCGAATGGGTCAACAATTCGGACGATGACGAGGAGGCTGGCGCCAATATGGGCGAGGACAACTTCCTCTCCAACCCCGACAGCGTGACCAATATGATGTATCGTCGCAATGTGGCCAACCAGCGCAACGTTACCTCGCTGCTGAGCAACAAGGTACGTGTGGTGAAGGGTGGCTCGTGGAACGACCGCGCTTACTGGATGCAGTCGGGTACCCGCCGCTTCTATGAGCAGGATCGCTCAACCTCGTGGATCGGCTTCCGCTGCGCTATGGACCGTCTCGGACCCCGCGCCGGCAAATAAGCTCTGAAGCTAATAATCCAAAAGAATAATATAAAGGAAGGCCAGATGCAATGGCCTCCCTTTTTTGTGCAAAACAAACAACGATGATTAAAACTCGTTTAACTAAAATCACTTCATTCCGCTTCCGCCGCTTTACGCGTGCCAAATATGCGGTGTTCAACTCGCTTCATCGTGTGGTGACGATAGGCCGTCTGGCCTCTTATATCGCCGATCGCCAGCTGCGCAAGTCGTCGGTGGCGTTGGCATCGGTTTTTGTGGCTATGCCTGCTATGCTCTTTGCCCAGGAGGACACTGTGGCAGACGAGCTGCAGCTGCAGCCGGTGGTGGTTGTGGCTCCGGCAGCTACGGCTCAAATCTCGGCAGAGCCTGCGTTGGTTGTCTCTGCTGAAGAGCTTCAATCCCATTCCGTACGTTCAATCAGCGATGTGCTGACACTTGTCGCCGGCATCGACCTCCGCACCCGCGGTGTCAATGATGTTCAAGGCGACATTTCTATGCGTGGAGGTACGTTCGACCAGATGCTTGTGCTTCTGAATGGCGTGAACCTCACCGACGCGCAGACGGGCCATTACGCGCTCGATATTCCCATCGACGTCTCGATGGTGGAGCGGGTGGAGATATTGACCCCTTCGATGTTGCTGAGCCGCGGTATTGTGGCTTTCTGCGGGGCGGTGAACATAGTGGTGAGCGAAAGCTACGGCGACCGTCTGAGGGCTGAATTGAGCGCTGGCAGCCACGGCACGGCGAAGGTGTCGCTGCTGGCCACAAAGAGCACGGGGAGGTGGTCGCACACAGCCGCCGTGTCGTATGGGCGTAGCGACGGATATATGGAGAATACCGACTATAGGATGGGTAATGTGTACCTGCAGTCGGTGCGCCGTGGCGAGCGCGGAAGCTGGCAGTTCCAGATAGGTGGCCAGATGAAGGACTATGGCAGCCAGGCGTTCTATAGCGTGAGCTATCCCGACCAGTTTGAGTCGACGCGTACCCTGACGGCATCGGTGCAGAATATTACAAAACTCGGTGCCTGCAGGATTGAGAGTACGCTGTACGGTCGTGCACACAGCGACCGCTTCGAGCTGTTCCGCGAGGGCAGGGTAGAGGCTCCGGCGTGGTATGGCGGACACAACTATCATTTGTCGGGTATAGGCGGCCTGCGCTCACGGGTAGTGCGACGTGTGGGTATTGGCGATGCTTTTGCCGGCGCGGAGGTGCGTAACGAGAGCATTGTCAGCAGTGTGCTGGGGTTGCCCGACAGCAGCGGTTTGTGCCGTCAGCCGTCGAAGTACAGCCACTCGGCATCGCGATGGGGCACGAGTCTTTTTGCCGGCTACCGCGTCGACTTCGACAGGGTGAGCGTCGAGGGGGACCTGTTGGGCTACCACAACAGTGCCTTCGGACTTGACTATGGTTGCGCGATGGATGCAGTGTGGAATATCTCGCGTAGGTGGCGTCTCAGTGCGGCGCTGAGCAGGACCTACCGTATGCCGTCGTTTACGGATTTGTACTACCAGGGTGCCAATCAGGTGTCCAACCCCAACCTCAATAGCGAGCATAGTGCCACTGCCGATATAAGGCTGCGTTACGCTTCGCATAAACTAAGGGCGATGGGCTCGCTCTACGGCCGCTCGGGGCGCGACATCATCGACTGGGTGCGCGGCGCTGGTGCTGAGATGTGGTATTCGATGAACCATACAAGGGTCGATGTGGCTGGTGCTGAGCTTACGGCAAGCTACAGGATTGGTGGAATCCTTGACGAGATGGGCGGCAGCTATGCCTATTGTATGGTGCGACAGGATGCGGGTAAATTTGTCAGCAGTTCGGCACTTGACTATCTGCGTCACAAGGCACAGGCTTGTCTTGTCTTCAAACCGTTAAGGACGTTGGGAGCCAATGGCGTTCCGATGGCTGTCAAGCTCGACGTGCTGTTCCGCGAGCGTTTGGGTCAGTATGCCGACGCTGCAGGCACCCTTACGCCTTATGGCTCGGTGCTGTTGTTCAATGCTTCGTTGGAATATGCGTTCCGCTATGCCACGCTGTTTGTCGAGGCATACAATGTCACCGACCGCCGGTACAGAGACCTTGGCGGTGTTCCGCAGCCAGGGATTACAATCCTTGCCGGCATCAGGCTGAATGAATCTATACAGTAGTCTTTGTCCGTGTTCGGGCAATAAAAGGCTTTGTCTGTCGTTACATTAATATTTAAAGACTGAGCCTTGAGGCTGTAAACCAAAACGAATCGACTGACTATGGACGACAAACCTACAGGGAAAACATACGTCGGCAGCGACGAACTCTATGCTGAAGTGCAGCGTACTATGCAGTTGGCGGCCTATATGAACAAACGCTTTTCAAATTAATATCAAAACAATGAACACATTCGATTTAGGTGCTGCTTGGCTTTTCAACGATGGCCTCGCTGCGGTAAATGTCAAAAATCGTTGGGGCTATATCGACAAGAGCGGCAACGTTGTCATCAAACCCATATATAAGGACGCTTGTGGCTTTTCCGAAGGGTTGGCAGCGGTAATCGTCGACAATAAATACGGATTTATCGACCGCAACGGCAATATGGTTATTGCCCCTCAGTTCGGTTTCGTCGTCGCTTTTTCCGAAGGCTTGGCGTCCGTCGTGAACGACAACAGTTTCAGTATTATTGACAAAAAAGGAAATACGATAGCCACTCTGGGCGACGAAATCAGCGACCTCCAGCAGTTCTCCAACGGACTTGCCGCCGTCGAGGTTAAGTATGAGACGGATGATGATGCCGTTTTCAAATACGGCTTCGTCGACCGTTCTGGACGTATGGCCATCAAGCCGCAGTTCGACTATGTGGGGGCGTTCTCCGACGGGTTGGCACTGGCGACACTGACGCCCGACGGTAAAAGCGGTTATATTGACACCACTGGACGTTTCGTCATCGAGCCACAATACGACGAGGCTGAAGATTTCTCAGAAGGACTGGCTCCTGTGAAAAAGGATGGCAAATGGCGTTTCATTGATTCGGCTGGTGCCGAGGTGACTATGCTTGGCGACAAATACGAGAGTGTTTTCCCCCTCAACGACGGTCGCGCCATCGTGAAAAATGGCGGCAAGTATGGTGCCATCGACATTGTCGGCAACCTTCTCATCGACATCCGTTTCGATATGCTTAACTCCTTCTCGGAAGGTCTCGCCTTCGCCCGCGTCGGCAACATACAGGGGTTCATCAACACATCAGGGGCTTTCTGTATCCAAAAACCCATCCCGAAGCCCTCTCTGATGGACATCCTCTCAGGCCGCAAAAACCACCTCCGCTGGTAGCTGCAAGTCTCCGAGGTCTGAAAACAAACAAAGATGACATTCAACACATACGGCGATAGTAAGAATCCTAGTTTGCTGCTTATTCCAGGGCTAGGCGTCACCTTCGAGATATTCCTGCCGCTGATTGAGCTGATGAAGGAGAAGTACCAAATCATAGCAGTCGGCATCGATGGCTTTTTGTTGGACAGAGAGTCACAGTTTACCTCCATCGACGATCAAGCTGCGCAAGCTATAGGATACGTTCAAGAGCATCTGAATGGGCATCTGGACGTTGCCTATGGACTCTCTCTTGGCGGGAAAATACTTTCCCGGATATTGGAGAGGAACGAGGTGACAATTGACCACGCCATAATGGATGCAGCGCCATTGCTGCCTTTGCCCAGATGGTGCGTGAATCCGCTGCGTTACTACGAGAGTATGAACGTCTGGACTTGTTCTCACTGGACGGGATTCTGGAAGTTGGTGTTCCGCTCGCACTATTTCGATGTGCTTTTGGATGAATGCAAAAAGGCGTGGCCTTCGGGCAAGGGAAAGGCTGTGCGAGACGGATATAAGGATGTTTATACCAACAAGTTGGAGTCCATCCACGGTTCCGATATACACTTTTTTTATGGCACCAAGGAGGCTTTTGTCGCCAAACCCCAAGCGGAGCATCTGCTTAATCTGTACCCAGATACTCGTGTCGAGGTATTCCCCAAAATGAATCACGGACAATTGTTGATAGATCATCCGGAAGAAATAGCGGCCCGAATCTCCCAGATGGTGGCAATCTAACAATTTGGGCAGACAATATTTGATGCGTGTGTAATCAACAGGGCTTGTTTTATCACATTATGCTTTCATTGCATATAACACGAACCAATTGAAATATCCAAATGAAGAAACTGATTCTCTTCGCAGCTGCGGCGCTGATGATGGCCTCGTGCAGCATTCCTTATGATCCTTATGACGAAGCGATTGTAATCTATCCAAGAGGTGAAGAGCAATTCGTCACATTGATGTCTTCCGACACGACAGACTTTATAAGTACTGCTTTTGTGTCGCTGAAGGGATATACACAAGACACGCTTTATATGTCGTTCGCGGAAGATTGTTTCTGTGAATTGAAACTCATCGGCAACATCGATACTACCTTCAGAAATGATTGGTACGACGAGACCTTGCCGGTGTTTTATCATACAAGGATCACAACCGATGGAGACAGCGTCGTCTTAATGTATTCGATTGATTAGGTGCACACCTTCAGCCTCGCGGTTGGAGGCTGCGGCGGTAGTCGCTGGGCGACTGGCCGAGGTGCTTGGTGCAGTAGCGGCTGAAGTAGGAGAGCGAGGTGAAGTTCATCCGATCGGCTATCTGCGTGAGCGACAGGCGTTCGTTGTTGAGGTATTTCTTCAGGATGGGCACCGTGGCGCGGTCGATGAAGCTGCTGACGCTGTGGCCCGTGACACGCTTGACAGTGGCGGAGAGGTACTTCGTTGATACGTTGAGGCGCTCGGCATAGTAGCTGACGTCGCGCTCCGTGCGGCTGATGCCGGTGGCGAGCAGGTCGGTGAGCTGACGGACGATAATGGCGGTGCGGTCGCTGTGGGTGTCGGTGGCGTCGCGCCTGGCGTGGAGCTCGAAGATGTCGTACATCATCGTCAGGCAGAGGCTCCCCATCATCTCGCGGTAGAAGAGCAGGTGGCGGTCGTCGAGGCGGTCGCGCAGGCGGTGGAAGTCCTCCAGCAGGATTTCCGCCTGACGGTCGTTAACCTTGATGACGGGGTTCTGGTTGAGGCTGATGCTGCCCCCGATGCTGTAGTTGTTCGACGGCAGTAGGCTATGCAAGAATTTGTTGTCGGCGGCGAACCACTCCACCTCCATCCCCGGTGCTGCCGCGAGGTTCTTCGCCCGTGTGGGATTCGGCATCACCACCAGGTCGTTCTTCACGATGTGGTAGCACTTCTCGTTGAACACGAAGCTCCCTTCCCCCGCCCTGCACAGCAGGTGCATACAGGTGTGTCCCAGCTCGTTGGCGTTCATACCGAGGTAATCTGTAGAGTATAGAAAGTCAATCTTCATAACGAGATTGTGTTATTGTGTAAATGCGTTATTGTGTCAATAACGGATATCTTTTGTGTTTATTGTGAAAATACTGGTGCTTTTTGTGAAATAGAGGTATGGAAAAATGGTTGTAATTTTGCAGCATCAAAAGGAACGAATAGGAATTTAATAATAAACAATAAAACAAACACTTATGCAAGAAATTACATTGTCAAATGGAGTAAAAATGCCCCAGATGGGCTATGGGGTTTATCAGGTGACACCAGGTGAGGCGGAACGTTGCGTGAGCGATGCACTGAGCGTAGGTTACCGTATGGTCGACACGGCACAGGCCTACGCCAATGAAGAGGGCGTGGGTAGCGCGGTGAAGAAAAGCGGAATAGCCCGCGACGAGGTGTTCATCGTGTCGAAGATCTGGATCTCGAACTATGGCTATGAAAAGGCGAAAGCCAGCATCGACGAGAGCCTGCGCAAGTTGCAGACGGAATATATCGACCTGATGCTGCTGCACCAGCCTTTCTGCGACCGCTACGGTGCCTACCGTGCAATGGAGGATGCCTACCGCGAGGGCAAACTGCGTTCCATAGGAGTGAGCAATTTCTATCCCGACCACCTCATCGACTTAGCCTCCAATGTGGAGGTCAAGCCAATGGTCAACCAGGTGGAGACCCACGTCTTCTGCCAGCAGCGACAGCCGCAGAAGTATATGGAGGAGTTGGGATGCCAGATTATGTCGTGGGGCCCCTTGGCCGAGGGCCGCAACGGGTTCTTCACCAACGAGGTGCTTTCGGAAATCGGCAAGGCTCACGGCAAGAGTGTGGCGCAGACGGCTCTCCGATTCCTGCTGCAGCGGGGAGTGGTCATCACCCCCAAGTCGACCCACAAGGAGCGTATGGTGGAGAACCTGAACATCTTCGACTTTGAGCTCACAACCGATGAGATGGCACGCATCGAAGCCCTCGACACCAGACAGAGCCTCTTCTTCGACCACCACGACGGCGAGGTGACCAAGATGTTTATGGGTTGGAGAGGTTTGGTATAAATCAGATAAAACAATAATCATTATAAACTGTAATACAATGAAAAAAATCGCATTATTTGCCGCTGCGGCGCTTATGCTGCTCGGCTGCAACCAGAAACAGGAAACCGCAACGACCTCACAGGAGCCCGAGGGCTCGGTGGTGTACATTACCCGCGACATCAGCCCCGATGCGCTGGTGAAGATTTACCAGGCGCTGGGTGTTGAGGCCAACGGCCGCGTGGCTGTGAAAATCTCCACCGGTGAGGGCAGCAACCCCAACTACCTGAAGCCCGAGCTCATCAAGAACCTCGTGCAGATGGTCGACGGCACCATCGTGGAGTGCAACACCGCCTACGGCAGCGGCCCCGGAAACGAGCAGGACGAGCGCAACACCTCGGCCAACCACTGGAAGGTCATCGAGCGTCACGGATTCACGCCCCTGTTCAAGGTCGACATTATGGACGAGGAGGGCGAGATGCGCATCCCCGTGCAGGACTCCACCCACATCAAGTACGACATCGTGGGCAGCCATATGGCCAACTACGACTTTATGATAGCTCTCAACCACTTCAAAGGCCATCCTATGGGCGGCTACGGTGGAGCGCTGAAGAACCTCAGCATCGGCTGCGGTAGCGCCAACGGCAAGGCCTATATCCACACCGCCGGCAAGATGGAGGTGCTCGATATGGCCAAGCTCTGGACACCCGAATTCATCGGCGACCAGGACGGATTCCTCGAGAGTATGGCCGCTGCCGCTCAAGCCGTTACCGACTACTTCCGTGCAAAGAAAGGCATCATCTATATCAGCGTGATGAACAATATGAGTATCGACTGCGACTGCGTCGACCATCCCGAACCCGTGAAGCTTGAAGACTACGGCATCCTTGCCTCCACTGACCCCGTGGCCCTCGACCAAGCCTGCATCGACATCATCAACAACCAGGAGGTGACCGCCACCAACGACCCCACCGACCTCCTTGCGCGTATCGACAAGCAGCACGGCATCCACACCATCGAGCACGCCGAGAAGCTCGGCCTCGGCAGCCGCCAGTACAAGCTGGTCTCCATCGACGGGAAGGAGTAAAACCCGCATTTATCCCATCCGAAGCAAAGAAGCCATCCGCCTCGGGAACCACACCTCCTTGGCGGATGGCTCTTTATGTTGCACGATTTGTTCCCGGCTGGCACAATATTTTCGGGGAGTTGACGTTAAATATGGCGTAAGAAAAATACCGTATGCTTTGGAATGTTTGTAACTCGCTGATTATTACCCCCCCCCCAGCAAATGTAGCAGGGAGAGGGATTACATTTATATACGTACATAGAATGCCCGACACACGATGCTTCGATGCACCTGGTGTGTCGGGTTTCGTGTTGCCGTCACTAACTAAAACTACATTATAGAATGAAGAAACGAATCCTTTTCACATTTGCGCTCGTTTTTGGATGCTTGAGCGTATTCTCACAAACCGTCACCGCCACGCTTCGCGACGCGAAGAGCGGCGAGCCGATGGCTTTCACCAATTGCGTGCTGCTGCACACCGACAGCACCTTCGCCTATGGCACCACAACCAGCGAACGCGGCGCGATGCGTTTTGCTTCGGTCGATAGCGGCGAGTACCTACTGCGCATTTCGGCTGTGGGCTACGACACCTACTGGCAGCGCCTCAACATTCCGCCCGACACGGCATTGGGCGTGATTGACCTCTTCCAGAGCAGCACCACGCTGCAGGCCGTGAACATCACCGCCCAGCGGCCGCTCTATTCCGCCGATGGTGAAAAAACATTCTACCACGTGGAGGACGACCCCAGCGTGCAGACTGGCACGATGGCCGACGCGTTGCAGAACGCGCCCGGCGTGGAGGTGGACCCCGAGGGCAACATCACCCTGCGCGGCGGTAGCGACGTGACCATCTGGCTCAACGACAAGCCGTCGAACCTCAGCGGCGAGGCGCTGAAGCAATACATCAAGACGATGCCTGCCAGCAGCGTGAAGCGCGTCGAGGTGCTGAGCAATCCCTCGGCCCGATATGGTTCGACGGGAGCCATCATCAATATTATCACCGACCAGCGCGTGCAGCACAACTCGCTGCTCTCCGTGGGTCTCAACGCCAGCACCACGCCCTACCTGCAGCCGTGGCTCTCCTACGTGTGGGCCAACGAAAAGGTGAGCGTCACGGCGTGGGCAAATGGCCACTTCTCCCGGGCCGATGTCAATTTGCACAATGAGGAACAGCTTTATGCCGACGACGGTTCGCTTTCGACGGAATATTCATACGACGGCAAGGAAATCCAACGGCATATAAATAGCAATGCAGGATTACAGGTGTCGTGGAATATCGACAGCGTAACCAACCTTCAGGCTTGGGGCGGTATATTCCCGGGTCTCAACAAACAAGAGAGCCACTACGACATCGCCCGGCAGGAGTACATCTATAATGCTGGCGACTACAGTTATCTATCCAACAACCTTGTCAACTCGCCGAGGACGGGCGTCTGGGGCGGCTTTTATCTCTCGCGACAACTTGACACACTCGGCCAAAAGATTAGCCTTACGGTAAACAGCAACTACAATAACACGAACACCGAGCGAGACAAGGAACGCCTATACACAGTGATGACGCAATACGATATGCGCAATCTGCGAAACGAGCGTTACCCTTCGTGGTGGACATACTTCGACTTGGATTACACCAAGCCTTTCAGCCAGAACACCACTATGGAGGCCGGTATTGGGGCTGTGCTGGGGCGCAATTCACAGTCTGTGCAGTGGGACACGATGAGTTTTGCTACTGGCCAATGGATGCGCGACGCCGACCGCACCTACACTACTCGGATGGTGGACAACGAGCTGAATGCCTACGTGGCCGTACAACAGAAGATCAAGCACCTCACCCTCAAAGGCGGTGTCCGCGCGTATCGCAAGTGGAAGCAGGCAACCTTCACCGACCTGCCCGTGGAGACCACGCAATATGACGTCGACAAGGCCTTCTGGGACTTCATCCCCTCGTTCCACGCCAGCTACAGCACCGACGGCGGCCACAACTTCACCCTCAGCTACACACGCCGCTTCACTTCGCCCGGCAGCAAACTGTGGAGCACCTACACCTGGCTCAGCGAAGAAAATTACGAACTCGGCGACCCCGACCTGCGTTTCAGCCACACCCACAACCTCGAGGGCGGTTGGACGATGTACAAGAACTGGGGCAGCGTGGGACTGACGGGATACCTCCGCGCCAATACCGACGAGATACAGCAGCTCGGCGACGTGGCCTATCATCCCTACTACGGACGCATCGTCAGTTTCAGCCAGTGGGCCAACATCGGCGACAGCCGCACCCTCGGTGCCGAAGCCAACGTCACGTGGCGGCCCAAACCCTTTATGAACATCCGCTTCTACGCCAATGTCTGGGACTATTACTACAATATGGAATTCCGCCCTGGCGAATGGGACGAGCGGCATCTGCCCACCTTCAGCGGTCGGCTCAACGTGACGGGCAAGCTGTGGAAGGTGCTGCAAATCTATGCCAACGCCCGCTATTCTACCGCTGCCCTGTCGCTGATGAGCAAGAGCCAGCCCTCGTTCCAGCTCGACCTCGGAGCCAGTGCCGACCTCCTCGATGGTCGCCTCTCGCTCTTCCTCAACTGGCAGGACATCCTCGCCACCGCAAAGAGCGGCGATGTCGGTCTCAACCCCTACTACCAGACCAACTTCAGCTACACTTGGGGCAGCCGTGCCGTCACCTTCGGCATCACCTGGCGCATCGGCAAGATGGAACTCCAAAGCCTCGCTCGAGAGGGTGTCAGTGCCCCGACGTTATAACAAGAAACAATCAATGTCTAACAAATAATATTTCAACATTATGGAAATAGCAATGCAAATCGACCAAATCTCCATCGCGCGGGCGGCCAACGCGGCGCATTACGAGTACCTCGACACGGTACGCAAGCGCACGGAGGAGACGCGCCTCGAAAACGAGCTTTGGAAGAAAGCCGTCGAGGAGTTCCGCGAGGCCTTCGAGAAGGAGGACAAGGCCTTCAAGCAGTACCGCGCCAGCGACCACACCTCCGACCTCCAGAAGGCCGACGAGGAGCGCGACAAGCTCTACGCCTCGCTGCGCGACACCATCAAGGCCTACGCCAAGTTCCCCATCGCCGAGACCGCACAGCACGCCGAGCCGCTGCTGAAGGTCATCAAGAACTACAAAATCACCACCCGCGAGAACTACATGAAGGAGAGCGGCCTCATCGACAACATGCTGCAAGACCTCCTGCAGTACGAGCGCCAGCTGAACCGCCTCGGGCTGCTCATCGTGGCCAACCAGCTGAAGGCGAAGAACGACGAGGTGCGCCAGCTCATCGCCCAGCGCAACGAGGAGCGCGTGGAGCAGGTGCTCGGCGAGCTGAAAGCCGCCCGCGCCGTGAGCGATGTGGCCTACGCCGCCGTGGTGATGTTCACCAACGCCTACGCGCTGCTCAACCCCGACCGCGAGGAGGCTGTCGTCCTCGTGAAGCGGATGCAGGAAGACCTCGAATACTTCCGCCGCTACGCGATGCCCGACCCGAATCGTTCGCGCGACACGAAACCCGACGGCGACGACGAGCCGCAGCCCGCCACGCCCGCCGAATAACCATGCAATCGTGCCCCGCATCATTGCGCGGATATGAAACAGAGTTGCAAAACAGCCTTGCGATGATGCGAGGCCGTTTTGCATTGGTGTAAATGCCTTTTGCAACGATGCGAGGCCGTTTTGCAGCCGTGCAACGCCCAGTGCAATGATGCGAGACCGTTTTACAGAACTGCAAGAAGGTTTTGCGATGATGCGAGGCGAAATTGCACAGAAACCGCAAATTTTCGCCGCCCGGAGGGCAATAAAATCCGCTGGGCGGCGTTTGTTTCAGTGATTAACTTTAAATGGTTTAGAATATGAAGAAAATAATGTTAGTATGCGCGGCGATGGTTGCCCTTACCGCCATGACCGCTTGCAAGAGCGGAACGAGAGAGAAGGCTGCGGCCGAGCCTCCATTTGCGGACACCATCCCTATCTGTTTTGAAACCGATTGGGGGCACACAGGTGCTGGCGGAATATTCTGTAGTGTCGAAATAAATGGGGTGAAGGTTGACACCGTTCTTGTTGACAATGGTTGCTACCGCTCTGACATCGACCCCGATTTGGCCGCAAAACTGGATTTCACTTATAGGGTTTATCGTACCGACACACTGCGGGCTAAACGTGGCTCAGAGGATTTGGCGGACATCGCGCGTTATAGCGTGGTGACGGACAGCCTTTGTTATAAAATCGGGCATACATCATTTCGACTGGACACAATAGACATCAATAAATGGGCCGCACTGATGTACAGCATGCCCTCTTTGGGTGCAACAATAGGTCGTGATGTCTTTGAAAAATATGTCGTGGAGATTGACCTCCAGCGGCATTTTATGGTCTTGAGCAATCATCTCCCAGCATCGATAGGCCAATATAAGGCAATCCCTATGGAATTTACTAATCAGCAAGGCTTCCCTCGATTCAGGTGTGTCCAGACCGATGGGTTCAGGCTAAAAGACGGGGCACCCTGCATAGCACGGGTGTTCCTGGATTTGGGAAATGCGGCTGGAACAGCTTTCGATTCTGCTTTTTTGAATCGTGTTGACCAGCATTTTAGCCAAATAGACACCAGTTCACTTGCATGGCTGATTCTTTCACAGATTGGTTCCGCCGTCGACAGCATGGATTTCCCGATTGGCTACATGGATGACAGCCGCCGCACCGTGGCGAAGTTGCCGGGAACCAGGATGGACTTTGCAGGTTTGGATTGCGACATTCTTCTTGGCACAGACTTCTTCCGCCACTTCAACGTCATTTTCGACTACAAGAACAATATGCTATATCTGAAGCACAACTAATGAGGGCGTGACTCAACTGCAATAAGAAAGCCGAGACCACCAGCTGGCCTCGGCTTTCATCGTTTTTATTGCGGTGATTTGTGAAAGAATTGGCGTAAAATGTGAAACTGCCGTGTGGCGGAATGTTCGTATCTTTGCAGTCGGAAACCGGTGAGGGTGAATGTGCGGAATATATTTAGTCATCAACGATTTACAAGAATATCAACCCCAAATGGAACTACCGATATGAACGCAAAACACATTTTCACCACCCTCGCGGCCTTTGCACTCTTCCTGGCCTCGTCGGGCTGCAACGCACAAAACAAGCAAGAGAATACTAACCAAAAAACGCAATCAAACAATAACACAATGAACAAGATAGTCATTTTCTTCTCCCACGCGGGCGACAATTACAGCGTGGGCAACATCGAGGTCGGCAACACCAAGATTGTGGCCGACTACATCAGCGAAATCACCGGCGCCGACCAATACGAGATTGTCACCCACAAGTACGACGGTATGGCCTATATGCCGCTTATCGACTTGGCCAAGAAAGAGGCTGCCGACGGCGAGCTTCCGCCATACGAGGGTGCCGCCCCCGACCTCAGCAAGTACGACACCGTCTTCATCGGCGGCCCCGTGTGGTGGGGCACCTATCCGCAGGTGATGTTCACCCTGTTCAAGGACATCGACCTCGCAGGCAAGACCGTAATACCCTTCACCACCCACGAAGGCAGCGGCCTGGCCAACTGCGTCAGCGACGTGAAGAAAGCCTTCCCCAAGGCCAACGTCACCAAAGGCTTCTCCATCTATGGCCACGAAGTCCGCACCGGCAAGGCCAAAGTGGAGAAATGGCTGAAGAGCTTGTAGGTCCAAGGCAATAGGGCAATATTCTCTTGGAATTGACGTTATAAAAATATGGAACCCACTGGAAAAACTTACGTCGGAAGCGATGAACTCTATGCCGACGTGCAGCGCACTATGCGGCTCTGCGCCGAAATGAACAGCGGCTACCACACCGAGGCCGAGGTGCGCGACTGCCTGCGCGAGATTACACGCAGCGAGGTGCCCGACACCGTGCGTGTCTTCACACCGCTCAACATCAACTACGGCCCCGGCGTGCGCTTCGGCGACGACTGCTTTCTTAACTTCGGTTGCACGCTCCTAGCCATCGGTGGCATCACCATCGGCGATGGTGCTTTCATCGGCCCCCACTGCGTGCTGGCCACCGAGTACCATCCCGAAGACCCCGCCACGCGCCACACATTGCTCACCAAGCCCATCGTCATAGGCCGCAACGCCTGGCTGGGCGCCGACGTCAAGGTACTGGCCGGTGTCACCATCGGCGAGAACGCCATCGTCGCCGCCGGCTCGGTCGTCACCAAGGATGTGCCCGACAATATGGTCGTGGCCGGAACACCTGCCAAGGTGATTCGCGAAATCAATCAAAAAACCGCTCATATAAACTAACTTTTTTATGACAATCAAAGAAATCGACGTCAAGAGTGTGATGACCAAGTCGAACCTGCCGGTCAGCGACTTCTCGGTCAATACGTATGTGGGATGCGCCCACGCCTGCAAGTACTGCTATGCCTCGTTCATGAAACGTTTCACCAACCACCCCGAGCCGTGGGGCGACTTCATTGACGTGAAGCTGTGGCCCGACATCAAGAACGCCAAGCGCTATGTCGGCAAGGAGGCTTTTCTCGGCTCGGTGACCGACTGCTACCAGCCCTGCGAGGCCAAATACAAGCGCACCCGCGCCCTGCTGGAACAGCTTCAAGGCAGCGGCATACGCATCAGCATCGCCACCAAGAGCGACCTCGTGCTGCGCGACCTCGACCTGATAAAGACATTCCCCGGCGCCCGCGTCAGTTGGAGCATCAACACCCTCGACGATGAATTCCGTCGCGAGATGGACCGCGGCGTGAGCATTGAACGCCGTTTGGAGGCCATGCGCCAGTTCTACGAGGCCGGCATCGACACCACCTGCTTCATCTCGCCCATCTTCCCCGGCATCACCGACGTGGAGGCCATCATCGAACGCGCCAAGGGTCAGTGTAACCTCGTGTGGCTGGAGAATCTCAACCTGCGCGGCGACTACAAAGGGCGCATACTGCAGTGGGTGCATGAACACCATCCCAGGCTCGACACCCTCTACCACGACATCTACACCCGCAAAGACCGCACCTACTGGCACGAACTCAACGCCGACCTGAGCCACTTCTGCGCCGACCGCGGCCTGCGCTACGTACGCAACGACGACACCACCCACGCCCGCCACGGCGAGCCCCCGGTGGTGGTCAACTACTTCTACCACGAAGAGATAATCCCCTCGGCCCGCAAAGAGCAGCTGCGCCAAACCCGCATCTGTTGCTGAGCGTTCGGCCAAAGGAGCAGAACAACCATGTAATCCCTAAATCAAATGAAAAAGACCTTATTAGCGGCCATGCTGCTCGGCGCTGTGCTGACAGCGTGCCACCAGACGACAACAAACGAACAAAAAGAAACGACTATGACAAAATTGGAACTGACTCAAGAGTGGGACAAGGTGTTCCCGCTGAGCGAGAAGGTGAACCACCGCAAGGTGACGTTTGAGACGCAGTATGGGCTGACGCTGGCCGCCGACCTCTATACGCCCAAGGATGCCCAAGGCAAGCTGGCGGCTATCGCCGTGAGCGGTCCCTTCGGTGCCGTCAAGGAGCAGAGTAGCGGCCTCTATGCCATGCGGATGGCGGAGCGAGGCTTCGTGGCGCTGGCTTTTGACCCGTCGTACACTGGCGAAAGCAGCGGTGAGCCCCGCCGCACGGCGTCGCCCGACATCAACACCGAGGACTTTATGGCTGCCGTCGACTACCTATCCAAGCTGGAGAATGTCGACCCCGAACGCATCGGCATCATCGGCATCTGTGGCTGGGGCGGCATCGCCCTCAACGCTGCCGCTGCCGACACCCGCATCAAGGCCACCGTCGCCAGTACGATGTACGATATGACCCGCGTCAATGGAAACGGCTACTTCGACAGCGAGAACAAAGAGGAGTCGCGCCACGCTGCTCGCGAGGCAATGGGCATGCAACGCCTCGCCGACCCGACGGCAATGGCTGGCGGCGTCATCGACCCGCTGCCCGAAGACGCCCCGCAGTTCGTCAAAGACTACCATGCCTACTACAAGACCCCCCGCGGTTACCACGCCCGCAGCGGCAACAGCAACGACGGCTGGCGTGTTGTCGGCACCCAGGCCTACGCCAACGCCCGCTTCCTCTACTACATCAACGAAATCCGCTCCGCCGTCCTCATAATGCACGGCGCCGAGGCCCATTCACGCTACTTTGGCGAAGCCGCCTACCATTATATGGTGGAGGGCAAAGCCGAAGGCTACAACTTCGTCGGCAAGCCTAATCCCAACCCCGAGAACAAGCAGCTGCTCATCATCCCTGGAGCCACCCATTGTGATCTTTACGATGGCGGCACGGGCAACTACATTCCTTGGGACACGCTGGCCGACTTCTTTAACAAGAACCTATAACTGCTTCACAAAAACGGATGAGTTTGTCCCTATTATAGAGAAGTAAGAGAGGAAATCATTAAATATTAAACAGAATATGGATTATAAAGAGGAAGCGATAGAGTGCGTCAAGGGCAACGTCCTCCAGATGCATAAGCAAATATATACCGAGTATAATGGGGATTTTGACAGAATCTATACCAAAGCGTACAATAATGCCTCCTATAGGGGCAAAGTGATTGAACCCGGGAAGGAATATGAATTGAGTTATTTGGAGTGTTCGTGCCCAAAGGTAAAAAGTGGACTTAGGAGCAATCCAGAGCAATGCGAATGTTCGCGACAGAGCATTTTATTTATTCTCTCGCAGCTTGAACCGGAGAGCCAATTCGATGTCCGGATTGAGAATACCATTCTTCGGGGAAGCGATTGTTGCACATTCAGGATAACGAGAAAAGTTGATTGCCTGATTGTCTGATTGTTTGATTGTCTGAGTGAATTCACTCAAGCATTTACACAATCATGCATTCAAGCAATAACAAATGTCCCCTTTCGAATGACGATTGAAAATAAATTTCACTAATCCAAAAAAAATGTGTACTTTTGCAAATTGAAAACATAATTAATTTGCCTTATGAGCACGCAAGCGATGACACAGATTATAGCCGACTACTTCAAGACGCAACCCGTATTGAAGGCTTGGCTTTTCGGCTCTTTCGCCCGCGGCGAGGAGACGCCTGAAAGCGATGTCGACATACTTGTGCAGTTCGACCACGGTCGCCCCATCGGATTGCTCCGCTATGCAGGAATGTGGCGAGAAATAGAGGAACTCATAGGACGTAAGGTCGACTTGGTCGAAGACGGCACATTGATGCCCTTCGCCGTAGAATCCGCCAACCGCGATAAACAGCTGATATATGAGAGAGCAAAGTAGGGATATCGAACGATTGCGTCATATTGTCGATAGCATTGCCCATATAGAGGACTTCCTTCGGGGCAAAACCATCGAGCAGATGAAAGACGATGTGATGTGCTATCACGCCGTGGTGTATAACATTATGATTATTGGTGAAGCTGCCAATATGCTGACCAAAGATTTCCGTGACGGCCATCCGGGGATTCCGTGGCGGCAGATAATAGATATGCGCAATGTATTGGTACACGGTTACTACAACACAAGCCCGCTGTTCATCTGGGAGACATACACCAACGACCTACCATTTTTAAAAGAGCAAGTGGAGAAATACATTACTGAACTAACGGAGAACGATCAATAATTGATTGTGTGTTTTGCACTACGAAACCAAAACTGAAAGTATGACATAAGACAGAAAAAATAGAATAGACATAAAGACATAAACTAAGCGCTTTCGCTTTTCTTTTGCGTACGGAAATTCTGGTAAAATTTCACTACTGACTGCTCAAGAAAGGAGAAACGCTCACGAGTACCGTGAGCTTTCTTGTTTGCAGTCAGGGTTTACCAGAGCCTCCGTACGAACAAAATAAGTTCACGGCTTTTTTATTGTCTCTATTTCAAAACAAGTAATAAGCAGGTAAGCCGAAAACTGCATCATAGAGTAGGCAATAAAAAACAAGAACCATGTCATTAGTAACACATGTATTTCAAAGCCATCAAAGGCTTCAAAATGGACGAGTGGTATCGACAGATGCTGTTCCGAGACGTGCAAATTTCGACTACGACCTTACTGGAGGCAACGTGGTCATTTCAATAATTCCGACGCTGTCTCCCAAACGGGCTCACCTTGTTCATCAAGACGGGTTTAATCTTTACTATAGAGGAGATGATCCGGATTACCGTTTCGAGATAGAATGTTGGCCGGACAATGGGACTATAAAAAGGTTCTCTGTATTCAGAGATGATACTGGTGTGGAGTATCGCTATATCAGCGACCATCAAGATAGAATGTGGTAAATTTAAAATCAAATAATTATGGTTACATTAAAAGAATTTCTTGAGAAATCAGTACCAGCGTGGCAGGCGGCAAAAGCCTACGTTCAATGTTATGATAACATAGAAAATCCAACAGAATTTAAAATAAACGAGGATTCGTATTTGAAAGAAAAAATATCTGACATGGGATTAAAAGAGATGGACATTAAATATCGTCTGTTGTTTGATATTAGTGACGATTCCAAAAATAGAGTTGGATATATGATGATGATCGTCTACCTTCGTCCAGACAAATCCGTGCTATGTGTGGAATTTGCAAATTGTACGGATTCATTCTTAAATATCACAAGACGGTTAGGAATGGTTAATGGTGTGGCATATAAAAGCAGGAAAAGTTTGAGTTTTGAAAAATCCGAAGTTTTCTTTTTCTAGCATTAGGATATTCTACCACAATGATATGTGGTATTAACGACAATAGTAACAATTAAATATGCATCAAAATGAAAGAATTTAGTTTCTATATTCCAGCAGAGAACTACACATATAGTTTCTTGTTGCCTTCTGAAATGATGGGCGGAGGTGTCTTTGTGGACCCATCAGGATTAAGACATCCCGATTTCTCAGTAAATAGACAGACGGCAAACAATCTCGGTTTTTCTGCATTGGGTAATGCCCTAATGGGTATGCTGGCGTGGCAAGAGTATGAAGAGTTTAAACGTGATTTGGAATCGTTTGTAAATAAAATAATTGAGACTCATAGGGAAATATCCCACGAAAGTTTGGATTACGCAATGTTGGCTGTTTGTAAAGAACACATTAAAAGGTGTGGTAGACTTTTGTATAATGATTTACTAGGTTATGCGGATTTAGCCACATGCGTTGATAAAGCCATATATCAAGGAACAATGAATTCGTATCACGACTTCTATAAACATTCTGTATATTTGGTACTGGATGCTTATCCGACAAAAGTATTGTTCCAAAATGCATTTGGGGGCTTTTATTCATGGGCAGACGTTCCTTCGGAATAATTCCGACCACGCACTAATAGTCGCACTAGACACGCACGTGTGGTAGGACTAGACATGCGTGTGTAGTCGCACTAAACGTGTGTCTAGTCAGAACCAAAAAAAGAGTATATATTTCCCTAGAAAAGAGTATATCTTTCGTGACAGAAAATATACACTTTTTGCATGGGGGGCGTATAATCTATAATGCAAAAAGCCAAACCAAAAACGGAATCTCCATCGTGGGGTTCCGCTTTTTTATGCAAGCAATAAAAACGAGAGCTCGGCGTTAATGAAGATAGAAAAATAGCACATTGTCCTATGGATACAACAGGCACCCCCAATCCCAATGAGGCCCTGTCAAGTAATGATTTGTCATTAATCAAAAAGATAAAAATATGAAGAAAGTAGTCGTTATATCTACCAGTCTCCGTCCGGGCTCGAACAGCCACGCTTTGGCGGAGCAGTTTGCCAAAGGTGCTGAAGCCGCTGGCAATCAGGTGGAACTCATCTCGCTGCGCGGCAAAGAGATAAAATTCTGCGTCGGCTGCCTGTCGTGCCAGCAGACAGGTGCCTGCATATTCAAGGACGATGTGCCTGCCATTATGGAGAGTGTGCTGAACGCCGACGTTGTCTGCTGGGCAACGCCCATCTATTACTACGAGATGAGCGGCCAGATGAAGACCCTCATCGACCGCTTGAACGCTATGTACCCCAAAGACTACCGCTTCCGCGAAGTCTACCTGCTCACCACCGCCTTCGAGAACGAGGCACACGTCCCCACGCGTGCCGAGAGCGGCTTGCAAGGCTGGATAGACTGCTTTGGCCAGTCGGCGCTCAAAGGCCACCTCTTCTGCGGCGGGGTGGGCGCCCCCAATGAGATTGCAGGCAATGCCAAACTTCAGGAAGCCTACGAGCTTGGAAAACAGGTGTAGCGCTTCGAGGTAGAAACTACGCAGATTAGTATTCAGGATTTGTAATCCGTGGTAATGGGTTACAAATCCTGTTTTATTTTGTGGCGGATTGTGAATCTGCCACAACGGAAAAACGACGCCTTATTTCCAGTACATTACAATATTAACTCCGTTTGTTGTTGTCCGCTTGTTGTCCGCTTGATGTCCGCTTGTTGTCCGCTTTTAAAGCGGACAACAAGCGGACATCAAGCGGACAACAAGCGGACAACAAACGGTGATGGTACGGTGCGGGAGCGGTGTCGAAACGGGGCTCTGAGGAGGCTGGCGGGCTGAAAACGTGGCGAATGCCCCGTGAGGGTTCATTGCGCTCCGTGTCGCGTTGCCGTGGGCGGGGGGCGCGTTTTTGCAAAAAGTTTGTTGCAAGACATAAGTGTGCGATTTTTTTTGTATTTTTGCAATTTCCAATATTGTGCCGTTATGTTGTCGAAATGGTTGAAAATAACACTCCTACTGCTGTTGGCGATGGCACCTGCGGGCCGTATGTCGGCCCAAAGGGTCATTGAATACGTGGCCGGTATGGGTACGCGCGACCCCGACAACCCAGACATCTGGATTCTCTATCAGAACGTGAAGGCAATGCACGACGGGATGACGCTTTATACCGACTCGGCGTCGTTCGACACGAAGAACAACATCTTTGTGGCGCATCGCAACGTGAAGATGGTAATCACCGACACGACAACACTTTATGGCAGTACGGCAGTGTATGACGGAACGACGCGCATTGCCGACGTGTGGGGTGATACGGTGAGGCTGATTGACGGCAAGACGGTGCTGAAAACCGACCTGCTGAGCTATGACCGCAATACCTCGACGGCCTCCTATTTCCATTGGGGCCATACGGTTCACGACAGCGCGGTGATGGACAGTCAGAAAGGCTATTACCACTCCGATACCCGCGATATATACCTGTTTGACGAAGTGGTGCTTTATGACTCGAACTCGCAGCTTGAGACCGACACGCTGTTGTACAACACCGAGACTTGTCTGGCGATATTCATCTCGCCGACATACATTTACAGTGATTCTTCAACAATCTACAGCGAGGATGGCACTTATAACACCGACAGTCACGAGGCCCGCTCTTTCAAGGCGACACGCCTCACAAATCGCGAGAAACGTCTGACATCCGACACGCTTTTCTTCAACGACAACACGGAGTATGGCGAAGCGTTCGGCAATGTGGTGATTGTCGACACTCTGAACAACGTTATGTGTTATGGCAACGTCGGTGTGACTGACCAGCAGAAGCACTATTCGTTTGTTACCGATTCAGCCCTTATAGTGTATGTAGACAAAGGCGACTCGGTGTTTATGCACGCCGACACTATCTATGCCTACAACAACGACAACCAAGAGTTCGAGGCAGCAAAGGCTTACCGCAACGTACGCCTGTATCGCTATGATTCGCAGGCCGTCTGCGATTCGCTCTATTATTCGGCACAGGACTCGTCGGTGACGATGTACTATAATCCGGTTGTCTGGTATGAAGACTACCAGTGCACGGCCGATACGATTCATTGCATCTATGACAGTAATGGCGTGAGATTGATAGAGATGAGAGGCGATGTCTTTGCAATCGAGAAGGTCGATTCGCTCAAGTTCAATCAGATAAAAGGGCGCAACGCCAATGTCTATTGCCATAAGAGCGAACCTCTCTATGCCGACATACTCGGCTCTGCCCGAATGGTGTATTATGTGGTAGATGAGGACGTCCCTGTAGGCGACGGGACTGTGCGCAAGGAACTGATTGGCGTTAACGCCGGTGTGGGCTCCGATATGCGAATATACTTCAAGGACCGCAAGCCGCGCCGCTTTGCCACGTATGGCTCGCCGGATATGAAGATGTATCCCATCGACAAGCTGCCGGCCGACGAGAAATTCCTGCCCGGTTATGCCTGGCTTGTCGACCGTCGCCCCAAGTCGCCGAGTGACGTTTTTCTGCCAAAAGTGACAAAATGACAGATTTTGGCAGAAGAATCATTTGGCAGCATTTTTGATTATATACAGAAATAAAATTAAAAACAAGATATGGAACAGAACGAAAAAGATACTAAATTGGAACAAGAACAAGATATGACCCAGAACGAGGCTCAACCTAATGTCGAGCAACAGGAGGAAAAAATAGAAAAAGAGGCTCCTGCAGCCGAGGAGCATAGCCGCAAGGCCCGTAAGAAACGTGCCGAGCGTCAGATGGACGAGATGGCTACGAAGGTGGAGGAGATGGGACACAAGCTTGCCGAGATGAACGACAAGTATATGCGCATCTACTCGGAGTATGAGAATTATCGCAAGCGTACCAGTATGGAGAAAGCCGGCCTCATCCTCAACGGCGGCAAGGATGTCATCAAGCTGATGCTTCCTGTCATTGACGATATGGAGCGCGCTTTGGCCAATATGCAGGACAGCGACGCAGCCAAAGAGGGTATGCAGCTTATCCTCAAGAATATGCTCAATGCCCTTCAGCAAAAGGGACTTAAGCCTATGGAGGCTATGGGCGTGAAGTTCGACGAGAACTTCCACGAGGCCATCACCCAGATACCTGCACCCACTCCCGAGGCGAAAGGCACGGTGATCGACGTTGTGAAGAAAGGCTATTTCCTCAACGACGAGGTTTTGCGCTTCGCACAGGTGGTTGTGGCCAACTGATAGAGTGTTAGAAAATAAGATTGGAAAAACAATATGTCAAAAAGAGATTATTATGAAGTGTTGGGTGTCGACAAGAATGTGACGCCGGAGGACTTGAAGAAGGCTTACCGTAAGCTTGCTCTCAAGTACCATCCCGACCGCAATCCTGGCGACAAGGAAGCAGAAGAGAAATTCAAGGAGGCTGCCGAAGCGTATGATGTGCTGAGCAATCCTGACAAGAAAGCCCGCTACGACCAGTTCGGTCACGCAGGGTTGGACGGTGCCGGTGGCTTTGGTGGTCAAGGTATGAGTATGGACGACATATTCTCGTCGTTCGGCAGTATATTCGGTGATATCTTTGGTGGAGGTGGCTTCAGCTTTGGTGGCTTTGGCGATGCCAGAGGCCACAGCGGTGGTCGTGCCACTACACGCGGCAGCAACCTGCGAATCAAGGTGAAACTCACCCTCGAAGAGATAGATCAAGGCGTAGAAAAGAAAATAAAGGTCAATAAGTATGTTCCCTGCAAGAGCTGCGGCGGTACGGGTGCTCGAAACAACAGTTATGAGACCTGCTCGCACTGCCACGGTACAGGTGTCGTTACCGAGATGCGTCGCTCGTTGTTCGGGCAGATGCAGACCCAGTCGGTGTGCCCCTATTGCGGTGGACAGGGCCGTATAATCAAGGACAAATGCCCCGATTGCCACGGCGAGGGCATCGTGAAGGCCGAGGATATAATAGCAATCAAGATTCCCGCCGGCGTCAGCGACGGTATGCAACTCTCGATGCGTGGGCAGGGCAACGCCGCTCCTAACGGCGGTGTGCCGGGCGACCTTATCATACAGGTTGAGGAAATACCGCACGATGTCTTTGAGCGTCAGGAGAACAACCTGTTCTATAATGCCTTTATTCCCTTCGCCGACGCTGCTATGGGTGGCACGGTTGAAATACCCACGCTGCACGGCAAGGTGCGTGTAAAGATAGAGCAGGGGACCCCCTCGGGCAAAGTCATCCGCTTGAAAGGCAAAGGCCTGCCCGACCTGAATGGATATTCCAGAGGCGATATGCTGGTAAGCATAAATGTATGGATTCCGAAGAGCCTCACCAAAGAAGAGAAGGCAATGCTCGAAGAACTGAGCACGCACCCCAACTTCCAACCAAACCCGACAAAGCAGGAACGAGGCTTCTTCGACAAAATGAAAGACCTCTTCAATTAGCAGCAAATAATGACCGAGGCGTTTCTACAATACGTGTGGCAGCACAAGCTGCTTGAAGGCCAGCTCGTGACAACGGATGGCCATCCCGTAGTGGTGGAACGCGCAGGTGAGTTGAACCGCGACGCGGGTCCCGATTTCTTTGATGCAAGGCTTGTCATCGACGGCTTGCGATGGGCCGGCAATGTCGAGGTGCACGTGAAGTCGTCTGATTGGAAAGCACACGGCCATTCGCGTGACAAAGCCTACAACAATGTCGTGCTGCACGTTGTTTATATCCACGATACAGACATAATTCTCGAAAACGGCAAAAAGGTCCCTACGGTGGCCATTGCCGATGCCATCCCCGAATATGTATGGGACAATTACGATAGCCTGATGAACCCTGCGGACAATCAGGCTATTCCTTGTGCCAGCCGCTTGCCGGAGATACCCGATTTCCTGTTCCAGATGAGCCAGGACAGGCTTATGGTGGAACGCATCGAGCGCAAATCGGGCGACGTGCAGCGTATACTCGAAGAGTCAAAAGGCAGCTGGGAACAGGCCTGCTACTGGCTTACAGCCCACTATTTCGGTGCAAAGACAAACGCCTTTCCCTTCGAGCTCCTTGCCAAAACAACACCGATGGGCGTCGTTGCCAAGATAAAAGACAAGCCGTCACGCATCGAAGCACTCTACTTCGGTCAGGCAGGCTTGCTTGAAACGGATTTCAGCGACGACTATCCCAAGGCTATGCAGCAGGAGTACAAGTACCTCTGCGCCGCCTACGGCCTGAAACCCATAGCCGGCCACTTGTGGAAGTTCTTCCGCCTTCGTCCGGCCAGCTTCCCTACATTACGTATCAGCCAGTTCTCCAATCTGATATACAAATCCAGCAACCTCTTCTCCAAGTTGCTCGAGGCACAGAGTGTCAAGTCGCTCCGTACCCTGCTCGATGTGGACACCTCCGACTACTGGCGCACGCACTACACCTTCGACAAAGAGACCCCCATCCGCCCCAAGTCGCTTGGCAAAAGCCTTGTCGACACCATCATAATCAACGCCTGGATTCCGCTGCTGTTCGAGTACGGCGTGCTCCACGGCGAGGAACGCTACAAAGAGCAGGCCTTCGCTCTGCTGCAACAGTTGCCTCCCGAGAAAAACCACATAACAAGACTGTGGGCCGAGGCTGGCATTGTTCCGAAAAACGCAGCCGAGTCGCAGGCGGTCATACAACGCTACAACGAGTATTGCAGCCAGAAGAAATGCCTTGACTGCCAGTTGGCGTTCCGACTCATTAAAACGAAAAAGTAAACAGTTATGACTGCATCTGAATTAACATCCATCCTAAAGCTTGTCGACAGCCGCGTCGTTACGCCCGATGCCGCGTTCTCGCGTCTGCTTACCGACAGCCGCAAGCTCACCGATGCCGATGACACCCTCTTTTTTGCAATCCGCACCAAACGCAACAACGGTGCCAACTACATCCCCGAACTCTATTCCAAGGGCGTGCGCCACTTCATCGCCAGCAGCGATATCGACGATGCACAGAAAGCCGCACTGTATGCCCTCAAGGAGGCCAACATCTGGTTCGTAAAGGATGTCGTGGCAATGCTGCAACGTGTCGCCGAGTGCCACCGCACGCAGTTTTCCATACCCGTTGTGGGCATAACAGGCAGCAACGGCAAGACCATCGTCAAAGACTGGATTGTGCAACTGCTCTCAGCCGACCATAACATTGCCGCAAGCCCCAAAAGCTACAACTCCCAAATCGGCGTCCCCTTGTCGGTATGGCAGATGTCGGGCGACAACGATATGGCGGTCTTCGAAGCCGGTATCTCCGAGGCCGGCAAGATGGAGGCCCTGCGCAATGTCATACAGCCAACCATAGGCATCTTCACCAACATAGGTCAGGCCCACGACGAGAACTTCCTTACAAGGCATCAGAAAATTGCCGAAAAGCTGCAGCTCTTCACCCATTGCGAGGTGCTCATCTACTGCCTCGACCACCGCGACATACATTCCGTCATCTCCGAGAAGGAGAGCCTGCACGGGCTGAACCGCTTCACCTGGGGCTCTTCGGACGAAAACGTGGTGCAGCTGCACGAAACCATCGTCAAAGAGCATTCTACAATCCTCAACGTTAGCTACAAAGGCCAGCCGATAACTCCCATCGAGATACCTTTCATAGACCGTGCATCCGTCGAGAACGCTATGCATTGCATAACGCTGATGTTCTACCTCGGCTACGACGGGCAGGAAATCGCCGCCCGTTGCCGCTCGCTGTCGCCTGTGGCAATGCGCCTCGAGATGGGCGAAGGCATCAACAACTGTCTGCTCGTCAACGACAGCTACAGTATGGACCTCAACTCGTTGTCGATAGCTCTCGACTTCGTGCAGCACGAGCATCAGCACTTCCACAAGACGCTTATTATGAGTGATATCCTGCAGTCGGGATTGCCCGAACAGGAGCTCTATTCGCAGGTCGCCTCACTCATCCGCCAGCGCGGAATCGACAAGCTGATAGGAATCGGCAGCGCCCTTATGCGCAACCGCACGCTGTTCGAGGACTTGGCAACCTATTTCTATTCCACCACAGAGGAATTCCTGCTTAAGCACCCGTTCTCCGACTTCCAGAACGAGACAATACTGCTCAAAGGAGCCCGTGTCTTCTTCTTCGAGAACATCGCCAAGGTGCTGCAGCGCAAGCGCCACGAAACCATTATGGAAGTCAACCTCGACGCGTTGGTGCAGAACGTCAACTACTACCGCTCCCATATTGAGCCGTCGACCAAGCTGATGGCTATGGTCAAAGCCTCGTCTTACGGTGCCGGCAAGGTCGAGATAGCCAACACGCTCCAGTTCAACCACGTCGACTACCTCACCGTCGCCTACAGCGACGAAGGCGTAGAGCTGCGGCGCAATGGCATCACGTTGCCCATTATGGTTATGAACCCCGAGGAGGAAAGCTTCGACAACATCATACGCTACAGCCTCGAGCCCGACATCTACAGCTTCCGCATACTACAGCTCTTCTCCGATGCCGCACGCCTCTATGCTGACAATCAAAAGCCTATCGCTATCCATATTGAACTCGATACAGGTATGCACCGCCTCGGCTTCGCTCCCGACGATATGGACCGGCTGGCGCAGCTGCTCAAAGCCGACGACTCGCCGCTCGTGGTGCGCTCCATATTCTCACATCTGGCCTGCAGCGAAGACCCTGCTATGGACGACTTCACCCGTATGCAGATAAGCCGCTTCCGCCAGGGCTCCGCGCGCCTCAAGCAACTGATGGGCCGCGACAATATCCTGTGCCATATCCTCAACTCGTCGGGCATAACCCGTTTCCCCGAGGCACAGATGGATATGGTGCGTCTCGGCATCGGACTCTACGGCATATCGCCCGAACCCGACGTGCAGCGTATGCTGATGCCCGTCAGCACCCTCAAGACCCGCATATCGCAGATCAAGGACATCCCGCTCGGCGACTCGGTGGGCTACAACCGCCGTTGGATAGCCGAGCGCGACTCGCGCATAGCCATCATCCCCATAGGCTATGCCGACGGCCTGTCGCGTCACCTTGGCTACGGACGCGGCAGCGTTGAAATCAACGGCATCGACGCACCGATAATAGGCAGCATCTGTATGGATATGTGCTTCATAGACGTTACCGACGTGCCTTGTGCCGAAGGCGACGAGGTCGTGGTGTTCGGCTCTGCCAGCCAGCTGTGCCGTATGGCCGAAGCCGCAGGAACCATCCCTTACGAAATCCTCACCTCCGTCTCGCCCCGCGTCAAGCGCGTCTATGTGAGCGAGTAAACCTTGACTTTGACCTTGACCTTGACCTTGACCTTAACCTTGACTTTAACCTTGACTTTAACCTTAACTTTAACCCTAACAAACCCCCTAACCCTAACCTTAACTTAACCTCTAACCTTTTAATTTTTAATTCTTAATTCTTAATTTTTAACCTATACCAAATGTTCACTCCACGAATGAAACTGGCCGACCTCATCAAGGCCAACCACAACATTATGTTGCTCTTGCCCCGCTTTGGCATTCCGCTGGGCTTCGGCGAGAAGTCGGTTCAGGACGTTTGTGCCGCACACAACGTCCCGGTCGACTTTATGCTTCTGATTTGCAATGTCTACACCTTCGACGACTATCTGCCCGACATCGAGCAGCTTGCCGCCACCAATATGCAGCCGCTGGTGCCCTACCTCAAGGAGTCGCATCGCTACTATACCGGCGAACGCCTGCCGCATATTGAGGCGCATCTGCACCATATCGCCGATCGCGTTGAAGGCAAATACGGCCAGATACTCAAGCAGTTCTATGCCGACTTCCGCCGCGAGATTGAGGACCACTTCAAGTACGAAGAACAGTACGACTTCCCAGTCCTGCTAAGCCTCCAGAACGGCGAGCGGAGAAAACGCAGCCAGATGTCCCACTCGCAGCGCTCGCACAGCGGCTTGGTCGACAAGATGAACGACCTGCCGCAAATCGTCTACAAGTACCTGCCGGGCAATGTGTTGCCCGAAGAGACCATCGAGCTGGTGTTCGACATCCTGCAGCTCTCGGCCGACATACAGAAGCACGCCCTCATCGAGGACAAGATATTGATACCCTATGTCGATTGGTTGGAAAGGAGTATGAAATGACACCGCTTGTATCCGTACTTATTGTAGAGCCCTCCGACATTATCTGCGAAGGCCTACGCTCGCTGCTCCACGAGTCGGGTCGCTTCAACGTCCTTGCTCCGATGCACGACACCACGTCGCTCGAAGAGCGTCTGCCCGCCATCCGTCCCGACGTGCTGATTGTCAACCCCACGCTCCTCTCCGCAACGCCCAAACAGCAGCTGGCCGCCATAGCGACGATGCGCCCCTTGATGCCAGTCTTCGCCCTTGTCTACCAGTATGTTGAGTGCTCGCTGCTCGAATGCTTCAGCCATATCATCGATGTCCGCGCCAGCCGCAGCAGCCTCATCAGCACCATCAACGATGCACTCAAATCCGGCAGCGCCAAGACCGTGAAGGTGGAGACCGACGAGAACTACGAACTCAGCGACCGCGAGACCGATGTTCTTGTGCTTGTGGCCAAAGGCCTGAGCAGCAAAGAGATAGCCGACAAGCTAAGCATCTCGGTCCACACCGTCAACTCCCACCGCAAGAACATCACCCACAAGACGGGCATCAAATCTGTCGCCGGCCTTGCTGTCTATGCAATGATCCACAACCTGATGTAGGGAGTACCTGACGACGCGACGACCGTCTTTCGACACCCCTTCGCCCCCTCGTCCAAGGGTGTCCGTCGCGTTGCGCCGCGTACCTCGTTTTTTATCAAATATTCCGATTTGGCTGTTTTGGGCCCGTTTTTTGCCCAAAACAGCCATTTTTCTGTGTCTATCGCTGTAATATTCTGTATGCCAAGTAGTAATAGCGATTGAAAAAACGTTTTCAACTCGCCGAAAAAGGTCCAAAAATGCCATTTTTCAACCCACTGATTTCCAGGTACCAAATTCTTACCAAATTTTACTCAAATTCTTACCAAAGTTTTACCAAATTTTACAACGGTAGAATTTGATAAGATTTTAGTAAGAATTTAACAAAAAGTCGGATTTGACGCAAGTCGGAGTTGAGTAGGGGTGCTACCGCCTTTTCCCATTAAGAGGCCTTGACACCGACGCGTATTAACACTATTTTAGAATAAAGTATATAAAAAGTGGTTGTGTTTTCTTGAAATTTTGTATTTTTGCAAATTATTTTTCACTATTACAGATTGTAACAATCGTATATAAACGCTTTTTTTTTAACTAAATATATTAACAGAGGAATAGATTCTCGTACTGAAAAATGAAAGAAATTAATAAGTTTTTTATCGTTTCACTCCTTCTCGGTTTGTTTCTGCTGCCTTTGCAGCTGCAAGCGCAAACCGACATCACCTCACTCAGCAGCATCACTGATATGGCCGGAAACTACCGCCTCACAGCCAACGTCAGCGGTGCGGGGCACACCACTATCACCGGCCCCTTCACGGGTACGCTGGAGGCTGCCATCGACCCAACAACCAATATGCCCTACCGCATCACAGACCTCGATGCCCCGCTCTTTACCACTCTCTCCGGCACGGTGAAGAATCTGGTGATTGAGAATGTCAACATCAATCAGAGCGGCCAGGTAGGAGCCATCTCCTGCACCGCTACCGGCTCTGCCCGCATCTACAACGTGGGTATCCTTGGAGGTACGGTGGCCAGCACAGGCACCTCTACTGCCAACGATGCCACCGACTGTTGTGGCGGTCTCGTGGGCCTTCTTGACGGTAATTCCAATGCGTCGAATGCTCCTCGCGTAGTCAATTGTTACTCATACGCCGACATCACCGGCGGAAACCGTGTGGGCGGCATTGTGGGCTACAACAATTACTCCACCAATAGTACAAACCGACGTTCGATGGTCTTTGCTTGTGTGTTCTATGGAAACATTACGGGCGGTAACAGCAAATCTCCCATCTACAATGGCACGATAATCAGCAATGCAGGTGACAAGGGCGTGAGCAACTTCAACTATTTTCGTCTTGAAGCCCCATATGTGCAACCAACTGGTGTAGCCTACAACTGTGCTCTTGGCGCAGAGGAACGGTTTCTGCAGCGTTTCGAGTTCTACCGTCACCTCCTCAACGGTCAGCGCAAACTGGCAGGCTGGTGGGCCACAGGCACCTATAGCGGCAGCGATATGCTGAAATGGGTGCTGCTGCCCGACAGTATTGGCAGCGACCATCCCTATCCGATATTGATGCAGCAGGGCAAGTACCCCTCGGTGGTGAACATTGATGCTGCCAATGCCCAGGAGAACCAGCCCCGTAACCAAGGCGGCAAGCTGGGAGAGCTTGAGGTAACAATCCAGATGGGCAGCGGCGGCGCTGTCTTCGCTCCTCCAGCAGGTGCGTCTATCACCACTACAAGCCTCACCCTCAACATCACCGACAAGGATACTGCACATTTCAACTTCAACTACTACAAGGTGCAATTGCCTTACTATAACGATGTTGGAACCAACAATTATACTGGCAACCGTGTAGTGACCGGTTGGAAAATTGTCAGTATCACAGGTGGTACGCCAGGCGCCTTCACTACGGGCGACGATGCTCCGGCCTATAATTTTGCCGACCGCAACTGCACCAACAAGGACCTTTACGGTACTGGCGGCAGTAATCGTGTCTTCAACCAGGGCGCCTACTGGGATGTGCCCGAAGGGGTGACAGCCATCACCATCGAGCCTTACTGGGCACGATGCACTTATGTGGCAGACCCCAATGCCGACAAGGTGTATAATACGGCAATGGCAACCGAATATAATGTATCTAATGTTGGTGGCGGACAAATCTATACGAACGGAGTATCCACTTTTAACAGCCAACTCGTTTACACCACTATTGGCAATGCCAACGCAACTGCTGTACTTTATGAGAATGTTAATGAGGCCACGTATAAAACTCGCAGCGTTTATGATTATGCCGTGGTGCTTGTGGGCAATTATCATCATAATACCAAAATTAACGGAAACATTACAGGAGGAACCAAGCCCTATACAGTTACCTCTGTCGACCTTGATGGCGACAATGAACCGGACTATTCTTTTATCCTTCGCTTCGATAGTCGAACCCAGTTTCATCCTGTGAGGTACGATTTCCTGAACCTGATAGGTCTCGGTATGGCGCAGAAGTCCAACGGCGGAACGGGTTCGTACAACTTCGGTATTATGCAACCTTTGGGTTGGTTTGAGACTACCAATACCTCGCTCTTCCGTGTCACCCAGTTTGAGTACGACCGTACCAACCGAGTTGCGGCTCCCTATATTGTGCAGGGCGGCGTTATAGAACAGTGGGTGAGCGGTCAGAGCAATGGTGTTGCTAATAAAACCACCTATTTCCTTGTGGGAGGCAACGTATGGTTCAAGGAGTTCCACCGCGGCACCCACCAAGATTATACATATCAATCGAAACATCCACCTGTATCGGTCACCGGCGGCGACTACGAAGAGTTCTATCTTACAGGTCTCTATCTAGGCAATATCACCAGCTATGCCGACAATGCCGAATGTTACATCAACGGAGGCCGCTTCGGCATCGTGGCAGGCGCTGCTATGGAGGGCATAGGCAAAGCCAATGGTGCCGACAACACGGGCAACATCACCTGGCAAGTGCAGAATGCCGACATCCGTGAGTTTTTTGCCGGTGGTATCAATGCTGCCAAACCGGTGACAGGTAATCTTAGTACCACAATTACGGGCGGTTATATCGAGTTATACTGCGGCGGCCCCAAGTTCGGTGATATGAGCGTCGGAAAGACGGTAACCACTACGGCTACGGGCTGCACCTTTGGTACTTTCTTCGGTGCTGGCTACGGTGGCAACTCCTACAGCCGTCAGGCACCATACAACCATAACAACGTAATAAACTTTCCCCATAACAATGCTCAGGCTGGTAACGACGCTTCTTGGAACGCTTGGTTGGCAAGATTCTATAAACAAGATTACAACTCCACTTACGATGGTGTATCAACTCAGTTCGGCTACCAGTTCCTGCCTATGTCTGGTAATCTTGATAACTGTGCGCGTATTTTTGTGGAGTATGTAAAGTTCTCCCTGGCCACTTGCCGCAACGTTACTTCTACGTTGACGGGTTGCACCATCTTGAATGACTACTATGGCGGCGGTAGCCTTGGCGCGGTTAACGGCCCAGCCTCATCCACCCTTGACAGTTGCACTGTGAACGGCAATGTATATGGTGCAGGCTTTTCGGCATCGCTGCCCACCGTCGAAGTGGATTCTATTGGCTTTAGGGTGGAACCCTACTATTACGATGCCCTCGGTACCTATCGCACTGGCGTTAAAGGCGCAACAACCACCTACACTTGGGAACACGGCAATTCCATCAGCATTGATAAGCCTAACCATATACTCTACACAACAGAGGACCTTACCACTCTTGGACAAGTGATGGGCGATGTGTCGCTCACCATTACCGGCAATTCGCACATTGTGGGCGATGTATATGGCGGCGGAGCCTTGAGCAATGCCAATACTGATGCAAACAACACTACGACGGTCAACATCCTTGGCGGCACCTACGGTGGCAACATCTATGGCGGCGGTCAGGGCTGCATTGTCGATGCTGAACATACAACTGCTGTTGCTGCCAAAGTGAATGGCGTGGTAACGGTTAATATCGGTGCGGACGACGGTACTGGCAACTATTCGGGCGACGCCAACCTGACAGCAAGCTCGGTATACGGCTGCAACAATACCAACGGTTCGCCGCAGGCCGATGTGTTTGTGAATGTGTACAAGACGGCTCAGACGACAGGTACGAACACCGTAGCCGATGCCGGCTATGCCATCGACCAGGTGTTTGGCGGCGGCAATGCGGCCGACTATGCCCCTATGGGTGGCGATGCATCCACTAAGAAAGCGACGGTGCATATCTATACTTGCGACAACACCATCAGACGTATATTCGGTGGCGGCAACGCTGCTGCGGCCCAGGGTGTGGCTACAATCGTCGACGGCGGCCGCTTCGACTGGGCCTTCGGCGGCGGCAACGGAGAGATTACGGCTGCCAACATCGGCAATGGCGGTGTGGCGCTGACCGTGAATGGTGGCATTTTCAATCACCTCTTCAACGGAAGCAACAAGAACGGTACTATTGGAGGTTCCATCACGGCCACGCTGACCAGCTCGAGCGGATGCGAGGAGGATATCAAGGAGTACTTCTGCGGCAATAACCTGATGCCCATCACGACAGACCTTACCACGACTATCGTCTGCAACACAGAACACCCTGTTTATATCACCGACCTCTATGGCGGCTCGAATCTGGCATCAATCACAGGCAATGTCACGCTTACTGTCGAAGGCGGCGTAATAGACAATGTCTATGCCGGCAGCAAGGGTACGAATGAAACCGACGCCAGCATCAGCGGCAATGTGCTGCTCAACATCTACGGCGGCACTATCGGCAACGCCTTCGGAGGCAGCAATGTCAAGGGTACCATTGGCGGCACAATAACGGTCAATGTGTATGAGAACAGCGAGTGCGCGCTGAGCATAGACAATGTCTACGGTGGCGGCCAGCTGGCACCCTACAGCCATTCGACTGGTTACCCTGAAGTCAACATCATAAAAGGCACCGTCAACCAAAATGTGTTTGGCGGCGGTCTTGGTGCAGGTGCTGTGGTTACAGGTTCGCCTAAAGTGACCATTGGCGCCAAGAGAGAGTCGGTGGCTTATCCCTGCCGTGTGGGAGGCGATGTGTTTGGTGGCGGAAATGCTGCTGCCATCAACGGCAACACCTATGTCGAGGTGACGAATAGGGCCGTTGTTAACCGAAATGTCTTCGGCGGCGGAAACGCTGCTGCCGTCAGCACCAATACTGAGGTCAAGTTTACGGGCGCAGCCAAGGTTTACGGCAACGTTTACGGCGGCGGCAACCAAGGCCAGGTCGGAGGCGACACGAAAGTGATTGTCAACGGCGAAGTTACTCCGTAACCGTCATCGGCAGACAGAGAAAATATCGTAGGCAGGGAGGAACCCCTGCCTACGATATTTTTTTATCTATAAATAAAAAAAAGTGTATATTTGCATATAGAAATGATATACGAAAGCTATATGATTTTCTTGCGAACGTGCTAACTTTTAGATAGTTTGTCGGCAAGAAGAATTTGTCATATATAATGAAAAAAAGCATTATACATATAAAAAAATATCTTATTTCATACTTGTTCCTGCTGGTCTTTTTGTTGGGCTGCGGAGCCATCAAAGCTCAGACGGATTACTCGGGAATATATTATATTGCAAGCACTGGTTACAATTCCGCCAACCCTACGACCAATTATTACCTCTGCCCGACGGAAGGATGGTGCTATTATCAGGCCACCGACGACTTTACCAGCCAACCAAACGAGACACCCTTCCTCACAACGCACAAATGCCGTGACGGAGTTTACGATGTCAACGCAAAAGCAGTGTGGTATGTCGAGAAGCACCCCACGGAGGACTACTACTACATCCGACGCGTCTCAGATGGCAAATATATCGTTTTGAACGGCCAGATCAACACGACTGGCGATGCCAACCGAATGCGTGTGCACCTGGAGGCGCTGGCAGAGCCCGACGACAAGGCTCTTTTCGCCCTGTTGCCCGATCCGGATGGAACGGCTTTGAATATCAAGCCCAAAACCCTTAATACATATCTCACCGTCAACGGTGGCAACGACAATAGTCTCGTAGGCGTCTCAGGCAAGACTGGTGGTCCAACTGGCTATGTCAACACCAAGGGTATCATCGGTATATATGCAACGCGAGACAACAATTCGAAATTCTATCTTGAGAATGCCGCCATCCACTCACCTGTTATTACCAACAATCACGATGGTACATTCACTATTACTGCCGAGGCGGGAGCAACCATCTATTATACTACCGACGGAACCACCCCTACTTTGTCGACTCCTAACACCGGTTCAACGCCAGTCATTATATCTCAGACAGAAAGTATGGCTGTTATCAAGGCTATGGCACACATAGCAGGCGATCCTTTCCCGTCAGATGTCACTACATACAATCTCCCTGTCTGCGAACGCCCTGACATCGTAGTGAACAACAGTGATATCTCTATCTCCTGTGCCACTGTGGGGTCAACTATCCACTATACCACAGATGGCAGCGAGCCATCCAATTCGTCGCCGACCTATAGTGGCTCGTTCAATCTTGGCAGCTCCACAATTGTCCGTGCCATCGCTACAAAGGCAGGTTACCGCAAATCCAACGAGGCTGTGTATCTTCCACCTCTCACAGTGCATTCATCAAGTGAAATGGTGGATATGAGCCGCCGATATTTCCTTGCCAGTGACTTTATTTCCACGGCTTCGATCGGCACCAGCGATAATCCTTTTACGGGAGTCATTGATGGCCAGCTGAATACAGTTAGCGGTCTCGACCATCCGCTTGTGGCTTATGCTGACGGGGCGACGATAAAGAATGTATTTGTTGACAATGTGAATATCAGTGGCGGCACCAATGTCGGTGCAATCTGCAATGAGGCAACGGGTTCCACCCGCATATACAACTGCGGTGTGCTGGCCAGCAATAGCACGGTGGCAAAAGATGCTGATGGATATGACGTCATTACTTCGTGCAGCAGCACCATCAGCGGCAGCGGATATGTAGGTGGCATCGTGGGCCTTCTGGACGGCACTTCGCGTGTCATCAACTGTTTCAGCTATGCCAATGTCGCAGGAGGCAATTATGTTGGCGGCATAGTGGGTTACAACAATGTGGCAACCACAGCGAACAGCCTTAATACGATGGTGATGAACTGTATGTTCTATGGTGAAGTGAGTGGTGCATCGATTGCTCCCATCTACAACGGTGAGATTATCACCAACGACGGCGATGCCAGTGGCGTCAACAACTTCAACTACTTCCGCATCGAAGCGTCATATATTCAGGATAACAACATTGCCAAAGTCTATAACTGTGCCCTTGGAGCCGAGACACGCTTCCTGCAGCGCTTTGAATTTTACCGTCACTTGCTCAACAGCAACCGCGAGTTGGCTGCCTGGTGGGCCACGGGTGATGCTGCAAACAAGGACGAGATGATGAAATGGGTGATGGAACCCAGCCAGATAGGAACCACCACACCATATCCTGTCCTTAAAACTCCTGGCAGATATGCTTCGGTGGTCAACTACACTCCTAATTCGACTGCCTATGATGTGGCGCACCGCTGTCAGGGGCGTAAACTGACCGGCGAAGGCGACAATGGTGTGCTGCACGTCACCATACAGATGGGGACGGGTGGCGCACAATTCACTGCTCCGACAGGTGCCGGCCTAAAGCCTGGCGAATCAGGTGTGCTTGATCTTATTATCACCGACAAGGATTTTGAACACTTCAACTTTAACTACGGCAAGGTGCAGCTGCCATACTATAATGACTACTGCGACGGCAACTATACGGGAAACCGTGTGGTCACTGGTTGGAAGATTACCAGTATCACTGGTGGTACAGCTGGCAGTTTCACTACAGGCGACGATGCTCCAGCCTACAATTTTGCCGACCGTAAATGTACCGACAAAGACCTCTACAGCGCCAGCGGCCGTGTATTCAATCAGGGCGCCTACTGGGATGTGCCCGAAGGGGTGACGGCTATCACTATCCAACCTTATTGGGGCAAGGCTGTTTATCTGTCAGACGCTTACTGGGATGTGACCTATAAGAATGGTACTGGAAATGATTTTACTAAAGCAGGATATATAAATGATGCTATGACCACTCCCATCAATGTCACTACAGTTGGTGGAAGTCAGCGCTATATTAATGGTGTATCTACCTTCAATGGCCAGATTGTTTTCACCTCAATGAGCGACGCTATCTCAAGTTCGAAAGATAATGGACTTTTTAAGGGAGCTACGGAGAGTGCCAGTCATACCGTTTATGACTATGCCGTGGTACTTGTGGGCAATTATCACCATACTTCCACCCCAGAAGCAAGTGAAGGAAAGCCCTATACGGTTACCTCTGTTGACTTGGATGGCGACAATGAACCGGACTATTCTTTAATACTTCGTTTTAACGCTCGTCCGGGCTTCCATCCCGTAAGATACGATTTTTTGAACCTGATAGGCCTTGGTATGGCACAGAAGACCACTGGCGGCACAGGTTCATACAATCTGGGTATTATGCAGCCCAAATATTGGTTTGAGGTGACCAACACCGCCCTCTTCCGCGTTACCCAGTTTGAATACAGTGGAAATGACAGGGTCAAGAAACCCTATATCCTACAGGGCGGTGTCATTGAGCAATGGGTTACACAGCAGCAGGATGCAGGAGACAGAGTTTCGTATTTCCACGTGGGAGGTAATGTGTGGTTTAAGGAGTTCCATCGCGGTAGCCATCAAGACCATACAAACAAGAGCACTCCACATCCGCCGATATCAGTCACAGGAGGAGACTTCGACAAATTCTACCTCACCGGATTCTATCAGTCGCAGGCCAAAATATACGATGACAACGCCGAATGCTATATCAATGGCGGAAGGTTTGGAGAGATGGCTGGTGCAGGAATGGAAGGCATAGGTACTTCTGTCGGCAAGGGTAATATCACTTGGATTATCGACAATGCTGATATCGATGAGTTCTATGGAGGTGGCATCAACTTTGACAAGCCTGTTTTTGGCAATATAAATACAACCATCTCAAACAGCTACGTGCGACAGTACTGCGGTGGCCCAAAATTCGGTGATATGAAAAACGGACGAACTGTCACCACAACCGCAACCAACTGTGTTTTCGGCACCTATTTCGGTGCTGGCTATGGCGGCAACTCATACAGCCGTTATGCTCCGGCTAATAGAAACAATGTAATTAATTTGCCAGGCGAAGGTACGCCTCCTGGAAATAGTAATGTAACATATTTTAATTCGTGGAACGACTGGGTGCAGGCGGAGTATACGCAATCTTATAGCGGTACATACGGCGGTATATCTACACAGATTGACTACCAATTTATTCCTATGTCAAGCAATATCAGTAATGTGGCTCGTCTATGGGTTGAATTTGTCGGTTTTTCGCTGGCAACGACACACAATGTCACATCAGTGTTGAAGGGTTGCACCATTTTGAATGATTTCTATGGCGGTGGCAGCCTTGGTAAGGTCGACGGGCCTGTGACATCCACGCTCGACAGCTGTATTGTATACGGAAGTGTCTTTGGCGCCGGCTATTCGGCATCACTACCCACGGTTGAAATGGATCAAATAGGTTTCCAATCTGAGCCGTACTATTATGAAAGTCTTGGTACTTATCGTACAGGTGTCAAAGGCCCGACGACAACTTACAGATGGGAGCACGCTGGATCCATCAGTATTGACAATGCCAACCATATCTTATATACCACGGTAGACCTCGATGGCCTTGGCAAGGTTATAGGCGATGTAGAGGTGAGAATCTATGGCAAGACCAGGGTGTTTGGCAGTGTCTACGGCGGCGGCAACCAAGGAGAGGTGGAAGGTAATACAAAGGTGATTATCAATCAAGAACACCAAGAATAAAAAAAAAGCCCCGTTTCCGGGGCTTTTTTTTGTTTTTTCCAGTTTATCTCACTCTCACAAGGTGTACAACCACATTGCCTGGAATGTCGGCCATTGGCACATTGGTGCCGCTGAAGGTGCATTCGGTAGCGGATAGGTCGTTGACGGTATAGACAAAGTGGGTTCCGCTGCGTGGCGTGATGGTCAGCTGGTCGCCGCTGACGCTCCAGGTAAATTCGTTGTTTTCAGTCACACCGTTGTCGTTGGCCAGACCGTTACCGCCTTCATCCATAATGAAGAGCATATTCTCGGGCGTCATATCCCGGCCGTCTACGGTCATATTGTCCACTCGCCAGGCTCCGATAAACATCTCGGCAGTGTAGCTGTTGCCGTTGTTACCATTGTTGCCGTTGTTTTCACCTTCGTTGTCTTTCTCGCAGCTTGCTGCGCAGAACGATGCCATTGCTACAAAGCAAAGGATCAGATTGATTGTTTTTTTCATAATGTTTGATTTTTTTGGATTAAATAATATGTTAATTACCTTTATAAAGGTCAAAGACGTTCATATCGGTCCATTTGGTGGGCACCACCTTGCTGTCGCGTACAGTGGCGTCGTATTGCATCTGGCGGCCACGTAGCACGGCTTCGACAAAGGCCTTGAACTCGGGAAGTGTGTAGATGTGAAGGTTGGCAACTTCGTGGCCTATGCCTTCGTAAGTGAAGAACCAGTGGGTGTAGTCTTTTTTCTCGAAAACGCGGTGTAACTTTTTGGGACCGTAGAGACCTGAGCGCAGCACAGGAGGAAACTTTTTGTAGTTGACTATGCGATCCTTGTCGCCGTGCAGGAAGAAGGTGGGTGCCGGTGCAGTCTTATATCGCGGACGTACGCCATCGGCATAGATGGCGCCGGAATAGGCCACCACAGCAGCAGGCTTCCACCCTGTGGGCAATTCGTCGGCAGGAGCGAAACCGTTGGCGCGGCAGTAGTCGAGCTGCAGCACGCCGATTGCTCCGGCGCTGCCACCGCACAGCACTATGCGGTTGGATGCAATACCCCACGCTGCGGCGTTGCGACAGATAAAGGCAATGGCAGCGGCACAGTCGGATGCTGCGATGTTGATGGCATCGCGGAAGATGTGTTGCATATTGGTGAGACGTATGGTGTCGTTGTCTACCTCGCGCAAATGGAGCCGGTAGTCGATGGCTATGGCTGCATAGCCGTCGCGCACAAGGCTTTGGCAGTAGAGGCGCACAACCTCTATATCGCGTGAGCCGCTAAAGAAGCCTCCGCCAAAGAGATAGACCACGCAGGCTGAGTCGACACGCGGCGTGGAGGGAAGATAAACATCCATCAGCAACGGCTTGCCATCGCGTTGCACATATTCGTATGTCCGAGGCACTACGGTGTCGCGTTCAGTGGCGTTCGCCAGAACCACGACAGACAGCATTATCAACAGGAAAAGTCGCTTCATAATTATGGTCAGTTAATCCTTGAAACTTTTAAACTCTTAAACTCTTAAACCCTTAAACCCTAAAACTTATAGTGTATACCGAAGCCGGCGCTGAAGCGGTCGTAGTTGAAGTAATTGTCGTCTGTGGGCCATCCGCTCAAGGCAGCGAAGGCGAAGTTGAAGCTGAACTTGAAGTTAGGCCATCCAAAGCGGAACACCATCTGCGGTTGGAAAACGAAAGTGGGCGCATCGTGACGGACCACAAGGGTCTCGGTGCCGTCGGAAAACACTTCGTACTTGTCGAACTGGGGCGTCATCAAGCCGCACTTGATGCCGAAGCCGAGGTCTATGCAATCGTCGTCAAGGCCAGTCCAACCGAAGTTGATCTGACTGAAGACAAGGCTGTAGTGGCCTTCGGTGCGGTAGGTGTTGTTGATCAGGTTGCTGACGGTGTCTTGTTGTGTTGCGCCGTAGCCGTAGCCGACATAGCACTCCAGCACGCTCATCCCGAATGGGAAGTAAGTGCCTGCTGCGGCTTGCAGGTGATAAATGCCAGGGTCGGTGAAGCTGGCCGAAGCTTGTACTCCAAGCATATTCAGCGGCGCATAGGCAACATTGGCGTTGATGGCCGGCGCAGCGAACAGCGGTGCCGACAATGAGATTGAACCGTCGACGTGCAGGTCGCCCTGCTCGCGCAGCAATGGTATGTCGGTGTTGTGCGGATGATAGACCACGCACGAGGTCAGTAGTAATGCTGCAAACAGTGGCAGCGAAAGGAATCGTAGTTTCATATTATTTCAGTATTATTCGTCTTATGTGGTTGCCCTGTTGCGTCTGGATGCGTAGGGTGTAGGCTCCGGCGGGCAGCGAGGTAATGTTTATCTTGTTTTCAGCACCATAGGTTGCCACAACGCGTCCGTTGATGTCGTACACTTCGATGGCGGTTAAGCCTTCAGCATCGATATTCAGCAATCCTGATGTCGGGTTAGGATAAACGTTGATGGCGTTGGTGCCGTCGACGGTGTTGATGCCAACCTCCTGAATGAACAGATGCAGAGTCACGGTGCTGTCGCAGCCGGCGGCATTGGTGCCTGTCCAGGTGTAGGTGCCGCTTTCGGTGTAGGTCTCGCCGTTCCACTGGTAACTACCTGTAGTGGTATCAGCTATTTCGGTCTGTGAGCTTGTGTTGATGGTAAGCGTCAGCGTGACAGTGCTGTCGCAGCCAGCGGCATTGGTGGTTTGATAGCTGTATTCGCCACTTTCAGCATACGTTACATTGTTCCAAGTGTAGCTGTCGCAAAGCGGCATTGGTGGTTTGATAGCTGTATTCGCCACTTTCAGCATACGTTACATTGTTCCAAGTGTAGCTGTCGCAAGCCGTGGCACTCTCACTGCCAGTGCTACTATAGTTGATGGTGAGAGTCAGCGTTATGGTACTGTCGCATCCAGCGGCGTTGGTTTCTTGATACGTTGGCGTGCCACTTGTGGTGTAAGTGCTGCCGTGCCAAGTGTAGCTGTCGCAAGCTGTGGCACTCTCTGACGATGAGGTGCTCTGGTTGATGGTGAGAGTCAGCGTTATGGTACTGTCGCATCCAGCAGCGTTGGTTTCCTGATACGTTGGTGTGCCACTTGTGGTGTAAGTGCTGCCGTGCCAAGTGTATCTGTCGCAAGCTGTGGCGCTCTCGCTGCCGGTAGTGCTGTAGTTGACGGTAAGGTGCAGAGTGACTGTACTGTCGCAGCCTGCGGCGTTGGTCTCGACAAATGTTGCAGTGTCCACCGAAGTTGTGTAGACAACGCCGTGCCAGGTGTAGCTGTCGCAGGCCATCTGGTTGTCGATGCCAGTGTTGCTGTAATTGACAGTCAGATGCAGTACAACAGTGCTGTCGCATCCCACCGCATTCGATGTGGCAAAGGTCGGCGTGCTGGTCGAGGTCGTGTAGTCTACGCCGTGCCAACGGTAGCTGTCGCAGGCAGTGACATTGTCTATCGACGAAGAACTGTAGTTCATTGTCAGATGCAGTGTCGTCGTGCTGTCGCAGCCGGCGGCGTTTGTTGACATAAAGGTAGGCGTGTTGGTTGAGGCTGTGTAAACGGTGCCGTGCCAGAGATAGCTGTCGCACTCCGATACGGTCTCGATGCCGCTGTTGCTGTAGTTGACGGTGAGATGCAGCGTCGTCGTGCTGTCGCAGCCCATATTGTTTGTCGACATATAGGTTGGTGTATTGGTCGAGGCAGTGTAGGTGGTGTCGTGCCAGGTGTAGCTGTCGCAAGCTGTCTGGTTGTCAATGCCTGTATTGCTGTAGTTCACAGTCAGATTGAGGGTGACAAGGCTGTCGCAGCCGGCATTGTTCAGTGTCAACCAAGTGGGCGTATTTGTCGATGCAGTATATGTTGTGCCGTGCCAGGTATAGCTGTCGCAGGCGGTGAGGGTCAGAGTGCCCTCGCTGCTGTAGCGTACCGTCAGGTTTAGATGGATAACGCTGTCGCAGCCTACGGCATTTGTCGTAATGAACGTCGGCGAAGATGTAGAGGCTGTGTAAGTGGTTCCGTGCCACTGGTAGCTGTCGCAGGCCGAAACGATTTCATTGCTCGATGTGCTGTTGAGTATGGTAAGGAGTAGGGTAGTGGTACTGTCGCAGCCGGCAGCGTTGAGGGTAGTGTAGGTAGGTGTATTGGTCGATGCAGTGTAGGTGTTGCCGTGCCAGGTGTAGCTGTCGCAAGCTATATCGCTGAAGTTGGCAGCATTGCTGTAGCGTACCGTCAGGTGCAGCGTAACCGTACTGTCGCAGCCCGCCACGGTATTGGTCTCGTATGTGGCTGTGTTGGTCGAAGCTGTGTAGGTATTGCCGTGCCAGGTGTAGCTGTCGCACACGTCGACGGTCTCTATGCCAGTGTCGCTGTGGCTCATATTCAGGTGCAACGTTATGACGCTGTCGCAGCCTACGGTGTTCGGCAGCGTGTATGTGGCCGAATTGGTCGACTCTGTAAATGTCTGTCCGCGCCAGGTGTAGCTGCTGCGGTCGCACGTCACAACCTGCTCTGTTGCTGTGGTGCTGTACTTCATTGTCAGGTTCAGGTGAGCCGTACTGTCGCATCCTACGACATTGGTCAGCAGATGGGTTGGCGCAGTTGTTGAAGCGGTGTAGGTGTTGCCATACCAGGTGTAATTGTCGCAGGCTGTCTGTGACTCAGTGCCTTCGGTGCTGTAACGGATTGTCAGGCTCAGGTGTGCCGTACTGTCGCAACCCACGGCGTTTGTCAGATGATGTGTCGGCGCAGTGGTCGAGGCAGTGTAGGTGTTGCCATACCAGGTATAGCTGTCGCAGGCTGACAGGGTCTCTGTGCCCTCGGTGCTGTGTTTCACAGTGAGGTGCAACACAACAAGACTGTCGCAGCTCGGGATGTCGGGCGCATCGTAGAGCGGACCGGTAATAGAACTGTTATAAGTGGTTCCGTGCCAGGTGTAACTGTCGCAGGCCACAATGACGTCGCTCATAGTGTCGCATACCGTCTTGAACTGGCAGGGACGGCGGCTCCAGTCGCTGCTGCTCTCGCTCGAACATACCGCTTTGACGTAAAACTCGCCCTCATATCCGCGATGGATGCCGGTTAATGTGAACGGATTGCTGTTGGCCACCACCTGTGTGCCGGTACCGGGCGTGAACCCCTTGTCACCATACTCCACTATCCACTGCGTAGCACCGCTGCGGTCGTTCCAGCCAATCTCGATGGTATTGGCTGTTGCACTCTCCTCGTTGGCATATAGGTTGTTGGGACGTTGGCAGGGCGGTATGGGCTCTATCGTCAAATCGTCAAGATAAGGATAGCTGTACTTGTTGCCCGGAGCCACCTCCGATACAAAAGTGATGTATTTGCCTGTGCCAGTATAGCTGTCGAAAGTTACCTCATACACTTGCCAGTGGCCGGGCTCCATCACCACGGTGTCGACAGGCGTGAAGGAACTCAGCATATTAGCTGTGTCACACACACCAACTATCAACTGGTGACGGCTTGTGGTGCCCTGTGCATAGCCGTAAAACACGGCCTGCAAATCACTCATCGTAAGTGTGTCAAACTCTATTTCGGGCAGTGTTAGATAGGTTTTATGACCCTCGCCGTCCTTGTCATAGCAGTACATATACATTGACTTTGAACCGTTCGCAGTATGGTTGTACGAGCGGCTTATGAAGGGATAGTTGTCGTGATAGCTGCCATAGTACCAACAGGTAGGTGCGTGATAAGAAGTGCCGTAGTTGTAGTCTTCGAAAGTCTCGGTAAAGGGTACATCTTTAATACTGCATCCTGTGTAGAAGATATAGTCCATCGAACCGGAGGATGTGTCACCTGCAGCGCAGACAGACCTCACAATAACCCTATACCCGTAGTTGCCTGACAGTCCTGTAAGAGCCACACTTGGAGCCTGTGTGACTATAGTCCTTAAACTGTCCATAGGCTGAGATATTTCTGCATATTGCACGATGTATTCCGTTGCACCTGTGGATGTCCATTCAATGGCGGCCGTTGTAGCCGTCTTGTTGGCGGCGTGGACATCGTTAGGCCGTCTGCAGTTCGTGTTGTACTGCACTTCTATCAAATCCATTCTCAAATACGAGTATCGGTTACGAACAACAAAGGCTATATACCCGTCGTCCATACCCGCCAGGCTGAACCCGTAGTACTTCCACTCCTGGTTGGCATCACCTTTTGCCGAACCTACCCGACGGAAGGTCCTGATATCGGTCGGGTCGGCCATCACGCCCACGTCCATCAAACTGCTGCTACTGCCATTAAAAGCGAAACTGAGCGTGAGCGTATCCATCGGGGCGTCAAGTTTGGGCAGGGTAAAGTATTCGTTTGTACGGTTGGAATAGTGGTACAAGCAGGAACCCCTTAAGCCGTCACTATTGACACAAGGATAGTTCTGTTCGGCACCCCAATGCCAGCAGACTGGCATTGGGCCATCATAGTTCTGAAAGTTGTTAAAGTCTTCAAAATATGGTACAGATATAACACTGCACTCGGTACGGACTAACAGAGTGGTGGTGTAATGGTCATCTCCGTTGGATTTAACCCTTATTTCATAGTAAGTGTAGGGAAGCAGATTCCCAAAGGTGTATGATGACTGTGTGGTGGCTGTAAGGTCGGCAATCCACAGCTCCTCGCCCTGCATACGGTGCTCCACATTCCAGTTGTGCGCACAACTGTCGGGAAGCCAAAGTATGGATATATGGTCATCTGCCACCTCTGTGGCCTTTACTATCGGTGCCGAACAGGTTTCGGGTGCAACACAAGTCTTGTTGGAGAATATAATGTTGTTGCTATAATTATATGTTGTAAAATCTTGGTGCTCACTGTTATCTATCGGATAAGTCGAGCCGTCGCGGTAAGCGTATATGCTTCTCTGCTCGGCATAATGGCAGTACCAACCGTTGCTGCCGATATAAAATCCCGTCACATCCCTGAAAGTCACAAGCAGATTGCCCTGTCCGTCATAGTGGTACGGCGTTGTCAGTTCAAAATCAATCCACTCGTTTGGCACCAGTTCAATCTCGCCGCCGTCATAGACTTTGGTCATACCCTGTGGATAAAGAAAGTGTGTGAGGATGGTGTCGTCGGTCTGTGCAAGGAATATTTCATAAGTGCGGTGCGGGTCATTTATAAAGCTTGGCATCAGCGACATTGTCATAATCAAACCTGTGTCGAGCTCTGAGCGGAGAAACAGTTGCTGGCTGTAACTGTAGTTGTAGTATGAATAACCTGGGATATAATTACTGGTATAAGAATTATATATGTCCCATACTGTGTCAAAGAAAGAGCTTGCGGAATCGTATTCTGCACAATCATAGTCCAATGTTGCGAAGTCGGCATAGGCATATTCTGTAATGGCGCCGTTGCAGATTGAGGCGACAGACACCGTATATACTGTCCCCACCCCCAGATTTGTTAGCACAAATGGCCTTGTTGTGGCATAGCTGCTGTCGGCATTGCCCACTGTGTCGGTCCAGCGTACCAGTACGCTGTCATTATCATAGGGCGGCATTGTCCAGTTGATTAAAGCAGATGCTGTCGACACCTCATCAACGTTAACCTTAGTCACCGGCGGACAGACAGAACCGCCCACGCAATCCACATAGATCTCAAAACCGGAGTAAGAGACCGAGCCGTCGCTATGGAAAAAGATTGTCAACGGGCCGTTCGTCAGGATATTATCGAACGTGCCTTCACCCTCAAGTATTGTAATGAGCGGGTCGGATGTCGAGTTGCCGTCATAAAGGTATATGCGGTCGTAGTTTCTCTCGGTGTTGTATATGCCACTGACAACAAAGGTATAGGTTGAGTCGGGTGGCAGCAATACCACACCTCCGTCGAAGCTGTTGCTGTAGTTGTCGTCCATACCGTCGTCGTAGATGGTAAAATGGCAGCCCTTGACCGTGGTTGTCTGATTGTTCTGCAAGGCGTTGAAGCCTATATTTGCAGTGACAGGTCCCTGCCAGACAACCCCGCTGCTGCACAGGGGGCGTGAGTATGCCACAATCTTGTGGGTAGGAGATGTACTGCCGTCCAGCATTAAACTGTTGCCCGTCACAGTGTCGATATTGACTGCGTTGTTTGGGTCGAAGTCGTCATAATCCCACGCCACCTCAAAATGGGTGGCCGTTCCCTCGTATGCCCAGTTTATCTCAACACTGTCGCCTGATACAACGGCGCTCGTAGTAAAAGGTTTGTTGCAAGGGTCGTTTTCCCTTACTTCAAGGTCATCAACAAAAACGGTTGAATAATACTCGCAATAGCACAGAAGGGCTATATAATGGCCTGTAACTGCAAAGCTGTCGAACGATACCTGGCAAAGTTTGTAGTCGGGGCCAGGGGCAAAGGTGGCTACCGTATCGAAAGTTGCAATATCATCAGGGTCGCTCATCACGCCCACAACCAAGACTGGGTTATTTCCGGGGTTGATTGATTTTACATAGAAATCCATTGCCAGATGGTTCAGTGAGTCCTCAAACTGAGGCAGGACGGCATAGCAGTATCTGCCATCGTCCTGTTGAAAGGCTAACGCAATGTTGCCTGACCGTGCATAACTACTGTATGGCTGTGGAAAGTCCGCAAAGTAGAGGCTGCTATTGCTGCTCCGGCTGCGCCAGCAGTAGTTAAGGTTGCCGTTTACGTCCCTCGATAGATCCTCGAAACTTGTTGTGTAAGGCAGTTCGCTGTGCTGGATGGGGTTACATAGGGTGGTGACCCAACGTTCTATAACTTCGCCCGTGTCGCTTTCCGAGCATAAGGCGCGTATATGAAGCACACCATCCGATGCAGGACGCAAACCTTCTATCACGACGTGCGTATCTTGCACGACTATGCTTATTGTTGTATCGGTACAGGGGTAGTATTCCGGTATCTCCACCAGCCAACTCGATGCATTGCCACGGTCAATCCAGTCGACAGTTATGGATGTCGCACCAGGGTTCACCCTCAAACGGTCGATAAAGGAGCAATTGTTAGCTTTCATAAGCGACACCTTGCTAATCAGCACATAATTTTGGGTATAGGTGTCACCATACAATTGAGGTGTGATAGCTACAAAAGCGACGTGGCTGCCGTATTGACCATAGCCCGCCAGATTTTTCTCGTAGTAATAGGTGGAATAGGTATCATAGTCGTGCAGATCTATTGTGTCAATACCTACAAAGGTACTGAAGTCCTCCGGGTCGCTCATCACACCAACGGCGACCGCTGAGGTAACGGTCATTGTGTTCTCCCTGTTGCCGAAAGTGCAGCGAAGGTATAGCGAATCGAGTGGCTCACGCATTATGGGCATTGCCAAATAACTGTATGAACTGTCGTACAGACCATACTCCGATTCCAAATTCAGCACATTGCCGCCATACGCGCTATAGTGGGCTAAATATGGCCTGTTGTAATGAGTTCCGCCCTTGTACCAGCAATTATCAAAGCCACTATTATTGCCTCGGGGAAAATCCGCCTCATAAGGCACAGGGAACGTGCCACAGTCGGTACTTGCCACAATATTTGTGTAATATCCTTGCCCGTATTCGGGACAGTAGGGGTAGACATTGATCCAATAGTTCGTGCCGTTGTACAATCCCTCGATGGTATAGATCGTGTCATCCGCCTGTTCCCAGCTGTTGCAATCTACATACCAATGTGTCTCGCTGCCGCCTGGGGTCCAGGCCAATGTTATGGAGCTGTCGGTAGTGGCAGCGACCCTCAGGTTACGTACCCACGGGCACGTCTGCCACACTATATTAATATCGTCGATAGCTATTGGTGGATTATAGTCATCATAGTAATCGTTATGCCAAATGTATACCAGACGATACACCCCCGGTGTGGTGACACTTAACTTGCCGCTCGTACTAGTCCACCAGTTGGGTGCGCCATAAAGATTTATGTCGCTGCCCTCTCTTCCAAGATTGATCCATCCCTCAGGCAACGAATCCACACCAACTCCTGGCATCAGTTCCATATCGGGCGTAAACTGCACAGTCGCTGGCACCAGTGCCACCAAAGCATAGTCATACCATTCACCGCTACAGGTCCAGTTGTAAAAGAACGTGTAGTAGCCTGCTTCGAAATAAAGCTCCCTGTAGGCATAGACCGTAGAAGTCGAGTTTGAATTGTAGCTGCGCGTCGCGCCACCATCGCTCGAGACATACAGCGACCGGTTGCCATTATTAGTATAGTTTGCCGCCGTGCCGATGTACCAACCGTTGGCCATCGTGCCGTTGAGGATTGTCCAAGCGCTGCACTCGACACTGTCCTCAAAGTCGCAATAGTAACTGCCTGTCGAACCCACCGTATCGGGCACCGACTGTGCCTGAACGCCGGCGGAAAAAGCCATAGCAAAGAAAAAAACAATAGCGTAAAAATGTTTCATATAATTGAAGTTTTTGTTAGTATTCTTGGTTATTAACTCAGATTCAATGTGTTGCTGTTGGGTCCATAATCTGCAATAATGTGCAAATATAGTAAATTTATTTAAATACGCGCGAGAAAAAGAGGAAAAAAGTTGAAAAGGATGAAAAGGGTTTAAAAGGTTCAAAAGGGTTGGAAAGGATAAAAAGGTTTAAAAGGTTTAAAGGGTTGAAAAGGATAAAAAGGTTTAAAGGTTCCGACGCGAGATATATCGAGCAATTCGTGTCATTCGTGTCATTCGTGTTCAAAAAAGCAATTCGTGTTATCCGAGCAATCCGTGTTTCAAAAAGGTTGAAAAGGTTGAAAGGGTTGAAAAGGTTGAAAGGGTTTAAGGGTTTAAAGGGTTAAAGGGTTAAAGGGTTAAAGGTTCCGACGCAAGATATATCGAGCAATTCGTGTCATTCGTGTCATTCGTGTTCAAAAAAGCAATCCGTGTTCAAAAAAAATATGGATAATTTTCGGGTAATTTATGGCAATTCGTGTTCAACACCGTGGGCGTTTCGCCCACCCCCGAAAACAGCCCTCAAAACCACCACTCAAAGTCGTTTTTCGGCATAACGTTCATATTTACAGTTGTTTATCTAAAAAAAGCCCCTGTTTTGGCGCTGTTTACAATATATGTACAATAGTTGTACAATATTTGTACGTTTACAATTGTACAAGTATTGTACAACTATTGTACATATATTGTACAACGACCAGTGTTGGTAGGGCGATGACTGCCAGCTGTGGCAGTTTTTTGTGCCGCGACTGACATTTTGTCAGTTTTTCGGAAACGGCAGTGTTTGGCATTGTTCTTGATGTGGATTGTTTGGTTTTCTGCGTTGGCAGAAGACGAAAAACAACAAGTTTCAAGAATAAAAATAAAAAAAATACAACAATTATGGGAAAAATCATCGGTATAGACTTAGGAACGACCAACAGCTGTGTCTCTGTTATGGAAGGCAATGAGCCTGTGGTTATTATGAACAGTGAAGGCAACCGCACCACCCCGTCGGTGGTGGGATTCCTCGAGAACGGCGACCGCAAGGTGGGCGACCCCGCCAAGCGTCAGGCCATCACCAATCCTCACAACACTGTTTACTCAATCAAACGTTTTATGGGCGAGAGCTACGACCGCGTGCAGAAAGAGATTGCTGCTGTGCCTTACAAGGTAGTGAAGGGCGACAACAACACTCCGCGCGTCGAAATCAACGGACGTCTCTACACTCCGCAGGAAATCAGCGCCATAGTGCTTCAGAAGATGAAGAAGACGGCTGAGGACTTCCTCGGCAGCGAGGTGACCGAGGCTGTCATCACGGTCCCCGCCTACTTCAACGACAGTCAGCGTCAGGCCACCAAGGAGGCCGGCGAGATTGCAGGCCTGAAGGTGCGCCGTATCGTCAACGAGCCTACGGCTGCTGCTCTGGCCTACGGCCTTGACAAGAAGAACCAGGATATGAATGTGGCTGTCTTCGACCTTGGTGGCGGTACGTTCGATATCTCGATCCTGAACCTTGGCGACGGCGTGTTTGAGGTCAAATCGACCAACGGCAACACGCACCTTGGCGGCGACGACTTCGACCTGAAGATCATCAACTGGCTGGCCGACAGCTTCAAGAGCGACAAGGGCATCGACCTGCGCAAGGACCCGATGGCTATGCAGCGTCTGAAAGAGGCTGCCGAGAAGGCCAAAATCGAGCTCTCGTCGAGCCAAGAGACTGAAATCAACCTGCCTTACATCACTGTTGCCGACGGCGTGCCGCAGCACCTTGTGATGAAACTGACCCGCGCCAAATTCGAGCAGCTCTGCGACGACCTGATCCAGGCCACCATCGAGCCCTGCCGTCAGGCTATGAAGGACGCCGGACTTACGAACAGCGATATAAATGAGGTCATTCTGGTGGGCGGTTCGACCCGTATCCCCGCCGTGCAGAAGAAGGTCGAAGAGTTCTTCGGCAAGACTCCCAACAAGGGCGTCAACCCCGACGAAGTCGTGGCCATCGGAGCTGCCATCCAGGGCGGTGTGCTGACTGGCGAAGTTAAGGATGTGCTTCTGCTCGACGTCACACCTCTTTCGCTCGGTATCGAGACCCTCGGCGGCGTGATGACGCGCCTGATCGACGCCAACACCACCATCCCCACCAAGAAGAGCCAAGTCTTCTCGACGGCTGCCGACAACCAGCCCGAGGTTGAAATCCACGTGCTGCAGGGCGAGCGCCCGATGGCTGCCGACAACAAGACTATCGGCCGCTTCCATCTGGCAGGAATTCCGCCAGCACCGCGCGGAGTGCCTCAGATTGAGGTCACGTTCGACATCGATGCCAACGGCATCCTCAACGTCAGCGCACTCGACAAGGCCACCGGCAAGAGCCAGAACATCCGCATCGAGGCTTCGAGCGGCTTGAGCGACGACGAGATAAAGAGAATGAAGGCTGAGGCTGAGGCTCACGCTGCCGACGACAAGAAGGCCAAAGAGGAGATTGAGAAAATCAATGCTGCCGACAGTATGATTTTCCAGAGCGAGAAGAACCTCAAGGACTATGGCGACAAGCTGCCCGCCGACAAGAAGAGCGCCATCGAGAACGCCCTCAACGAGCTGAAGGCCGCCCACAGCGCCCGCAACGTTGCCGGCATCGATCAGGCAATGGAGAAGATCAACGCCGCTTGGCAGGCCGCCTCGCAGGATATGTACAATGCCCAGCAGCAAGCCGGCCCGCAGAACCCCGGTCAGGGTTTCCAAGGCAACCCCAACGCCGGCCAGCAGCAGGGTCCCCAAGGCGGAAACGACACCGTTGAAGACGCCGACTACGAGGAAGTGAAGTAAAGGTCCGGTGGCTCTTTACGATAGCGAAGCGGAGAAGGCTCCCCTTGCGGGAGCCGCGGCTGGCGACAGCCGCTCCGCCGATCCGAAAACGGCGGGGAATCACCCCAAGCCTGATGAGGTAACACGGCGGGGAAACTTCCGAAACAACAAGAGTGTGTCTCCATCGAGACACACTCTTGTTGTTTATGGCGGATTGCAAGTGCGCCGCAACTGGTATGAGTTGGTAAGGTGATATAATACTCTTTTTTTATTGACGAGGCAATAATGTCAAACAATCTGCGTTATACAAACAAAAAAGGAGAATAAAATATGATGACAACAACACAGCAAATTGCGATGAACACGGAACTATGGCAAAGCATCGGATACATCGCCGACGACGATGCCCTTATGCGCCGCCTGACACGCTACGCCAAGAAGTTGGCCAAAGAGAAAGACCCCACCTTGATGACCAAGGAGGAGTTCTTCGCCCGTGTGGAAGCTGCTAAAGAAGGCCCTTCGTATGAACTGCAAGAGGGTGAGACCATTGAAGACCTGCTTAAGCGTGTTGGCTGATGGCGTATAAGATCAAGTATCAGAAGCAGGCGGTTCTCGATGCTGCAAAACTGCAGAAGACTGAGCCCAGTGCATTCAAGAAATTGCTGAAGTTGGAAGCAGAGTTACGTGAGCATCCACGTACAGGGACTGGTCATCCAGAACAGTTACGAGGCGACCGCTCCAATCAATGGAGCCGCCATATAACTCAAAGACACCGTCTCGTGTATGAAATCTACGACACCGAGGTCGTCGTCCTTGTCCTTACCGCCTACGGACATTACGAAGACAAATAACGTTGGAGAGAACAATAATGACAAGTCGGATTATAAATCCGCCACAACGAGGGTTCCAACAACGACACCGTTGAAGACGCCGACTACGAGGAAGTGAAGTAAAAGGAACGCCGGCATCCTGCCGGCAACACCAATAAACGAGAGAGGTGCAAGTGATTGACTTGCACCTCTCTTTTATTGTTATGCGGAGAAAAGTTGTATATTCGCCGCAGAATATGCGGAGAATAGACATTGCAGGCCAGTGGCGCAGATTTCAAATCCTTATATTAAGTTGCGGCAGATTGCAAATCCGCCGCAACGGGTGCAATCGTAAAATTGCACCTTTTTTTTGCCGTGCGGAGAAAAAAATGTATATTTGCCGCATAATATGCGGAGATTAGCAGCTGTATTATCCGCACAAAAACAGGTAGATATGTATATATGGGAACTTACGGACTGGCCAAAATTTCTGTGGGACAAGCAGAAAATCAACGAAATATTGGTTGATGTGAGGCATCAGCAGGGGAAGTTGTTAGGAATGGCAGAGATGCTCGGGTTTGATGTGAAAAGCCCGGTTGTGCTTGATGCAATGACATCGGATATCATCAAGTCATCTGAGATAGAGGGCATTGCCTTGAATGCCGACGATGTACGCTCGTCGGTAGCTTGGCAGTTGGGAATTGACCACGTTGGAGTGCCCTCATCCGACCGCTACATTGAAGGAGTGGTGGAGGTGATGTTTGATGCCGTGCATCATTATAACGAGCCTTTAACACAGGATAGGCTGTTCCGTTGGCATAGTGCATTGTTTCCTAATCCCATCCGATTGGCACACATCACCGTGGGCGATTGGCGACAGGGGGATATGCAGGTGGTATCTGGACAATATGGCAAAGAGAAGGTACACTACGAGGCTCCTGCCAGCAAAGATGTACCGCAGATGATGTCGGAACTGCTGCAATGGATCAACACCGCGGACACTGACCCTGTACTGAAAGCGGCCATAGCCCACCTATGGTTTGTCAGCATACACCCCTTCAGCGACGGCAACGGGCGGTTGGCACGTACCATCACCGATATGCTTTTGGCGAAATCCGATGCCACATTCTATCGCTTCTACAGTATGTCGACACAGATTGCGTTGGCGCGGAAAGAATATTACGACATATTGGAGCAGACGCAGAAAGGGACGCTTGACATTACCGAGTGGCTACTATGGTTTCTCGGAAGGTTGGATGTGGCTATCAAAGTGGCTATGGAGACCATCGGGCACACACTGAGTAAAGCTACGTTTTGGGAGAGCCACCGTCATATAGCTATGAATGAGCGGCAGACCAAAATGGTCAATATGCTGTGGGATGGTTTTGAAGGCAAATTGACATCCTCCAAATGGGCGAAGATAAACAAATGCTCTCCAGATACCGCCCTGCGTGACCTGCAAGACCTTGTCGCCAAGGGTATCCTTGCCCGCACCGAGTCAGGTGGTCGAAGCACCGGATACGACTTGGTAAAATAGTTATATGATGGAAAGGAGCGCCAAAATTGACGCTCCCTTCTTTATGCCTTCTTTGTGGGTTCTGTGTGAGTTGTTATTCTACACACCTTTCGGGTCGCGCGTATTGACCCTTTGCACTTTGTTGTAAAACAAAGGCATTGTTGCTCCTTTCTTTAGTGGTTTAGCATTCGATGAATACGGGTGTAAAGGTACGGATATTTCTGAAATGGCAAAATTAAAAATGTAAACGGCCGGGAAAATCCAGCCGTTTACAAATATGATTTGGCCTTTGCGAGAGTTTTTTGGTCGTTTTCAAAATCACTTGTTGCTGCATTCAATGTAGAACACATAGTTCTTAACTCGCTTCACCTTCTCCGCCAATGAAAGTGTCGCTATTGTATTGTTGGCAGGGAAAGCTATGTCCAGCCCTGCGCTTTCAATGAGGATTTTGAGATAGGAAGTCTTTATGGCGTAGCCTACATTTTCTGCTCCAGGAACGCCCGCCACGACAATGCCTATCACGTTGCCTTTGCTATCGAACATAGGACCGCCACTATTGCCAGGTTGCACGGGTGCCGACATTTGATAAGTGGAAATATCTCCTTGGTAACCTGTGCGAGAGCTAATGATGCCATTGGTCAATTTTATCTCGTTACCAAGCGCTTGTGTCAATGGATAACCAAGAACAAAAACATCTTCACCGACATCTGCCATGCGTTGTTGTAACGCATAAGGGATTGTTCCGAAGCCTTTGAAATTAGGGTCAGTAACCTTTAGGACTGCAATGTCATTCACTTTATCTGTTGCAACAACTTCTGCGGAGTACCCTGTGTTCATGTCTCCTTTAACCCCCTTGACACTAATCGTTTTTGCTCCATCAGCCACATGATTGTTTGTCACTATATAATCATTGCCAATTGAAAAGCCTGTTCCTGTCCACTGTGTTAATGTAATATTATCAGAATTAGTAGTCCCTTTTGCGGGTGGATATATTTGCAAGTAAGAGGTTGTACTGTCTCCTATGCTAATATCCATTGTCAACTTGTCAAAGCCAATCATAACTTTGTCGGTTTCTTTTTCTTTAAAATCATCATACCAATCTGCCATAAAAAGAGTAGGTATTGATGTCTCAGACAACGTACCTTTTATTTCGCCAACGTTCCACCCTTTCATTCGACCTCCGGAGAGATAGATTATTTTGTAATCATTATCCTGTTTAATACAGGCAATCCGTAAGCCATTCTTTTTTAAGTCCTCATATATTCCTACTATGCCATTATGTTGTTTTTCAATATTAGAGCGTATCTCTTTTTCTGTCATATTAATATTTGGAAGAATCGGCATCGGATTATTAATGGTACATGAGAGTATCTTGCAAAATCCTTTGTTACAAAAACCATTGCAGTCAATTTTTATATCAGTTATTCCATGCGGTATAACCGTATTGAATACAAGAGTATACCAATGTATTTTCCCCGCTTCTACATTTTCCCAAATAGCCTCATAATTAGGATTGCCATCTCCCGAATAATGTCCCGTACGACCATCGTCGGTTATATAGTGGTCATAGTCTTCATAACCCCCACATCGCTCGACGTTTTTTATGCAGCTTTCCCAGAGTCTGTTCTTTTCCGTAATCCAAGGATTACATATGGGTGGTTTCAGTTCTCGTAATTTTTTTGTTGCTACGACTTCAATTGTCACATAGGTTTTATTGTTTTCTCTATCAATCTCAACACTTGAAATCCGAAAGCGTTTCCCTTGGTAGTCAACGCTCGACCATCCTTCATTTGCAGGGTTGGCATTTAAAATGGTCTTTTGCCCCAAACATAATGTTGTTAAGGCAAATACAAATAAAAAACACCATGCTATCTTTTTCATTCAAATTATGTTTAGAAGTTATCATTTACATTTCAACAAGGTAAAACCCATCATTTATCAACAAATAGTTTGGCTCTTGGGGATTATCATTATTCAGAATATGGACTGGTTTCGATTCTACACTCACAATCGAAAGTAGTTTTTCAGTAAAACCCTGCAAACAAGCAATAGCTTTGTTAGAATGGTCTATTGCATAATAGGCCATATATCCAAACATATCATTTTGTTCTGTTTGAATATGGTCTTTTGCAAGATAATAATCATGCTTCAGCGAGATAATGGCATCGGGCAAAGCTTCGAAATCATCTTTGTCAAGTATTGTGCTATAGTATGGGGATTGCTTGCAGTGAAAATAATTTTTCAGTGTTGTTATTGTGCATCCTTCATATATGAATAAAAATTTGTTTTGTACACATAACTTTGTTAGTCGTTCAAAACCATGCAAGACTTCACAAAAACGTCTACTGTCAATGCCTGTCTTTACCTCAATAACTGCGTAGACTGCTTGATGGTTTATAACCTTGATGTCACCATACGAATAGATAGGTGCAAAGTCATTCGCATTGTAAAGAATAATGTCGCACTGGTTTGATACTTCCCCATTACATTCCACAAAACCCTGACAAACGGATACTTTTTGAGGCAGGAAAGATGTTAGATGATTTTTTAATATGCTTTCTGCTACAGAACCGAAAGAAGGCATATGGTTTGGTAGCATTTGACGAGCTTGCTCCAAATCATTGAGTAGTGCATTCAGTTCCAGTCGGAGTAGTTCATTATGTTTTATGGTTTTCATCCAATAAAATTGTTACAAACCCATCCCGCCCCGCCGCAAGTTTGCGGTAGAGAGAGGCAATTGAATTAAAAACAAAAAGGAAAGTCCCCCGACGCACACCCGCGCATTTGCGGTAGGGGAAATAATCAGCGAGTCACAAACATTCCAAAACATATGGCATTTTTATTGAACCACATACATAGTAAGAAAACAAGAGCGGCAAGCTCAATATGTCTTTGTCTATTTCTACGTTTTATGTCATCATCATTTTATCAATTTCACGCTGCAAAGATACACATTATCATCTAATCACCCCTTCGTGCAGCTGCTCGATGGGGAATATCAAGTCCCAGTTGCGGCCCCAGACGATGTTGCCGCCGTCGAGGGTGAAGGTGCGGAACTTCTTGGGGTCAAGGTATTTATTGTACTGCGGATGCGGGTGCCGACGGATGTAGTCACCGACATCCACCGTGCTGTCGGTGCCGTCGCTGAAAACCAACCGCACCTTCAACCCGCCAAGGTCAACTGCTTCCGTTATGTATAATCTGTCGCTCATAGTTTTGTCTTGATATTGGTGCTTCTCACTTGCTGCTTCATCACAAAGAACCGCACCCATTTGTCGATGATATTCTTGCAATATTTTCTAATAAATGCCTCTGCTATGCGCTTGTCCTTCGATGACAACGGAGGCACACCGTGCTTATCCCGGATATTGATTCGTTCCAAGCTACCGTTCATCATGATAAGCTCGAATATGCTCTCCTCATCTCCGTGTTTTACATGCATATGAATTGGCTCATGCTCATTGGAGTAGAAGTAGAATATAAATCCGAAGTATTCGTATATTTTAGGCATATCGTTGTTATTGTTTTCACGCTGCAAAGATACACAAAATTATTCATCTGGCAAAATAAATGTTGCTATACGGAGAAAAAAACAAATATTCTCCGCAAAATATGCGGAGAATAGTATGTACATTTGCTGCACAAAAATCCTAATTTTTGGGGATTGCGGGGGTGTGGGAATGTCGGTAATTTTGCAGTTGGAATCAATAAATGCTATAATATGGATAAAAAACTGACATTCTGGGGTGCTACGGGTTTCGTGGTGCTGTATTTTGTGGCGGTGTTTGCCGCCGAGTTCATTGGTTTTGCCCATCCGGTATGCTGGATGCTGGCTCCTGCCTTGGGTGCGCTCCTCGGCGCGTTGCCCTACCGTTGGCTCTCGCTCCGCTGGCACGGGTTCGGCTTGGGAACGGTGCTGTCAGCCGTGTTCGGCCTGCTGATGATGGCTATGGGTGAGGTGGACCTCACACGGTTGGCCGTCATCGTCGGATGCGGTGTGCTGAGCGACTTGTTGCGAGTGGGAGTCAAGAAGGACGCCGTCACTTACCCGCTCCTCGCCCTCGGCAACATCGCCGAGATCATCTACCTCTGGACACGCAAGGAGTGGTACCTGCAGGGCGCCGCCGAGGAGGTGGGGCAGGCCTATGCCGACGCTATGGTTCCACTGCAGAGCACGATGTGGCTCGTCGTCGCCTTGGTGGCAATAGTCGTCGCTGCCGAGTGCGGATTGTGGATAGCAAAGAAATTGATTAAATAAACAATAAGATTATGGGACTTCTAAGCAAGATTTTCAGTAACACACGCAAGCCCGAAGGTTTCTTCGGAAGAATGATGGTCAACGGAATGAACGGCGGCGGCCACGCCCGTCTGGCGGAATGGAGCCTCTCGCACCTGACGCTCACCGCCGATGCCAACGTCCTCGATGTGGGGTGCGGCGGCGGTGCCAATGTGGCACGGCTGCTGAAGCGCTGCCCCAAAGGCACGGTGACTGGCATCGACTACTCTCCCGTCTCGGTGAAGAAAAGCACCGAGGTGAATGCCTCCGCCATCGCTGCGGGGCGCTGCCGTGTATTGGAAGGTAGCGCCGCAGCATTGCCCTTCGAGGAGGGCGTCTTCGACCTCGTGACCGCCTTCGAGACCGTTTACTTCTGGCCTGACATCGAAGAGTGCTTCCGTGGGGTGCGCCGCACACTGAAAGAGGGCGGACGTTTCGCCATCGTCAACGAGGACGACGGTCTCACGGGCAAAAACGAGAAGTGGGAGAAACTCATCGAGGGTATGCACACCTACACCCCCGACGAGCTGCGTACCCACCTTGCCAATGCCGGCTTCCGCGACATCGCCGTCCACGGTGACGACAAACACCACTGGCTTACTGTAATTGCAACAAAATAAAAGATAATATGAAACCCAACTACAAAAACTGGATGCCCAAGGGTATGATACGTGGAACGGCGGCAGGATGCGCGGTGTGCCTTGTCCTGTTCCTTATCTTCGGCGTGAGCGGATTGCTTTCGGCCGGAATATGGAGAACCGTGCTGACGGTACTTTTCCTTGTCCCCACAATCGTCTTGCTGGCGGTGACGGTCTGGATGGTGCTGTTGTACAGAGCCTTCTCGTACGACGGGAAGCGCCAGCTGTCGCGTGTGATAATCGACGGCGTGGCCGCGAGGGTCGTGCTGCCCGAAGGCGGTTGCGGCCTCGATGTGGGGTGCGGCAGCGGTGCCTTGACCATCGCCGTGGCCAAGCGCAACCCGAAGGCGCGGATGTCTGGCATCGACCGCTGGGGGGCGGAGTATTCCTCTTTCAGCAAGAACCTTTGCGAGGAGAACGCCAAAGCCGAGGGCGTATCAAACACCTCCTTTGCCAAGGGCGATGCCGTTCGCCTCGATTTCGCCGACGAGACCTTCGATGCGGTATGCAGCAACTATGTGTACCACAATATCCCAAGCCGCAACCGTCAGGAGATATTGATGGAGACCCTCCGCGTGCTCAAGAAAGGCGGCACCTTCGCCATCCACGACATTTTTTCGAAACTGAAGTATGGCGATATGCAGATGTTCGTGCAGCGATTGAAAAATATGGGCTACGCCGACGTGAGGCTTGTCTCAACCGACAATGGCCTGTTTATGAGCCGCCGGGAGGCCTTCTGGCTGGGGCTCAAAGGCTCCGCCATACTTGTGGGGAAGAAATAGAAAAGCACACTTCCCTAAGTATAAAACCACGAGGAAGTCGAATGAGATTGACCTCAATAAACAGAGAAGAGAGACCGCGAGGCCTCTCTTTTTTTGTGCTGTTGGCATATGAGGGTCTGGCGGATTGTTGCTCCGTAGGGATGCACAACAAAACCTATTCGGCGAAATAAATACGTCGGAATTGAAAAAAGTTGTATCTTTGCAAATCAAAACGAGCAAAAACATTGTAGTGATGAAACAGACGAAGAGTCTTATATTCATTGCGTTTGTGGCCTTGTTGCTGGTTTCGTGTGAGACAGAGAATCTTAAGCCGGAACCGCAACCGCCGTCAGTGCCGCAAATTATCCTCGACACCGACATCGGCAGCTCGACCGCCGACCCCGACGGCAACTTCCGCTACCAAATCCCTGGCGACGAAGCGTGGGCAGAACACATACTGAATAAGATACGTGCAACGAACCGATAGACAAATACGAAGTTGAATTCCAAACATACTATCACATTATGAAAAAAATATTACTACTTGTGGCGCTTTTGATGACAGCCACAATGGGCGTGCAAGCGCAAAAGGACATTCCCGCCAACCTTAGAGTAGAGGTCGCAGAGGCGGAGAAGGACGATGCCGACTATTCTATCTTCATCTACAAGGACGACAACGGGACTCAAGGCTACTATATGAGCCTGGGCGGAACAAGCCAGCTGTTTTCGATCTCCATCGGTGGCTTCAATGACTTGTCTATCGAAGACGTCTTTGAGACTTGCCTTTGGCTGGGAAACACTACCGACGAGGTGTTCGCCGCTCTCGACACCATTCTGGCTATGTATGATATGGAGGTCGGAACAGTAAGAGAGTTTCAGGGGCGTACAACTACAGGGGCGGGCCGTCTGGCAGAACAGAATGTGGCCAAATGTGAGGTTATGAAGCGCCTTATCGGTGGCAACCGCCTCTTGTTCAGCTTCGCCAGTGGGAAGTACCAATGCGGGGTGTATCTCACCAAAGGTGTTGTCAAACAACTCCGCTTTGGTCTGAAAACCAATATGAAGCTGAACCCCAAGCTGCATCGTTAGACACTTGATTATGCACGACAAGAACGATACCGTTCCCATTGAACGGCATCCGCTGGAACCCTTTCTTCCGCCCAACGCACGGCTGCTGATGCTGGGCAGCTTCCCGCCGCCGCGCAAGCGCTGGTCGATGGATTTCTTCTACCCCAACCGCACCAATATGATGTGGGAAATCTTCGGCGAGGTGTTCTATGGCGACTCTCAACGGCTTGTGGATGCGGAACATAAGACGTTCAAACAAGCCGACATAGAGGCTCTGCTCAACCGGCGCGGCATCGCTATCTTCGACACCGCCACGGCGGTGAAGCGCCTGTCGGCTAACGCCTCCGACAAAGACCTTGAGGTGGTCGAGAAAACCGACATCGCGGCGTTGCTGGAGCGTATACCGCAGTGCCACGATATTGTGTGTACGGGGCAGAAGAGCATCTCGGTACTTGCCGAGGACTATGGCGTAACCATCCCGAAGATGGGCGAATACAGCACTTTCGCCATCAATGGACGCGAGATGCGACTGTGGCGTATGCCCTCGTCGTCGCGCGCCTACCCGATGCCGCTTGCACAAAAGGCTGTATACTATCGCAAAATGATGGAAACAATTACAATCTGAACAGATATGAAAAGACTTGCCCTTCTGCTCCTCGGCCTAATGCTGGCCGTGACAGCCGGAGCCCAAAAACGCTTTTACAAATTGTCCTCGCCCGACGGACGGCTGATGGCGGAAATCACAACCCTTGACGGCGGCTTGTATTGCTGCACAGCTCTCAACGATACGCTGTTGGCCCGCACACTGATAGGCCTCGACTACACACAGGGCGACAAGGAATACCACAATTTGTCGGTACGCAAAACCTCGCGACGCTCCATCAACGAGACCATCGCATCGCCCTTCTGCCGACAAACCTCGATGCGCGACCAATATAACGAACTGACCCTCCACCTGAAGGAGGGACTGTCGGTTATATTCCGCGCCTATAATGAGGGGCTTGCCTATCGCTTCGTGTGGGAAGGGAAGCCTGGACGGGTGGTTAAAGAGATTGTGAATCACGACTTCATCGACGACAGAACAGTTTCAGCCCCATACGTCATCAGCTTCGACTCCACACGCCACGATATACAATACAGCACATCGTTCGAGAACCATTACACCACCAAGCCCTTCTCGCAACTCGACCAGCGGCGGCTCTGCTTCCTGCCGCTGATGGTGCATTGCGGCGACGTGAAGCTCTGCCTGACGGAGTCGTCGTTGTGCGACTATCCGGGGCTTTATTTGCACAGCACCAATGCCGGCGAACTGGTGGGCGAGCACGCGCCGCTGCCCCGTCGCGTGGAGCAAGGCGGACACAACAACCTGCAGCTGATAGTCAAGGAGCGCGATGACTATATTGCCGAGATGGATAAGAGCAAGCATTTCCCCTGGCGCATAATGATGGTGGGCACCGCCACGGAGATTGCATTGAACAATATGAGCTACCTGCTGGGTGAGCCTTCACGGGTGGACGATGTGAGCTGGATAAAGCCTGGCAAGGTGGCGTGGGACTGGTGGAACAACTGGAACATTGGCGGCGTGGACTTTGTGGCTGGCATCAACAACGACACATACAAGCACTACATCGACTTCGCCTCTCGCTACGGCATAGAGTACGTCATCCTTGACGAGGGCTGGGCCGTAAATGGCAAGGCCGACCTCTTCCAGGTGGTGCCGGAGATAGACCTGCCAATGCTCGTCAACTATGCCAAGGAGCGCAATGTGGGCATCATCCTTTGGGCGGGCTACTATGCCTTCGACCGTGATATGGAGCACGTCTGCAAGCACTACAGCAAGATGGGTGTAAAGGGCTTCAAGGTCGACTTTATGGACCGCGACGACCAGATAGTCACCGACTTCTACCGCCGCACGGCCGAGATGTGTGCCAAATACCACCTGGTGGTCGACTTCCACGGTGCCTTCAAGCCAGCAGGCCTCAACCGCACCTATCCCAACGTACTCAACTTCGAGGGTGTGTTCGGATTGGAGCAGATGCGCTGGGCCAAGCTCGAATGGGACCAGATGCGCTATGACTGCGAGATACCCTTCATCCGTCAGGCAGCCGGCCCGATGGACTACACCCAAGGGGCGATGCTCAACGGATGCCGCAACAGCTTCCGTCCCTGCTGGAACGAGCCTATGAGCCAAGGAACCCGTTGCCACCAGCTGGCGCTGTATATCGTGCTGGAGTCACCGTTAAATATGCTCTGCGATTCGCCGACCAACTATGAGCGTGAACCCGACTACACGCGCTTTGTGGCCTCGCTGCCCACGGTGTGGGACGAGACACGTGTGCTGCAGGGCGAGGTGGGCGAGTATATTGTCACCGCCCGTCGCAAAGGCGACACGTGGTACATCGGCGGCATTACCAATTGGACTCCCCGCGACATCGAGATAGATTGCGTCAATGCGTTAATGCGCCAATGCGTGAATGCTGACGCAGATAACACTGACACATTATCACAATCACGCAATTACACAATCGAACTATACTCCGACGGAGCCAATGCCCATCGTCGCGGCAGCGACTACCACTATGAAACTTTTAACTCAGAACTCTTAACTCTTAACTGCCATCTCGCCCCCGGCGGCGGCTTTGTAATGAAAGTGTCTCGCCAATAGCTCACAACTCACATATTTCGCCTACGAGCCTCGGAGGCTCAATGACGGCACATTTGGTCGGTGTGACGAATGTGTCAATGCAATCCGCGTCTACGAGCCTCGAAGAGGCTTAGTTTCAATAATACTACATTAGGAGCGTGATAAGAAGTTCCGCATCTACGAGCCTCGAAGAGGCTCAATCTCAATAACACCACACTAAGCGAAGCGCAGTGTGGTGACAGCGATATCACCACACTATAAAGCGTGTCGAAGACACGCTACCAATCAGTCTTTCAGGAAATACCTCTCATCCACCGTCAGCCCGTTCTCCTCCAGAAACGCTCTGTATTCCTCGGCGAAAGTCATCCTCTTATGATGCTCTTTCTGGTTGCGGATATAGTTTACCACCCTGTCCTTCTCCTTGACACTATAGCTAAAGCCGGCATACTCCTTCGACCATCCACTCCAGTGTGGAAAGACGGGGTTGGCTTTGAGCCACTTGCTGGTGGCGGTCTTCATCCGCTGCACGAAGTCAGACATCGACAGGTTGGCGGGCAACGAGAGGAAGATGTGTATGTGGTCGGGCATACCTCCGATGCGATACAACTTGCCACCCACTTCGTCCACGATCCCCATCACGTATGCGTATAGGTCGCGCTCGTGCTCCTCGCTGATAGTGCGCTCGCTGGAGTGGGTGCGAACGATGATATGATACATAGTGGATGTGTAACTCATACTGATAGTAACGAAGGTGATATGGCTTTATTGTGTGGTGGTGTGTCTTCGACACACGTGAGGGTTGGTCGTAGTGGTGTCACCACACTGCGCTCCCTTCGGTTGCTTAGTATGGTGTTATTGAGATTGAGCCTCTTCGAGGCTCGCTGTTGCGCAGGCGTTGCAGAGCCTTGCAAGGTGTTCTTTATGGTCGCTTAGTGTGGTGTTATTGAGATTGAGCCTCTTCGAGGCTCGCTGTTGCGCAGGCGTTGCAGAGCCTTGTGAGGTGTTCTTTATGGTCGCTTAGTATGGTGCTATTGAGATTGAGCCTCTTCGAGGCATAAAGGCACACATTTCTTGCGAGTGTTGCCGTCTGTACTCTCGGGGTCGTCGGTTGTCTCCGCTCTTTGGCATTCACATTACAGCCGAATGACCATCTCGATTGGGTAGTGGTCGGAGATGTAGGGGACGCCGTAGTCGCCGTTGAGGGTTCGGAAAAGCTCCACTTCAACGTTGCGCACAAAGAAGTGGTCGATGAGCGACGGCTTGTCTTTGCCAAAGCCGGTGTAGGTGTCTACGCGGCTTGTCACGGATGGCAGGTCGCGGGCCACTTTGAAACCTGTGTTGTAGAACGCTTGGAATATGTCGTCGTCTATCGTTGAGTTCATATCGCCGCCGATTATTGCCGGCACATCGCTTGTCTCATAGCCGCCTGCTGTCTCGGCTATCAGCTGTGCGCCCTCGGCGCGTGCCGTCTTGCCCACGTGGTCGAGATGCGTGTTGAAATAGTCAAACTCTTTGTCGCTCAAGCGGTCGCTAAAACGTGCTATGGTGACTGTGCGGCGACAGGCGGCATCCCATCCCAGCGACGGCTCTTCGGGCGTTTCGCTGAGCCAGCGTGTGCGGTAGTTCACCAGTTCCAGCCGCGCGGTGTCGTAATAGATGGCCATAAACTCGCCGTCCAGCTTGCCGTCGTCGCGCCCCACACCGATGCGGCGGTACTGTGGCAGACAGCTGTCGAGATACTGCAGCTGGTCAATCAGCGCCTCCTGCAGGCCGATGGCGGCAGGTTTCTCCTCGTTTATCATCTTCACCACGGCGGCCTTGCGGTTGGGCCAGCCGTTTTCACCGTCGATGTTGTTCCACGAATTGTAGCGGATGTTGAAGGAGATAATCTTTAGCTCCTGCGCCTGTGCTGTCTGGCAAAGAGCAAGCAGGGCGAAGAATAGCAAAAATCTGTTGATGTGTTTCATATAGAGTTTGTTAATTGTAATAAGACTATTGCAAATCAGGGAGCAAAGATAGGCATAATTATCGAAACGGACAAATATAATATTCCGACGCGCCCGGAGATGTCCGCTTGTTGTCCGCTTGATGTCCGCTTGTTGTCCGCTTTTAAAGCGGACAACAAGCGGACATCAAGCGGACAACAAGCGGACATCAAACGGACTTGTCCCTGTTTTGGAACGGGGATGAAACGAAGCAGGAAACAGCGTGGCTACAGGTCGCTCGTGAGGTGGTGGCGGCCGCTGCCGAGTTTCATTAGTTTATAGCCGTCTTTGGTGGGCAGATAGACCTCGGCGCTGGTATTGGGCGGGATAAGGATGTCCCACTCGAAGCGGTTGCCTTTGCGGCGCCAGTTGCTCTCTATGCGGCCCGACACCGAGTTGTAGCTGCAGTTGACATAGTCAAGCCCCTTGATGGGGTAAGGTTTCAGCATAATTATGCTGTAGCCAGGAGCCAAGGGCTTTATTCCTCCGAGGTATTCGTAGTACCAGATGATGAGGTCGCCGAGGAGCATCACGTGATTGCCGCTGTTCATTGACGGGTCGCCGGTGTCGCCATTCCAAAGCTCCCAGATGGTGGTGGCTCCGTGCTTGAGCATATATCCCCACGAGGGGTAGGTGGTGTCGGAAGCCAGCTTCAGCGCAAGGTCGCCGCGACCGTAGTCAGTGAGGGTGCGCATAAGGTGCTGGATGCCTACGACACCTGTAGAGACGTGGCCGCCAAAATCGTTCTCAGTCTTTTCAACGATTTTTTCCAGCACGCAGTGCTCGTAATCTGGTCCCACCATCCAAAAAGAGAGAGGGAGGATGTTGGCGGTGACGGTGTTGTTGGCATAGTATCCGGCAACGGAATCGAAATAGTGGGCGTTATATGCCTTGGTGACGGTATTGATTTCATTCACGAAATACTGAACGTCGTCGTCCCGATGAAGGCTTGCTGCAAATCCTCCAATTATCCCGCAATATTCGACATAATATGGCGTAGAAAGGCAGGCGGGCCAAGTGATGCGGTTGGTGTCGCGGGTATGGATCAGCTCGGGGCTTTCGGGCGGCACGCACCAGTCACCGTAGGTGTCGCGGATGAGGATGTCGTCCTTGAGGTAGTACTTCTTCATATGGAGCATCCAACGCTTCATTGCATCGTAGTGCTTGCGAATTGGCTCGATGTCGCCGAAACGCCTCCATAGCATATCGGCCACGGTGATGAAGGCGCCCGGCCAGGTCATATTGTCGGTGTAGTTGCGCCAGTAGGCAGGAGCTACGTCGGGGAGCGAGCCGTTCTCCCACTGGCTGTCTTCGAGGTCCTGCAGCCACTTGGCGTAGAGGCGATGGTTGTCGAAGATGTAGCTCTCGCCGTAGCAGCCGGTGGTGCGGTCGCCTGTCCATCCCATCCGCTCGTCGCGCTGGGGGCAGTCGGTGGGCATCGAGCGGTAGTTGCCGCGTATGCCCCACGTGGCGTTGCGGTAGACGGCGTTGATTACCTCGTTTGAGCACTCGAAGCTGCCCGTCATCGGCATCTCGTCGTACATTACAAGTCCAGTGAAATCTTCCACATTGGGAGCAGAGGTGAGACCTGATATTTCCACGTAGCGGAAACCGTGGTAGACGAATAGCGGAAAATGTGAGAATGTGTTATTGTGAGAATGTGTTAGTCTAGTGCCAACAATATAGCGGTCGGTACACTCGGCAGAGCGCAGATTGTCGGTATATAGGGTGCTGTCGGCATTCAGCAATTCGGCGTAGCGGAAGGTTATGGTGTCCCCACTGACACATTTACGCATTAACGCATTCCCACATTCTAAAACTCCCACCATATTCTGCCCCATATCGAGAATCCACTTGTCGTCTTTTTTGAATAATGCCACCGGCTTCAATTCGTGCTGCACCTTTATGTTTGGGTTGGGCTGTGGGGTGAGGAGCTGCATCGGATTGGGACGCTGATAGTTGTCAGGAAGAGGACTGCCGGTTCTGACAGGGTACTCGCGTGCCACGCGATGGCGTGGGTTGTAGATGTCCTCGCAGTACATATTCTGGCGGTCGTAGTCAACGACGACATCATCCCACCTGCTGTCATCATATTCTGGATAACACCATCGGTATAAATCATAATGGTTGTCATAGGTATAGCCATCAAACTCATTGGCTTTGCGGATGGGACCGCGGTTTGTTATCTTCCAGCCCTCGCCGCTGACGATGGTGTCTGTTGTGCCGTCTTTGTAGGTCACTTCAAGCTGCATCAGCAGTTGCGGCAGTCCATAGTGCGCGGCGTGGTTGATGCCGCACCACTCCAAGTAGTTTGTATCGTGGCGAGGAGCGGTGAAGCGTCCGCCCTCGAGGATGACGCCCACGGCGTTGTCTCCATTGCGCAGGATATTGGTCACGTCGTAAGCGTTAAAATAGATGCGCCGCGTATAGTCGCTCAAGGCGGGTTTGAGAAGCTCATCTTCGGCCACTTCGATGCCATTGAGGAACACTTGGTATTGACCCAATCCACTGATGTATAGGCGCGCACATTCGATATCTTTGCAGAGCGGGAACTCCTTGCGCAGATAGCGGGCGGCGATGGCGGAGTGGCCGTTCAGATGGTCGTCCTCGTAGTCGCGCCCAATCCAGTGCGCTTTCCAGTCGTCGGGAGAGAGCAGGCTTATCTCAAAGTGCTGCACGTCGCTCTCTATGGACGTACACTGGAGTACGCCCCTACTATCCTCATAGGTGACTGTGGTGTAAACCTTCCACCAACATCGGTCGCGGCTGCGTAGGGGCGTACCCCTGTGTACGCCCTCGCTCAATCCATAAGGGATATACAGCATCTGGTTTGACTCTACAACCTTTGAGTCCCATAGGTCACCGATTCCTTTCTTCGCGTTTTCCTCGCTGCTGGCCACAATGATGCGGTAATCCGTCTGCACCACGTTGTTCACATCTGCCACATATTGCCAGCTGAAGCGCGGCTCGGCAGTGGCCAGCGGCTGGCTGCCGTCCTGCATTTCAACCGTCAACATCGTCAGTTTCACTCCGCTTCTGCATCCTGCAAAGAGTGTCGCAATAAGGATAATCCGTAATAGTTGTTTCATCGTTTGCTGATTTTGGAAATGCAAAGATACGCATTTTCCGTAACTCTCGAAAATATTTTTTCGAAACACAATAATAGCGATTGAAAATTGTTTATACGTTAAAACGAATCACGATGAAGCGATTTATTCTTGCAATCCTATTGCTCGCCGCAGCTATGACACTTACCGCTTTCGGGCGGAAAAGCGATAGCAAAAACAGTCGAAAGCCTGTAAAACTCCGCTGCGAGAAACCTGCATATCTCAAGCCTGGCGACCGTGTGGCGCTTGTCTCTCCGGCCTATTTCTGTCCACTCGAAGACATTGAGAAAGCCGCCGAGGTGTTGCGCAGTTGGGGACTGGAGCCAGTCGTCGCCCCCAATGTCGGCAAAATGTTCGTTGGCAAATATGCCGGTACCGTTGACGAACGTGTCAGCGACCTGCGTTGGGCGCTAAGCGACACTTCTATCAAGGCAATCATCTGCAACCGAGGCGGGTACGGAACAATACACTATATCGACCAAATCGCGTTTTCTGAATGGGCTGCGCATCCCAAATGGCTTGTGGGCTTCAGCGACGTCACCACGCTGCACGGCCTCAGTGCGCGTGCAGGCGTTATGAGCATACACGGCACGATGAGCTCGTTTCTGGCCAAAGGCGGCACCGACGAGAGCAGCACCCTGATGCGCGACCTGCTGATGGGTACAGTGCCCTGTTATGAGCTGCCGGCACATCCGCAGAATATCGAAGGCCGTGCCAGCGGTATACTTGTCGGCGGCAACATCTGCACCTTCGCGCCGAATCTCGGCACAAAGGCTGATGCCACGCTGGGACGCGACATCATACTGTTCATCGAAGAGGTGGGGGAGTCGATGCACAACATCGACCGCCAGTTCAACATTCTGGCTATGAATGGTGTGTTGAAGCGCTGCAAGGGTGTCGTGCTTGGCGAGTTCACCGGTTGCGGCAGTGAGTTCACCTACGAGAGCGTTGAACAGATGCTGCGCCAACAGCTTGTAAAGTATAACATCCCACTGCTCTGCGGTTTTCCGGGCGGCCACGGCGACATAAACCTGCCTGTTGTTATGGGCGCCCCTGTCACCATTGATGTACGCAGCGACGGTGCGACACTGCGTTTCGACATCGACGGAAGACAGCAGATGGTTGTTACCTCCGAAATACAGATTGACACGACCCAAGTCGGGGAGTGACTTTGTTGCCGTCATTCGATGGTAAACTCCCAGTTGCCGCCTTCGACGGTGCGTTCGCGTGGTGTGCTGGGAAACACCGTTGCGGTGGTGCCGTAGGGAACTACAACTTTCAGCTTTCCGCTCCTGATTTCCACCTTGATGTCGCCGTATAGGGTCGGCTTGGTGCACTTCACCCAGTCGATGCCTGGACAAGGCTGCGGGTCGATGAAGAAGTGCTTGTAGCCTGGCTGCTCTGGATCGGGACGGATGCCGGCAAGGGCTTGATAGAACCATATACCGATGCCGTTGTAGCAGTTATGTACGCGGCTGCGGTCTTCTTTGCCGGGGCGACCGCAGTCCCACGACTCCCAGGTGGTAAATGCGTTATTGTGGGATTGCGTTAATGTGTTAGTTAATGCGTTATTGCGGGAATGTGTTAATGTGTTAGTGGCTGCCGCGTCAGAACTAACGCATTGACGCATTAACGCATTAACGCACTCTTCTGTGTCTCCACTAACACATTGGCGCACTAACGCATTAACGCACTCTTCTGTGTCTCCACTAACGCATTGACGCACTAACGCATTAACGCACTCTTCTGTGTCTCCACTAACGCATTGACGCATTAACGCATTAACGCACTCTTTATCCATCATATTGAGGTAGCCAGGGTAGTCTTCTTGGCGCAGGATTGTGGCCATAAGGTCTGTCTGCCTTTCTTTGATGCACCATTCGGTGAAGACAGGCACCCCCATAAGGCCGGCGGCGATATGGTCGCGGTATTTCCCGTGGCAGTCCTTGAGGAGCTGGGCCTTCACAGCAGCGGCGGTGGCGCTGTCTGGCGGAATGCCCATTAGCAGGGCGTAGCACTGGTCGAGAGGCGTACCGTTGGCATAGTAGTGACGGGGCGCAGGCATCCTGCCTGCCTGCAACCGAGACTGCTGTACATCCGTCTGAATGGTGTCGCAATGGTAGAAATGCCGGTGTATTGCAGCGACGAGCTCTTGTCGCCACTCGGCATAATGCTCAGCATCATCGGGATGGCCTGTCATTCGGGCCATCTGCACCATATCGGCCAGACACTCAGCAAGGAAACAGTTGCTGACGTGAAGTATGCTCTCGCCGCCTTTGTCCACTCCCTCGGGGACGGCCCAGTCGCCGAGAAACCAAGCGCGCCGCTCGGTGTCGAGCCAAGGCTGCAGGATGTAGTCTTCGCAGTGGTGCTCGATGTATTCCAGCCAGCGCTTCATCTTGTCGTAGTGGCGGTAGATGAGTGTGCGGTCACCGTAGTTGAGGTAGGTGCGCCAAGGTGCCTTGACGATGAATCCCTGCCAGTAGGGGCCTCCGCCGGTGCGGAAGGCAGGGGCAACGTAAGGCAGGTCGCCGGTGCTGTCCATTGCATCGCTCCAAGCCTGCAGCCAGTTGGCATAGGTGGAGCGCACATCCCAGAGGGTTTGCAGCGTGTTGGTCGATGAGTTGCCGTCGCCGCCGTAACCCATTCGCTCGATGTGGGGACAATCGACCATATAGCCACTGAAAGTGAGGCAACTGAGGGTGTACTTAACCATATCGTGGATGGCGTTGAGCCGCGGGTCGCTGCACTCGAAGGTTGCACCCTCTTTGGAGCTGACGGCACCGATTTGCAATGCTTTGGCGTACCATATTTTGGCCCCCTTGACACGGACATATCGGAAGGCGTGGGTGTGGAAGCGGTTGGTGAAATGGTCGCTGCCACCGCCTCCGATGTAGATGTCTGTCTCGGTGAATGGCGGCTTGGCATCGCGGTGGTCGAGGTACTCCATCGTGACCTCTTGACCAAAAGGCACCTTTTCAAATACGATATCAAACCATCCTGTCACTACTCGTCCGAAGTCGAGCAGGACGCTGCCGTCGGCAAGTTGCTCGATGCTTTGCGGTTTGATGGTGTCTGTTATGCGGTTGCCCTCAAACTCCTGCCAGGAGACGACTATGTCTTTTGCATCATAGACCTTTGCTCGGGTTGCATTATGGCCGCTTATACGGGCATCGTACCGTTCGCCGCCGAACTGCATCGGCTGCCAGCTGCCGGTATAGCTATAGGGTGAAGGCCTGGCCATCCACGTACTGTCTGTCTTTAATATTTCATATATCAGTCCGCATTCGCCATCGGAGACGGTCTCTTCTACAACTGCTTTTGCTACCGCCGGGGTGCCGTATATGCGGCCCCAGCCCTGCCCAAGCCAGAGCATTATCTGGTTGTGGCCTTCGCGAAGATAAGGCGTGATATCGTATTTTACCCAGAAGGCGTGCTTGTCGAGCTGCGACACGGCGGGTTGCATCACTTTGTCACCGACCTTCATTCCGTTTACATACACCTCGTGGTAGCCCAACGAGGTTATGGTGACAGAGTAGCTGACCTTACGGAGTGACGTCTGCTGCAACTCGCCTGCATCCACGTGGAAATATTGGCTCAGCATAGGACTCTCCGCCCACCCCCTTTCGGTACGGCAGCCGATGAACTCTTGCGCCTGGATGTTTGTCGCACTCAGCAGCAGAAGTAAAGCTAATAGTGTTTGGCGTTTTAGGAAGCGAAGCATTTGGTTAAGGGCTGGAGAGTTAATATGTTAATAAGTTGATTTGTTGATACGTTTGTATGTTAAGGTTGGGGAATTGCCTCAATTCTCTTGAATGTTCCCCATATTGGATGGTTCCGGTATGCTTCTACAGCATTGGCTGGTACACGCAGCACTGCCGTAGGAGGCAGCTGATAGAAGGTCGTCTTAACCGCTTCTGGTGGCACCGTTGCCAATATCCGTACCTCGCGTAGGTGCGAGCATTCGGTGAAACTGTAATTGCCAACCTTGCGCACCTTAGGCCCCATATACACTACTTGCAAGCTGTCGCAATAGGCGAAGGCGTAATCGCCGACAATTTCAAGGCTGTCGGATAGTACAAGTGTGTCTATTGCTGTTTCGTAGAATGCACCGTGGCCAATCTCCCTCATTTGTGGCGACAGCACCAACTGACGCATCTGATGACTTTTGGCGGCGAGATTGTGGACGGCGATACGCGTGTCGCCTTTAAACTCTATGCGTTTCAAACCAGCCACATTGCTTACAAAATCGACTGGCAGCTGCTCTACGTCGGTGTCGATGATGACGTTGGCAAGAGCCATACAGCGGAAGAAATAGCTGTATTTCATTATCGAGTCGTGATGCGCACCCTGGCAGTCGCGAGCCTTCCATATCAGTGTGGTCAGGCTTGTGCAGTCGTTGAAAGGCATAATGCCCATCTGTTGCAAGCCGTAAGGAATCACCAATGTGTCGCGCAACGATATGCAGCCGACAAAGGCTTCGTCACCGATGCTCCGAAGCGTTTCTGGCAGCTTGACAGAGGTGAGTTTTGCATCGTCTTTGAAGGCACGGTTGGCTATTGCAACCACCTGCCACGTAAGGCCCAGGTGGTGCACACTGGCGGGAATGACCATATCGCCTTCGGGCTTTGCGGTGCCTTTTGGCCAAGGAGCCCATTGATCGGAAGAGGGAGGAACGACCTCGACCAATCGTTGAGGTACACGGCTCACCTCGCGCATCCATACCGTCTGACCGCTCTCCAGCTGGACTTCGAAGCGTTTGGACGATGGAAGAAGCGTAAGTGCAAACAGTATCAGGGCCATCACGACACCAAGCACCCATACCGGCCACGTTGGGAACATCAGCCTGCGCAGCGATGCCACCGATTGGGGACGACGGTCGGGATTCGGCCTTGTGGTGCGACGCAAAGCCACTGAATAGCGTTTCCCAAACAGGAATTCCATCACACGCCCCAACGAATAGATGTCTGAGCGGTTGTCGGTCGCGCGTCCCTCGCGTTGTTCGGGCGAGGCATAGTTCTCTGTTCCTGATGCCTGTTTGAGGGTCGCATATTGTGGGCCGTCACTCAATCCGAAGTCGATAAGTTTCACTCGCCCGTCAGCGGTGACGATAATGTTCGAAGGCTTGATGTCACGGTGGCAAATACCGCGGCTGTGAAGGTAATCAATGGCATCGAGTAGCTGGTCAAATACACGTTTAAGCTCGGCCTTGCGCCTGCCTTTTTTCCACTGGTCGAGGGGCTTGCCGTCAACCCATTCCATCACTATACAGCGGCCGGCAATAGCATCGTCCTCCAAACTCTCGACACGAACCACATAAGGACTGTCAAGTCCCACGCCGATGCTATACTCCTTGTACAACCACTCTTCATAAACAGGATTTCCCCGAAATTCCTCTCGCAAACCTTTAAGAACATACCATCGTCCAAAGCGACGAGCACGCCACAAGATATGGCTCTCACTTAGTCCTATCTCTTCGTATGACGAGAAAAAAGGCTCGGTTATGCCGGCACCGCCCGACACAATTCCAGATGGTGCATCGCTCAGCATCTGGTGCCTCCTTTGCTAATTATGAGTGCGTTATATTGATTTGCCATAATCTTATTCTTCCTGTTTCAGTTTGCAAAGGTATGATTTTTTTTCGCATCTTCAATCGTTAACATTAGTCTTTAATAGGCACAGAATAGAAGCGGACCAAAACGGTTGTGCTGTGTTTCAGATTTTTTTAGTACTTTTGCATTCGATTTATGAACCATCCAGACAATAGTACCATAGAAACTTTGCGACGCCTCATTTGCGAGGCTGCGGGCTGTGAAGCTGGGTCGCCTGCCGACTTCTACACCCTTATGCTTTTCATTGAAAGTCGCACACGCGAAACGGTCGGTCTCACTACCGTCAAACGCTTCTGGCAGTATGGAGGTCTCAGTTCCAAGCCACGCCAAAGTACTCTCAATGTTATGGCTCGATCTATTGGTTACCGTAACTATGACGACTTCTGCGAGCATTACGGCGACTGTACACCATCGAGCGACATCGTGCTGGGAGAAGGGATAAAAGTGACCGACTTGAAGCCTGGCGAACGAATTATGCTGCGATGGAACCCAGGGCGAGAAGTTGTGCTGGAATACTTGGGCAACAGCACATTCCGTGTGTTAAGCAGTGAGGGGAGCAAATTGAAAGTCAACGACACATTTCAGGCCGCCTTTTTCGCCTTGGGCCACGCTGCGATGCTTGCCAATGTGATACACGGCGACTCCTCTTGGCCCCTCTACGAGATAGGCCAGCAGGGAGGTCTGACCTTAGTCCGCCGCCTCTCATCAGTAGGCGAATAGTCCACAAACATCATTATAAAAAACGATAAACCCCGATAGTTGGAAAACCATCGGGGTTCATTACTTTTAGGTTATCATTCTATAACATATGGTAATCAGTTAGAGATTAGCGAACCACCACCTTATATGCGGGCCGTATACCGACCTTGACCAGGTAGACTCCACACGGGAGCAGGGACGCAACCTCCGCACTATGACTATGCGCCACAATGCGACCTGTTATATCGTAGATACTGTATTCCTCGGTAGTCCCATCGACCACGATGCGTCCATCCTTTACATAGATGTTGACACCGTCGGCGTTGATGTCCTCAATACCCTCGGTGCCACCTTCACTGACGAAATAGGCAGTGATGACGGTGTCGGTGGTGACAGTCAGCGAATAGGGATTCTGTGTGCTGCCGGTGCTCCAGTGGTCGAAGCGGTAGCCGCTGGCGGGAATGGCATTAAGCACAGCATTGGGATTGGTGCACGTGGGCTCGTTGAGCACCTGCACGGTACCTTTGTTATCATCCTCCGATACAGCCGAAAAAGTAAAGGTGTTTTCAACAAAATTGGACAAATACGGCAGTCTTGCAGCATATAATGCCAACGTACCACAGGGAATATATACTGGGGTGGAAGATGGAACATTAATAAAAGCACTGTCGCCAATTGTCGGTGGTATTCGGCTTTCGAAAGTGATTTCTGTCAAGCCTGTACATGATGCGAATGCACCATAAGCAATGTCAGTAATGTTAGATGGAATGGTGAGTGAGGTAATATTACGACAGGCAATGAATGCCGTACTGTCGACTTTGATTACGTGACTTAAATCAATAGAAGGGAGATTATAACAACGTCTAAATAAATTTTTCCTTATATGTGTCAATGATGTCGGAATATTAATAGACACCAGATTTGTATCATCTTGGAAAGCGGCGCTTCCTATCTCAGACAATGTGTTGGGAAGGGTGACGTTTGTAAGGTTGTAACAGCGCCAAAAGGCAGCATCACTTATTCTGTTGACAGAATTGGGTATCGTTATTGTGTTGATGGAAGTATTGGATAGAGTGTATTTGCCTATATACTTTAGTGTGTTTGGAAGGTTAACATTTGCCAAATTCCTACAATAGGCAAAGAGATAATCAGGCAACACTTTCACGTTGGCGCCCACATTAACAGTAGTTAATCCCGTACAGGACGAACCGAATGGCAAGTATAGCGAATTACCACTCTCATATCCAGCATACGTGCAGCTGTCGGCGTAATAATTAACAGTTGCAAGGTTTGAACAGCCATAAAATGCATTCTCTCCAATGATTTTTACCGCATTGGGAATTGTTACCGATGACAGTCCGCTACAACCTTTGAAGGCGCCAATTCCGATGCTGGTCACCGAGTTGGGGATGGACACCGAGGCCAGGTTTGAACATCGGGCGAAAGTATTTGAGTTGATGCTGGTTACAGAGTTGGGAATGGTGACGGAGGTCAGGCTGCTGCAATCTTCGAAGGCGCCAATTCCGATGCTGGTCACCGAGTTTGGGATGGACACCGAGGCCAGGCTGCTACAATACGTGAAGGCGCTAAATCCGATGCTGGTCACCGAGTTGGGGATGGTCACCGAGGTCAAGCCACTACAATATATGAAGGCTCCGCTATCGATGCTGGTCACCGAGTTGGGGATGGTAACGGAGGTCAGGCTGCTGCAATATTTGAAGGCATAGCTACCGATGCTGGTCACCGAGTTGGAGATGGACACCGAGGCCAGGCTGCTACAACCCTCGAAGGCAGAATTGGGAATGGTGACGGAGGTCAGGCTGATGCAACCTTCGAAGGCATAGCTACCGATGCTGGTCACCGAATTGGGAATGGTGACGGAGGTCAGGCTGCTGCAACCTTGGAAGGCAGAGCTACCGATGCTGGTCACCGAGTTGGGGATGGTCACCGAGGTCAAGTCAAAACAATATATGAAGGCTCCGCCGCCAATTCGAATGACGGAATATGTATTTCCGTTGTATACTACGCTGCTAGGTATAATCAAGGCGCCTGTTGGTGGATTAGTATAATAAATATACTCGTTTTGATTGATCACCTCAACACCACCACTTATAATGTTATAAAACAATGTATGTCCGCTAGGGGATATTGCAGAAAAATCATAGGCCCACGAGGTTGCGAAAAGGCCCATAAAGAGGGCAAAAAACAATAATACTTTTTTCATAATAACTATTATTTGATGTTTTTACATCTGTTTATTTATCTATCTTTGTGGGAAATATTCCTTGCCGGCAAGCCACAGCATAATGTCCACCTGTCGGAAAGAGAGCTTCTCTATCCTGTATTCTTTCTGCATCTGCCGGATGACATTCACGAACTTTCTGTAATCCTTGAGTTCATCGTTGCGGAATTGGATTTTCCGGTCTCGGTTGCGCAACTCACGCAGCATTCGATCCACATACGAGTCGTAGATGGGGTATGCTTCAGGATTGTGGTGCGCACAGAACTTGGTGGCGAAGGAGTAGAAATCCTTTTCGGAAGTTGACTGATCTTTCTTTTTCACCTGCACCTTACGCAGATCCTCGACGAGCGACAGGTCTCCCTTAGCCAGTCGCCCCTTCAGGTCGCCCACCTCAAGATAATGTTTGACCACATTGTATACAGCATAAATATTCGTGCTGTAGAAGTCGTTGAGCGTCGAGCACTTGATCATCAGATCGCTGGCATCGAGATAATTCTTGTCACGCATACCGAAAAGTCTGGCCAAAGCATCCTCAGCATAGACATAGGAATCCTTCGTCAACCATTCCTTCCAATAGCGATCGGCTTCTGCGACGCTGGGAATAAATTTTTTAAAATCTTTTTCTGCCATAACGGATGTGTTAAGTTTAACATTTTTAGATGTGCAAAATTAAGATAATAAATTCCTCCGGTCAAAACCGTTTTAGTCCGTTTTATAAACGGCTATAGACCATTGGTCTACAAAGACGTCTTCTCCATCCGATACGGACAAAGGGCGCGCCCGGTCACACATTGGAAGCGACTTTTATGGCGGAAAACCAGCGGAATGTAGTGCTTGAAGGCGCGCCCGGTCACACATTGGAAGCGACTTTTATGATGGAAAACTCACGGAGATACACTGGAAATGAAACTCCCGCAGACTGAGTTGTTTGACATCATTATGAATCCCTCCGACTTTACTACCGAATATGAGAAAGGCACTTGGAGCCACGAACTGACCAAACCTCTCATAGAACGAGCAAAAGCTGATTTGGAGAAGAATGCCATTGAATACGGCATCCTCCAAAAAGCCGAGGAGAGCGGTTTGAAACGTCTCGAGATGCTATTCAAGACTTTCGGATTCAATACTGTCTTACTTACTGTATGTGAAGAATAAGAAGTAATCGTAACCATTATTCATTGTTGCGTGTCTTCGACACGCGACGGGTAAAGGCGTGATAAATACCCCACACTGCGCGACTTGCAGCCGCTTAGTGTGGGGTTATTGATGTGGCGTCTCTTCTAGACGCAAGTTGTTATAATTGTCGGGGTTTCAACACAGTCTTGCTGGTGACTTCCTTGGAGGTAATGGTGTGACCTTTATCAGTAGATTGTGTGAAAGAAACCATACAGAGGATACATAATACTATAAAGAAGGCACAAAGAACTCACTACGAAGGCACCGATACGGATGTGCGGAGAATAATTGAATTCTGTCCGCCGTTTTCTCGCCTCGAAAGAGTGCTAACACTGCGTAATTTGCCCTCCGCACTTGGCTTAGCGAAAACGTCAGTATATTTGCCGCAACTTCCAAAGGTGTCATAGTCCCTGCAAATATCTGCGGAAGAACGGGCCTCTGATGAAATAGGTGCTGCCTTTTTTGTCGGCGATGCCGTCTTTATGTAGCTATGCAACCACAAACGCCTGATAATAACTGCTATACAATTATGCCACATAGCATAATATACGGATACGTATGAAGTAGGAGCAGAACTACAAAGTATTTTATACAATTTGGGACAGACTGCGCGGGGAACAATACCTACTAATGACGAAAATTGCAAAATATGTTTATTTTCGTCATTATATGTTCCCCAAAAAGACATCATCGAAAGACTATCGAGACATCGCCGATTAATCATAAGACTGTACCTTTGTTCCGATTTCTAATAAAATCGGAACAATATAATTGATATTTTTGCGTTATATGGGCAAAAATCGGAACGATATGACATATTTGAAAGTAAGCGAAGCTGCCAGAAAATGGGGTATCAGCGACAGGCGTGTACGCAAACTCTGCGCCGAGGGTAGAATCAACGGTGTAATACGCAAAGGCAATCTTTATCTCATCCCCGACAATGCCGTGCGACCTGCCGATGCGCGTACATTAACCCGGCACGGAGTTTCGCCCTTGCTGGCCGAGGTAGATCGCCTCAAAAAACAACTGGCCTCTATGCGACCCCTCTCGCAAGGCGAGGTGGAGGCCCTGCGGGAAGAGTTCATCATCGAGCATACGCACCAAAGCACCGCCATCGAAGGCAACACTCTGACCCTAAAGGAAACGGCTCTTGTGCTGCAAGGTATCACCATAGACCGCAAACCATTGAAAGACCACCTTGAGGCTGTAGGATACAAAGAGGCCTACGAATATGTGGAAAGGTTGGTGAAGGAGCAGAAAATGTTGTCGGCCTACGAGATATGTTCCATCCATTCGCTGGTGCTTGCCGACAGACCGGAAGACCGCGGTCGTTGGCGTAGAGTGCCGGTGAGAATTATGGGAGCAAGCGTAGAACCGCCACAGCCCTACTTGATAGAGCCTATGGTCGGGGAACTGCTGAACGATTACTCAATGGTGATGACAAATCTTCATACAGTAGAGCGTGTGTCGCTGTTTCACTTGCGGTTCGAGGGTATCCACCCATTTGTCGACGGCAACGGCCGCACGGGTCGCCTGCTGCTCAATATGCAGTTGATGCAGGCCGGTTATCCTCCTATCAACGTCAAGTTCGCCGACCGCAAGCGTTACTATGAGGCTTTTGAAGACTATGCCGACACCGGTTCAGCGAAGGCGATGACTGATCTTGTGGCAGAATACCTCAACGAGCGGATGTCGTCGATGCTGTCATTGCTGGAAAATCTGAAATGAAAGAGAATGGTTGCCGTGCTGCGGCAGCCAATTAAGTACCTTCCAAGATTAAATGGCATTCTCCACGAAATGCGGAGAATGCCATGATTGATGTTTAATTAACGTTCATTACCGCTCCCGGATGCTCACTGCGAAGCCGCCGCAGGGGGCCATCTTGAGTTTCAGGACGGTCTTGCTGGTGACGGTCTTCTTGGTGATGGTGTAGCCGTAGGGGTTGTATTCTAATGTGTTATTGTGTGAATGCGTTAATGTGCTAGTGTTGGGCAGGCCGCAGGCATCCTTGGCGTCGGCATAGATGGTGGCTTCGTACTTCATACCGGGCTTCAGGAAGTCAAGCTTCACCTCTACCTCGCGGCTTTCTTCGTCGGTGATACCGCCGATGTACCAGGTGTCACGTGGCTTTAATGCGTTAATGTGTGAATGCGTTAATGCGTTGGTGTCTTCTATGCCATAGACGTAGCGGGTGGCGTTTGAGATGACGCCTTTCTTGCCGTCGGGGAGAGAGGCGAGGCTTTCGGCGGCCTTGTTGAGAGAGGAGACCTTGGGCTTGCGGGCGGTGACGATATAGTCGCCGGGCTCGGCGGCAATATAAATACTGGTGTCCCAGTCGACGGCTACGTCCTTGATGAACTGGAATGCGTCCATATAAGGCTCGTAGTGTTCGGGAAAGTCGGCGGCCATCTGCAGCGGCGAGTAGAAGGTGACATAGAGTCCCAGCTGGTTGCAGATGGTGTGCTGCATCTTCTGCCCCCAGGGGACAATCTTGCCCATATCAGGCTCGAAGATGCCCGGCGTGTAGTCCATAGGGCCGCCCTGCAGGCGTGTAAAAGGCAAAATGGAGGTGTGACCGGGATGGATGCGCTCGCGGAACTCGGTGCCCATAGCACTCTCGTTGCCAATCATATTGGGCCACGTGCGGCAGAGGCCCGTGGGCCGCACCGCCTCGTGAGCGTTGACCATAATGTGGTGCTTGGCAGCCTCCACGATGGCATAGTGATAGTGGTTGTTGATGGGCTGGCTGTAATGCCCTTCGGCGAAGGGGATGATGGTACCCACGTAGCCGCTCTTCACGGCATCGTAGCCATATTGATTCATAAGGTTGTAGGCTTTTTCCATCCAGCGCTCGTAGTTGACGGTGGAGGCGCTGCTCTCGTGGTGCATAATCAGACGGATGCCTTTCTCGTGGGCGTACTTGTTGAGGGCGGGTAGGTCGAAATCGGGATATGGCGTGAGGAAGTCGAAGACGAAGTCCTTCTGCTTGCCGTACCAGTCCTCCCAGCCGATGTTCCAACCCTCGATGAGCAGGGCGTCGAAGCCGTGCTTGGCGGCGAAGTCGATATAGCGGCGCACATTGGCGTTGTTGGCGCCGTGCTTGCCGTTGGGCTTGGCGTGCTCAAAGTCGGTCTCGCCCAGACGCACCGATGGGAAGTCGTCGGTGTAGTTCCACGTGCTCTTGCCGCTTATCATCTCCCACCATACGCCCATATACTTCACAGGGTGAATCCAGCTCACATCCTCGAGAGCACAGGGCTCGTTCAAGTTCAGAATCAGCCTCGACCGCAGCACATCGGTGGCCTTGTCGCACACCATTACCGTGCGCCAGGGAGTATGGCAAGGTGCCTGCATACGGCCCTTGTAGCCAGCGGCATCGGGACATAAATGCGTGCGGAAGGCATACGACAACAGGAAAGCCTGATTATCCTTTATCACATAATTATCGTGCGCTGTGTCAAGATACGCCATATCTATTTTTGTCGAATCAATAACCAGTTCAAGATGCATCGTAGGATAGTCCAGCGTAGCCGCCTCGTGTATGTTAATATACAGGCCGTCGTCGGTCTTCATCTGGAGTGCAGTCTGCACTCCTCGACGCGAGAAGCTGGTCCAAGGCCAGCCGCCGTGCTCGTGGCCTTTCTCGTAGAGGCTGTCAATCTGCGACAATCGGCTTTCAGTGTAGTTGTATTCCTGCGTGTCGTAGTCGCCGGGAATCCACCACGCTGTGTGGTCGCCCGTCAAGCCAAACCGCGTCATTTCCTCCTTGAACCAAAAGCATACCAGCGCGTTGTCCACACCGTCGTACCGCATCGGAAATTCGTAGCGGAAAGCCAGGCCATCGTCATACAACCTAAACCGGATCTGCATTATCGTGGGTCGCTTGTCGGTCGAGCCGTCCATACTCTTCACTTTGCCCACAGGCTGCTCGAGCGTCACCAGCATCTCATTGTAGTGGTTGCGGATATTGGCTTCTTCGCCCCAAACGGGCTGCCAAACTTCGTTAAAAGAGTCAAACTCTATTTTCTTGACAACAAAATTGTAAACCAAGTCATCACGCCACTCAAGTTCAAAGCCCAGTTGCGAGCCATAAATCACAGGCTTTCCGTCTCGCATCAGTTCATACGATACGCTGCCCTTGCCAAAAGGGGCTTGCCACCACTTGAAATATAACTCCATCCGCCCGTCGGGACTCTTCAGCGATTTACGTGTCGTGGGCTCAAACGCCCATAATGTGTTGACAAAACTGAATGCCAACAATGCTGCAATAATGATTCGTTTCACGTCTGTTCGTTTTAATGGTCGGTTATGAATATGTAGTGTAATCTATTGGAATGATGACGGTTCACAGCGCGACTTATACAACAACGCACCACGCCTCACCATTCGCGGGCGATGCGCGCTGTCAGGCCGCTCTTGCAGTGCCGTGCCGAAGGTGTCGCTCAGTCTGTCAGTCCGCCGTATTTCTCGGCAGCGGCAGCCAGTGCCTCCTCGGTGGTGTAGCGCTCGTAGGCGTTGCTGCGGGTGACGATGCACTGCGTCGAGCAACGGTCGCCGTTGACGAGCACCAGCGCCCAGCCCTTGTCGGTGTCGCCGAACTCGCTGCCCTTCAGGGCCAAGCATCCGTCGACGGTGATGAAATCGGCCGTGTCCATCTTGCGGACGCTGAACGTCACAATGGGCTTTCTGCCCTGGGCCGTCTGCTGGGCGGTGTAGAGCATCAGGTGGTCGCCGCGCTGCAAGTCGCTGCGCTTCAGGTCGGTCACCAATGCCGGCGTGCCCTCAATGATGTCCAATCGCTGTTCCATCGAGGGCATCGGGCCGCTGCTTACCGGTATGCCGGGCATCAGCAACGAACTGCTGTCGGGGCAGAACACCACCGGCAGGCGGTTGGCCAGCGATGTGAAGGCGGTGTAGGTGCTCTTGCCGCCGATGAACATCGGGTTCAGCGGTTTCAGACGTTGCCAAAGCGCAATGGAATGTTTCATACGCTGGCGTGCAATGAACTGGCCGCGTGTGTTGCTGCGCTTCTCGTTCGAGTGGGCGCTGCGCATAATCATCTGACCGTTACGGAAATAGAAGGTCACTCCGCTTGCCTTCAGCGTTCCGTTCATCATCAATCCTGTAGGTTTTTCTTTTGCCATAACTATGTATTTTTTTTGGTTTATAACTGGACCAACTCCGGTCGTTGTACAATACTTGTACAATATTTGTACAATATTTGTACGTTTACAATTGTACATATATTGTACAAGTATTGTACATATATTGTACAACGACCAGTGTTGGTACCTTTTTATCACGGTGCAAAAATACACCTTTTTCTTGGAATGGCAAAAAAAAATTATCCAAGCCCTAAAAGGGCGACGGATTATATTGATGCTTTGGCCTGACAATGTACCACACCCCGGATTGCCGATGCTTGACGGTGCGACACACCCCGGATTGTCAATGTTTGACGATACGACACACCCCGGATTGCCGATGCTTGACGGTGCGACACACCCCGGATTGCCGATGCTTGACGGTGCGACACACCCCGGCCTTCGGCCACCCCTCTCCGAGACCTTATATTTGCATTTTGGAATTATTTTGTATTTTTGTAGCAAATAACTGGAGTATAAATA
>CADALO010000011.1 GCA_902788805.1 uncultured Bacteroidota bacterium | reverse complement strand
CTGCTTTTGCCGTTGTCCGCGATGATACTCCCTATGATAATTTTTCAAAAAAAAATTTTGGTGAATCATAAGAATAGGGGATGGCGCGGCAGCGCAACACTTTCTAATCATTGACAATTAAATTGATGCGACAGCCCATCCCCTCTCGGAGAGGGGTGCCGCGAAGCGGCGGGGTGTGTCGCACTGTCAAATATCGACAATCCAGGGTGTGTCGCACCATCGAGCATCGGCAATCCAAGGTGTGTCGCACCGTCAAACATCGACAATCCGGGGTGGGTCGTACTGTCAAGCCAAAACATTACAATACAATCCATCGCCCATTCGGGGCTTGTTGCAGTCAATTTGCCTGACTGACCGAAGCTATCGACCTTGAAAACCACTGAATAATGAACACGGATTGCACTGATATAACAGATGAAGAATCCGTGTTAATCCGAGTAATCCGTGTTCAAAAAAAATCCAATTATCCTTCAGCGACAAAAACTAAAAAAAATGTTAAAATTACACCCATTTTACTTAAGCACCTGAAATCCAGCAAAATAACCAAAAGCCACTCTCGCGCAACAACTAATTGTTCCTTAAGCCTTTACAAGGCCATCTTCGTTGTTGTCCGCTTGATGTCCGCTTGTTGTCCGCTTTTAAAGCGGACAACAAGCGGACATCAAGCGGACAACAAGCGGACAACAACCAGTGTTGGTAGGGGCCAGTTGCGGCGAAAACGCAGCGATTCCAGCCATTTTGACCGTCGTCGTTCGACTGGCGGCACTGCGGCAGCCTTTTAAGACATTTTTTTGCATTTTTTAGGAAATATTTTGCCGTTATATAAAATAATCGTATATTTGTAAACGCATTCTAAACAAGAAGTATAACATAAACAATTAAACAACAATAAATTATGGCAAAAGTAGCAATCAATGGCTTCGGCCGAATCGGAAGAATGTCCTTCCGCGCAATGCTGGCTCATCCCGAGCTCGAAATCGTGGCAATCAACGACCTCACCAGCGCCGACACGCTGGCATATCTGTTCAAATATGACTCTGTACACGACAACTTTGACGGCGAAGTGCACGCTGAAGGCGACTGCATTGTGGTCAACGGCAAGAAAGTGAAAATCTACGCTGAGCGCGACCCGCAGAACCTGCCTTGGGGCGAACTTGGTGTTGACATCGTTGTCGAGTCGACCGGTCTGTTCAAGAAACGCGAGCAGATGATGAAGCACATCAACGCCGGTGCCAAGAAGGTGATCCTCACCGTTCCCGCTGGCAAGGCCGACGACGTGGACGCTACCGTTGTTATGGGCGTCAACGACGATGTCCTGACCAAAGAGATGCAGCTCGTCAGCAACGCCAGCTGCACCACCAACTGCCTGGCTCCCGTGGCCAAGGTGCTGAACGACAAGTTCGGTATCAAGCGCGGTTTGATGAACACCGTCCACAGCTACACCAACGACCAGAAGATCCTCGACCAGCCGCACAGCGACCTCCGTCGTGCCCGTGCCGCCGCCGTTTCAATCATCCCCACCAGCAGCGGTGCTGCCAAGGCTGTGGGTCTGGTTATCCCCGAGCTGAAAGGCAAACTCGATGGTTTCGCAATGCGCGTTCCTACTCCCGACGGCAGTGTCGTTGACCTGACCGCCGAGCTGAACTGCAACGTTACCAAGGAAGAAATCAACGCAGCCGTCAAGGAAGCCGCCGAAGGCAAGATGAAAGGCGTTCTGCAGTATGTCGATGAGCCTATCGTCAGCATCGATATTATCGACAACACCCACAGCTCGATCTTCGACAGCCTGCTGACCCAGGTTATGGACGGCAACTTCGTGAAGATCGTCAGCTGGTACGACAACGAGAAGGGCTACAGCACCCGCGTTGGCGACCTGGCAGCAAAACTGGCCAAGCTGCTCTAATAGCCTGTTTTGCAAGCATAATGCTTGCGGCACAGCATCGAATAAAAAAAGCCCTCTGTCGTTCCGACAGAGGGCTTATCATATTACTAACCAAATCTTTTCAGAGAGTAGAGATTCCGCTCGGGTTGAAGAGTGGAAGGATGTAGGTGGCACCTCCCATCCGGAGGGTTAGTTTGTCACCTCTTACTGTGAACGAGGCGGACGAGTTAGCGCCTGTCTCTCTGTGTACGAGAGTCATAGTGCCTGAACCGTCGGAGTAGTTATAAGTAACATCATAGCGGTCAACGGTATAGTTTGACGTAGTCATAATCAACGAGGCGAGCTTATCGACATTGAAGAAGGTGATTTCAACACAGTTGACGCCGACCACGTCAGAACCACCAGTCCAACGCCAGCGGGTGTTGTTCAACACGGCGGGATAGTCGGCGGCATCAGAGTTGCCGCCGACCGTACCGTTCTCCTTCTCGCCACAAGAGCAGAAGGATACCAGCGCCGCAACACAAGTTATGAGTATAATAAAAATGTTTGTGTGTTTCGTCATAAGTTTTTAGAGTTGAAACGTTTAAAAGTTTGAAAAATTGAATAGTTTAGAGTTTTTAGGGTAAGTTGCGGCGGATTTACGAATCCGCCGCAACGAACAGTTATTCCAATATTACATCCTTCAGCCATACGCCTTCAAGATTCACCCACTTATACTCTGTTCCATCCAAAGGTCTTTTGGGTATAGTTGTGTCTTTTTTCTATCCCCACACGACCGGCATTAACTATCGTATGGGGAAAAACCTTATGATTCTCATAACTATACAAGATTATTATTAACCGTTTAACGGTTTTATGGCTAATTGGTTATGGTCTTAAAATTTAAAAAAGAAGATTAAATGATTGGTGAATGTATTCCGTAAAAGTAGTAAAGGAAATTTCGTAAGTATAAGCGTTGGAGTGTAATAGTGTAATAGTCTTAGAATATCATTCACCAATCACAAATCACTTCTTCTTTTTCTCAAATCACTTGTGCGCCACGCAGGTGTACTGACCGTTGCCCTCATTGTAGGACACGTTGACTTGGTAACCCTGGTTGGCTTTATCGTCAGACCAGTCTTTGGCTTCCTTGCTGCTGGTAGTGGTTTTCACCTCGGTATCTTTGGCTCCAGTATTAGTGTAATACTCATTAATACTGAAGTCGACACTGTGACCCTGAAAGCTCAGCGACATCATCTTGTCAAGGAAATTACTCCATTCGGTTTCGCCATACAGGACCACCTGCCCATTTGTTCCGTCTATGGAATAACTAACCGTACGTACCGAGCCTATCTCAGCGACACTGGACTGAGGGTCGAGATTGTTTTCTTTCTGGCAGCTTACCGCCATTGTTGCCAACACTGCTACGAGTGCGAGGAAAAAGAGATTTTTTTTCATTTTGTTTGTTTTTAAATGTTTTTAAAAATTGGTTTATAATAATTGTTAATGATTCAGTGGTTTATTGTCACCAAGTTATCTCATCGACCTTCTTGCTGACAATTGCTTTGCGCCGCGAGTCGTTGCACAAATGGAACACACAAGCAGTCATATCATAGCGTGTAAACACACATACGTCCTTGATATCTTTGTACATTTCGGACGCGGTATCGGTTTGGCCGTTATAGTTTGCGGCCAACAACGTAGAATCCGGTGACATATAGAAATACTCGAACGATTGGGGTTTGAAGAAACCTGCACGCAACTCAGGTGGAATGTCGTCCAAGGTCATTATATTCAGCTCGTCGCACACCCACTTCCACGCCACAGTGTCCTGTGTCTCAAGCAAAGTCACATCCAGCGAAAGGGTGTCGTTCACCCGATAGCCCTCCACGAATGAGGCGCTCAAGCCTTCGACCTTTGAAGCTTTGGTATACAACAGACTAACGCGGTCATCCGGGAAGATACGGTGCCACTTGAACGCTACAGTTATTGCCAACAGAGCCAGCACCAATACTATCGCGAAAATGCTCCAGAATTTAATTATGTTATTACGCCATATCATATCTTACACAGTACGTTATGGATTGTTTCGCAGATATGTTGACTGTCGGCCTGGCTTGTGGAAATTATATAGTTATACTTCGGTACTGCAACGGCCGACGAATAGGATATGCAGCACCCCATAAATATACATGTCGCAACAGTGTAACGACGTATTTTAACACGGCGGCGATAACTGGCCAGACGCTTATCAATGCCAACACTATGCTCGGCAATGAGCTCCCTTATGTTGGCATAATCCTCTGGCGACAACTGCCGCAACTGTTCAGGGCTTTCTTTCATAACAAAGTTATTTTTAGTTTTTTTATAGAACCACGTTTCTGATTCAGTAAAGTTTATGTGTGTTTATTTAAATATCAATAATGTTTTATTTTAAATGTATATCATATTGTTCTTTCAGCTTCTACCATTCCCTAACTTCCATTCAATTTACCGTACTTTTGTCTCATTTTTGTTAATATTCTGTATCTAAGTTGTATCGCGCTATGAAGTTTTATATTTAACGCTTTTGCCATCTCGTCAGGTTTGTATCCTTCAGCCATCATTTGGAGCGCTTTGTATTCATAAGGATTGAGTATGACAGCGAGCGATTCTAAATACTCGCGCGCCGTATTCTCCTCTGGTTCGGCCACCGAGTCAGCCATATTGTCGTCTAAAGGCTGCCACAGGTTTGCGCTTTTCAGGAGACGCAACCGCGAAAAGACACTGCGGCACTGCCAGTAAACCCAGAGGGTTTCTTGCATAGGTGTAGAGTTTGGGCGCAAAGAGTCTTGGTGTTTCCATATACTTATGTAACATTCCTGTCGCAATTCGGCACAGCGATTATACTCTCCCCTTGCACGCCGCATACACATATTCTCAATCTGTGACTTGTGACGGTCAAGCAGAGCATTAAACTGCTCATATTTTCGCCGGTCGGTGTTCAAAAAATGTTAAGAGTTTGAAGGTTTAAGAGTTTAATAGTTTAAGGGTTAATACTTTAATAGTTTAATTAGATTTAATGGTTATGATAAAAAATCGTGTTTATATAATGATGTGTTTAATTTTGGGTAAAAAATTTTAAGTTATTACTATTTCTTGTTTTAATTTGTAAAAGCTAAATTGTTCGTGTTTTACTTATATATAACATATTTTGAACCCGGAAATATACAAGCATATCAAAATTTAACTAATTTTAACTCTTTTTAACATTTCAACCTCCTTGCGCCGCCCCAACGATGTTGTAATGTAGACCTTAATATGACCTCACCCAGTCAAAGCGCTGGGCGTGAACATCGAAGGTGATAATGGACATAACAGTTATTATGATAATTTTCTTCATATTAAATACAGATTTTACAATATGATTAAAAAAGAGGGACAATGTTCTCGGCGAAAAGATCCGGACAGCGGGATGACAGATTATCGCAAAAAAAGAAAAAAGTGGTTAGTGGGCAAAATGCCCACTAACCACGAATTGGTTTGAATTACTTCTTGACCAGTTTGAGGTATGTGACCTTCTCGGCATAATCGTGTTTGGTTTTCACACGTACAATGTAGATGCCTGAAGAGAGGTTGGAGATGTTGAAGTTGGTTGTGTTGTCGAAGGCAGCCATCTTTCGGCCGTTCAAATCCAGAACCATAACCTCGACAACCTCATCGGCGGTACCGATGACGTTAACCTCGCCGGTTGTAGGATTTGGCATAAGCCGCGGGTCAGCAATGGACTGTTCGTCAATAACGCTGCTTTCGCTTTGTACTGACTTATTTTTTGCTGAATTGTGGATAACACCTTCGTTGACAAACATTTCATAGAGTTTCAAGGCTGGCATACAGAACTTGCGCAGACAGAGATTGTCTTTAAAGCAGGTTAGAGCATAGAAACAGATATCGCCATCTTCAGCAACGAGCTGCGAAAGCAACGACATATCTATCATATTCATTCCATACACTTTGTCAATTCCATCGTAGAAGTAGTCAATAACCATTGGCGGTTCGGTCCAAAAGTCGAGGACATTCTCTGCGGGATTGACATTGGCGACAAACTTGAAATAGCCTGCCACTTCGCTCGACAGCCCGTGGTTGATATTTATTTCATCAACATTCATAGGCATCTCACATTCGAATTTCTCGGGCATTAGATTGATGCTGAAATCGGTTGCGCATTTGTTGCACTTGTCGTAAATGCGGAAAGAGATTGTCGATGAAGGCTTAAACTGCGCGACTTCTATGAGCATATTGATAAATTCACAAATGCCAGGAGTTACCGTGTGATTGGTATAATTTGCATAAACCACCTGAATATATTGATTATCAAACAGATACTGAACATCTTCCAAACAAGCGTCATTGCTTGAATTATTGCATACTCTAACCTTTACATCGTAGTAGATTTTGCAGTTTTTGACATACATCTTGTATTTGTAGTCAATGTCAAGGTCTTTGCAGTCGCAAGTGTCGGTGGGTTTAATGGTCAGTGTGGGCGATATAACCGGTCCACATATACCGCCGTTATACCTCAATTCAAGGTTGTAGTCGCCAAATGTCGGCAGAAGGAGAGAGAGGAAATAGCCGGGACTGTACACCAAACCATTTCCAACGTTGTTGACAATATCGCGGTTCCAATCCCATTTGATATATTCTATACCCGAACTGAGTCCCCAGACGGGGAGTGTAGGTTGTGGTTTGGTTGCGAAATAATCCTTGCACTTCTCGTAGCAACCGGTAAGGAGGGCGTCGAAATCGGGCTGGGGCTCGATATGGATTCTTGCCTCGTTCGACTTGCAGCCGGTGTTGATGTCATAGTACCAAGCCTGGGCTTCGCCAGCGGTGAAGTACTTGGCATTGGGACCGGTATATCCGTTGCTCCAGTTTATGACGCTTGCCGGTGTAGTGGGTGTTGTGCCCGCCAGTTCCACTGCGCCCTGGTCTAAACATTTGTTGCCGCTATAGTACAATGTCGGCGCCGTAGGAGTCGGATTGACAGTGATGGTTTCGATTGCGTTATCAGAGCAGCCTTCGTTGTTGGTGATTGTCAGCGAGACTGTATATGTTCCGGCGTGATTTGGTGTGTAGGAAATATCAGCATCGCTGTATGTATTAACAGTTCCTGTACTCACATCGGTAATCTCCCAATAGAATGTGTAGTTGCTCGTATTGGGATCCGGGGATCCGTAGAACTTGATAGTCTCTCCTTGGCAGTATATCGAACTGGCTGTGACTATGAGAGCATACGGACTGTTACTGAACGGCACGTTTTTAATTTTCTTCGCCTTGCAATAATTGGAATTAGTAACCGTAACACCATAGTCGCCTGTGGTCGACACATACTTGTAGTTGATGGGATTATAAGTGGCAGGTGCAAAGTCCCACGTATATGTAACCGAACCTGTTGGAGCCACAACAGATGTGCCATTAACAGAATATGACAGTTTCCGGGGAGTCCCCTCACAAACTTGTACACCATCGGGAATCAGATGCTCCGGTTTCAAATCATTATTGTGAGAACGGACCTGTACTGTTCCTGTCAACGTGCAAGCGTTCTCATCTTTAACCTGGACCGTAACAGGATAATAGTATGGATAGTTCTCAGCGAAGGTATGGTGGATAGGGTTGTGATTACTGAAACTGCTTCCGTCGGCAAAATTCCAATTTATTTCCGAAATAATATGGGGCGACGGTATGCTTGCAGTCAATTGGATAGGAGAATTTTCACACGCCTGGTATTGAGGTGTCGAGAAAGGCAGCGTAATAGTAACAGGCAAGTGGGAGGTATTGGCTATCGATATAGTTTCGAGCTGGCAAGGTGGAATACTATTGCCGTTAAAGGAGATAAAATAGAAAGTGTATGTGCCCGATCCTACAGGAACCTGGATTATTTCCTGATCTGCGCGGAACGACACAGGAGGATGATTACCGTAGTTTAATACAACCATCTCATTGCCGTTGATGTAGCTTGAATTATTTTTAATTATAATTTTATCGCAAGCCTTCTCAAAGGTGAAATCGTGTACAAAGTCCGCTGTGAAATAACAAGTACCCGACTGACAAGGATTACCGGCTACACGGGCCATTGCTGTATATGTTCCCGCAGTTTCAATCAATATAGTAGTATTCTCGCCAAATGTGCCCGATGTTGACACAACACTGTATTCACCACCAGTGATAATCCAATTCACCGGGCCTGTGGCACCGGTAGCCGTCAAGAACACCTGCTTTGAGCAATAATCGAATGGTGTTGCTGTCACTGTCAGTGCATTCGGACAGGGTTTATAGGCCATTACTGTTTTCGAACAACCGGTAGTCCTGTTCGTAACAGTACAAGTGTATAAATCCACAGTCGGATCGGTGCTCACAGCATTGCTGTTTGTACTTGTATGGCCCCATTCAAAATCATAATTGGACGGGCTTAACGGAGGTATAACATACACCTGACTGCCCGAGAATGCTATACCCGACGCCGGCGGTGCAGCATTCACGTGCACGGTCACCGTCTTGGTGGCATAATAGTCGTGGTTCGGACAGCTGTAATAAGGATTGCATTTCATCGTCACATTAACACTGCCAGAGTGTCTGAATATATGAGAAATGGGGTTCCCTTGGTATTCTATGTTTTCTATAGTCCATTCGTATGAATTGCCATTGCATCCTGAACCGGACAACACAACCGTACTGTATTGGCATACCGGGTCGGAGTGATTGATTGACAATTCCACATCTGGATCATCTGTGACTGTTATTTCTATAGTGTGGTAATCCACCATTCCGGAACAATACGTGCGTTTCAATGTGAAATTGAATGTTACAGGATAGGATGACAGTTTATTGACAAGAAGCGTAACAGCATTACTGGTGTTATCTCCTTGCACCGACGCACAGTACTGATGACTACCATCCAGCTCCCACTCGTATGTCACTCCGTTCTGGTTTTGAACACTAAACGGAAGCTCCGCTCCAGGGCAAACAGTTATGCTGGTGGGCAGATTATGACCTGCAAGTTGGAACTCACTGACCGTATGCACATAGGGATTTTCTGAAAGACAACCCAGCACTCGGTCGTAGTTGTAGGCATTGATGTTGCAAACGGTATTCTGATAATTAATCGTTACTCTATTGCCCGACACCATTCCCGGTGTTGCATCATCACACGTCGGTTCCCACACTATGGTGTAGTCTGGATTGGTAGGGTTAGCCTTCAACAGTATGCTGGAGTTGGGACAGGCCTCTTGTGGATTGGTCAGCGCAAAGTCAGCCGCTACAGGGGCCGGTGGCGCTTCCACAACGGTAATGACAAACACCGCTGGACGGCAGTAATCCGGATGCTCTGCGGTAACACGGTATTTTCCCGCCTGCGGGAAGTTATACGCGAAGGTGGAGAGATTGTAAGCTGTGTGGATTAAATGGTCATTGTTGTCAATGTCATATACACTCCACTTTGCTGACACGTTGGGGTCGGTTTTCAGATCGCAGGCATTGGTGACGCAGATGCGCTCTTCGCCTTCTATTTCAAGTTTGGGCTTAACCCTGACCAAAAGGGTTTTCGATGTGAATCTCCCGCATTCAAGAAACTCACATTCATAGGATACCTTTATCTTATAGTCCCCCGGCTGGTTGAACACAATCGTTCTCTGATTGGCTCCGTTCACATCGAAGGTATCTACTCCTATCGTTGGCTGTATACTCCAGTGATATTCCGTCGACCCGAAGAGGGGTATGCTGTACCTGACGGCCTCACCCACACACACAACATCCTGCCCGTTGATATCCAAAGTGTCTTGTATAACAGGTATTTTCTTGCTCATCAACGACGGACACGAATTCTCTCCGCATAGCATTCCGTCCAGACCTATCACGCCATATCCGTTCTGGGGATGATCCCATTGCACCGTCACCTTCGGCTGGTCCTGACTACCGATTATTGAACCTCCCTCCACATACCAGCTGTATTGGCTGCACACTGGATTCAGCGCCGTATAGGTAACCACCGCGTTCTGGCACACCGTACCGTAGCAGCCAAGCTCAAGGATATCTCCTTTTGCCACTTTGATGATGAAAACCTCTTCGTCATAACATCCGCAGTTGTTGTACACCCTATGCACAACCTCGCAACTGTCCATAACGTTCTCAAGTCTGAAATTAGGTAAGGATGATGTAATCGTTGGGTTGCTGCACTCCCAATAGTAACCTATTATATCACTGTTGGTCGTATTGGAAAGGTCTGTGAATTCCACCGTCCCGCCTTTGCAGACAGTGATTATCTTATCGTGGTTTGGTGTCTCTACATAGTTCGGTATCGTACCCGCCAAGATATCCGGCTTCTCTATTAGCTTCACATTCTGCGTCGTCGAGCAGCTATAGTCGTTCGCTGTCGTTATTTCAACACTTATTTGTCCTGTCGGACCCGCACCCCAGGTAACGGTGATGCTGCCGTTCCCGTTGTCCATCCACGTGCTCGCACCGACAACATTCCAGTTCCACTGCACTACGGCCACTCCGCCCGTGTTGCACGAAGCCGTATACGTGACCGTGTTCTCCTGACACGCAATGATCGTTTCCGGCTCCTCGTTATACACATCATATTTTACCAACGGCATAAGACATTGCGACTCAAAGTCGCTCGTTATCGTTATATGGCACGCTTGCGGCGGCTGCTGCCCGTAGGCCACCGACGAGAGCAGGCTTAGCAGAAAGAACGCCAGCACTCTCAGTTTTTTGTTAAATAATATATTCTTCATAATTTTTTAAGTTTTTGTTGATCGTTTTTTTTGTTTGTTACAACTTGAAGCTATTACACCTCCCAGGAGACGCCCTGCAAGGAAACGCAGCCGTCTCGCACCTCCATTCCCTTGCACCGTCCCAACGATGTTGTAATCCGGACCTTTCTAATTTGTTCATCGTTGACATTTGATAATTAATTTGTTGATTATTTTGATTCGGGCAAAAAACCCTCAAACTCTCAAACCCTCAACCCCTCAAACTCTCAAATCCTCAAACCCATCCACCCCATTAAACCCATCCAACCCATTAAACCCATCCACCCCACTCACCCCATTAAACCCATCCACCCCATCCAACCCTCCAACCCTCCAACCCCCCAACCTTTAAACTTATATAATCCTCTCCCCACCCAAAAATCTACAACCCCATAAAAATTTAACTAAAATTAAGAGTTTTTAACACTCCCCGGAAAACAATCCATCCATTCCCAAACCGCCGGCCACGAAAAAAAAACGCAGCTCACCCCACCCCAATCGAAAATATCTCCCTATATTTGCACATCCAATCCATCCAACCCGTCACCCCCAACCACACCACCTTTACCACTCAAATTCAGAACCCTACATCAAAAACAAAAAAAACCTTTCCTATGCCCCATTTCAAAAAAAACACCACATCCACCACCCATCGCCTCAAAACCCTCACCCTCGCCGCCATCCTCACCCTCGCCACATCAGCCTGCCACACCCCACACCCCGCCGACAACCAAACCACACACACCACCTACCAATACACCGACGACTACGGCAGCATCGTCAACGTACCCACCCACCCCCAACGCATCGTAAGCCTCTCGCCGGCAGTGACCGAAATAATCTTCGCCCTCGGCGCCGACAGCCTCCTCGTCGGACGAACCGACTTCTGCAACTACCCGCCACAAGCACAACACATCGAAAGCATCGGCGGCATCAGCAACCTCAACATCGAAAAAGTCCTCTCCTGCAAACCCGACCTCATCATCAGCGGCTCAATGGTACCGCAGAAAATCGTCCAGCAGTTCGCCAAGATGAACATACCACTCGTCTGCGTCATCGAAAAACAAAAATTCGACGGACTCTTCACCAACGTCCATTCCATAGGCCGACTCATCGGCAAAGAACACACCGCCGACTCCCTCAACGCATCAATGCGCAAACACCTCAAAACATTAGTAAATCCAGACACCATCCACCCCCATCCAACCCATCCAACCCATCCAACCACTAACACATTAACGCATTCCCACACTAACGCATTAACCCATTCCCCCACTAACACATTAACGCATTCCCACACTAACGCATTCCCCCCCTCCCCCACCGTCTACTACGTCGTCGGCTTCGGACCCGACGGCAACTTCACCGCCGGAGGCAACACCTTCATCAACGACATCATCCAGATGGCCGGCGGACAAAACATCGCCGCAGAAAGCCAAGGTTGGACCTTCAGCCTCGAAGCCCTCATCAACGCCGACCCCGACTTCATCCTCATCCGCGCCAACGACAGCGCTCGCTTCTGCAACACACCACCCTACAACCAACTCTCCGCCGTCAAAAACAACCGCACCATCGCACTCGAAGACGGCATACTCGACCTTCAAGTCCCTCGCAACATCGAAGTCATCAAACAACTCCAAAAACGCTTCGCAACGAAGTAGCCCTTCCCTACCCTATTTTACTATCAGTTTCCTTACAGCCACCGCGTTGCCGCTGTAGACCTTGATCATATAGATGCCGCGCGGCCAGTCGGCAACATTCAGCGTGCATTGTGGCGACGCAAACCTATAGGAAGCGACGCTGCGTCCCTGGAGGTCGTAGCATTCGACAGCAAGGATGTTTTGCGTAGCCGTCAGCTTCACCTCGGTGCTGGCGGGGTTGGGTGCCATTTTGAATGTGAATTGCGGCGAGACAATGCTTTCTGTAGTGGTGTCTACCGCGAAGAAGGCAGTCAATGAAGTGTCCTGGGTCAGCGTCAGAATGCGCTGATTGGTAGTGTCGCCGTCGTTCCAGTAGAGGAAACGCGAGTCTGAACCAATGGGCGTAGCCGTAAAGACGAGCCTCGAGCCTTCAGAGAACATATTTGAGTTCGAGGTGTCTGCCGACCCGCTCTGGACAGCTATCACAACAGTACCCAAGGATGAGTCGTTGGAGAAGGCTGTTGCCTGGTAATAGTTCGGCTGCGGATCACCGACGGTTTCGAACGAGACAGGGCCTGTCCAAGGGCTACTGTGATCGACGCGGTCGATTGTGTTATTGTTGCGTACCCACACATAGTATCTCTTACCCGGTCGCAGGCCACTTATGGTCACCGGATTGATGTCGGTCGTAAAGGTGCTGTCGCATTGCGAGAACGAGGACGATGTACCATAGACGAATGTACGGCTGGCAGGTTGTGTGGTGTCAACGACTGTGAGCGTTGCCTCATACTGCGACACAGAGTCGACATTGATATTCAGCGGAGGCATACAAGGCAAGTCCATAGTGACCTGAATCTGCGCCACATTCAAGCCGTAACCGCTGTGATAGTCGGACATCAACGGAGCCACAATCGCGATGTAACGTCCACTGCCGGTATAGCTGTCGAGGTGCTTGGTGAAATAGTGTACGGAATCGCCAACCAGCGAGTCGCGCGAAATTGGCGTATAGGTGCTGAAGTCGCGTGGGTCGTCGAGCACGCCGATTTCTACAACCTCCACATACTGGTCATAATAGCCTGTATAGTCGTTCTGAGCTGCATACGAGACGGTAAGGTCGGCAACGCTGTCGGCAAAGAGAGGCAGCACTAGAAATGAATAGCCGTTGCCGTAGTGTTTCATAGTGACGTAATGGTTCAGATCCGTGTTGTTAGGGCTATTATGATAGACGTAGGCCGTGTTAGCATAGCCTGTGCTGTTGAAGTACCAGCAAGGAGCGATGGCTCCGTTCAGCGTTTGGAACGAAGCTCCACCCCACGAGGAGAAATCTTCGCTGAAAGGCAGATTGTCGCGAGTGATGGCCATACACGATGTGTAGAAGTCGTTGGAAAGCGTCCAACGGCTGTGCTGGCCGTTGCCGCATTCTGCACGTACAGCTACCATATAGTGTGTTCCGGTAAGCAAACCGCCAAGGACGAAGACCGTATCGGTGATGCCGCTGACAACCTGATAGGTCGAGGCGTCGCTTGTGTCGAAGACATCGACAGGAGCATAGGCGACAGTGAAGCTTGCAGGCATCTCGTCGAGATAGAGCCATTTGAGCGACACCGACGTGTCGAGCGGATGGTGAGCTACTACGCGAGGTGAAGCGTGGCAGCCGTTGTCAGGCAGACACGAGACATAGAGTTGGAAACCGCCGTCGTAGTAGTCGTGACAACTGAAGACAAGAGTCAGAGGGCCATCCGTGGATATGTGAGTAGGCATTGTTGTGTTCTCTGTATACGTTCCAAGGAGAGTACCGTTGGTACCGACGCCATCGTACACCTTGACATTCAATATCCAGTCGTTGTAGGGATGCAAATTCACGTTGCCCTGTATGGCAACCAACGAGTTGGGCGTCGACGGGAAGATTACCAAGGTATCGTCGGCGAAGAAGTTGGAGTCCTTAATCATAGTGTTGCAAGTGACGATAGTGTCGGTGCGGCCCGGAAGCATCGTCCACACTCCTGCCTTGAACGATACAGGGCCGTTCCAGAAGCCCGTGTCGCCAGCACCGCAGATGGTGCGCACAAAGACGCTGTAGTTCTGTCCTGCAATGAGGGTTGGCAGCATATAGGATGTGTCGTTGGTTACGGCAAGCGCGCCGGCATCGGGGTTGGTAAGACCGGCTCCGTAGGAGACTTGCCATTGCGAAGTGCCCTCGGCAGCGCGCCAGCAAACCATTGCGGCATCGGCCGAGTTGGGATTGACAATATGTATATCGGAGGGCGAAAGGCAGCGTTCAGGAGTATTGACATTCAGGATGCTTGCCAGCGATGTGTCGCCGCTGGTGCAGATGGCGCGCAGCTTGAAGATATATGATTTCAGCTGGGTCAGTCCTGTAATGGTTATCGTAGTGTCAACGGTAACAAAAGAGCCCGATTCAATACTGTCCAAAGAATTGTATGTGATAAGATAGAGTGAGTCGTTGGCACGGCGGCTCCAATGCAGCGCCACGCTGTCGGAATAGACCTCGTCGGCTGTGAAAGCAGTCGGCATTATGCAGAAGGTGACATTGTTTGAGATAGACATACGCATCACCGGCAGCCTTGCAGACAAAGATGAATGGTTGTCTGAAGTTGTGTTGCCCGGATGGTTGCCGAAGCTTACGTCATTATCGTCATAGCGATTCAACACAGCGCTATCGACAGTATTGTAATGATATTTCCATAGAGTCGAATATTGCGAGCCGTGATACGACACCGCTATGGCGAGGTTGTCCACACCGTTGTAGTAGAAAGGTATGGTGAGCGGTATGGCGAACCAACCAGTGCTTTGGGGCTGCATAACGGTTGCGTGAGCCACAGCCGTAAGTGAATCGGCAGGGAACCAGCTGGTGTTGTTGGGATGAACATTCCACGGGGTATGACCCATATAGACAGTAACACTTGTATCTTTCGGCTGAACATTTCCCACCAAGGCGGAACTGAACCAAAGGGTATCTATATAACAGGGGGTTCTCAACGAGTCGGCAGGATAAATCATCTGAGTCCAAGTGTGCCTATAATATCCATTGATAGGAGATCTATAATCGTAATCAGAGCCAACTTCACCGAATTGTACAATATCGTGCGCGAATGAGCCTCGGTTAGTGTAGATCTGCACAGGTTGCGACCACAAGCTACTGTCGTCGGCACCACACACAGCACGTACTCTGATAGTATAACGGGTGTTTCTATAAAGACCTGTAAGGGTGAAAGGATTGGTGGAAGTGCTGACCACTCCTGAGTGGGCGGAGGCAGAATCCGCACCCGTCACTTCCGAGAAAGCCACCTCCCATTGCGTAGCGCTGCCGTTCTCGCGCCAGCTGACGATAGCCTGGTCGGAAAGCAATGGGTCGATAGAGACGTCGGCAGTAACGCTGTCAGGAACAGGGCAGGTTTCGATATAGGCGCTTACGTTGCCGAAATAGTAGCCTGTGTCGCCCTCGCCGCAAATGGGACGGACAGAGAAGTTGTAGGTATGGTTGCCGTGCAAGCCACCGATAGTGCATACCGTCGAGTCGTTTGCAAAGAGAGTGCCGCTGTGACTACCGTCGTTGGCAGCGTAAGACACCTGCCAATGCGAGGCGTTGCCGGATTCGTTCCACAGCAGACGGACCGCGTTGCCTTCGACACTTGCAATATGGACATTGCTAACATTTTGACAACTGCTTGTTACCATAGAAAAGCGCACTATAGCCCTGGATAGGATTCTTGCGCCAATGAAATCGTCGGACGCAATCTGCTGCAGCGGGAACGGAGAAGAGGCTCCCTTAAGCAAAACGCTTCCACTACCAGCTGTGGTATATGAGAAATAGTCGCCACTGTACCTTGAAACACTGTTGCTATGAAGAAATACCACAGCCAACTCGTCTACGCCATTGTAAAAGAACGGTGTTTGGAGAGGTATTGGCACCCAGCGATTGCTGCCTGACGCAAGCCAGGTATTGGCGTGGAAGACCTCTACAAGAGAATCAAGGTTAACCCAATCTCTGTCGTTGCGAACTTCTGTGGTATCGAAATGAGCCAGATAGAGCGTCAACGAGGTGTCGAGCTGACCAGTTCCGTCGAAAGCAGTATGGCAATAGAACCAAACGGTGTCAATCCAACCAGCGGCCGAATACTGCGTCATCGGATAGATTGTCTGTGTCAGAGAGTGTTTAAAAGATCTTTCAATAGGATAGTGAGCGGAATAGGAACTGCCCGGGTTGCCTATCTGGACGGTGACAAGTGCGTGCAAAGAGTCGACAGCGGTGGTTATCTGTTTGGAACAAGGCAGGCTTGTGTCGCCTTCGTTGATGGCGCGGACAGTTACATTGTAATGGGTGTGACTGGCAAGTCCATTGATGGTGAACGGTTTTGCTGTTGCAACAAGCGACTGGCTGAAAGAGTCGTCTCGCGCTGCACAATCCACAATCCAGCGTGTTGCGGTGCCCTGCTCTGTCCAGTTGATGGTCAGCGAATGGTCGGTGCGGTTTGTGACAACGATGTTCTTAACAGGATGGCAAACCTCCTGTTCGATGACGATTGAGTCGAGGTTTCTTATTTTCCCAATGAATGCACGGAAGGCCAGACGTCCGGCCGAGCGGTCGTTGCAGTAGAAAGTCAGCGCGCCGGTGCTGGCATTTGTCACATTGTTCTGCAGGTTGATGCCGTCAATATGGCTGAAACTGCCAATCTGCATATTGTTGTTCATTGTTCCGAACTGAAGTGTGGCGCCCATATCGTTGGTATATCGCAGAGCTGCAGTCAACTTCAGGTGATCCATACGAATCTGTGTGGTGTCGAATTCGGGCGACACCCAATAGCAGTAGCCGCTTTCAGGATGCTCGATGTAGGTCCAGCAAGGAACATTCATATAGGGAACTACGTTAACCGCAGGGCCAAGGTCGTTGGACACCAGGCGATAAGGCAACGACGAGACAGGCAGGCAATCGGTGCAAAAGACCACATTGGTATTTTGTGAATATCTATTACCACTATCGCAAACGGTACGTACATTCACCTTATAATAAGTACCTGGCTGAAGGCTGTCGATAACAAAAGTGTTTTCTGTTGTATAATAGGTTGTATAATTATACTCGCGATACGGGGACACAGCCACCTCATATCCGGCGGCACCCAATGTGCGGCTGCGCCAGCTGACGGTTACCGAGGTGGCGGTAATGTTAGAGAGCACCACATCGTATGGTGTGTAGCAACCATAGACGGTGTCGAGAGCCACGCGACGCAATGTGCCCTGACGCCAGCGGATAGCAATATGACCGTCGGCTCCCGACCAGCGACGGAAATCCAAATCTCCCAACAGAATGTTCGAGCCAGAACCATATACCGTGTCGTATGGATGGAAAGTGTTGGTGTCGGCGGCATTGGTCATAACGCCTATCTCTACAGGGATGCTGTCAGATACAGAATACCTTAATTGTATATGTATTGCCGACAGGGGCATATCGAACAAAGGCAACACAGCATAACTTTTTACGCTGTTATTGGACGATTGTATGGAATAATTATTAACCGATGCGTTGTACAATGTCCAACAGCTGTCGACATTCGTCGCTGTTGCATAGACATCGTAAGGCAGCGATACAACGCAGTTTTGGGCGTTAGCAGAGGCGAAAAGCCCCGCAGCCAGAATCAGGAAAGAAAATACTTTTTTCATATAAACAATTTTTCATTTTCAACTTCACCCTATACGTAACAATCCATCCCGTTTTTTTACACAACAATTAAAAAAAATTCCCGTCCGCAGCGTCCAAACAACCCCCAACGCCGCTTGCAACCACCTATAAATCACCAAAATCAAATAAAACCAAAATCACTTCCCCGTCCTGATGAACTCAAGGGCGCGCTCAAGCTGGTTGTCGTGGCCAGCGAACAGGGCGTTGACATCGAACACGCACTCTATGTCTGGTGTCACCCCCACCCCTTCAAGCGACTTGTACTCCTTGTCGACAACATCGAAGTTGCTGGTATATACATAGTAACCATACCTGCCATAGTCGCCGAAAACACCGCTGTAGAGCATATCGTGCCCCCCGCTGATCAGCGGACAGGTGGCACCATAGGTGCGTTCGCCTATCACCGTCCCATTGGGCATCGACTGCACCATAAGAGCAGTGATTTCCGAGCAGCTGACAGAGTTGACATCAGTAAGGACTATCACCTTCTTGTCGCCCCACAAATGATTTGACGGACAGGGAATTACAAAAGGCGTCCACGCACTGTAGTCGAGACGCCCCAATCCCTCTTTGGTGCGCGTGTAGCCAAGGTCGATGTCCGATGCCGACAAACTTGCCACAACGGGCTTCAAGTCCGCCAGCTGACCGCCGCCGTTGCCGCGAACATCTACGATTACCGCTTCCACCTCGTCGCGCCCCGCCCATCCGTTGGTTACGCCGTCAACAATGCCGTTACCATAGAAAGCTCGCAGCGGTGCCAAATCAGCGGCAGACAGATAGTTGGCCACCGAAGTGACCTGGAACGACCGGAAACGAAGGTAGGCAATCTTCTTGCCCACGCTGCCCGGAAAGAGGGCAAAAAAGCAAGGAAACGCATTGCCGCCCGACTTGTATTCGGTCACACCCGGCATCGTCGCGAGCAGCGCCGTCTGCTGCTCAAAAAAAGTGTAGTGGTAGTAGTCGCGATAAGGCACCTCGTCCCAAGCAGGGTCGGCATAAACGGCGTTGCCCGTCTTCAAGTTCTTGACCTGCACATACATATGATGGTCCAACAAGCCTCTCACCATCGACTGGTAAGCATCGGTGAGCTGCGCATCGGTGGCCGAACCGCGTTTGTCAAACTCCAGAAAAACAGGACGCATCCGCTCATACACCTCATCCCAGTCAACCGTGTCGCGGTCCCAGAACAGATACCCCTGGTCAATGCCCGTCCATACGGTTTCAAACTGAGAGGTGTAGGTGGTGCAGAAATGGCGGTCGGGATCCGTCACCTCAAGGGGCTCCTTGCGGCACGAAGCCAACGACAAAACGATTAGCAGCGAAAGCTTTATTATATTGGTATGTTTCATTGTTTTCTGATTATTAGAACCAGTAGGCGGCGCCAAACTGGATTACCCTCGTGGTGTTGTAACGGGGATTGAGGTTTGTCATATAATTCTTCTGGACATCGGTAAGTCCATAGTACCAACGCATCTCGGCCGACAGCTCAACCTTCTTGGCTATAGTGCACTGAGCCGCAAAACCATAGACGATGCCAGCGTCGAAGCGGTTGTCGCGACTGTCGTTGAACTTGTATTCCTCGTCAAAAAAAGTGTCGCCCTGATTACCCGTAATAAGGTAGGAAACCGAGAGACTCTGCCCCTCGCGTCGACCGCTGAGCCACCAGCCGCCATATCCGCCGACTATGCCGCTCACCTTAAAGTTGCGACCGGCAGAAAGCATAGCGACAACAGGCACAGACAGATAGTTGTTGGTCGACTCGGTATAGACAAAAGACAGAAACCGGTTGTCGCGATCCAGGCGGTAGTTCTTTTGAACCATAGCCACATCGGCACGCAAAGCAAACCATCCCGTGGGGTGGAAAGCAGCGCCGATACCGGCGGAATAGCCCGACTTGTCGGTGTATTTCATATCGGTGGCATAAGCCACATCGATGACGTGATGATTGCTTGCAGGACCGGCAAAAACACCCAGCGACCACTTCGACACAGCCCCCTTAGGAAAGAGATTGCCCGGAAACGTGTTCTCGTCGCTTCCGCCTTCTGGCTGAGCCCAAGCCACAGATGCTAAGGGCAATAACATCAGCAAAGTAAATAATTTGAATTTCATAGTATAAAAAAACAAGGGACGCACCCCTCAGGATGCGTCCCTCAAAGTAATTAAAGCTTTATTTCTTGGCGGCTTTCTTGGCCGGTTTTGCAGCGGCTTTGGCCTTTGGAGCAGCCTTTACAGCGGCCTTTGGAGCAGCCTTAGCAGCGACCTTTGGAGCAGCTTTAGCAGCCGGTTTTGCAGCAGCTTTGGCCTTGGGAGCAGCTTTGGCCTTGGGAGCAGCTTTGGCTACACTTTTCACAGCTTTGGCGGCAACATAGGGATTGTCCTCGTTGCTAACGAACGGATAGCTGTAGTTGCTGGCGGGGTCGAAAGTCTCCTTGATGGCCTGCGGCGAAGTCCAGCGGATAAGGTTAAGGTACGAGCCGGCCTTGTCGTTGGTACCGCTGGCGCGGGCACCGCCAAAGGGCTGCTGACCCACAACGGCGCCAGTAGGCTTGTCGTTGTAGTAGATGTTGCCTGCAGCGTATTTGAGGATTTCAGCACCGGTATGCAGAGCTTTGCGATCGGAGGCAAAGACAGCGCCGGTGAGGGCGTAGGGCGAAGTCTCGTCACAGAGGTGCAGCGTCTTCTCGTAGTCTTTGTCGTCGTAGACATAGATGGTGATGATAGGTCCGAAGATTTCTTCGCACATCGACTTGTAGTCGGGCTTCTTGGCGAGGATAACGGTAGGCTGAATGAACCAACCCACGCTCTTGTCGCCGGTGCCACCGAATACGATTTCAGCGTCTTTGCTCTTCTTGGCGTGCTCGATATAATTCATACAGTTGTCGAACGAAGCCTCGTCGATAACAGCATTGACGAAAGCCGAGAAGTCGCGCACATCGCCGACCTTGATTTCCTTCAGCATATTGCCGACAATCTCTTTGACCTTAGGCCACATCGACTTGGGGACATAAGCGCGGCTTGCAGCCGAGCACTTCTGGCCCTGGAACTCGAAGGCGCCGCGGACGATGGCCGTAGCCACCTGAGCGGGGTTGGCGCTGTTGTGGGCGAAGATGAAGTCCTTGCCGCCGGTTTCACCGACAATCTTCGGATAGGTGCGATAGTTGGCGATATTGTCGCCGATGCTCTTCCAGAAGCCGTTGAAGGTCTTGGTGCCGCCGGTGAAGTGCACGCCGGCCAGATTCTCGTTGGCGAAAGCCACCTTGCCGATAAGGGCGCCGCTGCCGGGCAGGAAGTTGACAACGCCGTCGGGCAGGCCTGCTTCCTTATAGATGTCCATAAGGATGTAGTTGCTCAGCATAGCCGTTGTAGAGGGCTTCCAAATGCAGGTGTTGCCCATCAGGACGGGCGACAGGCAGAGGTTGCTGGCGATAGAGGTGAAGTTGAACGGAGTGATTGCAAAGACGAAGCCTTCGAGCGGGCGGTAGGTCATATAGTTGAGCGTACCCTTGTCGCTGCAAGGCTGGTCGCTGTATATCTGGCTGGCATAGTATGCATTGTAGCGCAGGAAGTCGACCAACTCGCAAGCCGAGTCGATTTCGGCCTGCATAGTGGTTTTGCCCTGTCCGAGCATAGTGGCTGCATTGATGAGCCAACGGTATTTGCCACTGATGAGGGTGGCGATTTTCAGCATCACGCTGGCGCGTTCAATCCAAGGGGTGTTGGCCCACTCTTCGTGAGCCTTCATAGCGGCGTCGATAGCCATCTTGACCTCCTTCTCGCCGACCTTGTAGTATTTGGCCAGCACGTGGTGGTTCTCAGTGGGCATCACGATGGTGCCGGTATCTTTGGTTTTCAGCTTTTTGCCGCCGATGACGGGGCAGATTTCAAACTCCTTTTTGTAGAGTTCGTTGAGAGCCTCGCGGATTTTAGCACGTTCGGGACTGCCTGGAGCATAACCCAATACGGGTTCATTCTCGGGCTTGGGGAAAGAAAAAAGTGTGTTGTTCATAAATGTTGATTATTATAAATTGTTGTTACAAAATTCATTAAGCACAAAAAGATGTTTAATCACCTCTGAAACAGAATGCAAAAATACATTTAATTTCCTAATATTAAAAAAAAATGTAACTTTGCCCGTGTCCAAAGAAATCAACAATTTCGCATATCAAACTGAAAGACAAAACGTAAACCAATATAAAAAAAGTTAAAGACAATGAAGAAAATCGGAATCATTATGATGTTTGTGGCGATGTTAGGCGCCACATCGTGCAGTTCACTCACATCTGCCACCGATGCTACAGCGGTTGCTGCAGGAGCCACGTGCGGCAAAGCCCTCGTCTCGCTCAACAACAGCAAGAAAGCCGGCACCCTTTCCATCACCAACCCGACCGACCTGAGCAATATGCTCGTCGTCATCAATGCCTACAACGGCCTGAAAGCCAACAAAGAGAATGCCAGCTACAAGAGATCGTTCACCACAGGTATGGTTACCGGTGGCAGCGGCGTCATCACCACCGCAATGGCTACCAACCTGACCAACAGCCTGCTCAACGCCACAGGACTTGACGGCGTGAATACAAGCAACATCGCCCAGAAAGCACAGACAGTTGGCACCATCCTGCAGCTGCTCAACGCACTGAACCAGTAGAAAACAACACAATTACAAAGCAACAGCGGGGACGTTTGAAGAAACGCCCCCGCTGTGTTTTTATGTTAACTACCCGGCACATCGCCCCGCCAGCGGTCGGAAACGACCGAAAAAAGGCCGCAAAAACACCATCTCATAATCAGTACATTACAAGACCAACACTGGTCGTTGTCCGTTTGTTGTCCGCTCGTTGTCCAGTTGTTGTCCAGTCAATGACTGGACAACAACTGGACAACAACTGGACAACAACTGGACAACGAACGGTGTTGATGGCACAAAAATACGTGTCTGAAACGATGCTGAGACGGGGGAAGCGGAGAGCGGAGAGCGGAAAGCGGAGAACGAGGAGTTATCTTCGTGATTTGTTGATGTTGCGCTGCCACTGGGGGTATTTGATGCGGCTGAGGGCGCTGTGTTTGGCAAAGCGGCGGAAGGCGGCTTCGTCGGCGTCGGAAAGGGCTTCGAGCTGGGCTTTGCGTTCGTCGTCTAGATGATAGGCCGAGGGTGCCTGTCGGTTGTAGGGGCACACTGACTGGCAGATGTCGCATCCAAAGGCGTATCCGCGCGTGTCGAGTTCGTCGGGCAGGCTTTCGGCGCGGTTCTCGATGGTGTTGTAGGAGGTGCAACGGCGTGCATCCAATAAATTTTGAAATTTGTATTTTGAATTTTGAATAGAATCCTTTGTCTGCCTATCTATAATGGCCTTGTTGGGGCAGGCATCGACGCAGAGGCGGCAGTCGCCGCAGGGGTCATTACGGAAGGGTTCGTCGTAACGGTCCACCTGCGCTGTGGTGACGATTTCGCCAAGAAAACAATAGGAGCCGAAATGTGGGTGGATGAAGAGTGTGTTGCGGCCAATCCATCCGAGGCCGGCACGCACTGCCCAGTGGCGGTCGCTGATGGGTGCGGTGTCGACGAAGGGGCGTGCTTCAAAGTCGGGATAGCGTTCCTTCAGCCGGGCGATAAGCTGATACATCATACGCTTAATCCGCTCGTGGTAGTCTTCGCCGTAGGCGTACTGGGCTATTCTGGCCGACGATTCAATCTGACGGTCGGGCTTGTAGGGCAGTACCAATGAGACAACCGACTGTGCTCCTTCGACGAGCAGACGCGGATCGCGACGCATCTGGGCGTTGCGTTCCATATAGTGCATATCGGCCTGATAGCCAAGGGCAAGCCACTCGCCGAGCGGATATTCGTCGTCGGTCAAGGATTCGGCCCGAGCGATGCCGCAATCGGAGAACCCGATGGCGGCGGCTAACGCCTTAAGATATTGACTGTCAATCAGCAAATTTATCCTTCTTGCTTCCGGAATAGAGTTCGAATTTGAGCAGGCGGCAGTCGAGCGAGCCGTTGAAGAGCTGGATTTTGCGCGACGGATGGAGGCCAATGTGCTTCATAGCCTCGAAGTCGGAGGTGATGAGCCACACTTCGCAGCGTTCGCCGTAGAGTTTCTTGAAGGTGTCGCCCAGCTTGGTGTAGAGGTCGTTGAGGTCTTCGACCTTAATACGTTCGCCGTAGGGCGGGTTGGTGACAATGATGGTCTTTCCCTCGGGCGGTTCCTGGTTCTCGAACGAGCCGTGATAGAGCATCACGTCTTTGTGCAACTTGGCGTACTGTAGGTTGCGTTCGGCCTGCTGGAGGACGTCGATGTCGATGTCGTTGCCCCAAATCTCGCACTCGAAGTCGCCGGCACCGATTTTGCGGTCTTCGGATTCCTTGACGCTCTTCCACTCGGCGATGTTGAAGTCGCGCCAGCGCTTGAAGGCGAAGTTATCGTGGCGGTAGTATTGAGCCGGGATGTTGTTGGCAAGCATAGCGGCTTCGATGAGCAGGGTGCCGCTGCCGCACATCGGGTCGTAGAAGTTGCAGTCGCACTTCCAGCCGGAGAGCTTGATCATTCCGGCGGCCAGAACCTCGTTGATGGGCGCAACGCCTACGGCCTGACGGTAGCCGCGCTTGTGGAGCGATTCGCCCGACGAGTTGAGAAGCAGCGTCACGTGGTTGTCCGCAATATGGAGATTGATCTTGAAATCGGCGTTTTCGGTATCGATGTTGGGACGATGGTTGAAGAGTCGGCGCAGGCGGTCGACGATGGCGTCCTTGGTTTTGAGGGCGGCGTAGTAGGAATGGGTGAAGATGTCGCCCGAGGTGGTGGAGTCGATCATAAAGGTGCCGTCGACGTCGATGATCTTCTCCCACTTGATGCGGCTAACGTTGTCGTAGAGTTCCTGGTCGTCGTTGGCCTCGAACTCGGCGAAAGGCTTGAGGATGGCCAGAGCCGTGCGGCAGGTGTAGTTGGCGCGATAGAGGACACGCATATCGCCGGTGAAGGCGACAGCGCGCGTCAGGGGCTCGATGTCCTTTGCTCCGCATTCGCGCAGCTCGTCGGCGAGGATTTCCTCGAGGCCGAACATTGTTTTGGCTATCATCTTGAACTCTTCGCGTTGTTGCCGTTCTGTGGGTATTGTTTTACCGTGTGATTTCTGGATAATCATATATTGAGGATGTAAAGTTTTTTAAGTCGAAGATATGTTTACTGTTTGATTTTGTTCATTTTGGCGACGCCCGACGGGGAATAATAGACGTTTGTGCCGCGAGGTTGACGGCGGTCGCAGTTCTCAGTGCTTAAGCTATAGTGCGGACGTTCCTTGAGGCGGCGCAGCTTCTCCTTGCGGCGGCTGCGCGAGGGCGTATATCCCACCTCGCGGCTGTCGGCAATGGCGATATTGACGGCATAGCCGGCCAGGATGACCACGCAGTTGGCGTAGATCCAGAGCATCAGCACAAGCAGCGTACCGATGGAGCCGTAGAGTATATTGTAGTTATTGAAGTTATTGATATACACTTGGAAAGCCCACGAAAGACCGAAGATCATAAGCGTGGAAATGACCGAGCCGATAGAGAGGAAATTGATGCGCTGCTTCTTGACCGGCGCAAGATAGTAGACAAGGCTGAGCGTCAGCAGGGTAAGGAACACCAGCAGCAACCAGCGCCCAAGGCTGAAGGCGAAAAGGCTAAGCTTGGTTTCGGCCATAAAATTGCGGCTTATCATAAACTGGATGAAGAACTTGTAGCCGATAAGCAGCGAGAGAATGGCCACCACAAGCACGTAGAGGATAATGACCAGCAACAGACACAGCAGATAGCGGTGCACCAACGAGCGCCATTCGATGCTGTGGCTGACGGAGTTGAACGACTGCAAGAGGCCGTGAATGCCGTTTGCGGCAAGGATAATGGAGCTTATGAAACCGATTGAAAGCAAGCTGCTGTGTTTGTGCCCCATAACATCGTTGATGGTGGGAGCGATGCGGTCGTAGATTCCGCCAGGCAGAATTGTCGACAATTGGGTAAGCAGCTCGTTCTGAATGCCTTCGATGGGAAGATAGGGAATCAAGGTGAAGAAGAAGATGAGCAGCGGCGGAAGCGCCATAAGGAAGGAGAACGCCAGCGCCTTTGCACTCTGCCACAAGTCGCGGTTTGAGAAATGGCCGAGAATATGCACTAACGGCACTCCGGCACAACCCGGGAGCACCAGCTTGTTGGCAAACGGAACGACACGCAGCGACCAGAAGCGCAATGCGTCTTCATAGCGGCGGTAAGTCCACACGCCCAAGCGGCTGTCTTTCAGTTTGTCGTAGAGATGCATTGTTGGAGAGTTTGAAAGGTTTGAAGGGTTAAAGGGTTTGAAAGGTTTGAAAGGTTTGAAAGGTTTGAAAGGTTTAAAAGGTTTAAAGGGTTGATATGTTGATATGTTGAAAGGGGGGCTCCGCTTCCGTTCTCAGTTCTCAGTTCTCAGTTCTCCGTTCTCCGCTATTTTTTCACTAAACTAAGATCGAGGCTCTTGATATGATGCGTCAGCGCACCGACGGAAATAAAGTCCACTCCCGTTTCGGCATAGGGGCGCAGCGTCTGGTCAGTGATACCGCCACTGGCCTCGGTTTCGAAACGGCCGTCGATGCGGCGCACAGCTTCACGAAGCGTAGGAATATCAAAGTTGTCGAGCATTATGCGGTCAACGCCGCCGTGAGCCAGCACACGCTCAAGCTCGTCGAGATTGCGCACCTCGATTTCAATCTTGAGGTTTTTACCCTTCTCTTTCAGATACTGGCGAGTGCGGTCGATAGCGGCCTCGATGCCGCCGGCGAAGTCGATATGATTGTCTTTCAGCATTATCATATCATACAGGCCTATGCGATGGTTGGTGCCGCCGCCACAAGCCACTGCGTATTTCTCCAGCAGCCGCATATTGGGCGTCGTCTTGCGGGTATCGAGCAGGCGCGTATTGAGGCCGTCGAGCATAGCGACCATACGCTTCGTCTCGGTGGCAATGCCGCTGAGACGCTGCATAAAGTTGAGCGCGGTGCGCTCGGCCGTAAGAATGCTTCCTGAGTGACCTTCGACCAACATCACAATGTCGCCTTTCTTCACAGCGTCGCCGTCGTTCTTGAGCAACGAGACTTTCAACGTCGGATCCACATGGTGGAACACGCGTTCGCCCACTATGGCACCACAGAGTACACCATCTTGTTTGGCAACCATCTTGGCAGTGCCTACTGCCGTTGAAGGAATGCAGGCCAACGTCGAGTGGTCGCCGTCGCCAATATCCTCGCGCAGAGCCATTCGTATCAGCTCGTCTAAATTCGCAATGTCGGTCATAATTGTTGTTTTTATGATGTGATAATACTCAAATCAAAGTCCACAAATAATTTGCAAAAATACGAAGAAAAAACGTAACGGCGCAAAAAAATTTTACTATTCGCTCTTTCTTTTGTACTTTTGCACATCGTTTAACACAGCTATAACCTTTGCAAAACACACATAATATGAATGTTAGCATAATCAACATAGGCGACGAACTACTGATAGGCCAGGTAGTGAACACCAACGCTTCAACGATGTCAAAAATGCTTGTCGCCGCAGGAATGGACGTAAAAGAAACAGCAGTAATTGCCGACGACCGCGATGCCATACTGTCCTCTCTTTCACGTTGTCTGGCGAAAACTGACGCCGTACTCATCACCGGAGGCCTGGGACCGACCAAAGACGATATTACAAAGAAAGTGCTCTGCGAGTTCTTCGACAGCCATCTGGTTGAAAACGAAGAGGCTCTGAACAACGTAAAACGCATTTTCGAAGCACGTGGCTATGAACTAACCCCCATCAACCGCCAACAAGCCTGGGTGCCGGAATGCTGCACAATGGTAAACAACGTATTAGGAACCGCTCCCTGTATGTGGTTTGAGCAGAACGGCAAAGTTGTGGTTTCTATGCCCGGTGTGCCGTTCGAGATGGAAAACCTGATGCGCACCGAGATAGTGCCACGTTTGCAAAAGCACTTCCATACTAGCCACATAATCAACAAGAACCTGCTGGTACAGGGTATCGGCGAGTCATTTCTCAGCGACCTTATTGAGTCGTGGGAACTGGCACTTCCGAAAACAATCCGTCTCGCCTACCTGCCGCAAGCAGGAATGGTCAAACTGCGCCTCACTGCACGAGGAGAAGACCGCGACCTGCTGCAGAAGCAGATTGCCGACGCTGTAAACAGCCTCTACCCCATCGCCGGAAAATACATTGCGGGCGAAGACTGCGAAACGCTGCCTGAACTGGTGCACCACACAATGACCGCCAACGGCCACACCCTTGCAACGGCCGAGAGCTGCACAGGCGGCGCAATTGCATCTCGCATCACAGCCCTTAGCGGTGCTTCCGCCTACTTCCGCGGCGGCATAGTGGCATATAGCAACGAAGTGAAAGAGTGCGCTTTAGGCGTACAGCACAACGTCCTCGAACAATACGGTGCCGTCAGCGAAGAAACCGTCCGTCAAATGGCCGAGGGCGCACGTCTACGCCTCGGAGCCGACTACGCAATAGCAACCAGCGGCATCGCCGGACCTAACGGCGGAACGCCCGACAAGCCCGTAGGAACCGTATGGATTGCCGTTGCAGGACCCAAAGGTACTGAAACTCGCCTCAAGAAGTTCGGCGACGACCGACTGAGAACCATCGACCGCACCTGCAACGAAGCCTTTGCTATGCTCATCAACATCCTGAATCGCAAATAAACAACAAGAACAATTATGCCCAAAGCATTACTAACCATCATCTTTCTCATCATCAGCAACGTCTTTATGACCTTTGCCTGGTACGGCAACCTCAAGCTCACCGAGATGAAAATCAACACCAGTTGGCCGCTGATACTCATCATTCTCACCTCGTGGGGCGTAGCATTCTTCGAATACAGCTTTATGATCCCCGCCAACCGCATAGGTAGCCAAATCAACGGAGGTCCTTTCTCGCTGATGCAGCTCAAGATACTGGCCGAGTGCATCTCGTTGACCGTCTTCACCATCATCGTGGCCACCGTCTTCAAGAGCGAGCCCATCCGTTGGAACCACCTCGTCAGCTTCGGATTCATCATCCTCGCTGTCATATTCGCCTTCTTGAAAACAAAATAAAATCTTTCATTATGAAAAAGACACTTCTTATCCTTGCCTTGTCGCTACTGTTTGTGGCCTGCTCCACATCAAACAACAACCGCATCTACCTCACCGACTGGCAGTTTGAACACAACGGGCAGTGGCATCCCGCTACGGTGCCGGGATCCATCCACACCGACCTGATGGCCAACGGCATCATTCCCGATCCATACTACGGCACCAACGAGGACAGCGTGCAATGGGTGGGCGACAGCATCTGGTACTATCAAACCGTTATTCCTAAAAAGCAGCTTCCGGAGGGCGATACCATCTGGCTGGTGTTCGAAGGGGTGGCCGGTCAAGCTATCATCCTTGTCAACCACGAACTCTTTGAAGTAGCGGACAATATGTTCTGCCAATACGAGTTTCCTATCACTCGGAGACTAATGGATATGAATGACAGTGTGCTCAGCATAATAATCGAATTTTGGCCAGTAACACCTTATAAATACAGTCAAATGGACGAAGAGGCTTGCGAAGTTCTTCCAAGCGACTCGGCCAAAGAGTCCGAATACGGCATCCCCCTGCCCGACCGACGCGCATTCACGCGCATAGCGCCCTACCAGCAAGGTTGGGATTGGGGTCCCAAGATGCCCACCTGCGGCATCTGGAAATCCGTTTACATAACCAATACCCGTCCCGTAGGGGCGTACCCCCGTGTACGCCCCCGCTCCCGTGTACGCCCAAACGATACAGGCAACATCACATTCCGCCAAGAACCCGACTCCATTGGGCAATCCTTCACCTTCTACCGCGACGGCAAACCTATCTTCATCAAGGGCGCCAACTGGATACCGGTGCACTCATTCCCTGTGCTTAACGACGAACAGAAAGCCCGCTACCGCACCCTGCTCTGCTCCGCTAAAGAGGCCAACTTCAATATGCTGCGTGTGTGGGGCGGCGGCATCTACGAACACGACTACTTCTACGAACTCTGCGACTCGCTGGGCATTATGGTGTGGCAGGACTTCAACTTCAGCACTATGCTCTATCCCGACAACTTTGAGATGCTCGAGAGCATCGACAAGGAGGCCCGTCAGAACATCACCCGCATCGCCAAGCACCCCTGCGTCGTCCTATGGTGCGGCAACAACGAGGTGAAAAACGGCTGGGAAGACTGGGGCTGGCAGGGCCAATTCAACTGGACACCCGAGCAGCGCGCCCGACTGGAGAAAGCGATGGACACCATCTTCGGTTACCCTAATACTACCAGTAACACCAGCACAACAAGCATCCTCGCGCAAGCCGTCCGCGACTGCGACCCGCTCCATCGCCCCTATATCACCACCTCGCCGCTCTACGGCTGGGGCCATCCGGAATGCACCACCCACGGCGACAGCCACTACTGGGGCGTGTGGTGGGGCGAAGAACCCTTCGAGATGTACAAGGAAAAGACCGGCCGATTTATGAGCGAATACGGTTTCCAAAGCTATCCGCTCCTCTCAAGCATAATCCAGTTCACACCTGCCGAACAACTCAACATTGACTCCCCCACCCTGCGCAGCCACCAGAAACATCCGCGTGGACGCGAAATCATCGACAAAGCAATGCAACGCTACTACGGCTTCGACAGCCACACGCTGAACCTCAAGGACTACGCCTACGTCAGCCAACTGCTGCAGGCCTGGGGCACCGGCTACGGCATCCTGTGCCACCTCTCCGACCCGCGCTGCGCCGGGACGCTTTATTGGCAATTAAATGACTGCTGGCCCGTAGCCAGCTGGTCGTCAATCGACTACTATGGCAACTGGAAGGCTCTGCACTATCGTGCCCAAGAGCTATATGCCGACACCGTCGACCTCGCGAAATGGCAACATTACTACAGCGTCTACCCCAAAGACCGCCACTACGACAAGCCCAGATTCCACTACTACACAAAAATAGAGGACGGCAAGCTGAATGTGTACTTCCAGGCCTTGACCGACATATATGACGTATGCCTCGAAACAAATCCGAAAATCAACGGCCACTTTACACGCAACTTCTTCAACCTCAAACGCAATCAATTCATCAAGACCACTCTGGTTCCGGTCGACCCGAATGCCGACATAAACAACATTCAAATCGATGTCACAACCCTCAACGAAATAATGCTGCGCAAATAATACACCGGCCAAGCGGCAAAAACAAAACACTGCCCCACAATGTTCAAGAAAACCCTTTTCACCATAGCCCTCCTGTTCGGCACGGCCGTTGCGTGCTGTGCCCAGCAAGCTCGCAACGTACTCTTCATCGGCAACAGCTACACTCAGGTGAACAACCTTCCGGCTATGGTGGCGGCCATAGCCGAATCGATGGGCGACCGAATGACCTACCAAAGCAACACGCCCGGCGGATGCACCTTCTCGCAACACTGCACCAACCAGTCAATGCAACTTATCCGCAGCGGCGAATGGGATGCCGTAGTGCTGCAGGAGCAAAGCCAGCTTCCATCCTTCCCACAATCACAAGTCGAGACGGAAGTCTTCCCCTACGCCAAGCGGCTTGTCGACTCCATCTACGCCAACAATCCTTGCTGCGAACCGATGTTCTATATGACCTGGGGACGCAAGGACGGCGACGGGCAAAACGCCGCCGAATTTCCGGTTTTGGGCACCTACGAGGGTATGGACAGTATGCTCTGCGAGCGCTACACCTATATGGCCCAGACGAACGACGCATCGCTGTGCCCCGTGGGACGAGTATGGCACTACCTGCGCGACAACAATAGCGACATAGAACTCTACCAAGCCGACGGCAGCCATCCGTCGGTGGCAGGCACATACGCTGCCGCCTGCGCCTTCTATGTGCTTCTCTTCCACCGCAATCCAGAAATGATAAACTACAACGCAGGACTGCCCGAAAGCACGGCATCGACAATTCGTATGGCGGCACACGACATTGTCTACGCCAGCCTTGCGCAGTGGCTACGCCCTGTGCCGGAATCGTCGCTAAACGTCACAGAAACAGTCGACCGCACAGTCACGCTGGTCTCGACATCGGTCAACGCCGACAGCCTGATATGGTTTTTCGGCGACGGAACCGACACACAGACTTCTGCCAGCCAGACAACACACGAGCACACCTACCCTGCCCCAGGCTCCTACCGCGTATCGCTCATCGCTTCACGCCACTGTATGGCCGACACAGCAACGATAACAATAGACATCGAAAGCGATTCGTCCGTCGTTGCAATACAGCATTGCCCCGACGAGCCTATCGACATCGCCCTTTATCCCAATCCTGCAACGGAGACACTGAACATCACCGCACAGGCCTCAGGCTCCGCACTTCTAGAAGTCATCAGCAGCAACGGGACCGCCCTGTGGCACAGGGCAATAGATTTATCAGAGAGTGTCAGTATACCAGTGGCCGACTGGCCGTCGGGAATCTACATCGTTCGCCTTGTCACCTCGTCAGGCACGCTGACCAAGAGAGCCGTCGTTAAGCACTGAGCCGAACCGCGGCTTACTGCAAAGGCATATAAATCACCTTCTTGGTCTCAAAATAAGGCTCCTCGAAAAAGTCGGCAATATCAAACATACGCACCTTCTTACGGAAGGGAGCGATTTCAGCATCAAGGTCGCCACCCTTCAGATAGATGATACCGTTGTGCAGCTTATGATAGTGAGTGTCGGATATCTTGCCCTTCACCCACCCCACAAACTGGCTGAGATCGGTGACAGCACGCGAAACAATGAAGTCGAAATCCCTCTCTACCTGCTCGGCACGAATCTGCTCGGCGGTGACGTTCTTCAGCTGCAACTGCTCAGCCACGGACTTCACCACCTTGATTTTCTTGCCGATAGAATCAACCAAATAGAAGTTTGCATCGGGAAACATAATTGCCAGCGGAATGCCGGGGAAGCCGCCTCCCGTGCCGAGGTCCATAATATCGGCCATTGTCTTGAACTGCAGCACCTTGGCCACGGCCAGCGAATGCAGCACGTGATGCTCCACAAAGTTGTCCATATCCTTGCGGCTTATGACGTTGATTTTGGCGTTCCAGTCACCGTACAGCTCGGGCAACGCCGCGAACTGCTCCTTCTGCTGCTCGGTCAAATCGGGAAAGTATTTCAGTATAAGGTCCATATCTTCAAATGTTTGCGTTCGAGTCTTGCAGCCGAAAATCAGTTTCTTGTGATGCCTCCGTAGGTCTTCACGGCTGCTTCAAGAGCCTCGTCGGTAGTGTATTGCTGATAGTATTCGCAGCGAGTCACTATGGTCTGCGGCGAGCAGCGTTCGTCGCTTGTCCGCACCAGCGCCCAGCCTTTCATAGCGTCGCTAAACTCATTGTCCACAAGCGCCATACAGCCATCCACCTCACGCATCTCGCTCAGTTTTACGTTGCGCACCGAGAAAAACACCTTCGGCGTGGCTTTCTCCATCTGCTGTTCGGCGGTGTAGAGCATAAGTCTCTCGCCACGGCGCAAGCCATTGGCTTTGAGATTGGTAAACAAGGCGGCGGTGCCGTCGACCTCGCCCAGCCATTGCTTCACCACAGGCAGCGTGCCGTCGCTGACCGGTATGCCCGGCAGCAGCAGGGTGGCAGTGCTCAACGAGCCGGTTTTGGGCAGATAAACCGCCTGCATACGGTTGGCAAGCGACACAAATCCATAATATGGCGACTTGTGCTCGGTAAACATCGGGCTGCAAGGTTTAAGTCTCTGCCACAACGCCACGCTGTGATGCATACGCTGACGCTGCACAAACTGAGCCATCGTGTTGCTACGCTTTTCGGACGAGTGTGCCACACGTCCAATCACTTTTCCCTGACGCAGATAGAAAGTCACTCCGCCCGAGCGGAAACTGCCAGTCATCATAAGGCCACTGCCTGAATTCTGTTTTTTCATAGTTGTTGTCTCCTGTTATTTTAAGGTTTATAAATGTCTCGCCCACGAGTCGCACCAAGAGGCGGATTTTTGCCTACCAACACTGCTCGTTGTCCGTTCGTTGTCCGTTTGTTGTCCGATTGTTGTCCGATCAATGATCGGACAACAATCGGACAACGAGCGGACAACAAACGGACAACGAACGGTGTTGATACTAATAATCAACGGCTTATCCGCATAGCGTTCTCGTCGTTCGTAATGCAAAGATACATACTTTTTACGGATTTACAAAAACGAAAGTGTTAAAAAAGTGTTTTGCCGTCTGCCGGAAGGCCTTGCGCTTCGGCAACGGGCTTAGTTTCTGTTCTCCAACTCTAACAGCCGGCGCTTCAGCTCGAGACCGTAGGCATAGCCCGTAAGTGTGCCGTCGGCACCGACGACGCGATGGCAGGGAACGACGACAGCTATGGGGTTGCGGCCCACGGCCTGCCCCACAGCCTGCGCCGAGCGGCACCCGATGCGTCGGGCGATTTCGCCGTAGGTGGTGGTCCGTCCGTAGGGTATCGCCAGCAGTTCGCACCACACACGCTGCTGAAAGGCAGTGCCTTGCAGTTTAAGGGGCGGCACATAATCGGGGCGGCTGCCGCTGAAATAGCAGTCGAGCCAGCGCTGAATATCGGCCGGAATATTGGTGGACACAGCAGCGTCGGCGGCTGTAGCGAAACGCAGTGCAGTCAGCGCCACGCCATCGCATTCCACTTCTAAAATGCCAAGCGGCGATGAGTATAACTGCTTGGCAGTCATTTCTTCTTGGCTTTGGGCTTCGGCTCGGGAAGTGCGTCGCAGGTGGCCTTCACCAGTGCCGACAGGTAGTCGCGGTCGTCAATGTCTTCTATGTAGAAGTATGGCTTGGCGCCATCGTAGGGAGGGCGCAGCTCTTCGGTGCGAAGAAGGGCGCGGCCCGCATCGGTGGGCTTCACGTAGAAGCCGTTGTCGCTTATAAGGCCGAAGATTTTGCCGTAGCAGTAGATGCCGTAGTCGCCGAACATCTTGCGGACGGTGACCTCGCCTGCCCCGCTGCATTGGTCGACGATGTACTGTACAAAGTCTGCGTTGCTTGCCATTGGTCGGTCGGTTTATTGTCTGAATAATTGATTGCCTGAATGTTAAGCCTTATTATTTATGCTCTGGCACCACGGCGAAGAACAGCAGTGGCTCGGTTGCGCTGGCGTTGATAAGGCTGTGCGAGTGACCCTGCGGACAGTAGTGGCATTGGCCGACCGTCAGGCGCTCTTCGCCGTCGTCGTAGAGGCAGCGTGCCTCACCGCTGAGGATGAATATGATTTCGCTGTTGGTCTCGTGGCTGTGGTAGCCTATCGAGCAGCCCACCTCGAGCCGTCCGCGCATTATCTTGTTCGTGCCGTCGTTGAAGGTGCGGAACATTGTGTCGCCCTCTCCGCCTTTGAAGTTAGGGTTGGCAACTTCGTCTATCTTGTTGAAATCTATCACCATAGATACAGATATTATGTTTGCGTTTCCACGCGCCCTACATCGTGCCGATGTGGGCGCGTTTGTTTATGCCGTCAGGCTATCAGAATCCACTGCCGAACATCTGCCAGAACTTGGCTTCGAGCTGACGCCAGTCGTATGCTGCCTTGTCGTAGACGCGATAGGTATAGTCGTTGAGCAGGTTGGCAATCTGATTGGCGGGATTGAAATCCTCATCCTCGCGTGCCTTAAGGCTTTTCACGCTGCTTTCCAGTTCTGCCAGGCCCTTGAAGGCGTCGCGTTCGTTGTCGAGCACGGCCTTCATCATATCGTCGCGGGTGCGCTGCCAGGCAACGGTGGCCAGCTTGTTGGCTTTGCGGAACTGCCACAGCACGGCATTGTCGTTGTACTGCTTGTGGCCGCACAGTTCGTAGGCCTTCGGCAGACGGCTGTTGCCGCAGAATATAGGCACTCGCGGACTCTGGCCAGGATTGTCGACGGCCACCCAGCAGACGCCGCCCACCTCGTCGGGCAGCCAGTCACGCAGCTGTGCCACAAAGGAATAGGAGCACCACGCCACGCTTACGGTGCGTTTGAAGTCGACAGTGCCGGGCTTCAGATAGTTGAGCGTGTTCTGCATATTGCCGCCCATCCAGGGATTGGCCAGCGGGCTTACAATTGTATCTTTATACTGTGTGCCGTCTTTTTGGCGGCGGTTGGCTACCATCTTGATATTGCGGCACATATCCATATCGGTGCCCTCGTAGGTTGAGCGCAGAAGCTGCATCACGTCGGTAGCGTCTACATTTTGGTCGGGAACGACGGAGAATGGCAGTTCGTCCATATCCATCGAGAGACCCAGCGACGGAGCCAAGGCATTGAGAATGAAAAACTCGCGTTCGCGGAAGTTCTTGCCGTTGGCGTAACTTGCATTGAACGATTTCCACCAAACGAAGTCACCCGTTCCGTCCCAGAGATTCAGTTTCTTGGCCACCTCTTCAATATTGTCGGAGCACATAAAGTACTCTTTGTTATTGCGTTGCAGCTTGCCGATGCGAGGAATGTTGGCACTCACGGCAACGGCGTTGTCGGGCACGCGCTGCGCCACCCATACGCCACCTATCTTGTCGGGACCTTCGCCGAGTATCTCCATCTGCCAGACCTCATTCTTGTCGGCAATGGTGATGCACTCGCCGCCGTCGCCATAGCCATATTCCTTAACTAAGCTTCCTATCAGCCGAATGGCGTCGCGAGCATTGTCGCATCGCATCAAGGCCACACGCTCGAGCTCTTCAATCAGGAACATACCGTTCTTGTTCTGCATAATATCGGGGCCGCCGAATGTGGTTTCGCCAATAGCCAACTGCTTCTCATTCAGGCAGGGATAGGCTGTATTGAGATAGGCGTAGGTGTGGCGCACCTGCGGGATGGTGCCAGCCACCTTGACTCCGGTAGTGTCGTTGCGAAAGGCGGTATGCATCGTGCCTTTGCGTACTGTATGACGCTCACCGGCCTTGTAATCGCGCGCCGGCTCCATCGTCATCCACGTGCGGTAACGACCGTCGCAGGTGTGACTGGTGATGACACTGCCGTCGGTCGAGGCTTTTTTGCCGACCATAATAGACGTGCACGACTGGCCGTCAACCAGTTGCGAGTTAAAGTCCTGACCGAAGGCCAAGCCTACAACCAGAAGCAAACTGACTAAGATAACTGATCTTTTCATAATTCTATGTTATTCATTATTAATTCAAAGCATTTGGCCCCGGCGTCAATGATGCCGTCCGGGAAGTTGTAACTCGGATGGTGCAGCTCGGGTTGGTTCTCGCCACTGCCCAAGCCGAAGAAGGCTCCGCGGTACTTTTGCAGGTATTCCGCAAAATCCTCTGACCAACGGAATGGCGATTCCGCATACATTACGTTCAAGTTGGAGAAGATATCGTGCAGCTGTTCAACCATTTCCGGGGTATTCTCGGTAGCCTTAAAGGGCTCGCGCAACTGCTTTTCAAGCTTAAGGCCGTGGCGTTGAGCGGCCTCTGACGCAATGGCATCAGCGGATTTCATAAGGTCCGACATTCCGTCATTGGTCAGCGTGCGCAATGTAAACATCACCTCGCCCTTGCCCGCCGAAGTGCCGAACGCCTCGTCTCCAACCCTGCAACAAATCAGGGTCGACAGACGTAAATTCCTGCCACTGTATACGTTGAGTTTGTCAAAGCGCTCTATCATTTCCGCTATCGCCAAGCCTGGGTTGAGGCCCATCTCGGGTGTAGAAGCGTGCGTCTGGCGGCCTGTCAGCGTGTATATCACACCGCAAGAGGCTGCAGCAAACGTATTGCGGTTGAGTACCACCTTCCCCTCGGCAAACCCCGGCAGGTTATGCAGCCCGAAGACGGCCTGCACGCCATACTTGTCCAGCAATCCGCTGTCTACTATTTTCTTGGCACCTTTGCCAGTCTCCTCCTCTGGTTGGAATATCAGCACTATATTGTGCTTCAGTTTCGACGCAGAAACGATCTCGGCAAAGCGAAGCATTATTGCGGTATGGCCGTCGTGCCCGCACCGGTGCCCTATCGGAAGTGCGTCAGTATCAGCACGGAATGCAATTGTTGTGGCGTCGGCATTGCTACTTTTCCAGTAAGCCACAACTCCGTACCCACCGACATTCGAGTTCAACTCCGTCGGGTTCAGACCTTTGATAAACTCCACTATCAGATTGTGTGCATACGATTCATCACCGGAAACGCCCGGGTTGTTGTGAAGTTCACGCCTGATATCAACTATATCCTTCTTCGCATTCATTTGCTGCCAGTACTTAATTTACCGACTTCATCCTTGAAGTCTTTTCCCCTGTACTCGAAGTTCTTGTAGTGGTCGTAGCTTGACGCGGCCGGCGACAGCAGGCATATTCCGCCGTTACAGGTGTTGGCTGCGGCAAACTTCACCGCCTCCTCCATCGAATAGTCACTGCTGAAATGGCACAGCATATTCCTATCCTTCAACCCTTTGGCTATCTCTTCGCCTGCGGAACCGAACAGGACCACATTCCTCACCTTCCGTCCCAAAGGCGTATTCATCAGGTAATCAGTCAGTGGAGCATAGTCTATGCCTCTGTTAAAACCGCCTAATATCAGTGTGTCAACCTCTTTCAAGGCCTCGAGTGCGGCAATAGTCGTCTGGGGAATAGTGGATATCGAGTCGTTATAATATGTCACACCGTCAACGGCAGCCACCCTCTCCAGTCTGTGTTCAAGGCTTTGGAAAGATTCAACAGCCTGAGCAAAGGCCTCTTCCGAGACATTATAGTTCTGCGCCAGTAGCCACACCAGGTAAATGTTCGACAAGTTATGGTTCCCTCTCAGCTCCGTTTTGACAGAGGTAACAAAACCGTCATTCAGTGCTTCTTGGAGACTATATGCGACTATACTCGAAGAAATCTCCGCCTTAAGCATCCGTACCTGCGCCGATAAATCCTCGTTATCAGAACAATAATAGAACCTACCGACTTTGTCCTGCTTCAGTGCAATCTGCATCTTGGCCCGCTCATAGTCGCCATAGCTCCTGTAGTGGTCCAAATGCTCCGGAAACAGATTAAGTACAGCTGAATAGGTTGGTGCCTTGTGTATGTTCTCAAGCTGATGGCAACTCAGTTCGGCCACCACCGTGGTGTCCTGCGACAAGCCGTCGAGTACATCGAACAACGGTATACCCATATTGCCGGCCATAACAACCTTGTGACCAGCCTCTTTCAGTACGTGATATAGAAGATTGGCCGTCGTGCTCTTGCCTTTCGTGCCAGTGATGCCAAAGACTGTCACACCACAGTAACGCAGAAAGAGGTCTGTCTGCGATGTAATTACATCCATATCACACTTACCATCAAAGAAATATGTCGGAATGCCCGGCGACTTCAGTATCACATCATAGCGTTTTGCCTTCAGTGCGGCATCAATCTCTTCATTGTTGCAGGCAATATCGAAGCGGCGCGTCGGAAACAAGCGTTGAAGCAGGTTGTGGCTACTCTTTCCTTCGCGGCCGTAGCCGGCAATCAGCACCTCCTTGCCCACAAAAAAGTTGAACAGTCCCTTGTATGCCACCATATTCTCCACGCCTACGGATTGGTGCAGAGCCGAGGTCAGAGCACGCAAGTCGTCGGCTTGCAGATTATGCTCACTCTGAATGCCATACAAGTCATTCGCAATCGGATGGGGCTTATAACCAGCCAATAACGCCGGCATTGATCTGTTGCCACTATACCATTTCGACAGCGTCATCGACAGCGCATCGTTCACCTCGCCAACGGTACCAACGCACTCAAAGGGCTTGGTTTCCGCCTTGCCTATAAGCTGCTGGAACTCAAGCTGCAAATTACAGTCATCAAGCATATTCTTGCCGAAAATGGCATTCAGGCGCTCCGGCTCGATGAATGGCGAAAGAATGATATAAGCAAACAGGCACTTAGCGCAATGGCCGCACCAGATATCCTCCTTGCTGCCGACGTTGCAGCTCTTGAACACGTCGAAATAATGCCCGAAACGCGAGAAGAGCATTGCAATCTGCAATTCGCTCAGAGGTCGCAAAAAGCTATAATACTCAACTTTACGCGACAAGTTTGCAGCCACATACGCCCGGAAATCATTCTCAAACTCAAGGCTCTTCGAGTACTGGTGGTTCACCGAAGTGCCGGCCACAGTGCTCTCATTGGCACTGCTTTCGTTCGACAAGGCAACGCGATAGCGGCGACCCGTAAGTGCCGATGCCAGAAGGCAATAGAATGCCAGCATAGCGCTGAAAGGCGTATGGCCGTTCAAAGCGCCCTTGCCATTGAGCTCAAGCAGCAACGGATGGATAGAACGCTTGATAACAATCACATCGTCAAGCTCATACCCGGCACGGCGCACGCACTCAACCGTAGCGCCACGCGGGTTCATAATCAGCGGCAATGGACGGCAAGCCTTGTCCATTCCAAGCTGTCCGCCCTCCGTTCCGTGCTCGCCGCTAAGCAGTTCCAACGTCACCACCGAGTCCTTGCCTCCGCCTATCGGGACAATATGACTCTCGGCGACAGCATCAGAAGCCTCAAACAGACTGTCGTCGATTGGTTGGAACGGCATCTGCCCCTCCGACACAATAGTCATAAAATCATCCTGCGAGGCAGCGATTCCGTTGGTGTAGAAGAACTCGCCCAAGCCGTTAAAAAACAGCTTTTTCCAGAATGCCACCTGGCTGTCCGTCAGTTTGAAAGGCTTGACCGTCACCTTCGGCGGACAGTAACACTTCCAGTAGCTGACCAGCTCAATCATACCTATGTTGAACACCAGGCTGTCGAGCGTCTCTTTCGCCAACCTGTCGGGGTGCAGGAAAGGCCGCGACGGGATGAAGGCCGTGGGGCGGAACACAAGTCCGCTGTCCGCAATGCCCTTGCGGGCTGCCGCCATCATCCTGAAACAAAAAGAGATGTGCATACCGTAAGGCTGCACATCATATTCATAGCTATCGTAGATGAACTCGGGGAACATTCCACGATAGGTGTTATATAATTTCTGTTTAGACATCTACTCCAGTTTAAACGAGGTCTTGCCAATCTCGTAGCCGCCGGCATAGAGGCGCACCCAGTAGAGACCAGGTGTCAGTTCCACAGCGTCGGCCTTGCGCCACAGCATTGTCAGCGTGCGGCCCGAGCCTGTGAACTCGATATCCTGCTTGGTGGTATACTGCATCTGAACCCCGTTCATATTGAACATATAGTCATCGGCATTGCCATTGCTTATGGCTCTGTCGGCGGCGTTTGAAATGCGTGCATAGATGGTCATCGAGCCGGGATCGACAACATTGTTGTCAAGCAGGCGGCAGTCGATGCGGACGAACTTGGTCTGACCGGCCTTCGTTGTGGGCTTAACAACGTTGCCTACCTTGACACTCTTGCCCGGTGTCACCTTAAGATCGCTCGTAACCAGAACCGATGCCAGTTTCACCTTCTGCTGCAGACGCTCATTCTCTGCAAACAGAGTGGAGCTTGCAGCGACCTGCTCTTTCAGCGTTGCGTTCTCGCCTCTCAGTTGCTCGTTCTCGGCACGCAGGCGCTCAATCTCGGCGGCATAGCTGTCGCACAGCGACTGCAGGTCGGCCAAACGCTTCTCGACGCTGCCCTTGGTGGTCTTGGTGCTGCCCTTGGCACTCTTAGCTTCGGCCAGTTCCTGATTCTTCTTTTGGAGGTCGGACTGCAGCTGCGCAATCTCGTTACGCTGGGCCTCGACCTGTGCCGTCAAGTCGGCGATGGTCTTGGCGGCAGCGGCATCCTGCGATGCTTCCGTTTTGCCTTTGGAGGCAGCGCTTTCATAAGCGGCATTCTCGGCCATCAGCTGGTCCACACGGCTCTGCATAGCCAGCACCTGCTGACGCAGGTCGCTGATGGTACCCTGCAAAGCCTGCTTGTCGTTCTCGCACTGCTGGACAATGGCCTGCTGAGCCTTTACCGATTCCTCGTTCTGGTTGCCCTGTGCAGCCTGCAGGTTCTTGACCTGCGACTGGCTTGCAGCAAGGTCAGACTGGCAACTGGCCAAGTCTGCCTTAACTGCGGCGAGGTTCTCTTTAGCAGCCTTGACATCGTTCTGATATTGAGTGTTCTGCTTGCGGCAATCGTTCAGTTGGACCGTCATCTGACGCAGTTCCGAACGAACAGCCGTCAACTCCTCGCTGGCAGCAACGTCGTTTTCCTTCTCGGCCTGTTTTCTGAGAGAAGCCACATCAGCTTTCAAAGACTTGATTTGCTTGTTGAGGTCGGCAATCTCAATCTTATAGGTCTTGATGTTGCCGTTCAGTTCTGCCACCTGGCTCTCATAGTCCTTCTTCATCTGGTCGCAGCCTGTCTTGTCGCCCTTGGTGTTGGCTTTGAGGCGAGCCGTCTCAGCCTTGAGGTCCTTAATCTGCTTTTCCTGGGCGGCTATCTGCTTCTGCAGGTCGGCTACCTGGCTCTTGTATTTCGAGTCGCCCTCCTTGCCGTTCGAGGCACTCTGGAGCGACTTGATTTTAGCACTCTGTTCGTCCAAACGCTTCTGCAACTGCTTGATAGTGTTTTCCTTCTCGCGAATCTCCTTTTGCTTGCGGTCAAGCTGAGCCTGATCCACACTGCCGGCAGACTTGCCGGGCGCCTTGCCGTTGAGACGGTCAATAAGGCTTTGGATTTCAGCAGCCTGGGCCGTAATAACGCTGTCACGTTCAGCCATCTGGCTGTCGAACTGGCTGTTCTCAGACTTCAATCTGGTGTAGAGCATCATAGTGGAATCCAACTGGCTCTGGAGCTCGGCAACCTCACGGTTGCTCAAATTCGACGTGCCGTCACCGCACGATTGCAGGAGCGACACGCACATCAAAGCGGCGCACGCAAAGGCGGCCGTCCTCTTAAGTGTACACATTTTCATATATTTACGCATTTTAATTATTCAAAGATGATAATCCAATCAGACTGCAAAAATACATAAAAAATCGCAAATATCGCGCATTTGAAAAATAATTTTTCAACACATAACAAACCGAAAAACAGGCTCGAAAAGCCCAAACCATAAAACGCACATAACAAAGGACTTGGACATATCCGCTTCGGTTCGCTTGTTGTCCGCTTGATGTCCGCTTGTTGTCCGCTTTAAAAGCGGACAACAAGCGGACATCAAGCGGACAACAAGCGGACAACAACCAGTGTTGGTATGGGGCAGAAACGGCTTTGGACGGGCGTTGGGGTAGTGAGGCTGGCTTGTCTGTATGGCATCCATCGTAAGGTGTATTTTTTCGGATTCGGTTTTTTTTCGTATTTTTGCACCCTCGAAAAAGGCGGTGCCAAAGCCGCTGTTTAGCCCGTAACTCTATGAATGACAATCGCGACAGTATAGATTTTGCAAGAACCGACATCGGGAAACTTTTCCGCCAGTTCTTCTTCCCCACCCTTATGGGAATGCTTTTCAGTATGGCTTTCATCCTGACCGACGGCATTTTTGTAGGCCACGGCATAGGCCCCGACGGGTTGGCGGCCATCAACCTCGTAGGTCCCATTATGATGGTTATCAGCGGTATGGGTATGATGTTCGGTATGGGAGCCAGCGTCGTTGCAGCAATACACCTGTCAAAAGGCAACGTCAAGGCGGCGCGCCTCAATGTAACACAGGTATTTATAGCCGGCGCCACGGTGTCGCTCGTGATGGGCATTGTCTGCTACTGCTTTCCACGCCAAGTGTTGACCCTGCTGGGTGCACGCGGAGCCCTTTACAGCGCGGCTTACGAATACTATATATGGTTCATTCCCACCTGTTTGCTGATGATGATTGAGACCATCGGCCTGTTCGTTATCAGGCTCGATGGCTCGCCGAGCTACGCTATGCTGTCGAATATGATTCCGGCCGTGGTCAACATCGTCCTCGACTTTGTCTTCATCTTCCCCTGCCACTGGGGACTGATGGGAGCGTCGCTGGCCACCGACATCGGCGGACTGGTGGCAGTGGTGATGGTGATGTACTATATGCTGTTCCGCACCAAGACACTGAAATTCCATAAGTTGAAACGGACACGCACAAGCCTTGCCCTCTCGTTGCGCAATGTGGGCTATATGATCAGGATGGGTGCTTCAGGACTGGTGGGCGAACTGGCCGTGGCGGTGATGATGCTTGCCGGCAATCTGGCATTCAAGCACCATCTAGGCACCGACGGCGTATCGGCCTACAGCATAGCCTGTTATCTGTTCCCGCTCGTATATATGATCTACAACGCTGTGGCACAGTCGGCACAGCCGATAATCAGTTACAACTACGGCGCCAAGCAGCACCAGCGGGTCTTCAAGACATTATCTTTGAGCCTGATAATAAGCATTGTGCTTGGGATTGCAGTTATGCTGTTGTTCCTGTTTTTCGCGCCCTTGATAGTGCAGATATTCCTTGATGGCGGCGAAAAGGCGGCGAATCTGGCCGCAAGCGGCTTGCCGTACTACGCAACAGGATTCGTCTTTATGGCCATAAACATCTGCGTTGTAGGCTATTATCAGAGCGTTGAGCGCTCAGGGGCAGCGGTTGCATTCACCATCCTGCGCGGCATACTGTTCATCATTGCCGCCTTTGCCGTAATGCCGTTGCTGGTAGGCGAAAAAGGCCTCTGGCTGGCCGTTCCCACCGCCGAGCTGCTGACCACCATAGTGATAGCCGTCTACGTCCTTGTCGACCAGCGGAAAATAAGGAAAGAATTGCAGTAGTTATTTCATTATTAGACAAATAAAACACCGCACCAAGTCCTACAGGACTTGGTGCGTGGCGTTTTTCCTATGGCAGAATGAGGTCTATAGTTCCACGGCCGGCCAGCCGTAGTCTTGATAATAGCGGACGTTGAGGCCGGTGCGTTTTGCATACTCGCCGAGTTGTTCGCGGCGAACCGCCTCACGGACATCCTGGTTGGAATGCATATTCTGATAGATGTCGTAGTGCTGCCCGAATATGCGGCGTGCGCTGGCGTTGTTGCCTGCACCGTCGACGGTCTGTTCGAAGGTTTTGACCTTGTATTGTCCGCCTTCGTTGCAGATGGTCATCAAGCCCGCGTGGTTGCCGCCCGAGACGCATTTCAGGGTGTCACCTGCCTTGTTGTACCAGAAAAGCCAGAAATCGCCCCAGATGCTGTCGCCCTGCTCACGGACCATCATCAGCGTGGGGATGCAGACTTCACCTTGCCGATACTGAGGGCCTATCTCGCTCACCAGATAGTTGCTTACGGCCTGTCGCACGGCCTGCTCCTGACGATTGATGGCGATGTGGCGGATGCAGTCAGCCTTGTGGTCGTCGAAGTCGGACATCAGCCACTGACCGTCAACTTTTTGCATCGACAGCTTATGTTCCTCGATGTCGCTCGACGGGTCAAAGCTGCCGTCTTCCCACTTTTGACGCACGTTGATGGTCGCTATGGCATTGGTCGCGTCGGTCTTCTCAACGCTCACCACCTCGAAGTCTGCTATGGTGCCGCCGTTGCCAGTGACGAAATAGTATAGCCATTCGTGGTCGAGTGCCTCGTGCTGAGGCAGATTGAACATAGTGTCGAGCACCGCGTAGAAATCGGCGGTCATATAGTCGCGCGACTGCTCGAGCAGCTCGTGGTCAGGGATATACTTGCACAGCTCGGCGACGCGCTCACGCAGTTGCTTGTCGCTGTCGCCGCAGGCCGCCATAAGGAGGGCGGCAATAATTGTAAGAAAGAGTTTTTTCATTTTGCGTTTATAGTTAAAGAAGATTGATATAAAGTGGATTGTAATTCGAAACCGCAGCCCCAAACGAGGCCGTTAGCTATAGTTGAAATCCACGACCACAGAGAACTTGTGTTCGGGGAATTGCTCGTGCAGGAATTGGTTCATTGTATCGGCAAAAGCTTGGATGTCTTTCACGCTTTCGTCAGGCACCAAGTCGATGGTTATCAAGTTTTTCTCGGCATAATAGTAGAAGGCGTGGGCCTGTGCAACCCCTGGATGGTCGTTGGACGCTTGCACCACAGCCTTTTGCAGGCGAGCCATCGGAGTGTCGCCCGTGTAGACAGCGTAGATGCCGATGGTCATAATGATGCCGAAGTCGCGATAGAAGGCTTCAGACATACTGCGTGTTAGCAGGTGCAGTTCGCGAGCCGTGGCGTTCTCAGCCACACTGATGTGCAGCGAGCCGATTAGGGTGTTGGGGCCATAGTTGTTCACAATGATATCGTATACGCCGTAGACGCCATCGAACGACAGGGCTTTATCCTTGAGCTGCTGCGCAAACTCTGGCGAAATACGGGTGCCAAGCAGTTCGCCCAGCGGCGATGCCAGCATTTCAACGCCAGCCTTGACGATGACCAAAGAGATGATGGTGCCGAAGATGCCGTCGAGGTTTATGTCCCAAATCAGCATAATGCCTGCCGAGACAAGCGTGGAGAGGGTCACGATGGCATCGAACAAAGCGTCGGCACCGCTGGCAATGAGGGCGTCGCTCTTCAGCGCCTTTCCCTGACCTTTGACGAACATACCGAGCACCAGTTTCACAGCTATGGCCACGATGATGACAACAAGGGTCAATGTCGTATAGGATGGTGTGGTCGGGTTAATGATTTTCTTAACCGACTCGACCAGCGAAGTCACGCCGGCAGCGATGACAATCAGCGAGATGACGATAGCGCTGAGATATTCGACACGACCGTGGCCGAAGGGGTGTTTCTGGTCGGCCGGACGTGCAGACAACTTGGTACCGACTATGGTAATAACCGACGACAGAGCGTCGCTCAAGTTGTTCACGGCATCCATCAAGATAGCAATGGCGCCGGACAGAAGTCCCACCAAGGCCTTGAATGCTGCCAACAGGACGTTGGCCAGGATACCCACGATGCTTACACGAATAATCTTTTTATTTCTATCCATAGTTTCTTAAAGTGTTTGGTTCTATAAGTTTTTGCCTTATAATTGCAAGGCGTTAGTGTTTGCAAAGATACTCATTTTTTCAGTTTTTCAATCACCTGCAAATCAGCCGGCAACCAGCGGACGCTGTCCAGTTCATTCCTTGTCAGCCAACAGGCTGCCTCGTGCTCGTTCAGATGGAGAGCATCGGTCAGCAACGAGCAGAGATAGCAATGCATTGTAAGATGAAAGGCGGGATAGTCGTACTCCACCGTGCAGAGGAGCTTGTCGACATTGATTTCGGTAGACAGTTCTTCGCGGATTTCTCTTTTCAGCGCCTCCTCCGGCGTCTCGCCAAGCTCCATTTTTCCGCCCGGGAACTCCCACCAATCCTTCCACTCGCCATAACCGCGCTGTGTGGCGAAGATTTCTTCTCCCCGACGGATGATGGCGGCAACCACCTCGATTCGCTTCGCCGGCACAACGCAATTGGCTGTTGAATTCTCTTTCATATCATTAGTTCTCCTCTTGCAACAATTGCGGCGCTGCCGCCGACATAGACTGTTCCGTCGTCCGTTATGCGGGTGGCGACAACCGAGGGTCGTCCCATAGCCTCGCCTTGCAGAAAGCGGAAGTCGCCGACAAGCGGGATGCGGTTCTGCTGCTGCAGATAATAGGTTAGAGCGGCATTGGCGGTGCCTGTGGCCGACTCTTCGGGTATGTCATATAGCGGTGCGAAGTCGCGCACGTGGGCAGTATAGCCATCGTCAGCGAAGGCAAAGGCGTGAACACTCACGGCATTGAGTCGATGCGTAAGCGCTGTAATTGCACCCATATCCGGCTGAAGTCCATCGAGCGTTGCGACATCGGGGATTGGCAGCATTATGTCCGACAATCCCGAATAGGCAATCTGAACCGGCAACGAAGGTGTGTAGTCCGGAAGGCCGACGGCCCGATAGATGTCTGCTGTATTGCCAATGGTTTCCACGATGCGCGGCGCTGCCATCTGCATCATCACCTGTTCGCCGACTTCAATGCTCAGGTTGCCTGCCAACGTGTGGCACAGACAATGCCCCTCAACGCCTAATTCACTATGGAGCAGAGAGAATGTAGCGATGGTGGCGTGGCCACAAAGCTCTACTTCGGCCCGAGGGGTGAAGTAGCGCACCGTGTATTCAGTGTCGCTATGCTTTCTGACAAAGGCCGTCTCGGAGTAGCGCAACTCAGCAGCGACCTGCAGCATCAGACTTTCGTCAGGAAAAGCGGCACCGTCCAACAGCACGACCCCTGCGGGATTGCCGCCAAAAGGACGAGAGGCAAAGGCATCGACAATATAGTATTTCATATTACATATTAATTAAAAAAGGGACGCTGGTGTTTGGCCAGCATCCCAATTCTATCGGACAGTCTTTTATTTAAAGTAGGCTACGCCACTTTCAAATATAAGCTGGTCGTCGTTGCCATAGATGTTCAGGGCGCTGCCCCTGCTGCGACGCTCGCTGTGGCCCATCTTGCCGAACACGCGCCCGTCAGGGCTTGTAATACCCTCGATGGCCATATAGCTGCCATTCATATTATACTCCTCGTCCATAGTGGGGTTGCCGTTGAGGTCGACGTACTGTGTGGCCACCTGACCATTCGCGAAGAGGCGGTCGATCCACTCCTGCGGAGCCACAAAGCGGCCCTCGCCGTGCGAGATGGGGATGACGTATGTGGCACCCAGCTCGGCCTTGCGCAGCCACGGGCTGAGGTTGCTGGTAACGCGCGTGTAGGCCATCTTGCTCTGGTGACGGCCGATAGTGTTGAAGGTCAGCGTAGGTGCATCGGCAGCCTGCGGACGGATTTCGCCGTAGGGAACCAACCCGAGTTTCACCAAAGCCTGGAAGCCGTTGCAGATGCCCAGCATAAGTCCGTCGCGCTTGTTGAGAAGTTCCATAACGGCGTCGGCAATCTTCGGGTTGCGGAAGACACTGGTAATGAATTTGGCACTGCCTTCAGGCTCGTCGCCGGCACTAAAGCCACCAGGAATCATAATAATCTGACTGCGCTTGATGGCGTCGACGTAGGCGTCCACGCTCTCACGAATCTGCTGGCCGTTCTGGTTGCGGAAGACGATAATCTCGCTCTCGGCACCGGCGCGGTTGAAGGCGCGAGCACTGTCGTATTCGCAGTTGGTGCCTGGGAAGGCAGGAATGAAAACGTGGGGCTTGGCTGAATGCATTAATGCGGGAATGTGAGAATGCGTTAGTGGATTGTCAGCCTTGTAGAGCTTGCTTTCCACTTTCACATCACCATTCTGTTCCTCGTTGGAACGCGTCGGAAATACACCTTCGAGGGACTTCTGCCAAGCAGCGAGAGCTTCTTCAAGAGCAATCTTTTCTCCTTTGCATTCAAAGAATGGATCAGCAGTGACTTCACCTATTTCGGTGCAATGGAAAGGAAGGCCGTTGGCGTTGGACACCTCAACAACGATCCAACCATAGTGTTTAGCGGTTAGGTCGGCAGAGGCTGTAAGCTTAACGCCCAGCTTGTTGCCGAAGGCCATCTTGCTGACAGACTCAATAATGCCACCAAAGCCAAGAGCATAAGTGCTCTTAACCAAGCCAGCTTCTATGGCTTTATACAAAGCAGCGTACTGGCTTAATGCATCTTCGTAATCGGGCATTCCGAACTCTTTTTCTTTTATGTCAAGCAACACGAGTTTGTTGCCAGCCATTTTCAGTTCAGGTGTTACGACGTGCTTCAGTTCGCTGATACCCACTGCAAAGCTGCAGAAGGTCGGAGGAACATCAATATTATTGAAAGTGCCGCTCATAGAGTCTTTGCCACCGATAGCGGGCAGCTTAAGACCCATTTGGGCGTTGTAGGCACCGAGGAGTGCTGCGAATGGCTCACCCCAACGGTAGGGAGCGTTGCCCAGCTTCTTGAAATACTCCTGGAAGGTGAGGCGCACCTTGCTGGCATCGCCGCCGGCGGCGGCAATCTTGGCCACACTGCCAAGCACAGCGTAGACGGCGCCGTGGAAGGGGCTCCAACTGGTCTGGTAGGGGTCCATACCGTATGACATTATGGTGACAGTGTCGCACTTGCCGTCGAGCAACGGCAGTTTGCCAACCATACTCTGCGTCGGTGTCATCTGGTACTTGCCACCATAGGGCATCACCACGCTGCCGGCACCGATTGAGCTGTCGAACATCTCGACAAGACCTTTCTGCGAGCAAACGTTGAGGTCGGAGAGGGTCTTGAGCCAAAGCTCTTTAATATCGGCATTAGCAGCCACTTCTGTTTTAACAGACTCTTTGGGCATACTTACGCTGACCGTGGTTTCCTGGTGGGCACCGTTGGTGTCGATGAAGCGACGGCTGAGGTTGACAATCTCTTTGCCGCGCCAGCTGATGACCATACGTGGATTCTCGGTAACGGTTGCAACCACCGTAGCTTCAAGGTTCTCCTCGTCGGCATATTTCAGCATCTGGTCGACGTCCTTCGGGTCGACCACTACAGCCATACGCTCCTGGCTTTCACTGATGGCCAGTTCAGTACCGTCAAGACCGGCATATTTCTTTGGAACGCGGTCGAGGTTGATCTGAAGACCGTCGGCCAATTCTCCGATAGCCACGCTCACACCACCGGCACCGAAGTCGTTGCATTTCTTGATAAGCGACGAGACCTCTTCGCGGCGGAACAGACGCTGTATTTTGCGTTCCGTTGGAGCATTACCCTTCTGAACTTCTGCACCGCAGGTGGTGAGGCTCTTGGTAGTATGGCTCTTCGAGGCACCCGTAGCACCTCCAATGCCGTCACGACCGGTGCGGCCACCCAGTAAAATGATGACATCGCCAGGATCTGAGTTGAGACGCTTCACAGCACGACGCGGAGCCGCAGCAATAACGGCACCTATCTCCATACGCTTAGCCACATAGCCCGGATGGTAAATCTCGTTCACAAGACCCGTAGCAAGGCCTATTTGGTTGCCATAGCTGCTATATCCGCGAGCGGCAGTAGTAACAATCTTACGTTGCGGCAACTTGCCTGGCAAGGTTTCATTCAGAGGTTTGGTTGGGTCAGCGGCACCGGTGACGCGCATTGCCTGATAGACGTAAGTACGTCCAGAAAGCGGGTCGCGGATACAGCCTCCAAGGCAGGTGGCGGCACCACCGAAAGGCTCAATCTCGGTCGGGTGGTTGTGCGTCTCGTTCTTGAAGTTGATGAGCCACTCTTCCTCTACTCCGTCAATGGTGACAGGCACTACTATCGAGCAAGCATTGATCTCATCACTGGGTTCCTGGTCGTTGAGGTAGCCCATCTTCTTCAAGCGTTTGCCTGCCAAGGTTCCAATATCCATCAGGCAAACGAATTTGTCATTGCGTCCGACATACTGCTCTTTGTGGTCAGCCAGATACTGCCGGAAAGCTCCTTCGATGAGCGGACGGTAGAAACCATCGTCGAAATGGACGTCCTTCAGCTCGGTGGCAAAAGTGGTATGGCGGCAATGGTCGCTCCAATAGGTGTCCAACACACGTATTTCGGTCATCGTCGGGTCGCGATGTTCCTCATCGTGGAAATAACGCTGTATATGCTTAAAGTCAGCGAATGTCATTGCAAGGCCGAGACTGTCGTATAGTTCTCGCAGTTTGTCTTCTGCCATATTCGCAAAGCCGTCAAAGACAATCACGTCTGCCGGCTCGTCAAAATGGTCCTCGAGCGTGGCGGGCTTTGGCTCGTCAGTGACACGGCTGTCGACCGGGTTGACGCAATGTTTCACCACTGCCTGACGCTGCTCCTCAGTCAGTTTGCCACTTATGACATACGTTGTAGCGCTTTTGATAATCGGTTGTTCGGCATCGTTAAGCAAACAGACGCACTGCTCGGCACTGTCGGCACGCTGGTCGAACTGCCCGGGGAGGTACTCCACCGTAAAGCAGAAGTCATCGGCTCTGTGCGGAAACTCTTCAAGATACACGTTATCCACAGGCGGTTCGCTAAACACTGTAGTCAGCGCCGTCTGGAAAGTTTCGTCCGAAAGATTTTCAATATCATAACGTATCAGGACACGCACTTTGTCGGCCTGAATGTTGAGGTAGTTGAGCATTTCGCTCTGCAGTTCTTTAGCCTTGATGCTGTAAGCAGGCTTTTTCTCAACATAAATTCGTCTTACTTTATTCATATCTTAAACAATTATTTTTCTCTATAAGTTGACTTTAGCAGTTCAATATTCCATCCCTTGTCATTACGGGGTGCCACATTGGAGTAGAAATCCAGAATAATACACATATCAGCGTCAAAATCGCCCGAAGGCATAATCAGAGGTCCCACACCCATATGACGGGTTTTGTAGTTGATGTAAGTAATAGCTATCGGCACATTGGCGTTGGTTGCAATCTCATAGAAGCCACGTTTGAAGCGCTTGACTTGCTTGCGCGTGCCTTCCGGAGTAATGATCACGGTGAAATCATCATTCTTTCCGAAAGCCTCAACAGCCTTGTCCACCATATGGTTATTCTTGTTGCCACGATCGATAGGCAATGCTCCGCTCCATTTCAGGAAATGGCGCAACGGGAAAACGAAGAACTCCTTTTTGATAAAGAACCTGGCGTTCAACCCCATTCTCCACACGCAGGCGGCACCAAGCAAGAAGTCATATATGCTCGTATGCGGAGCCTCGATAAGGACACAATGATGCAACCGCTTCAAGTCATCGGCAGGTGGAAGGTCAAACTTCCATCCAAAGAGTTTCACTATGGCAATCCAAAGTTTCTTCATCTACCACCGTTCATTTGTTTGCGCAGTTGTTCTGCAGCCTTCTTGTCGCCATTCTTTTCCAGTCCGTTGGCGTAGGCAGAATAGAAGCCATACACCGCAGCATTCTGGTCGCTGCCCTGCGACATACGCAGCTGGACATAAAGATTCAACGCCTCTTGGTCCATAAGGCCACGGTCGAGCATAGCGTTAAGCTCATTCAAAGCACCGTTTACGTTTCCTTGCTGGGCATAGAGCCGTGCCGTGATAGAGAATGCAAAAGCGTCCTGTCCTTTAGCCTTGATTTTATCAAGCAGCGAAGCCGCCTCTTGCTGGCGTCCGCTATTAAGATAGGCATATACCAGCATCTGGTTAGCCTGAGGATTGTTGGGCTCTATGGCAAGCATCCTGTTGCAGCACTCAACAGCCTTTTCTGCATTTCCTTGCTGCAGGTAGATGTTGGCAAGGTTCGACAAAGCGGTCTCATTGTTTGGCATCTGCTGCAAGACCCTGTTAAAAAGCACAACAGCGCTGTCCACATTGCCGGCACGCATCAGCTGCACAGCATTGTAATCGTCCATCGTCTGACGTTTCAGCACCAGCGCAATCGGTTTGCCGTCGACATCGACTGTATGCACGCAATCCTGCGGCGGAAAATCAGCTCCCAACAAATATTCGCCAGAAATGCCGGTAATCGGAAACACTAGGTAATCCCATTCATATTCATAGCGCTGTGCCCAGCGGACAAAACGCGTGGCAAAGCGTGCGGAATCGTTGCGCAGGAAATAGCGTGTCGACTCCACGTGCCACGAGCCCACCAAGGTCTTCTCTCCGTCGGCTTTAGGCTCGGCGTTGGCCACTACCCACTCTGTAGCCTCACGCATCGTATGATAATAGTAGTCAAGCTCATAATTACCGAAAGCATTCTTCACGCCACCTTCAAGCTCGTTGAAATATACATACTCATACGGATGGTTGCGGACCGTATGCAGTGCAGGAGGCACCAGCAGCAGGAGAGGCACCAGCGAGACAATGGTCTCAACAATGCGCTTGCCGCTCTTACGTCCACACCACGCAGCAAAGGCATCAAAGCCCAAGCCTGCAGCTATGGCCATCGGCGGGTATGTAAACAGCGAATGGCGCCAGCCACCATAGACATTGGCACCCGTCACGACAATCCACACCACAGGGAACAGGAAGCAGAAATAAATCATTATGCTGTCGATGCGACGCTCTTTCTTGAAAGCGCCGAAGAAGGGATACAGCAGCCAGCCAATCATAACCACCAACGGGATTGTCATCAGCATAAACTTGGGAGTGTAATACCACGGCAGATTGCTCGACATCACCATAGTGCCTTCGAAAAGCTGACGCAACTGCACGTCGAACTGCGACATCAACTTAAAGCTCTCTATACTGTTATGCACAGGGTCCTGCATCGCATAAGGCCACAGCAGAAGACCGGAAAAGAATCCAGCCAGACACACCGCAACGGCAGCGACAACAGCCTTGCCAATGGTGGCCCCGCCCACATAGCGGCCATAGCGAATCAGCCACAGCAAGCCCCATAGTCCCATATACCCAACAACAATAAGTGCACCTATACGGTTGCTCACGCCCAACGCCAGCGACAACGCCAGCATAAACAGCGTCAACGGATTGAACTTAGGCGTGTTCTTCAGCATCATAGCCACCACAAACAGCGCCACTATCAGCACCGTCCACACCACACCAGCCGTCTTGAACAGCAGCGGCGACGAAACGACAATAAGGAATATTGCCATATTGCGCGTCGCCTTGTCCGAGAATGCTTGCTGAGGATAAGTCACTTGGGCCATTGCCTTCTTGCCCTTGCCGGCAGCCCCTTGCACAATCTGCGGCGCAATCTGGCGGAAAAACATCATTATATAGTAGATGCTCATCACCACGCCGGCTGCCATAGGTATATCCTTCGGATTGTTGAACGAATGGCCCAGCAGTCGCGGCGAGAAGAACAGCAGCAGCATAGCGAACACTCCGGCGCGCCAGCCGCCCATACGATATGCTATCAGACCGCCGAACAGCACAATGAGCCAGCCCAGCAACGAATTGCAGATGTGGCGCGTGCGTGCTATGTCATCAATGCCGAAAGTCTGGTTTATCCACTCCGTGACGACGTCGAACGAGCAGCCATAATATTTCAGATTCCAGTTCTGATCCTTGCCGTTTAGGTTCACCACGTCCTTCATACAGGTAGTGTCCTGTCCGTCCGAATGGTAATAGTCCATCACGAACCTGCCTTGCGGTATCTGGAACTTATCCTCGTCGCCGCTGTTGCCGGCATCGAGGCTCATCAGGGGCATTGCTATCAACAGCACTGCCGCCAGTCCCACAAAAAGCCAGAACCAAACGTTACTCTTGTTCTCTGAAAATAACTTTTTCATACTTAATTCTTGTTTTTGTATCTTTTTCTAATCTTCATCAGCTCCAGCGGTGCCTTGAAGAAATCGCGACTCTTCAGCTGCGATCCGTCGACATCCTCCCACTGGAACAGCGGATACTCATAAATCTTCTGTATAGCTTGCTCCACGCCGTAACGCTGCTTGTAGCGTGCCAGCAGCTCCACGTCGAACAGCCACCGTGTAATGAACTGCTCTTGGAAAATGGTTTCCACCACTTCCCTTCTGAACAGTTTCGAGCCGCACTGCGTGTCATATACCGGAAGCTTAAGCATCATCGATGCCACCGTGGCGAAGCATCGGCCCAGATAGTGGCGCATAGTCTTGCGTTTCACCTTGGCTCCCAAGCGCATCAGCCGCAGCCCCATAACAGCGTCATAGCCCTTGTCGGCCCACTTCACCATAGGTTCTATCTCCTCCAGCGGGGTGGCGAGATCGGCATCCCAGAAGGCAATATAGTCAGGTTTGTACTGCTCGGCGGCATAGAGCATTCCTTTCCTCACAGCCTCGGCCTTGCCGCCGTTGGGCTGTATGTCGAGCATCAGCAGCCGCTCGTGCTTTGCCGTCAACTCCTGCAGCACCTCCAGCGTATTGTCCCTGCTGCCGTCGTTGGCAAACAAAAACGCCACGTCGTCATTCTGCTCCACATAGTGCAGGAAGTCATCCTGCCGCAGGCGCTTCGACTCATTGTAACAAGGGACTACAACAATGGTTTTCATTGAATACAGATTAGAGATTGAATCTTTTCTTGTAAGCCTTCATCGTGTTCTGCAGCAGCGACACGATGGTCAGCGGTCCCACGCCGCCGGGCACAGGTGTCACCCAGCTGCACTTGGCGTCGACCTCGCTGTGCTTCACGTCGCCGATGATGCGATAGCCGCTCTTCTTGCTCTCGTCGGGAATGCGGTGTATGCCCACATCGACCAGCACAACGCCGTCCTTGACCATATCGGCAGTCACGAACTCGGGCTTGCCGATAGCCACAACGAGTATGTCGGCCAGGCGTGTCAGTTCGGCCAGGTTCTTGGTGCGGCTGTGGCAGAGCGTCACCGTGCAGTTGGCGCCTTTCTTGTTGCGCGACAGCAGGTTGGCTACAGGCGTACCCACAATATTGCTGCGGCCCAGCACCACACAGTGCTTGCCCTCGGTCTCAATATTGTAGTGCTCCAATATCGAGCACACTCCCATCGGCGTTGCCGGCAGGAAGGCATCCTCGCCAAGCACCATACGGCCAATATTGATAGGCGTAAAGCCGTCCACATCCTTCTCGGGTGAGATGGCATCGATAACCTTCTGCTCGTTGATCTGCTTCGGCAAAGGCAACTGGACAATAAAGCCGTCTATGTCGTCATCGTTGTTAAGGAATTCGATGGCTTTCAGCAGTTCCTCTTCCGATGTGTTGGCCGAATAGCGGTAAACCGAGGAGGTGAAGCCTACCTCGTGCGACGATTTCTCCTTGTTGGCAACGTATGTCTGGCTGGCGCCGTCGTCGCCTACAAGAATGGCTGCCAGGTGCGGCGGACGGATACCTTTGGCAGTAAACGAACGCACCTCATTGGCTATTTGGTCTTTGATAGCTATGGAAGTCTGTTTTCCATCAAGTAACTGATACATTGTTTTGGGGTTAAAAGGGTTATAAAGGTTAAAAGGGTTATAAAGGGTTAAAAGGGTTTAAGGGTTGAAAGGGTTTTAGGGTTGAAAGGGTTTTAGGGTTAAAAGGGTTAAAAGGTTTTAAGGGTTGAAAGGGGTTTAAGGGGTTTAGGGTTGGAAGGGGGTAAAGGTTGTTGGTGGTGGGGCGTACACGGAGGTACGCCCGTACAAGATCGCTATTTATTATTTCAGTTTCAGCTTTTAGTTTTCTACTTTCCGTTTTCTGCTTTCCGTTTTCAGCTTTCCGTTTTCAGCTTTCCGTTTTCTGCTTTCCGTTTTCTGCTTTCCGTTTTCTGCTTTCCGTTTTCTGCTTTCCGTTTTCTGCTTTCCGTTTTCAGCTTTCCGTTTTCAGCTTTCCGTTTTCAGCTTTCAGCTTTCCGCTTTCCGTTTTCAGCTTTCCGTTTTCAGCTTTCCGTTTTCAGCTTTCCGTTTTCAGCTTTCCGCTTTCCGCTTTCAGCTTTCCGCTTTCTATTCATTTCCCCTCTAACGTTAGAGGGTGAACCCTTTAGGGCGGGGGCGTATGCCCTCTTAATTCTTAATTTTTAATTCTTAATTCTCTGTTCATCTTCTTCGGCGGGGCATCGGCAGTTTGCCGCCTTTGGCCGACACGGCTTTCATCATCTTGCGCGTGTCCTCGAACTGCTTCACCAGTCGGTTCACCTCTTGAATGGTGCGGCCGCTGCCGGCGGCAATGCGCTGTTTGCGGCTGCCGTTCAAGCAGCTGGGGTTGCGGCGCTCATAGGGCGTCATCGAACCGATAATGCTCTCGATAGGTACAAAGGCATCGTCGCCAATCTCCACATCCTTGGTCAACTTGCTCATTCCCGGAATCATACCCAGCAGGTCCTTCATATTGCCCATCTTCTTCACCTGTGCAATCTGGGCAAGGAAGTCATCATAGTTATATTCGTTGCGGACAAGTCGCTTCTGTATCTTGCGTGCCTCCTCTTCGTCGTACTGCTCCTGGGCGCGTTCCACCAGCGAAACGACATCGCCCATACCAAGTATGCGGTTGGCCATACGGTCGGGATGGAACACATCAAGGGCGTCCATCTTCTCGCCGATACCGACAAACTTGATTGGCTTCTGCACCGTGTAGCGTATGGTCAACGCCGCACCGCCGCGGGTGTCGCCGTCCAACTTGGTCAGCACAACGCCGTCATAGTCAATGCGGTCGTTGAAGGCCTTGGCGGTGTTCACCGCGTCCTGGCCGGTCATCGAGTCAACCACAAAGAGTGTCTCTTGCGGCTTCAGCGACTCCTTCAGGCTTGCTATCTCGTCCATCATCTGCTCGTCGACAGCCAAGCGGCCGGCGGTATCGACAATCACCACCTGCACGCCTTTCATACGGGCTTCCTGCAGAGCATCGTTGGCAATCTTCACAGGGTCGTTGACGCCCAGCTGCGCAAAGACCGGCACGCCCACCTGCTCGCCAAGCACCTGCAACTGGTTGATAGCTGCCGGACGGTAAACGTCGCCAGCCACCAGCATCACGTTGCGGCCACGCTTGTTCTTCAGGTGATAGGCAAGCTTGGCGCTGAAGGTAGTCTTACCGGAACCCTGCAGGCCGGCAATCAAAATCACCGCCGGAGCGCCCTTGATGTTGATGTCCACAGCCTCGCTGCCCATCAGCTTCGTCAGCTCCTCGTGCACAATCTTGACCATCAACTGGCCAGGCTCGATCGACTGGATAACATTGCGACCCAGAGCTTCCTGCTTCACACGGTCGGTAAACTCCTTGGCTATAGGATAGCTCACGTCGGCATCCAACAAGGCTTTGCGCACCTCCTTGACGGTCTCGGCGATATTGATATCGGTAATCGAGCCCTTGCCGCGCAGCGTGTGCAACGCCTTTTCAATCTTACTGCTGATATTCTCGAACATAAATCTATATTATATTTTTTTATTATTTTCAAAAATACACCTCCGCACCGTCCCGCCAGCGTTCAAACAACGCAGACAGAAATATCTCTATCACATATCGTTACACGTCCGCACAATGCCCTCAAAAGGCAATGTACACACGCCGTAAACGACTGCAAAGATAAGAAAAAAATGCCGAACAGAAATATTTTTTTTCATTCTAATGAAACTTTTTTTGAAATTTCTCGTTAATGAGAACAAATGTCATATTGTGGCACCTTATAACACACTATGGCACAACAGAAACTGATTAAAAACGCATTTATCATATATGAGACAGTTAAAGATTACCCACTCCATCACTAACCGCGACATCAAATCGCTCGACAAATACCTGCAGGACATCTGCAGCGAGGAGCTCCTCACCCCCGAGGAGGAGGTGCAGCTGGCACAGCGCATCAAGGCCGGCGACCAGGCAGCCCTCGACCGCCTCACCAAGGCCAACCTGCGATTTGTGGTCTCTGTCGCAAAACAATACCAGAACCAGGGCCTCAGCCTCCCCGACCTCATCAACGAGGGCAACGTGGGACTCATCAAAGCAGCCAAACGCTTCGACGAGACACGAGGCTTCAAGTTCATCTCCTACGCCGTGTGGTGGATACGCCAGTCGATTCTGCAGGCCATCGCCGAGAACTCGCGCATCGTGCGTCTGCCCTCCAACCAGCTCGGAGCACTCAACAAACTAAAGAAAGAAATTTCCAAACTCGAACAGAAACTCGAGCGCCCGCCATCGGAAGAGGAACTGGCCGAAATGCTTGACATACCGGAAGATAAAATCAAAGCCATACTCGGCATCTCGGGCCGTCACATATCCATCGACGCGCCCCTCGTGGCCGACGAGGACGTCAACTTTGTCGACGTGCTGCCCAACGAGGACACACCTGCCACCGACGACGCACTTATGCAAGAGTCGCTCTCGCTCGAAATCGAACGAGCACTCTCGTCACTCACCGAATACGAGCGCGACGTCATACGTATGTACTTCGGCATCGGCATACCCCACGCACTCAGCCTCGACGAAATAGCGATGAAATTCGGCCTCACCCGCGAACGCGTGCGCCAAATCAAGGAAAAAGGCCTCAAGCGCCTCAAATCCAGCTCGAAGAGCAAGCACCTCATCGCTTACCTCTAAAAACGGAAACTTAATCCTTTTATAAAAAGCAGTTAAAAAGGCTCGCCACAAGGCGGGCTTTTTCTTTATTTTGCAACTCCGCTACCACCCCACGTCGTCGGCCCGACAACCCACCAAAGTTTCGACGCCTTTTCACCATATGTACAATACTTGTACAATATATGTACAATTGTAAACGTACAAATATTGTACAAGTATTGTACATATATTGTACATATGACGGAGTTGGTCCCTTGAAGATTTGGGAATGAGGCAGTTATAAAACGAGGCAAAAACAGGGGCATTTTAAGAGTAAAGTACTGATAGTATGAGTTTTGCGCAAAAATAAGCCGAAATCAGCCTTTTCCGAGGTGCTTTTTTGAGTCGGTCGTCACACCCATTGTAGCGTGTCTTCGACACGCAGGTTTCGGGGCGTCCGAGGCCTCACACTACGCTCCGTTGTCGACTAATGTTGGGTTAAGTGCCTACCTGGATTTAATTTACTTTTATACTGTGCGACACACCCCGGCCTTCGTTTTTGTTCACTGCTTCGCTATCGGAACGGCTGGTGCGACACACCCCGGCCTTCGTTTTTGTTCACTGCTTCGCTATCGGAACGGCTGGTGCGACACACCCCGGCCTTCGGCCACCCCTCTCCGAGAGGGGATGGGCTGCCGCATTGTGTTGATTACCAATGATACAGCTATGCCGCTGCTGCGCCATCCCCTCTCGGAGAGGGGTGGCCGAAGGCCGGGGTGTGTCGCACTCTGTATGACAATTATTTGCGATAATTTACTTATTGAGATGGTGTGCATTCTGCACACAAATTGGGAAACGCCATTTTCCTTTAAAAACTCCTATTTCATAAAGCACAGTTTCCAATATCGGGAGGTTCTTTTTCTCATCTGGGAAGGTACTGCGATTATCGCCAAGGGCCGGACAAGACGTGTCGAAAACACGCAATATCAAAAGCCCCTCACTAAGCGACATTTAGGCTTAGCGTGGGGCTTAGGATGCTATATCATATTTGCGTGTCGGAGACACGCCACATTCCTGAATTTCAAATGAGTGGTGTACCGAGCCGTCAAAGGTCGGCATCAGCGTCGGTTTCGGGCACTATGTTGCTCAAGTCGGGATGTATCGGATAGACATTCTCCTTGACTATCGTACCGGGATAGCGGTCTTTGATGCGCTGCATAAAGACGAAGGCGTCGAGCTTACTTGTAAAGTCGCCCACCTTTACCCTGAAATTAGGTTCGGTGAATATGATATATACCTCAACTTCAGGGAATTCCTCCTTGAATTTCTGCTTGAGTTCAAACGCCTGGTTGCGCGAGTTGGGCCCCGAAAGGGCTGCTATCTGCACCCTGTAGCCAGGCACGGTGCGCATACGTTCGTTGAACTCTATATGCTTCTTGACCAGCTCCGACACCTTGACGTCGCCCGTTATCTCTACCCTGCCCTTGCGGGTCTGGGCAAAAGAGACTTGGGCTGACAGCAACAGGCAGAGCGTCAGCAGGATGAATCTTCTCGTCATAACCATTCTTTAACGCGACTGTGAGCCTATCTGTTCGGGTCTGATGGAGAGGATGGGGTGCTTGGAGAGGTGCAGCATCTGCTGGGCGTAGTTGCCTATCAGCCAGCTTGTAAGGGCCTTTTCCTGCTCGGTCATAATGACGATAAGGTCGGCATTGATTTGATCTGCATACTCGAGCGTGGTGACAGTCAGGTTTTTCTTGGCGTCGACATACTCGGTGTGATGCGCGACCTCATACTTGTCGAGGTACTTCTCCACTTGCTCTACATAGCCGTTCACGAGACCTTTTATATCCTTTGAATCAGAGGTGTAGAGGCCCAGCAGATGGATTGTCGAGCCAAACGTCTTGGCCATACGTGTTGCGAAGGGCACCTTCTGGCGTGTCTCAGTAGTGCTGTCGAGAGGTATGACAATGTTTTCCAAAGCCTTGCGGAAGTTGAAATCCTCGCGTACCGAGAGTACGGGTACGGGCGAATCGGTAATGGTGCGGTAGGTGTTCTTGCCAATCCAGTTGGTCTCGAAACCCGACATACCGTGGGTACCGACAACTATCATAAGAGCCTCATCCTCTTCGGCTTGCGCTGCGAGCTGCTCGGACACTTTGCCCTCACGGATTACATATTCGAGTTTAATGTCTTTCAAAAGGTGGGCCACGCCGGCGTTACGGCGTTCGATTTCCTCGCGTATCGGGGTTTCGTCTTCACCCTCTTTTTTCACATAAACAAGTCTGATGTCGCTCTTCCATTTGTTGGCAATATCGATTGTCAAATCCACGGCGTTGGCCGAGCCGGTGGAAAAGTCAAATCCGACGATAATGTTATTCATAGCTATAAATTATTTGTGTGATTAATCGGGTACAAAGGTACAAACTTTTTTTCAAATAGCAACAATTTCCTGTAAAAAATCTTTTTTTCGACTCGTTTTTACAATGGGAAACAGGCCCTCTGTAAGCCTTTGAGCAACAAGATACGACCGAATATATCGTTATTTTACAAAGACTTAATGCAGACTTGTTAATAAATGTCAAAAAAAATTGCACTTGATAGAAAAATTTTCTGTAAATTTGCAATTTATAATAATAAGAACATTACCATAAAAACTAAATAGAACGCAATTATGACAGAAATCTGGTCTGCAGTATTAGTCCTAAGCATCACAGGAGCCATATTCGCTATGGTACTCTACTTTGTGGCACAGAAATTCAAGGTTGTAGAAGATCCGCTCATCGACGAGGTCGCCGAGGTATTGCCCGGCGCCAATTGCGGCGGATGCGGTAAGGCTGGCTGCCGCGCTATGGCAGAAGCCTTTGTAAAGCAAGGAAATATGGACGGCTTAAGCTGTCCCGCCGGCGGCGCCGAGGTCGCCAAGAAGGTTGCCGCCCTGCTGGGCTGCACCCCCGAGGAGAAGGAACCGCAAGTGGCAGTGGTGCGCTGCAACGGCACCTGCGCCAACGCCACGGCGAAGACCCACTATGACGGTCTGCAGGACTGCGCTTTCGCCAACAGTCTCTACACCGGCGAGAGCGGCTGCGCTTTCGGCTGTCTGGGTCTGGGCAACTGCGCCCGCGCCTGCCAGTTCGACGCACTGTCGGTTGACCCCGAGACGGGACTGCCGGTGGTCGACGAGTCGAAGTGCGTGGCCTGCGGCGCTTGCGTCAAGGCTTGTCCGCGCGGCATCATCGAACTGCGCAACAAAGGTATGAAGGACCGTCGCGTCTTCGTGGCCTGCCGCAACAAGGAGAAAGGCGGCGACGCACGCAAGTCGTGCTCGGCAGCCTGCATCGGCTGTGGCAAATGCGCCAAGACCTGCCCGTTCGGTGCCATTACCGTAGAGAACAATCTGGCCTACATTGACTTCAACATCTGCAAGCTGTGCCGCAAGTGCGTGGCTGAATGCCCGACAGGTGCTATCCACGCTGTCAACTTCCCGCCGAAGGTGGAACGTCCGGCAGCACCGGCCCCCACAGCCGAGGCCCCCAAGCCCGAAGCAGTACCAGCAAGCAATAACCAAACCCAAGCTTAAATCCTACACACGATATGAAGACATTCGCTATGGGTGGTGTCCACCCCGAAGAAAACAAGATATCGACCGCCGCTGTCATCGAGGAGTTCCCGCTTCCCAAAACGGCAGTTATCCTTATGAACCAACACCTCGGCGCCCCCGCCACTCCCTGTGTTGCCAAAGGCGACAAGGTTAAGGTGGGACAGTTGATAGGCAAGGCCGAGGCATTTATGTGCGCCAATGTCCATTCGCCTTTCAGCGGCACTGTGGCCAAGGTCGAGACCTGCAAAGACGCTTTCGGCCTCACAAAGCCGGCCATCTACATCACCGTAGAGGGCGATGAATGGGAGGAGAGCATCGACCGCACTCCCGACATCAAGCGCGAGTGCAGCCTTGAGCCAAAGGAAATCGTTGACAAATTGAAAGAGATGGGTGTCGTGGGACTTGGCGGTGCCACCTTCCCCACCCACATCAAATACTCAATTGCTCCCGACAAGAAGGCTGAATACCTGATTATCAACGCCGTTGAATGCGAGCCTTACCTTACCTCCGACCACCGCGTTATGATGGAGCACGCCGAGGAGATATGCATCGGTGTCAGCATTCTGCGCAAGGCCTTGGGCGTGCCCAACGCTTATATAGGCATCGAAAACAACAAGCCTGAGCCTATTGCCGTGATGAAAGCTATGGCTGCCAAGTTCGAGGGCATTATCGTAGAGCCGCTGAAGGTGAAGTACCCGCAGGGCGCCGAGAAGCAGCTTATCAACGCCATCACCGGCCGTCGCGTGCCGTCGGGCAAGCTGCCCATCGACGTTGGCTGCGTGGTGAGCAACGTTGGCACGGCCTACGCTGTCTATGAAGCAATACAGAAGAACAAACCTCTCATCGAGAATATCCTGACCGTCACCGGCAAGAAGCTGCAGGCTCAGCACAACTACCACGTAAGGTTCGGTACGACCTACAACGACATTATTGCCCACGCTATGGGAACACTGCCCGAGACGACCGGCAAGGTCATCAGCGGCGGTCCGATGATGGGTAAGGCTGTCAGCAACCTCGACGGTCCGACCACGAAGGGTGCCTCGAGCGTGCTGGTCATCGACGAGAGCGAGGCCACACGTGCAACAGAAAGCAACTGCATCCGTTGCGGCAAGTGTATGAACGCCTGCCCGATGGGACTGGAACCTTATCTCTTCTCGTCGCTGGTGAAGAACCGCCGCATCGAGGAGGCTGGCGCGCACAACATCCTTGACTGCATCGAATGCGGATGCTGCTTCTTCTCCTGTCCTGCCAACAAGCCACTGCTCGACGAGATTCGCCTTGGCAAGAACCTCTATCGCGGCATACTGATGGCCAAGAAGAAATAATCTGTTTGTTGTAGTAGAATTTTAGTCATTTAATTTTAGAATACAATAATATTATAATATGAAACTCCTAAACGTATCTGGTTCGCCCCACGTCCACAGCGATGAATCTACGAAAAAGATTATGTGGCGTGTCAACCTCGCACTGGTGCCGTCATTGATTGTCGCCATTGCATTTTTCGGGCTCAACGCTTTGCTTATCAGCATTGTTTCGGTAGGAAGCTGTATCCTGTTCCAATGGCTGATAGAGAAATTCCTTCTTAAGACCGAGTCGACCATCAGCGATGGTTCGGCAGTGGTGACAGGCCTGCTGCTGGCATTCAACGTGCCTGCAACACGCGAGATGATCCTGCTTGTCATTATCGCCGCCCTTGTTGCCATCGGCATCGGCAAGATGAGTTTCGGCGGTCTGGGCAAAAACCCGTTCAACCCCGCACTTGTGGGACGTGTGTTTATGCTCATCTCGTTCCCCGTTCAGATGACCACCTGGCCAAAACCCGGACAGAACCTCTTCTCGATGGTAAGCCAGCCCACCACCGACCTTACGACGGGTCCTACTCCGCTGGGAATGTTCAAGGAGAACGGCGTACAGGCTGTAGGCGACATCTGGGGCTACTTTGTAGGACATATAGGAGGCTCGCTGGGCGAGGTGTCGGCACTGGCCATTCTCATCGGCGCCATCTACCTGCTCTGCCGCCGCGTCATCAGCTGGCACATACCGGTGTCGTTCATCGGCACGGCATTCATATTCAGCGGCATACTGTGGCTGTGCGACAAGACGGCCTTTATGGATCCGCTGACGACCATCCTCACGGGCGGTATTATGCTGGGAGCTTGCTTTATGGCTACCGATATGGTGACATCGCCTATGACCAAGTCGGGCCAGCTCATCTTCGGCTTTGGCTGCGGACTGCTCACCATCATCATCCGTAACTGGGGCAACTATCCTGAAGGTGTGTCGTTTGCCATTCTGCTGATGAACGCCGTCACGCCGCTCATCAACCGCTGGTGCAAACCCAAACGCTTCGCCAACTAAACTAAAACGTACTGACGTATCAACATATCAACGTATAACGTAAAACGTATCAACATATCAACAATTATGGCAAAGAAAGCAGAATCAACACTCAAGAATATGCTCCTCTCGCTGACGCTGATTGCGTTTGTCGCCAGCCTTGCACTTGCGCTGGTCAACAACGTCACGAAGGGACCCATCGAGAAAGTCAACCAGGAAAAGGTTGCCAATGCTATCAAGAAAGTACTGCCCGAAGGGGTTGAATATACAATCAATGCCGACACCGTGAGCGTGACCACCGACAAGGGTCCCGCCAATGTAATGCGCTACACCGCCGTTGACGCCGAAGGCAACACGGTAGGCAAAGCCATCGAGTCGTTTGACAACAACGGCTTTGGCGGCAAGCTGACCGCAATGGTGGGCTTCGACGCCGAGGGCAATATTTCGGGCTATGAGATTCTTGGCTCGAGCGAGACCCCTGGTCTTGGCGCAAAAGCCGACAAGTGGTTCCAGAAAGAGGGCAAGGGCAACGTCATTGGCAAGAATCCTGCCAACGACAACCTTACAGTAAGCAAGGATGGCGGCGATGTGGACGCCATCACCGGTTCCACCATCACCTCGCGCGCTTTCTGCCGCTTGGTGGCTACAGCATACGATGCATTTAAACAAGAGAAAGGAGAACAGCAATGAAAGCAAAAGATATAATCAAAAATGGTCTTATCAAGGAAAACCCGATCTGGGTCCTTGTTCTCGGTATGTGCCCCACCCTGGCTACGACAACGTCGGCCATCAACGGATTGTGTATGGGCCTTGCCACCACATTTGTGCTGATGTGCTCAAACATCGTCATATCGCTGCTTAAGAGCGTGGTGCCCGACAAGGTGCGCATCCCCTGCTTCATCGTGGTTATTGCCACCTTCGTGACCATCGTACAGATGGTTATGCAGGGCTTTATACCTGACCTGTATGCATCACTGGGTCTTTTCATCCCTTTGATTGTGGTCAACTGTATAGTGCTTGGCCGCGCCGAGGCTTTTGCTTCAAAGAACAATGTGTGGCACTCGTTCCTTGACGGTCTCTTTATCGGTCTGGGCTTCACGTGGGCCCTCACCCTGCTTGGCATAGTCCGCGAGGCTCTTGGTGCCGGCAGTTTCTTCGGTGTCAACTTTATCGGTGGCGCTGACGGTATGTTGCTCTTCATCCTGGCTCCAGGCGGCTTTATCTGCCTTGGTTTGCTTATGGCACTCATCAATCATATTCGCAGAAAATCAAATTCTTGAGTGATATTTAACATTTTTTATGATTTTTGTATGAAACTTTTTGCCCCCCTTAAGCTACTATACGGGCAAAGTGTAAAATCAAAATCATATTATAACGCAAAATCTTAATAAAATGAAAAAGACTGCACTTCTTTTGAGTTTTGTCCTTGCTACAGTGCTTGCAATGGCACAAGGCACTGACTTGATCCTGACCCAACAATCAAGTGGCGGCACTTATTCAATGCAAGTCTCTGACGAGAGTTATTATCTTAACGTCTACGATGAGAGCGATGCAGAAGGTAATTACCTTGACGGGCCTTTCAACAGATGGGTGACAATTGACTCAGGCACCTGTGAAGGTGTATTGGGTATGAGTCTGTATTTTAACATATTCGACATTGACCCGGGTGACACTCTGTTCATCCACGATGGTCCGTCAATAAACTCGCCCGTTTTGCTGGCCTGCAACAACAATCTCAACCCGCAGATGCAGACGACTGTTTTTCCGTCGCCTTTCAACACCTGCGGATGTCTTACCATCAGGTTCAAGACCAACGGAGACGGGCTTTCCGGCAAAGGTTTCCATATCAATATTATGTGCCGTGATAAGTGCGAGACGATCGTACCTGTCATCGACTCGTTCTATTTCAAGACAAAGAATGGAGTTATCATAGATACTGCTTATATGCGTCCAGCCATTCAGATCGACACCATCTGGGTCAGAGTGCAACAGGGCGGAGTTTGGGTAATAACCGACTCTTTCACGCTGGACACCCAGTACTTCAAAGGTGTTCACCTATGCCAGGGTGAAGGCGTAATCTTCTCGGCTCACGGCGAATATACCAATTATTATGGCTACGGTCCTTCGGATGTATGGTCGTTGTTTGAGTGGAATCTTGGTAACGGCGACGACACGTCAGGTATAGCTTTGACCCGTGTGCCATCGTTCTACCGCGACCTTGACTGCTATGACGTAACATTGCGCATTACCGACAGCAAGGGATGCAAGTCCTCGATACTTGAAACCGTACGCGTGCGTCTGGCACAGAACCCTATCAAGACCATCTACGACCTCAACCCGATATGCACGACAGACTCGTCTATAGTGAATATCGGATATGAAGGAGGTAACGCCACCATCACGATGAGGAAGATATCGTTTGACAAACAGAAGTCACGTTCTATCGATTGTAAGACATTTATTCCTGACGGTCCCGGCGCCAATCCGCCTTGCGAACAAGCCGACAAGGACCTTTGCTTCTCGGCCCCCATTCTTTTTGACGACTTCCCCTCGGGCCGTACCGTGCAGTCGGCAGAAGACATCTGCTCCATCTGTATTAATATCGAACACTCATTCCTTGGTGACATCGGAGGACGTATAATCTGTCCCACCGGACAAAGATCAGTCCTTTGGTATGGTACAACAGGTAAAGACCAGTTGCTGCCAACAGGTTCCGGTCCGTGGGAGTCACAAGGTATTTACCAAGGTATGTACAATGGTGGCGGCAGATACCTTGGAGTTCCATACGGTGGCAGCAACGATGGCGGCCACGACGGTACGTCCGTGTGCGGCTCGCAGGGCAACACTATGAAGTATTGCGACTCTGTATGCAATATGTACGGCGTTGGCTTCGACTATTGCTTCTCACGCAACGGAGACTATCTGTCAGTGACAAACAAGCCCTGCAACGATAAAAACCCTGTTACTCAGGATTATTTCTGCGCATCGGGTAATGATACATCAATATCCGGATTCTCCTTCATCACCGTCCCTGCTCCTTTTGTGGAAGCTGGTTCAACTGCTCCCAACAGCAGCTTTACGACTCGACTGCCGAGCAAACACGAAGGAAAATTTGACTACTATATTCCCGCCTCCGACTTCCACGAACTGATCGGATGCCCCCTCAACGGTGAATGGAAGATTCAGATTTGCGACAACTGGGGCGCCGACAACGGCTGGATTTTCTCGTGGGCCCTCGACTTCTGCGGCATCAGTTCGGGTGTTGGGTGCGAATACCAGGTGGGTATCGACAGCGTTATCTGGCTGCCCGACTCAAACTATGGTGACTTTGACCTTGGCTACTGGCGTGGCGTCAACATCGACAATCGCGAGCCGACACGCTCAATCATCTCTGCTCACGACACTGCAGGCTACTTCCCCATCAATGTTCGTATCTATGACGAGTTCGGCTGCATCTGGGACACCACCACCGGTATTTGGTCGGTATGGTCGCCCACTCCTGAACTTGGCGAAGACATCCTGATTTGCGATATCGACAAGGTTATCCTTGACGCCAAAGACGTACACACCGACTCCAACTACACCTTTGCCTGGGAGCCCTTCGGGCAAAAGACCGACACCATCGAGACTCGCGCAATGATGGGTTCGTCAACACTCTACACAACTGAAGTGACCCATCAAGTACACGGCATCACCTGCAAGACCCGCGACTCGGTGCGTGTGAACATCAATCACCAGCCACTGCCGAACTTCGACCCTGGAATATATCCTCTTGAAGGCTGCGAACCCTACACCATCCACTTTGAGAACACTTCGCAGTATGGTGACAACTTCTTCTGGGATTTCGGTGACGGCGAGACATCAACAGCAGAAAGTCCGACACACACCTATGGCACTGATGCAAGGACTCACTCGTATACGAAGACCTGATTACAGTATACTCAAGTCCTGTGGCCCAGTTCTCGTGGGAGCCTATGAACCCGACAGTGATGCACCCATCTGTGCAATTCCACAACCTCACCATACCGCAATCGGACGACAACCGCTACTATTGGGAAATCCAGTATGACCGAGACAACAACATCTCGTATCACACCTTGACTGATGTCAACCCCACCTTTGACTGGTATACCGATGGCGAAGACATATCGGGCAACTATATTGCACGCCTTATAGCTATGACCCAGAATATGGGTCCCAGCGGAAGAATTGTGGAATGCCGCGACACCATCGAGAACAGCATCTTGCTGGTCAACGACTTCCTCCAGTTCCCCAACGCCATCACTCCCAACGGCGACGGTATCAACGACAAGTTTATCATCCGTAACCTTATCGAAGGCCTTGGCTATCCCAACAACTCATTGGCTGTATATGACCGCTGGGGAAAACGAGTGTTCTACAAAGAGAACATATCTAAGGAGGAAGACTTCTGGGATCCCGCAACAGACAACACCCCTGCCGGCACATACTTCTGGCGCTTCACAGGCAAGGGCTACCTTGGCGATATACAACGCAACGGCGTGGTAGAAATCATCAAATAATCCAAATCACTATTATAAAACTAAAAAGCTCGCTTAAACAGCGAGCTTTTTTAGTAAGAAGGGGATTCGTTATAGGATTTAAAGAAGTTAAGGGGAGTTAAAGAGGAGTTAAAGAGGAGTTAAAGGGAGTTAAAGGGAGTTAAAGGACAATAGTACCCGGCAAGTACATTTGTCCCTTAACTTCCTTTAACTCCCCTTAACTCCCCTTAACTTCCTTTAACTCCCCTTAACTCCCCTTACTCCCCTTAACTCCCCTTACTCCACTTAACTCCCCTTAACTCCACTTAACTCCACTTAACTCCCCCTAATCACCCATCCCCATTTAACATTTTTTAAGATTTACGTTTGAAACTTTTTGTCCCCCTTAAGCTACTATATGGGCAGAAAGAGAAAACAAAATCATTTAATAACATAAATTCTAAATACTATGAAAAAGACAGCACTTCTTTTGAGTTTTGTCCTTGCAACAGTGCTTGCGATGGCACAAGCCACTGACGTAATTTTGACACAAGAATCAAGTGGCGGCACCTATTCAATGCACGTCTCCGACGAGAGTTATTTTCTTAACGTCTACAGTGAGTACGACACGGCTGGTTACTACCTTGACGGGCCATACACCAGATGGTTAACAGTAGACTCAGGCACCTGCGAAGGGGTATTGGGTATGAGTCTGTACTTTAACGTATTTGACATAGACCCAGGTGACACTCTGTTCATCCACGATGGTCCGTCAATAAACTCGCCGGTGTTGATAGCCTGCAACAACAAACTCAACCCGCAGATACAGACGACCGTTTTCCCGTCGCCTTACAACACCAGCGGATGTCTTACCATCAGGTTCAAAACCAACGGAGACGGACTTACCGGCAGAGGTTTCCATATCAATGTAATGTGCCGAGACAAGTGCGAGACGATAATACCTATTATCGACTCAATCTATTACAAAACAAAGAATGGCGTTATTATAGATACTGCTTATATGCGTCCGGCCATTCAGATCGACACCATCTGGGTCAGAGTGCAGCAGGGTGACGTTTGGGTTACCACCGACTCTTTCACTTTGGACACCCAGTACTTCAAAGGTGTTCACCTCTGTCTGGGCGAAGGCGTAATATTAACGGCTCACGGTGAATACACCAACTATTATGGTTATGGTCCTTCGGATGAATGGTCACTGTTTGAGTGGAATATGGGTAACGGTGACGACACAACAGGTATAGCTTTGACCCGTATGTCCGCGTTCTACCGTGACTTGGACTGCTATGACGTAACATTGCGCATTACCGACAGCAAGGGATGCAAGTCGTCGGTACTTGAGACTGTACGTGTGCGTCTGGCACAAAACCCAATCAAAACCATATACAACCTCAACCCGATATGCACGACAGACTCGGCTATAGTTAATATCGGATATAACGGAGGTAACGCCACTATCACGATGAGGAAGATATCGTTTGACAAAGAAAAGTCACGTTCTATTGACTGTAAGACCTTTCTTCCCGACGGTCCCGGCGCCCAGCCGCCTTGCGAACAAGCCGACAAGGATCTTTGCTTCTCGGCCCCCATTCTTTTCGACGACTTCCCCACGGGCCGTACCGTGCAGTCGGCTGAAGACATCTGCTCCATCTGCATCAATATTGAGCACTCATACCTTGGTGACATCGGAGGACGTATAATCTGCCCCACCGGACAAAGAGCAGTCCTTTGGTATGGTACAGTAAACAAAGACGGATTATTGCCCGACCCACAATTATTTGGATACGGTCCTTGGCCTCAATTAGGTATTTTGACTGGTATGTACAATGGTGGCAGCACTTATCTTGGTGTTCCATACGGTGGCTACAACGACGATACTCACGACGGTAAGTACGTATGCGGCTCGGAAAGTAACACTATGAAGTATTGCGATTCAGTGTGCAATATGTACGGCGTTGGCTTCGACTACTGCTTCTCGCACAATGGAGACTACCAGACGGTGACTAACAAGCCTTGCGACACCCCCAACCCTGTCACTCAAGACTATTTCTGCGCATCGGGCAATGACATTCTAATGACCAACTACAGTTTCATCACCGTACCTGCTCCTTATGTGGAAGCCGGTACGACAGCTCACAGTAGTTCCTTTTATACCCGACAGCCAAGCAGTCACGAAGGCAAATCAGACTACTATATTCCTGCCTCCGACTTCCACGAACTTATCGGATGTCCCCTCAACGGTGAATGGAAGATTCAGATTTGCGACAACTGGGGCGCCGACAACGGCTGGATTTTTTCGTGGTCTCTCGACTTCTGCGGCATCAGCTCGGGTGCTGGCTGCGAATACCAGGTGGGTATCGACAGCGTTATCTGGCTGCCAGATTCAAACTATGGCGACTTTGACCTTGGCTACTGGCGTGGCGTCAACATCGACAATCGCGAGCCGACACGCTCTATCATCTCTGCTCACGACACTGCAGGATTCTTTCCCATCAATGTACGCATCTATGACGAGTTCGGCTGTATCTGGGATACCACCACTGGCATCTGGTCGGTATGGTCGCCCACTCCTGAACTTGGCGAAGACATCCTGATTTGCGATATCGACAAAGTAATCCTTGATGCTAAAGACGCACACACCGACTCCAACTACACTTTTGCTTGGGAGCCATTCGGACAAAAAACCGACACCATCGAGACTCGCGCAATGATGGGTTCGTCAACACTCTACACAGTCGAAGTAGAGCATAAGGAACACCTTATTACTTGTGCGGCTCGTGACTCGGTGCGTGTGAACATCAATCACCAGCCACTGCCGAACTTCGACCCGGGAATTTATCCTCTTGAAGGCTGCGAGCCCTACACCATCCATTTTGAGAACACTTCGCAGTATGGCGACAACTTCCTCTGGGATTTCGGCGACGGACAGACATCAACAGCTGAAAGTCCGACCCACACCTATGGAACAGGACAATACAACTTACGCTACAATGCAAGGACTCACTCGTATACGAAGACCTGATTACAGTATACTCAAGTCCTGTGGCCCAGTTCTCGTGGGAGCCTATGAACCCGACAGTGATGCACCCGTCAGTGCAATTCCAAAACCTCACCGTACCGCAATCGGACAACAACCGCTACTATTGGGAAATCCAGTATGACAGAGACAACAACATCTCGTATCACACCCTGACTGATGTCAACCCCGTCTTCGATTGGTACACCGATGGCGAAGACATATCAGGCAACTATATTGCACGCCTTATAGCTATGACCCAGAATATGGGTCCCAGCGGACGAGTTGTGGAATGTCGCGACACTATCGAGAACAGCATCTTGCTGGTCAACGACTTCCTCCAGTTCCCCAACGCCATCACTCCCAACGGTGACGGCATCAACGACAAGTTTATCATCCGTAATCTTATCGAAGGCCTTGGCTATCCCAACAACTCGCTGGCCGTATACGACCGCTGGGGCAAACAAGTATTCTACAAAGAAAACATATCGAAGGAGGAAGACTTCTGGGATCCTGCAACAGGCAACATCCCTGCAGGCACATACTTCTGGCGCTTCACAGGAAAGGGCTACCTTGGTGACATACAACGCAACGGAGTAGTAGAAATCATCAAATAATCCAAATCACCAATATAAACTAAAAAAGCTCGCTTAAACAGCGAGCTTTCTAGTTTTATATAAAGCAAACCAAGTCTTACCTAATCAGAGTTATTGTACCTTTCTTGTGTTGCAGGCCCTTGTTCGCATCGTTCAATTCGATAATGTACACATACGTGCCCATAGGCTGCTTATAGCCGTTGTAGGTGCCGTCCCAGCCACGCGATACGTCCTTGCTGTGGTATACCAGACGACCGCTGCGCGAATAGATGAAGATTTCATACGAAAGCAGACTGGCATCCGTATTAGGCTTGACTTTGAACTGACGCACTTCGTCATTTACCGGGTCATCGGGCGAGAAAGCATTGGGAATCCATATCACCAATTCTTGGTCTGCAATTTTGCGGGGTTCTATCGGTCGCTGAGGAACCGTTTCCCTGTTGTTCTCAACCACATCGGCATTCACCTCGGTGAGACCGGTGCTTTCTTGAGTTGACACTTCCGTCTCCTTAGATGTTGCCGAACTGTTATTCGACTTTACAGACTCAAGAGTCTTAACCTCTGTTCCTTGAGCAAAGCTGGAAGCATATTCGACAGGCATAACAGCCTCCACCTGACTTTCAGATGCAATAGAAGGCGTCTTTGCGTCTTTAACCAGAGGCCTGTCTACGCTAGCCACAGTTTTCACATCTTCTATTGTTGCCACATCAGATCTAACAGTTGCTGTCCGCTCAACTCTCTGCTGGGCAACGGTCTTTGTTTGGGTTACATCGCCATCGCCATTGTTTCTGTTCACAGCAAACAACAGGGCAATCGACGCCACCACAGCAGTCGAAGTAACCAAAGCAATACGGCGACGACGAACAGTCGACACGCGGTTGTTCATTGTCTCCATAATAGACTGCCAGACTTTCTCGTCGGGCTGTTTCTCGTAGTTCTCGAATTTATCCTTTAACGTACTCATATCTGATATAACTTTAATTCAAACATAAACGGTTTTTAAAAAAAGCCTTTCAATTTCTCCGCCAGCATCCGCTTGGCTCTTACAAGTGCGCCACGCACCGTTGACTCCTTTATCTTCAACATTTCAGAGACTTCTCTGATACTGTAGCCTTCCACTTCACACAAATTAAGAACCGACCTAAATGAGCCGGGGAGCTCCTGCATAGCCTTCATCACTATCTCGGCGTCAATCTTGGCATAAATGTCTTCACTCGTCGCATATCTTGCGTCTTCCGTATAAAGCTCATTCAACTCCATAGGCTTTTCGCTGCGTACATAGTTTATGGCAGTATAGATCATTATTCTTTTAATCCACGCTCCAAGAGCTTTGGCGTCACGAATTTTGCTTAGATTTTCAAAAACCTTGATGAAACCGTCGTGCAGAACATCCTCGGCTGCTGCAGATGAATGGGTGTATCGCAGGCACACGCCATACATCTTGGGCGCGAAGCGTTCGTAGAGCTGCCTACACGCCTTCTCATCCCTTTTAATACAAGCTTTTATAAGATGTTCTTCGTCCGATTTCATTACCCTATAGTCACACTAAGCGGCCTTTTCGCTGCAAAAAGAAGTGTTAAAAAATGTTAACCACGTATAAAACCTTGTCATCCCGCACCTTAAACCTGACATCATATCCAGAAAAAGACAATCCATACTCACGTTCTTCATCGTGCTGATAAGACGGGCGAGGGTCGTGAGCCAAGACATCAAGCAAGGGCTCACGCAATTCCTCCCCTACCCTGCCAAGTAAGGAAGGTTCGCATATAACCTCGAGAAGACTGTCGGCTGCCACAGGAGCGAAACCACTCCGCGCGTCGGGATGGGCATCGGTATAAGGCAGATAAGGCTTTATATCATATATCGGCGTTCCATCCATAATGTCGGCACCAGTCACATAAAGTACCGGTCCGTTTTCGGTATGTCGTTCAACTCGGACAAGTCTAACTGACGACAGAGCCAAGCCATTAGGCCTGAACGAGGAGCGTGTAGCAAAGACTCCCATACGCTGATTACCACCCAAGCGCGGCGGACGGACCGTTGGCGACCATCCCTGGCGTTCATTCGCCGAGAATCGCCAAACAAGCCACAGATAGTCGAAATCGTCAATTCCTCGCAATGCGTCAACATTTCTATATTCCGGTTCAAAAACAATCCTCGACACAATATTGTCAACGATATTGCTTTGGCGCGGAATGCCAAACTTCTGCGGAAAGGCTCCGTAAAGTCTTGCTATAGCACTGATGGTCACTTCTTCCATTGCTTCTTCTCCCATAAATCGTTCAACCAGAAAGACAGGTCTGCCGACAGCATTCCGATACCCGCACCGGCAAGCACATCACCAGCCCAATGACGATCGTTATATATACGCATAAAACCCGTCAGGAGAGCCACAGCGTAGCCCGCGACAGGAATCCATACCGAGGTCTTGCCATACTCGAGACGCAGCAGCTCCGCTCCCGAGAAAGCAAATGCCGTGTGTCCTGACGGAAAACTGGTAGACGAGCTGCGATCAGGCCGCATTTCAAGGTTTAAATGCTTTATTGAATGCGTTACAACAGTGGTCAAGAGAATAGTTGAGGCCGTGCGACGCAGCAATGACCACCTTTCGTCACGCGACGGAACACCGGCCAGGTTAAGCAACACAACAGCCGAATATGGCGCATACTGAACAATATTGTCGAAATGCATTGCTCTATGGTCAAAGGCGTTGCGACGCCACATCTGCACCTCTTCGCGTATTAGGACATTCTGGCGGTACATAGGTTCCAGAAACAGAGGTGTGGTGCCAACGGCAATGGTTAGCCCTGTCAAGGTAATCGGCAGTGGCTTTTGCCATAATAAGCTGCTTGTCGGCTTAGGGGCAAAAGAGATATTGTCGCGTTGCGACCAAGCCTGAGGCAATGACACACTCCAGACACACAGAAAGCACAATATGAATTTCTTAGCCTTCAACTATCAGTCTTCCGTTTTTATAAACCGGCACCAACGGACAAGTGTCTGCCTCGAATGCCCATCTAATATCTCGCTCATATCCAAGCCGCATCAGCCTGTGGACGTGCGTAGCCTTTCGACAATAGCCATACAGATCACCTTTTGCACTCTGCCACAAATCCAAAGCCATCATCGCTGCATCGTTCACCAGTTCCACTTTCTGGTTAACATCTTGAATACGTTCTGCCAACGCTCCGGCGAAAAGGGTATCCTCCAGCGAAGGGTCGCCTTTCCATCCTGAGCATAGTACTACCGTATCATTGCATTCATCCACAAGTCTTTGCGCTAACGCTGAAAGATTTGCAAAAGCCCCCACATATAGTCTCGTTGACTCTGCAGCACGCAGGATAGACACCGTACCATTTGTCGTAGAATATGCCAAACGGCTGCCTGTGAGGTCCATAGACAGATACTCTGTAGGCGAATTGCCGCACTTGGCTCCGTTTACCTTCTCGCCTCCACGCTCCGCGGCCAGGGTATACCCCAAAGAGTCATAATCCCGAAGCTTCTCCAACGAGTCGAGCGGCACAATCTCAGACGCTCCCGACTTGAAAGCAGCACAAATAGCAGACGTGGCCCTCAAGACATCAACGGCAACCGTTGTGTGGTCCTCTTTCAACAATCTACCATCATAAAGCGCTGGCGACAAGACTACTTCAAACTTCATATAATGACTTTTAGACTCTGTTTGCAAATCAAAACCTATTCGTTAGAATAAAAAAAGAAACGGCAACCTATAAGCCGGGTTCTGTAACCGCCAAGACGGTTCTCTATCATTAATCTAAGACAACCGTCACCGGCTGCCTTTATCAACCTACCCCCCGACAACGGACGAGTCAACCCTTAACTGTCGGTATATTTGGTCTTTCAGCCCATAAGGTTTACCACCAAGTGCATCGCTGCACCCGTCGTGAGCTCTTGCCTCGCGTTTTCACCCTTACTACACAAGAGGCTTTTGGCCTCGAATATAGCGGTATATTTTCTGCGGCACTGTCTGTAACACGCCCTTTGCAGGAACGTGTCCCTTCCCGTTAGGAAGTATGGCGACTCTTTGCTGCCCGGACTTTCCTCTCGCAGATTGCTCTGCCAGCGATAGAGCGGTTGCCGTTTCAAATTGCAAAATTACACATTTTTTCACACCTGTCGAAAAAAAACTTTCTCACCGCCTTGAGTGTACCATAAAGGTTTCCAAATTGACCAAAACCCCAAAAACGTCCCAAACAAGGCAAAAAGCCACCTAAAAGCATAAAACACAAACAATTACACAATCATTTCAAAAAAGTTTGAAAAAGTGCAGAAAGACCAAATTTTATCCATCTCTAAGTAGCTGATTCTATGGACCAAATTCTTACCAAAGTTTACTCAAATTCCTATCAAAGTTTAGTCAAATTTCAGTTCAGTAAACTTTGATAGGAATCAGATAGTTTTTTGATAAAAAAGAACTACGATTTCGCTATGTACTCAACTTCAAAAAAAGCTATTTTTAAATCTTTTTCCGAGCAATTGCATTTTTATTCGTATCTTTGCAATTTGTAATTTATAAATACATACCATTGGGCAACAGTCCATAAATATGCATAGAAAATTAATAAACAGCTAAATACAATAGCATTATGACTATAAAACATACGCTAAAAACCATCTTGATAATTTGCGGATTGAGTATAGTTGCCGCCTGTAAGTCGTCTGCACCCACGTTAGACCCTATCTTAATGCTGAACTACTGCAAGGAACCAACGACAGCAACACTCGAGAACCTCTCAAAAAACTATGGCTCGTTCATAAACAAAAGCCGCAAGAAGGGCGTTAAACAGCCTGGTATTTACAGCGACTATGCTGTGACACTCGTCCAGCTCGGTAAACGTGCTGAGGCCAACAGTTGGTTCAACAAAGAGATGGAAGCTTTTCCCGCCTCTAGGACATATGTCGCCCAGCTGAAACGGATGCTCCTACCCGAATATGTCAACAACAACAGCATCAATGTCAATGAGGCTTCGATTGAAGACAACTCTGAACAGGATGCATCAACAAAAGTCAAGACCGACGGAAACAAAGCGTCGAGCAAAAAACAAGGCAATAGCAAGAGTGCCAACAATAAAAAGAAAAGCAGATAACATCAATACAACCCGACAATGAAACGTCTGACATTTATTATATCTTTGCTCGCAACCGTATTGCTTGGTGCCTGCAAAAGCGAAAAGAAGATTAATTCGTATAGTGACATCTATGCCGAAAGACCTACAGTCATTTACATTGCCCCTATCAACGACAAGGCTGAGCGCAAGGTGGAGAAATACCCGACCGATATTGAATACAACAATGAGATCAACACAGCCAAGGCCTATCTTTTCCAAACCATCTATGAGCCGCTGCAAAACATTGGCTACTACGTAATCGGCCCTGCGGCATCGCAGCAGATTGCAGAGAACAATGAGATGACCCCTAAGCAACTGCGTAATGGCGACATCAAGGTATACAACAAGAATTATGGCATCGATGCCGTGCTCGTTGTCACCCTGCACAAATGGAAAGACGACAACAACAAGAAAATTGCTTATCTTGAATATCAACTTCGTTCAACAAAGACCAACATCGACCTGTTACACACTTGGGTAATGGCGGTGAAACAGGTGCCTACAAACCTTAAAGGCGACCCCATAAAAATGAGCAACGACACCAAGTTTGCCAATCGGTTCGGCTTTGACAACGGAACTGCCCAGCGTTGCTTCCTCGTCGAGATGGTGAACGACTACGTTTTGCGCAACCTTCCGACCAGCAGTCTCAGGCGCCAGTTTGAGAAGGACCTATACAAGTCGGCCAACCCCAACTACATAAAATTCACGTGGCTTGACGGCGGTGCAGACGTTCAGGAATGCTCTGCTGAAGAGTATGAATCCAACGCCTTCCTTTGATTATTAAATATCACGATACAACATATCCACAAAAATGAAGAAGTTTTTTCTTATCGCGCTGCTGTCCCTAATGGCGGGTAGCGCATTGGCAGTACCTGCATATCCAAAAGTCATTAGTTTCAAACAACCCGACCGCGACATTACGGTTTCCATCTACTTGAAAGGCGACGAGCGAGTCCATTGGGCCGAAACAGCCGACGGATACAGCCTGCTCCATAGCGACGACGGCAGCCTGGTATATGCCACGCAGAACGAAAAGGGTGATATGATAGCAACAGACCTTATCGCGACCGATATCGAACAACGCAGCACAAAGGTTATAGACTTTCTGAAAGACACCCCTAAGCACCTGCATTTCAGCAAAGCACAGGTCAAAGAAATGCTGAAAATATGGGAGCAGGTAGAAAATGCCAAGAGCGGTCCGAAAACGATGAGCGACGTTTTAGGTGAAAAGAGATTTCTTGTCATTCTGTTCGGTTTCAGCGACAAGAGTATGACTCACACTCGTATGGAGTTTAAAAACCTCTTTAACCAAGTCAACTATACCACAGAAGGGAGAACCGGCAGTGTTCACGACTACTACTACGACGTCAGCGGTGGGCTTTTCTCGCTCAAAGTTGATGTTGTGGGACCCTACACCGGTGTTCACAACACCGCCCATTACGGCAATAGCGATTATGGATACCAAGACTTTGCTCACGAGGCTGTGGATTCGGCAGCAAAAGACGTAGACTTCTCCAAATATGACAACGACAACGATGGTTACATTGACGGTCTGCACATCATCTTTGCCGGTCACGGTGAAGAGGCTGGTGGCGGAGTAAACTGCATCTGGTCGCACAAATGGAACATCTTTGACGCGCCAACCTACGACAATACTGTCATTGATGTCTACTCCTGCTCACCAGAGTGTGGCGGAGCCTCTGGCTCCTCTATTACCAACATTGGCGTTATCTGCCACGAATTAGGACACGTCTTTGGTGCGCCCGACTACTACGACACCGACTACGAATCCAGTGGCGGAGAGTTTCCTGGACTTGGACAATGGGACATTATGTCAAGTGGCAGTTGGAACCGCGGAGGCATAACCCCTGCGCAACACAATCCTTATACTAAGATTTATATTTATCACTGGGCTACCTGCGACACCATTGACAGTACGCCGAGAACGGTGGTTATGAGCCCTGTAGATTACACAAACGGCGATTTCCATCGCGTAAACACTTCCACACCTGGCGATTTCTTCCTAATCGAGAACAGACAACAAATCAAATGGGACAAGAACACTCCGGGTCACGGTATGCTGGTGTACCACGTACACCCCAACGCACACGGGGCAAGTGTATCCAACTACAAGCATCCTCAACAAATCTACATTTTGGCAAAGACAAACCCCTTAGACACATTTCCAACTTCAACACCATCAAGTTACGGCGATGTCAATTCCAACACAGCACCTTTCCCCGGTGCCATTTATAGTATACGACGCGATTCACTGACCGACAACTCTTTACCTTGGTTTCGTCCCTGGTCCAAGCAGCGTAACTATATACCGTTCTACCATATTTCAGAGAACAGCACCTCCAAGAAAGTCTTTTTCACCGTCCAGGATATTTCGCCCATACCAACAGACCCTACAACCGAGGGTATTGATCAGCAATCCATTGCCGTAAGATGGACTCCCTTTGGCGGCTATAACACTATGGTAGTGGTCAATCCTGACGCAAATATTTTTGGGACACCTACGGGTAGACACAACGCAGGCGACTCCATTGAAGGAGGTGGCATTGTAGTATACAAGGGCAATCAGTTCAACTGCATTGTGCCTGGCCTTGTCAGCAACCGCCAATACTATTTCCGCCTATACACCTGCATAAACGACACGACCTACTCGGATGGCGTTGATGTTCAGGGCCGTACTCTTAACTGCGACAATAGCGAGTGGCAGACTGAGAATTTTGAGTCGGCACAATTCTCAGAATTACCCGATTGCTGGACCGGCGATTGGGCTGTCGACAGCCTTTTAGGGCAACAAGCTCTTGCAAGCAACACCGTTACAGGTGATGCATACACTTGGAGCACAGTATATAGTCGTCCAATAGTTTTCGACACAACACATAATGCCGTATTGCATTTCAAAGTGCATTTTGACGAAATGTGCAACGAGCAAACCATCTTGAAAATTGAATATCGCAGCAACGCTTATGCAGACTGGGAGACAATCGACAGCACATCCTGGAGCTTTGGAATGGCCACTTGGCAAGACATTCACTTGCAGTTGCTCAACGCAGGCATTAACAGCAGAGTACGCTTCTCGGCATATATTAACAGCACACAAAAGGTATTCATAGACGATATTGAAATAGACAAAGGCTCGTTGATTTATTCATCATCTGATGCCAACGGTGACATTATACCTCGAGGTTATTCCGTACTCGGTGAGAATGACACAATTGAATACATTATGACCCCTCTTGCCGGCTACAAACTCAGATCGCTTAAGCGTGATGGCAAAAACATTGCGCCAAGCGCTATTGAAAGTCTCGACAATGGTTCTTACCGCTATCTTTTGGCTGGAGTTACCGGTCAGCACACACTTCAAGCAACATTTGAAAGAAATGCCGACATATTGACTGCAGAAGAACAAATTCTTACAATTTTCCCAAATCCGACAAGCGGAATAGTAACTGTCAACACTTTTGCCGGCAACACCATTGTAATTTACAACATAATGGGCAAAGAGATCCTGAGACGAAAAGCCGAGGCTGAAACATTGACTATCAACCTGAAAGACCTTCCCAACGGCATTTATCTGCTACGTAGTGAAAACGAGGTTGTGAAGATAATAAAGAAATAAATGTTAAACTATTATAAAAAAAGTTGTATAAGCAAAAAGTTGTGTACTTTTGCAAATTGTTAAAAAAGATAATAATCATCTAAAACATTAAAAAACAATGAAGAAAGTATTTTTATTCTTTGCCAGCGCTATGATTTGCGCAGCTATGGCTTCTTGCAACGGTAATGCAGAGGCTACCGACAGCACTATGGACACCACCGCCATCGAGCAGACCGAGGTCAACGAGCCCGCTACCGAATGCACCGAGGCTAACAACGATGCCCGTCAGGCTGCTATTATGGACGCTGCCCAGCAGATTTGCAACTGCGGTGACGTTCTGAACTGCGTTAACACCGTTATCGACCAGAGCTTTGCCGAGTATGCTAACGACGCTGATTTCAAAGCCGCTGTTAAAGCTGAGGCTGAGAAGTGCATCGCCAACAAGGTGAAAGACGCTGCTGTCGAGAAGACCAAAGAAGTTGCCAAAGACGCTGCTAAGAAAGGCGTTGAGGAAGGTCTGAAAGCTCTCAAGAAATAAGTAGAGTCTTCCAAAAGAACAAAAAAAAGCGACCATACGGTCGCTTTTTTGTTACCCTAAACAATAAGAACCATACAATTGCGTTTATATATTAATTATTAACCCTAAACACCTATAAGAAATGAAAAAAAGATTATTATTCTGCTTTGTAGCACTGGCGACAACACTTATGTTCGCAGCCTGTGATAAAGATGAACCGGAACCTGCCGGAGAAGCTTTGGCTGACAACACCATCGTATATGATGGCAAAACCTACGAAATGATTCCCTTTGTTGAAATCTACAATGACAACCTCACTATGCTCAACGCCTTCTCGAAGGACACATCTGCCGATGGCCAACCAAAAATAATGCTTGACCATTTCCACATCCGTTCCAATAATGAATACAGCGATTGGAACACAACCACCGACCTCGCTCACCCCACAAGCGAAGAGTTCTACGAAATAGCCTTTATGGGCGAAGTCCTGACAATGGTTGGACACGGTTCCGTTAATGGCGCTGGTGGTATGATTGACGGCGTTGAGTATGAAAACGAGCCGGTATTTACCAGCGGCACACTCAAAATAACTGGTGAAAACGATGGCTCCGGCAAAGTGCTGGTTGAGCTCGACTGTGTACTCAAAAACGGCAAAACTCTAAAGATGAAAATCCGCTCAGAACACACCGGTATGGGCGAATAAAAAGAGCTTCAAGAAAAGTAAAAGAGGTTCACTTTTGTGAACCTCTTTTACTTTACTTGAATGGACATACAATCGCCAGCTATTCAAAATTGAAATACTATTGTCCCGCTTACGTTTAAGATTTAAGTCACCCAAAAGCCTTCACAATTGATTAACCTACGTATCCGAAGAATTTATTTTGTTTTTCTGATTTTCACAAAAATCTCAACAATAACTATCACCAATGATCCTACAATACCAAACCAAACGGAATATGTGATTAGTCCCAACCATACACCAAATGTCAACATCTGAAGAGATTCCATAAAAGATTTCGAAAAATCGTGGGTGACACAAAGTAGTGGAACCGGAATAAGGAAGGAATAGACACCCAATGCAACAATAAACGAATGGAAAGACAATCCTAGTAGTGTAGAAATGACCAAAACAGCCATCACAATTGATGAGACAGGATTCTTTTTTATATAGTCAAATATCAAACGTCTAATATCACGAAATATTGAGTGGCTTCCAACTTGCATCTGATGCATTTTATACTGTTGAGATTCCGGCAACCTGCTTTTAATCTGCTCCATAAGTTGGCGTTTCCATTCTCCGGACATATTCAAACAATAAATCTTTTCTAAGTCTTGACCATTTCCTTGTGTCGAGACAAAGTCAAAGAATTTTTTTTCTGTTTCTTCGTCCAAAAAAATAAACAAAGTATCATTATCTGGTTTATGTTGCCCCGCATATTGAATTTCTTGCTGACAGAATTTGGATGCAAAACTATCCTTACTTACCAAACAGAGGAATATACCACAACTCTTAATGGCAATAGCTAATACCATAGGAAATTCTGACCCGCCAGGAATTCCTTGCCGGTCAATAAAATAACTCACTTTTTCTTTTTCAAACAATTCGCATATCTTATCAGCATCAGGAGTATTTCTACGACTATAGCTAATAAAGATATCATAATAGCCATCAACTTGTGTGGGTAACAGTTTTCCAACAGGATTTGAGGCTCCAACCTTTTTTATAATCTCATCAATATAACCATAAATGCTCAAATACAAAAAGATGAAGAGTATAATCAGCCAAGGTCCTGGTGAAAAAAGCCACCAAGCAACAATTGGCAAGACAGGTGTCGAGAGGACCATAAGTGTTTCCAACATCATTACATCCCTTGTCGTTTTCGATGTGATTTTATTGCGTTGTTCTGAATTATCACTAATGGTACTAAATGAGATCACAGCACCAAACAGTATAGTTAAAGCCATTGAAAAAGAATGAAGCCAAATGCCAGCTCCAACAGCCGCCACTACGACAATCACAGAACTTATGACAAGAGAAAGTGTATGCCAAAAAGAATTGTCGACGTTTATAGTATGTTGCGAATTAACACTTCTCAAAATATCCTTCAGATCACCCATAAGAGAGGTCTCTATGGGGTGTGTGGTAATGGTACGAATATTGGAGTTTGAAAATGCCAACTTTTTGTCTTCTGGCATTTCAGTTTGGTCTATAGCATAAGCCAGTATAGGGCGACGGTGATTGAAACCATACACCAGTTCCTGATTACAGCGGTCGTTCTCATAACAATGCGCACTTCCAACATATAAGAATCCGCAACTACAATCCACTCCTTCTTCAACAGTAGTCTCTTCTGAAGAAATGTAGGTTAGTCCATTACGACGCAACTCTGTTTTTATACGTTCAACAATTTCATTATCATAGGAATCGTAACAAAGAAAGAGATCATATCGTGATGTATTTTTTTTATTGTTTGACAACGGTATTTTGCTCACGTTAATAGTTGATTCGGCCTTATGGACCAAAACAAGTAGGGCTATTAATATCGTCCAACAGATTCCCAACCACAATAGTCCGTCACTCCAGGAATTATACTTGACACCAATCCACGTACATATAGGAATTGCTATGAACAAAATAATGCACAATATATAACGAAATATATATACAAGTTTCCCGATTGGCGTTTTAAAAGAAAAATCCGACACGGTGGTCACCAAAGAAGACAAATACACACCTATTGTTGCCAACAATACGCTTCCTCCTAAGAGTATCGATTTGTACCACAGCCCAATACCAATGGATATCGCAATACCAAGAATGGGATATACAAACAAAAGCAGAAAACTGAGAGATGTATGCGAATCAAAAACACTTTCATCATCTTCGGTTTCGTCAAAAGGTTTCATCTCTTTATCCAATAGACTACACAACCTCAAAATCAACTTTTCGCTTACATAATGATGATCCAAATGAATAATATTGTCATTTAATGATATAAACCTAATACTCTCCGGAAGTTTAGCATCATCTGCCTGATAGATGATTATTTTGTTTGTATCGATATGATTGAATGCATATACCAATTCCTTGACGGAAAATGGAGACTGATAACTATTATGGGTAGCAACAAATAATATGATACGGCAATTATGAATGCTTTCTATGAGCTCTGAAGGTATTTTTTCTCCGTATTTCTGATTACTATAGACATAGCTGATACCTTGCTCATCAAATCTTTTGCACAAATACTCCACATAGCGTTGGTCCTTATCGCTATGGCATATATAGACATCTTTCTTCTGTTTATAATCAGACGGGATGTTGTTCGAAGATGTATTATTCGACTCCATATCTTGATATTAGAATGTAGTATTACTTACATTGACTGCTTTAGATGCATCAACAACTCCCATTCCGACCTTTAAAGGGCATTCAGTCTTTCTATAGTATGTCTACAATAACTTTTACTCGTTAAGCATCTCTATGGCTATAACTTGAAAAAACTATTTCATAAGGCTTCAATTTGCAATTAACTTTGGTATCTCCCTCGAGAATCTCCGGTCAATGTCAGCGGTGTTTTTGTCAAGTTGGTCAAAGGGGCGAATGTCGTCGTGGATAAAAAGGTCTTTCAGACGATCCTTCTCGGGCTTTCCCTTTGCATTGACGTTTTCGTGTTCTTCAGTGGTGGTTGAACGAAAACCCATCAATAGTTTCTCAACATTCCAACGGTTATGTTCAACCTTCGAGAGAATTTCGATATTGGACTCAATGTTGTCTATGCCTCCGATGCCCTGAAGCTTTGTTGGAATGGCGGCAACATTATATAGGCTAGACCATCGTTCGTAGATATGGCAACTATTCCACTCTTCTATCATTTTGTTCGTGTCGGTATAATCGACATTTGCATCCTTCAAATTCCAATAGAAGTGGTTGAGTCGCTGGGCTTGGAGGATGTCTTTGGACTTTATTCGGGTTGAAATATCCGCCCCTGACATACCGAAAGAAATGACGTTGGAGAATTTTGAACCTTTCAGATAAGCAACAAGATCTCCCTGTGCTGGCTGATAGACCCAAACAGGAATGCGGCCATCTGTAACAGCATCTGGCATATATAAAGCTGTGGCTATGCTATGGTGCGACGATTCGAAACAGATGGCAACAGTAAGGAATTGCTTCGGGTCAATGGCCCAGTCGGTCAGCTTATTGCGCATCATTATCGAATCAATATCAGCCTCGACGAACTCGAACTCAATGTCGAGAAAGTCTTTGCCTTTTTCTGGATAATAATCAATAGTTGTCTCTTTTCCATCCTTATTTTCACAGAAAGAATAACAGCAATGATCGAACAAGTGATGATAGTGTCCTACAAGATGGGTCATCTTTTCTCGGGCGTTTTTGTCGACGAATGTTATCTTGGTTTTCACGCCCAACTGGATGAATCCAGGATAGTGGCAGATGATGGCAGCCTCGCGTGCCATTGCCACTCCCATCTGAGTCACTCCAACAATAACCAGATGTACCATTTTCTCAGGAGAACGACTTATATCATCGTTCTCACGACATTCAAGCTTGAAATGCTCGTAATGGTTGCGTTCAAGATATTCGCCTGTGACCATCAACCGCGCCCACTCGTCATAGAAGTTGAAACTATGGAAATGTTTCAACGCAGCATCGAATTTTTTGTCTCCACTTTGCACAAAAGTCTGGAAGAGTGCAAAGGTGGACTGGTGACCTATATACACATAGCAATCAGGCATCTCTTTTTCCCTGCAGAGCCGGCTGATAGCCTGAAAACAGTTTATATTCAACGTATCGTGAGTCTCCTCGTGGGGTTCGCCAACAATATAGACATTGGAGGCTTTGTTGACCCTAAGCCGCCTAAGGTCGGCGTCGTTGCAACGGTTAGCACGAAGCACCACCACGCGTTTGCGACATTCTTTGCTGAGTTGCGAAAGCAATTGTTCGTTGTATTTGGCCGCATCTGCCGCCACAGCGACCACAATGCGGGCCTTACTTTCAACACAGAGTTTCTCAATCATACCCAAAACCAGGTCGTCATAACCGAGAAAGACGATATGTTTACGGAAGCGATAACGTACATTGCCGTTGCGGAAGCGGTCGGAACGTGTGCGTAGACCATTGGTGAAAGTGGCGATTAAAACACCAGACAGCAGAAGGGTTCCAAAAATATAGGCAAGCCAGATAAGAATAGTTTCAGGAAAAGGCTTGCCGTTATTAGGCGTATCGTACAATATTGACCTAAGCGAAATGCCACTTGACATATCAGCGAAAGTCTGCCCGAAGGCACATCGGTTTAACACAGCGGAATAAGCAATACCCAACATAACAAAAACGACACCAAACAAAACGGCAGCAACCAGAATCTGCATCCAGACTCCTCCGGAGATGGTTCTGTCAAGCCACAATCTAAGGTTATAATTTTTCTTCATAATTAGAGATAGAAATTTAAATGCAAAATTACACAATTAGTATTAGAAATGCAAATTAACTTTCTATATCACTAAAGCACAATATATTGCATCTGTAAAGCATTATATTTTGCGACAAATACAGACTCTCAAAACTAGTATTATAACCATAAAAAGGGTGCAAGTTGTATGTAGTATTCAACACTTAATACAACAAAAAAAAGAGCACCTCGAATAGAGATGCTCTTTAAGAAGATTGGCGGCGACCTACTTTTCCACAAACAAGTGCAGTATCATCGGCGATGTGAGGCTTAACTTCTCTGTTCGGAATGGGAAGAGGTG
>CADALO010000010.1:100930-101346 GCA_902788805.1 uncultured Bacteroidota bacterium | reverse complement strand
CACCTTTATAGTAATAGATGTGATCATCGCCGCGCTGCCTGAAGTTGATGTTCAGATAGACACCGTTACGGCCACCGTTGACATTGATCCAAGAGCCCGTGCCGTGCATATTCCAATAGCGTCCCATTGAGTCGCGGAAGACCTCGTTGATTTGGAACTGCAGTGATTTAGGGCTGACGTTAGACTGTTCGGTCTGAGGGGTAATGGCATCATTCTCCTTGTCACAGGATACGAAAGCGAGGCTGCCGAGAGCCATAAGGGCGGCGATAGCCACCGAATAAAATTTAATAGACATCTTCATTGTTTTGGTTTTTTGGGGGTTTATGTTTAAGGTTATGGTTTCCTTAAAATTAATACTGATCCTCCTTGTCGCGGAGCACACTGGCACTTTGCACAGTGTTTTCGGTTTGTCGTGA
>CADALO010000010.1:0-100909 GCA_902788805.1 uncultured Bacteroidota bacterium | reverse complement strand
CTTTCCTACGGCGGTAGCAGTCTCCCTCCACAAGGCACCTTTCCTTGTTTATAGTCCCATTCAACGGCGCACTCTTGGATGAGACTAATATATTGTAAACTTCATATTTGTTTTGTTTGATTTGTTTTGTTTGTCTTGATTAGTGACTTTGTAACACCTTTTACCATTAAATAACACCTTTTCGTCGCAAAAATCTACAAGAGGAAGAAAATAGGGTTGAAATTAACATATTTTAACATTGCATTTATTCCGTTGTAGCTATAGAAACCGCCACCCTGACGGATGGCGGTTCAAGTCGTATCGAAATTATCCAAATTATGCCTTAGTGACTTGCATTTTACCTTATTCTTGCCATTGTTCGCTTAGCTGCTCAAACAGCACAGGTATTCTTGTAGGGCCGCTGTTGCTCCGGCCGATGCGCACGATGACAAGGTTCTTGTGTGGGTTGACGTAGAGGACCTGCTCACAGATGCCAAGGGCGTAGTAGCCGGAATATTGTGGGCGATCGTAGCCTTCGTAGTTGATGTTGTACCAGTTGAAATGGTAACCGTGATAGCTGGTGTCGCAGTCGGCGGTTTGGCGCACCCAATCCTCGCTCACTATGCGGCTGCCATTCCACATTCCATTATTGAGGTAAAGGCGGCCGATTTTGGCAAGGTCTTTGATGGTGAGCGTGATGCCGCCGAAACAGTGTGCGAAATCGTGCTTGCGGCTGTCGATGTTAACCAACGCCTGATGCTCCATACCTAGGGGCTTCCACACCCGCTCGCTGAGGTAGTCGGCATACCGCTTGTCCGAGGCGCGCTCGATGACAGCGCCGAGAATGGCCGACGTCATACTCTCGTAGCGGAACTCGGTGCCGGGCTCACAACGGAACTTCATCCCGCGGATTTGCCGCATTATGTCGTCTCCATAGTTCAGCCTCGCCATCGCGTTGATCATCTTCAGGTCCTTAAGCGAGGTGAACTCATAGGTATCGTCGAAATCCAGGCAGCTCCGCATATCCAGCAGGTGACGTATGGTCAGTTTCTGCCACATAGGGTCTTTCTTCTTCAACTCCGGCAGGTAATCGGTAACAGGGTCGTCGATGCTGTGGATGTAGCCGTCGTCGACGGCGATGCCGCACAGGAGCGACGTGACAGATTTTGAAATGGAGAAGATTGTAGCCATACGGTCGGCCGAGAAGTCGCCCCAGTAGCGCTCATATACAATGCTGTCGTTGTGGATGATGACGATTCCCTGCGTCTGGCTTTCCTTGGTGAACGCCTCCCCGAAGGTCATTGGTTCGCAAGGATGTGCCTTATGAAAGAAGTGCGCAGTGTCAATCCAGTCGGCTTGCTTTTGTGCGACAGGAAAGTGGAAAACGACTTCGCCATTGGCGATGGTGTCGTGTTCCTGATACTCGAAGCTGAAGATGTTCGGTCCGTTCTTGCCGTCAGTTCTCAACCCCTTCACAATGGAGCACGATGACGCTGTCAATGCACAAAGGGCGACAACAATAGGTATTAGCTTTGTTTTCATTTATTTGGTTATGGTTCTTTAAATACTGATTTATTTCCCGAACACCTCTTTGGCTTTGTCCATCTGCGTGGGGATGTCCACACCGAAAGGACAACGGCTCAGGCAGGCACCGCAGTGGGTGCATTCGCCGGCGTGGTGCGGCAGGGCGTCGTATTGGGCTTGCAGTTCGGGGGTCATACCGTCGCGCTCGGCCTTGTCAAGCAACTCGTTGACTATGGCGATAGGTATGCCTTGCGTGCAGGGCGAGCAGTGGTTGCAGTAGGTACAGTCGCCTCCTTTGTCGGCATCGGCACGCGGGCCAACGTTGGTATAGTCTTTCTCGGCCTCGGTAGCGTGGAGCCAATGGAGGTCGGTCTTCAGCTCATCAAGGTTGTCGATGCCGAGGATGCAGGTGCTGATGCAAGGTTTGGCAAGGCAGTAGGCGATGCACTGCTCGGGAGTGTAAGCCACACCGAGTGGCGATGCCTTGGGGTCGAGCAGACGACCGCCGCCGCCAAAGGTCTTCATCACGGTGACACCGATATTGTGCGTAGCGCAGTAGTCATAGAGTTCCACGCGGACGGGATCGATGCCTGCCTGCAGGTTTTCCATTGCACCCTTGTCCCAAGGAATAGCACCGCCGCGCAGACGGTCGAAAGCAGGATTGAGCGAGAACATAATGACCTCGATCCAGCCACTCTTGGCGGCACGCAGCGCAACTTCGGCATTGTGGCTGCTGACACCTATATGCTTGATTTTGCCCTCTTTCTTCAGCTGGAACACATATTCGAGGAAGGGGCTGCCGTCCAGCTCGTCCCACTCTTCGTGGCTGTCGGTGATATGAATCATACCCACCTCGATATGGTCGGTGCCCAGACGCTCAAGCAGGTCCTCAAAACCCTGGCGAGCCTCCTCGACATCGCGGGTGCGGGTGTGCTGCCCGTCCTTGAAGATGGTGCCGATATGCCCCTGGATGATCATCTCGTCGCGACGGCCCTGAAGGGCGTAGCCGATGTTGGAACGCGTCTTGGGGTTGGCGTCATAGATATCGATGTAGTTCATACCGCTGTCGAGCGCCATAGTCATAAGCTCGAGCGATGCGGCGCTGTCGAGCTTCTCAAAGCCACCGCAGCCGATACTGATTTCACTGACCATCAAGCCGGTGTTGCCCAGCGGACGGTATTTCATAAGGGTTTCCTTCTTCCGCTGTCCGCAGCCAACCACGGCCAATGCGACACAGAGCATCAAAGCTGAGAGTAAATGTTTCTTCATAATATGATAATTTAATTCAACTATTTCGCCATCAAATTCAACATCCTTAACGTCACAAACACGACTTTTATTGCCCGTCCGCCGAAAAATGACTGCTTTTAACCGTCCTCCTCACCCTCGGAAAAAGCATAAAACAATTGTTAAAATATCGTTTTATTCTCAAAAAAATTTTAACATTTACAACTTACTGATTGTCAATACTCCAAAAATCAACACCTCACAAAGACACTATTTTTGAGCTAAATTTTAGCCTTATAAAACACTGACTAAAAACCTATTAAAGTTCACGAAGGTAGACTTTGGTAAAACTTTGATAAGAGTTTGGGTAAAATTTGGTAAGAATTTGGTACCTATAAATCAGAGGGTTGAGACAGGGCAAAAATGGGGTTAAAACGGGGTTGAAATGTTAAAATTTAACATTTGACGGAGCCCGTTTTGACCGAAAAAACGAGCAACGGACAATTTGTAGCCGTCGGAATGATTTTTTTTCGTATTTTTGCACATTTGAACTAATTATATATAATGTCAGACAAGAAAGCTAAAATAACAGAAAGTGAAGCACTTGCAAAGCTTGCAGTGCTCGGCATAGAGAACAAAAAAGGGCTCGACACGGTGGTTTTGGACCTTCGTGGAGTGCAGTCGGCACCGGCCAATTTCTTTGTGATATGCAGCGGCAACGTGCCGTCGCACGTCAGCGCCATCTGCGACGGTGTTTTTGAAACCGTCAAGAAGGCTACCGGTTATAACCCCAACAAGATAGAAGGCTACGACAACGCCGAGTGGATTCTTATGGATTACTTCGACGTGGTGGTGCACATCTTCCTGAAGGACAAGCGCGACCACTACCGCTTGGAGCAGCTGTGGGCCGACGGAGAGAAAGTTGAACTGTGAATAATGGATTTTGAGAAATGAGCGAGAACAAAAACGGGCAGAAGCCGCAAGACGGCTTTAGACAGAAACCGAGTGGCGGCAACGGGCAGAAACCGCAGGGCAACAACTCCAAGGTCCCCAATGGAAAGAAGAAGCCGACCGACTGGGTGATGTATATCGTCTATGCCGTCATCATACTGACGCTGGGCGGTGTATGGCTGGGCGGTGGCAGCAAGAGCGCCAACCGTGAGATTGGGTGGCAGAAGCTGGACGAGATTCTGCGCAAGGGCGACCAGCGCGAGATTATAGTCGTCGACAAGGAATATGCCGAGATTTACATCAAAGAAGAGGCCCTGAAGCAAGACACAGCATACAAGGACATTATGAAAGGCGCCACGAGCGAGAAGGATGCAGGTCACTACACCTATAAGTTCATCGACGTGGAGAGTTTCAAGAGCGACCTCGATATGGTGTCGCAACAGGTCTTTGAACGCGACACGGCAGGATTGGCCGACAGCAACGGCTACATTAGTTCCGAGCGAATCAACAAGATACGCCGCGACAGCCACATAGAGCTCAAAAGCCGCGAGAGCGACAAGACGTGGGAGAAGATATTCTATTGGTTCGGGGCCCTGCTTATGCTGGTGTTCTTCTTCGTTATTATGGGTCGCATCACGAGCCGTCAGATGGGCGGTGGTGGCGGCGGCATATTCAACGTGGGCAAGTCGAAGGCCAAGATATACGACGGCAAGACATCGACCAACGTGACCTTCAAGGATGTGGCAGGCCTGGCCGGAGCCAAAGAGGAGGTGATGGAGGTGGTTGACTTCCTCAAGAACCCCAAGAAGTACACCGCTCTGGGCGGCAAGATACCCAAGGGCGTGCTGCTTGTAGGTCCTCCGGGTACCGGCAAGACGCTGCTGGCCAAAGCCGTTGCCGGTGAAGCCAATGTGCCGTTCTTCTCGATGTCGGGAAGCGACTTTGTAGAGATGTTTGTCGGCGTGGGTGCATCGCGTGTGCGCGACCTCTTCGAGGAGGCCAAAAAGAAGGCTCCGTGCATTATCTTCATCGACGAGATTGATGCCGTTGGCCGTGCCCGCAGCCGTGGAGGTATGAGCAACGCCAACGACGAGCGTGAGAACACGCTGAACCAGCTGCTTACCGAGATGGACGGCTTTGGAACCAACAACGGAGTCATCGTTATGGCCGCCACCAACCGTGCCGACATCCTCGACAAGGCATTGCTGCGTGCCGGACGTTTCGACCGCCAGATTTATGTGGAACTGCCCGACATCGACGAGCGCAAAGCCATATTCGAGGTCCATATGAAAGGACTCAAACTGGGCAGCGACATCGACAAGGATTTCCTGTCGAAGCAGACGCCTGGTTTTTCGGGTGCCGACATCGCCAATGTATGCAACGAAGCAGCACTTGTTGCTGCCCGCAAGAATAAGCAACTAATTGAAAAACAAGACTTCCTCGATGCCATCGACCGTATCATAGGCGGTTTGGAGAAGCGTTCGAAGGTCATCACAACCGAGGAGAAACGCACCATCGCCTACCACGAATCGGGTCACGCCTCGGTGAGCTGGCAACTGCGTTGGGGCCAACCGTTGGTGAAGGTGACCATAGTGCCGCGCGGCAAAGCGCTGGGCGCTGCCTGGTACCTGCCCGAGGAGCGCCAGATAACCACCTACGAGCAGATGTTTGACGAGATTACGTCGCTTGTGGCCGGTCGTGCAGCCGAGGAGATAGTCTTCGGACAGATTTCGACAGGCGCGTTGAACGACCTTGAGCGTGCCACGAAGATGGCTTTCTCGCTTGTGGCCTACTACGGTATGAGCCCCAAGATCGGCAACATCAGCTACTACGACTCGACCGGTCAAAGCGAATGGAACTTCACCAAGCCCTTCAGCGAGCATACCAACGAAACCATCGACAGCGAGGTGAAGCGTATGGTCGAAGAAGCCTACCAACGTGCCAAGAGCATTATCCTTGCAAGCCGCGACAAACTTGACGAACTGGCCAACGTACTCTTTGAACGTGAGGTAATCTTCCGTGAAGATGTGGAGAACATATATGGCCCGAGAGAGTGGGACAAGAAGGAAGAAAACCAAAACGAAAACCAAAACCAAAACCAAAACGAAAACCAAAACGAAAACCCAACCCCTACGGAGTAACCCTTTAACCCTAAAACCCTTCAACCCTCCCACCATATCAACATATCAACATATCAACAACTCAACAAATCAACAACTCAACCCTTCCTTCCGATGAAAGACAACCGACTTAAAGAGCAAGTGCTCAAAGGCATACGCGAAGCGCTGATGAACAGAAGCGACATAGCTGAAGGCGAAACGCCTGCTGCAGTCGGCAATACATTCATCGACGCCGGTGCAGACGACTTGAGCGTAGTATTTGCCGAGAACTTCACCAAGGCTGGCGGCACATTGTTCTATTGCTTCAACGAGAGCGACATACGCGACCGCATAAAGGATATTCAAACCAAGCACAACGATGTCGTCATTGGCTGTGCGTCGGAGAACCTGACCGGATTTCTCGGCCACTTGGGATTGGACAACTGCAGCACGTGCGACCCCTCGAAACGCTACCCGCTGGCAGCGACATTGTGCGAGGCACTAATTGCTTGGCAAGGGAGCATAGTCATAACCTCCAATCTGGGGTTGGGCAACACCATCCCTGCCCTATCGGAGACGACCATAGTGTTGGCCTTCACCTCGCAGGTGGTAGCCGACTGGGAAGCCGCCAACGAGAGACTCAAGCAGCTCTACCACGAATATCCCGAGCAGATGATAGTCACCAATCCGGCAGGATATTCCTACCGCAAGGGCTTGCAGAAGCTGTATCTGATATTGATTGAGGACGAGACAAATTGAATTTAAGGGAGTGAATGGGGAGTGAGAGAGGAGTGATAGGGAAGTGAATTGAGGAGTGATAGAGGAGTGAAAGGGACAATACACAAACAAATCAACATAAAACATATCAACAAATAAACAGCTCAACGTATCAACATATCAACATAAAACGTATCAACATAAAACGTATCAACATATCAACATCTAAACAAAACCAATGAATAAATTCCTGATACGAACCCTTAGCGGCGCAGTATATGTAGCAATCGTCGTCTGCAGCATTTTCCTGGGGAAATGGACGGACAACACATTGCTGGGCAACGCTGTCTTTGCCTGCGTCTTTTTCGTGATAGGCATCATCGGCATATACGAGTATGTTCACAATCTGGAGTTGAAAGGCGTGAAGAGCAACAAGCCGATGGCTTTCATTGCCGGCATCGCCACTTATGTCGCTTTGACCATTTTCCCGAAAGATGGCACCTGCCCCGACCCTATCACGCTATACTATTTTGCAATGATAATGGTAGGCTTGGTACCTGTCTTGTATCTGACCACTTTCCTCGTCCAGCTGTGGCGCAACGACAGCGAGCCGTTCACGACTGTGGGACACACCTTGCTGCCGTCAATCTGGATTATGACGCCGCTGGCATTGCTCAACGAGGTCCAAAGCGTTGGAGCCGGATTGACAATGATGATTTTCATCCTGATATGGGTCAACGACAGTTTTGCCTACATAACAGGAATGCTGCTTGGGAAGCACAAGATGTGGGAGCGCCACTCACCCAACAAGACGTGGGAAGGCACCATAGGAGGTGTTGTGTTCTGCATCGCCACAGCGATATTCGTCGGGCCACTCTTCTACCCCCACATCCACATTATGGTATGGGCTATCATTGGTTTGATATGCAGCGTGGTAGGCACCTTGGGTGACCTGGTGGAGTCGATGTTCAAACGCTATTGCGGTGTAAAGGACAGCGGCAACATAATGCCCGGTCACGGTGGCGTGCTCGACCGTTTCGACAGCATACTTATGGCTGTTCCTTTTGTTTTACTGTTTTTAGGGATAATTTATATGTAAGTCTATGTACATACACAAAGAAGGATATCGATTGCTTTTCAGCCTTTTGGCCATCTTCGTGGCCATAACGGTGCTGATGATTGTCTTGACCGACCACTTGAACTTCTTCAACTGGCTGCTTATCGTTATTATGTTCGGCTTCTGGCTTGCGCTGGCATCGTTCTTCCGCATTCCCAAGCGGGTTTTCACCGAAGACAGCCAACGCTACATAGCACCAGCCGACGGCACCATCTGCACCATCGAGCAGACGTTCGAGAAGGAATACCTCAACTGCGAATGCCTGATGGTCAGCGTGTTTATGTACGGCACCGATGTACACGTGAACCGCTATCCTGTAGACGGCACGGTAGAGTATGTAAAATACCACAAAGGCAACTACTTTATAGCCTCCTACCCCAAGTCGTCGATAATGAACGAGCGTGCCAGTGTGGGTATGCGACTTGAGAACGGACAGAAGATACTGCTGCGTCAGGTGGCCGGAGTTATGGCTCGCCGCATAGTGTGCTATGCCCGCGAAGGAGAACAGGTGAAGCAGAATCAAGAGATGGGCTTCATCAAGTTTGGCTCGCGCGTCGATATGTTTCTGCCTCTCGACACAGAACTGGATGTGGCACTCGAGGATGTGGTACGCAATGGCATTTCGCCAATCGGAAGAATTAAAAATTAATAATTAAAAATTAAGAATTAAAAATTAAAAGGGAATGGATATCGCTGATCAGATATTGTACGAGGACAACCACCTGCTGGCGCTCAACAAACGCTGCGGGCAGATTGTGCAAGGTGACAAGACCGGCGATATACCTTTGCCCGAATACATCAAGGCCTTTCTGAAAATGCGCGACAACAAGCCTGGCAATGTCTTCTGTGGAGTAATCCACCGATTGGACAGGCCTGTCAGCGGCGTGGTTCTGTTTGCCAAGACCTCAAAGGCGCTGAGCCGTATGAATGAAGCCGTGAAGGGGCGAGATTTCCAGAAGACCTACTGGGCGCTTTGCAAGGAGGCTCCGCCACAAGAGAGCGGACATTTGGAGAACTGGCTGCTGCGCAACGAGAAGAACAATAAGAGCACCGTTGTCAAAGCCGGCACCGCCAACGCCAAGCTTGCCATACTTGACTATAAACTTACTGGCGTAAGCAGCGGTGGCTACCACCTGCTCGAGATTGACCTGCACACCGGACGTCACCATCAGATAAGGGCACAGCTTGCCCATATCGGATGCCATATCAAGGGCGACCTGAAATATGGTGCCGAACGTTCAAACCCCGACGGAGGCATTTCGTTGCACGCCAGAAGCACAACGTTCATTCACCCCGTGCGCAAAGAATCCGTCACCATTATCGCTCCACCACCTCCGGACGCTATATGGGATGACTTCAGAGACAGGTAATTGAAACGAAAACACAATAAAACTCAAATATCGAATACTAAAATTAAAACATAATAATCCACAATGAAAAAAGCATTTTCTCTTACATTGGTTTTAGGACTTGCCTTCAACTTGCTGGCACAGAACTACCAAGTAAAACAAAGCGACTATTCACAGGTGCGCATCAGTTTCAGCACCCCTGAGGTGAATGTCACAGGTGTCAACATCCTTGGAAACAGCTTCACAGAGCTGTCGCTGGATGGGTTTTCCTCACAAACCGCCGTCGGAATGCCCGCACTACCCACTCTAGTAAAGAACATCGAAGTACCTCTTGGCGAGGGGCTTACCTACACCATCGAGTCGATGCGTTGCGACACTATAGCCGGCTCCGTATACGGTTTAAAGAGTGCTATAGTTCCGGCACAGCCTTCACGTAGCAAGAGCGACACATCGCGTGCCACATTGAAGATAGACAACGCTGCCTACAGTAAGGATGCTTTCTGTGGTGCACCCACAATTGAGTTGGAAGCTATCGGCGTTGCCCGTAACCGCAACCTGGCAACGATAAAGTTCAACCCCATAAGCTGGAATCCTGTGACGAACCAGCTGATAGTGGTCAAGAGCCTTACGGTAAGCGTCAAGCAAAAGAATGCCGACATAGCAGCCACAAGGAAGATGCAGCATCTGTATGCAAGCCCCGCGTTCAACAGCAGCACAGGTGTAATCAACAGCATAGGCAGCAAGGACAACTATACCAATGCCCCGTTGCGCTACACCATTGTTGCCCACAGCCAGTTCCGAGGAGCCCTCGACGAGTTTGCCAACTGGAAGCGTCGCCAGGGATTCTTGGTCGACCTTGTTTACACCGACGAAGCCAATGTAGGAAGCACGACAACAAGCATCAAGAACTATCTGCAAGGACTCTACAACAACGCCAGTGCCGAAGCACCTGCACCGACCTACGTGCTCTTTGTGGGTGACATCGCCCAGGTTCCGGCATTCGTTATGACAGCTTATGGCGAGAGCCAGCACAGCGACCTCGGCTACTGCTGCTGGACAGGCAACGACTATCTACCCGACTGCTACTACGGCCGCTTCTCGGCTCAGAATCTGACCCAGCTCAACCCACAGATTTCCAAGACGCTGATGTATGAGCAATACACCTTCCCCAACCCGTCGTATCTGAGCACGGCAGCCCTTATAGCAGGAGTTGACGGAGGATACAGCGGCGACCAAGCCTACAATTACGGTGACCCAGCAATGGATTATGTCGCCAAGACATACGTCACCAGCGCCAACGGCTTTACTAATATTGTATATTATAAAAACAACACGAGCTTTGCCCCCACAGGTGTCACCGTCACCGGCAGCTCGCAAAACAACACCACAGCGTCAGCCTTGCGCACCCTCTACAACAACGGATGCGGCTTCGTCAACTACACCGCACACGGTTCTCAGACATCGTGGAGCGACCCGTCCTTCAGCAACAGCAATGTCAACCAGATGACCAACAACAACAAACCGATGGTGATGATTGGCAACTGCTGTTTGAGCAACAGCTTCCAGATTGACGCTTGCTTTGGCGAGGCACTGCTGCGCAAAGGCAACAATGCCGGTGCCGTAGGTTACATCGGAGGCAGCAACTCCACCTACTGGACAGAAGACTTCTACTGGTCGGTCGGCATCCGCACAGGTATCAACAACACGATGAACACCAACTACGATGCCAACAACCTTGGTATGTACGACCGCCTCTTCCACTCGCACGGCGAGGCCTACAGCAAATGGTACTTCACAATGGGTGCAATGATTCAAGCCGGCAATATGGCCGTGCAAGCCAGCAGCACCAGCAGCAGTATGAAGGAATACTACTGGCAAATCTACCACCTTATGGGCGACCCGTCGCTGATGCCCTACTACCACGGAGTGCCAAGTGCTATGAATGTCAACGTGCCCACCATCCTTACGGTAGGTTCCAGCGAAATCAGCATCAACGCAGTACCCTACGCCTACATAGGCTTCACCGATGCCAACCACAATCTTATTGCATCAGCCTTTGCCGATGCCAACGGCAGTGCCACACTTCAATTCCCCGCGCTGAACACCGTCGACACCTGCGAGATTGTCATCACCGCCCAAGGCTATCAGCCATTCATCCAAAACATTGCAATCATTGCCAACGGTCCATACGTAAACACCACATCGATGACACCGCAAGCCACACTCAATGCCGACGGCGACATCAGCTTTGATGTAACCCTGCGGAACTCGGGTGTTGAAACCGCCTCGACCCTTTCCATCGAGTTCCAAAACACCGACGGCAGCATACTGCTCGACACCACTGGAATCATCAACCTCGGTGCAGGCTTGCAGCCGGGCGAAGAGCTGACACTCAACAACGTATGCCACGGTCACATTTGGGGCAACACCGCCGACCAAACCGGAGCTATCATAAAAGCCATCGTCCGTTGGGGCACAACGGTGAACGACATATCATACAATTCGTTCCACTTCACCGTCAACGCCGACAATATGCGTATGAACAGCTACGATATAGACAGCTCCGTAAGCGGAAGCATCACAATAACCATCAACAACCGTAACTTCGGCCACGCCACACTTCAGCACGGTACCATAAGCCTGCTGCCCCTCGACCAGTTGCTTACCGTAACATCGCCTCAAAACCAAGAGTTCGACATTGCCAACATACAGGCAGGAGGCGAAAGCACGGTATCATTCACGTTGGCACTCAACGGAGAAAGACCCGAAAGCCGTCTTATCCCCTTGATCCAAGTCATCGACAACACCTTCCGCAGCAACAAAGACACCATCTGGCTGCTGTTTGGACGCGACAACCGCATCATCACCTTCGAGGACAACAGCTGGGGCAACTACCCGTGGAATCAAGGCACCTACCCGTGGCAGAATGTCGCCCAAGGAGCATACCAAGGCTCACACTGTCTGCGTTCGGGCAACTGCGGCAACGGAAACAGCTCGGAGCTCAGCATAATCTGGACATCGACCATCGACGACAGCATAACATTCTACAGGAATGTGTCATCCGAGAACAACTACGACTGGTTCAAGTTCTACATCGACGGCCAGCAGAAGGAGCAAGTGAGCGGCACCGACAACGAATGGACACGCACTGCATTCTATGTCCCGCAAGGCACCCACACCTTCAAGTTCTCGTATGAGAAAGACGGCTCTGTAAGCAGCGGCAGCGACTGTGCCTGGATAGACAACCTGCACCTGCCTCTCAGCGGAACCAACTACATCTACCTGCTCGACAGCATCTGTCAGGGTAGCGAATACCAGTTCCGCGACAGCCTCATCAGCACCGAGGGATTCGATGCCGGCATACACCATTTTGTCGATTCGAGCGAGACAGCAGTATACAGCCTCACACTCGTCCTCACCCCCACCCCGCAGATAACAATCACCGGAGGCGATGTAACCATACGTAAAGGCGAAACAGTACGCCTTACTGCCGAGGGTGCAGAGAACTATATTTGGAGTAGCGGCGAGACAAGCTCAATTATAGACGTATACCCGACCGAGACAACCACCTATACCGTCACAGGTTACAATGGAGCCTGCTCATCGACGGCATCGACAACCATCACCGTTGACGGCACCATAGGCATCAACGAGCAACTGGGCAAGACCGACATCAGGGTATATCCCAACCCGGCACAAAGCACGCTGACAATAGACGGCGAAGGCATAAGCCGCATAGTTGTCATCGACGTCACAGGTCGCACAGCAATGGACAAAAACGTTGAAGGCACACGAAACAGCATCGACGTCACCCCGTTGAACGACGGAGTATACTTCCTGCAAGCCTTTGACAGCAACGGCAACAAGACGACGCTCAAGTTCGTCAAAAAGAAGTAGAAATTTCAGAAAACAACAATCCAAGTTAGCCGGATTGGACAAAAACGTCCAATCCGGTTAACTTATTTTTGGCACCTGCAAAACAGAGCTGGGCATCATCCAATATACACAAATAGCTAATTTCCAGCAAACAGACAAAATAACTCATCTACAATAATAAAATAAATACAAAATAATCGAAGCAAAACAGGCGATTATTTACAATTTTATCATACTTTTGCAGCCACTAAAAGACAAATCCGACTCAGTCAAACCAACAACAAACCAGCAAACCAATTAAACAAAAGGCAGAATTATGAAAAATAAGTATTACGATTTAATCGACCAGACATTTGAGTTTCCGCAGGACGAATTCCGCACCGAAGACGGCGAACTCTACTTCCACGACATTCCCCTGATGGAAGTCATCAAGCAATACGGCACCCCGCTCAAGATAACCTATCTGCCAAAGATAAGCTCACAGATACAACGCGCCAAGAGATTGTTCAATGTAGCCATAGCCAAGACCGACTACAAAGGCACATACAACTATTGCTACTGCACCAAGAGCAGCCACTTCAGCTTTGTTATGGAAGAGGCGCTGAAGAACGACATCAACCTTGAGACGTCAAGTGCATTCGACATCAACCTCATACAAGAGCTCTACAACAGCGGATTGATAGACAAGAACATCTTCATAGTAAGCAACGGATTCAAGCGCCAGCAGTATATCGACAACATAGCGGAGTTGTACAAGGACGGCTTCCACAACATCGTTCCCATCATCGACAACAAGCACGAGATGACGATGCTCGACGAGGCGTTACAGGATCCAGAAGTGCCGATGAAGATAGGCATCCGCATTGCATCGGAGGAAGAGCCCAAGTTCGACTTCTACACATCGCGTCTTGGAATACGCTACAACGACATTGTGTCGTTCTACGAAGAGGTCATCAAGGACAACCCGAAGTACACCTTCAAGATGCTTCATTTCTTCATCAATACCGGCATCCGTGACACTGCCTACTACTGGAACGAGTTGGCCAAATGCGTCAACGTATACTGCGACCTCAAGCACGTGTGTCCGGAACTCGACTCGCTCAACATCGGCGGTGGATTCCCGATCAAGAACTCGTTGGCAGCCAACTACGACTATGAGTATATGGCCGAAGAGATACTGGCACAGATCAAAAACATCTGCGCCAACCGAGGTGTCGACGAGCCAAACATCTTCACCGAATTCGGTTCTTTCACCGTAGGTGAGAGCGGTGCAACGCTATACAGCATCCTTGACCAGAAGCAGCAGAACGACCGCGAGCTGTGGTATATGATCGACTCGTCGTTCATCACCACCCTTCCCGACACGTGGGGCATCAACCAGCGCTTCATAATGCTGCCCGTCAACCATTGGGATTGCGAATACCAGCGTGTGTTCCTTGGCGGATTGACCTGCGACAGTGAAGACTACTACAACGCCGACAGCCACGCCAATGCCATCTTCCTGCCCAAGTTGCAGAAAGACGAGCCCCTCTACATCGGATTCTTCCACACCGGTGCCTATCAGGAAAGTCTTGGCGGCTACGGCGGCATCCAGCATTGCCTCATCCCAGCCCCGAAGCACATCATCATAGACAAGGACGAGAACGGCGACTATACCACCAAGCTCTTCGCCAAAGAGCAAAGCCACAAGTCGATGCTTAAAATATTAGGATACTAAATAATAATAAAGCTCACTTTGCGTTAAAGCCACAAAAACTAAAACACACGACAATGAAAAAAGCATTATTAGCCGCAGCGGTGCTGTGCATAATCGGAATAACGACATCCTGCACCCCTAAAGACAAAATCACCGTCGACACAAGCAAAGCCCCCGAGCTCCGCACCCAAGCCGACAGCCTCAGCTGGGCACTTGGATTCTCTATCGCCCAGAACATCGCCAACACAGGCATCGAAACCAATCAGGATGTGATACTGCAAGCCATATTCACAACCCTCAACCAAAAGCAGCAGCCGTTGACACAGCAGCAGACCTACCAGCTGCTGAACGAGCTCGACCGTCTTGCATTCATAGCACAGACAAAGAACCACGAGTCGCAAATGAAAGAGACACAGGCACGCGAAGAGGCTTACTTTGCCGACCTGCTGAGCAAGAACCCCAACGTCAAGAAGAGCGACAAGGGCTACTACTACGAAGTGCTGCAGGAAGGCAAGGGACGCAAGGGCGACATAGGACTGGTGGCACTCTTCGACTATAGAGGCAGCTTCACCAACGGCCAGGTGTTCGACCAGACCTACGGCAACAACGACACCGTGCGCCACCTCATCGATGAGTCGATTATGCCTGGACTTCTCGACGGCCTCTGCAATATGCGTGCCGGTAGCACCTACCGTTTCTATTTCCCCAGCGAGCTTGCTTTTGGTGCCAAGGGCACCGACGGCATTCCCCCCTACTCGACTGTCATCTACGAGATTGCACTCTATGCCGTGACCGATCTCTAAACCGGATAAAACACAAAAGAACAAGAGGCTTCCGAAAGGAGGCCTCTTTTTTTGAACGCGGATGTGGTAAGGGTTAAAGAGTTTTTGAACACGTTTTTTTTGAACACGGATTACTCGGATAACACGGATGTTTTTCTTTGAACACGAATTGCCATTAATTATCCGAAAATTATTTTATTGAACACGGATTGAGCGGATAGAACGGATTTTTTTGAACACGAATTGCCATAAATTATCCGAAAATAGTTTAATTGAACACGGATTGAGCGGATGGAACGGATTTTTTTGAACACGAATGACACGAATTGACACGAATTGCTCGATGGAATCGAGCACGAATCTTTTTAACATTTATCCCTTCAACCATCAAACAATTCAACACCACAAACCCACCTCTACAAATTTGCTCCCCTAAATTAGGGGGTACAAGCTCCAGTGGAGCGCGTAGAGCTGACGGCGCGTTGTGGTTTAGCGAAGTGACTGAGGAGTGTGTAGAGCTGACGGTGCGTTGCAAGTTTAGCGAAGTGACTGAGGAATGTACAAACTCTCCCGGGACCGCAGGCTTCCAGCCTGCATCCCCTATCAACCTATCAACAAAAACCAACCCTCCAACACAGACATTGTATCAAAACACGACCTCTTCGCCACGCAATATCCATTAACAATTTTTATGTTAATTCTATCAAACTCTAATCATCTTTTACCAAAGTAAAATTTGATAAGAATTTGGTAAAACTTTGAGTAAACTTTGGTAGGAATTTGGTATATGGAAATCAGACAGTTACAAAATGGCAAAATTTTAGCATTTTTGCCGAATATTTAGCAAATAAAATGTTAAAATTTTGGCTTCTATCCCTGTTTTTCGACAACAGTGTAAACGTACATATAAAATGAAGGATACCGTCACCACCTCAAATGGCAAACAATAGTCGGTGAAGTTCAGGAAGAGGCAGGAAGAGGCAGTAACAGGTGATATAGTGAATTCGTTTTTCGCGTCCAGAGTGGAGCCTTGAGAGGGGCTCCGCTTTTTTTTATTTTTTGTGGAATCAGATAATTTGTGTAATTTTGCATTTGCATTGTTTTAAAACAAAATCGACTAAAAACATCATAGACAGAAAATACTAAACAATTAATTATTCACGGAGCTCTACACTTTTTTTAAATCCATAAAAGACCAGAAAACATTATGCGGAAACAACAGACACTACAGGCAACACAGCTATGCGGCGATGGGAATTGGTCTTCCTTTGGACGCCGTATGGTGTTACCTTTTTTGAAAGACACCTATGGCAGCTAATCCAAACATAAAAAACTCTCTTCCTTACGATATTACCAAAGCCACAAGCATATTTGAATACAGCAAAGGTTTGCTAGGTAAGACATTACGTGACTTTGTATGGAAAGGTTATGAACCAAAGAAAGGCAAGGGGAGTCTCGGTCAGATGGTAGAGAATATCTACTTCCTACTCGAAACGAACAACTATGCTGGTGCCGACTTCTCTGAGGCAGGAATGGAACTGAAATGCACCCCGCTGAAGAAAAGCAAGAAGGACGACTACCTTATCAAGGAGCGTCTTGTCTGCAATATGATTAACTACTGCGAGGTGGTGAAGGATGATTTCGAGCACTCTCATTTTTACCTAAAATGCCAGTTGATGTTGTTGATGTTTTATCTGCATCAGAAGAACTGTGACAATCTTGACCTCGAGTTCATCTTTTCCGTCCTTTGGAAGCTGCCAAAGAAAGACCTGCTTATTATCAAGCACGATTACGAAGTTATCCTTGACAAGATAAAACAGGGTAAGGCTCACGAGCTGTCAGAGGGTGACACAATGTATCTTGGTGCCTGCCGAAAGGGACAGAAGGGCGATAGTCTAATGAAACAGCCCTATAACCCTAATATTAATGCTCACCGAAGAGCGTTTAGCCTCAAAACGGCATATATGCACACCGTTTTGGAGTATGTTATCAAGAGTGGTAAAAATGCCGTATCGAATGTGGATGGTGCAAAATCGGAACTTGTCAGCACCAACGCACTTCTGAAACATTCCTTCGACGATATTTTGCTCAGTCGTTTTAGGCCATTCTTAAATATGTCTTTTGAGATGATTGCGAAACGAAAGAAAGTGAATATCTCAAACAACCCTAAGAACAAATTCGCAATGGCGGCCAATGCAATTGCTGCTTCCGCGAAATGCGCCAATATCAACCGCTCGGAGGAGTTTCTTAAAGCAGGATTGACAATGAAGACAATTCGTGTGCAAGCCAATGGCATTATCAAAGAAGCATTGTCGTTTGAAAACATTGACTATATCGAGGTTGCCGAGTGCGAAGATTGGATTGAGTCTCGCCTTTATGAGCTCTACTCCAGCCGCTTTATATTTGTGGTATTCAGAGAGAAAACAGCGGGTAAAAATGATTATGTGTTAGATGATGTCTTCTTCTGGACAATGCCGCAAAAGGATTTGGAATGGGCCGAAGTATATTGGAACCACATCAGAAAGAACGTGCTTGCTGGACATATTTCTGCAGAATATTGGTGGAAAGGTGCAGATAAAAAGAAGTTCCACGTCCGTCCCAAAGCTCAAAAGGCAGTTGACCTTGCACCAACACCAGACGGCAAAGGCGCCAAGAAATACTGTTATTGGTTTAACAACGATTATGTGCGTGAGATAGTTGATAATCGTCGAAAAGAAAGAGAAAATGCCTAAACATCAAATAAAGGTAGTAGAATTGTTTGCCGGTGTGGGAGGTTTCCGCATTGGTTTGGAAGGTGCATCGGATGCCTACGATACAATTTGGAATAACCAGTGGGAGCCTTCGACTTTACACCAGGACGCATCGTTGGTATACAAGGCAAGATTTGGATGCACGGGTCACGTTAACAGGGATATAAATCTTGTGAAAACCGAAGAGATTCCCGACCACGATTTGCTTGTGGGCGGTTTTCCCTGCCAGGATTATTCGGTGGCAGCAACGTTGAGTCGCTCTGGTGGTATCGAAGGGAAGAAAGGTGTGCTTTGGTGGCAGATATATCGTATCCTCGAAGAAAAAGGCGACAGACGTCCACAATACATCTTTTTCGAGAACGTTGACCGCTTACTGAACTCACCGGCCACCCAACGTGGACGCGATTTTGCCATCATCCTTGCTTCTTTGGCCGACCTGGGATATACTGTCGAATGGCGCATCATAAACGCAGCCGATTACGGAATGCCACAACGTAGGCGCAGAACTTACATTGTCGGATATCGAAAAGGTTCTGTCGTTGCAAGCAAGATTGAGACAATGGAGGATTGGGTGGAATTTGATGGCGTATTGGCACAAGCCTTTCCATTCAAAGTCGGCGAGAAATATCAATCCAAATTCGACGTCAACGGCACTATTCAGGAGGTTTCTGCCAAGTTCAACAAAGGAGGTAAAGACAGCCCCTTCGGAAACGCAGGCATTATGATTGACCGTCATATTTACTCTGTCGATGCGATTCCGATGTACGATGGGCCCGTGCAAATGTTGGGAGACATCCTTGTTGACGAAGATTTCGTCCCGGAAGAGTTCTTTATTTCGGAAGAGGAACTGCCGAAATGGAAATACGAAAAGGGTGCCAAGAAGATTAACCGCGTCTCGAAAGAAGGCTTCGAGTATGTCTTTTCTGAGGGTGGAATGGCTTTCCCCGATTATTTGGACAAACCTTCACGCACGATGATTACCGGAGAGGGCGGACCTTCCCCTTCGCGTTTCAAGCACGTGGTCCAAACACCGTCTGGTCGCTACCGCCGTCTGATTCCTATCGAAATGGAACGTCTGAATATGTTCCCCGACAACCACACCTATCACCCCGAAGTGTCGGATGGGCGCAGAGCCTTCTTGATGGGAAATGCATTGGTATGTGGCATTGTGCAAGAGATTGGCAGAAGCCTGTATCGATTCATCTATGATGAAGTTCCAGTTTCCACACAACCGATTCATATGCAGCGGAATCCCCGTCCAGTACTGACTCTCGACTTGTTCAATACCGAAGAGAAAGAGCTTGTCTATAACAAACCCAAGAAGACCTATACTCTGGATGGTTCGAAGCGGCTGTTTGTGGGGTTGGTTAAGAAAGACAACGAGGAATACTTCCTTACCGAAGAGCCTACAAAACTTTACTATACTGACTCCATACGTCGTTTCCCCTCCACTATTGCACTCAATAAGCTGTACTACTTTATGCCATATATTAAGGGTAAAGGTATACGTGATATCTATCTTATTAAAATGCTACGATTGGGAAGCAAAACGGAAGTGCATCCCGAAACCAAAAAAGACCTGAAAGCCCCTCGTTTTGTCTTTCAACTGGAATACCTTGAAAGCCTCCCGAAGTATCAAATGATTACTTTGAGATTCCAAAGAGCGTTCACAGATACGTTCCTAGGGAGGGTAATGAATAGGGAATAGTAAAATAATCAAGTACCACAATGCAAAAGATGCCGATGGCAATATAGTTTCGCCTTTAACTGTTGCTCAATCTGTGTTCAACAAAAAATTTTCGGACAATTAATGGCAATTCGTGTTCAAAGTCTTTAACCGTTACTACCTGTCGTTGATCATATTCACCATACGGCCGCCGTTGAGGTCAACGTTCTTGTAGTTGACGCGGAAGGGTTCTTTGGTTTGGAAGCGGTGCTTGGTGAAGAAGAGGTCGCAGCGTTCAGGTCGTCCTCTACGCATTGTGCGAAGGCCGTTGATTTCGATACGCTGCATATAGTCAACAGGTTTCTTGCACTCGGACAGGGTGCCTGTGGGTTCGATTATCTCAAAACGGCGCGTCAGGAACGGCAGGTTCACTGTAAGGTCTTCGATATAGACATTAGGCCAGCAACGCGGAGCCAGCTCGGGACGTGGGTTGGGCTCGGTTGAGAGCAGCATCACGTTGACCAGCGCGTGGTGGCGCAAGGTGGCATCGAAGGTGCAATGACGAATCTTGATGTCGAACGGTGTATAGGCATTGTAGGATGAGCGTATGCGAACAGGGATGCAGTCGATGAAGTGGCAACTGTCGAAGACGACCTCGCCGTACATCGAGGAGAACTGTGTCTGCTTGTTGCGGAACGTGCAGTTGACAAGGTATGCATCACGGCCATAACAATGTATGTCGAAGCGGTTTACATCGCATTCGCGCAAGGTGGTCTTGCTGACATTGTTGCTGCCGAAAACACCCCAAGCGGCATCGGCCACAAAGCGTATGAAGGTGGTGTTCCACACGTTGCCCATACTCATCGCATAGCCGTAGGCACCGGGGTAGGAATAGGTTGAATCTATCCTTACATCCTGAACCGTGCAGTTGGCGCTGTTGTGCAACGTTATGGCTCCGTCGGCGTTGAACTTGGTCTTGGGCGTTGTGATGTGCACATTGCGGATGGTCACATTGTTCTGATTGGACACCGAAATGCAGTAGGTCTTATGTTTTTCGTTGCGTCCACGATGGATGGTGATGTTCTGGATAACCTTTGGTTCGATGGTGACGGGCACATAGGAATACTTAGGCTTGGCAGCAGGATTGGTGTAGGTGGTGACAGGGGAATTAAGGCTGTGGCCGTCGCGGATATATATCAAGTCGGCTCGGAAGGAATTGTAGCTATACCCTTCGCGATAAGTCCACGGCGCCTGGTCGTTGACAATCAGCAAGTAATTGCCCGACTGGAACTCTGGTATGGAGCGGAAATCACCGCTGTCGAGCATAGCTGCATTGAGGGCTATTTCCTTGGCCGGCTGTTCACCACCGAGGGCGAAAAGGGTGATATCCTTGTCCGAGTCGTTTCGCACATTGATGACTACTCCTGCAAAGTCGGTGTTGTATGTGAGCGGCATTGTCTTTGCCCCGTCGGGAATCTCGAGATCGATGGTGTCGATACCGGCATACGAAATTGCACGGCGGTAGTCGTAGGCATCCTTGTGGCAGGCATAAAGCACCTCGTAGCGCTCCTTTCCGTCCTTGGCATCACGCAACCCGTATGTGAGAGGATTGAGCGGCTCAGCATCGATTGAGCTGTTGTCCTGGACACGCTCCGGCTGCTGGGCAAATCCCATCGTGCAGCAGGCAATGAAAAGGAGTACTACGAGTTTCTTCATATTGCTTTATTTGCTTTTCTCGACAATTATTTTGGCCGGCTTGCCGTCGATAATCTCCACGGTTTGAGCCGAGGCATCATCCAGCGAAGCCACCAGCTCCAAACTCTCGGTCAGCGTCTCGCTGCAGATATAATCCTGATGGCGACGAACGGCACCGTCCCACTCGCCACTCTGCAACTTGACATTGATGCGGTCGGTGACATCAAAGCCCTCCTTGCGGATATTCTGGATGCGGTTCACAAGTTCGCGGGCAATACCCTCGTCCACAAGCTCGTCGGTCAGCGTGATGTCGAGGGCAACGGTCAAGCTGCCTTCGTTGGCGACAACCCATCCGGGAATATCCTGAGTGGCAATCTCCACATCGCTGAGCAGCAGCTCGACGGGTTGTCCGTCAATGGTAAGGTCGCAACGGCCGTCGGCCTCGAGAGCATTGATCTGCTCCTGCGAGAAAGCTGTCACAGCAGCGGCTATCGACTTCATAATCTTGCCGTAGCGAGGGCCGAGTGTCTTGAAGTTGGGCTTTATGCTCTTCACCAGCAAGTTGTTGTCGGATGCGAGGAACTCGACATCCTTGATATTAAGTTCGCTGCAAATGAGTCCCTTGACCTGCTCCACCTGCTGACGGAAGTTCTCGTCACGCACAGGAAGCACAATCTTGGCCAACGGCTGACGCACACGCAGGTTGCTCTTCTTGCGGAGCGACAAGCCCATAGAACATATCTTCTGAGCCAACTGCGTACGCTCCTCGAGCGACTTGACAATCAGTTCCTCGTGCACCTGTGGGAAGGCTACGTGATGCACCGACTCGGCATTCTCGCGATGGGTCACCGAATTGAGGTCCTGATAGAGACGTTCGCTGAAGAAGGGTGCGATGGGCGACATCAGGCGTGCCAAGGTTTCGAGGCAGGTATAGAGTGTCTGATAGGCAGATATCTTATCATCGCTGTATTCGCCTTTCCAGAAACGACGACGGCTCAAGCGCACATACCAGTTGCTGAGATAGGCATCGACAAACTCGGCAATGGCACGACCTGCACGGGTCGGCTCATAGTCGCCAAAGGCCTCGTCGACGGTCTTCACCAGCGTATTCAGCTCGCTAAGAATCCAACGGTCAATCTCAGGACGACGGTCGGCAGGCAGATCGGCCTCTTTGTACTCGAAGCCGTCGAGGTTGGCATAGAGGGCGAAGAAGCTGTAAGTGTTGTAGAGAGTGCCGAACAGCTTGCGACGTACCTCGTCAACACCCTCGGCGTCGAACTTGAGGTTGTCCCAAGGCTGGCTGTTGGTAATCATATACCAGCGTGTTGCATCGGGGCCGTATTTCTTGAGAGTCTCGAACGGGTCGACACCGTTGCCGAGACGCTTTGACATCTTGTTGCCGTTCTTGTCGAGCACCAAACCGTTGGAGATGACATTCTTGAAGGCCACGCTGTCGAAGCACATTGTGGCTATGGCGTGAAGAGTGTAGAACCATCCGCGCGTCTGGTCGACACCCTCGGCGATGAAATCGGCCGGGAACTGGTCCTTGCGCAACTCCTCGCCCATATAGTGGATCTGGGCGTAAGGCATAGCACCGCTGTCGAACCAGACGTCAATCAGGTCGGGTTCGCGACGCATAGGCTTGCCACTGGGCGAAACCAAAATCACGTTGTCGATATAAGGCCTGTGCAAGTCGAAGGCATTTACATCGCTGCTGGCATAAGGATTATCCTTCATAAGGCCTGCTGCTACAGATTTCTCTATTTCCTCGCGCAGTTGCTTGATGCTGCCGATGCAAATCTCTTCACGGCCATCTTCGGTGCGCCAGATAGGGAGCGGAGTGCCCCAGTAACGGCTGCGGCTCAGGTTCCAGTCGACGATATTCTCGAGCCAGTTGCCGAAGCGTCCGGTACCCGTTGCCTCAGGCTTCCAGTTGATGGTCTTGTTGAGTTCTATCATACGCTCTTTCAGAGCCGTTGTGCGGATAAACCAGCTGTCGAGCGGATAGTAGAGCACGGGCTTGTCGGTACGCCAGCAATGGGGATAGCTGTGCGTATGCTTCTCGCTCTTGAAGAGCTTGCCCTCGCCTTTCAGCATAATGACCAGCTCGATGTCGAGGCTCATATCCTTCTCGGTCTTGGTGGGGTCGTAGGCGTTCTTGACGAACTTACCTGCATACTGCTTGTAGAGCTCCACGTCGACGTTGTCCTTCACCCACTCGGGGTCAAGGTCCTCGATCGGGGCAAAGCGTCCCTGGCGGTCGACCATAGGCATCTGCTTGCCGTCGCGGTCATAGAGCAGAAGGTCGGCAATGCCGGCTTTCTTGGCCACACGTGCATCGTCGGCACCGAAGGTAGGTGCGATGTGCACGATGCCGGTACCGTCCTCTGTCGTCACATAGTCGCCAAGAATAATGCGGAAAGCCTCGTTCTCGACTGCCTGACGATGTGTCTGAGCGGCGCTGTCGACCACGGTGGGCTTCACCCACGGTATCAGCTGCTCGTATTGCAAGCCTTCGAGTTCAGTGCCTTTACATTCGGCCACGAGTTTATATGCAGGAGCATCCTCGGGGTTCTTCGACGGCGGGAACATACTGCCCACCAGTGCCTTTGCCATAACGATGCGGCAAGGCTCGTTGGTATAGGGATGAGTGGTTTCGAGGAGCACATAGTCGATGTTGGGGCCCACGCAAAGAGCCGTATTGCTCGGCAATGTCCACGGTGTGGTTGTCCAAGCTATGGCAAATGTGGTAATGCGCGATTGTGTTGATGCGGCAGCACTTACACATTTACTCATTAACGCATTTACACCTTCTTCATTCAGTTTGAACATAGCAACGCAGGTGGTGTCTTTCACATCGCGATAGCAACCGGGCAGGTTGAGCTCGTGGCTCGAAAGGCCCGTGCCTGCAGCAGGGCTGAAAGGCTGGATGGTATAGCCCTTATAGAGCAACCCTTTGTCGTAGAGCTTCTTGAGTAAGAACCAGAGGGTTTCGATATACTCGTTCTCGAAAGTGATATAAGGATTCTTGAGGTCAACCCAATAGCCCATCTGCTTGGTCAGCTCATCCCACAGGTCCTTGTATTTCAGCACCTCGGTACGGCAGGCGTGGTTGTAGTCGTCAACGCTGATTTTCTTGCCGATATCCTCCTTGGTGATGCCAAGACTCTTCTCTACGCCCAGCTCTACAGGCAAGCCGTGGGTGTCCCAACCGGCCTTGCGGTCGACGTGAAAGCCCTTCTGAGCCTTGTAGCGGCAGAAGACATCCTTGATGGTACGTGCCATAACGTGGTGAATGCCGGGCTTGCCGTTAGCCGACGGAGGGCCGTCGTAGAACACAAATGCGGGGTGACCCTCACTCAGTTTCTGACCTTTCTCAAAAGTCTCGTTTTCTTCCCACCAGCGGCGCACTTCTTCGCCAATCTGGGTCAAATTAAGCTGCTTATATTCGTTATATTTCATATCGCAAATACAATATATTACACACAATCAAATCATTGCACACTTAGCCAAGTATACAACGAAACTACAAAAATACAAAAAAATGCTGAATAGAGGCATTTTCAATGCAAAAAAAACAATAACGGATAGATTCCGGACCGAAACCCAAATCAGTCATTCGGATTTATCCCCGAATGGCGTTTTCACACGTCCAAATTCGGGCTTCCGCCAATCCGACTTTTTGATAAATTCTTATAAAATTCTAATCATATTCTACCAACCTAAAATTTGGTAAAACTTTGGTAAGAATTTGGGTAGAATTTGGTAAGAAGATGGAACCTGTAAATCAGGGGGTTGAGAAAGGCCATTTTTTGGCCTTTTTCGACTTTTTCAAACTTTTTTGAAAATCTTGTATATGCTTGATTTATAGTTGAATATATGCAAACTTCGAAAATTTATCAAAAAGTCGGATTTTGGACCTTGTTCGGGGCTTCATTCATACCCAAATGGTCATTCTCAAGTGACCTATATAAAAACACCAAGGGCGCTCCTGTTTGGGAACGCCCTTGGTGTTTTCAGTCATCTCCAGCCGCAATGTTGATGCTTGCCGGACAATACAAACCCGAAGGGTCAGAGAACGATTTTCTCAATCTTGGCGCGAGCCTCGAGTATTGCCATATACTCGTTCATAACACGAAGCTGCATATCGTATATGCTTCGCGGGCAGTCGGGAGTGAAAGAAAGCTTGCCGCTGTCCCACAGTTTCACCACAGCTTCAAGGTTCTCCTTGCGGTTCTGCAGGTGATAGTATTCAGCCTTCATACGCTCCTTATAGTCGCTGGAAAGCATCAACGATGTGATTGTCTGTAAGTCCATAGTTTTAAGGTTTTATGTTAATATTAAACTTTCGCGAAAAACGTCTGGAGATTGTTAAACACTACGGATTCCACACCCGAAGCGAAACAAAAACCGGAACTCTTTTCAAGATGCAAAATTACTCATTTTTTTGAAATGGCGAAAAAAAATCTGCCACACGTAATAAAAAACAGAGTTTTTTTGTTACTAATACCAACGAGAAACAATCAAAATGTCAGCAGAAAGATGAACCACCTATTTCCCAACCACCGACGTGTAACGAGACGGCATCTGCGCAACGCTGCCTTGGGCAATGGCACGACCGTCAGCGCAGCCATCGTCTGGCTGATAGCGTTCTTCAGTCTTTGGATTGTCACTCTACGCACCATTGAACAAAACGACATTCACTATTTATACTTAATGCAGTTGGAGTTAGGCGAGTACACAAACATTCTGATAGATGAATACAGACAGGGTAATGGCGGCAAACTGCCTGAAAGCTTGGAGAGTATAGGTTTCAGAAAAGGGTACAACGAGAACATCTACTATTTCCAGCAGCCCGAAAACGATTTCTGTTACCAGTTGGAATACATACGGTTAAACGACACAGCATACTGTCTTAACTTTGGCGACGGGATTTGGTTCAAGGGACAGTACCTGTCGGCTGTCGGTTACTGGAACTGCTATTGCACCAAATATGATTCCGATAGCTGCAATTGGGTAATCGATGAGTCGGAAGGAGAAGATGCCCCTGCGGTATATCTGAATGAATACGAGTTCCCCGAATGGTTCGACAGCATCAAGATGCCGTTGGATTCCATTGTCCGCAGCAACCACGGAGGGCAACAGTATATGCTGCGTCTCCTTGACCGCAACAAATCCATCTGCGGATGGATTAACGATGAGGACACAATCAGCTGCATCAACTACAACTGTATGCTACACACCTACGATGCAACGTTGTGGCCCGACATCGACTACTTCCGCGAAATCAAAGGCTACTTGATGCTTGACGGCAAGGTATGCTTCATTGTCGACAAGTCAGCTTTTCACCACAGCAACATTGTGAAGCCCAACGGCAAGGGGCGCGTTTTCAATGTTCCTGATGACCGCGGAAGCGTCGGTGGCGAGCGCTACTGGTATTTAGACATCGACCGCAACTACGGCGGCAGAGTGACGCTAAAAGGGACAAGACAGGAAGAATAGCATCAGATATTCAGCTTGGCGCCGACAAAGAAGGTACGCGGACGTGCAGGGCCGTAGATGTAGGACGAATCGCGCTCAGGACCGCTGTCGAAGTCGCGCTGGTAGCTGTCGAAGAGGTTCTGCACACCTGCATTTATTTCCAATGCCGTGCGTTTGCCAAACGGTATGCTGTAGGAGGCCTTGAGCGTAAGGTCGAAGAAGGAGGGCGTAGTCACCTGCTCAACGTCGATTGCAGCCGAGTGCTTGCTTTCCGAAGCGACAGAATGGTATACCAGCATCGGACCTGTGAAGGTGCCGCTGGCCAGCAGCTGAAGCCTGTCGACAGGATTGTAGGTGACGTTGAGATAGCCGTAGAAGTCAGGCACACGCTCCATACGCTGCTCGAACTTGCCTTCGCTCCACTCCTGTCCTTCGCCTGTGTAGCGGCTGCTCTGCCAGGTACCACCCAGCTGCATCTGCAGCTTCTCTGCCGGCGTTAGGCGCAGCTCGAAGTTCAGACCTCTCACCTCTGCGCCGTCTTCGTTGCGACGTTCGTACATAAGATAACCCGCTGTAGTGTCGTCAAACAGCAACTCGTTGACAAAGGCGTTGTTGATGCGTGTGTAGAAGCCCTCAATCAGCAGGTCGCCCTCCATCTTGCCGATGTGGAAGCAGAAGTCGCCCGAGGCATTGAGCGAGTGTGAACGTTCCTCGCGCAGGCCTTCGGCATTCGACAACTTGAAGAGTTCGCCGTTCACAGCTCCTACGTGCAGGTCCTCGTTGTAAACCTGAGGAGCACGGAAGCCCGATGAATAGCCGGCACGCAGCACCACGTGGTGGCTCGGTGCATAACGCAGGTTGAGGCGAGGGCTTACGACGGGATTGCCAAGCATAGTGTGCTTGTCGGCACGGACACCGACAAGGATGTTCCAGCGGTCGTTCTTCCACTCGTTTTGCAGATAGGCACTTGCAACCGACACATCCTGCCGCAACGTGTCGGCCTCAGCCAAGTTGCGATCCCGCAACAGGTCGTATGTGTGTTCGACACCGGCCGTAAGTTCGGACGGCATAAAGAGAAATCTGTCAAAATGGCGGCTGTACAGCACGCCTTCATTGGTAGTCAGGTCGGTGGTGTAGCCATACGAGTTGCCGAAAGGATCACCATCGTCGCGCTCGCCGTAATAGCTCTGACGGTCGACATACTGCGTGGAGGCGAAGACCGATGCGTGGCTCTGCCCGTCGACCGAAAACCAATCCCACTTCAGGCTTCCGCTGTGGATGTCGTGCTCGCCGCCCTCACTGATATGCGCCTGGTTCGAGGGCAGGTCGAAGCGGTCGCCACCACGACGGAAGTCGTTGATATTATGATACTCGACATTGAGCTTCGAATAGTCGCCCGTGCGCAGATAGCCGCGGAAGCCCACCATACGGGCCTTGAGCAGCCCCAGCTCGGAATAGCCGTCGCCATTGCGGTCGTAGGGGCTGCGCTGACGGTTATGGCCGTAGATGTAGAGGCCGGCCTTGCGGTTGTCGCTCACGACAGAGGCATTGAACGAGTTGCTCCAGTCGGTGCTCTTGCCGCCAACAAGGTTGGTCACGTTCGACACCGATGCTGTGTTGCGCACAGGTTCCTTGGTGATTACGTTTATCACGCCGGCGATGGCGTTGCTGCCGTAGAGAGCCGAGCCACCGCCACGCATCACCTCTATCTGGTCAATCATCGACGAAGGCAGCTGCTCAAGCAGATAGACACTCGCCAAAGCATTGTTGACCGGACGGCTGTCTATCAGCACCTGCGAATAGGCACCGTCCAATCCGTTGAGGCGCACATTGAAGGCACCGCAGTTCTGGCAGGTGTTCTCGACACAGACACCTGTCTGCAGCCGCAAGCCTTCGGCCAGATTCACGGCATTGACAGCATCAAGCTGGCTGCTGCCTACGACACTCACCACCGACGGCGTCTCCATCCGGCTTACGGCGTGCTGCGTGGAGGTAACGACCACCTGTTCGAGGGCTATCGCGTCGGGGTCAATCATAATGTTCAGCTCCAGCGTCTTGTTCTGCGAGAGGCTTACCGGCTGCTCCTTCTGCTTGTACCCCACCCCGCGCACCTGCAGGACGCTCTTGCCCACAGGACAGTTGGCGATATGGAAATGGCCCGACTCGTCGGTTATGGCACCGATAGTGGTACCTTTAAGAGAAACACTTATATACGGCACGTGCTCGCCGGTCTTGGCGTTGACTACGTGCCCCAGGATGTTGGCATCCGTCTTCTGCTGCGCAAAAAGGGCAACAGGCAATAATAACGATATTATCAGAAAAAGTTTTTTCATCGTTTACAATAACTTTATAATTAATACAATACGCTAAAACACCTTAATCAGGCATTCAGCAATAATAATACATCTGACCGCACATCTGCGCGGTCGGACACAAACCGGAAAAGTTATTGTAAAGGAGGAGCCCTGAGACTTGGCAGCGCATACGAGACGGCTGCCACACGGCCGTCGTAGACATCGGCGACACCTGTCACCAAAGGCTGCACGGCCGACAACGACACCGACTGCGACGCATAATAGGACGACGACGTCAGCTGGCAGTAGACGCAGTCGTGAGCCATCACCGCAGCCTCGGCCAAATGCGCCTTGTGGTGCAGATGGTGAGCGCAGTCGGGGCACTCCATTGCCTCGCTGTGCTGGTCGGTGTGGGTATGGAACGACAACGCCACCAACAGCGGCATATATGCCGCCATCAGGATATAGGGTGCTATGCGTCGTATCGTTGTCATCGCGGGGATAACGCACCGCCCGATATAATATTGCAGCAAAGACAGAAAAAAACTTCTATACATAACCGACAATCCACCGACAGCTCTTGCCAATAAAAAAGAGGGACCAACTCCGGTTGATGTCCGCTTGATGTCCGCTTGTTGTCCGCTTTAAAAGCGGACAACAAGCGGACATCAAGCGGACAACAAGCGGACATCAAGCGGACAACAAGCGGACATCAACCAGTGGTGATATAGGGCAAAAGCAAGGAACTACCATCAGTTTGGGCACAAAAAAAGCACTCCCGAAGCCGAGAGTGCTTTTCCTCTATACAAAAACTCAATTACATTCTTTAAGGGGTGGAGGGGTTAGAGGGTTGGAGGGTTTAAAGGTTTTAGAGTTAAGGATCAGGATTTGCCCATTGGGGAGTCGGTGGCTCCTTGACGGGCCTTGCTCTCGAGTTCCATCTTGCCGATGCGCCAGGTGAGGCCGAGGCTTACGTAGCGCGAGTTATATCGGTGGCTGCCAGTTGTCTGGTACTGCGGCGCGGTGATATTGCTGCCCCACTCCGACCAACCAAATATGTCGCTGACATTCAGGTAGACGCTCATCCTGCGTTCGAAGAAGTCGCTGCTACATCCGAAGTCCAAACCCTTGTTGGCATTGGTGAGGCTGTAGAGACCCAAACGCGGCGAGCTGTATCGGGCATTGGCGAAGACCTCGAGCCGATTCCACAGCTTGGCCCACACATTGAGGCGGAGACTGTAGCTCACCTTGCTGTCGCTGAAGTCGTTGTAGTTGTAGCCATAGTTGAACAGCGAAGCGTTGAAGCGCACGTTCAGGAAGCCCGTGGGACGGTAGGTGATGTTGGCCTCGATGCCCTCGGTGTGGCTCGAACCGATGTTGACAGGATAGCTATAGTTGACCAGATAGGGACCAAGGACGGGGTCGTAGGTGGCGGCGGTCATATAGCCTATCTCGTCGGTATTTGCGCGGAAGTAGGCGTTAAGACCGATGTTGCCAAATCCCATAACATATTTGTTGAAAGCGGCCTCAAGGTTGTGGGTGTAGCTCATCAGCAGGTTGGGGTTTCCGGTGGTGAAGCTGTAGTCGTCATAGATGCGGAAAAGCGTATAGTTGTAGAAAGTGCCGTCGTGTGAGAAGCGTCGTGTGTAGCTCAGGCTGTAGCTCTCAAAGGTCTTTGTCTGATAGCTGAGGTGGATGCTCGGCACCAAGCCGGAGAACAGCGTGTCGAGGCGCATCTGGTCGCCAAGGGAGTGGTGTTCTATCGTACCGCTCTTGAAGTTATTGTTATAGCGCAAACCAAGTTTGGCTGTGAAACCACCCCAGCGTTTCTGTGCAGTCACATATAAAGTGGGTTCCACTGTCATTTCCTGCGTCACATAAGAGCGGTAGGGCATATTGCTCCAATCGCCCGAAGACAGAAGGCTGTCGAGCGTCTCGTTGTCATAGTCGTAACCGAATCCCAACTCGCCACCGGCCTCAATCGTGACGTCGTGCTTGAGCGGCAAGGTGTAGTTGACTCCCAGTTCGCCGCTGCCGTTCCACATATCGCCAACCAGATGGCGCTTGAAGTCGGCAATCGCCGGTGAATTGTAGTAGCGCGAGTCGTCGCTGTAGCCGCCGTTGGCCCAATAGCTTCCGTTGAAGGTTACACTCAGCTTGCGACCCGTGGTGTCGTAGCGGTGCTCGTACCACAGGCCGGCGTAGGCGCCATGGCTGAAGCCATGGTTGAGGGTGGTGTCGACATAACCCAAATCGATACGTGTGGGGTTGTACTCATAGTACTGATAGTTTCTGTAGAACGAGTTCTGGTCCCAGTAGGGGTAGGCACCGACCCAGGCGGCCAGATTCCGGTTTTCGTCGATTTTCCAGTTGGCGTTGAAGCCGAAGTATCCGCCCTGGTAGGGCATCTTGTTTTTATTGTCGAACTTCTGGAAGCGAGTGGTGTCGCCATTGGCATCGAAGAGCGTGGCGGTGCCGTCCGATTCCATATCGTGATTGCCAAGATAGCCGTTGAGGTATATGTTAAAGTCGACCTTCTCGTTGGCCCAGACGTAGCTTACCCACGGGAAGATGGCGGGAGTGGTGGTGGCATTCAGACCGACGCAGAGCAGCTCGTTGCGTTTCACATTCTGGTTGGTGACGATGTTGATGACACCGCCGCTGGTCGAGTAACGCGCCGAGGGGTTGGTGATGACCTCGATGCGATCGATGGCGTTGGCGGGCAGCTGCTTGATGTACTGTTTCAAGGCCTCCTCATTCATGTGGCTGGGGCGGTCGTTGATCCATATCTCCACGCTCTGCGTGCCGCGCAGCGTGATGTTGCCCTCGGCGTCGACCTCGACACCCGGGGCGTTCTGCAGCACGTCGCTGACGGTACCCGTCTGCACAGAGGGGTCTTCAGTTACATTGTACATCTGCTTCTCGCCATCGACGGCATAGAGAGGCTTCTTGGCGGTGACAGTCACAGCGTCAAGCACCGTCGACGACTTCTTCAGGGTTAAGCGACCCAGGTCGGCATTGCCTTTCACGCTGACGTTGTGCCAATAAGTCTCATAGCCTATATAGCTGACACGCAGCAAGTAGTCGCCAGCGGCGACCTGCTTGAACGTGAAATGGCCCTTGTCGTCGCTCGTGGTACCGTAGGCAAACGAGCTGTCCTGCGTCTTGAGCAGCACACAGTTGACATATAGCAAGGCGTCGCCACTCTTGGCATCAGCCAACGAGCCTTTGACTTGATTCTGTGCACTCGTCACGAAGCCGCTTACGAGGAAAGCAATAATGACGATGATTTTAACTATTTTGTGATCCATTGTTTTGTTGTTTTATAAATATATCGTTTTAGTGGGTCGAAATCTTACAACTCGATGGAATTATTTTTTCAGCACATCTTGGCGATGTCGTCCAAAGTCAATCCCAACATATTCATTTTCTGCAAGAACGCGGGCAAATCCTCTTCCATAAATTCTTTGCGGTGAAGAGCAAGGATCTTGTCGGAAGCGTCGGGAGCCACAAAGTAGCCAACGCCGCGCTTGTTGTATATAATCTCGGCACCCTGCAGATACTCGAACGTGCGCATCACCGTGTTGGGATTCACGCCGAGTTGGATGGCGATGTCGCGCACACTCGGTATGCGCTCCTCAGCCTTCCACTCGCCTCCCACTATGCGCTCGCACAGCGTGTCGGCAATCTGCTGGTATATCGGTTTTTGTTTCTTGAAGTCCATAGTTGTTGTTGTTTAAACCTTAACGTTAACGTTGACCTTAACTAGCTGACGCATCAACGGATTGCCGGAAACAATTCAAAGTTAACGTTAAGGTTAGATTTAACGTTGAAGTTAACGTTGACCTTAACTAGCTGACGCATCAACGGATTGCCGGAAACAATTCAAAGTTAACGTTAAGGTTAAAGTTATAGTTAATTATCAATACTGCATTCTCTTAAGTCTGCGATAGGCGATGAAAGAGAAGATGAAGGTCACCACAGCATTGCCCAACAAGCGGCTCCAGTAGATGAAATGCATAAAGGTCTCTTGCGACTTGATACCTAGCCATTCGGCCAACTTGACAAGCCAATTCCAGTTTTCAGGCCAGTTGATATGATTCATAATGGGGGCAATAATCAACACCAATGCAAAAATAATTAGCATCATCCAAAGGACAGTCTTGATGAACTTGTTTTTCTTGAAGATGGTGTTTGCCAGTATAAACAGCGAGGCCACCGAAAAAACCTCAAATGTCATAAGAACAAAACCACTGAAGCTTGTAGCGAACACATAACTAATATCTCCCATCGACTTCATCCAGTCGGGCACTTGCCACAGGAATTCCTTGTACGGGCCGAAAGGCAGAAGGGTAAGTATCGTATCCACAGCCACCGAGCCAACAAAGACCACAAGCGGACAGACGACAAAGCAGTAAAGCACCATACTGCTGAACTTCTCGCACAGCGAGGCCGGCAGCATAGCGAAGTAGTTGCCCTTTCCAACCAGGTTGCAACTGTTGTAAATTTTCATCGACGAAATGGCGGCAGTGAGGACAACTGCTAAATGTATGAAATTACGGCGATTGAACACCTCTACCACAGAATCATTGACTGCCAACCCCATAAGCCAGACAAAGGCCGGTATTAGCATTATTATGAGCATACTCATTCCAAACAGAGAGTACGTATTGTGAAAGTCGCGAACGACGACTTTTCCGAATCTATTGAAATTGAATTTATTCATTGTCGTTTTATTTTTTGGACCTTAACTTTAACGTTAACTTTGACCTCAGATACTAATGCGGCAGCCAGTTAAAGTTAGAGTCAAGGTTAAGGTTATAGTTTTATTATTTTATTCAAACAAATTCTTAATCATTGCACTGTTGCGTAGCACGGCGTTGAAAAGACCTTCAATGTTCAGCTGGCTCTCACCCATACCGTTGTTGACCAGCACGTTGAGGTAGCCGCCGGGCATCATCTCACTGTAGAGAGCGTCGGGGCGCTGCTGGCCGCCGTACTCGAAATAGAGCTTGTCGGTAATCTTCTCGACCGAAGCGTCGAGCAACACGCTGTTGTTCGAAATAATGATGATGGGGTCGATCAGATTCTCAACATCCTTCACCTGGTGAGTCGAAATAATGATTGTCTGCTCCTCGCCTACCTTCTCGCTGAGGATGCGGCGGAAGTCGGCCTTCGACGGGATGTCCAATCCGTTGGTGGGCTCGTCGAGCAGCAGATAGTCGGTGTTCAGCGCCATTGCGCAGGCCAACAGCGATTTTTTCTGCTGACCGAAACTCATCTCCTTGAACTTACGGCTGATGTCAACCTTCAATTCTCCGGCCAAGTGCTGCAGCATCTCACCGCTCTGCTTGGGATAGAACGGAGCCAGGTCGTTGAAAAACTTCTCAGGCGTTGCACTGTCGGGCAGCGGAACCTCGTCGGGCAGCAGGAAGATATTCTGCAGGAACTCCGGCTGACGGTCGAAGCTCACCTGTTCGTCGACCGTGCAGCTGCCAGCCGTAGGTTTCAAAAGTCCGCTGATGGCTTTCAGCAGCGTGGTCTTGCCTACTCCGTTTTCACCCAGAAGGCCGTAGATGGCACCCTTCTGGAATTGGAGATTGATGTTGTCAAACACCTGCGTTTTGGTGTATGAGAACGAAAAATTCTTAATGTCAATCATTTTGTTTTACGTTTTAATTATTATTTATTCTTTTAATTTTCAATTTGTTGTACGATTATTTTACTACTGTATTAGTTGATTAGTACACTGCAAAAGTACGACTATTTTTGAAACTACCAAATTTTTTCTGAAAAATTTTCGATTTTTTTTCAGAAGCCCTCTTGAAAAGAACTGCCAACCCAGCCTGCTACCGATAGCAGAAGAGCAATGCCAGGCACGTACCTGCTCTGGGTCTGCTCTGGTATATCAACCATACTTCGACCATACTTCAACCATACATCAACCATCGTTTAACCATATATATGGTTGAAATATCGTTGATGTATCGTTGAAGTATGGTTGAAGATACGGAGCAAACCCAGAGCAGGATGCTTGTTATTGCGAAGGAAAAGCATATTATTATTGATTACTATATTATGAAGCCATAAAAATTTATTATTTTTGCAAAACAAAAAACAATGCGCTTTTCACTCAATTCACTAAGAATGAAATACTTTACATCACTTATGTCAAAGAAAGCATCTTTATTGTTCGCATTGCTTGCAACCGTTTTCTCCCTGCAGGCACAAGACATCGTCATCAAGGGCAAGATAACCGACGCGAAAACAAAAGAGCCCCTACCCTACGTCCTGCTACGCGTTGCCGGCACAATGTCAGGCACGCAGACAAACCACGACGGAGTGTACAACCTGAAACTCAGCAAGGAGCAGGCAGACAAGAAGATAGTGCTAAACTTCGCAGGTTACCGCACCGACACAATAGAGGTCAGCAAGCTGCGCAAGCAGAGGAATGTCACGATGAGCAAACTATCAATCACTTTGGCTTCGGTGACCGTGAGCGACTATAACAAGCCAAGCAAACTTATGGAGGAAGTGGTCAGGCGAATCCCCGACAACTACTGGTGCGACACGATGATCGGAACCTTCTTCTTCCGCCATTACGGGTTGACCGACGACAGCCTCTGGCTTTTCTGCGAAGCCATAAGCGACGTGATGCGCCCAGGATACGACATCCAATATATTCAACCCCTTTTCGACTACTCCAATTTCGACTCGATAAGCCTTGCAGGCAACCACAAGCGCTATCCCTTGAGCCGGCTGCTGGTTTACGACACTATGATGCTCAAGGAGATTCTTGGAGACTCGAACTACAAAGAGAACATCTTCGTCGGAGAGACACAAACCAAGTATAATGATGCCTTTATATTCAACGATATGCTGCAAAAAACCAAGGGCTTCAAATGGACAAAAGGGAAAAGCGGCAAAAAGCTGGACAGACATTCAAAACTGTCCATTATGAACGAGGAAAATGGCGAGAGCTATTACCTCATCACCGAAGTGACCGAGAAAGACAGCACGGCCCTGATTATCAACAAGAGCGACAAAGCCCTTATCCACTACTACAAGACGACCCTTTGCCCCGACACATTAAAGTTATTCTACCCTCTCAACCGCTTGGTTGGCGGAATATGGTACACCTACCGTCGCGAGCAATACGACTATGCGAAGGTCGGCGGCCGCTACACACTTACATTCAGTATGAAGGGTTCGTCAATCGGAATCCTTCCTCCCGAAAAGGCGCGGGTCGTGGGTCGCAAGATGAACAGTAAACTGCGCGAAGTACTCACCAACGATGAATTTGAAGAATACGAGATGTGGACCTTGACCGATTTCCGCAAGATGGAGCCCGACTTCCTCAAATCCGCCATCAGGAAAGGAGTCAAATATAAATATCACGACATATTCAGCAAGGGCGACGCCGACGAATCCTTCTGGCAAAGCTACAACACCGTCCCACTCGAATCGCGCATAGCCAGGAAACTCGAAGCCGCGCTGAAGAAAGACAAAAGATAGCGTATCAAAACGGAAATGACACCTAAATGGAGCATCGTTTCATAGCCACAATTGAGCGCAGCGGCAGTATTGACGCCGCCTACGTAGTGGTGCCAGTAGACATCCGTGAGGTGTACGGGAAGGGGCGCCTGAAGGTGGAAGCAACTTTCGACGGCGAGCATTATAGCGGCAGTGTGGTCAATATGGGCGTCAAGGATGCCGACGGCAAGATTTGCTACATAATCGGCATCACCAAAGCCATCCGCCAAAAGATTGGCAAGACCTTTGGCGACACAGTCGACGTAACACTCCGCGCAGTATAACGAATTACAGCTTCCTGTTAAGCCTTGATTCCACCTCGTCCCGCTCCTCCAGCAGGTTCCACACGGCATCCTCGCTGAGCACACCGCGTTTCATCTCTTTGGGTAGCCTTCCGGCTTCGTCGGCCGCAAAGTCCTGTTTCCACTCCTCGCTGCCGTAGTAAGCCTCCAACTCGCGCAATGCTTCCTGCGCCGCATCATAGTCGTCGAGTGCAGTCGCCAGCCCTTTGACGGCTCGCGACGCCACCTCAAGCAGATGCTCCATCCGAGCGATTCTATCTGTCTGTTCCATCGGCTGTTATTCTTCAGCAAACTTTTTCAACGCCATCTCGTCAAGCCGCTGCACCGTCCATTCGTCCATCGGGATGGCGCCGATGCCGCGGTAGACCTTCAGGGCCGGCTGGTTCCAGTCAAGGCATATCCACTCCATACGGCCGCAGTTGCGCTCCACAGCCAGCTGCGCAAGATGTTTCAGCAAGGCTTTACCGTAGCCACGACCGCGTTTCTCGGGCACGATGAAGAGGTCTTCGAGGTAGAGGCCTTTGCGACCCACAAAGGTGGAGAAGTTGTGGAAGAACAGGGCGAAGCCTATCACCACGCCCTCCTCCTCGGCAAAGAGTACCTCGGCGGAGCGTTCCACAAAGAGCGAGTGGTGCAACGTCGCCTCGTCGGCCACCACCTCGTCGGCACATTTCTCGTATGCCGCCAGTTTCTTGATGAATTCCAGCACAAGGCCTGCCTCATCGGCCCTCGCCGGACGTATATTGAATTTACCTTCCATAACCATTAATCATTTCACATAAACGGTCTTCGCGAATGACTTTCGGTGCCGCCTTGCCGGCCAGCACCAGCACCTTCTTCCCGTTACGGTAGATATGCAGCTGCCGCGAGCGCACCACGGCCGTCAGCTCCGGGTCATCCTGCATAGCCAACCATAGGCGATGGTATTCGCCATTCTCGTCGAACAGCTTCCGCTGCAGATGCGAGCACATATTGGTTGTATCGATATCAATCATTTCGCTTTGCATTGGGTCTCCATCTGCTCGCATCAGGTGTTGTAGAGCTGAGTTCAATGTAGATTGTATCTCCGACTTGGCAGTCTCCATAGTCGGATTTGTTCCAGAATTCCTCATCGTCTGTATATATTTTACCATCGACAGAATACTGGTATTCTACTCTCCACATATGGTTATAATGCCCTGCGTATATTTGATAAATTCTTGTAATCTGAGCAGGATACATCTCATAACTTTGCCAATATTTTACTTCAGTTATGCGCCACCAAATAATTGCCAAAAGAGCTAATACCAACAAGAAGATTATATAGTTTCTTGTATAGTTCGATTTTTTCGAGACGGTAGGTTTCTTTTTGGTCGAACGCTTTTTAATCGGTCTCGTTTTGGTAGGTTTCTTTTTGACTGATTTCTTTTTACCCATACTTTTCGACTATCTATTTGGTCCCTTGTTGTTTGCTTGTGTCAATGTCTTTCTTCCAGCCTCTGTCATCAAGCCCCGTTGCTCCAGTTCCCTACACCGCTCCTGGTTGCGCTCTGTCCAGTGGCTATTCTTCCTTCGCGGCGATAGACGCTGAGCCAGCCGTCCGTCAGGCAGCCGCTTGCAGGTTGAGTCAATCCATCCAAAGCAGAGCGCCTCTTCCACGACCTCCACATACGGCAGCGCATCGGCCATCGGCAGTTTGCCCCTATATGTAGCCACCCACACCTCGCGCTCCTTCTGGTGGTTCTTCTCCATCCAGCTGCGCAACACCGTTCGGTCGTCCGTTTCCAAGAGGGTCGTGATCTTCATATCTCCACCATTATAGTCTAAAACCTGCGTGTACGACGGCAATAATCCTTGTATTCGTCGCCGAAATCGCGTTGCAGACGACGTTCCTCGCTGACAACTTGCACCAGCATAATGGCGAAGAAAGCCACCCACACCAGCGCTGCCTGCCAAGTCCAAAGCCACACCACGCATCCGGACAAGAAGGTCAGCGTGCCGGTGAGCATCGGGTTGCGGTTGATGCGGTAGGGGCCGTCAGTCATCAGGTGCTGCGTGCGTGGTGCCACCTCGTGGCCGAAAGCATCCATAGGGTTGCCCTTGCCGCGACGTTTCATATAGACGATTGTCCAGATGCTCAGCGACAAACCGCCAATCATCAGTACTCCCGTTATCGTGGCCCTCAAGGCTCCGATATGCACTATAGGCGGCATTCCCGACGCCAGCCACATCACCGCCGGCAGCAGCACCACGAAAAGCACCGCACCCAGCAGATATCCAAATATCTCTTTCAACAGTTTCATACTTCTGTACTTTTGCCATTACCTTCTCCAGGCACCTATCACCTCGCCGATGTATACTGTGTGGATGCCGGCCTCGAAGCCGTCGTACCACTCCTTGGGTGTCGCATTGCGGAAGTCCTGCTCTGTCTGGTGCCAGGCGGTCATCGTCTCACATTCTATGACCGTCTTGGCCTCCTTATAGTAGGGTGTGCCGTGCTCGGTATATGCCACGTGAAGGCCGAGTGCTTCAGCTTTGTTGGTGTCGCGTCCGCTGACTTTGCCCATATATTGCCAGATAGCGGGGTCGTCGAACTCCATAATGGTGAAGCGCTGGTGGCGCTCCATAAACTCGTAGGTGTAGCGCGCCGGCGCCACATACACCGTCACCGCCGGACGGTCGTGCCCGAGGTAGTTGCCGATGCCGCCCCAGCCGATGGTCATCGCGTTGTTCTCCGTGCTGTCGCCGCAGCAGAGGATAAGGTTCTTGGTGAAGAAGGTGAATCCGTTGTCGGCAAAATCCTTCTGCACATCAAATGCTTTCAATTCGCCACTCATAGCCGTTTCCTGTTTTTCGTTGGTTTGATTCTGATTACCGTCTGCACAGCCAGCCAGCAAAGCCAGCAGCACCGCAGCAGAAACGAATGAACGTATCGTCTTTTCCATTGATTTAATTATTTTGTCGTTATTTCCTTGTCCCTCTCTCTTAATTCTTAATTATTAATTCCTCTCCCATCTTCTTTCCTGCCTCGAAGGCCCGCTGCAGATCTTCTTCCCAGTGTTCGTCGCGATATTGGCGTTTGGCCTCCTCCGAGAAGCCACCCAACTCGAAGCGGCTGTAATCCTTCACCTGATAGGTGTTGTAGGCAATCAAGCGTTCCGGCTGGCCGAGGGCGCCCGCTATGCAATGTTCCATCGAGCCGTAACCGTTGCTGTTGTTCCGCTCGGGAGTGCCGTTCATTGTTTCCATCAGCACCACAGGCATCCGCTTCGGAGCCGTAAGGCTGTAGTCGTTATACGAAAGCCACGGGAACGCCAGTCGTTCCAAGAAGGTGCGCATCTGGCCAGTCACATCGCCGAAATAGATAGGCGAGCCCAGCACCAACCCATCGGCACTGGCAATCTCCTCCAATATAGGAGTCAATGCATCCTTGAAGCGGCACACATTCGAAGCTTTCCCTTTGATTTTGCAAGCCATACACGACATACAACCCTTGTAGTCAAAGTCATAAAGACGCACCGTCTTCACTTCAATCTGGTCGCTGACCGAGATTGCCCCTTCAGCGACTTTCTGTAATATCGCAGCCGTATTGAAGTTCCTCCGCGGCCCGCCATCTATAATGATAATTTTCTTCATATAAATATATTGTTATTTCAGTTCGTTATAACGTCATTTCCCATATACTATTGCCTTTCGCCCATCAACAACTTGCAAAGACACAAAGGAAAGAACGACATACTAAAATGGTTCTACCCAAGCTGTAGCCTCGTTCAAAGTACTTGTTTGAGCCTGGCTACAGCTTGGGTAGAATCTGTATAGAACCTATTTCTATTCTGTTACAAAGATCAATCTGCCGGGAAGGCAATCTCGCGCTCTATAACTTGATAGGGATTGTTGTTGCGATAGATTGTCTGGCGCACCCAGTTGTCGTCCTCGTCATACTCATAGACGTAGCTGTGCTTCCAGTTCAGGTGTTCGTCGTAGTTGAACGAGCTGACCTCAATGACATTGTCGTGGTCGTCATAGTAGTAGGTCGTGAGGGCCACAAGGAACTCGTCGGCATCGTAGAAGCGCCACTCGATGCGGTTGCCACGGTTGTCGTATTTGTAGAGGTAGCGCTGCATCAGGTCGCCGTCGACATTGTAGAACTCCAGTTCGGTGTTGTTGCCCATATTGTCATACTTGTAGACGCGACGTTCGGTCATCTGGCCGTCGGCACTGTAACTCTGCTCCTCGACGAGGCGGTTGTTCTCATACTTGCTGGTCTCTTTCTTCGACATACGCTCCTTCATATACACCTTGCGTTCGATGCGGTTGCCGTTCTTGTCGTTGAGGTATGCCGTGCGGCCGGTCAGCTGGTTGGCCTTATTGTACTCGTTCCAACCAAGTGCATAGCCGTTCACGTCGAAATAATACGAGAAATAGATATAGTCGCCCTGGGTGCGGCGAATCTTGTCGGCAAAGTTGCCGCGCTTGTCGAAGGTGATGCTGTCGACGCAGACAAGCTGGCGTCCGCCATTCTTGCCGCCAAACATATTGTATGTATATTCAATGACATACAGAGCGTTGCCATTGATACCCATCTCGGTACGTGAATTCTTGCGGGGCTTGTTGCCGGCCATTGCGCTGCCAACCATAAGGAAGACCAGCGAAAGAAGGATTATTCTCTTCATAATTGCAGTATGCTATGTTTTTTCAGATAACTTGAAATGTTTTTTTTTATTGTATGCTGAACTATTTTTTTTGCGATTGTTTCATATTTCGCCACGAGTCGATGCCGCGTTTCTGTCTCCAGAAGCCAGAGAAGACCGGAGCAAACAGCGTGATGGCTGCCGAAATGGCGTACCCCCACGGACGTGGTATGAAGGCTCCAAGACCCTCCGTCTGTGATACAAAGATGAAACTGGCACACACCATAGTCATAAACAGCGCGGGGATAAGCGACACTACGAACATACCCTTGCCGCGACGCAGGAAAAGGAACGAGGTGATAGCCCACAGCGTGACAGTGGCAAGTACCTGGTTGGCCCAGGCAAAATAGCGCCAGATGGTTTGGAATCCCTGCGCGTCGCGGAATGAAAAGACAAGGATTCCGCCCGAAATAACAAAAATGGGAATGGCTACAAGGATACGCATAACAATGGGTTTCTGGTCGATACGGAACATATCAGCCACGATGAGACGTGCCGAGCGCAGCGCAGTGTCGCCGCTGGTGACGGCTGCCGAAATAACACCCAGCAGAGTGACAGTGGCAAGCACGGGGGTGAACCACTCGCGGGCGATGACGCCCACCATAGCGTCGCCACCCTTACCTACACAGAGCTCAGGCTTGTCGTGGAAGAAATAGGCAGCAGCAGCGGCCCACACAAGAGCCACAATGCCCTCTGCAATCATAGCGCCATAAAAGATGGGGCGCGCCTGCCGCTCGTTGGTCATACAGCGCGCCATAAGGGGCGACTGGGTGGCGTGGAAGCCACTGATTGCACCGCAGGCAATGCTAACAAACATCATCGGGAAAATGGGATTCTTTGGGGCTTGCGGATGGCGGTTCTCAAGGCCGTCCCATATCTCGACAAGATGCACATCCGGGTGCACGAAGAAGGCGACAACGATAAAGACAGCCATCAGCAACAACAGCAGACCGAAAATGGGATAAATCTTGCCTATCAGTTTGTCGATGGGTACCAGCGTGGCAACCAAATAATAGGCAAAGATAATCACCGGCCATATCCATATCTGCCAGCCCGGAGTGAACTGATCGATAAGCAACTGCGCAGGCGTCTTCACAAACACGGCCCCGACAAGAATCATCAGGAAGACCGTGAAATAGCGCATCACCTGCTTGGCGCCGTTGCCAAGGAAGGCACCGTGCAGCTCGGGCAGCGAGCAGCCGTGGTGACGCATCGACATAAAACCGGCGATAAAGTCGTGCATAGCACCGGCAAAGATGCTACCGAAGACAATCCAAAGGAACGATGCAGTGCCGAACTGCGCGCCCATAATGGCACCACAGATAGGACCAACACCTGCAATGTTGAGGAACTGGATGAGGAAAATGCGCCACGGCTTCATCGGGACATAGTCAACGCCATCCTCCATAGTCACTGCGGGGGTAAGCCTGCGTGGATTGATTGCAATGCGGTCGCCCAACCACTTGGAATAAATGAAATATCCAAGCAAAAGCAAAACAATTGAAAGAATAAATGTTATCATTGGGAGTTGAGGGTTAAAAAGGTTGAAAAGGTTAAAAAGGTTAAAAAGGTTAAAAAGGTTGAAAGGATAAAGGGGTTTAGGGTTGAAGGGGTTTTAGTTTTAGTTTTCGTTTTCGTTTTCGTCTTCGTTTTCGTCATAATATCAAATCTCCACTGCTTCGCGGAAGTCGGCAATCTCCACTCGCTTGTAGCCGCGTTTGTTGAGGGTTTCTTTGAAGTGTTCCTGCGTCTCCGACTCGCCGTGGACGAGGAAAATCTTTTTCAGGCGGCGTTTGTCCTGACACGAAATATAACGTATCAGTTCCTCATAGTCGCCGTGGCCCGACCACGACTCAATGCGGCGCAGGTCGGCACGAACATCGTAGGGACGGCCGAAGATGGACACTGTCTTGTCGCCGCGCATAATCTTAGCGCCCAGCGTCGACGGCTCGCAATAGCCCACGCACAGGATTGTCGTCGTCGGATTGTCGATATTGTTGGCCAGATGATGCTTCACACGTCCGGCCTCCATCATACCCGACGCCGAAATGATGATGCACGGCTTGTGACGCACATTCAACGCCTTCGACGCCTCGACTGACTGTATGTACTGCAGACGGTCGAAACCGAACGGGTCGGGATTGCTCTTCATATATTCCACGATGTCATCGTTGAAGCACTCCGTGTGCAGACGCATAATATTGGTGGCGTTGACGCTCAGCGGGCTGTCGACAAACACATCGATGTCGGGCAGCAGACCTTTGCTGCGCAGACGGTCGAGGGCGTAGATGATTTCCTGCGCACGACCGATGGCGAACGAAGGAATGATGAGCTTGCCTTTCTTCTTGGTGCAGGTGTCGAGCGTAGCCATCAGCAGGTCCTGTTCGGCGGTGTCGAGCGTGGTGTGCAGACGGTCGCCGTAGGTCGACTCCATCAACAGGTAGTCAACCTGCGGGAACGGCTCGGGGTCTTTGAGTATATGCTTGTCGTAGCGACCCACATCGCCCGTAAAGCCAAGCTTGATAAGGCGGCGGCCCTCCTTGATTTCCAGATACACGCAGGCGCTGCCGAGGATATGGCCGGCATCGAAGAACTCTACCGTCACCTCACCCTCGATGTTGAACTTCTTGTGGTACGGCACGCTGATGAAGCTGCCCATACAGGCCTGTGCATCGGCCTCGGTATAGATAGGCTCAACGGGCGGCAGCCCCTGGGCGGCACGCTTCTTGTTGAAGGTGTGCGTATCCGACTCCTGAATGCGGCCGGCGTCGGCAAGCATAATGGCACACAGATCGCGTGTGGCTGGCGTGCAGACGATGACGCCGTTGAAGCCCAGCTTGTAGATATAAGGAATCAATCCCGAATGGTCAATATGGGCGTGCGAGAGGATGAGGTAGTCGATCTCCTTGGGGTCGAAACCCAAATCGCGGTTCATAGCGTCGGTCTCAAGGCCCTTGCCCTGATACATACCGCAGTCGAGCAGTATCTTCAGACCTCTCTTCGTTGTGATGAGGTGCTTGCTTCCCGTCACCTCGCGTGCAGCTCCTAAAAACTCTATTTTCATATTTTAGCAATATATCATCAACGAACCTTCTTTTGAAATAATCCTCGCTTTGACAGCGCATTACAGCAAAAATCGGTTCTAAAACAATTCATTTACAAAAGTTCAAAAATAGAACTTTTTTATAAATTGGACAAATTAATTTGTTTCAAGCCACTTTTGATGGTTTAACGATGCGACATCTTTTATGTCTTTACGGTGCGACACACCCCGGCCTTCGGCCACCCCTCTCCGAGAGGGGATGGGCTGCCGCATCACTTTGATTATCAATGGAGCGCTGCCGCGCCATCCCCTCTCGGAGAGGGGTGCCGCGCAGCGGCGGGGTGTGTCGCACTATTAAACCCAAACTATCAACACACACAACAAAACTCGAGCTACCAAAACTCGCATCATCAAAACCTCACCACCACTTACTCACCTTCTAACTCACATACTCTCTCTCAGAATCTCAACCACCTCAGGGCGAGTCAGGGTGCGGTAGCCGACGGGGAGGATAAGGACGGCGTCGGCGACGGCCTCGATGTTCTGCTCGGTGACGCCCAGCTCGCGCGAGTGGGTGACAACGCCTATTTCGTGCATCCACTGTTCAAGGCACTTGAGTCCTTCGGTGGCCACCTGCTCGTCGCTCTTGCCTTCGGGACGGACGCCCCAGACATTCTTGGCGAAACGGACAAACTGATGCAAACCGTCGTGCATCACGTGGCGATAGTAGGGCAACGACACCGAAGCCAGCGTCATACCGTGCGTGGCGTCGGTGACAAGGCCTATGGCGTGGCCAATCTGGTGCACCTCCCAGTCGCCTCCCTTGCCGCACTTCAGCAGGGTGTTGAGTGCCCACGTAGCCGTCCACATAATATTGGCGCGAGCCTCATAGTCCTGCGGGTTCTTGGCGGCGATACGCGTAGAGTGGATGAGCGAGCGCATAAGGCCCTCATTGATGTAGTCGGTAGTGCAGTCGGCGGTGCCGGCAAAATACTGCTCCATCAAGTGACTCATAATGTCGAAGAAGCCTGCCACCATCTGATACTGCGGCACGGTCATCGTGTAGCGCGGGTTGAGGACGGCGAAACGCGGATAGAGAGCCGGACCAAAGACCTTGCCCAGCTTGAAGCCGGCCTTGCGGTTGGTGATGACGCTGCCGCCATTCATCTCGCTGCCGGTGCCAACCATCGTGAGGATGGCTCCGATGGGCACAGTCTTGCACTCGGGATTGCCCTGCTCCACCCAGTATTTCTGCCAGGCATCCTCCTCGCAGTAGGCCGATGCCGACACGCCTTTGGCGTAGTCGATGGTCGAGCCGCCGCCAACGGCAAGGATGAGGTCGACATTGTTGTCGCGCACACACTGGCAGCCCTCAAGCACCTTCTCGTAGGTAGGATTGGGCATCACGCCCGACAGTTCGACGACGCGCTTGCCCTCAGCGCGAAGTATCTCGCACACAGCATCGTATATACCGTTCTTCTTTATCGAGCCACCGCCGTAGGTGAGCATCACGGTTGGACCATAGTTCTTCAGCTCGTCACGCAGATATTTGAGCGACTCTTCACCGAAATAAAGCTTTGTCGGGTTGTTGTAAGAAAAATTGCCTTTCATATATGTCTATAATTTAATTACCTAATTGCAACGTTTCAACCTCAAAAACACCAACTTACGCCACACTGGATACAAAACGGCGCCGCGATGTCGGTTCAAAGCCGAAACCTTACTTTTCAAACGTCAAAAACAGTTTTTTAGTATTTTTTTTTGCATTTCGCAGAAAAAAAACTACTTTTGTAGCTTGCTAAGCGTCTTTGCAAAAACGCTTACGGCACTAAAACTCAAAAAGATAAAAAACAAAAACAATATACTATGGCACTGAAAAGAGTAATGGTTTTGACCGGAGGCGGCGACTGCCCGGGACTGAACGCCGTGATTCGCGGCATCGTGAAACGCGCCTCGCAGGAGAAAGACTGGGAGGTAGTGGGCTGCATCGAGTCGTTCAACGGCGTGCTGCGCGAGCCTACCGAGATTGAAATCCTCGACGAGAAACGCGTGGAAGGCCTGCAAATCCAAGGCGGAACAATCATCGGCACCACCAACAAGGGAGGCCCCTTCGCCTGGCCCGTCAAGCAAAACGACGGCACTTGGACAACGGTCGACCGCAGCGACGAGATGCTGCGCAAACTGCAATACCTCGGCATCGATGCCGTCATCAACATTGGCGGCGACGGCAGCCAGCGCATCTCGCTGGGGCTCTACAACAAAGGCCTCAACATAGTGGGCGTGCCCAAAACCATCGACAACGACCTCTCGATGACCGACTACACCTTTGGTTTCCAGACAGCTGTCCAGATCTGCACCGATGCCATCGACAAGCTGGTGACCACCGCAGCCAGCCACAACCGCGTCTTCATTATGGAAGTGATGGGTCGCGACGCAGGATGGATAGCGCTGCACAGCGCCATCGCCGGCGGCGCCGACATCTGCCTCATCCCCGAAATCCCATACGACATCGAGAAAATCAAGGCCAAGATAGAGCAACGCTACAACAAACGCCGCGGATACTGCATCATCGTCGTCGCTGAAGGAGCTATGCCCAAAGGCGGCACGGTGACGGGCACCGAGACAGGCGAAGTGGGCTACCAGCACGTCAAGCTGGGAGGCATTGGCGAGCAACTGGCCGCCGACCTCAAAGCCGCCGGCGTGGAGCACGACATACGCTACACCATCCTCGGCCATCTGCAGCGCGGCGGCACACCCATAGCCTTCGACCGCGTGCTGGCCACCGAGTTCGGCGTCCGCGCAATGGAATTCGTGCTCGAAGGACGCTTCGGCCAGATGGTGGCCTACCACCACCCTGACATCGTGGGAGTGAGCCTTGAAGAGGCCGTTCGCGAACAGAACCTCATCGCCCCCGACAGCCGCCTTGTCCACACCGCCAAAGGCGTAGGAATAGAGTTTGGAGACTAACAATCAGCACTATGACCATCAAACCCTACCGCCACGAGGTGAAATACTACGAGTGCGACCGTATGGGCATCACGCACCACAGCAACTACATCCGCTTTATGGAAGAGGCCCGCGTCGACTGGATGGACCAGCTGGGCTACGGCTTTGACCGTATGGAGGCCGAAGGCGTCGTGTCGCCCGTCGTAGGCATCGACTGCCGCTACCGCCACACCACCACCTTCAAGGACATCATCGAGATAGCCGTCAGCGTGGCCGAAACCACACCCCTGCGCATAGTCTTCAACTACACGATGAAGGTGGGCGGCAAACTGGTTTGCACCGCCACCAGCACCCACTGCTTCCTCGAAAACGGACGCCCCGTTGCACTCGCCGACCGCTTCCCCGAGCTCTACGAAAACATAATGCGCCTGCCCAAAGAATAGGCCGTTATATGTACAATAGTTGTACAATACTTGTACAATTGTAAACGTACAAATATTGTACAAGTATTGTACATATATTGTACATATGACGGAGTTGGTCCCTTGATGGCCTGAGGATGAGACGGTTACAAAACGGTGCCAAAATCGGGGTGTTTTTAGCATAAAACATTGTAATTATGAATATTATGCGATTTTTGTAGTAAAAGGGGGCGTTTTGAGAGCGGTTTTCGGTGTGGGCGAAACGCCCACGGAGGTTGAACACGAATTGCCATAAATTATCCGAAAAATATTTTGTAGGTACCCCTGGGAAACTTATGGGTTTGATCTATTTTGGCATCGTGGCGGTTTAACAGTGCGACACACCCCGGCCTTCGGCCACCCCTCTCCAAGAGGGGATGGCGCGGCAGCGATTTGTTGATAATCAAAACAATGCGGCAGCCCATCCCCTCTTGGAGATGTGAAGAGACTGCCAGTGGCCGTCCCGATAGCGAAGCGGAGAACAGAAAAGCCGAAGGCCGGGGTGTGTCGCACTATCAGTTCCGATAGCGAAGCGGTGAACAAAATTGAAGCGGCGGGGTGTGTCACACCAGCAAGAAATAGCATATGTCGCATCGGCAAATCAATAGCCTCGAAGGACGCAATCACGACAAAGTGATATTTTTTGCATTTTATTCTTAAGAAATGTAAAAAAGTTGTACTTTTGTAGATTGGAAGCAAAGTGCAATGCGCCGCGCAAGTGGTGCATTGTCAATGTTTTGCAGTATTTGAAAACTAATAAAAACAATTATAATGGAAACCAAAAGCATAAAATCAGCCCTCGTTTCGGTCTTCTATAAAGACGGTTTGGAGGACATCGTGCGCGCCCTCGACGCCAAGGGCGTAACCATCTATTCGACTGGCGGCACCTACAAATTTATCAAGGACCTTGGCATCGACGCCGTTACGGTAGAGAGTCTGACGGGCTATCCGAGCATACTTGGCGGCCGCGTCAAGACGCTGCATCCCAAGGTGTTCGGCGGCATTCTGAGCCGCCGCGATATGTTCAGCGACGGCGAGCAGCTGAAGGAATATGAGATTCCGGAGATCGACCTCGTCATCGTCGACCTCTACCCCTTCGAGCAGACAGTTGCCAGCGGCGCCGCTGAGCAGGACATCATAGAGAAAATCGACATCGGAGGCATATCGCTGATTCGCGCTGCCGCCAAGAATTTCGCCGATGTGGTCATCGTTCCTTCGGTGGATCACTATGCCGAATTCCTGAAGCTCTACACCGAGCAGGACGGCGGCCTGACCCTCGAGCAGCGTCACCGCTTTGCCGCCTACGCCTTCGCCGTCAGCAGCCACTACGACAGCGCTATCTTCAACCACTTCAACGAGGCTGAAGGCATAGGCGCTTTCCGCCAGAGCAGCAACCACTGCACGCCGCTGCGCTATGGCGAGAACCCTCATCAGAAAGGCTATTTCTACGGCGACCTCGACGCTTGCTTCGACAAGCTGAACGGCAAGGAGATTTCTTATAACAACCTGGGCGACATCGACGCTGCCTGCAACCTGATCGACGACTTCGACCAGACGGCTTTCGCCATCCTGAAGCACAACAACGCCTGCGGTATGGCTTGCCGCGAAACGCTGCTCGACGCTTGGAAGGACGCCTTGGCCGGCGACCCCGTCAGCGCCTTCGGCGGCATCATCATCACCAACCGCAAGGTGACGAAAGAGGTGGCTGAAGAGATGCACAAGATTTTCTTTGAGGTGTGCATAGCCCCCGAGTACGACAGCGACGCCCTCGAGATACTGAAAGGCAAGAAGAACCGCATCATTCTGCGCCGCAAGGCCTTCAAGATGTCGGACATCGTTTTCCGCAATGTGTTGAACGGAATATTGGTTCAGGACAAGGACAATGTCGTGCCGAAGGCCGAGGAGCTGACTGAGAGCGTCACCTCGACCAAGGTCACGCCGCAGATGGCTTCAGATATGGCCTTTGCCACTATCCTTGTAAAGCACACCAAGAGCAACGCCATAGTGCTGGCCAAGAACGGACAGCTGCTGGCCAGCGGCACCGGCCAAACCAGCCGCGTCGATGCCCTGCGCCAGGCCATCGCCAAGGCCCAGTCGTTCGGCTTCGACCTCAACGGAGCTGTTATGGCATCGGATGCTTTCTTCCCCTTCCCCGACTGTGTGGAGATAGCCCACAATGCAGGCATCACAGGCGTTGTCCATCCCGGCGGCTCCATCCACGACCAGGACAGCATCGACTACTGCGAGAACAACAAAATGGCTATGGTAATCACCGGAAAGAGACATTTTAAGCACTAAAAACGAAACAAAAACAGTTTTTTTTCGTAATAGGTAGGGACAGAAAACAACAAGAATTAAGGACTAACATAGCAAGGATTCAGGATATATGGGACTTTTCTCATTATTTAACAAAGAATTAGCAATGGACCTCGGCACAGCCAACTCCATTGTGATATACAATGACCAAGTGGTCATCGACGAGCCTTCAATCGTAGCCTTGGACAAGACTACCAACAAGATTATGGCCGTCGGCAAGCGCGCACAGCAGATGGACGGCAAGAACAACAAGACCATTGAGACTATCAGGCCGCTGCGCGGCGGTGTCATCGCCGACTTTGAGATGGCACAGCACCTTATCCGCGAACTTATCAAGATGACCAACATCAGCCGTTCGTTTATGCCTCCGGCACTGCGTATGGTCATCTGCATCCCGTCGGGCATCACCAACGTCGAAGAGCGTGCCGTGCGCGAGAGCGCTGAACAGGCTGGTGCCAAGGAGATTCGTATGATTCACGAGCCTATGGCCGCCGCCATCGGTATCGGCATCGACGTGCTTGAGCCTTACGGCAATATGATTGTCGACATTGGAGGCGGCACGGCAGAGATCGCCGTCATCTCGCTGGGTGGTATTGTCTGCAACAAATCCATCAAGGTCGCAGGCGACGAGTTCAACGAGAACGTCATCGAATATATGCGCAAGCAGCACAATATCGTCATCGGTGTGCGCACCGCCGAGAAGGTGAAGATTTCGGTCGGCTCGGCTGTTTCCGAACTGGAGAACCCGCCAGACGACTATGAGACCTTGGGTCGCGACCTGCTGACAGGCCTGCCCAAGAACATACTGGTCAACTACAAGGAGATTGCCCACGCCCTCGACAAATCGATTGCACGCATCGAGAGCGCCATCCTTGAAACCTTGGCCGACACACCGCCAGAGCTGGCTGCCGACATCTACAAGAGCGGCATCTACCTGGCTGGCGGCGGCAGCCTGCTGCGCGGTCTCGACCAGCGCATCGCGTCGAAGACCAAGCTGAAGGTCCACATCGCCGAAGACCCCCTGCGCGCTGTGGCCCGCGGCACCGGCATCGCCCTCAAGAACTTCAACAAGTTCTCGTTCCTGATCAAATAGAATTATCCAAAATGTCAATAATAGAATCAAATATAGAAAGGATTATCGCCCTCTGCAAACAGCACTCGGTTGACACCCTTTCTGTATTTGGTTCTGTTCTTACGCCCCGCTTCAACGACGAAAGCGACATTGATTTACTTGTCAGATTCAAATCCCTGCCAACCGAAGAATACGCCGACAACTACCTGCAATTCTCAGAATCATTGTCAGAAGTTCTTGGTCGTGAAATAGACCTCGTCGAAGAGAAAGCCATCCACAACCCCTATTTCCTGTCAAACATCGAACAATCAAAAGTTCAGATTTATGGACGAGTATAGCAAGAAATACTTGTTCGATGTATTAACAGCCTGCGAAGAAGTCGAATCGTTCTTTTCAGGAGAAAAGATTTTTGCCGACTTCCAAGCCGACATCTTGCGACAAAGAGCCGTAGAGCGGAATGTCGAGATAATGGGCGAAGCAATCAATCAGCTGCTGAAGCACAATCACGACATTGTACTTGATAATGCCAAAGCTATAATCAGCACACGCAACAGAGTTATTCACGGTTATGACAGCGTAACGCCAGAATTCCTATGGAGCCTGGTGGTCAAGCACATACCCAAACTATATGCAGACGTAAACGAGATGCTTAAATAAGTCTCCCTCCTATTCCATCGTCGCTATCTTCATTATTATCTTTTCCAGCTTGGTGCGCATCTGGGCACCGGTGCAGGTAAAGTCGTTGGCAATGACAGAGAAGCTGAGGCGCTCGCCCTTAGAGTTGATGACATAGCCGGCATAGGCGCGGACACCAGTCATAGAGCCCGTCTTGACACGCACCGAGACATTGGACGGCAAGCCAGAAAGGAGGTTCTTCACTGTGCCGTTTTCGCCAGCAAGGGCAATACTTTTCAGATAGTCATCGAAATAGCTCGTCTTCGACATCTCCACCAGAAAACGACACACAAAGTCGGATGTCACGCGATTGCGGACCGACAGGCCGCTGCCGTCCTCGAGGATCACGCCCGACGATTCGAGGCGCAGCCGCTGTATAAAGTCACTCACCGCTTTGGCACCGTTGGCGCTGCTGCCCAGGCCGTGGGTCCTATAGCCCAAATAACGGTGGATAGCCTCGGCGTAGGTGTTGTTGGAGGTCATATTGGTGTACTGCGCAATGACGTAGTAGGTCGGCGAGGTATATTCCAGCAGATTAACCAATGACGAAGGCTTCTTCATCGATTCGGCAGCCGCTCCCGACACAGACACCCTGTGCGCACGCAGGTAGACCGTGAACAGATCGGCGCAAGCCTGCCCCGGTTTCGGCATCGAGGCGCGCACCGAGAAGCGTTTGGCATCGATAGGCACCGTGCCGGTGCAAGTCCTGATGGTAGAGCCTGGCTCGCCATAGACCACCACTTGGTCGCCCGACTTGGCGGGACCGGTAGTCACCTCATTGATAATATGCAGGTTCAAGCCTTTGGGCTCCATTCGCGACACAGAGGCTGGATAGCCCAGTTTGCCGCCGGGGGCGAAATGAATAAAAAACATATTCTCGTGGAAGTTGAGTCCGCTGACACCGCAGCCGTAATAGTTGCCGATGTCGCCCCACTGCCAGCTGTCGTGAATCGGATGGTTGTCGAAAATGGTTGCATCATAGTACACCCTGCCATCCACAGCCTTGATGCCGGCGGCCACCACAGCCTTGTGCCAGGCAGCAAAGACGCTGTCGGGCACCGTCTGGCGGTAGCGGTACGATCCCAGCACCGGGTCGCCACCACCTATTATATACAGGTCGCCGTGAAGAGTACCATTCTTTTCCAACTGGCCCGAATAAGCCAGCTGCGTGCGGAAACGGAAATTCTTGCCAAGCTTTTCGAAGCCCAGTGCGGTGGTGAACAGCTTAGTCAGCGATGCCGGCACGACCGAACGCTGCGAATTGTAGGCATAAACCTGCGACTGCTTGTCGACGTTATACACGCACACCGACAGCGTGGCGTGTTTCATCACATCTTCACGAGCCAGCTCGTTGACAGCCTTGCTGAGTGCGGAGTGGTTCTGCGTATGGCCCGTCAAGGGCAACAAAAATACAAATAGTATATAAAGTATATTTCTCATCTTGTTTTGTTTTCGTTAACTAATGCATTGCACTGCTCGATGAATCCCAACACCTTGTCGCGTCCCGTGCCCGACACCGACGATGTAAGGAACATCGTGGGCAGATCTTCCCATTCCTCGAGCAGAGCCTGCTTGAAAGTGTTGACATTACGCGCCGTCTCGCTCTGGTTTTGCTTGTCAACCTTGGTGAAGACCACCGCCAGCGGCACTCCGTTGCGGCCAAGGAAGGATATGAACTCCAAGTCAATCTTCTGCGGCGGGATGCGCGAATCAATCAGCACAAAAGTATTCACCAGCGGCTCACGGCCAGTCAGATATTCGGTTATCATCTTCTGCCAAGCCGCCCTCGAGGTCTTTGACGTCCGCGCATAGCCATAGCCCGGCAAGTCGACCAGATACCACTCGTTGTTAATCAAAAAATGGTTGATAAGCTGTGTCTTGCCCGGGCGCACGCTGGTCTTTGCCAGCCCCTTGTTACGAGTCAGCATATTGATCAACGACGACTTGCCCACATTCGAGCGGCCGATAAAGGCATATTCAGGCTTGCCCGTATCGGGGCACTTGCGATAGTCGCTGTTACTTACTACAAAAACGGCGTTTTTAACCTCCATATCCAAGTGTTTTATCTGTCTTCTCTTCTGTGTCGGCGGTTCTCGCGACGGTTCTCACGGCGTTTCACGCGGCGTTCGCGACGCGACTGCGACGGTACGTCGGAGCCGTTGGACTTGGCACGCTCGCGCGCAATCCAGTGCTCGCGCAGGTCCAACAACTCTTTATTCTCCTCGTCACTGGCGCCACCCTTCCACCAAGGCAGCAGGCGCATATTGATTTTGAACAGCTTGCGACGCTCGAAGAGGCGGTTTCTTGTATCATACGACTCAAAGTAGCGGGCGCGCTTGTCAGGATAGATATCGCTCAGCGCCACCAGAATACCTGTCTCGTCGGTCTCGCCGAAAGCGTGGTTGTAAGCCGTTCCGAACGACCTCATCGAAGACGAAAGGTTCATATAGGCATTCACCAGCGGCGGGACGTATGAATCCAACGCCCGCACCGACCGCTGCAGTATCTGGTAGTCCTCCTTATAGTTGCGGCCACTGAAAAGCGTATGCAACTCGTTGTAGTCGGTCTCAATCGTCAGCGGCTCGTTGGGCCATACCAAGCCGTCCTTGTCCGGAAAATGCTTCTGGTAGAAATAGAGAATCATATCCTTGGCCTTGCGGTTCATCTGCGGATACATCGTAATCTTGCCGAAGTAATAGTGCGTCTCGGGAATCTCGACGGCTATCGACGCAAGGCCGTCCCACAGGTTGTCGAGCGAGTACATACCTTTGCGCAGGTTGTTGCCAGGCTGATACTCAGGCTGCACGAACGAGCGCCCAAGTTCAAGTGTATAGGGCAGATATTTCTCCACAAACTCGTCGGTATAATGGAACAGTTCGGCCGTGGGCGTGTAGATAGAACCATCTACCGAACGGAACATATTGCTGCCGTGGATGAAGCGATAGCCACCCACAATAGCCTCGTTCTCAGCATCCCACACAAAGAGCTGCTTAAAGCAATAAGGCTCGGGCAACGTGTCGAACTCGTCGATGTCGACCTCTTTGCCAGTGCCGCCGCCCTCAACGGCAAACGACATCTCGCGCAAGCGTCCAATCTCGCGCATAATGTTGGGCGACAGATGGGCCGTAGTGACATAGATATCCTTGCCGCCATAGTTGGTGTGGCGCAGAAAATTCTTGTGCGACAGTTCGGCCTTTATCAGCTCGCGCGGCACAGGAGGGATAATGTAGCTTAAATCTTTTCCCATATATTATGATTCTTTTATTTCAAATTCAGCATCGGCGTCTGCAGCCAGCCGATAGACGTAGTCGTGCAAGCGCGAAGCCCACACCTTGGCAGGAGTTCCAGCCTCAAACGTCTGGTAAGGTATCGGCTTGCCCACCGTCATACGAATCGTCTTGCCCCGCTGGGCGAACATCTCGCCAGGCAGCAGCGCTATTTCAAAATTAAACTTGATTCCCAACCGCTTGCGAAGATTGGCAATGGTATAGAAGCGGCTGCGATTGCGCGCCTCAATATAGACAGGGACAATGTCGCGGTGGTGAAGCACAGCCTTTTTGACCACGGTAGGCTTCCACTCCAGATCGACAATACGCCCTTTTATGCGCCTCGAACATAGCCCCGCCGGAAAGTATAGCAGCACGTTCTGGCCGGCGAAGGCAGCCTCAAGCCCCTCGGCGGTGCCGCGATTGCCGTGCACCTTGTCGATAGGCACAAACACCTGCTTCAGCGGCGCCAGGTGCATCAGGAAGTCGTTGACAGGAAACAGGATGTCACGCCTCACCTCCCCCACTGCGCCTATCAGCGCCATACCGTCGGGACCGCCCAGCGGATGGTTGGCGACGATAATCGGCATTCCGTCGGTCGGGATGCGTTCGGCGTGCTCCAGCCTTACATCCACATCAAGGTGCTGCATAATGGCCCGGGCGAAATCAACGCCCTCTTTGTCGCGGTTCAGGTAGATGCCCTCGTTGAGCTCCTCGACGTGGAGCAGACGGTTCAAAAAACGCAACACCAACTTCGGCACCTTCACCCCTTTGGCCGCCAACACCTTTTCAAGGTCTATATATTGTTTCGTAATATTGTCGTTCATCGTTCTCGCTATAACTTACTGAATTAGCGAACATTTATTCACCTTTTGCTCCAAATGACAAGCATAAAATACAATGCAAATATAAGAAAAAATTGGAAAACAAGCCAAAAACTTACGAACAATATCTGAACCAAAGCGGAAAATGCCTTGCGGAATCCACACCGGTCAATCAAAAACCAAGCCTTCGGAATCGACACCCCTACTCCTCCTCAACGCACCCTGCTTCCTCCCCCTTTAACCACCCTCACGACCACCGCTGACAGCACCTTAAAACAGATCAAAATTTTATAGAAAACTGATAAAATTCTAATCAAATTCTACCAATGTAAAATTTGGGTAAACTTTGGTAAGAATTTGGGTAGAATTTGATAGGAAGATGGTATATGGAAATCAGGGTGTTATAAAAGGCAAAAATCGGGCATTTCCGGAAGATGTCAAACTTTTTGCAACATTTTCTGCAACAAGCTTTGCCTTAATGTGTTACTTCAAAACAAATGTTAAATTTTACAGAAAACTCTGTTTTGACAGAAACGATATTTTCGGAGCTTTTCCGGTGGTCGTCCAGAGGGTGCCGGAAGGGTGTTTCCTGATGGGCAAAAGTATGACGAATTGAGACAAAAAAAGGAGGGCATCCCTCGCGGGACGCCCTCCGTTGTTTTGAGTGACCGTTGTTGGAAAGTGTTATTCGATAACTATTGTCTGGGCAAGTTTCTTCTGCTCTTCGGTAGTGTACTTGGGCAACGTAACGGTCAGGATGCCGTGTTCGACTTTTGCACCGATTTGGTCTTTCTTGACGTTCTCGGGCAGCGTCAGCATCTGTTTGAACTGCATTGAGCTGAACTCCTTGCGCAAGAAGTGGCGCTTCTCGTCGTTCTCGTTTTTCTCATCCTTCTGCTGCATCTCGATGACAAGGTTGTTGTCGGCGTCGATGCTCAGGTTGAGGTCTTCCTTCTTCATACCGGGGATGCAGACTTCGAGGCGGTAATCTTTGTCGCTTTCGCTGACGTTCATCTTAGGAGTAGTGGTGTGCTCCTCAGTGCTGCACAGGCCGTTCCAACGGTTCCAATCCAAAAGCTCGTTGAACATTGTGCTCATCAGGTCATTGTTTCTTCTTGCTACTAACATTGTTTTAATCTCCTATATTTAATTGTTTGACTTTTTATTGTTGTTTTATCGTTTCGAACCTCTTGTGTCTCTGGCTTTCTGTGCCTTTCGACTTGCGGTTCACCTACGATAGGATCAAAAGCAGTGCCGTTGATGCGGAGACTGACAAAATGTCAGTTTTGAAGCCAGTTTAACCATATTTAACTGACATATTGTCAGTGTTATAAACTATACAAAGAGCAAAACAGAGGTGTTTTCCGTCAAAAAACAGGGGCGATTTTCTGTTATCAGTACTTAATAATGCCGCCTGAAGGGTGCAGTTTTATACAGAAAAAGGTACAAAATGCAGAATATTATTTTACTGATATACAACAATTAAGAGGTATATTTAAAATTATTTTAGAAAAAAATAGTTGTGGAATCAAAAAATAGTAGTACTTTTGCAACTCCAAAAACGAAAAGAAAATGGCAAAGAAGAATAAAGACGCAAGAGTACAAGTTATACTTGAATGCACTGAGCAAAAGACCAGTGGTGTGCCGGGTATGTCGCGTTACGTCACGACTAAGAACAAAAAGAACACCCCCGAGCGCTTGGAGTTGAAGAAGTACAACCCCTTCCTCAAGAAAGTAACCGTTCATAAAGAAATCAAATAATAGGAGATATAGAATATGGCAAAGAAAGTTGTTGCTACTCTTAAGACCAGCACTGGCAAAAGTTTTGCTAAGGTTATCCGTATGGTCCGTTCACCGAAGACCAACGCCTACGTCTTCCAGGAGGAGATTGTCCCCTCTGACAATGTTCAGGAATATTTGAAAAAGAAGTAATAATAAAATTTTTTTCATACGCTTTTGTTTTACCTCGCTGAGAAGCGGGGTTTTTTTGTGCTTCAGGCACCGGCGAATCACTTTTTTTTGATGATTTAACAGTTATTCCAAAAAAAAGGACTATCTTTGCAAATTATTTCATCGGCTAATTACCAATGCATTTCACAATAAAGCGAGACTATGGGACTGTTTTCAATATTCAGCAGGGAAAAGAAAGAGACACTCAACAAGGGGCTCGACAAAACAAAGCAGAGTTTCTTGTCAAGACTCTCTAAATCAATACTTGGCAAATCCACCGTCGACGACGAGGTACTGGACAACCTGGAGGAGACTCTGATTTCGTCGGACGTAGGTGTGGACACGACATTGAAGATTATAGGCAACATACAGGAGCGTGTAAAACGCGACAAATATATAGGCATTTCCGAGCTCAACAACATTTTGAAGGCTGAAATAGCAGAGCTGCTGAACCAGCATCACGACGATGAGTTTGCCGACTTTGCGTCGCCGCTGCCCAAGAAGCCCTATGTCATCCTCGTTGTAGGTGTGAACGGCGTTGGCAAGACAACCACAATCGGTAAGCTTGCCTATCAGTTCAAACAAGCCGGCAAGAGCGTTATGCTTGGCGCATCCGACACTTTCCGTGCCGCCGCCGTCGACCAGTTGACCATTTGGTCGGAACGCGTGGGTGTGCCCATCGTGTCACAAGGTATGAACGCCGACCCCGCATCGGTCGCCTACGACACACTGCAGTCGGCATTGTCGAAGGACACCGACGTCGTGCTGATTGATACCGCCGGACGCCTCCACAACAAGGTAGGCCTAATGAATGAATTGACAAAGATCAAGAAGGTTATGCAGAAACTGGTGCCCGACGCGCCGCACGAGGTACTGCTTGTGCTCGATGCCTCGACTGGCCAGAATGCCATAGAACAGGCTCGTCAGTTCACCGCCGCGACAGAAGTCAATGCTCTTGCCCTCACCAAGCTTGACGGAACTGCGAAAGGCGGCGTGATAATCGGCATCAGCGACCAATTCAAGGTGCCGGTGCGATACATCGGACTTGGCGAACAGATGACCGACCTTCAGGTCTTCAATGCAGAAGAATTTGTTGACTCGCTTTTTGCTCAATGAAAATCAACATCATAACTCTTGGCTGCTCGAAGAATACAGCCGATTCGGAACATCTTGCCGGCCACTTGAAGAAGGCTGGCTTTGAAGTGTATTTCGACCGGGCACAGAAAGACTGTGACATAATCATCGTAAACACCTGCGGCTTTATCGGCGATGCCAAAGAGGAGTCGGTGAACACTCTGCTGGAACAGATTGACATCAAGCAGCGTGGCCGCAAACAACGCAAGATATTTGCCGTAGGATGCCTTGTCGAACGCTATCGCGAGGAGCTGAGAGCCGAGTTGCCCGAGATTGACGGTTTCTATGGTGTACATCAGTGGGATGAGATAGTGAAGTCGCTGAAAGCCGACTTCCACGAGCAGTTGGAGAAGGAGAGGCTGCAAAGCACTCCGGGCCATTACGCCTACCTCAAGATTGCCGAAGGCTGCAACCGCAACTGCTCATACTGTGCCATCCCTATGATTCGCGGCAAACACAAGTCGCGCCCGATCGAAGACCTTGTGGCAGAAGCCAAAGAGATGGTCGCAAATGGCGTCAAAGAGATTATTGTCATTGCACAAGACACTACCTATTACGGCCTCGACCTCTACGGTGAGCGGCGTTTGGGCGAGCTGCTCGACCGCCTGGCAACCGAGAGCGGCGCAGAATGGATAAGACTGCACTACACCTATCCTTCGTCGTTCCCGGATGACGCTATCGATGCTATCGCTCGACACGACAACATCTGCAAATACATCGATATACCGCTGCAACACATCAACAGCCGCCTGCTGTCGTCGATGCAGCGAGGCATCAACCGCGAGGCTACTCTGTCCCTGCTTGAGAAGTTCCGCGAAAAGATTCCCAATGTCGCCATCCGCACCACACTGATAGTAGGCTATCCTGGCGAAACAGAAGCTGAATTCGAGGAGCTTAAGACGTTTGTACGCGACGCAAGATTCAACAGGATGGGCGTTTTTGCCTATTCGCCCGAGGAGGGCACGCCGGCATACAAGCTTGGTGATCCCGTCAGCGATGAGGAAAAACAGCGCCGTATCGATGAGCTGATGACAATACAAGATGCCATCGCGCTGCAGTATAACGAGCAGAAAGTCGGCAAGACCTTCAGAGTTATCGTAGACCGCAGAGAGGGAGACTACTTTATTGGCCGCACCGAGCAGGATTCGCCCGAGGTCGACGATGAAGTGCTGATACACCCACACAGCTCGTTACACATCGGAAAATTCGCCTACGTCACCATCCAGCAGGCAGTCGAGCACGACCTTTTTGCCACAGTTGTTACTCGACCCACTCACAAAAAATAGTATCATTTTTTACTTTTTTTTGGTCAGTTTCAAAAAAGTATGTATTTTTGCAAACTCATTAGGAGTGTGCAAATGGAACAGAGCGTCGACACGACAATACAGTTCAGCGGCTTAAAATCAGGTGTTTACCACTACGATTACACGTTGGACAACAGTTTTTTTTCAGAGTATAAAAATGAAAAAATACTGGATGCGAATGTTGTTTTTGACGTAAAATTGGAGAAAAGTGAGCGAATGATGATGTTCTATTTCACCTACTCCGGTGAGGTGACGACGATGTGCGACAGATGTCTTGGTGAGATGCAGTTGCCGATAGAGGGAGAACAAACATTGTGTGTTAAGTTTAGCGACAACGAGCAATCTGACAACGAGGATGTAATCATCCTCCACGAGAATGAATACAAGATAGACCTCGCACAATGGATGTACGAATATGTAGCGGTATCGATACCAATACAATGCGTCCATCCCGACGACGCCGACGGCAACCCGACCTGCGACCCCGAGATGCTGAAATACATAAGCGAGGAGAGCAACGGTGAGCCAACGCCGACTGACGAGGAGGCAATCGACCCTCGCTGGGAAGCACTTAAACAACTGAAATAAAAATAAATAAATAATAAAAATTAATAATTATGCCACATCCAAAACACAGGTTCTCACAGACGAGAACAAGAAAGAGAAGAACGCACGACAGCCTTGAGACTCCTCAGCTGACCACGTGCAGCAACTGTGGTGCTCAGATTATGATGCATCACGTTTGTCCCGAATGCGGTTACTACCGCGGCAAACTTGCCATCGAGAAAAACGTCGAAGCCTAAGCGCCTCGTTAGTTGCAGAAACAAAAAGCCGTCCCCAAAAAGGACGGTTTTTTTTGCACTATCGCAACCCTTGGTACGCATACGCCCCGCCTGCGATGACTGGCAACCATTTTCGCAGGCGGGGCGCCTGCGTACCAGAACGTCGTCAGCCCATCCGTTGTTTCGGATAGCAAACCCTACACAACAGGTGAATATAAAATTTTAACATTTTTCAAAATATTGTAAATCAACACTAAACTAAAAAAAGCAAAATTCTTTGCAGCGTTTTGGCCATTTTCTTCGACTATATATACAAAAGGGGAGAAAACATTAACATTAAAACTCATCATAATTATAAATATAATATTCATCAAAATGAAAACACCTTTACATTTAAGAATTATCATCGGTCTGGCCTTTCTTGCATTGCCGGGCACGCTTTTCGCAATGCGTCACACTCCGTCGGATGTCGACGACACCATCCCTGCCGAACCTCGTTGCGACAAGTACTATTACACCAAATGGTTTGACGATTGTCCGAACTGGCGACCCAATGGGGTTTGGGACAGCTGTTTCTGCTTTAAGTATGAGTTTGGCAGATTGTTTTCAGGCGAGCTTGCCAAATGGGAATATGCCCACAACGGGCGTATGAAGGTGAAAGGATTGGCGGCTATGGTGAATGCCTACACTCCGCCGACGGTCGACGGTGCCCCAGGGAATCTGAAAAACCCCGAATATTTGTACATATACCAGATGACGGAGACCGGCCGGAATATTCAGGGAATTGATGTCGAAGTCCGGCTTCAACTGCTCGACTCGGTGAGGTGGGACACGGCCACGGCGCGCGTTATGGAGTTCCGTCAAGGATGGAACGACGAGTTTGTCCAGTACTGTTATATATATGAGGCTTATTTTGAGCAACCAGTGTGGGTAGACTCCGATTTCTACATCGTCGGTTCTATGAACACCCCTAACAGCAATGGGATGGTATCAACATTTTACGTCGATGTTATGGACAACGGTCAATATATGTTAGCAGACAAATATGGCTGCAACGCTAGTGATTATTATTTTTTGTATGGTACCGCTGGACCAACATATCAGCAGCAGTATAGCTGTCATCTTCCAGGCAGGCCATACGCCTTTTGGGATTTTCAAATTGGCCCGATGTTCAACTACTGGATTAGCGACTGGCCATTGAGCCCAGTGGGATACTACCTTGTCATTGTGGACAAATGGGACTTAAATGCCGAACCCAATGAGGTCGGATGGGGAGAAGTGCTTGGCGGTGGACGTTTCCCCGACGAGAGCGACGACACCATTACGGCCATTGCCAATCCTGGCTTTGCCTTCGTTTCGTGGAACGACGGCAACACCGAAAATCCCCGTGTGGTGCACCTGATGAGTGACACAACGTTCACCGCCATCTTCCATAATACCCAGCAGTTCAACCTGCAGGTCACAGCGTCTGATGACGCGATGGGTACCGTCACCGGCGGCGGCACCTACTACGCATCGGATGTAACCATTACCGCCACGCCCAACCCTGGTCACAGATTTAACTACTGGAACAGCGGCGACGGCTCAACAATTATTACAACCAATCCTTTAACGGTCCATCTCGTCAGCGACACCGCCTTTGTCGCCGTCTTTGAGGATGTCAGCAATCAGACGTTCACCCTGCAAGTCTCGTCAGCAAATGCTTCGATGGGCACCGTTACCGGTGGCGGCAGCTACCCCGGCGGCACCAGCCACACCATCACCGCAGTACCCACAGAGAATAGATTTGGCTTCACGCATTGGAGCACAGCCGCTGGCGACAGCCTGACCGACAATCCCCTCACGATATACCTCACCTGCGACACCGCCTTTGTGGCCCACTTCGTCGAGTTGCCGCAGTATTACTTGGTGGCAGCAAGCAACAACAGCGAATGGGGTACCGTCACCGGCGAAGGGATGTACTATGAGGGCCAGCAGGCCACCCTGACTGCCGTTCCCGCTGAAACCTATGTGTTCGAAAGCTGGTCGGACGGCAATGAGGAATCGCCCCGCACGGTCACCGTAACACAGGACACGGTGTTCGAAGCCATTTTCGCTGCCGACCCGACAATAGGCATCAATCAAGTCGCCACGCTGGAGTTCTCCGTGTCGCCCAACCCCACAACGGGACGGCTGACAGTGCAGATGTACCAACAAGAACCGTATGAGATCACAATCTACGACGTAAACGGCAAGGCCGTGATGACCAGAAAAAGTGAAAATCAGCTGACCGAAATCGACATCAGTCCACTCACGGCAGCACAATACCTCCTCGTGGTACGCGCCAAAGAAGGCTACGGTGTGAAGACAATTGTCAAGAACTAAAATACATACGAAACACACTTGCACACATCCGAATTACAGTTGCAACAAAAAGCCGTCCCCCAAAAGGACGGCTTTTTAATAGCAATATAACGGTCTTCAGTTTGGCACGCAGGCGCCTCGCCTGCGATGCAATTGGCCAGTTTGAGGCATTTTCGTTGGCCAGTTTGAGGCATTTTAATAATATCAACCAACGAGACAAACAACGGCAGAAGCAACACCGAATCGCCATCTGTCATCGTGCCTAAAATATTTTTCCGCCTTTTCTTGGTCGGCATATATAAAATGTGTACTTTTGCAGCCAGTTAAGAAAACAAACCAATCAACTCAAGTAACTAAAAACAAAACATTTATGAATAAAGTACTGAGTATTCTCGCAACCAAAAAATTCTGGATCGAGCTCATCATTATGACACTCGGAATGATGGTCACTGCGGCGGCAGTGTACTACTTCCTGGTCCCCAGCAAACTGATTATCGGCACAATATCGGGTCTCTCGATCGTGCTGAGCAACATTTTTACCGGCGGCCAAGGCTTAGGCATCTGGATTATGTGCATCAACATTGTGCTTCTAATCCTCGCCTTCCTGCTTATAGGTCAGGAGTTTGGCTTCAAGACAGTCTACACAGCACTGATTCTCGGCCCGTTGACCGACTTCTGGGCCAAGGTCTTCCCCTGGGAGAACATAGCCAACCCCAACCCCGTTACCGGCACACCGTCGGTGATGGGCGACCCGTGGCTTGACCTCTGCTGCTTCGTGCTGTTGCTCAGCGCAGCACAGGCACTGATGTTCAGCATCAACGCCTCGACGGGCGGCCTCGACATCCTGGCCAAAATCGTCAACAAATACCTCCACTTCGACATAGGCGCTTCGGTGTCGGTGGCTGGTGCCGTGATTTGCTGCACCGCCTTCGCCATCAACCCGTTCCGTATGGTCATCATCGGTCTTATCGGCACCTGGATCAACGGACTTGTGGTCGACTACTTCACTGCAACGCTCAACAACAAGAAGCGCGTCTGCATTGTATCGAAGGACTACGACCGCCTGCGCCACTTCATCATCGACGAACTGCAGCGCGGCTGCACGATGTATGAGGTCATTGGCGGCTACAGCGGCGAGAAGAGCATTGAACTCGAGGCCCTGCTCAGCAAGGACGAGTTCTCGAAATTGATGGAATACATCAACAAGAACGAAATCAGCGCTTTCACTACTGCAGGCAACGTCAGCGAGGTCTATGGTTTCTGGAACAAGCACAAGAAGAAAAGCAAGCTCCACGCCGAACAACGCTAAATCTAAATCAGTCATTAAGGTTTATGACAGAATAAAAAAGCAGACCTCAACGGTCTGCTTTTCTTTTATTCATTACTCCAGTTCAATCCGCCAGATCTTTCTCGTTGGCCTCAGGAAGATCCACCTTCGAGAATCTGTCAGGGATGATTACGGCAGCCAGAATGCCGACGATGGCGGCACAGGCCAAGCCTGAAATGCCAATGTTGCCGAAGTGCAGCGCACCGCCTTCGCAACCGTAGCTGATACCGACGGCCAACGTTATGGTGAGGGCCGTGATGATAAGATTGCGCGAGTCGGTCAAGTCAATCTGGTTCTCGACCAAGCTGCGGATACCAACCGACGAAATCATACCGTACAATATCAACGAAACGCCGCCTATAGTGGCCGCAGGCATAGCATAGATAAGCGCAGCAAACTTAGGCGAGAAGCTGAATATCATTGCGATAACGGCAGCAATGCGGATAACGCGCGGGTCGAAAACGCGCGTCAAGTTGAGCACACCCGTATTCTCACCGTAGGTGGTATTGGCCGGAGCGCCGAAGAGCGAAGCCAATATCGTGGCAGCGCCGTCACCCATCAGAGTGCGGTGCAGACCCGGGTCCTCAAGGTAGTTGCGATTGGTCGTAGAGCCGATGGCGCAAATGTCGCCGATGTGCTCAATCATAGTTGCCAGCGCAATGGGCATAATAGCAATGATGGCAGTAAGCATAAAGTCAAAATGTCCACCGCCAAAGGCCGCAAGACCAGTGTCTTGCCACTGGAACGGAAGGCCAAACCAAGCAGCCTCGCGGATGACGGTGCCGTCCACCTGACCGGCGCAGGCTGCCACAATGTAGCTTACCAGCACACCGAGCAAGATGGGAATAATCTTGATCATACCCTTGCCCCAGATATTGCAGACAACGACGACGACAATGGCAATCAGGGCCACCCACCAGCAACTGAGAAAGCTCTTAACCGCAGTGCCGGCAAGGATAAGACCTATCGAGATAACAATGGGGCCTGTGACGACAGGTGGGAACAGCTTCATAACACGCTTGATGCCAAAGGCTTTGATGCAGCCTGCCAGAACAAAATAAAGCAGTCCGGCGGCGGCCACACCGACGCAAGCGTAGGGTAAAGCCTCGGCCTGACTCATACCCAGCTCGGCACCCATAGCCACCACCGTGGCATAGCCGCCCAGAAAAGCAAAGCTTGAGCCTAAAAAGGCCGGCACTTTCATCTTTGTAAACCAATGGAACAGCAGTGTGCCAAGTCCGGCAAACAGTAGCGTTGCCGAGACCGACAAACCGGTAATTGTGGGCACCAAAATCGTTGCGCCGAACATAGCGAACATATGCTGGAAGCCCAGCACCAACATACGGCCTTTGCCCAACTCGCGGGCATCATACACGGCCTCATTACTTTTGTTAATACTCATAATGATTGAATTTATAAGTGGTTAATAGTCAGCTATAACAACCTAAGGGATAATCAGAATTAGAAGTGGAACTGAAAACATAAGCCGGCGAGGGCCGTATATACATTTTGTCCATTTTAGCTCACGCTTCAAATTTCATTTTAACTACATTCCGTCACCTTCACAATACCTTATTCTGATTTCACATCTTGGTGCCGAAAATACGGTCGCCGGCATCACCTAAGCCAGGCACGATATAAGCGTTCTCATTCAAACAGTTATCGAGCGATGCGGTGAATATTTCCACATCAGGGTGCTCGGTCTGAAGCCGTTTCACTCCTTCAGGTGCCGCCACAAGGCACATCATACGTATCTGCTTGTAGCCGTCGGCCTTAAGGCGTCGCACGGCGTCACAGGCGCTGCCACCCGTGGCCAGCATCGGGTCGGTCAGAATGACCGTACGGTCCTTGCCGGCAGGCATCCTATAGTAGTAAAACACAGGCTCGTGCGTCGTCTCGTCACGGTACATACCGATGTGGCCGACACGCGCCGAGGGGATAATTGTCAGCAATCCATCGACCATTCCAAGACCAGCACGCAGAATGGGCACTACAACGACCTTGCGACCTGCTATATCCTTGGCAACCATCTTAGTAATCGGAGTCTCGATTTCCACATCCTCAAGCGGAAAGTCGCGCGTCACCTCATAGCCCATCAGCATACCGATTTCCTTCAATAACTCTCTGAAATCGTGTGTAGAAGTCTCTTTCTTACGCATAAGTGTTAGCTTGTGCTGCACAAGTGGGTGATTAATGATATGTAAAGCCATAGTATTATGTTTTAGTATTTTATATAGATTATACAACTAATTTGCCACCTCTTTCTATCATTGCAAAGATACGATTATTTTTTCAAACAGCGTCACGTTTTCTAAAAAAATGTTAACAAAAACCCATCGTCCACTCATAACACCAACTATACCAACAAGAAAGTCCAAACAACAGCGAGAAAAAACAATCAATTGGACAGACAATAAACAAATGTTAATTTTTAACAATTCCGAAACAAATATTCCGTCGAGATAACTACGTGATTTCCATATACCAAATTCCTACCAAAGTTTACTCAAAGTCTTATCAAAGTTTTACCAAAGACCATCTTTGTGAACTTTAATAGAGAGTTAGTCAGTCTTTTACAAGTATTAAACTCGGCAAAAATCTGGGCCTATTTTGGCAACGCAACCATATTACTATTGGTAATCAGTATGTTATAAATGTTAATAAAAGTTAAAGAATGTTAAGTTTACCCAATAACGATTGTTAAGATTTAGTTAAAATTTAACATTTGGAGGCATTTCACTCCGACTAAGGACATTTCGGGAATAATGTGAAAAGTCGGTTATTTTTTAAAGATATAAACAGATATTAAACAACGCTTTATATCTTTGCAACACAGTACAAAGACACTATTTTTGAACCAAAGTTACTTGTATTCAAATAAAATGCGTATATTTGCATTTCATTCTACTCACCGAAAAAACATTTAATATACTGATAATGAGACCCAAGTTTTCAAATGTTGATTTCAAGGCCCGTAGCGATTCACGTGAAAGCTTCGAGCAATGGGAAAAAGAGAACCATATTGAGAAAAACTGGACTACGCCCGAACAGATTGACGTCAAGCCCGTTTATGGCAAGGAAGACCTGGCCGGTATGGAGCATCTTAACTATGCTGCCGGTATAGCGCCGTTCCTTCGCGGTCCTTACTCGACAATGTATGTTATGCGTCCGTGGACGGTACGCCAGTACGCCGGTTTCTCAACCGCCGAGGAGAGCAACGCTTTCTACCGCCGCAACATTGCCGCCGGTCAGAAAGGTCTGTCGGTGGCTTTCGACCTGGCCACTCACCGTGGATATGACTCTGACCACGAGCGCGTTGTAGGCGACGTCGGCAAAGCTGGCGTGGCTGTCGACAGCATCCTTGATATGAAGATTCTGTTCGACCAGATTCCGCTCGACAAAATGAGTGTGTCGATGACTATGAACGGCGCTGTGTTGCCCGTTCTGGCTTTCTACATCATCGCTGCCGAGGAGCAGGGCGTGAAGCAGGAGCAACTGCAAGGCACCATCCAGAACGACATTCTGAAGGAGTTTATGGTGCGTAACACCTACATATACCCTCCCCTTCCGTCGATGAAGATTATCGCCGACATCTTCGAATACACATCGAAGAATATGCCCAAGTTCAACAGCATTTCGATTTCGGGCTACCATATGCAGGAAGCCGGTGCCACTGCCGACATCGAGCTGGCCTACACGCTGGCCGACGGCCTCGAGTACCTGCGTGCCGGTATCAACGCCGGTATGAGCGTCGACGACTTCGCTCCCCGTCTGTCGTTCTTCTGGGGCGTTGGTATGAACCACTTTATGGAGATTGCCAAGATGCGCGCCGCACGTATGCTTTGGGCCAAGATCGTCAAGCAGTTCAACCCGCAGAACCCCAAATCGCTGGCCCTGCGCACCCACTGCCAGACTTCTGGCTGGTCGCTGACCGAGCAGGATCCTTTCAACAACGTTGCCCGTACCTGCATCGAGGCTATGGGTGCCGCCCTAGGACACACCCAGTCGCTGCACACCAACGCCCTCGACGAGGCCATAGCACTGCCTACCGACTTCAGTGCCCGCATCGCACGTAACACGCAGCTCTACATTCAGGAAGAGACCAACGTGTGCCGCGTGGTTGACCCGTGGGCCGGCAGCTACTACGTAGAGACCCTGACCCACGAACTGGCACACCGCGCCTGGGCTCACATCCAGGAAGTCGAGAAGCTCGGCGGTATGGCCAAAGCTATCGAGAGCGGTATTCCCAAGATGCGTATCGAGGAGGCTTCGGCACGCAAACAGAGCCGCATCGACTCGAATGTCGACACCATTGTGGGTATCAACAAATACCGTCTCGACCACGAGGATCCTATCGATACCCTCGAGGTCGACAACACCGCCGTTCGCGAAGCACAGCTGAAACGTCTGGCCAAGCTGCGCGCCGAGCGCAACAACGAAGAGGTGCAGGCTGCCCTCGACGCCCTGACACGCTGCGCCGAGACCGGCAAAGGCAATCTGCTTGAACTTTCTATCGATGCCGCACGCAAGCGCGCTTCACTGGGTGAGATCAGCTATGCCCTCGAAAAAGTATATGGCCGTTATAAAGCAAAAATCAATCTGATTACCAACGTGTACAGTTCACAAACTAAAGATAGCGAGCTTTTCAAGAAAGCTCAGGCCCTCACCGATGAATTCGCAAAACTTGAGGGTCGCCGCCCGCGTATTATGGTTGCCAAGATGGGCCAGGACGGTCACGACCGTGGCGCCAAAGTGGTTGCCACAGGCTATGCCGACCTCGGATTCGACGTAGATATGGGACCGCTGTTCCAGACCCCCGCAGAGGCCGCAAAACAGGCCGTAGAGAACGACGTCCATATCCTTGGCGTCAGTTCATTGGCTGCAGGTCACAAGACACTGGTGCCCCAGGTGATTGAAGAGCTCAAGAAACTTGGTCGCGAGGACATTATGGTCACCGTCGGTGGCGTTATCCCGCCGCAAGACTACGACTTCCTCTTCAAGGCCGGTGCCGCCGCCATCTTCGGCCCTGGCACAGTGATTAGCGTCAGCGCCATCAAGATGATGGAGCTGCTGCTTGCCGCACGCAAACAAAATTGAATCATCTTTTCATAATGAAGCCCCGCGCAGTGATGCACGGGGCTTTTTTATTCTGTAAGAGAAATGGAGATGGCAGGGCTACTATTTCTTCAACGGTGGCTTGGTGTTCATTATCTCCTGCATCATCTCGACCGATCGCTGGTTGCCGTTCTGTTCAAAACGAGGCATTGTGGAGACAACCATAAAGATGGCAAATCCGACAAGAATCAGTCCTACACTCTTGTTGAATATCTTTAGAAATCTGTAGGTTATAATGTTTTGCAGCAACGACGCAAGCTTGCATTTAAGGATGTCCATACAAAGAGTGGCAGACAGCACGCCTCCAAAGAACAGGTAACGTTGGCCGACAGATATGTCACTCTCACCGCAAATCAGTATTGTTACAAGCGTCGCCCAATAGAGCCAGATGACAGGATTGAAGAAGTTGAGCGTCAGCCCGCGCAGATAGACACTCAAGCGCGACGGGGTCTGAACATTGCGAAAATTTATCTTGTCCGTCTCGCTTGCCTCGGCAGCGCGGCGAGTCTTCAGAAACATCGTATAGAAGCCAAAACTGGCCACAACTCCTGCACCCACATATACAATCCATCGGTTGTTGAGCAGCAGGATCATCTCCTCCATTGGTATGTTTCTGGATATGAGCAGCAGTATCGTAACGATAAGTATATCACTTGTACTCACACCAAAAGGGAAAGGGACTGCATTACGAAAGCCGTAATGTATACTTGCCTGAATCTGAGAGAAGAAAGCAGGACCGAAGCTGAAAAACAGCGACAGCGCAACGCCTCCAAGTATGCCTAATAGAAACAGTCCCATTTTTGGTTAAAATAATATAAAAAACGTCAACAAATACTAATTATTGTATTACAGGCAAAAATTAGCAACTTTTTTATGTCATTCGCTTTAGAATGCTGCTTTTTTAGTATATTTGCACAATAATTAACCACCCAGAAAACAAGCAAAAAACCTTGAACGAAAACGAGATAGTAAGCGAAGATATACTTGAGGCAATGGGCATCAGCCGGCCGGCATACGAGGAAGTCCAAACCATTATAGGCCGATTGCCAACTGTGGACGAGCTGAGCACACTGCTTGCTATGTGGCAGTCGCAGGGCAACCGTCAGGGGCTTCTGTCCTGGCTGAAAGGTCAGCCGCACGCCGCAGAACGCCACGAGTATCTTGAGAACACCCTTGAGCCACAGAGCAAAGAAATCAAAGAGCCGCGCGTCAAAGAGTGCATCGCCATTGCAAGGTCTATGTTCGGAGGCAAAGAGCCTGCAGCCAACAACATTTTTACGCATACAAACGGAGAGCGACAGGCAAGTGTGCACCGCGGCGACGCCTTATATATGATTGGCGACGTGTCGGAATTCTTTGTCGACTCGGAATATGGGCGCAAGTATCTGCATCTTGTCAGCGACCCCATAACAATGGACAACGAGCAGGAAACCGCCGACTATCTGGCATTGATACTCGGCAGCCTCAAAGACAACGGCACGCTGTTCGACTTCCATCGTATCACGTCGGGCGGTCTGTTCGGGACTCTGCTCGACATCACAGAGCCTGCATCATTGGGATTCGACATCCTCACCTGCCGCGAGGTGCGCCTCGATGCATTTCTCTTCGGTGAGCAAGGAGTGCGCTTCATAGCCACCACCGACGAGCCCAAAGAAGACTTCTTCCTGCAAAAGCTGACCGAAGCACGTGTCAACTGCTGCTTCCTTGGCCGCGCCACCAAAGGGCGGATACTCGTCGACGGGATGGACTTTGGCAGCGTCAACCGATACGGCAAGCAATAAAAAGAGCGGCAACCTTTACAGATTGCCGCTTTTTTACACATATATCTATCTTCAGGAGTTTTACACATCGGTGAAGCGTGAGCTCCAGTCTTAGCGTCTTTTCTCCTTGATACGAGCTTTCTTACCTGTAAGATCGCGGAGATAGAAGATTCTGGCTCTGCGAACGGCACCACGCTTGTTGACATCGATCTGCTCGATGAAAGGCGAAGCGATGGGGAATATTCTTTCAACTCCGACGCCGTTGGTAATCTTACGGACAGTAAAGGTTTCAGTAGAACCACTTCCGGAACGCTGCAGAACGACACCCTGGAAATTCTGGATACGCTCTTTGTTGCCTTCCTTAATCTTGTAATGGACAGTGATGGTATCTCCAGCCTTAAATTCGGGGAACGACTTGCGCTCCACCAAATTCTCTACATATTGCATAATTTCTGTTTTTCCCATTTCATTAAAGTTTTTACAGGTTCAACACATTATTTCTTTACCATCTTGACAACTGCACTGAAAGCCTCAGGATTGTTCATAGCCAGGTCGGCCAGAGCTTTACGGTTCAGCTCGATATTGTTCTTGTGCAATTCGCCCATAAATACGGAATAAGAGATACCGTTGATGCGGCAACCGGCATTGATACGGTTAATCCACAGTGCGCGGAACTCTCTCTTTTTGTTCTTCCTGTCGCGATAAGCGTAGGTCTGACCTTTTTCCCATTTATTCTTGGCTACTGTCCAAACGTTTTTACCTCTACCCCAGTAACCTTTGGTACGGTTGAGGATTTTCTTTCTGCGTGCTCTTGAAGCAACTGCATTTACTGATCTTGGCATAAATACTAATTTTTTTTCATTTCAGCGGCGGAACCGACATTGCACTGATACGTCTGTTGCAACTATCCGACAATCTCTTTCCGCTCTTTGGTGCTGTAAATAATGGTTAATTACTCCGTTAATTCAGCGGGATGAATTACATACCGCTACCTAAAAGCATTCTTTTCACTCGCTTCTCGTCATCGCGGCTCACCATAGTGGTGTGGTCGAGATTACGCTTCTGCGTTGTCTCCTTCTTGGTAAGAATGTGGCTGTGATAAGCGTGCTTTCTTTTAATCTTACCAGTGCCGGTGAAAGCGAAACGCTTTTTGGCACTTGCTTTAGTTTTTAATCTTGGCATTACTTTACTGTTTTTTTAAGGTTTAAAAGATTATATAAAGATAGAAATACGTGTTTCTCTACTACTTTTTGGGTGCTATGAGCATCATCATACGCTTGCCTTCCAGTTTGGGCATCTGCTCCGGCTTGCCGTATTCAAGCAGTGCCTCGGCGAACTTTAGAAGCTGCGCCTCTCCCTGTTCCTTGTAGAGGATCGAACGGCCCTTGAAGAAGATGTCCACCTTCACCTTGTTGCCCTCCTTGAGGAAGCGGATAGCGTGGTTCAACTTGAACTCAAAATCGTGGTCGTCGGTCTGCGGACTGAGGCGGATCTCTTTGATAACCACCTTGCTCGACTTGGCCTTCATCTCCTTTTGCTTCTTCTTCAGCTCGTAGGTGAACTTCTGGTAGTCGATAATCTTACATACCGGCGGCTGGGCGTTGGGCGATATCTCCACGAGGTCGAGGCCCTGGTCGTAAGCCATTTTCAGTGCGTCGCGAGTGTCCATAATGGTAGGTTCCATACCTTCTCCGACGACACGCACTACAGGAGCCGAAATATAATCATTGATATTGTGGTCGGGCTCCTTTTTCATAGGGCCGCGGCTGCGTTGGCCCTTGTTTGGCTGGGGTTTTAATGGTGCTGCTATAACTTGTTTCTCCTATTTTCTGCGAATTCTGAAGCCATCGGAATCCGCAATTTAATGAATTATTTATAAGACTTTTTCTATTTCTTCACTAATCATTTTCGCGAAGGCCTCGGGGGTCATTGCGCCCATATCGCCGGCACCCTGACGGCGCACCGAAACGGTACCCTCGCCCACTTCCTTCTCACCCATAATGAGCATAAACGGGTATTTGCCCAGCTCGGCATCGCGTATCTTGCGGCCAATCTTCTCACTGCGCTCATCGATGATGCCGCGAAGCTCCATATCCTCAAGCTTGGCAAGCATAGCACGTGCGTCATCGACATACTTCTCGCTGACGGGCAGAATGATGAACTGCTCAGGGGTGAGCCACAGCGGGAACTTGCCGCCGGTGTGCTCAATCAGCACGGCGCAGAAGCGCTCCATCGAGCCGAACGGCGCACGGTGGATCATCACCGGACGGTGCTTCTGGTTGTCGCTGCCGATATACTCAAGCTCAAAGCGCTCGGGCAGGTTGTAGTCGACCTGGATGGTACCAAGCTGCCAACGGCGACCCAGGGCATCCTTGACCATAAAGTCAAGCTTAGGACCATAGAAAGCGGCCTCGCCATATTCAACCTTGGCAGGCAGATTCTTCTCCTTGCAAGCCTCGACAATGGCGGCCTCGGCCTTGGCCCAGTTCTCGTCACTACCCACATACTTGGTGGTGTCGTTGGGGTCGCGCAGCGAGATCTGTGCCTCGAAATTCTCGAAACTCAGCGCCTTGAAGATTATCTCAATGATTTCCATTACCTTGATAAACTCGTCTTTCACCTGGTCGGGACGGCAGAAGATGTGGGCGTCGTCCTGCGTGAACGAGCGCACACGGGTCAAGCCGTGCAGCTCGCCGCTCTGCTCATAGCGGTAGACGGTGCCGAACTCGGCCAAGCGCAAAGGCAGGTCCTTGTACGAGCGCGGCTCGTTCTTATATATCATACAGTGATGCGGGCAGTTCATCGGTTTCAGCAAGTACTCCTCGCCCTCCTCTGGAGTGGTGATGGGGCGGAAGCTGTCGGCACCGTAGTGGTCCCAATGGCCGCTGGTGACATAGAGTTGCTTGCCACCGATATGCGGAGTGATAACCTGCTTGTAGCCATAACGTTTCTGAATCTTCGACAGGAAAGCCTGAAGTCTCATCCTCAGCTCAGTGCCCTTCGGCAACCAGATGGGGAGACCCTTGCCTACAATGTCGTTGAACATAAAGAGATTCAGCTCTTTACCCAGCTTGCGATGGTCGCGTTTTTTGGCCTCTTCGAGCATAACCAGATACTCATCCAGTTCCTTCTTCTTGGGGAAGGTGATGGCATAGACGCGGGTCAGCTGCGGACGGTGCTCGTCGCCACGCCAGTAGGCGCCAGCCAGGTTGATGAGCTTGATAGCCTTGATGGGGCTGAAGTCAACCAGGTGCGGACCGCGGCAGAGGTCGGTGAAGCAACCGCTGTCGTAGAACGAGATGGTGCCGTCCTCAAGGTCGTTGATAAGCTCGACTTTGTAGACCTCCTCACGCTCACCGAAAACCTTGAGGGCCTCGGCCTTCGAAACCTCGCGGCGCGTGATGGGCGTCTTGGCCTGCACCAGTTCCATCATCTTCTTCTCAATCTTCGGGAAATCCTCGCTCGAAACCTCGTATTTGCCGAAGTCGATGTCATAGTAGAAACCATTCTCGATGGCGGGACCGATACCGAACTTGATACCGGGATAGAGTTCCTGAAGGGCCGTGGCCAGAAGGTGGGCCGAAGTGTGCCAGAAGGTATGCTTGCCCTCCTCGTCGTTCCAAGTGAGCAGCTGAACCGTAGCGTCCTCGTTGATAGGACGATAGAGTTCGATAACCTTGTCATTCACCTTTGCCGAGAGCACGTTGCGTGCCAGTCCCTCGCTAATGCTTTTGGCAATGTCGAGAGGGGTTACGCCAGCCTCATATTGGCGGACCGAGCCGTCAGGAAACGTTATATTTATCATTTTCTTTATGTTTTCTTTTAACGATAATCATTCATAACAAACTCATACAAAAGAAGATACACAAACAAAAGACCTTCATTTGTACACATTTGCAAAATGCAAAGATATATAAAATCAACATACTGGCAAAATTTATTTTTCTCTGCATCACTCTTTCGCACTCACAATATAACTCATCCCTGTTTCCGCCATACCATCGCCGTCTGTTGTCCGCTTGATGTCCGCTTGTTGTCCGCTTGTTGTCCGCTTTAAAAGCGGACAACAAGCGGACAACAAGCGGACATCAAGCGGACAACGAACGGAGTTGGTACCTTCCTGAACGCACCCTGATACGGTCAAAACACGACACTAATCGGATGCAAGGTTTTCCATAGTTCCTTCAGAGCTATCTTAGCAAAAAGTCCAACGTCAAAAAGCAAAAACATTTGACAGCAATGAAAAAAAATGTATCTTTGCACATTAATACAATCAAAACGAAATCTGTTTTTATTAATACACAGCACTTAAAATCAAATCATTATGAAGCGTTTATTATTCTTTATCCTTATTGTTGTCACCACCTTGTCGACAGCAGGGGCGCAAACCACCCGGAAGCTGCAAACCGAAAGCAATGGTTTCAAATGGTATAACACCTTCTCGAGCGACAGCAGGTATCAGGGGGCCGAGAGCACAGACGGCCGCACAATAATTCCGCTGTCGAAGCAGTACTTTCAGCGTATACAAGAACGGCAAGAAAGGAGCCTACGACATCCACGGCAACCTGGTGATAGAGCCAATCCACGAGAAGCTTTACTACCTGACAAATGGGTTCTGCTACGAAGATGCCTACGGCACAGACCACTATCTTGGCATAACGCTTGACGCAAACGGACGTGCTTCGTCGGCAAGTGGCAGCTCGTCCTACACGCCAAGCAGTTCAGGTTCTTATGGCTCACAGCGGGGCAACAAGACTCTCCAGACGGAGAACAACGGATTCAAGTGGTACAAGACATCCTCCGGCAATTATCAAGGGGCTGAAAGTACGGATGGCCGCACACTTATTTCGCTGTCGCAAGGGTACAGTTCGGTTGTCTTTTTTCAGCGTATACAAGAACGGCAAGAAAGGAGCCTACGACATCCACGGCAACCTGGTGATAGAGCCAATCCACGAGAAGCTTTACTACCTGACAAATGGTTTCTGCTACGAAGATGCCTACGGCACAGACCACTATCTTGGCATCACGCTCGACGCCAACGGACGAGCATCGTCATATGGCTACGGAGCATCATCAGCCAGCACCTACACGCCATCCACAAGCTCCACATCGACAGTTTCTTCGTCATCCTCAAGCGAGAGCAGCATTGATTTCATATTCAACTACTACTACGACGGGGTCACGGGCAAGAATGTGTTTGCCCTTGACAAGGAGAATAAGTACTTTTTCTGCGGCCAGTTTATAATGCGATATGAGTTTTACAACAGCTACTTTAAAATCATACTCATAGCCGCCAACCGCAGGGACGGTACGGAGAGAGAGGTGGAAAGGCACGTCATTTATCCAGCACAATGCACCATAGTCGTGAAAAGCAGCGAACATATCATTGTATGGAACGACGGCGGCAAAGATAGAAATGTGTTCGTGCGTCCTGAAAAAAATATGGTGTTTCTGTATGATGTCAGCGACTTAAAGCAGCAACATCTTTTCAATGGTAAAGCAGAAGGCACAATAAACACGTTGTTTAACACCTTGTCTTCAGATTCAGACGCAGAAGGCTGCACAATCACAATCGAAAAAGACTATTCCGGCAAATGCAACCGCCTGATATCACGTCTACTGCAATACTCTTGGGGAAAGAAGACATACAAATAGTATTTGCCGAGGCAGATTTACAATAAAGGAGTGGCGGATTGTCCGCCACTCCTTTATTGTAAGAATTTGTAATGCGAGCCTGCTTAGATCAGCTGCACTTCGACCATCCACAACTGGTGCAGTGCTTGCAGCCGCCGCTGTAGACGACAGTCTTCTGGCCGCAGTCGGGGCACACCTCGTCGGTGGTGGTACCGTCTTTGATGTAGCGGCGCAGGGCGCGGGCCACACCATTCTTCCAGGTGGTGATTGTGTCCTCGTCGAAGTTCAGTTTCTCGATGAGGTCCACCACGTTAGGTATCGGCATACCGTGACGCAGGATGCCCGAAATGAGCTTGGCGTAGTTCCAGTATTCCTGCTTGAAGGTGCGCGAGAGGCCCTCGACCGTCACTTTGTAGCCGTCGGGATCGAGGAACTGGAAGTCGTAGCGGGCGTGCTCGTAGCCCTGCTCCTTGACGCGGATTACCCAGCCCTTCTCGACGTTTTGCGGCAGCAGGAAGTTGGTGGCACGACCAGTGAAGATTTCGTAGGGGCGCCCCTCATACATACCGACCACTGCAATCCAGTCTTCGCGGTTGTTCTTGAAACGGATAATTTCGGCTTCGAGCTTTTTGGGGCGCTTGGGCGCCTTGGTCTCGGCAAACTGCTGTCCGCTCTGCTCGTCGTTGCTTACCAGCACTCCGTGGCGGCTGCCGTCGCGGTAGATTGTACAGCCTTTGCAGCCCGATTTCCAAGCGGTCTCATAGATTTCACGGACAATCTCTTTCGAGGTTTCCTTGGGAATGTTGACGGTGACGCTGATGGAGTGGTCGACCCACTTCTGGATGGCGCCCTGCATCTTGACTTTGTTCACCCAGTCGATGTCGGCCGAGGTTGCCTTGTAGTAGGGCGACTTCTCTATTATCTTGTTGAGGTCGGCGTCCTTCATTGACATAACCTCTTCTGCGTTGTAGCCGTTGACTTTCAGCCAGTCGATGAACTTGGGATGGAACACATTGTATTCCTCGAAGTAGTCGCCGCTCTGGTCCTGGACAATCTTGTGTTTGGAGGTATCCTTGTCGTTGGGGTTGATTTTCTTGCGGCGCTTGTACGACACAAGGAATACGGGCTCGATACCCGAGGTGGTCTGCGTGCAGATGCTCACGGTGCCTGTCGGGGCAATGGTGAGCAGGGCGATGTTGCGGCGGCCGTAAGTCAGCATATCGGTGTAGAGCTGAGGATCGGCCTCGGCCAAGCGCTGGATGAAGGGGTTGAGCTTCTCACGGTTTGCATCGTAGATGGGGAAGCAACCGCGCTCTTTGGCCATCGTGACCGATGAACCGTAGGCGCTGCAGGCCAGTGTGCGCTGCACGCTGACCGCGAATTCTGTAGCCTCTTCGGTGCCGTAACGCAAGCCGAGAGCTGCCAGCATATCGCCTTCGGCGGTGATGCCGAAGCCCGTGCGACGACCCTCGAGGCACTTCATCTTAATGTTGAGCCAGAGGTTTTTCTCTACCGACTTGATTTCTTCGCTTTCCGGGTCGGTCTCGATCTTGGCGATGATTGACTCTACCTTCTCAAGTTCAAGGTCGATAAGGTCGTCCATCAGGCGCTGGCCCATCGCCACGTGCTTTTTGAAGAGGTCGAAGTTGAACTTGGCTTGAGGCGTGAAGGGGTTTTCCACATAGCTGAAAAGGTTGATGGCCTGCAGTCGGCAGCTGTCGTAGGGGCACAGCGGTATCTCGCCGCAGGGGTTGGTGCTGACAGTGCGGTAGCCGCAGTCGGCATAGCAGTCGGGCACCGATTCGCGGATGATGGTGTCCCAGAACAGGACGCCGGGCTCAGCACTTGACCAGGCATTGGCGATAATCTTGTTCCAGAGGGCCGAGGCATCGATTTCCTTCTTGACTATGGGGTTGTCCGAGTCGACAGGGTACTGCTGCACGAAGGGCTTGCCTTCCATAGCGCAGCGCATAAACTCGTCGGTGATTTTGACCGACACGTTGGCACCGGTAATCTTGCCCTGCTCGAGTTTGGCGTCAATGAACTTCTCGGAGTCGGGATGCTTTATCGATATCGAAAGCATTAATGCGCCGCGACGTCCGCCTTGCGCCACCTCGCGGGTAGTGTTTGAATAGCGCTCCATAAAAGGCACAATGCCTGTCGACGTGAGGGCGCAGTTCTTGACGGGGCTACCGCCCGGGCGTATGTGGCTGAGGTCGTGGCCCACACCGCCGCGACGTTTCATAATCTGCACCTGTTCCTGATCTATCTTCATTATGCCGCCATACGAGTCGCTGTTGCCGCTGTTGCCGATGACGAAACAGTTGGAAAGCGACACCACCTGGAAGTTGTTGCCTATGCCAGACATTGGACTGCCCTGCGGGATGATGTAGCGGAAGTCCTTGAGCAGGCCGTAGATCTCTTCCTCGCTCATCGGGTTTGGGTACTTACGCTCAATACGTGCAAACTCAGATGCGATGCGGCGATGCATCATATCGGGGTTCTGCTCGTAGATTTTGTCGCCGTCACGCAGCGCGTACTTGTTCATCCATACATTGGCAGCCAATTCGTCACCGTGGAAATAATCCACCGACGATTTCATAATCTCATCCGGGGTGTACTGTTTGTACGTTTTCTTCTCTGTTTTGTCCATTTTCGGTGTGCTGACTTTCGTCTCTTTTTTTACTTTTTTTGATGATGTATTTTCGGCAGGCTGACTGGCAGAGACCTGGGCACTAACAGCATCAGTACTATGCAACATATTGTCGGACTGCTTTTTATCCGATTTGGAAGCGCGTGGTGTAGACTTGCCTTTCTTTGGCTCTGGAGCCGAGAAATCTCCAAAATCCAAAATTAAATCATTCCCTTTCATACAGAAAAGATTTTTAGTTGCACAAATACAAAATGTTATAACCTGTTGGGTCTTTGTCAATCAGAATGCTAAAATACAGAGAAGATTCCTTTAAGTCGCCACAGGGCCGATATAATTATCAACATACATTTTAACATCGCTATAGAGTGTTGACTATCAGCTATCAGCGCAGCACCGACGAGTCAGGCAAAAAAGAAAGAGGATGCCCGGCAAGAGCATCCTCTTAACAATTCTCTGTAGGATATGGTTACTTCACGACAAGCTTTTTGATGCCGTATACGTTTGCACGCGACTTGATGCCGTACATATACACACCTGCAGGCAAGCTACTGACATCCACCTGCATACAGCCTTCGCCGCCGTTGAGGGACACCTCACGTACAACGGAGCCAGTCATATTGTAGACCACCAGCTCGCTGTTGGCATCGGCGTTGCTGTAGCTGACGTTTACCGTCGACACGGCAGGATTCGGGAATGCGTTTACGAAGCAATCCTGATTTGCCTCGGCAATTCCGACACTGTTCTTGTTGTAGACTCGGGCATAAAAGTCAAAGCTAACGCTTACGATATTGGTATCGTATACGCTGAACTTGAACAGACCTGGAGCAGCATCGGCAGGCACGATGAAGTCAATATGCACCTCGTCATAGACGCTATTGCCTTCGACTCTGAAGGGTGCCGAAGAATAGCCCGACATACACAGCATACCTGTGCACATAGACATAATTTCAGTGCTTGTGTTGTTCAGCTTTTCAGCAACAAAACGGCACACTCTGCTTGACGAGCCGTTGTTATGGACTGCCGGTGCGAATTGGATTTCGTCATTGGCGCCTGATTTCAGGCTAACAGTGTCGCCATTCTGCAAATCGACTCCGTTATACGAAACCGTGAGGACCTGCGCCTGTGCGAACACTACGCAACCAATTAATAATGCGGATAATAGAATACGTTTCATATCTTTAATAATTAAATTTTCGTGCTGCAAAAATAGACATTTTTTCAAAAATGGCAATTATTTCTTTGCCAGTTCTATCAATTCGTCAACAACTTTCTTTACGCCGGTGCCGGCTTTCTCCTGTATCACCGTGATATTGCGCGACACCGTCACCGCCTTGGGGTCGACAAGATAACAAGGACTGGTGCGCGGAACATAGTGAATCAGACCCGCTGCCGGATAGACATTCATCGATGTACCCACGACGATGAAATAGTCGCACACTTCGCACAGCTGCGCCGCGGGCTCGATATTAGGCACAGCTTCGCCGAACCAGACGATGTGCGGGCGCAGCTGGGTCCCGTCCGGAGCCTTATCGCCGAGATGTATGTCGCTGTATCCGATATCCACAATCAGGTTGCTGTCGCGCTCGCTGCGTGCCTTTGTCAGCTCGCCGTGCAGGTGCAGGACATTCTTCGAGCCGGCCTGCTCGTGCAGGTTGTCGACATTCTGAGTTACAATTTGAACGTCATAAAACTCTTCCAGCCTCACCAGTTGCCGGTGCCCCTCATTGGGTTTGACGGTAGCCAGCTGGCGACGGCGCTGGTTGTAGAAGTCCAACACCAGGGCTTTGTCCTTGGCGTAACCCTCAGGCGTAGCCACATCCTCAACGCGGTACTGCTCCCACAGGCCGTCGCTGTCGCGGAAGGTGCTGATTCCGCTCTCGGCACTGATGCCAGCACCGGTAAGTACAACAATCTTTTTCATTATTATAATACTTTAATTTCAGTTCTTCGGTTCTCGCCCCTGCCCTCTTCGGTGTCGTTGGTGGCAACGGGCTGCGTTTCGCCATAGCCTTTGTAGGTCAGTCGGTTGGCAGCGACACCTTTGCCGACAATATAGTCATACACAGCCTTGGCACGCTGTTCCGACAGCCTCTGGTTGTCTTCCGGACGGCCCACATTGTCTGTATGGCCTCCAAGCTCGATTTTGAGCGCAGGATTCTTTTCAAGCAGCTCCACCACCTTGTTCAGCTCATATTCCGACTCTTTGAGAATCTCCCAACGTCCAGTTTCAAAGAACACGTTGTTCAAGACTATGCGCTCGCCGCTCTCGATGGGATGCAGCGCTATGTCCACGACAACAGGCTTCCAGTTTTCATATTCGTCATCCTCACGCTCCCACACCTCGCTCTGCGAGTGCATCAGGTAGCCGTCGGCACTGACGTGGAAGGCATAGACGCCGTCGGCAGGCAGGCTGACGATGTACTGCCCGCTTTGTGCATCGCTCGAAGTATTGGCCACCACACGTCCTTCCCTTATATCGACAACCTTAATGTCTGCCGCCACCTTCTGCCCTGTCTTGGCGTTGGTCACGGTACCCTTGAAGCATATTGCCACCGTCGGGCGCACCTGCACAGGCAGTTCAAAACTGTAAAGGTCCATTTTGCCGTAGCCGCCCTTGCGGTCGGAGGCATAGATGGCGGTGCGGCCGTCGGCGCTGACAATAAGGTTGTTGTCATCGCCTTCGGTATTGATTGGATAGCCGAGGTTCTCTGGTGTGCCCCAGGTACCGCCGTCGTTTTGCCGGCTCGAGACAAAGAGGTCGAAACCGCCCATCCCTTCAGGACGATTGCTTGAGAAATAGAGCGTCCGGTCGTCGAAATGGATGAAAGGCGACATCTCGTCCCATTGCGTATTTATTGTCGGTCCAAGGTTCTGTGGCTCCGTCCAGCGACCATTCTCGAAGGTGCTCTTCCAGATGTCCATACCGCCATAGCCGCCCTTGCGGTTGCTCACAAAAAAGAGCGTCTTGCCGTCGATAGAGAATGTCGGCTGGCCCTCCCAGGCACCGCTGTTCACCGTCGAGCCCATATTGCGCGGCTTGCTCCATTTCCCAGCCTTGTTCACACACATATAGAGGTCGCAGCGCCCGCCGCCGTCCTTGCGGTTGCAGGCGGTGAAGAACATAATGCGGCCGTCCTGCGATATGCATTGCGCACCCTCGTTGTCGTTGCTGTTCACCGGCTCGGGCATCCTTTGGGCGTGCCCCCACTTGCCGTCGGCCATAGTGCTTGCATACAGGTCCTCCTCCTCTTTGGTGTCGGCAACCGTAGTAGGCTTGCGCGGGAAGCGACGCGTGAAGACAAGAGTCTGCCCGTCGACCGTGAGCGACGGCAAGTATTCGTCGTCCTTGCTGTTCACCGCTCCACCGAGGTTCTGAGGATTGAAGGGCACGGGGTTGGCCAAAGCCTCCTTGCGGAAACGGGCCTTCTTCAGACAATTCTGCGCATCCAGCAAGGTCTCGTTCTGCCTCTTGTCCAATTCCAGGTATGTCTCGAAACACTTTATGGCCTCATCGAAGTTTCCATCATATAGTTCCAGTTTGCCCAGACTGACCCAGGCCGGAGCAAAGAATTCCCTGTTCCTCTCCACCACAGCGCGGTAGTGGTGTTTCGCCCCGTCGCGATAGTTGCGTGCCGCCAGGCCTTGCTCCTCCATCGATATGCGGTCGATGTCCGACATCATATCGGCCAGAATCAGATGGGCCTCCAGAAAGCCGTCGTCCTCCTTCAATGCCTGCCCAAAGCCGTTCATCGCAGCATCGTTCTTGCCCTGATACAGCATCTCCATAGCACGCTCATACAGCTTGACAGCCTTCTTGTTGTCGGTCGAGTAGTTCTGTCCCTGCACCACGGCGACGAACAGACAGAGCACTATCAATATATGTTTCCTTACATTCATACCCTCTATAACGGCCGATGCCGGCATTTATTGTGCAAAAAAAGAGGGCGCCCTGCGATTGGCAGAGCACCCTCGTTGAATCGATGTCAAGTCTTACTTGCCGTTTACCAGGCGGAATGTGTCGCTGGCGATGACATACTCCTCGTCGGTGGTGACGACAACGGTGGCCACCTTCGAGTCGGGGGTCGAGATAATGACATCCTCGCCCATCGTCTTGTCGTTCAGCTCCATATTCACTCTTATGCCGAGGCACTCCAGACCTTCGAGGATGGGGTGACGCATAAACCAGGCGTTCTCGCCGATGCCGCCCGTGAAGAGCAGCAGGTCGCAGCCGCCCATCTCGGCCATATAGCCGCCGATGTAGCGTTTAACGCGCTGGGCAAACATATCGAAAGCATAGGTGGCACGCTCGTCGCCGGCGTCGCGGCCAGCGCGGATGTCGCGCATATCCTGCTTGTCGCCGCTGATACCTATCAGACCGCTCTGCTTGTAGAGCAGCTTGGTCAGCGCCTTGCTGTCCATACCCTGATCCATCAGATAGAGGAGCACGCCAGGGTCCACATCACCGCAGCGGCTTCCCATAATCAGGCCTTCCAGTGCGGTCATACCCATAGTGGTGTCGAAACTCTTGCCGTGGTCGATGGCGGCAATGGAGGCACCGCTGCCGAGGTGACAGCTGATGATCTTGAGGTCGTTCCAGTCGCGGCCAATCATCTTGGCGGCCTTCTCAGCGACAAACTTGTGGCTGGTGCCGTGGAAACCGTAGCGACGGATGCCGTATTTCTCGTAATACTCGTAGGGCAAGCCGTAGAGATACGACTTAGGCGGCAGGGTGCTGTGGAATGCCGTGTCGAAGACCACTGCCTGAGGCACGCCGGGCAGCACCTCGCGCATAGCGTAGATGCCGGCCAGGTTGCCGGGGGTGTGGAGAGGAGCCAAATGCTCGAGGCTCTTGATCTGCTCTATCACCTTGTCGGTCACTAAGGCACTGTCCTTGAAAATCTCACCGCCGTGGGCAACGCGGTTGCCTACAGCACCGATTTCCTTCAGGTCCTTGATGACGCCGATCTTCGGGTCGGTCAAAGCCTTGAGGACAATCTTGATACCTTCTGTGTGGTTGGGGATAGGCAGCTGCTCATAGTGCTTCTCGCCGTTGAACTTGTGAGTGAACTCGCCCATTTCGAGGCCGATGCGCTCCAGCAGGCCCTTTGCCATTACAGCGGCATTGTTGGCCATATCTACCAGCTGATACTTGATAGACGAGCTGCCGCAATTAAGAACTAATATTTTCATTGTTCAGAATTATATTTTTAACTTTATATGCTTAAAACTCTTTGGTTTACGCAGACAACGCAAACACACTTCAAAGTTCAAAGATACAAAACAATTCCGGATTGTCAAAATTTTTAACAAAAAAAGTTATCAACAACCCGTATCGAGCACATATCCACTTGCATCGTCACGAGGTGCGGCATCAAGGGCAAAAAACTGCCATCCGTGTTCCACTTCGCCCATTCGCCGAGAGACATTTTTGCATTTCCGACCACTTTTGGACCCGATTTTCGCCCTACCAACACTGGTCGTTGTACAATATATGTACAATAGTTGTACAATATATGTACAATTGGTAAACGTACAAATATTGTACAACTATTGTACATATATTGTACAACGACCGGAGTTGGTCCCTTAAAACACTGGAAATGAAGCGTGTTTAAAACGCAGTCTTTGCCGTTTTGTTTTTTTTTCAAGATATTTTGCTATTTTTAAGGAATATGTTAAAGAATTTTAGTATTTTTGCACTCTGCTATCAAAGGCATAATTTCGAATCAAAACTAAACTTAAAATATTATGGCTAAAAAAAGTATCATTCCAGGCAAGGCGAATTCCTATAACTGGACGTTTGCCTCAATCGGCGGAGTTACCCGCGTGACAATCAATTCGGGCGAGGATATCGCCCACCTTGGCGAGTTGGACCAGAAGCTGTGGACCGTGCTCAGCTGCCCGGTCAAAGGGCTGGAGTTTGACGCAGAGACGCTGCGCCTGATGGATACTGACAACGATGGCAAGATACGTGTCAACGAGGTCGTTGCCGCCTCGCAGTGGCTTTGCGGCACGCTTAAGAACCCCGACCGCATACTTGACGGTGCCGACCACATAGCGCTGGCCGACCTGAGCGAGGGCGACGACGGTGCCGCCGTTTGCAGCGCCGCACAACGCATACTGCAGCGCAAGGGCGTTGAGGTAGCCGAGATTTCGATGGCCGATGTTGCCGAAGCCAAAGCCGCCTTCGACGAGAAAGTGAAGGCCAAGGACGACACGACAGCCGCCGCCGTAGACGAACGGCCTTACGGCGACAACACCGACGACGCCATAGCCGCCATCGGTGCACTGAAAGAGAAAGTGGCCGACTACTTTATGCGCTGCAAGCTTATCGCCTTCGACGAGAACTGTGCCGAGGCCGTCGACGTGTCGGTAGAGAAGATACAGGCTATCAGCGAGATGAATCTTGCCACCTGCAGCGACAAGATTGCCGACTATCCGCTGGCTCGCCCCAACAAGGAGATGCGCCTTACGATGGGCGCAGGCATCAATCCCGCCTGGCAAGCAGCCTTCGACAAGGCCAAAAGTCTGGTTCTCACCGTCGACTATCCTGAGGCCGACAGCATCGACGAAGCTCAATGGAACGCCGTCTGCTCCAAGCTGGACGCTTACGTTGCAAGTCTGGCCGACGACAAAAGCGCCAAGGTGGAGAGTTTCGACAAGGAAACGGCTGAAGAGGACGCCGACATCAAACTGGTCGACAAATTCCTGCATCTCTATCGCGATTTCTATAAACTGCTGAAGAACTATGTCACCTTCAGCGACTTCTATACGCGCGACAACAGCAAGCTGGCCGTGTTCCAGTGCGGCAAGCTCTATATCGACCAGCGCTGCTTAGACCTCTGCGTCCGCGTGGAGGATATGGGCAAGCAGACCGAGTCGGCAAGCTTCAGTGGACTCTACCTGGTCTACTGCCACTGCAAGTCGAAAGTCAAAGCCGCCGAGATGGACATCGTGGCCGCTATGACCGACGGCGACGTCGAGGACCTGCGCGTGGGCAAGAACGCCGTGTTCTATGACCGCTCGGGCCAGGACTGGGACGCCACCGTGACCAAGATTGTCGACAACCCCATCAGCGTGCGCCAAGCGTTCTGGGCTCCCTACAAGAAACTGTGGAAGTTCATCACCGACAAGATTAACAAGAACGCCGCCGAGAAGGAGGCCAAGCAGATGGACAACCTGACCGCCAAAGCCGACACCGCCACCAACAATATAGGTACTGTGCCTCCAGCCGAGGGTGCTGCCGCTCCCGCCGCCGACGCCGCCAAGAAGACGCCGTTCGACATAGCCAAATTTGCAGGTATCTTTGCCGCTATCGGCCTGGCCTTGGGCGCTTTGGCCGCAGCACTGGCTGGTCTGGGCTCGTTCCTTTTCGCCAAGTGGTACAACAGCATTCTGCTACTGCTGATTATCATCGTGGTTGTCTCTGGTCCATCGATGTTCATTGCCTGGACCAAGCTGCGCCGCCGCAACCTGGGTCCCGTACTCAACGCCAACGGCTGGGCCATCAACGCACAGGTGCGCATCAACACCGCTTTCGGCGCCACGCTGACCAGCCTGGCCAAATACCCACTGGTAACGGTGCCCGACCCCTACGCCGACAAGAAGATGGCTTGGTGGAAGAAATGCCTCATCACGCTGGTCGTGCTGGGAGGCATTTTCTGCGCCCTTTATTTTACCAACACGCTGAAATATGTAGGCCTGCCCTTCAAGAAAGAGCAGCCTGAGGCCGTCGAGCAGCCTGCCGAGGTGACCACAGGAGCCACCCCGGCTCCGGCCCCAGCCGAAGAACCCGCTCCTGCAGCAGAATGAGATTGTTGATTTGTTTATTTGTTGATTCGTTGATTTGTTAATTTGTGAATTGACAAATGTATTGTCCCTTAACTCCCCCTAAAACTCTTTAACCCTAAAACCCTTTAACTTTAAAACCCTCTAACCCTAAATCCCTTTAACCCTAAAACCCTTTAACCCTTAATCCATATTATGTCATCTTTTGCCGATCTTTCATCTTGGGCTTGGCTGATACAGTTGTTTGTCATTATCGCCGCCCTGCTTGTAGCCAACCTTGTACGTTGCAATGTGCCGCTGTTCCGCCGCAGCCTGCTGCCGTCAGCGCTGCTGGCCGGCCTTCTTATCTTGTGTCTCAAGCCGTTGGGCTTCTTCAACGAGCTTGTAGACCGTCACGTGATGGAGATTATCACCTATCACGCCCTGGGACTTGGTTTTGTGGCTATGGCTCTTAAGAACAAGAAAATCAAGAGCTCGACCACCACAATGAAGGTCGTCGAGACTGGAGCCGTGACCGCCAGCACCTACATTCTGCAAGGTCTGGCCGGACTGCTGATTACCATTCCGCTGTTTATGTGGTGGAAGAGTTCCAATATGTTCTATGCCGGCGGTATGCTGCTGCCTATGGGCTACGGACAGGGACCCGGACAGGCGCTGAACTTCGGTGTGACGTTCAGCGACTGGGCATCAAACCAGGGTATCACCTTCTACGGCAAGGACTTTGGCCTCAGCATTGCCGCTATGGGCTTCATTGTGGGCAGCCTTGTCGGTGTGGTCTATATGAATGTCCTTCGTCGCAGAGGCAAGCTGAAAGTGAGCGACGGCACATACGTTGAGAAATACACGCTTGAGGACTATGAGTCGGAAGGCGAGATACCGCACTCGGAGTCTATCGACAAGCTGACGGTGCAGCTGTGTCTTGTGCTGCTTGTCTATGCGTTGGTGTTTTTGCTGATGTTCGGTGTGCAGCAACTTGAGCTTGGCGACTTTGGAGTAAAGACGCTCAAGCCGTTAGTGTGGGGCTTCAACTTCCTGTGGGGCACCCTGCTTGGCGTGCTGGTGAAATGGATTATCGGTCGTCTGCGCAAGAGCAACTGGATGCAGCGCGAGTACATCAACAACTATACGTTGGATCGCATTGCCGGCACCTGCTTCGACTTTATGATTGTTGCCGGCACCGCCGCCATCGATTTCCAGAACCTGCGCGCCATCTGGCTGCCATTGGTTTTGGTTTGCACGCTTGGGGCCTTGGTGACTTTCTGGTATGTGCTACGCTGCTGCCGCAAGCTCTATCCCGACTACAAATACGAGGCCTTCTTCTCAATGTTCGGTATGCTGACCGGCACGGCATCGAACGGTATGATCCTGCTGCGCGAGATAGACCCGCGTTTCGAGACGCCGGCAGCCAACAACCTCGTGCTTCAGACCATTCCGGCTCTGGCATTCGGTTTTCCGGTGCTGCTGCTGATGGGCTTCGCTCCGCAGAGCCTCACCAACACGTTCATTTCAGTAGGAATTATGGTTGTGGCATTAGCGATATTCGCCCTGTTCATTTTCCGCAAGCCGCGCAAGGGAAACGGAGAACGGAAAACGGAGAACGGAGAACGAAATATAGGGAAAGTGGTAATATTGGCCATTATGCTTGCAGCAACGGCAAGCGTGTCAGCACAGGACACGACCAAGCACGTCCGCACGGGTTGGAACTTCGGTGTTTTGCCCAGCGTGGCGTTCGATGCCGACTTGGGGTTTCAGTATGGTGCGTTGACCAACATCTACTACTTCGGCGACGGGTCGACCTATCCCGACTACCTGCATTCGTTCTATGCCGAAGCAGCCTACACTACAAAGAAGTTTGGTATTTTCAGAACTTCGTATGACTCCAAATACCTTATCCCGAACCATCGTCTGAGTGTCGACCTCACCTATCTGCCCGACCAGATGTGTGACTTTTATGGCTTCAACGGATACAATAGTTATTATAATCCGGCCTACACAAACCAGGATGATGCGGCCTACATTACCCGCGCATTCTACAAATACCGTCGTGACCTGTTCCGCTTCAGCGCTGACCTGCAAGGCGAAATCCGTAAGCCGTGGTATTGGAATGCTGGCATCGGTGTTCTCTATTTCGGAGTCGGCTCTGTCAATGTGGACCGCCTAAACAAGTTCACTCGCGACGAGGCCGATTATCTGCCCGACACGGTGACGCTCTTTGACCACTATGTAAACTATGGATTCATACGTCCTGGCGAGGCTGATGGCGGTGTCCATCCATATCTGCACGGTGGTGTTACCTTTGATACGCGTGACCGTCAGCAGAACCCCAAACGCGGTATCCACGCCGACGCATTCTTTACTTTTTATGCTAGCATCGCCGACAACGATAATTTCAACAATCTGAAATTCAATGCTGCCTGGCGGCATTATTTACCCATCGTTGCAGATCGTCTGACTCTGGCCTATCGAATCGGAACACAGCTGAATTTGGCTGGCGACAGTCCCTTCTACCTCAATACATATCTTAATCAGCTATATATGCAACGTGTTGTGTATGAAGGTTTGGGCGGTGCCAATTCAGTGCGTGGTATTATGCGTAACCGAATCCTCGCTCCCGGTGTGGCCTTCGCAAATGTCGAACTACGCACACAACTGCTGAGCTTCAAAGTGGGCAAAAACCAATTCTATTTAGGTATTAATCCATTCGTTGATGCCGGTATGGTGGTACTGCCTTATGAGAGACAGAACTCAACGTTATTGGTTCCGGCCGAAATCAGTCCTTTCAGCACAGACAGAGGACTATATGTACCCCACTTTGGCGGCGGCTGTGGCCTGAAGTTGGCTATGAACGACAACTTCGTGCTCTCTGTCGACTGGGCAACGGCTTTCGACAAGCAGGACAACGGCAAGGTGAGCAACCTGTATATCAAGATGGGGTATATGTTTTAATTCATCAAACGGTTTTCGCACCACGTGTATTCATTGGTGTTTTAATTGTTTTTCGAAGTGCAAAGACATATATTTTCGAGATAAAGAGATTATTTTTTGTCATAATCAAAAAAAAGTGTATTTTTGCAAATTGAAAAACTGTATGGAAAACAATTATGAGCAAGTATGAAATACCTTTTCTTACGGCCGCTGTGCAGGCTTTTGGACATCGTTTCGCTATGACGAGACAGATGGCATTCAACTATCTGCACAAGTATAAAGGATTGGCATTTCTCATTGAATTTTACGATGTGGAACACCTTCAGTCGATGGACGAAACCGTTGACGACTTGCTTGTCATCTGCCAACAAAACGGAGGAGCTCTCGTATGAAACTATATCACGGAACAAACTCAGACATTGAGGCAATAGACCTTACCCGAGGATTGCGATACAAAGACTTCGGCAAAGGTTTCTATGCGACACCCGACAGAACAACAGCTATCCGTATGGCACAAAAGAGAGCGCGCCTTTTTGGTGGAGTGGCGACACTGATAACTTATGAGTTTGATGAATTAACTTTGCCATTGGGCTTGAAAATAAAGCGTTTCCACGAACAAGCATCTGTGGAATGGCTTCTGTTTGTGGATGCAAATCGTGACAGGAAGAATGTTACTCCTATACACAATTATGATATTGTCATTGGCCCTATAGCTAACGATGGCGTAGTATTGCAACTGACTAACTACCGCGAAGGCATATATACTCCTGAGCAGGCGGCCCAGTTACTGCAAGACAAATACCTTGACCAGCAATACTACTTTGGTACGGAGAAAGCGCTCCAATATCTTCACAAGGTTAATGTTGAAACAGTATGAACCAGCCTACACACCATCAGATTGCCACATATCTTACCGACTATGTTTTAAGCGAGTTGGTGAAATATGTAATGGAAGATACTGGTTGCAGCATAGAACAGGCGATGGAGAAGGTATACAATTCTCCCTTGATGCCAGCCTTGCAAGATGAAGAGGGAGAACTGTATGTGCAAAGTCCAGCCTATCTGTATGAATTGATGAAAAACGAAATAAAAATATTAAAACCGATGCCTATGTAGCAGACAAAATAAATACATCATATTGAGCTGAACGCTCTTGTTCTCTTGATAGAAACGTCTGGAAAACAATCTATGGAACGAGAATAAGATTGCTGAGGTTCACGTTTTGGCGTGAATTTCTTGCACTTATTTGTTCCAAAGGTATTCCAGACACCTCTATCAAAAATAAGTGGTTTATCAAAAGGGATTTACGCCTTTCTTTATGCCTCTTATTCAAACATCGGCTTCCGGCTCAATGGCTGGGAGTCGATATTCATTTTTAAACAACAAATATTATGCAACTTTCAATATTCAAACAGCAGGCTATTGTAGCCTTTGAAACTGCCAATCAAGGCAATCTCAATCAATTCATCATTGGTCGTGACATCACCGACCGTTTTTTCTGCTTCATTCAGAATAGCAGGGAATGGATGAAACATTATCTCGACACCGTTTCGGAATGCGGACTGCAAACGGTAAATTCGCAGATGGCGCAATATATCTGCGAACACTATGGATTACGGAATAACGGTGTGGAACAGCATTATCCGTACAGTTATCTTATCCAAAGTTATCACGAACTAATATCAATTCAATGAAAGCAAAGCATTTTTTATCGTTTGCTATAATGTTAGCATTGAGCCTAATAACAATGGCTCAATATGACCCAAATAATCCAAGTAACCCTTATCCAAATAGTGATTTCTCATCACTTTCTCCAAGTCGCCATATGCTGTACTACAATATTACGGACAGCATAACCCACACAGTAAAAGTATCTGGCTTATATTTTCCTCACGACGATGCAGACACGATGCATTGTGGGTTATATGTCGTTGTACCCCAAAGTGTACAATATAATGGAATGACCTATACAGTTACATCGGTGGGGAAAAAATGGGTATACGGTGGTGTATCCTTTGTATCTAAAATCAATGTGCAATTACCGACAACAATACTATCTCTCGAAGATAGTGCATTCACAGGTAATTGCACTCCTATTTTCCATTCACAACAACCACCGATCATTGACACGACTACTTTTGTGGGATGCCAATACATACATGTACCTTGTGGTCGCGACTCCGTTTACCAAAACGCATGGAGCAACAACTTGAATGGTGCAATAATACTTGAAGTACAAGCCAAAAGTGTTTGCTATTTGGTTAATCTAAGTGTGGGTTCTGTGTCATTTGGTTTAGGGTGTTGGAATGACACCAATTATGTAGGATTATATGCCCGACCAACATATGATTATTATGTTTTCTCGCATTGGGCTGATGGAAACACTGATTCTGTTAGAACGGTGGAACTTCACGGTGATTCTTGTTTTTTGGTATACTTTGAGAAAAAACACATCAGAACCTATAGCACACTTTTACCTCACTGGAGTTATGATTGGTTGTCCTTTTGGGATGATTGGGACTCTTTTCACTACGGCTCGGTTGAAGGTCCAACACTTGCCCCTTGGGGTGACTCGGTGACACTTACTGCCCATACAAACCACGGTTATGAGTTTGTGCGATGGAAGTATCCTTATGTCTATGACTCTATAATCTTTGATTATAATACAAATGATTCCGTCAACACACGGTGGATACGCTATCAATACACTACAGATACTATTTTATCCTATGCCACGGTTTTTAATTATTATGATTATCTGTGTGCAGAAGCACAGTTTAAGAAAAAAAGATTTAGTTTTTCTGTTGAAAGCGAAGATTGGAACAAAGGGTGGGTGAATTACTATCATGACAACTTTTCTCCAATATACGATTCGGTGCTATACAGATGTTCAGCAACCATCCGGGCGGACTCTCGCACGGGATACAAATTCACCCACTGGAGCGATGGCGACACTAATGCCATCCGAACAATTACCATTATAAAAGATACAGCATTGATTGCTTACTTCGAGGGTATTCCCGTAGAGGTTTCAGTCACCAATGTAACTCCAGAGTTTGGCTCTTTTTCTGGCGATGGTGTATACCATTACGGCGACACTGTAACTTTGGTTGCACATCCTATTGAGCATTATCATTTCCTTTCGTGGATTAACAATTCTTATGGTCACGTTCAAGTCTATGAAGAAGATACACTTGCGTTTGTCGTTACACAGGACACAGTCTTTGAACTCCGATTCGAGATAGACAGACACCACGTTGAGGTCACACCAAACAACATTGCTTATGGGTCGGTTTATGGCACAAATGATTACGAATATGGAACGGCAGCGAGTGTCGGTGCACACCCATATTCGGGCTATCAATTTCTGCGATGGAGCAATGGAGTAACTTATAATCCATACACATTCGCTGTACTATGCGACACATCTCTAACTGCTATCTTTGCAGAAGAGGGTACGGTGTACAATGTGACAGCTACGGCTAATGACCCCGCAATGGGAATAGTTACAGGGGGAAGTATATATGCAGCAGGAGAACAAGCAACACTTACTGCCATACCATACGACGGATATCGTTTTAACCATTGGCAGGACAATAACACCGACAATCCACGGACAATAACTGTCAACAGTGATATGAGTTTCACCGCCTACTTCGAAAGCGACGGCACCCAGGGCATAGAGGATATGAGCGGCGAGACGGAAGAGGTAAGAGTGTATGCCTCTAACGGCTGCATCGTAATTGGTACACAGGCAACAACGCCCGCAGATGTGAACGTCTACGACATCACTGGCCGCTGCATTGCCACTGCAACAGTGGCCGCAGGCAATGATGCCCGTGTGCCAGTGTCTGGCAACGGCGTCTACATTGTTAAAGTCACCAACCTACCCGCCAAGAAAGTGGTGGTGATTAGGTAGGCTGACAAAAGAGCATATCTTTCCATAAGAAAGAGTATACCTTCCACACAAGAAGGTATACTCTTTTCGTTTGGTGGGAATATCCCTGCGTCGAACGCTACGACGAAGGGTTCACCGTTATTCTATCTTGGCTAAAATGGTGAGTGGCATTGTAATCAGTTTTAGATGAATATTGCTATTGTATCTTTTTATTATATGGCAATGATACTTTTTTAGGCCGTGGATTTGACCACGAAGAGTAATATTGTTTTACGAAAAGAGTAAAAATATTTGTTTTGTATGTGGTCCTTTTTTCGTAATTTTGCAATTTCGAAAGAAAAGATAATAAAACTTATATCTATGTATAGAACAAACACTTGTGGTGAATTAAATATCAACAACGTGGGTCAGGAAGTGACGCTGTGCGGCTGGTTGCAGCGCAGCCGTGACCTTGGAGGTATGACTTTTATTGATTTGCGCGACCGCTACGGTATCACTCAGTTAGCCTTCAATATGGAGACCAATGCCGAGCTTTGCGAGAAGGCCCGCAAGCTGGGACGCGAATATGTGCTTCAAGTAAAGGGCATTGTCATTGAGCGTGCATCGAAGAACACCAAGATTCCGACTGGCGAGATTGAGATCGATGTCAAGGAGCTGAATGTGCTCAACGCGGCAAAGACTCCTCCTTTTACCATCGAGGACCAGAGCGATGGCGGCGACGACCTTCGTATGAAATACCGCTATCTGGACTTGCGCCGCAATCCTGTGCGCCGCAACCTCGAGCTGCGTCACCGTATGTCGATCTTGGTGCGCAACTACTTGAATAACCTCAACTTCCTTGAAATAGAGACTCCGTTCCTTATCAAGTCGACACCCGAAGGTGCACGCGACTTCGTAGTGCCTTCGCGTATGAATCCCGGCGAGTTCTATGCTTTGCCGCAGAGCCCGCAGCAGTACAAACAGCTGCTGATGGTGGCAGGTATGGACCGCTATTTCCAGATTGTTCGTTGCTTCCGCGACGAGGACCTGCGCGCCGACCGTCAGCCGGAATTCACGCAGATCGACTGCGAAATGTCGTTTGTAGAACAGGAGGATGTTCTTCAGACTTTTGAAGGTCTGGCCAAACATCTTTTCAAGGAGGTGAAGGGCTTGGAATTCGACCAGTTCCCGCGTATGACGTGGCACGATGCAATGCGTCTGTATGGTAGCGACAAGCCGGATATCCGCTTCGGTATGAAGTTTGTTGAGTTGAATGACGTGGCTAAAGGCAAGGGCTTCGGGCTGTTCGACAATGCCGAACTGGTGGTCGGTATCTGCGCAGAGGGTTGTGCAGAATACACACGCAAGCAGCTTGATGCACTGACCGACTTCGTCAAACGTCCGCAAGTTGGCGCCGGCGGAATGGTATATATCAAATACAACGCCGATGGCTCGTTCAAGAGCTCGGTCGACAAGTTCTACACGCAGGACGACCAAAAGGCCATTGCCGAGAAGTTTGGTGCAAAGCCCGGCGACCTGATGCTGATACTCTGCGGTCCAGCTATGAAGACACGCGTTCAGCTCTGCGCCTTGCGTCTCGAGATGGGCAACCAGCTTGGCCTGCGCAATCCTGAGGTTTTTGCTCCGTTGTGGGTCATTGATTTTCCGCTGCTGGAGTGGGACGAGGAAACGCAGCGCTACTACGCTATGCATCACCCCTTCACGGCTCCCAAACCCGAGGACGAAGCTCTACTCGACGATCCGAAGCGCTGGGGCGACATCCGCGCCAACGCTTACGACATAGTGATGAACGGTGTCGAGGTCGGCGGTGGCAGTATCCGTATCCACGACCGCACGCTGCAAAACAAGATGTTCCATACGCTTGGCTTCACCGATGAGCAGGCTCAGGCTCAGTTCGGCTTCCTGATGGACGCCTTCACCTATGGTGCACCTCCTCACGCAGGCTTGGCCTTCGGTTTCGACCGTCTTTGCTCGCTCTTCGGAGGTGCCGACAGCATTCGCGACTTCATCGCCTTCCCGAAGAACAATAGCGGCCGCGACGTTATGAGCGGAAGCCCATCACCTATCGCAAACGCCCAGCTTGAAGAGTTGTGCATAAAGTTGGATGTTAAGAACTGAATTTTGAAAGGCTAACACGTTATGCCTCAAAATTCAAAAATCGTAATTCGTAATTTGATAAAGTCAATGCGCCTCCGCACATTGCCCCTGTCATTGGCAGGCGTGGTGTGCGGAGGCTTGCTTGCTATTAATAAGCCAGGAGGCAGCGACTTGGTGTTTACCCTTGTGATGCTGACTGCCTGTCTGCTGCAGGTGCTTTCCAACCTTAGCAACGAGATGGGCGACCATCTCAGCGGTGTTGACGGCGAGGACAGAGAAGGACCTAACTACAGTATGTCAGAAGGCGGTCTCACCGTCAAGCAGATGTGGCGCGCAATAAATGGAACCGTGGTGGCCTGCTGCATAAGCGGCCTAACTATGGTGCTGGTTTCAGGCAGCCCTTGGTGGGTATTGATTCTTGGTGCCGCTGCAATATGGGCAGCTACACACTATACACTGGGTAAAAGTCCCTACGGCTATAAAGGCCTCGGCGACATCTTCGTCTTTATCTTCTTTGGGCTTGTAAGTGTTTTGGGCAGTTACTCTGTCGTTGCACATACTCTTGACTGGAAACTCTATGTCATAATGCCGGCCATAGGCATCGGCCTATTGAGTGTTGCGGTGCTGAATGTGAACAATATCCGCGATATGGCCAGCGATGAAGGTATCCGCAGAACTATTCCGTTAAGGATTGGAGAACGGCGTGCCAAGTGGTACCAAACCTTTTTGGTAGTTATTGGCGCAAGTTGTTTCTATGTTACCCCATTGGGCGTTTTGCTTTGGGGCTTGCCGATACCGCTTTTTATTTTTCACCTTGTGGGAGTATGGAAACGACACGGTAAAGACCTGGACCCGATGTTGCCCCTTCTTGTGTTTAGCACATTTCTTCAGGCTTTATTTTATGGAGGTTGGTTGCAATAATGGCATACGATTTTGACAAAATAGCGGACAATTATGACAGCCTGAACCATCTGATGACATTTGGGATGGACCGCTTATGGCGTCGACGTGGAGCAAAATGGCTCACTCGCGGACAATGGCGCCCCAAATGCCTCGATGTCGCTGCCGGGACAGGTGATTTGGCTTTCGAGATGTATAGGTCTGGTGCCGATGAGCCTATAGTTTGCGTTGATTTGTCGAAAAAAATGCTTGAAATAGCCAGCAACAAGATGGCTCTCGAAACAGAGTGCATCATCGCCGACGCCGAGTCGTTGCCTTTCGATAACGGCAGTTTCGACTGCGTTGGATGCGCTTTTGGAATACGCAACTTTGTCCACTTAGAAAAAGGTCTTACAGAGATGGTCAGGGTGCTGAAACCTGGAGGTCGTATGGCGATACTGGAACTCTCTACGCCTGACAATCCTATGTTACGACCATTCTATAATCTCTATACACGCTGCATAATACCCTTGCTCGGCGAGAAGATAGCCAAAAACCGCGAGGCATACACCTATCTTCCCGAATCGATTGAACGGTTCCCGAAAGGGAAACAAATGCGCAAGATGCTTGAAAAAACCGGCTGTAAAGTGCGCCAACGCAAAATATTCTTTGGTGTTTGCCGAATGTACAAATGCACAAAAAAACAATAGCCCCAACCTTCAGAACTTTAAACTTTATACAATATATGGCTGACAACTACCTTGAAAAAAGATACGATGCCGTTTTCGGCAAAAAGACTGTTACAAAACGTGTGGGACACACCCTTGACGAATTGTTACTGAAAAATCGTTCAACACGTGGATACAACAAATCATACGTTGTCAGTCGTAACGAACTGCAACAGATTGTCGCCGTCAACACCAAGATCGGTTCCGGATGCAACCGTCAAGTGCTTCGTTTTCGTTTGGTTACGCAGGGCGAAGAAGCAACAAAAGTATTGGATAACATCAAGATGGGTGCGGCCCTACCCGAATTGCATCTGCCATTCCCAGGCACTGAACCCGAGGCCTTTATCATCGTGTGCTCAACGATGGAAGAGAACAAGCTGGTAGATATAGACCTAGGTATGTCGCTCCAAACGATGATGCTCAAGGCCACCGAGATGGGACTCAGCAGTCTGATTATCGGCGCATTCAACAAGTCGAAACTAAAAGAGTCCTTTGCCCTCCCATACGAACCCGTAGCGATACTTTGTGTAGGCAAAGGTGCTGAGAAATTTGAGCTCGTACCCATTAAAGAAAACGAAAGCCATTCCTACTATCGCAAGAATGGCATTCATTATGTACCAAAAGTCGTACTTGAGGACTTGATACTTTCATAAGGGCGTACACCGGGGTACGCCCCTACGGAGATTATTCTTCCACTTTTACAATACGGGTATAGCCGTATTCCTCAAGTTTTTCAATCTGGGCCTTGATATTCTTGGCCTTGGGGCTGATAAGCACGCGATTGCCTTCGTCACGGAGTTTGTTGACCTCAACAATGACTTCGCGTATACGGTCGGCTTCGAGACCAGGACGCAGCAGGTATGCCACCGACTCGCCTTTTCGCTCTACCTTGAGACCTTTATCTTTCAAGATAGTCACAATACGTTCGAATCCAATAGAGAAGCCACAGGCCGGCGCTTGAATCTTTCCGTCGCTAAATTTGCCAATCATTTCATCATAGCGTCCACCACCTGCAATCGAGAAAGAATAGTTCTTCTTGTCAACAAGTTCAATTTCAAAGATAGGGCCTGTATAATAGCCCATTCCGCGCACAAGCGACGGGTCGAAAACGATTTCGCCTCTGCCTTCTACAATGGCACGCACACAGCTTATGATGGTGTCCATATTGTCGGCAATTGCAGCATCTAGGCTCTCGCCTATATGTTTAGCTGTAAACCCTTTGCACATTTTATAGTCGGTGCCGTCAGCCAACATAGCACAATAGCGACCGATACCATCCTCGCCCAATTCCATTTTGCGCAGTAGCTCTGCAATACCGTCAACGCCAATCTTGTCCAATTTGTCGAGCACAATGCAAATCTCATCGAATTTCTCAGCAGGGAATCCACAGGCAGCCGACATTGCCTTCAGTATGCGGCGGTCATTGACACGGATCTTAAAATTGCCCATACCCAGACGATGAAGCATCTCGGCAGTAGCAGAGATCAGCTCGATTTCTGCAAGATTCGAGCCGTCACCAATAATGTCAATGTCACATTGAGTAAACTGGCGGAAACGACCTTTCTGAGGTTTGTCGGCGCGGAACGAACTACCCAATTGCATTGCCTTGAAAGGATAAGGAAGTATGTTCATATTATTGACAAAGAAACGGCTCAGCGGCACCGTCAAGTCATAGCGCAAGCCACTGTCACAAAGTTCATCGTTGCTCTCCGACTCCTTTAATTTTTCGCCACGCTTAAGGATTTTAAAAATCAAAGATTCGTTCTCGCCACCCTGTTTGTTGGTGAGGTTCTCTATATGTTCGATAACTGGAGTTTCTATAAGATTGAAACCAAAGCGACCGTATGTATCCTTTATCAGTCCCAGCGCATATTCGCGTATTTCCATATCGGCAGGCAGCTGTTCGGGCATACCCTTAACCGGAGTCTTTATCATTGCCATATCAGTATGATATATTGAGAGTTATATTACTTTTTATATTAAAAATCAAAATGCAAAAATACATAAAAAACTTGGATTAAACCACCGAAACATTCGATATTTCACATTTATGCGACAAAAAAGCGTTAACAAATAATAAAGCTATTACGTTATAACGTTGTTCCATTATATCGTTATAACGACAAACAACCCGACATAAAAAGACAAACAAAAAAAAAGGAGTCCCAAAATGGAACTCCTCTTAAGAAGATTGGCGGCGACCTACTTTTCCACAAACAAGTGCAGTATCATCGGCGATGTGAGGCTTAACTTCTCTGTTCGGAATGGGAAGAGGTGAACA
>CADALO010000009.1 GCA_902788805.1 uncultured Bacteroidota bacterium | reverse complement strand
AATAAATGTCAAACCCTTAAAATAATACATTATGAAAAAAGCATTAATGATTTTAGCACTTTTGGCGACGGGTATGTGCGCCAGTGCGCAGGACACCGTCACCTATCATTCCATCTTCGGTGACAGCACAACTATGTGGGAGGGAATTAATGTTGATGCAGGTGGTGTGGACATCATCCTTATGACCTCCAAAGCCGATGACACGGCAGTTATTGATGGTCAGAAATATTTAGTTCAGCGTGATTACCAGGAAATACATTGGCAGCCAGGATATAGTGTTTGCGGTAGGTACTACATTCGTGAAAGCGAATCAAAAGACAAAATCTATCTCAGATATGGTTGTTATGGCGATACCACATCTGAGATACTTGTAATGGACCTTTCGCTGAAAGTGGGGGATACCCTGAATACGGGAACCTGGGCCAACTGTGCCGCTCTTGGTACAAGACCTGCACCACAGATAATGATTGACAGTATTTTTTATTTGGATGGAAGGAAAATGATGCGGACAAACTGTATTGCACAATACCCCTATTCCAGTCATCCAATTTACGACACCTTATATTTTATCGAGGGTGTCGGGCCATCTATGGGCATTGGATATCCCGTCCACGCAACAGACCCCCTCTATACATCAGAAGGAATTTTATGGGCTTGTTGCCCATCTATCTGGTGTCATTTCAAAGACTCAGTATTGGATTTTCATTACACAAATTATTATTCTATAAATATGGATTGGAGCGAGGGATATGTTGTGTGTAGCTATTCGGAAATTGTTTCCCTCCAAAACAACGGGAAACGACAAATAGAAGTCTATCCAAACCCGTCACAGGACAAAACAACAATCAGCGGTTCGTTATCACCGCAGAGCAGATACAAGATTGTTACTCTTGACGGCAAGGTGATGTCCGAAGGTTCCCTGCCATACGACAGCAACACCATTGACATAAGCAACTTCGGGAGAGGCGTTTACCTGATATGCATTGAGGACAATAAGAACAAAACCATTAAAAAGATTGTGAAACTTTGAAAAAGACAGTGCTATTGTTGTTCGTGTGCGACTTTTGATGGAACTGTCTGGTAGCGGCAACGTGACGGTGGCCTCGTCGTTCCGCATAGGCGACGTCGAGCTGCTCGACCTCAACGGCAGGAGCCATCTGCGCACCACCGTCGACGGCCTCTCCGCCGCCCTAATAAATGTCAAACCCTTAAAATAATACATTATGAAAAAAGCATTAATGATTTTAGCACTTTTGGCGACGGGTATGTGCGCCAGTGCGCAGGACACCGTTGTATACCGTTCCATTTTCGGCGACAGCATAACGACGTGGGAAGGAATACTGATTGGAATCCCTTTTGGTGTTGAGCCAATGCATTTCTTCGTCTATTCAGACGACACCATTACCATTGAAGATGGCAAATATTATTTTATGAACACCGTTTTGTCGAATTATATAATACAAAACAGTGCGGATATTTACAGAATTCGAACATTGTATCTCCGTGAAAGTGATACTCACGACAAATTGTTTGGGCGAATAAAATACGATGACAATAGTGTTACCAGGGAATTCCTAATAATGGATTTGTCACTGGATGTTGGAGATACTCTAAACACAGATGACTGGGCGGAATTAAACGTTCACCCAAACCAACTGAATCCAGTCATAACAATAGACAGCATTTATTATAAGGATGGACGGAAACACCTGCGTACAGACTTTATAGGCAAAGGAAAACATTGGAGTACTTGGCCGCCTGTTATTTATGACACTTTGACTTTCATCGAAGGTGTCGGACCGGATATGGGATTACCATATTTTTTGTATGCGTTATATCCCGACAAATATTGTGAAGAAGATTTAAGCTTTGGAATTACAGAGGCTGACTCTTGTTGGATGACGATGCCGAATATTAATTGCTATTGGAAGGACACTGTTTTCGAATATCACAGAGAATGGGTTCTTTATCACTTCGAATATACTACTCAAATTATTTGTAGTTATATGGAGACTTATCCTTATGTCGATGTAGTTTATGATGATAGCATTAAATTAGCCCCAAACCCTGTTCGTGACATACTTGTAATATCGAACATACCAACAGGGCGACACGATGTCTTGCTTTTGGACATATTTGGAAAAGAATTAAAGAAATATACTTTTGAGAATGATACTGAATACATAGACGTTCACGACCTGCAAAAAGGCATTTACTTTATTCTCATAGACAGTAATGACAAATGTTTGGTGAAGAAAATTGTAAAACTATGAAAAAGTTTCTGTTTCTTATCTTACTGGGAATAACTATCAGTTTGACGGCGCAAACTAATGCCAGGTATGGATGTGGCTATGCTCCTTATGGCCTTTCCAGCGTTTTTTTTGTTCACCCTGCCGCTTTGCGGCACCCCTCTCCGAGAGGGGATGGGCTGCCGCATCACACATATTGTTAACGCATTATCGATTATATTGTCAAGAAGCCGCTGCTGCGCCATCCCCTCTCGGAGAGGGGAGAAGGAACTGCCAGTGGCCGTTCCGATAGCGAAGCGGTGAATGAAAACGAAGGCCGGGGTGTGTCGCACCATCAAACACCGACAATCCGGGGTGTGTCGCATTGTCAAATTGGCTATCCGTCAAATCCGGTCAATCCGTGGTCTTTGATTCAACTATGGAGTGCAATACAATAAAAGCAGGGGCACTCCGTTAAATGGGGTATGAACAATCTATCCAAGAACCAATTGAAGTGTCTGGCGGCCTACCGGCAGCAGAAACGCTGCGACGAGGAGGGTGTCTTCGTCGTGGAAGGAGTGAAAATGTGCAGCGAAGCGCTGCAATCGGGCTTCGCTATCCGCACCGTATGCGGCACGGCGGACTTTTTGACTGCCCACAGCAATAAAATGGGACAATGCAGCGAAGTGTATGAAGTCAATGCGGAACAGCTGGAACGCCTCAGCAACCAGCGCACGCCCAACAAAGTATGGATGGTGGTGGAGCGCCGCGTGCTCGCGGAGAGCGTTTTAACGGAGAACGCCACCGCCCTAAAGGGCACCCCCTCTAACTTAGAGGGGGAAAGTGATGGGCTGGTTCTGGCTTTGGACGAGCTACAGGACCCAGGCAATATGGGTACCATTATGCGCACGGCTGACTGGTACGGCATAAGGCGAATTGTGTGCAGCCGCGACACGGTGAACTGCTACAATCCTAAAGTGGTGCAAGCCACGATGGGGGCTATTTTCAGGACGGAAGTCATATACTGCGACCTTGCCGAATGGCTTGGCAATGCCGCCAAAGAGGGCTATACCACATACGGAGCTCTGCTCGACGGCGTGCCATATCAGACCGCAGCGCTGCAGAGACCAGCGGTGCTGGTAATTGGCAATGAAGGCAAAGGCATTTCGGGAAAGGTGGCGGCAAGCGTGCAGCACCGTTTGACAATACCTAACATAGGCGGCACCTGCGAGTCGCTGAATGCTGCCGTGGCTACGGCCATATTGTGTTCTGAATTTTACCGGTAGATGTCGTCTGTGGCAAGGAAGCCGTTGACATACTGCTCTACGCCGTCGGGAACCGACGCGAAGGGAGCGTTGTAGCCCACGCTGCGCAGTTTGGTCAGGTCGGCCTCGGTGAAATACTGGTACTGGTTGCGCACCGAGTCGGGCATATCAATATATTCAATGACGGGTTCGATGCCCATACAGCGGGCGATGCTCTGCGCCACGACGTTATACGATGTGGCAGAGCCTGTGCCGACATTGAAGAGACCGCTTACCTGAGGATGGTCGAGCATCCAGAGCATAACGCCTACGCAGTCGCCCACCCACACAAAGTCGCGCCGCTGCTCGCCATCGGCGCAGTCGTCGCGGTAGGACTTGAAGAGACGCACCTTGCCAGTGGTACGGTATTGCTCGAAGAAGTGGCGCACCACACTCATCTGCATTCCTTTATGATACTCGTTGGGGCCATAGACGTTGAAGAACTTGAGGCCTACGACTTGCGAAGACTTGGAGGTACGGAGTGTCGAGATATGAGTGGAGATGTATTTGTCGACAGCGTTTTTGCTCCAGCCATAGGGGTTAAGCGGCCGCAGCGAAGCGAGGAAGGCCGGGTCGTCGCGATCAATGAATCCGCGTTCGCCGGCACCATAGGTGGCTGCCGACGAAGCATATATGAGCGGTATGCCTGCGGCGCGGCAGAAGGTGTAGAGCTGCAAGGTAAGCTGGAAATTATTCTCCACGATGCTGTCGACATTAGTCTCGGTGGTGGAAGATATGGCACCGAGGTGGAGCACTGCCTTGATTTCAGACTGATGCTCAGCAATAAAGCCTTGCAGCTGATTTGGAAATATCAGCTGCAAGGCTCCGCGTTTTGCTATGTTTTTCCATTTGTCGCCGCTGCCGAGTGTGTCGCAGCACACGATGTCGCTATAGCCCCTTTGCTGCATTTCGGCCAACAGGTTGGAGCCAATGAAGCCTGTGGCACCGGTGACGATATACATAGTTTATTTTTTTGTTGCAGTCATATCAGCGGTACCGTTGATGGCAATGCCGCTAACAGAAGCCGTGAGGGTTGATTGCCACGAGGTTGTGCCGTTGACAGGTTTGGGGATTGTGGGGAAGTTGACGGTGATGTCGACAGGTTGACCCATAATCTCCTGGGTTGTGACAAGAGGCTGTACGGTCATACCAGCTTCGGTGACGTGGCCCGTGGTGGTTTCGCCAGCCATAGTGATGGTGACATCGCCTTCCTCGCCCTTGAGAGCTATGGTGCAGTCCATATCGTCAAGATCCTGGTCCATATTGCCAATGACAGGAATTGTCAGGTGAGCAGAGGTTTTAACCGTGTAATTGCCTACAAAATCCTCAGCGGGATTGGTTTCTTTCTTACAAGAAACAGCAGCCATTGTAGCAATGGCCACAAAACATAGAAGAAGTTTTTTCATTGTGTTATGTTTTAAAAGTTTCACGATGCAAAATTACAAAGTTTTTTTAAAATATGAGATTATTTTTTGTTTCTCTCTGTTTTGCAGGTTTGTATTACCCATTCGGCCACAATCTGCAACACCTCGGGAGCCATAGTTTCGTCGATAAGCATATACTCGCCCGAGGCGCCCGTCACACAGTGCTGCATCAGATGGTTAAGGCCCGGCATAAGGCGCAGGTCGGCACGGCCGCTGGTGGCGGCGGATATGGCCTGGAGGTTGACCGGCAGCACCTGGCAATCCTTGTCGCCATTGATGGCCAAGATGGGGCATCGAAGTTGACTGAGATAAGTCGAGTTGTCGAGCTTAATAAATGTACGCATCCACGGCAGGGCCATCTGTGTAGCGAGACCTATGGCGTCGCCGCGACGCAGGCCTATGCTTTTGCGTTGGTCGGCGGTGAGGCCTTCGGAATACTTGTCGCACAGTGCTATGGTGAAATGTTGATAGTTGTCGACCGGCAACGTGTCCATTACGGCATAGAGCGAGCGCAGGAGGTCGAGACGGCGTTCGATGAGCGGCTGCGGCACACTGTCGAGCTGGAACAGGCGTTCGTTCTGCTGAAGGAGGATGTCGGCTCCTGTCGTACCGGGACCGGCAAGCAGCACGACAAAGGCCACCTTACGGTTTCGTGAGGCGACAATAGGAGCTATGAGGCCGCCCTCGCTGTGGCCAATGATGCCCACGTGCTTGGAGTCGATATGCTTTTGCTTGCGCAGATAGTTGAACACGGCTTCGGCATCGTCGGCAAAATCGAGTGTTGTGGCGTTCTCGACGTCGCCCGTCGAGCCACCTACGCCACGATCGTCATAGCGCAGCACAGCTATGCCTTGCCTTGTAAGATAATCGGCAAGGACAAGGAAGGGCTTGTGTCCGAGCAGTTCCTCATCGCGGTTCTGCTGACCGCTGCCGCTGACAAGGATGACAGCGGGGAAAGGGCCTTCACCTTCGGGTATGGTCAGCGTTCCTGCAAGGCGGACATTGGCCTTTTTCCGTTCAATAACAACCTCTTGCTGCGAATAGGGGAACGGTGGCTGCGGTGTTTGCGGACGAACTATGCTGAAGAGCGTGTCGGTCGGGACAAAATGCATCTGTGCACGCAGCATTCCCTGTCTGAAAGCGCCTGAGAAAGTGCTATCGGCTGGGTTCCACACCAGCGTCAAACGCATACCTGAGGGCTTATGGCTGATGCTCAGCGTGTCGCCACTGAAGCTCCACTTCGTGGGCATAATGGCGTCGGAACTCTGCATAGGGCTGTATAGAAACGGCTTAAGCTCGCCTTTGTCAATGCCGAATGTGATATTGATTGGCAGGCTGGCTTCCTCAAGCACGCCGAGCCACCAGCGCCCCTCAAATGGCTTAAGCGAGGATGGCTGGGCCTGCAACGACGCTGCAACGCACAGCATAGCAATGAGCAACAAATGTTTAATGCTTCTCATCGTTTCCTCCATTTAAGGGTTTCTATCAGATGCACCACGTCTTGCTGCAAGTATTCGAGCACAGGGGCTAAAGAGTCGTTATTGGGTACACAATCAATATAAAGCGAGCCGCGCAAGAAGTTGCTGACGCTGTCGGTGGCCCAGAACTGGAATGTCGAGGCTACATTCTGGCCACTGATTCTGTAGGTGGTAGCATATACGTGTTCGTCTACATTGACAAACTGTCGTTCGTCGACTCCGGATGAAAAACCGAAATGCTGTGACAGAAGCCGATAGGAGGTGTCGACCTCGCCGGCAAGGTCGGAGGGGTTGCGCAGATGCTTGTACGTAAGGAATATAATGCCATTCAATTGTGGGTAGGTTATATCTATCCACGTCACGCCGGCCGGTGCATCTTTCTCGCCAACTTCGACGCATTTGTTGGCCTCGAAAACGATTGGGAATGTGTGAAAGTGCTTGTCGTGCGAGACTGCAATCATAGTGTCGCCTTCCCATAGCAGCGTGTCGGAAAGTGGCAGAGTGTCGACAAGCCAATAACTATGCTCTGGCAAATCGATACGCATATAGCCCTTAGGCTTAGGCGTGTAGCTTCCACTGCCGCTGCAAGAGACAAACATCACTGCCAGCAAGGGTATGATGAAAAATATGTTGCGTTGTCTATTCATTGTCGTGTATGTTGAGCATTTTTGTTATTTTTGCATATTGAAAAGTGGTCTATATGAACCGTATAGAATATATAGTATGCGCTAAGACTCAGTATGATATACAGTCGCCGTTTATGTACGACCTGTACAACAATGTCATTGCGCCGCGTCTGGACAAAGCCACGCTTGAGCAGTTGCATATTGCCAGCAATGACAGGTTCGGACAGCTGTGCTATAAACTGGCCGACTATTACCACGCCACTGCAGCAGACCCCTGCCCTACCCTGCCGGGAGCCGACAAAACACTTAAAGACCCTGACGGCAGCTTGATAGGCCTTGTGCGGAACCCTCACCGCAACAAAGACAGCGAGGAGGCGTGGGAGAAACTTTTCAAAGAGCTGGATGTGACCTTGTCGGTCGATTTGTATGATATCGGGCTGCTGTTCACCTCTAAGAGGCTGTCCAAGCAACACATTCTGTTCAGAATACTGTAAGACTATAGTTTACCATAGTCAAGTTTGCCAAGCATTGGCACAAAATTGCAGTTGCCGTAGCGTTGCTGCAGTATATCGCTGGGCTTTTCTCCCATTTTGACAATTCGGAGCATTTCCTGCTGTTCGTTGCCTACCGGCACGACCATCACGCCACCTACTTTGAGCTGGGACAAGAGTTCCTCGGGGACTTCGGGTGCCCCGCAAGTGACGAGAATTCGGTCGAAAGGACCATACTCGGGCAATCCTTTATAGCCGTCGCCAAGAAAGCATTTGGGCCGGTAGTGCAGCTTTTCGAGGCGCGGCTTTGTGATGTCGTAGAGCTCTTTCTGCCTCTCGATGGTGTAAACTTTCAGCCCCATAGCACATAGAACGGCAGTCTGATAGCCGCTGCCAGTGCCCACCTCGAGCACTTTCATCTCGGGCGAGGCGTCGAGCAATTCGCTTTGAAAAGCCACCGTGGAGGGTTGTGAGATGGTCTGTCCGCATTTAATAGGCAGGGCGCGATCCTCGTATGCCATATAGTCGAGCATTGTTTCAAGAAACAGATGGCGCGGCACAGAGGACATTGCCGTCAAGACACGCTGGTCGCTAATGCCCTTTTCGCCCAGCTTTTTCACCATCTCCATTCGCCACCCCTTGTGTTTGAAACTATCTTCCATATTCTTTTCCTACTAATCTCTAAAGCCCTGAGCCGTAAGGGTAATAGTACTATTCTGTGGTGTCACCATAACAACGGGCGAGCCCTGTTCTGTGATGTGACCGATAATATGTATGCCCTCCATATCCTTCACTTTGTCGTAGTCCTTTTGGTTGACGGTGAACAGCAACTCGTAGTCGCCGCCGCCGTTGAGGGCGTTGGACACCGGTAGCATATTCTGGCTCATCTCACTGCATACGCGTGTGGTCTGATAATCAATCGGCAGGCGTTCCTCATAGACCTCGCAGCCGCAGTCGGAGGCTTTGCATATATGCAGCAGCTCAGACGCAAGCCCCTTGCTTACATCTATCATCGAGGTAGGCACCACACCACTCTTGGCCAGTTTATGTACGACGTCCATACGTGGTTCCGGTTTAAGGAAACGCTCAAGGACATAGTCGTATGAATCAAGGTCGGGCTGGAAATTGGGGTTGGCTTGATATGTAACCTTTTCGCGCTCAAGGATGAGGAGGCCGGAATAGGCACTGCCCAAGTCGCCGCTGACACAAATAAGGTCGTGCAGTTTCGCCCCCGAGCGATAGGCTATCTTTTCCTCGTCAACCTCGCCTATTGCAGTGACGGTAAGCACCATACCCGAGCGACTACTGTTCATATCGCCGCCGACAAGGTCAACATCATAGCGTTGGCAGCAAAGGCGTATACCGGCATACAGCTCCTCAAGGGCCTCGACGGAATAGCGGTTGGAGACAGCGACACTTACTGTAATCTGGCGTGGCGTACCGTTCATTGCGGCAATATTGCTGAGGCTGACAGCCACTGCCTTATAGCCCAAATGCTTGAGCGGCGTATACATCATATCGAAGTGGATGCCTTCGGCAAGGGTATTTGTCGTGACAAGTGTCTTTGTCTTGCCTTGCCCCACAACGGCGCAGTCGTCGCCCACACCTTTGACGGTGGACTCGTTGACCGGTGCGAAGTCATCGGTCAGACGGTTTATGAGAGCCACTTGCCCAAGCGCGTCCAGTTCGGTACGGCCTTCCTGATATTCGAGTTCTGACATTATTCAGATTAAAGTTTAAAAGGAAATTAGAGGGAAATTAGAGGGAAGTTAAATGACAATACATAACATTTGTCCCTTTAACTTCCCCATAAATCCCTTTAACTTCTATTCACTCCACTTATTTTTTGATAAACTTAAAGTCTTTGCCAAGGTAGTAGGCCTCGTCGCCAAGGCTTTCCTCAATGCGCATCAGCTGGTTGTACTTGCAGATGCGGTCGGTACGGCTTGCCGAGCCGGTCTTTATAAGGCCCGTGTTCAGAGCCACCACGAGGTCGGCAATGGTCGTGTCCTCGGTCTCGCCCGAGCGGTGCGAGATGATAGAGGTATACTTGTTGCGAGTAGCCAGGTTGACGGCATCGATAGTCTCCGACAGAGTGCCTATCTGGTTCAGTTTGATAAGGATTGAGTTGGCCACGTTCTTGTCGAGACCCATCTGCAGACGCTGTACGTTGGTGACAAACAGGTCGTCGCCCACCAGCTGACAGCGGTCGCCAATGGCATCGGTGTGCAGGCGCCAGCCATCCCAGTCGTCCTCGGCCATACCATCCTCAATACTGATGATGGGATATTTCGAAACCCAGTTCTTCCAAAAATCGCTCATCTGCTCAGGAGTCAGCTTGTCGCCAGTGCTCCATTTCAGGTGGTACATATTCTCGTCGGCCAGATAGAACTCTGAAGCTGCGGCATCGAGGGCGATATAGACGTCCTCACCCGGACGGTAGCCGGCCTTTTCGATGGCTTGCAGAATGCACATCAGCGCCTCCTCGTTCGAGCCCAGATTGGGTGCAAAACCGCCCTCGTCGCCAACATTGGTCGACAGGCCCTTGTTCTTAAGTACCGAACGAAGGTTGTGGAACACCTCGGCACCCATACGCAGGGCCTCGGTGAACGACGGAGCGCCCACAGGCATAATCATAAACTCCTGGAAGTCGATGCTGTTGTCGGCGTGCGAGCCACCGTTGAGGATGTTCATCATCGGCACAGGCAGCGTGTAGGCGTTGCAGCCGCCAATGTAGTGGAACAGCTCCTGGTTGGTCTCCATAGCGGCGGCCTTGGCGCAAGCAAGGCTGACACCGAGAATGGCGTTTGCTCCGAGGCGCGACTTATTGTCGGTACCGTCGAGTTCAATCATCTTCTGGTCGATGGCACGCTGTTCGGACACATACATACCGCGCAGCTCCTCATTGAGCACGTTGTTGACATTCTGCACGGCCTGAAGCACACCCTTGCCAAGATACTGCGTTTTGTCGCCGTCGCGAAGCTCGCAAGCCTCGTGCACGCCCGTCGATGCACCCGACGGAACTGCAGCACGACCCATAGCGCCCTGTTCGGTAAACACCTCGACTTCCACTGTGGGATTGCCGCGCGAGTCGAGAATCTGGCGGCCCCTGATACCTATAATTTGTGACATAGTTGTAGATTTATATTATAAAACATAGTTTAACGTCACATCCAAGCGTTTTATTGTATCAGATGCACAAAAAAATATCTTTGTAGACTCATCTACCAAGTACAACGCCGAAGAGCAAATAAGAAATAAAATTAGTGTTGGAAGGTGGAACAGCCCAACAGCCTCACTTGTCAGGAATTACGCCGGCTCTACCCCGCCCCTCCTTCGCTCGTTGTCCAGTCGTTGTCCGCTCGTTGTCCAGTTGTTGTCCAGTCAATGACTGGACAACAACTGGACAACAACTGGACAACAATCGGACAACGACCGAAGGAGGTCTTGTAACTTACTGGTAATGAATGCTTGTTTTTTAGACCCCAAACGGGTGCCAATTCGAATAGGGCACCGTCGCCGAAAGCTGATTATATGTTTTGGTTTCATAGTGCGACACACCTCAGCCTACGAAGGTTTGATAGTGCGATATGTCGCACCATCAAACATCGTCAATCCAGGGTGTGTCGCATTGTCAAATTGGTTATCCGTTGAATCCGGTCTATCCGTGGTTCACTTATAGGGGTCGCTTAGCTCAAAATCTTAAGGAATCCATTCAAAAACGTTCAAATCTGTTTTGCCCGTTGCTATTTGTTTTGGCTTCACAGCGCGCCCCCGACGCCGCGTTTGGGGCAATAAAAAAAGTGTGGGCAATATATTGCCCACACTCTATCCTGTTATTTGTCGAAATTACTCTGCCTTGGGTTCTTCGACGGCAGGAGCCTCAGCGACAGGAGCTTCGGCTACGGGAGCCTCTGCTACAGGAGCTTCAGCGCCTTCTGCCTTCTTACCACCGCGACCACGGCGAGTGCTCTTGGCTTTCTTAGCCTTAGGCTCTTTCAACATATTCTCGTTGTAGTCAACGAGCTCGATGATGGCCATCTCTGAGTTGTCACCCTTACGGATGCCAGTCTTGAGGATGCGGGTGTAACCACCGGGGCGGTTAGCGATCTTCTGCGACACCTCGCGGAACAGTTCGTTGACGGCTTCCTTGCTGTGCAGGTAGCTGAAAACGATACGGCGATTGTGTGTCGAATCCTCTTTCGAGCGGTTAATCAGCGGTTCAACATATACTCTTAACGCTTTGGCTTTAGCCAAAGTGGTTTCCACTCTCTTATGCATAATTAAAGACGTGGCCATATTGGACATCATCGCAACTCTGTGCGAGTGAGTTCTTGACAAATGATTTACTTTGCAACCGTGTCTCATAGTTATTATTCTTTATCTAATTTATACTTTGAAATGTTCATACCAAAATCCAGATTCTTGGAGGCAACAAGGTTTTCGAGCTCAATGAGCGACTTCTTGCCGAAGTTTCTGAATTTTAGCAAATCAGCTTTATTGTAAGAAACCAGATCGCCGAGCGTTTCGACTTCAGCAGCCTTGAGGCAGTTGAGGGCGCGAACCGAGAGGTCGAGGTCAATCAGCTTGGTTTTGAGCAACTGGCGGATGTGGAGTGTATTCTCATCGAATTCCTCGACAACCTGCTTGGGTTCGAGTTCGATAGAGATGCGCTCATCGCTGAAGAGCATAAAGTGCTGGATCAAGATGGTAGCAGCCTCTTTAAGAGCCTCTTTGGGGTGGATGGAGCCGTCAGTCTCGATATCGAAGGTGAGCTTCTCATAGTCCGTTTTCTGCTCCACACGGTAGTCACTGACTTCATACTTCACATTCTTGATAGGAGTGTGAATCGAGTCGATAGCAATGACTCCGATGGGGTCGCCAGACTTTTTGTTCTCTTCAGACGGGACATAACCACGGCCTTTTTCGATAGTAAGCTCTATCTTGAGGCTTGTAGTTGGTTCCATATGGCATATTTCCACATCCGGATTGAGAACTTGGAAGCCCTGCAGGTACTCGTTGAGGTCGCCTGCTTTGAAAACGTTCTGTTCTTTTACCTCGAAACTGATTTTTTCTGCATCAGTATCTTCCACCTGACGGCGGAAGCGTACTTGTTTAAGGTTGAGGATTATGTCGGTCATATCCTCAACCACGCCGGGCAAAGAGGAGAACTCGTGGTCTACACCGTCAATACGCACAGACGTGATTGCAAAGCCCTCGAGAGATGAGAGCAGTACACGACGCAGTGCGTTACCGATAGTGATACCGTAGCCAGGCTCGAGAGGGCGAAACTCAAATGACCCTCTGAAGTCGTCAGACTCAAGCATAACGACCTTGTCTGGTTGCTGAAAAGCTAATATTGACATTTACTGTTTCCTTTCTTATTTGCTATGAAATTAAAATTGAGTTACTCCTTACAGACTATTACTTGGAGTAGAGTTCGACGATCAACTGCTCGTTGATGTTTTCGGGGATGTCAGCACGCTGGGGGTAGTTGAGGAACTTACCAGTCATTGCTGCGCCGTCCCACTCCAACCAAGAATAGTTGTTGGCGCGTGATGCCAGCGAGTCGGTGATAATTTCGAGTGATTTGGAACGCTCGCGAACCGAAACGATGTCACCCTCTTTCAAAGAATAGGAAGGAATGCTGACCACATTGCCGTTGACGGCAATATGACGATGAGAGACAAGCTGGCGAGCCTGGGCACGCGTACGGGCGATACCCAAACGGTAGACCACGTTGTCGAGACGGGCCTCAATGAGTTGCAGAAGCACCTCACCAGTGATGCCTCCACGACGTGAAGCCTCATCGTATATTTTCACAAACTGGCGTTCAAGAATGCCGTATGTATATTTCGCTTTCTGTTTTTCCTGCAACTGGATACCATATTCAGAGGTTTTGCCACGACGCTTGTTCTGGCCGTGCATTCCAGGTGCATAAGGTTTTCTCTCGTAGTTCTTGTCAGGACCGTAAATCGGTTCGTGGAACTTTCTTGCAATTTTGGTTTTAGGACCTGTATATCTTGCCATTTTATTCTACTTTTTAATGTTAAAGTTAACGTAACGTTAAAATTAATAATTACACGCGACGGCGCTTGGGGGGACGGCAACCATTGTGAGGCAGCGGTGTAATGTCAACGATTTCTGTAACCTCGATACCACAGCCATTGATTGCACGGATTGCAGATTCACGTCCTGAACCAGGTCCCTTGACGAAGACCTTTACTTTTCTTAGGCCCAAATCATAAGCAACTTTACCGCAATCTTCCGCAGCCATCTGAGCGGCGTACGGAGTGTTTTTCTTCGATCCGCGGAAGCCCATTTTTCCTGCTGACGACCAAGAAATCACTTGTCCGGCATTATTGGTCAACGAAATAATAACGTTGTTGAAGGATGCAAAGATGCACGCTCTTCCTTGAGGTTCAACTTTTACGACTCTTTTTTTAGTCGGTTTAGAAGTTTTTGCCATAATTTTTACTTACTTGCTTGATTTTACATTTTACACGGCTATTTTATCAGCCGGATGCTACTCTTACTTGGTAGCTTTCTTCTTGTTAGCGATTGTTTTCTTCTTACCCTTACGAGTACGGGCGTTGTTTTTGGTGCTCTGACCACGCAGAGGAAGACCCAAGCGGTGACGGATGCCACGATAGCAACCAATGTCCATAAGGCGCTTGATGTTCATCTGGACTTCAGAACGGAGTGCACCTTCTACTTTATACTCATCATTGATGATAGTACGCAGTGCATTCTGCTCATCGTCAGTCCAATCCTGAACTTTCTTGTTCTCATCGATACCAGCCTTGGCCAGGATCTCAGAGGCAAGGCTTCTTCCGATGCCATAGATATAGGTCAGACCTATAACACCTCTCTTGTTTTTGGGTAAGTCAATACCTGCAATTCTTGCCATAAATTGATAATACTTTTTTGTTAATTAGCCCTGTCTTTGTTTAAATTTTGGGTTTTTCTTGTTAATTACATAAACGATCCCTTTTCGACGAACGACCTTGCATTCGGGAGATCTTTTCTTTACAGAAACTCTTACTTTCATTGTATTGATAATTTATCTGTTTTCTTCTTTTTTGAGCAACTGGTGCTTATTTGTGACGATAGGTTATTCTTCCCTTTGTGAGATCGTATGGCGACATTTCAATCTGCACCTTATCTCCTGGAAGGATTTTAATGTAATGCATACGCATCTTGCCAGAAATATGTGCAATGATTACGTGACCATTTTCCAGTTCGACGCGGAACATTGCATTGCCGAGTGACTCAACCACGGTTCCATCCAATTGTATTGATGCTTGTTTTGCCATATATCAAAATACTGTGTTTTTATTTTTCAATAAATTCAAAAGATGAAAGAATCTCTGGTCCATTAGCACCGACAGCAATGGTGTGTTCAAAATGAGCTGCTGGTTTACCGTCTTTAGTACGGCAAGTCCACCCATCAGTCTGGGAGAACTTTACATTTTTCGATCCCATTGTTATCATAGGTTCAATGGCGATAACCATTCCCTCCTTTATAAGAGTACCCGTGCCCTTGACGCCATAATTAGGAACGTTGGGCGACTCGTGCATTTTGAATCCGACGCCGTGACCACACAGTTCACGGACAACACCATATCCGTTTTTCTCTGCGTGGCATTGAACAGCGTGTCCAATGTCGCCTATGCGATTACCGGGCTTTGCTTTTTCAATGCCAAGATATAAGCATTCTTTAGTCACCTTTAAAAGCCTTTGCATTTCAGGTGAAATCTCACCTACTGCAAATGTATAAGCCGAGTCTCCAACATATCCGTCAAGTTCTATAACGCAATCAAGTGAAACATTGTCTCCATCTTTCAGAAAAACATTTCCCGGAATGCCGTGAACCACAACATCGTTAACAGAGATGCATAGGGCAGAAGGAAATCCTTCATAACCTTTACACAACGGAATACCACCATTGTCGCGAATGAATTGTTCTCCAATCTGATCCAAGAACTGGGTTGTAACACCAGCTCTAATATGGCGGCCCACCTCAGCCAGCGTTTTGCCGACGAGGAGGGCTGCCTTACGAATCAGTTCTATTTCTTCTATAGTCTTGAGTACAATCATTCTTGCTTTTTGAAATCTTATGCTTGAATAGCCATTGATGTACGTCCTTTTATGCGTCCGGTTTTGGTCAAACCATCGTAATGGCGCATCAGGAGGTGGCTCTCAATCTGTTGGAGGGTATCAAGAATGACACCAACCATAATCAAAAGCGAAGTACCACCATAGAACTGTGCGAACTGGGTATTGACACCAAACAGACGAATAATGGCGGGTAGAATAGCAACGATGGCAAGGAAAAACGAACCGGGAAGAGTTACTTTGGAAAGAATATCTTCCAAATACTCAGCTGTTTTTTTACCAGGTTTGACACCAGGGATAAAACCGCCGTTCTTCTTCATATCGTCTGCCATCTGGTTGGGGTTGATAGCGATAGCGGTATAGAAATAAGTGAAAAGAATCACAAGGATTGCAAACACCAAATTATACCAGAAACCATTGTAGTCTGCAAAAGCCAAAGCAAACTTTGACGGAGTATCATTGTTGAAACCCATAAAAGTTATGGGGATGAACATAATAGCCTGTGCAAAGATGATTGGCATAACACCTGCAGCGTTAACCTTAATTGGTATATACTGACGCACTCCGCCATATTGTTTGTTGCCGACAATACGCTTTGCATATTGGACAGGAATACGGCGAGTACCCTGTACTAACAGAATAACCAACAAGATTACAGCGAGCAGTACTACAATCTCGAACAGGAACATAACCAGACCTCCGCTTTCGGTCAGACGAGCCATAAATTCGGCTGCCAAAGCGAACGGAAGACGAGCAATGATACCAACCATAATAAGGAGAGAAATACCGTTGCCAACACCCTTGTCAGTAATACGTTCACCCATCCACATCACAAACAGAGTACCGCAGATGAGGATGACGATACTTGAAATCCAGAAGAATGTCGAAGGACCAGTACCGTCAAAAGGATGAAGCGCCGTTGCAGAGCCCTGCAGCTGATACATCATATTAGTGATGTAAGCAGGAGCTTGGAAACCAGTAATTGCCACAGTAAGGATACGGGTAATCTGATTCATCTTTCTACGGCCACTCTCACCATCACGCTGCATTTTCTGAAAGGCAGGGATCACCATTACAAACAGCTGGATAACGATAGAAGCCGTAATGTAAGGCATAATACCTAAAGCGAAAATGGAAGCGTTGGAGAAAGCTCCACCCGAGAACATATTTAACAATCCCAACAGGCCCTCGGAACCTTGTTTTTGAAGAGCTCCAAGTTGTGAGGGGTCGACACCCGGCAGGACGACATAAGAACCAATGCGATAAACAAGTACCAAACCCAATGTATAAAGGATTCTCTTACGCAGGTCCTCAATCGACCAAATATTTTTGAGTGTCTGGATAAATCTCTTCATTGTGTATCAATTTATTTATTATTCGATAACGGTAGCGACACCGCCCTTGTCTTCAATAGCTTTCTTGGCGGTAGCTGAAAAAGCGTGAGCAGTCACATTGACAGTCTTTGACAATTCGCCGCGGCCTAATATTTTGATTCTGTCATTGCCTGAAATCAATCCATTCTGTTTGAAAACCTCAACATTGAAATCATTAATATTTTTGCTCTCGGCGAGATTGTTAAGTGTGTCAATATTAATACCTACATATTCAACACGGTTGATGTTCTTGAAGCCAAACTTCGGAACACGACGATAAAGAGGCATCTGACCACCTTCGTAACCTATCTTGGCGTGATAGCCCGAGCGAGCCTTTGCACCTTTATTACCACGTGTAGATGTACCGCCTTTGCCAGAACCTGCTCCACGTCCAATACGTTTTGAGTGCTTGACGGCACCTTCTGCTGGTTTAAGATTGCTTAAGTTCATTATATTTATCCTTTCTTAGTTACAGATTAAATTTCTTCAACGGTTATTAAATGCTTCACTTTGTCAATCATACCCAAAATTTGAGGAGTAGCGACAACTTCGCGGGTGTGATTAATTTTTCTCAAGCCAAGGGCCTCAAGAGTTCTTTTTTGATCAGCAGGATGACCTATTTTACTTCTAACTTGTTTGATTCTCAGTTTCTTTTCTGCCATTTTTAAGTCCTCCATAATTATCCGTTAAACACTTTGTCCAGTGAAACACCTCTGAGTTGAGCAACCATATAAGGATCCTTCATTTGGAGAAGCGCATTGATAGTTGCCTTTACAACACTGTGCGGATTTGAAGAGCCTTTACACTTAGCAAGCACGTCTTTAACTCCGACACTCTCGAGAACTGCACGCATAGCACCACCGGCGATTACACCGGTACCCGGAGCAGCAGGTTTAAGGAATACTCGAGCGCCACTATATTTTCCAGTCTGTTCGTGAGGAATAGTACCTTTAAGCACCGGAACCTTTATAAGGTTTTTCTTGGCATCATCAACACCCTTCTGGATGGCAGCCTGAACTTCCTTAGCTTTACCAAGGCCATATCCGACGACACCATTCTCATTTCCAATAACAACTATAGCAGAGAAACTGAACGTTCTACCGCCCTTGGTAACCTTGGTTACACGATTGATTGCAACAAGACGATCTTTGAATTCGATCTCGCTTGATTTAACTCTTTTTACGTTTACTTCTGCCATAACTTATTAGAATTTTAAGCCGCCTTCACGGGCTGCGTCAGCTAACGATTTAACACGGCCGTGGTACAAATAACCATTACGGTCGAAAACCACGGAATTAATACCAGCAGCAATAGTACGCTCTGCGATGAGCTTACCCACTTTTGCAGCCATTTCACTCTTCGTACCACTCTTTTCGACAGACTTTTCCAAGGTGGAAGCTGCGGTCAGTGTTACGCCTTTTTCGTCGTCAATCACCTGTGCATAAATTTCCTTATTGCTTCTAAAAACTGACAGGCGAGGCATCGTGGCTGTACCAGACACTTTGTGACGAATTCTGTATTTGATTTTAGTTCTTCTTATATCTTTTTTTGTTGCCATAATTCTTGCTTGTTTTACGGTTGATACGTCGTATTATGTTAATATAACTTTTTAACACTTTTAACTCTCAACTTTTCAACTTTTACTTGGCTGCAGCTTTACCGGCTTTCTTTCGAACAACTTCGCCCTGGAAACGGATACCCTTGCCCTTGTAGGGTTCAGGTTTACGGAGAGAGCGAATCTTTGCTGCTGCCTGGCCTAATATTTGCTTATCAATTGACGTCATTGTGATAATGGGATTTTTACCCTTCTCAGTAACAGTCTCAACTTTAATTTCAGGAGCCAGTTCGAAGAAAATCTTGTGCGAATAGCCAAGATCCATTTCCATAACCTGACCGTTAGCCTGGACTTTATAGCCGACGCCAATAACTTCCTGAACGACTTTAAAGCCTTCCGAAACGCCTTTTACCATATTGGCAGCCAAAGCGCGATAGAGGCCGTGCATTGCCTTGTGTTCTTTTGAATCCGAAGGACGTGAAAAATGAAGTTCACCATCTTCTACATTCATAGTAATAATAGGGTTAACCTGCTGAGTAAGCTGTCCGAGAGGACCTTTTACAGTCAGCACATTGTCATCCGATATCGAGATTTCAACACCTTTAGGCAATTTAATAGGTAATTTACCAATTCTTGACATTTCTTATTACTCCTCTCTTTAATTAGCTAATATAACACAAAACTTCGCCACCCACATTAAGGTTACGTGCCTCTTTATCCGTCATAAGTCCCTTTGAGGTGGAAACAATAGCGATACCGAGACCGTTAAGAACGCGAGGCATATCCTCTACAGAAACATATTTTCTTAAGCCAGGGCTTGAAACGCGTTTCAATTCAGATATAGCCGACATTTTCGTTACAGGATGATATTTCAAGGCCACCTTTATACTCTGATTGGGCTTGCCTTCATTCTCAAACTTATAGTTCAAGATGTATCCTTTTTCGAACAATATCTTAGTGATTTCTTTTTTCAAATTCGATGCAGGGATTTCAACAACTCTGTGTTTTGCCATAATGGCATTTCTCATTCGAGTCAAATAATCTGCAATAGGATCTGTTACCATTTCTTTTTTGTTTTTCAGCCTTGTAGTTTTGGTTTAATCCAACTTGCAAAACTGTCGTTATTAATTATTTTACCAACTTGCTTTTTTAACGCCTGGTATCAAACCATTGACAGCCATCTCGCGGAAATTAATACGCGAAATACCAAACTGACGCATATAACCTTTAGGACGGCCAGTAAGTTTGCAGCGGTTGTGCAAACGAATAGGACAAGCGTTTTTGGGGAGCTTCTGGAGAGCAATAACTGCTTTCTCTACATCTTCAGGCTCACCTTTGCGTACAATTTCCTTCAAGGCAGCACGTTTGGCAGCATACTTGGCCACCATTTTTTCTCTTTTGCGTTCTCTTGCTTTGATTGATTCTTTAGCCATTTATCTCTTATTTTTGTTGATTCTTAAATGGTAAACCAAACTGTTTGAGCAGCGACATTGCCTCTTTGTCAGTCTTTGCAGAGGTAACAAAAGTAATGTCCATACCCTGGATACGATCGATTTTATCAATATCAATTTCAGGGAAAATAATCTGCTCAGCTATACCAAAGGTATAATTGCCTTTTCCGTCAAAACCCTTATCGTTGATTCCACGGAAATCACGTATACGAGGAATTGAAGCAGTCACAAGACGCTCAAGGAACTCATACATACGCTCGCCACGCAACGTAACGCGTACGCCAATAGGCATACCACGACGTAACTTAAAGTTTGATATATCCTTCTTCGATTTTGTAGGAACTGCCTTTTGACCGGCAATCAAAGTCATTTCTTCAATACCTTTGTCAATAACTTTCTTATCAGCGATAGCGGCTTTGCCTAAACCTTGATTAAGAGTTATCTTCAACAAACGAGGGCACTGCATAACCGTCTTATAGTTATACTCACTCATCAATGCAGGCTTGATTTCCTCATTGTATTTGGTCTTTAAAGTCGGAATGTATGTCATTACTTGATTTCCTCCCCTGATTTTTTAGAATAACGAACTAATTTACCTGTCTTTTCGTCAATTCTACGTCCAACTCTTGTGGGAGTCTTACCCTCTACCACCATTAAATTGGAGATGTGAATAGGAGATTCAACGTCAACGATACCGCCCTGAGTGTTCTTTGCGTTGGGCTTGGTATGCTTTTTATTCACGTTGACACCTTCGACGATGGCGCGATTCTTTTCAGGATACACTTTCAGCACCTTGGCGATCTTACCTTTGTCGTCGCCAGCGATAACCTGAACCATATCCCCTTTTTTTACGTGCAATTTCATTATTTTCTTTTCTTTTTATTTTTGTGTAATACACAAAATGTTTTACAAAACTTCAGGAGCTAATGAAACAATCTTCATAAATTGTTTTTCACGCAACTCACGGGCAACAGGGCCAAAAATACGGGTTCCACGCAACTCGTCCGAAGCGGTGAGAAGCACACAGGCATTGTCATCAAAACGAATGTATGAACCATCCTGACGGCGGATTTCCTTTTTGGTACGTACCACAACTGCCTTTGAGACAGCTCCTTTCTTAATATTGCCGGAAGGAAGCGCATCCTTGATTGCAACGACGATAGTATCGCCGATCGAGGCATAACGTTTCTTTGTGCCACCAAGAACACGGATACACAGTGCACTTTTAGCGCCACTGTTATCGGCAACGGTCATTCTAGTTTCTTGCTGTATCATTGTTACTTAGCCCTTTCAATTATTTCAACTAATCTCCAACATTTGTTTTTACTCAAAGGACGGGTCTCCATAATCCTAACAGTATCACCGATGTTGCATTCATTATCCTTGTCGTGAGCCATAAATTTGGTAGACTTTTTAACGAATTTACCATATTTAGGATGCTTCACCTTGCGTTCAACGAGGACAACAATGGATTTTTCCATCTTGTTGCTAACGACGACGCCAATTCTTTCTTTTCTTAAATTTCTTTCCATCTTCAGATTTGGATTAATTGCCTGTTAATTTTGACCTTCAAGTTCACGTTTGCGCAGCTCAGTCAGGCAACGGGCAATGTTTTTTCTACTTTCTTTAATTTTATTAGGATTCTCGATGGGTGAAACAGCGTGACTCAGCAGCATCTTCTGATACATAGCTCTTTCGTTGTCCAAACGCTCCTTAATTTCAGCAGTTGAAAGCTCTTTTAATACTAACTGGTTTTTCATTTCTTCTTATTTGTGTTAAGCTTCTTCGATATAATCTCTTTTCACTACAAACTTTGTCGTGATAGGGAGTTTCTGAGCGGCGAGACGCAGAGCTTCCTTTGCCACGTCCATCGGCACACCTTCACACTCAAAAAGCATAGTGCCTGGCATAACGCGTGCAACAAAATATTCAGGAGCACCTTTACCCTTACCCATACGTACCTCATTAGGTTTCTTTGTAATTGGTTTGTCGGGGAAAATGCGAATCCAAATCTGACCCTCACGTTTCATATGACGTGTTACCGCTTGACGTGCAGCCTCTATTTGACGGCCTGTAATAAAACAGGTTTCAAGGGACTTGATGCCGAATGTACCGAAAGCCAGTTCGTGGCCGCGGAAAGCATTACCCTTTATTTTACCTTTCTGCTGCTTTCTGTATCTTGTTTTTTTCGGTTGTAACATTGTTACTTCTTTTTTAAACGACTCTACATTCCGGAGGGGTGAACCCTTGGTAAAGGGGTTTCCGGTTTGCGACTATCTTACTTTGTGTTATTATTTCTATTGTTATTTCTTCTGCGAGGACCTGCTGCGGGGCGACCCATACCTATAGGGCGCTTGTTTTCTCTGGCAGCCTGGCCACCGACGGTTGACGGAACCAGTTCACGCTTGCCATATACCACACCGCGGCATATCCATACCTTTACTCCCATACGGCCATAAGCAGTATGAGCCTCAGCCAAAGCATAATCAATGTCTGCACGGAGAGTGTGAAGAGGTGTACGACCTTCTTTATAATGTTCAGTACGTGACATTTCTGCACCACCGATACGGCCAGAGATTGAAACCTTAATACCTTCTGCACCAATTCTCATCGTTGAGGCGATAGCAGTCTTGATGGCACGACGGTACTGAATACGACCTTCAATCTGTTTGGCAATGTTCTGAGCAACAAGGACTGCATCCATTTCAGGACGTTTAACCTCAGTGATATTAATCTGAACATCCTTGCCAGTGAGTTTTTTTAATTCCTCTTTAAGTTTATCAACCTCAGAACCAGCCTTTCCAATAATCAGACCCGGACGGGCTGTGTTGATGGTGACAGTGAGGAGCTTCAGAGTTCTTTCGATATAAATTTTCGAAATACTCGCTTTGGCGAGACGAGCATTGAGGTACTTTCTTATCTTATCATCCTCAACTAACTTCTGCTCGAATTTTCTTCCGCCATACCAATTAGAGTCCCATCCGCGGATGATACCTAATCTGTTTCCAATTGGGTTAGTTTTTTGTCCCATTCTTGAAATTTCTTCTTTTTGATTACTATTTTTTATTCTTCTGTCTGTGCATTAGTAGCCACGGGAGCCTCGTCTACACGGCTGCCAACAACCATCGTTATATGATTGCTGCGTTTACGGATCCTGTAACCGCGTCCCTGCGGAGCTGTACGCATACGTTTCATCGTACGGCCTTCGTCAACCATTACAGTCTTCACATAGAGCTGGCTGTCCTCAATTCGTTTGCCTTCATTCTTGGCTTGCCAGTTGGCAATGGCCGAAAGAAGAAGTTTACGCATTTTGGGAGCCGACTCTCTCGGGTTGAACTGAAGGATAGCAAGTGCCTTGTCCACATCGACACCACGGATGAGGTCGGCTACAAGGCGAGTCTTACGCGGAGAAGTCGGATTATTCATCAACTTTGCCACATAATAGGTCTTGTTGGCTTCTTTGCGTGCTTCTGCACTATTATGTTTTCTACGTCCCATTATTCTTTTTACATTTTACGATATCACACGATACCTCTATTTATTTTTTTCCTTTGTCTTTAGATCCGGCGTGGCCGCGGAAGATACGCGTAGGAGCGAATTCGCCAAGTTTGTGTCCAACCATATTTTCAGTGACATAAACGGGGATAAACTTGTTGCCGTTATGAACTGCTATGGTTTGTCCTACAAAATCAGGAGAAATCATTGATGCTCTCGACCAAGTCTTGATAGTAACCTTCTTGTTAGACTCCTGTGCCTCGATTACCCTCTTTTCCAATTTGTGGAAGATGTACGGACCTTTTTTTAATGAACGACTCATCTTTTTACGTAACTTTAATCGTTATTACTTCTTTCTTCTTTCAACAATAAACTTGCTTGACTGTTTCTTCGGAGCGCGAGTCTTGTAACCCTTAGCCGGGATACCCTTACGCGAACGAGGATGTCCACCGCTCTGACGGCCTTCACCACCACCCATCGGGTGATCAACAGGGTTCATAACAACACCACGGTTGCGCGGGCGACGACCAAGGTGACGGTTGCGACCAGCCTTACCACCAACCTCAAGGTTGTGCTCAGGATTCGAAACAACACCTACAGTTGCACGGCAAGCCTGAAGGATCATACGCATCTCACCCGAAGGCATTTTAATGATAGCGTACTTGCCGTCACGCGACATTAACTGAGCATAAGCTCCAGCCGAACGAACCATCTTAGCACCCTGGCCAGGACGAAGTTCGATGTTGTGGATCAAAGTACCAAAAGGTATTTCAGCCAAAGTGAGTGTATTGCCAATTTCCGGGGCAGCACCGGTTCCCGACATAATAGTCTGACCAACCTTCAAGCCTTGGGGTGCAAGGATATAACGTTTTTCGCCATCAGTGTAACACACGAGTGCGATACGCGAGCTGCGATTGGGGTCATACTCTATTGTCTTAACAGTTGCAGGAATACCATCTTTCTCGCGCTTGAAGTCGACAAAACGGTATAATTGCTTGTGACCACCGCCAATATAGCGCATAGTCATCTTACCCTGGTTGTTACGGCCGCCTGATTTGCGGAGACCAAACACAAGGCTCTTCTCGGGCTTTACAGCAGTAATGTCGTCATTTGTGACGACAATTTTATGACGCTGACCCGGTGTAGTCGGTTTAATTTTCTTTAAAGCCATTTCTTTTCTTTTAACGTTCTCTTATCAGTGGAACTTACTATTATTTATTTAAATACTGCTATAGAAATCTATTACATTGTCTGGAGCAAGTGTCACGATAGCTTTCTTGAAAGCGTTGGTGCGACCCTGAAGAAAACCGGCCTTGGTATAGCGGCTCTTCGATTTACCAGAATAGTTCATCGTATTAACATCGATGACCTTGACATTATAGAATTGCTCGACAGCCTTTTTTATCTCAATCTTGTTGGCGCGCTTGTCAACGACAAAACCGTATCGGTTGTTAGCCGGTTTAAGCTGAATACCCTTGTTACGTTGGATGCGGTTGAGTTTCGGTTCAGCAGCAGCCTCGGTAAGGCGGGTCATCTTTTCGCTGATAAGCGGTTTTACTATTACATTCATTTGTTAAAAAATCTTAAACGTTTTTAAAACACTCTTTATTTCGTAGCCAAGACACGCACAATTTCAGAAATTGAGCCTTCCGAAACAACAACATTTGCAGCATTAACAATGTCGTAAGTATTTAATTGCGACACGTTTACCACTTTTACGTTCTTCAGGTTACGAGCAGACAAAAATACGAAATTATTTTGATTCTCAATAACAAAAAGTGATTTTTTGTCATTTACATTGAGTTTCTTCAGAACCTCGATCATCGATTTTGTCTTCGGGGCTTCGAAGCTGAAATTCTCAACAACAGTGAGAGCACTATCAGCAGCCTTGTAGCTGAGAGCCGAACGACGAGCCAAACGTTTTACCTTGACATTCAATTTAAAACGATAATCGCGAGGTTTGGGTCCGAATATACGGCCACCACCGACAAATACGGGGCTCTTGATATCGCCAGAACGTGCACCGCCGGTACCTTTCTGACGTTTTAGTTTACGAGTGCTGTGTGCAATTTCCGAACGCTCTTTGCTCTTATGTGTGCCCTGACGCTGGTCAGCAAGGTATTGCTTGCAATCCAAATAGATAGCGTGGTCGTTGGGCTCGATTGCGAAGATAGAATCGTCCAATGTGATGGTTCTACCGGTTTCGCTTCCGTTGATGTTATAAACTTTTAACTCCATCTTTCAAGTTTTAAAATTGAACCTTTGGGTCCCGGTACAGAACCTTTAACAATCATTAAATTCTTCTCAGCGATAATCTTCACAACCTGCAAGTTCTGAATCTTAACGCGGTGGTTACCAGTCTGGCCAGCCATACGCATACCCTTGAAAATACGCGAAGGATAGGACGATGCACCGATTGAACCAGGAGCGCGGAGACGGTCGTGCTGACCGTGAGTGAGATCTCCAACACCGCCGAAACCGTGTCTCTTGACAACGCCCTGGAAACCTTTACCTTTAGAAGTTCCGACAACGTCGACATATTCGCCTTCCTGGAAGACTTCGACTGTCAACACTTCACCATATTTCTTTTTGTGGCCTTCCTCGAAACGCGAAAACTCAGCGAGATAGCGCTTCGGAGTAGTACCGGCCTTTGCAAAATGGCCTTTCATAGGCTTGGTGGTATGAGATTCCTTCTTCTCACCAAAAGCCAACTGAATGGCATCATAGCCGTCTTTTTCGACAGACTTAACTTGTGTTACAACACAAGGACCAGCTTCAATAACTGTGCACGGTATCTGCTTACCGTCGGCATCAAAAAGACTGGTCATTCCAATTTTCTTTCCTATTAATCCTGACATTTCTTTTTTTTGATGGATTAGTTGTTTTTAGTTTTCAGCTTACGTACAGCATTATGCTGCATTGGCATTGGCTGAGTTAATTCACACTTTGATTTCTACTTCGACACCACTGGGCAATTCCAGCTTCATCAGAGCATCGATGGTCTTCGTACGGTCATTGATTTCAATGTCCATCAGACGCTTGTACGAGCTGAGTTCAAACTGCTCACGTGACTTCTTGTTAACAAAAGTCGAACGGTTCACAGTAAAAATCTTTTTGTTGGTCGGCAGCGGTATGGGACCATTGACCACCGCCCCCGTCATCTTGACGGTCTTAACGATCTTCTCAGCCGACTTGTCGACGAGGTTGTGATCGTAAGATTTGAGTTTGATTCTAATTCTTTGACTCACGGTTTTTTAGTTTAGAGATCTTTATGAATAAATATATTTGCTTTTCAATATTGCTTCTTGCTGTTCTCTGCTCACCTCAGCATAATGCGAGAACTCCATAGTCGAGTTTGCACGTCCCGAAGTTATGGTACGCAGTGAGGTAACATAACCGAACATCTGCTCCAGAGGAACTTTAGCGTGTATTGCCTGAACACCGACTTTGGCACTGATGTTCTCCAGCATACCCCTTCTGCGGTTCAAGTCGCCAGTCACATCACCCACATAGGCATCTGGTGTCAACACCTCAAGTTTCATTATCGGCTCAAGCAGCACGGCACCAGCCTTGCGGCAGGCGTTCTTGAAACCGATCTTGGCACATACTTCGAATGAGAGCTGGTCCGAATCGACAGGGTGGAAAGAGCCATCAATAACACGGACCTTTAAGCTGTCAAGGGGGTATCCGGCAAGCACACCGTTCATCATTGCCTCTTTAAAGCCTTTCTCAATGGCAGGTATGTACTCCTTCGGAATATTGCCGCCCTTGACTTCGTTGACAAACTGCAATCCTTTGACACCGTCATCGGCTGGTCCGAGTTCAAACAGGATGTCGGCAAACTTACCCTTGCCTCCAGTCTGCTTCTTGTATATCTCGTGATGCTGGACGGTCTGAGTGATAGCCTCCTTGTAGGCGACCTCGGGACGACCTTGGTTCACCTCAACGCCAAACTCACGACGCAGTCGGTCCATAATGATATCCAGGTGCAACTCACCCATACCGCTAATGATAGTCTGGCCCGACACCTCGTCCGTCTTGACACGGAATGTGGGGTCTTCCTCTGCCAGTTTCATCAATGCATTGGTCAACTTGTCCATATCGCCCTGAGTGAGAGGCTCGACAGCGATACTGATAACAGGCTCAGGAAACTTCATCGACTCAAGTATGATGGGGTGATGCTCATCACAAAGAGTATGCCCCGTCTTGATATCCTTGAATCCCACAGCGGCTCCAATATCGCCGGCTTCTATGCGGTCCAAAGGATTCTGCTTGTTCGAGTGCATCTGCATAATACGCGAGATACGTTCTTTTTTACCCGTGTTGGCATTGTAGACATACGAACCGGAATCGAGCGAACCCGAGTAAACGCGGAAGAAACACAGACGACCAACATAAGGATCCGTGGCGATCTTGAAAGCCAAAGCCGAGAATGGAGCATTCACGTCAATCTTACGCGTCTCCTCTTTTTCGGTCTTCGGGTTGATACCCTCGACATCATTGATATCAAGTGGCGAGGGCAGGAAAGCAGCCACTGCATCGAGCAGAGTCTGGACACCTTTGTTCTTGAAAGCCGAGCCACACATCACAGGCGTGATCTTCATTGCCAGTGTTGCTTTGCGAATCTCGGCAACAATCTCATCTTCGGTTATTGAATCAGGGTCATCGAAAAACTTCATCATCAGTTCCTCGTTCTCCTCGGCAACACCTTCAATGAGTTTCTGGCGATAGTCGGCAACGACATCCTTCAAGTCTTCAGGCATCGGCACCTCGTAGAACTTCGAGCCATTCGACTCTTCGTCCCATATCAGAGCCTTGTTGGTGATAAGATTCACCACGCCTTTGTACAGGTCTTCCTGGCCGATAGGGATTTCGATGGGGATAGGGTTGGCACCCAGGCGTTCCTTTATCTGGTTAACCACCGAGAAAAAGTCAGCACCGGCACGGTCCATCTTGTTGACAAAAGCGATACGCGGCACCTTGTACTTGTCGGCCTGACGCCACACCGTCTCCGATTGCGGCTCAACGCCACCCACGGCGCAGAAAATAGCAATGGCACCATCAAGCACACGCAGCGAACGTTCTACCTCAACGGTGAAGTCCACGTGGCCTGGGGTGTCTATAATATTGTATTTATAGTGATTGTTCTTCCAGTCCCAATAAACCGTCGTGGCGGCAGAAGTGATAGTGATACCACGCTCCTGCTCCTGGACCATCCAGTCCATTGTGGCCGAACCCTCGTGGGTCTCGCCCAACTTGTAGTTCTTGCCCGTATAGAACAAGATACGCTCAGTCGTTGTCGTTTTGCCGGCATCGATATGCGCCATAATTCCTATGTTTCTTGTCAAGTGTAAATCGGACATCGCTTTAAGTTGTTTGACTGGTTGAAAAATCTGCTATATAAATAATGTATATACAATATTAGAATCTGAAGTGCGAGAAAGCCTTGTTGGCCTCGGCCATACGGTGGATATCCTCTTTGCGCTTGAAAGCGGCACCTTCTTCCTTGTAGGCAGCCTGGATTTCAGCGGCCAGTTTCAGAGCCATCGTCTTCTCACTGCGCTTGCGCGAGAAGCTGATAAGGTTCTTCATACCGATCGACTGTTTGCGCTCGGGACGGATTTCGGTAGGCACCTGGAAAGTGGCACCACCGATACGGCGGCTCTTAACCTCGACCGAAGGAGTGATGTTGGCCAAAGCCTTCTTCCACACCTCGAGGCCGTCCTCTTTGGTACGGTCAGCAACCACATCGATTGCCTCGTAGAAAATCTTATAGGCGATAGTCTTCTTGCCGCCCATCATCAGATTGTTGACGAACTTGGTAACCAGAACGTCATTGTATTTAGGATCCGGAAGGATGATTCTCTTTTTCGGTTTTGCTTTTCTCATTTCTTTATCAAGCTAAAATCATTGATTACTTAACTATTTACTTTGCTGCTTGTTTCGGACGCTTTGCACCGTATTTCGAACGACGCTGGCGACGACCGTCAACTCCCGAGGTATCAAGGGCACCACGGATGATGTGATAACGAACGCCTGGCAGGTCCTTTACACGACCGCCACGAATCATAACGATGGAGTGCTCCTGGAGGTTGTGACCCTCACCCGGTATATAGGCATTGACTTCCTTCTGGTTGGTCAAACGCACACGGGCCACCTTACGCATAGCCGAGTTAGGTTTTTTAGGGGTGGTGGTGTAAACACGCGTGCAGACACCACGACGTTGCGGACAAGAGTCCAGGGCGGGAGACTTGCTTTTGTACTCCATTTTCTGACGTCCTTTGCGAACTAATTGCTGAATTGTTGGCATTGTTTCTTTTTGATATTATTATTTCTAAATTAATGTTTTCCGTTCAATTTTACAGGCATAGTCTGCCCACAAAATGGAGTGCAAAAGTACAACCATTTTTTATACTGGCAAAACCTTTGAACGCCAAACATTCTTAAAAAAAGTTAAAATCTTTTAGCCGCATTGATTGTAAACAAATTACAACTTAACATTTTTACATTTCAAACATCATTTTCTGTCAGTTTTGGAGTACTTTTTTCTCACGTTTTTTTGCCAAAATATCACTTTTCGAGAAAAATTATCAACACCTGTTGAAAACATTTTTGCCACTCTTTCTGAACACATCGTTCATCACTCTTCCTCATCCCCCTAAAAACACCTCAAAGGCAGAGGCAACCTTATCCTACCCACAAAACAAAACAAGGCCGGCTGCCAATTGGCAGCCGGCCTACAAAATAGGTGCAACATTAGAATTCAATCAGATTCTCCTATTTGAGTTTGAAGCTGATCGGCAGAGCGTACTGACCTGCGGCAGGCTTCCCGTCTTTAATGGCGGGCTTCCATTTGGGCATAGCCTTGACAACACGGATAGCCTCTTCGTCACAGCCGCCTCCAATGCCTTGCGACACCTCGACATTGTGAATACTGCCGTCTTCCGCTATTCCAAAGAGGACCACCACCCTACCCTCTACGCCATTCTTCTTGGCCTGATCGGGGTATCGGAGGTTTTCAATAAGATAATTTCTCAAGGCCTCACTGCCTCCCGGAAATTCGGGGGCTTCGTCAAGCACCGACGGATCGGGTTTTGTGTCGCTGATTACCGGCTCAATCGAAGGCTGCGCATCTGCAACTACGGCCGAGGGTTCCTGATCGTCGGCGGCCACAGCCTCATCATTGGGTTTGCAGCCCATCGCCACCATCAGAGCCGCCACCGGCAAGGCCGCCAGCACCTTCCAGGCCCCATAGCGTGTTTTTTGTTTTTTCATCATAATGATTCGCTTTTTAATGTTAATATTATTGAATTTATTTGTGATATGGCCATATCCAACACCAATGGCCTGCCTGAAAAGCAGGCGGAAATAATTCTTACGGTCAACACTTTCAACCGTAGCAGCGTCGGCCTGATACTCGTGTACAGCCTTCAACTCGCGCAACATCAGCCAGGCAAAAGGGTTGAACCAGACAATGCAACAGATAAACCGCACGGCAAGCACATCCAAGGAATGCCGCAGGCGCACGTGCTCGCTCTCGTGAGCCAGCACCGACCGCAGCTCATCCTCGCTCATTGTCTTCCTCCCAATCAATACGCGGTTGAAGAACGAGAAAGGCGATGTGTCGTCGTCCAACAGCGTCAACTTAAGATTGCCCCGTTGCTCATAACTCATTTTATGCAGGTGCAAAACCACACGCCCCAAAGAGAACAGCAACAGTGCCATAGACACCACGACTCCAAGCAGATACACTACTGAAAGCAACGAAAAGCCATCTCCTTGCGAAACGACAGACGACGTAGCCGCAATAGATGAGCCAACAACGACCTCATCCAAGACTGTCAGACTCATTCCACCCGTCAAAGAGGCCACCGGAATCCTCACCAACGGAAACACCAGCCCAAAGACAAGGGTGGAAACAATATACACCCGCGAAAGCTGGAACCATCGGTCGCGTCCCAGCGTGAGGCGATAAACGAGCCAAAAGAGCCCGATCGCCAAAGTTGAAAAGAATGCCCAACGTATCATTATTCAATCTCCTTTGTTATGGATTCCAAATCTTCAAGTGTGACTTCATTGCGGTCGACAAGGAATGAAACCAGAGACCTTGCCGACGAACCGAAATAGCGCTGTGTGAAACTGCTCAGTTGCTGCTGCATATACTGTTCGCGACTGACGAGCGGATAATAGCGGTTTGAGCGATTGAAAGTCTCGTGCGCCACGAAACCCTTCTGTTCCAACACCCTCACCACTGTGAGTACCGTATTGTAAGCCACATCGCTCTCAACAGCGGCAACTATTTCATTTGCAAACCCTTCACCCACTTTCCAGATGGCTTGCATCACCTGTTCTTCTGCCTTTGTCAGCTCTTTATTCATAATTATAAATATTATCGTGTAACTATTTTTCTAATTACGAAACGAGACATTAAGTTTATTATTGTGTACTGATGAAAAAAAATTTTGTTTTTATTCTAAAACCTTCAAAAAAATCGCAATACAACAATAAAAAAAACATTGTGTCGTTTTAGCAGCAATGGAAAACAAGACTAAAAACAGAACACTTATATATGTAATTATAGCGATGGTGCTCGGGGCGTTAGTCGGCACCCTTGCCGCAACGCTCGCCTACAAACAACAGTCAGTAGTGGTCGACCTCGGCAACGGTCCGAGCGACGCCAAGCTCAACGCCATCTGGAGCATTGTCGACCGCAACTATGTCGACCGGCTCGACGCCGATTCGGTAATGGACAAAGTCTATGCCGCAATGCTCTCAACGCTCGACCCGCACAGCATTTACCTTACACAGAAAGAGCTGGCACGCGAAACCGAAGCGCTGCGTGGCAACTTCGAAGGCGTAGGGTTGCTGCTGCAGATGAAGAACGACACCGTATGTGTGACGCAAGTCATCCCCGGCGGTCCCTCCGAGCGTGCGGGAGTGCAAGCCGGCGACCGCATCATCAAAATCGACGGTCTCGACATTGCAGGCAAGAAAATGTCACTCGACAGCGTGGTGGCGCGCCTGCGGGGACCGCGCAAAAGTATGGTCGACATCACGATAAACCGTCTTAGTGAACACAAGACAACCACCCTCAAAGTGGTGCGCAACATAATATCTATGCCAAGCCTTACCTACAGCGGAATGCTCGACAAAAAGACTGGTTATCTACGGCTTGACCGCTTTGGCGAGACCACCTACGACGAGTTCTGCAACGCAGTGAAGGACCTGAAAGCCAAAGGTATGGAACGACTTGTGCTCGACCTGCGAGACAACAGCGGCGGACTGCTCAGCGCCGCGCTGGGCATCTGCGACGAACTGTTGCCAGACCGCGAACTGATAGTCTACACCCAAGGTGCGCACCAACGCCGCCAAGAAGAGCATTCCTCGCGCGGAGGACTCTTCTGCAAAGGCGAACTGATAGTGATGATAGACGAGTACTCGGCCTCGGCAAGCGAAATCGTGGCCGGTGCCGTGCAAGACAACGACCGCGGTCTCATCGTGGGCCGCCGCTCGTTCGGCAAAGGGCTTGTCCAACAGCGCTTTCCGTTGCCCGACAGGTCAGCCATACAGCTCACCACATCAAGATATTACACCCCATCGGGACGATGCATACAAAGGCCGTACAACAAAGGCACCGACGAGTACTACGCCGACTTTGCCCAGAATATCATAGACGAATACGACGGCGACTCGGCTCTGTACAAAATCAACGACTCCACGCCCTACTACACCGCCAAGGGGCGCACCGTATACGGCGGAGGAGGCATCTACCCCGACCACACCATACACTACAAGAGCGACGAAAACGTAGTCTACTACAACCGCCTGCTGAACAAAGGGTTGCTGAGCGACTACATCTTCGACTATGTCTCCTACAAAGGCTCGACAATCAAGCAGAAACACCCAACCGAAGAGTCGTTCCTCAAGAACTACACCGTCAGCGACGCTATGCTTGAACAGCTGTTCGCCAATGCCGAGAAAAAAGGCATTGCCCGCGACGCCAAAGGCATAGCCCGCTATCGCGAAGAGATTCGCACCCGCATCAAAGCCGGCATCGGCGATATGCTCTATTCAAACAACGCATTCTATTACCTCCTGCTGCCCTACGATCCAGAGCTAAAGGAGGCCTTGTCACTTATGAAGTAAACACATACATTATGAAACATAGTATAATAACAGCAGTTCTATTCCTGTTAGCCACCACGGGCCTGTCGGCCCAAAACACGTGGGTGCAAGTCAAAATGTCCGGTTTCCCGACGCAGGCCACTCAAGCCCACATCGGATACATCAGCGGAAGCCAAATGATTATGGCCGACACCGTAACCTTCGAGCCCAACAGCTCCATCAGAATCGACATTGACCTGGCCAAACCCACGCTATACATCATCGCATTCCCCGAACTCGACAAGCGCGCCGTCCATCTGATGCTCGAGCCCAGAGACAAGATAAACCTCGAACTGCAATACGCCGACAGTCTGAACACCTTGGACATAACGACGGCCAAAGGCTCGCGCAACGCACAGGTCTACCAGCAGTTCAACAGCATACTGCACCGCCACGAAAAAGAGTTTCACACCATCAACAAGGAATACACCAACCCCAAGACAAGCGAGAACCGCAAACGCGAACTGAGCCTGCTCTACCAGCAGAAACAGACCTCGCAGAACATCGACGTGCGCAAGCTGATAGAGAGCAATCCCGACGTGCTCATCTCGGCCTTCCTCGTCACCTATTTCGACAACGATATGGCCACCTACATCGACCTGTTCGAGGCAGTAGAGAAGGCATTGACTCCCAAATACGCCGACAACCAGTTTGTGCAATATATCAGTTCCAAGGTCAAAAGCAGCCTTGTCCCGGGTCGCGAAGCCCCCGAGATTGCAATGAAGGACCCCGATGGCAAAATACGCAAGCTCAGCGACTTGCGCGGCAAGATAGTGATGATCGACTTCTGGGCATCCTGGTGCCGCCCCTGCCGAATGGAGAACCCTAACGTCGTGCGCCTCTACCACCGCTACCACGACAAAGGCTTTGAAATCTACAGCGTCTCGCTCGACAAACAGCGCGACCAATGGCTGCTGGCTATAGACCAAGACAACCTCGTCTGGCCCAACCACGTAAGCGACCTCAACGGCTGGACCTCCTCGGGCGGCGCCGCCTACGGCATCACCAGTGTCCCCAGCACCGTGCTCGTTGACCGCCAAGGACGCATCATAGCCCGCAACCTGCGCGGACAGGAACTTGAGAACAAACTGCGCGAAATCTTCGGCGAATAAATATTCCCCGAACCCCTTAAAACCCTTATAACCTTTCCAACCCTTCAAACCATCCTCGTGTTCACCTACGAATACCCTCGTCCGGCCCTGACCGCCGACATAGTGCTGTTCAACCTTGAACGCACGCAAGTGCTCCTCATACGCCGCGGCAACGAGCCCTACAAAGACTGCTGGGCATTCCCCGGCGGATTCTTCGATATGACCGACCGCGACATAGAGCACACCGCAGCCCGTGAGCTGCAGGAAGAAACCGGCCTTGCCGACATAACGCTGGCAATGGCCTGCGTTGCCTCGCGCGAAGGACGCGACCCGCGCGGACGCACCGTAAGCGTGATATTCACCGCCTGCGTCGACCCCTCAACCATATCGCCCCGTGGCGGCGACGACGCAGCCGAGGCCCGCTGGTGGCCCCTCAACGCCCTGCCGCCGCTGGCGTTCGACCACAGCGAGGTGCTTGGCCGCATCCTGGCCGCAAAAGCATAAATCGACACCTCGAGGCTGGTTCTGCATCGTTTTCTGTCGTTGTCCGCTTGTTGTCCGCTTGATGTCCGCTTGTTGTCCGCTTTAAAAGCGGACAACAAGCGGACATCAAGCGGACAACAAGCGGACAACAAACGGAGCGGATACGAGAATGGACTGATTATGAGGCGGAAAAAAGAGAGGCTTTTTACGGGCAAAAAACAATCGGAAAAAAATCGAAAAAAAACTTTTGTTCGCGTAACAATAAAATAGAGACATATATCGTTTAGAAAGAAAAAATACGCAAAAAAAAGCAATGAGTGCAATAACTAAAACAATGATAGAGATGGCGTTGTCGCACGTCGACGACCCCGATCTGGGCCAAAGCCTGACCCAGCTGGGAATGATTGAGAACATTGCCATCGACGGAATGAAAGTGAGTTTCGACCTGGTGCTGACCACGCCGGCCTGCCCTATGAAGTCGAAAATGAAAGAGGACTGCATCAACGCCATCCACGAGTTTGTGGACCGCAACGCCGAAGTGGAGGTCAACCTGACATCGCGCAAGGTGGAGCAGCCGAAGCCCGAGGAGATGTTCCCCAACATCAAGAACACGATACTTGTGGCCAGCGGCAAGGGCGGCGTGGGCAAGTCGACCGTGGCCGTCAACCTGGCCGTGGCGCTGGCCAAGACCGGTGCAAAGGTGGGCTTGATTGACGCTGACGTGTACGGTCCCTCGATTCCGATTATGTTCAACATCACCGACCACGACATCTACGGCGAGCAGCACAACGGCAAGACCTATATGACGCCGATACTGAAATACAACGTCAAGCTGATGTCGGTGGGCTTCCTCGTCGACCCCGACAAGGCTATGGTGTGGCGCGGACCTATGGCCAGCGGCGCGCTGAAGCAGCTGCTCACCGAGACCTGGTGGGACGAGATAGACTACCTCGTGGTCGATATGCCTCCGGGAACGGGCGACATACAGCTCACCATTGCCCAGACCCTTCCGGTGACGGGCGCCATCATCGTCAGCACGCCGCAGCAGGTGGCTCTGGCCGACGTGGTGCGCGGCGTAGAGATGTTCCAGAACCCCAACATCAACATTCCTGTATTGGGATTTGTTGAGAATATGGCCTACTTCACCCCCGCCGAGCTGCCGAACAACAAGTACTACATCTTCGGCAAGGAAGGCTGCAGCCGTCTGTCCAAAGAGATGGGCATCCCCCTGCTGGGCGAGATACCGCTGGTGCAGAGCATCGCCGAGAGCGGCGACTCGGGCAAACCCGTGGCGCTGTGGAGCGACAAGCCTACGCCCGAGAGCGACGCCTTCGACCGCGTGGCAGAGAACACCATAAAGGAAATCTGCAAACTGTCGAAGTAATCATCAAGGAGTCGAGGGGCGCTCGAGAAGCAAACGGAAACCAAAGGCACCCCCTTCCAACCTTAAAACTCTTCAACCCTCAAGCCCCTTTAAACCTTTAAAACCCTTATAACCCTTTAAACCCCTTTACCCAATATGACTGACGAACAGAAAGCTACAATCGAGAAGAAAGTGCTCAACGCACTCAGCCAGATACGCCCCTACCTGCAGCAGGACGGTGGCGACGTGGAATATGTGGATATGACCAACGAAGGCGTGGTTATGGTGCGCCTGCAAGGGCATTGCGGCACCTGCCCGCACGCTATGCAGACCCTCAAGCAGGGCATCGAAAGCGCCATCAAGAAAGTCATTCCCGAAGTAAAAAGCGTGGAAAGAGTATGATATACACAAAGACAGGCGACAAAGGAACCACCTCGCTCGTTGGCGGACGGCGAGTGAAGAAGTGCGACCAGCGCGTAGAGGCCTACGGCACCGTCGACGAGCTCAACTCGCATATCGGTATGCTTGCCGAGATGATGAGAGGCCAGGCGCTGAACCTCGACATTGACTTCGATGTCCGCGAACAATTCGAGGACGGTTGCAAGCAGCTTAAATGGACTCAGAACCAGCTGTTTGTCATCCAGACACTGCTGGCTACCGAAGAGGAAGAGACCCGCAAGAAGCTGCCACAACTGAGCGAAAGCGCGACTGGAGAACTGGAGCAATGGATTGACACTATGGACGCCCGACTGCCCAAACTCAACAGCTTTGTAATTGCTGGAGGCAGCATCGCCGCGGCCCAGGCTCACATAGCCCGTACCGTGTGCCGTCGTGCAGAGAGGGAGATAGTGCGGCTGGACGACGATGAAACGATAATGAAATTCATCAACCGACTCTCTGATTACCTGTTTGTTATATCGCGATACACGCTGCTTCTTGAAAATAAACGAGAAAATTTTTGGAGTGCTGAATAATATTTACAGACAGTCTGCGTTAAGTGAATTGAAACAAAGCGTGCTACTTAGAGATAAGTAACAGAGAAACAGTAAATTGATATCAAAATAAGGCGGAATTATGTATTGGACACTTGAATTAGCATCAAAACTTGAAGATGCCCCTTGGCCAGCAAACAAAGAGGAGCTGATCGACTATGCACAGCGCACGGGAGCTCCAATGGAAGTAATTGAGAACCTGCAGGAGATAGAGGACGAAGGAGAGCCCTACGACAGCATAGAGGACATTTGGCCGGACTACCCCACCAAAGAAGACTTCTTCTTCCAAGAGGATGAGTATTGATCAAAACGCAAACTTAAACAATTTGTATTATAAAAAAGGGCCGGACATTGATGTCCTGTCCTTTTTTTCTAATCTTTGAACAGCCACACGCAATGCAAACCATAACACTTATAGGTTCCGGCAACGTAGCCACACATCTGGCAAAAGCATTCCACAACGCAGGCTACCAGATTCTGCAGATATGGTCGCGCGAGTACGACCACGCCGAGGCCCTTGCCAACCAAGTCTTTGCCGAGCCCATAAACAAGCTCAGCCTCCTCTACCCCACCGCCGACGTCTATATTATGGCCGTGACCGACGATGCTCTGTTCGACCTTGCACTCGACCTGCGCCTGCGCGACGCACTGGTGCTTCACACCGCCGGTTCGGTATCGCTAAAGGTGCTGCAGCCTATAAGCCGCAAGCACGGCGTATTGTGGTCGCCGCAGACATTCATCAGCGGCATAGAGATGAACTATAGCGAGTTACCCTTCTGCATTGAAGGCTCCTCGCCCGACGTGGAGGCGCAGATACGCCAACTCATAGAGCCCGTGTCGCCGCACGTTTATACCGTCGACACGCAGCAGCGGCAATGGCTGCACTTAGCCGCAGTAATGGTAAACAACTTCGGCAACGCCATCAATGCCTTGGCGCAAGACCTCCTGACAGAACACAATATACCCTTCGAGATACTGCATCCTCTGATAACGATGACCGCCGACAAGATCAAGCAAGGCAAAGGCCTGTGGCAGCAACAGACCGGTCCCGCGCGGCGGCAAGACCAGAAGACCATCGACAACCAGCGGCGACTCGTTGCCGACAACGACAAAATGCTGCAACTCTACGACTTGATGACGGAACTGATACAGGCAAACACACTGAAGAGATGCTGACCGACACCCACTCGCACATATATGCAGAAGAGTTCGACGCCGACCGCGACGACGTCGTTGCCAGTGCCGAGCAAGCTGGAGTAAGGCTGATACTGCTGCCGGCAATCGACAAAGAGAGCTACGACCGCCAGGAGGCGCTGGCCGCATCGAGACCCGACCTCTTCCGCCAAATGATGGGGCTCCACCCCACATCGGTGGGCGAAGACAATCGGTCAGACCTCGAGCTTGCACACGACAAACTGTTCTCCAACCCCGACAAATACATAGGCATCGGCGAGGTGGGCCTCGATTTCTACTGGGACACCACCTACCGCCGGCAGCAGATAGAAGCGCTGGAATTGCAGACAGGCTGGGCACAGGAGCTTGGCAAACCGATAGTGCTGCACCTGCGCAACGGCAAGGATGGCAGCGACGACACCGACGCATACGCCGAAGTGTTTCAACTGCTAGACCGCTGCAACTATAGCGGCAGAGGCATTATGCATTGCTTCAGCGGCACGATGGCCGACGCCGAGCGCGCCGCAGAATTGGGCTTTCTTATCGGCATCGGCGGCTCGCTGACCTACAAGAAGTCAACGCTGCCCGACATTGTCCACGCCCTGCCGCTTGAGAGCATCGTTCTCGAAACCGACTCGCCCTATCTCGCTCCCGTTCCCTATCGCGGCCGCCGCAACGAAAGCGCCTACGTCAGCCTCGTCGCCCAAAAGGTCGCCGAAATCAAAGGCCTCAGTCCCGACGAAGTAGCCGCCGCCACAACAACCAACGCCTGCCAGCTGTTCGCCATTGCATAGATAGCTCAGCCACAAATACGAAACAGCCCACGAAAAAAGGTGCCCCGAACAAATCAGGACACCTCTTAACATTCAGTTTATGTTGCTATTAGCGCTTGGTCGAAACGATGAGGAAGTCGGTATTCGACCAGAAAGCGGCAACATCCTTGACAACCAGCTTGCGGACCATCTTGCTGTCGGTCTCGTCATACACAAACTCGTAGGAACCCTCGGGGTGCTTGGAGATGAGGCGAGCCTTGCGCAGGTTGACGTCGAAGGAAGTGACCTTGTTCTTGTCGATAAGGGTGAAGTTCTTGACGTTCACATTGTTGGTAGCCTTCTGTGTTTTGAAGAGCAGGCCGCCCTCTTTGTTGACGACACCCTTTTCCTTCAACTCATCATAGGAGCCGATCACATAGTAAGCTCTGTGCGACTGGTCGGCCAGATAAGCCATTTCCTCCTGCTGCTGAGCGATGCGTGAATCCTTTTCCTGGTTGGCCTGGGTAAGTTCATCGACATTGCCAGAGAGTTTCTTGATGGTTTCCTTGCTGATAGTCAGCTCGTTCATCAGACCGTTAATCTGGTTCTCCTGCTCGGCCATACGAGCGTTGAGACTCTCAATGAAGGTCTGCAACTTCGAGTTCTCCTCATTCAGGTTAGCCACCTTGCTGTTGAGGCTGGCGATTTTGGCCTTGTTCTGCGACATAATATTCTCGATAACAGCCAACTGGTCAGTGATTTGACCCTTAACATTGGCGTTCTTTTCGGGATGTTGCTGGCGCAGAGTGGCAATCTGGCTGTAGCGTGACGAAACCTCGGTCAGATTGTTCTCGATGTCGCTGAGCACCTCAAAGAGGGCATCGATTTCAACATCTTTCTGGTCGATAACAGACTGCAGCGAATCGGCTACAGCAGCAGCCTTCTCGTCATTGCCGGCGCACGAAGCGAAGAAAAGTGGCAATGCGGCCATAACAATTACAAAAATTTTCTTCATAATGAGTGGTATTTAATAATGATTTGTTTTGCTATCCATATAAGCATCAATACATTACACAAAAATTCCAAGTCTGTGCAAGTCTGCATTGACGATGCAAATGTACAAAAAAATTTTTACACGCATCCACTTTTTGCACACTATTTTCATCATATTTCCATTGCACATTCGCCTCGGTTGCGACGGAACAATATATGTACAATACTTGTACAATATATGTACGTTTACCAATTGTACAAATATTGTACAAGTATTGTACATATATTGTACAACGACCGGAGTTGGTCCTGTGAAAACATTGAGCCAAACGAGAGTCAGGCCTGACAACCAAGCACATAGCCAGGACGCAAAAAAGTTTTCTGTTTTTTCGGTCGGCATTGTTTTTTTTATGTATCTTTGCGTGGCGGATTTTTTTCGCACATAGTCTTATTACATTAATACACATTTCTTTACAGAAAAGGAACAATAAAAAATATGTCCAAAGAAGTAAAATTCAGCCTGGTCTACCGCGATATGTGGCAGTCGTCAGGCAAATATCAGCCCCGCGTCGACCAACTGACCAAAATTGCGCCGGTCATCGTTGCTATGGGTTGTTTCGACCGCATTGAGACCAATGGCGGTGCCTTCGAGCAGGTGAATCTGATGTATGGCGAGAACCCCAACAAGGCCGTCCGTGCCTGGACCAAGGAATTCAACAAGGCTGGCATACAGACACATATGCTGGAACGTGCTTTGAACGGCCTGCGTATGTACGGCGTGCCGTCAGACGTGCGCCGACTGATGCCGAAGGTCAAGAAGGCGCAGGGCGTCGACATTATGCGTTCTTTCTGCGGCTTGAACGACCCGCGCAACCTGGAACTTTCGGTAAAATATGCCAAAGAAGCCGGAATGATCAGCCAGGCCGCGCTCAGCATCACCCACTCGCCGGTGCATACGGTCGAGTATTATATGGGCATTGTCGACAAGCTGGTGGAGTTTGGCGCCGACGAGATTGCGCTGAAGGATATGGCCGGTGTCGGCCGTCCCGCCACGCTGGGCAAGCTGGTATACGAAATCAAGAAGAAATATCCGCACATACTGGTTCAGTATCACGGCCATACGGGTCCCGGCCTGTCGATGGCTTCGACCCTCGAGGTGGCCAAAGCCGGCGCCGATGTTATCGACTGCGCTATGGAACCCCTGTCGTGGGGTATGGTGCATCCCGACGTCATCTCGGTGCAGGCAATGCTGAAAGACGCTGGTTTCCAAGTGAAAGACATCAATATGGATGCCTATATGGAGGCACGCAAGCTGACGCAGGAGTTCATCGACGACTTCCTTGGCCTCTACATCAATCCCGCCAACCGCATCAGCTCGTCACTGCTGGTGGGCTGCGGACTGCCTGGCGGTATGATGGGCTCGATGATGAGCGACCTGAAGGGCGTGCACGGCGCCATCAATATGGCACTGAAAAAGAGCGGAAAACCCGAAGTCAGCTTCGAAGAGCTGACCGTTCAACTGTTCCAAGAGGTGGAACATATATGGCCTATGCTGGGCTATCCTCCGCTGGTTACACCTTTCAGCCAGTATACAAAGAACATAGCAGTTATGAACCTGCTGTCGATGGCGCAGGGCAAGCCGCGTTTCAGCCAAATAGACAAAGACAGCTGGAATATGATTCTCGGCAAGGCCGGCAAACTGCCTGGCCCGCTGGCACCCGAAATCGTCGAACTTGCCAAACAGCAAGGCCTTGAGTTTTACGACGGCGTTCCGCAGGATGCCTATCCCGACGCGCTGCCCGAATACATCAAGGAGATGGAAGAGAACGGCTGGGACCGTGGCGAGGACGACGAGGAACTGTTCGAACTGGCTATGCACGACCGCCAATATCGCGACTACAAGAGCGGTGTGGCCAAAGACCGTTTCTACAAAGAGATTGAGAAGCTACGCGCTGAAAAGAGCGCCGCTGCCGGCACGCCGGCACAAGCTGTCGAGCCTGGCACAATGCCCAACTATATGAAGGAGCGCTATCGCAATGCCACTCCCGTGGTAGCTACGGCTACTGGTCAGATTCTGTGGGAGATAGACTTCAACGACAAGTCGGTCGCCCCCGCTCCGGGACGAGAATACAAGGCCGGCGACACCTTCTGCACCATTCAGGCAAGCTACGCTATGATGCCCGTAACGATGACCGTTGGCGGACGCCTGGCCGACACCTGCTTGCCGCAAGGTGCAATGGTCAAAAAAGGCGATGTCATCGGCTGGATTGAACCTGCAGAATGAAAAAAAGTTTGCACAGTTAAAAAAGAATGTGTAATTTTGCCGTTTGATAGGTCGGGTTACAACCGGCTGTCAAACGGCTTTTATAAACTGAAAAACAAATAAATAGACAGATATGGATCCACTAAGTCCCTTTGCACTTATTATCGGTGCCATCTTTGTGAACAACGTCGTATTGGCGCAATTTTTAGGTATCTGCCCCTTCTTGGGAGTATCTAAGGACGTCAAGAGTTCGTTGGGTATGGGCGGTGCAGTGCTGTTCGTTATGCTGCTTGCCACGCTCGTCACCTACCTCATTTACAAATACCTGCTGTTACCGTTCGATCTGGTTTACCTGCAGACCATTGCCTACATCCTTGTCATCGCAGGCTTGGTACAGATGGTTGAGATCGTGCTGAAAAAGATTGCTCCGGCGCTGTATCAGACGCTGGGTGTATTCTTGCCCCTGATTACGACCAACTGCGCTGTTTTGGGCGTAGCAATACTGGTTATCCAGAAAGAGATGAACCTCCTGCAGAGCGTTATCTACGCCGGCAGCATCGCCATTGGGTTCACCCTTGCACTGGTCATCTTTGCCGGCATCCGCGAGCAGATGGAACTTACGGGTGTGCCGAAGGGAATGAAAGGTGTGCCCATCGCTCTTGTCACAGCAGGCATCCTTGCAATGGCATTTATGGGCTTTGGCGGCATCGTTCCCACCCCGTGATTTTCACCTCGAATTTGTTAAAAACCGACTGTTTTTCCACTTAAAAACACGACGTTTGGACGAAATGTTAAATTTAGGACCAATCCATAATCAACTGCAATTCAGCCAACGAAAGGCATTTTAAGATTTTTTAAAGTTTTTTTTTCGTCCACGGATAAAATTTGTAGTACTTTTGCCGCTTGAAAACAGCATTAAATAATAACCAATTTAAATTAAAACAAAAATGAAGAAAGTATTTTTCGCATTAGCAGTTGTTGCTATGTTCTCATTCGTTGCTTGCAACGGTAACGCCGCTGCTGAAGACACCACCGCCACTGAGCCCGCTATCGAGGAAGTTGCTCCCGAGGCTGTTGAAGAGGCTACCGAGGCTGTCGAAGGTATGGCTGAAGAGGCTGCTGCTGAGACCGAAGCCGTTGTTGCTGAATAATCTCAACACTGCAATTGCACCGGAATAAAGATTCCGCAAAACAAGATAGAGCCGCACTTTGTGCGGCTCTTTTTTTTGTTTCTTTTTGGTCAATTGAAAGATTGTTCGTACCTTTGCAAATTATTTAACCATCAAAAAAGACGTTTATGAACCGCTACTGTATAATAATGGCCGGCGGCATCGGAAGCCGATTCTGGCCGCTGAGCAAGAACAACTACCCCAAGCAATTCATCGACATTCTTGGCACTGGCAAAAGCTTTATCCGCAGCACATTCGAGCGTTTTTTGCCGATTGTGCCCGCCGAGAACTTCCTGGTTGTCACCAATGCAGCATATAAAGAGACCGTATTGGAGCACCTGCCCGAACTGAAAGCCAGCCAGGTGTTGTGCGAACCTATGCGCCGCAACACAGCACCCTGCATCGCTTACGCCAGCTATCGCATTCAATCGCAGTGCAAGGACGCCGTTATTGCCGTCACGCCTGCCGACCATCTGGTATTGAACGAGACCACATTCCAGAAGACAATCAGCACAGGATTCGATTTTGTCAGCCAAGAGGCCAACTGCGAAGCCCTGATGACCATAGGCATCAAACCCAGCCGCCCCGAGACTGGCTATGGTTATATCGAGCTGCCCAAAGGTCCGGTACAGGAGGGGGCGGTCACCGCAATTGAAGGATTCAAGGAGAAGCCCGACCTTGAGAAAGCCAAAACCTTTGTCGCAGCCGGCAATTATCTGTGGAACTCCGGTATCTTTATCTGGTCGCTTAAAGGCATCCTAAGTGCATTCCACACATTCCTGCCTGATATGGCCAAGCTGTTCGAAGAAGGGATGAGTGTTTATGGCACCGCCGGCGAACAGGAATTCATAAACCGCAATTTTGTCGATTGCCAGAACATCTCGATTGACTATGGCATTATGGAGCACGCCAAAAAGCGCTACACCATACCGGCCGAGTTTGGATGGAGCGACATAGGCACCTGGGGCTCACTGTTCACACACGTCGACAAGGACAGCGACAACAATGCACGAAGAGGCAAAACCATTCTCACAGCCACAAAGAACAGCATTGTCAATGTCGAGGACGGCGTTGAAGCCATCGTTGAAGGCCTTGATGGATATCTAGTAGCCTATCGCGACAACTCACTGCTGGTTTGCCGTCTATCGGAAGAGCAGCATATAAAAGAATGGGTTGAGAAATTGTAAAAAAGGCGGGAGCATCGTGCTCCCGCCTTCCATCTTTTTAATTCAAGTATAACTTGATTCGTACATTTCTGACATTTATGCATTGTGTGCAACGGGCAAAATTCAGTATATTCTGAATCACCCTGTCAGAGGGTTGTGCTGTGCCTGCAGATTCCGAAGATGTATTTGTGCCATAGGATCTGTGACCCTTTTTGAAGTCGTAAGTCTGCATCATAAGCACTTTTTTTGTTGAACATTTCTTTTCCGATTGCCTTAATGAGGAATCATTCACGCCATATAAACAGAAAAACATATAATTTATTGCACAAAAAGTGTTTTTTAACATTTTTGTTTTTCTGCATTGTAGCTGTTTCTCCTCTTAAAAGCGTGGCACAGGATTGTTATCGACTGGTTTTCTGGAATGTAGAGAACCTCTTCGACACTTGGGACGATAGCACAAGAAACGACGACGACTTCACCCCTGCCGGCAAAAACAGGTGGAGTCAGAAGCGCTACAAGACAAAGCTGAATCATCTTTACCAGACCATAGCCGCCTTGGGAGACGACAGCAGCGGGCATCTGAATATGCCATTGGTCGTGGGCCTGGCCGAAGTAGAGAACGACAAAGTGCTTAGAGACCTGACAAAAGGCACACCCCTAAGACGTTTCAATTATGGCTATATACACTTCGACTCGCCTGACGCAAGAGGTATCGACAACGCCCTGTTATATCGCAGAAGCCTTTACACCCCTTTCTACTCACAGGCCATAAATGTCTGCAGCGAACGCCGCTCTACTCGCGATATACTTCTGGTTGAAGGCACAGACATCAATGGAGACACATTAATCTTTCTTGTAAACCATTTTCCATCAAAACGTGGCGGTGAGACAGCCGAAAAGCATCGCGCAAGCATTGCAGGAAGACTACGTCACATTATGGACACACTCTCAGCAGCGCACAAGGCAGCAACCATAATAGTAATGGGCGACTTCAACGCATCGCCGGACGACACCCAAATAATGGGGAAAATAGCGAAGGATGATGACAACAGTTTTGTAAATCTTATGGCCAATGCCAAGCCTGGCGAAGGCTCCTACAACTATCAAGGGCACTGGTCTTTCATCGACCAGATAATAGTATCGAAAAATATCACAACTGTTAATCCCAACAGTCCCTTCCTCCTGAAAACAAGACAAGGGCAATCCTTCAGAGCCAAATTCCTACTTATTGACGACGACAAGAATCTGTCAAAAAAAGTATATCGCACATATTTAGGCATAAAATACCTAGGAGGATACAGCGACCATTTGCCCGTCTACATAGATTTGTATAGAAACAAAAAATCCCTCACGGGGAGGGATTAAAGTGCATTCATACAGTCGCTTATAGTTCGACGTACATATTATGTTCCTTTGCCAGGCGGCGTAGGTTGATGATTGCATACCTCATACGTCCCAAAGCCGTATTAATGCTGACACCTGTACGTTCAGCAATCTCTCTAAAGTCGCACTTGCCGTAATGACGCAGAATCACTACTCGTCGCTGTTCCGGAGGGAGCATCTTGACCAGCTTGCGGACATTGGCACTGGTCTGTTTCTTCATTATCTCCTTCTCAATGTTGTCATCGTGGAGCTTAAGCGTGTCCACAACATCGCAATCGGGTCTGTTGGGGACAATAGGCATCTTGCCAAGTCTGCGGAAATAATCAACTATAAGATTATGAGCAATTCGCATAACCCAATGGATAAACTTGTTCTCATCCTTATAGTAGCCTGAATTGATTGTATATATTACTTTATAAAAGGTATCCTGAAAGATATCGTCAGCAATATCCTTGTCCTTGACTACAGAGAATATGTAGCCATAGACCTTGTTCTGGTACCTTGAAAGTAATACTTCGAAGCACGAATAATCACCTTCTTTGTAACCTATAATCAACTCGTTGTCACTGAGTGTGCAAGTTGTTGTATCCATTTTTCCTCCTTTTAAATTGGTTAACAAATGGTAATTTTTCTCGATAGTCGTTTGTTTTTTAGTTTAACATCAATTCAAGTTGCAAAGATACGAAGTTTTTTTCATTCGGACAAACCTCTACGCAACTTTTTTTGTTTTAGTATGTGCAAATGTTAATTTATTGCGTTAAAAGCCAAAAAATTATGTTAAAAAAATATTTTTAACATTCCACAGAAGTCCGATTTTCAGATTATCAGATTATTATAGAAAAGCCATTTTTGTTTTACAGATTTTCATACTTTCCGAGAAGCATTGACACCTCACCGACCTTTTCATCCATACTCTTCATACCGTCTATCCAATGTATCTCAACGCCATTGCGCTCCATTCTGCGGAACCAGGTCATCTGCCGCTTGGCGAAACGACGGATATCAGTATATAGGTTCTCATACATAGTCTGGTACGGATAGTCCTCTGTCAAATAGCGTGTTATATGCTTATACTCAAGTCCATATTTAAGCAACCGGGCCACTGGAACCCCGTTGTCGATCAGACGCCGAACCTCGTCAATCATACCATTCTCAAGGCGCTGACGCAGCCTGACTCCAATGCGCTCCACAACAACCTCACGCGGAAAGCTGACACCTATCACCAGATGTCGCATCTCAGGCAGGTGCGTGAATTCATCAGGGAACTGCTGGCGAAACTCCTGTATTTCAAGTGCCCGCAACAAGCGGTCACGAGTTTCTGTATCGGTATGATTATGCAGCTTGATATACGATGCAAGACGGCTCGTCAACTCTTCGTCCGACACGCCTTGCAAAGCCTCTCGGTAATGCTCGTCGACCGGTGCATCGGGCAACTGATAACGACGCACTATCGACTCAATATACATTCCCGTGCCACCACACATAATAGGTCGGTGTCCTCGTGCCAATATTGAGTCAAAAGCCTTTACAAAATCATTCTGGAACTTATAAACGCTGTATTCTTCGCCCGCATCGCGGATATCAACCAAATGGCACGGAATCGTGCGTCCCGGCAGACGATATTCGTCCAAATCCTTACCCGTGCCGATGTCCATCCCGCGAAACACCTGACGAGAGTCGGCACTGATAATCTCACCGCCCACCTTGTCGGCCACAGCAACAGCCAAAGCCGTCTTGCCGCACGCCGTCGGGCCAAGAATAGTCAACAATAGAGGAGCGTCATTGCCTGACGCCTGTGCATCGCGAAGTCCGGACATTGCCGTTTATTGTCAGTCCTCAAACGTGAGTTTGCCGCGCTGCTTGTCAAACTGATAAGCACCGAAACGGCTCAAACCCTCTCGGTTGATGATAAACTTATAGTCTACGCCTTTGACAACCACAACCTCTACATTGAAGAGGTGTTTCTGACCAATCTGCATCTCCTTGAAGATGATAGTGGTCTTGTCCAGTATGTTGCCATCGGGGTCGAATGCGTTGTCCCTGTCGGGGAAATCCTCTTTGTTGATGCGACGCTGGTACAGGAAATTCATAGCCTCTTCCCACGAAATGGCTATCGGCTCGGCGTAGCGTTCATCAATCAGCATAGGCATCATAGAACCGTTCACGATGCATTGGATTTCGCCCTTTGCCGACGATATCATCGTAGCAGGTATAGTCCCTTCGTCGTGGATAATCTCAGGCTTGTAGTCGCTTTCCGGAATCGGAGTGTTTACAAGGTCTATCACCTTGCCGTCCTCGGTGCGTTTCACCGTGGGCGTCTCCGATGCCAGGTTGTTAATCAGTTTCTTCGACACATAATCGGTACGCAGAATCAGGAACTCCAAGCGTCGGTTCAGCTGGTGGGCGGCTTCCTGACGTCCCTTGTCATTCATATGGTTGATATAGTCGCATTCCAGTGTCGTACCTTCAGCAAAAGAATAAGGCTTACCGTCAACACGGATGGTCATATTGCGGTCAAGCGTACGCGGCACACGCTCGGCATAGCCCTTGGCCACAAGGCGTTCAGGCTCGATGCCACGCGAAATCAGATAGTCCACCACCGACTGAGCGCGGCGTTGCGACAGTGTGTCGTTGGTAAGACCCAAGAACGGGCGGCAGTCGGTATGGGCACGAAGCTCCACAACGACATTCGGGTTATTCACCATCACCAAATAGAGGTCCATCAAAGAGTCCATAAACTCCTCTTTCAGGTCCCATTTTGCGAGGTCGTAACGGATTTCAGGCAGTACCACAGGCTGTTTCGGCACCGGTTCCAGACGGAAGTCGTGCACCAGATCCTTGTCGGTGTTATAGCCGCAAGTGCTCTCCGAACCTTCAATCGAGAAGTAATCCACTTTCGAGACATACATCTTATACACCACATTGCGTCTAATCTGCTCCACGCCGAAACGATAGAAGCCTTGCTTGTTGGTATAAGTCTCAAACTCACCGCCATCCGAGCCAACGATGCGCACCTTGGCGTGTTCCACAAGCTGCATTGACTTCTCGTCGCGGATAGTGCCCTCAATGCTGTACAGCAGCGGAGGCAGTTCAAAATAGAACAGGTCGTCGTTGATCGGCGGCACCTTCTTGCCCTTCTTGTCAGTCTTCTTGTTGTGCGGGTCGTCAAACGGACGGTTCGACGAGAAGTAGCCACGCTCCATCATATAGTGCTGACTTTCGGGATAGTATACAATACTCATTTCGTCATACGACGAGTTGATGGGGATTCCCAAGTTTTCGGGGGTCGACCATTTGCGGCCGTTCTTGGCACTGCGGAAGATATCAAGACCACCCACGCCAGGCAGACCGTTCGACGAATAGTAGAGCGTCGAGTCGTTGCGCAGCGTCGGGAACACCTCGCGACCAGCGCTGTTGACCGTGCCGCCCAGGTTGACCGGACGTCCAAAATCCTCATCCACCGACTTACGAGTGGCAACCCAGAGGTCATAGTCGCCATAGCCGTTGGGCATATCCGACGAGAAATACATAGTCAACTGGTCGCGCGTCAACGTCGGGTACAGATAGTTATACATCGTGTCGCCCAGGTTAATCTTCACAGGCTCCGACCATTCGCTGTTCATCTCGGCGTTGTCGTCCTTCTTGCCTTTGCGTCCGGGTTTGCTGTCAATAGTAGCTCCGCCCTTGGTCGAGAAATAGACGTAGCAGCCCTGCGTCTCGTGCTCGCGCGAGTCACAACGCGAGAAGTAAACCGTCCTGCCGTCAGGCGAGAACCAAGCCTCACCTTCGTTGACTGCGCTGTTGATTTTCTTGCTGTTATCGAACGACTCCACATTGTCACTCCAATTGCCCTTACGGTCCTGGAACACGGTGTAGAAGTCAGAGAAAGCCTGACCCGTCCAAGCATCGTGCTTGCCGTCGTCCTCGCTGCCGAAACGCGACGAGGTGAAAACCAGTCGGGTAGTGTCGTCGCCCATAAAGCGCGGAGCCCAGTCGTTGAAGTCGGTCGACCATTTCTCAAGCTTAACGATATTGTGGCGCGTACGATTCATAAACAGCTGGTTAACATATATTATCGACGCCTTGCGCTGCTGGGCCAACTTGTCGTCGGGCACCAGCTCCAGATACTTGCCATAATACTCGTCCGCCTCGTCAAATTTATTCTCAAAGCGGTACATTTCAGCCATATAGTAATACAGTTTTGGCTCCGTATTGTAATACTTCTGATTAATCAAACGCTTGTACACACGCTCCGCCTTCGGGAAGTTGTTCATCAGGCGGTAGCACTCGCCCATCTGGAAATAGCAGCGGTTCTTCTCAGCCTTGTTCGACGAAATCTTGTTGTACGCCTCCTCATATTTCTGCAGTGCGGCAATGTACTGCTTCTGGTTGAAAAGGTCGTCAGCCTTTTGTGCCAAACTTTTGGTCTGGGCAAAGGCCATTGGTGCTAAAACAAGCGATATTGCAAGCAGCAAAAGACTTTTTTGAACGGTTTTCATATATCTCTTTAATTCTATTTTTCGAATATAACTATATCCTAATCAATGCACTAAACCCCTTTTTACAAGGAATTATGCGCATAGATTCAATTTGCTAAATTACACATTTTTTTTGAAACAACGTCCTTTGGCACCAATAAAAATAAAAAAAAGAGCCCACAAAGGGGCTCTCGCCTTTACAACGAATGAAAAAAAATTATTTCAGATTAATCAGCGGCAGCGAGTTGCCCATCATATACTGCGGCATCTTGCCGTCCCACTTCTGCACCGCCTCGTACTCCACCAGCTTGGGATTGCTCTCCAGAGCCTTGGCCTTTATTCGGATGGCCTCGGCGTCAGCTTCGGCCCTGATTTTGGTCTGCTTGGCCTGCTCCTCAATCTGGATAGTAACGTTCTTAGCCTTCAGCGCCTGCTGTTCTGCCACCTGCTTCTCCTTGATGGCGTTCTCGAAGTCGTCGTCAAAATCAATGTTAACCAACTGGAACTGAATATTCACGAAATAGTTGCTGTCCAACGTGCGGCGCAGCATACTCTCGATTTCACGGCGGACAGCGTCGCGGTTTTCGACAATCTCAGTGGCGGCAAAGTTGCCGAACGCCTGCTTCATAGCCGAGCGGATGAACGGCACGACGATGCGGTTGTGGTAGTCGTCGCCGACGTTCCTAATCAGATTGTTGACATTCTCGCGCACAAGGTCGTAGTTTATAGTATACTGCACCTCCGAAGTCTGCACGTCGCGGGTATACGAATTCTCCGTGCCGTCAAACTTTTTCTGCTGCACATTGACCTTCTTAACAGTCTGAATGAAAGGAATCTTCACGTGCAGACCGTCTTCAATCACACCCGACGAAATCTTGCCGAAAGTGCTTAGCACACCTCGCTCGGTCGACTTGATGGTGTAGAACGACGAGAAAACAGTAATCAAAGCCAGCAGCGCCAGCAAAGCCAGCAAACTGATTTGTCCAACGGACATATCTTTCAATTTCTTCATTGCGAATGTTTTTATTTTGTGTTTGGGTGTATAACGCCGATTTCACGCAGTTATTGCATTGGGGGCTGAAAAAAGAAGAAAACACCCTTTCACCGACCAGACTTTTTGATAAATTCCTACTAAAAACCTATCAAGTTCTACTGATATAAAATTTGGTAAGACTTTGGTAAGAATTTGGGTAGAATTTGATAGGAAGATAGTATATGGAAATCAGGGAGTTGCAAAAGGCCATTTTTGACCCTTTTTCAGACTTTTCAAACTTTTTTGAAAGCCATATTACACTCTGAGGCACAGCCAATTACTTACAAAAACCAAAAATTTATCAAAAAGTCGGATTTCGGGCCGTTTTTTGAGCACCGAAGGGGAACTTTTTTCAGCCGTTGACAATAAAACGAATCCTTCTGCGTTCAATAAACAAAAACAATAAAACAACAATCTATTATGTTCAAGAAAGAGACCTATATCGCACGCCGCGAGCAGCTCCGCAAGGACATCGGCCACGGCATCATCATCCTGCCAGGCAACCACGAGGCGCCCTGCAACTATCCCGACAACACCTACTGGTTCCGTCAGGACAGCACATTTCTCTATTTCTTTGGTCTTCAGCGCGAAGACTTGGTCGGTGTGCTCGACTGCGACAGTGGCAAGGACTACATCTTCGCCAACGACTACGACATTGACGACATAATCTGGACAGGCCCGCTGCCCAGCGTCAAAGAGCTTGCCGCCAGCGTGGGCGTGGCCAACAGCGGCGACCTAAAAGCGCTGCAGGACTTCTGCAACAAGGCCATCCGTGAGAGCCGTTCAATAAAATACCTCCCACCCTATCGCGCCGACATCACCAACCAACTCAGCCTCCTGCTCGGCATCAACAACGGGCGGGTGCTCGACTATGCGTCGCACGAACTCATTATGGCCTGCGTCAAGCAGCGCAGCATCAAGAGCGATGAGGAGATTGCCGAAATCGAGAAAGCCATCGCCACGGCCTACAATATGCACGTGGGAGCAATGAAGATGGCTATGCCCGGCCGCTATGAGTATGAGCTTGCCGGCTTTATGCAAGGCGAAGCTTGGAAAGGCAACGGTCCCGTCAGCTTCCCGGTCATTATGACCATCCACGGCGAGACGCTCCACAACCACGGCCATAACAACCAGTTGGTTGAAGGCCGTATGCTGGTGATGGACGCCGGATGCGAGACGGCTATGAACTATTGCTCCGACATCACCCGCTCGGTGCCCGTCGGAGGCCGCTTCAATGAGCGTCAGAAGGCTATCTACCAGATTGTGCTCAACGCCAATCTCGAGGCCATCCGCTGCACCCGCCCTGGCATCACCTACAAGGAGGTGCACACTGCTGCCAGCCGCATACTGGCCCAGGGATACAAGGAACTCGGCATCCTCAAGGGCAACCTCGACGACATCGTGGCTAACGGAGCACACAGCCTGCTGATGCCTCACGGCCTGGGACATATGATGGGCCTCGACGTGCACGATATGGAGGACTACGGCCAAATCAACGTAGGCTACGACGACGAGACACGCCCCAGCGAGCAGTTCGGCCTTGGCAGCCTGCGCTGCGGACGCCGCCTGCAGAAGGGCTTTGTCATCACCGACGAGCCTGGATGCTACTTCATCCCCGCCCTCATCGACAAGTGGCACGCTGAAGGCACCTGCAAGGACTTCATCAACTTCGACGAACTGGAGAAATGGAAAGACTTTGGCGGCATACGCATCGAGGACGACATATTGGTTACAGATACCGGCTGCCGAGTGCTCGGTAAGCCCATCCCCAAGACCATAGCCGAAATCGAAGCCACAATGAATGAATAATCAAAAACGCCCCGATCGGGGCGTTTTTTTGTAAGAGTTGAGAGAAAGTTAGAATGGGATGTTAAGGGGGGGTAGAATGGGGAATTAAGAGGAGTTAAGGGGAGTTATCGCGCTTCGCGCTGGAAGTTAAAGGACAATACAATCCGAGACGGTTCATTTGTCCCTTAACTTCCCTCTAACTTCCCTTTAACTCCCCTTAACTCCAAAAGAAGAGGGCGTCCTGTTAGGGACGCCCTCTTCGCAGGGATATGCTATGAAGCAAGCTTATTTCACAACAAGCTTCTTCACCATATTCACATTCTCACCGTTGATGCGGACGAAGTAAGCACCCTGGGCACTCCATCGTCTTCACGCAGTCGCCTTCGCAGCTCATCGAGTCGCTCATAACGACGCGGCCGTTCATATCAACAACAGTGATGGCAACATCGCCGTTCACGCCGCTCAGGGCGATCGTGGTGGTGCTGCTTGTCGGGTTCGGGTAGATGCTGACGTTCATTCCGTCGGCAACATCGATACCAATATGCTGGGTGGTGAACTCCTGGACTTGCGACCACGGACCCGGAGCATCTGCTTCGCAGAGTGCGCGGACGTAGACCGAGTAGCCCATCTCTGACTCGAGGCCAGTGATGGTATAGGTGGTGACGCCGTTGACGATGACAGTAGTACCCTGGCCCTGGCCGTGTCCGACAGACAGCGCTGTTCTCAGTGATGTTGTTCACTGTAACGCCAGTAACCTGTTCGCAGTTGTCGGTTGTGAACTGGATGGTGTCGCTGTATTCGCTCTCAGCGGCGCCGTTGCCGCAGACGGCCTTCACAGCAGCATTGTATGCCGTGTTCTGGGTCAGACCGGTGACGGTGAAGGCGGCGTTGCCCGTAACGTCATAGTCGACAGAACCTGCGGTGTTCCACACGGTGAGGGTCCAGTGGTTCTGCTCGCTCGAAGCGCCCCAAGCAAGGTTGACGCTGGTGTAGCCCACGTTGGTGGTGTGCAGGTCGGTCGGGATGAAGCACGGCAAGCTGTCGGTAGTGAAGGTGCCGATAGCCCAGTCAGAGATCAGGTTCTCGGTCGGGTCGCAGATGGCGCGGACGCGGAACTGATACATCGTGGCGGGAGTGAGGTTGGTGACATCGTAGCTGCTGGCGTTGTTCACGGCCACTTCAGCAGGCCAAACGGCATCAGTGGCAGCCTTGACAGCGACCTCGAAGGATGTGGCGCTGTTGCTGTTCCAGTTGATTGTGGCGCTGTTGTAGGTGACGTTGGAAGCAGGCAGCACTTGCGGTTTGCTGCAAATTGCGTTGCCGCAGCTTATGAGCTTCATCGTCGGGCGGTAACTATAGATGTACTTGTTGCCTGAGAATGTCGACGGGGTGTTCACATTGGGGTTGTCGCTGTCGCTGTAGTAGACAAGAGTCTTGTTACCCGTGCAGGCAGTGGTGCTGAATACGTATGAGCTTCCGTCGTATTCACCCGAGTTGTCGTCGACGATGACCAACAGGTTGCTGTGGCCGTCCCAGTTGTAGGATGCAGTGTCGGGGAACATAAAGTAGTTCCAACCCTGCGAGCAGTTGAGGGCACCGTGGTAGACCTTGACGGCGGTGGCGGTGTTGAGGGCCACGGCGTCGGTAGTGCTGCTGAAGGTGCTCTTGGTTGTGGGCTGGATCCAGATGTCAACATCGGTCTTGTCGGCAGATGCGGTAGTGTAATTATAGTGGTAAGCAATGCCGGTGAAGTTAATGGGCGAGCCGTTACCACCATTCAGTTGAGCCAACTCAGCGCTGTCGATAATGGTCTGGCTGAGAGAGTAATTGTAGTAGTTGTCGACAGGTATTGCATTGGAAGTACCCGTGGAGCTGCCGGTAAAGAACTCAACCATACCGTCGCAGATACCGCTCATCAAGGTCTCCATTGTCCAACTACCGGTGTCGCCTACCGAGCAGATTGGGCGGACATAGACATCATAGTTGGTGGCGCTGTCGAGGTTGGAGAGCGTTATCGGGTGCGAGTAGACCGTCATCGAGGTGCCCTGGCTCATATTGAAGCCAGCCGTACCGTAGACAACTTCCCACTCGGTGGCCGACGAGAGGTCGGTCCAGTCGACATCGATGCTGCTTATAGTGGCACCGGTGCTGTGGATGTCGTGTACAGGCATACAGGATGGGACATAGTCGACAACGATGTCGTCGATGTAGTGGTAGCTATACTGGTACGAAGAGTGGTTGTTTCGGAAAGCGATGCGGTTGCCCGTTCCGGTGTAACTAGCGAGGTAGACAGTCTGCTGTGAGTGGGTGCTTGCTCCATAGTCTATAGCCTGGATGGGGACGAAAGTGTTGCCTTCCATCACGCCAACCTCAAGCTCATAGGCTGCGGAGGTCTTGTAGGTGTTGAAGGAAATCTGCAACGAGTCGATAGGAGCATCCATCTCGGGCAGAATGAAGTAGCAGAGACCATAGAGACGCAAACTGTAGCTGCCACTGTTGGCATAGGTGCTGCTGTAGTAAATCTGCGGTAGATAGCTGCCTGTAGTGTTGGTACCGGTCATAACGTAGCTCCAGCAATTAGGTAACACGCCCGTAGCAGCTGTGGTGCTTGTAGTGTAGCTGTCGAAGTTCTCAGTGAATGGAAGCGAGACAGCATTGCACAAGGTGGTCACGGTGATGGTGCGTGCACGGCCGGTATCGCCGACACCGCAAAGCGGGCGCACGTAGAAGGTGTACTCGGTATTGGGTGTCAGACCAGTCACGGTGTAGGGATTGCTGTTGGCAACATCGCTGTTGTTGCCGTACTCAACAACCCACTGTGTCTCGCTGCCGCCATTGGTCCAGCCAAGAGTGACACTGTTCTGAGAGATAGCCGTTGTTGTCAGGTCTCTGACCTTCGGGCAACTGGGAATATAGTCCACCTCGATGTCGTCGATATAGTGATAGCTGTAGTAGATAGTGCTCGACGTGGTATACTTGTTGCGGAAGGCGATGATACGGCTGTTTCCGTGATAGCTGCTAAGGCTGATCTCGTATTCCACGTGCGTGCTTGTCGGCGAATTGATGGTCTGGATGGGGATGAATGTGTTGCCTTCCATAACGCCGACCTCAAGACCGTAGCTGGCGCTGGTGGTGTAGTCCCAGAAGGTCAGCTGCAGGCTGTCGAGCGTTGTCGGCATCGGGGGCAGCATTGTGTAGCTTTCACCATAGAGACGCAGGCTGTAGCTGCCGCTGTTGGCGTTTGTAGAGCCGTAGTATATCTGGGGCTGATAGGTTGCGGTTTGATAGGTTGATGTGCCTGTCATAATATAGTCCCAGCAGTTGATCTGGTAGCCGGTGGCGGCAGTAGTGCTGGTGGTGTAGTTGTCGAAGTTCTCGGTGTAAGGCAGCGACACAGCAGCGCACGGAGTGGTGAAGGTGTAGAACACCGTGTCGCAGTCGCTCATTACATAGACATCATACTGAGTCTGTGGAGTGAGGCCTGTGAGCGACACATTGCGAGTAGTGGTAGTAGTCTGGGTGCCATTGCCCAAAGTGAAGCCGTGGGCACCATACTCTACGCTGTAGGCCATCGAGTTGCTGCGCATCCACTCAAGGGTAATCTCATCGCCTACCAGATAGGTGGCGCGGAGGTTTTGAATCGGGATGCAGGCAGGAGCCAGTTCAATGGTCAGGTCGTCAATGTAGTGCTCGGAGACGCTGCCGCCATTAGTGCTGTAGTTCTTCAAGGCCAAGCGTGTAGCCGTGCCAGTGTAGTCTACCATATAGGTGGTAACATCATAGATACTCTGGTTGCCGGTGAAGACGATGGTGTCGTAAGGCACAAAGGTCTGAGCGAAGCCAGTGTTCACGTTGGCCACAGTACCCACAACGAGGCCGTTGGTCTGCGGGTTCATATTGCACTCGTGGAAGGAGAGTTTCAGAGTGTTGAGGGCCACACCCATTTCGGGCAGAGCCACAACGCCGTTCTCATTCATATAGAATGCGTGCTGCGGCGAGGAGGCCTGGGTCGAGTTGGTGGTGTAGACCACGTGGGCCACAGCGTTAGTGCCAGTCTCAGAAGCCCAGCAGTTTGGCAGCACGGTGGCGATGCTCGAGCCGGCAGGCAACAAGTTCTCGAAGTTCTCCGTGTAAGGCAGCGTGGTATACGGTGCGCAGTCGGTGGTGAACTGGACAACATTGGATGCCGACGAGGTGGCGTTGAGCAGGTCGCATACAGTGTAGACATAAGCGTCATAGTTGGTGCTGTGGTTGAGGCCGGTGATGGTGACAGGCGAGCCTGTAGCCGTGATGGTGTCGCCCTGGCCGGCAGTGAAACCGCGGGGACCGTAGACTATGAAGTAGCTCGATGCGTTGTCGCCGTTGACAGTCCAGCTGACGGTGGCAGTGTTGGTGCTTGCCGTAGCTGTGATTTCCGATGCGGGCGTACAGGAAGGTATCAGTTCAACAACGATGTCGTCGATGAAACTGTAGCTTGACATAGCATCCCAGAAGGCGATGCGTCCGTGGCTGTATGCTGCAGGTACATTGGCAAGCGAGTAGGTGATGCTGGCCGTGCTGCTGGTGGTGTCATAGTCGATGCGCGAAAGGGTGTCGAGGACATACATCGTATGGATAGGCATTGAAGCGTCGTTGATAACACCCAGAAGGATTTGTGCATCGTCGTTGCCCTGGGTCAACTTGAAGCGGATCTGGCACTCGCTGAGGGCGGTGTCGATCTGCGGCAGGATAACGTATGCTCCATAGCGCATAAAGCAAAGCATATTGTTCTCATTGCCTGTAAGAGCGGTAATATAAGGATATTCGCGGTCTGCATTGGTCGGGTCGGTAAGGTTGGAGATCCAGCACGGACGGTTGAAGTGACCATAATCCCAAGACTGGAAGTCCTCGGTGAGAGGCAGGCTGGCAGGACCGCAGAGGGTCTGGATCTGAGTGGTGCCGCTGACGATCTGGCCGTTGCAGCTGTAGCTGACGCGGGCCTCGCCAAGGAACGAAGCGCCAAGGCCGTTGATGGTAGCCGAGCCAGAGGTGTTGCCTGTGGCTACGGTAGTCCAGTTGTCGGCACCAAGGATACGGTAGCTGACATCATAGCTGGCGCCCTGAGCAGCATTCCAGGTGATGTCTACGTGGTCAGCATAGGCTGCCGACTGCATAACGACAGGCACATCGCAACCATCGTTCTCGCAACCAGCATTGCCGAAGACTATGAATGCACGGTAATAGTCTCTTGCGTAGGTGCCAGAAGGAGACGTGGGCTGAATGTTGGAGCTGCTGTACATACGCATAGCACGGTAGATGGCCGGGTTGTCGAATTTGCTGCAAGCCCAGTAGCAGTTGCCAGTATGTGCAACGCCAGTGTTATCGTCGATGACGACAACGAGGTTACTGTCGGCAACACGGACGTAGGTTGTGTCGAACTTCAGGCTAATCCAACCGAAACCGCTGAGGCGTCCGCTGTAGACCTGAGTGAGGTTGGACATCGGCACATAGTCGGCGGTGCTCTCAAACTCGGTCTTGTTGGTATAGCCGAGATATACAGTGACATTGCGGTCCTCATATTCGCCCCACAGACCACGCTGATAGATGGCGATAGAGTTAATGCTGTCGATGCCTGCAAGTTCGTTGGACATATAGAGCTGCTGAGTGTAGCTGTAAGCCTGGGATGCATAGATAGGCTGTGCCGAGTAGTTGGTGGCGTAGTCGCCCACAGTATCCATCTCGCAAATGGTGGTGGTGGCATAGCCGCTGTTGGCCTCGCCCACCTCGTCGTTACAGACGGTGGTGACGCTGTAAGCGTAGGTAGTAGCGTCCTCAAGACCGTTGAACATATAATAGGTAGCGTTCACGGTGTCGCGGACAACCACAAAGTCGTTGGCGAACGGAATGTTGGTGCATTTCTTCAGAGTGACGATATAGCTTGTAGCGGGATCGCCAATCGAAGGAGCGTTCCAGCTGATACCTAAAGTATTGTCGGAGACACCGGCAAGGGTGAGGTTCTCAACAATTCCGCAGTCGGAAGCAGTGGTAGCCACCAGCGGAACAGGACGGCTGAGCTCGTTGCCGCAGTTGCCGGCAATCCAGATATAATAGGTGGTATTACCATTGAGGCCGTTGATGGTGTAGCTGCTGCCTGCTGCAACCGATGCTGTCTGTGCACCAGAAGTGGTGTTGGCAGTGTTCCACATAACAGTCACGCCATTGGCATAGCCGTTGACCGTGGTGTCGAGCCAAGTAACATCGATGGTGTTGTTGGTGACATTGCCCAGATTGACAACGGGCGAGCCGCAGTTGGTGTTGTGCCACACGTCGATGTCATCAAGATAGATGTAGCTGTAGTAGGTCGAAGCGGTGGTATATGCATTGCGGAATGCAATATAACGACCAGTACCGGTATAGTTCGTGAGGTTGACCTCGAAATGCTGGGGAGTAGAATAAGTCGGGAATGTAAGTTCCTGAATGGTGTCGAATGTAGTCCCATCATTCGGGTTGCTCATCACACCGAGGAAGCACTTGTAGCTCGAACTGGTGGATGTGGCCCAGAAACTAATCGTCACCGAGTCAGCCGGACAAGGCAGCTGAGGCAGGGTGTGGTAGCCGACACCATTGAGACGCAAGCAATAGGTGCCGCTGTGCGGATAGCTGGTGCTGTAGTAAATCATAGGCAGATAACTGCCAGTCTGGTAGGAGGCAGTACCTGTCATCAGACTGTTCCAGCAAGGAATTGGAACGCCGGTGGCAGCAGTGGTGCTGCTTGTATAGCTGTCGAAGTTCTCGCTATATGGTAGTGCCAATATAGGCTCGCAAGAAGTGCGGGCATTAATACTCCAAAGCATACTCGAATCACCATCGTCGCAGAGAGCACGAACGCTGAATGTGTAGGCGGTGTTGGCTGTCAGGTTGCCGATGGTGATGCTGGGAACAGTGGTGGTATAGTAGTTGGTGCCATCGGTGACAGACCAAGTGCTCTCAGCGCCGGCGGCGGTCCAGCTCAGGCTGACGCTGTTCTGCGAAACCGAATCCACTGCCAGGTTGACAACGTGCGGGCAAGAGGGGATAACATCCAGCGTAAAGTCGTCGGTATAGATATACCACGCCGAGGAAGGACGGTTGGCGCGAAGGGCCACATAGCTGCCCTCGCCGCTATAGGTGTTGAGGAACGACTCGTAGAGTGCCCAGTCGGTGCTGCCTGAAATGATATTGACAGTGTCGACATATTCAAATGTGCTGATGTCTTCAGGATCGGTCATAACGCCGACATATACAACAGGTGCATACGATGTCGAGGTAGGTTTGGCCCAGAAGGAGAGCTGCAGCGTCCTGATGGGGTTGGTATTGGTATCGACGGCAGGCAGAACAACAACCTCATAGTCGGCATAGGTGCCGGTGGTGGTAGAGCCGTACCAATAGAGGCTGCGGGTGCCGCTGTGAGGTGTTGTGGAGCTGGGATAGGGATAGCCGAAATATTGCGTAGCGTTGTTGATGTGCTGCCAGCAGGGGATGTCGGGACGGGTGGTGGTTGAACCGGTAGGCAGGTCCTCGAAGCCGTAGCTGTAGGGTATCGAGACAAACGAGCAGACCGTTCTGGCAGAGACAACGCTTTCGAAGATGTTGTTGTCGCTGCACTCGAAGCTGACGCGGAATATATAGTCAGTACCCGGAGTAAGGTTGTCGAACTGATAGCTGTTTGCAGTGACGCCGGTGGCAGCCACAGTCCAGTTGGTAGAATCGGCCGCGCGGTACGAGATGTCCCAAGAGGTCTCATCATAGCCGGGAATCCAGCTGATGTCGGCGGTGGTGGCGGTAACGTCGGTGACTGTTGCCGCAGGAGCTGCGCAAACAGCCATAGTCATACATTCGCCATAGTGGAGCTTCATATTGGCACGGTTGGCATAAGAAGTACCGCCCGAGACGGTATTAATGTCGTACGGGCTGCTGTCGTTCTGCACATAGCGGGCCTTGCCCGTAGCGCTGTGCGCATTGTAGACGTACGCACTTCCGGGATAGGCGTTAGAATTGTCGTGGACGATAATCAGCAGATTGCTGTTGCCATCATAGTTGAACGGGGTGGTGAACTCATAGTGGTTCCATCCCTGTGTGCCGTTGAGCGGACCGCTGTAGACTGGCACAAAAGCACTGCTGTAGGGCACAAAAGCACTTGCCAGACTGCTCTCTGCAGTGTTGGCCATATAGATGGTCACATTGTTCTTCTGAGTGGTGGCTGTGGCATAGGCATATTCAAAATCAATGCCGGTGATGGTCATAGCGCCATTCAATTCAGAAGCCAGCACAAGCTGCTGTGTATAGCTATATCTGTAAAACTGTCCAATAGGAACATAATAGGTGGTCGTGGTACCCAGGGGGCCAACAGTGTCGACGCCCGAATTCTGCGAATCCAACTCAACGCAATCGAACGCACCTGTCGAGAACTCAATGCTGTCCTGAGCGCCGTAGTCGCCGCCGCATTCAGCGCGCACGTATGCCTTGTAGTTGGTACGCGGCATAAGGCTGGTAAGGAGAGCTGTAGGATCCGTGATGGTGAGCGTTGTGGGGTTACTGCCGCCAATGCTGTCGAAGGTCACTTCATAGCCTGCGGGCTCGTCATAGCCTTCCTGATAGCCCCAAGTCAGCAGGGCGCTGCCCACGGTGGCCGTAGCCTCGAGGTCGACAACATTCGGGCAGTTGGGCATCTCCTCAATGGTGAGGTCGTCAACGGTGGCATACCACGTAGATGAGGGACGCAGGGCGCGAAGGGCTATATAGTTGCCATAGCCTTCGAAGTTACCCAAAGCGACCGTGTACTCCTCATAGGTGGTACCCTCCACGTCGACACTCTCAACCAGCTGGAAAGAGTTCACGTCTTGAGGGTTGCTCATCACGCCAACCTGGAAGACGGGATGGTAGCTGGTACCGGTGGCACGTGCCCAGAACTTGAACTGCAGGGTGTTCATATTGTACTGGTCGGTGTCGACAGCGGGCATAATCACATACTGGTAGTCGCCATAGGTGCCGGTGGTTGTCGAGTTGGTCCAGTAAAGTCCACGCGTACCGCTGTGGCAATACGAAGCGGTGCTGGCCAAGTAGGGGTAGCCAAAATACTGAGTGCCGTTGTTCAGTCGTGTCAGACAGGGGACAAAGTCGGTCGATGTGGACGTTGTGGTGGGATAGCCCTCAAAATCCATAGTGTAAGGCAGGCTGTCGAGAGCGTTGCACAAGGTGCGGAAAGAGAAGAGTGTCGCATCCGACATCTCGCCGCCGCAGTTGGCCTTGATATACACATCGTATTCCGTGTTGGCTGTAAGATTCAAGAGATCTACACTGGTGGTGTAAGAAGTCTCCGTGCTGCCCTCGCCGGGGGTGAAGCCAGTCTCGCCGTACTCGATGCTCCAGCTGCTGGGGTTGGCGGTACGCGGGTCGGGGGTCCAGCTGATGGTGGCCTCATCGGTAGAAACGCTGGTGACAACAGCATCAGAGGGCCAGAAACAGGTGGGGATGACACGCAGCGCCACATTGTCGACATACACGTAGTTGTAGCGGTAGGTGCTGGTGCCCACAAGCTCGGGTGTCGGAGCATAGAGGAACACATACTTGCCGTTGCCTGCATAGTTGGCAAAGCTCACCTCCAAATTGTGGATGGAAGAGGCTGTTGCCGAGGTGAGGTCGATGGTATCTATCCAGGTGATGGAGCTCTCGATGGCTGCGGCGCTTGACAAGCCCGTCACGCTGTCGGCAACACCCACCCAGAGGATAGTGGTATAGTAGTTGGAAACCGTGCTGTAGCGTTTGACATCGAGCGTCAGCATCAGGTCGCTCATATCAAGGTTGGCATCGATGGGCGGCAGTGCTGCCCAACTGTAATAATGGGTGCTCGTTGCCGAAGAGGGATAGTAGCCATAGAAATGGAGGCCTATGCTGCTGTTGATGGCAGCGGCGCTGTTGGGATAGGGATAGGCCGTAGTGTTGTTGGTACCCTTGGTCCAGCAGGGGTTGATAGGATTGGTGGAGCCAGAGGTGTAGTCCTCAAAGTCCTCGGTGTAGGGTAAGTCGGCGGCAGCGATAGCCGCACAGGATGTTAAGGCCGAGACGGTGGCAGAGTACATTGAGGTGTCGCCGTTGCCGCAGTCGGTCACCACGGCAAAGGTGTATGACGTGGCGGGATTCAGGCCACTGACAGTATAGGAAGTGCCTGTAACGCCGTCCTGCACCAGTGTGGTGTCGGTAGCTGTGAATCGATAGATGTTATAGGTGGCACCTGTATTCGAGGTGTCAGTCCAGGTCAGCGTAAGGCTGTTGGTGGTAGTCTGCTGTGCATCGATGGCCAAGTTTCTCACCTTGATGCAGGTGGGAGTCTCCATAATGACAACATCGTCGATATAGGTGCTCGAGCCATAGTAGCTCTGACCCTCGAAAATGATATAGACAGTGCCCGTCAGGGTGATGGGAGCTGTCTCGTACTGGTACCAGCCGGTAGTTGGCTCGATACAGGGATAGGCCATAGTGCAGTGGCGCGAATAATGGCCCAACTCCACGGCTCCAGGCCCAATGGTGTCGGTGGGGCTGGCGTAGATCTTAAAGCCCTCGGGGTTGGTTGTTCCCGTGCCGTTCCTCTGAATCCAGAAGGTCACGATGTAGCCTCCCGGATTGGTGAAGTTCATTGCCGGGAAGGTCAGCATCGTGGTGCTGACACCGGCAGTGGAGGAACCCTTGTCGGGAAGCATCAGCGAATGGGCGCCGCTGTGGAGGAACGTGGCTGACGTGCCGCCATAGATGTGCCAGATGCGGCCCGAGCCAGTGCTACTGCTACCGTTGAAGGCAGTCTCCTCGTTGCGCCAGCAACTGCTGAAAACGTTTGTCGTGCAGGCTGTAGCAGCCGTGACAGTGGTGGTGAAGCCCTCAGAGGCCTCAAAGCCGTAAGTCACAGGGAATGTACTGATGGGAGTACAATCGCCTTGCGCCTGCGTTGCCCACGGCACGCATAGCGCCGCGACAAGCAACATTTTTTGGAAAAATTTAAACATAACGCAAAAGATTTAGTTAATAAATATTATTAATTGTTGATGTTGACCAAATATGTAAATAAAAGCATTAATGTCAGACATTTGGAGCGGAAGCCGCCCAAAAATCGGGCAAAAATACAAGTGCAAATTTACGATTTATCTTTTTTACAGCAAAGGAAAAAATCTTTTTTAACATTTATTTAACCAGAATGCCCAATCTGGGCAATCGGACAAAAATGAAAAAAGAAACGATTTTTTGCTATTTGGAAGTTTGATGGAGCACCTCCCGCTATATTTTCAACTTCCGTTCTCGTTCTGTTTTCGTTCCAGCAATGGTTTTCGTCTGGCGAAAGCCTGTAAAAACACTACTCCTGCCCCCTATCAACTCCGTTCGTTGTCCAGTCGTTGTCCAGTTGTTGTCCAGTCGTTGTCCAGTCAATGACTGGACAACGACTGGACAACAACTGGACAACGAACGGACAACGAACGAAGATGGCCCCGTAACTTACTGATAATGAAAAGGCGTTTTTCCGGCAAAAAATCAGGTCCGAATTAAGGAGAAGGTCTTGGCGGTGCGGCAGGAGTTGATGTGAAGGGTTGATGTGCAGGGTTCGACAGTGCGACACGGTTTCGAAGAGAGTGATTTGATGGTGCGACACACCCCGCCATTTGCTTGTTCGATGGTGCGACACACCCCGGCCTTCGGCCACCCCTCTCCGAGAGGGGATGGCGCGGCAGCGCTCCGTTGATAATCAAAGTGATGCGGCAGCCCATCCCCTCTCGGAGAGGGGTGGCCGAAGGCCGGGGTGTGTCGCACTGTCAAATCACTCTCTTCGAAACCGTGTCGCACCATCAAATTATTTTCTTCAAAATCGTGTTGCACCATCAAATTACTTTCTTCAAAATCGTGTCGCACCATCAAATCACTTTCTTCAAAATCGTGTCGCACCATCAAACCCTTTTCGTCAAAGGCATATCGCAGTTTCAAATATCTAAAGCAAAACGGTGCGGCACACTTTGAAATGTATGCCGCACCGTTTATCATAACAAGGCAAGGCCTGGGGCACCATCGGGCGCCGCGGTGTGTCATTGCTTCTTGTCGAGCTCGCAGTAGATGCTGTTGTTGCTGATGAACTCGGGGACGATGGATTTCATCTTGGCCACAATCTGGCGGTCATCAAGAGTGTACATTATATCCTGCAGTTCGCCGTATTCGCGGTCGATGTCCTCGAGCGAGTATTTGCGCACTTCGGCACGCAGAATCTTGGGGTGATAGGTAGGTATGTTGTTCTCCTTTGTGGCAAGCAGTTCTTCGTAGAGCTTTTCGCCGGGACGGAGACCTATCTCTTTAATTTCTATACCCTTGAGACCCGAGAGCTGTATCATCTTCTTGGCCAGGTCGTAGATTTTGACCGGTTTGCCCATATCGAAGACGAATATGTCGCCGCCTTCGCCCATAGCGCCGGCCTCGAGGACAAGATTGCAGGCCTCGGGGATGGTCATAAAGTAGCGGATGATGTCCTTGTGCGTCACCGTGAGCGGACCGCCGGCGGCAAGCTGTTTTCTGAAGAGAGGGATGACGCTGCCGTTGGAACCCAGCACGTTGCCGAAGCGGGTGGTGACAAAGTGGGTCTGGTCGGTGGAGCGGCTCTGGATGTAGATTTCGGCCATACGCTTGGTGGCGCCCATCACGTTGGTGGGGTTGACAGCCTTGTCGGTCGAAATCATCACGAACTTCTCAGCCTCGTATTTGATGGCGAGGTCGGCCACGTTCTTGGTTCCAAACACATTGACATAGATGGCTTCGTAGGGATTCTCCTCCATAAAGGGCACGTGCTTGTAGGCGGCGGCGTGGTAGACGAGGTTGGGCCTGTAGGTCTCGAATATCTCCTCCATACGGGCGTGGTCCTTGACGTTGGCAATGACGAAGACCATAGAGTCGACATATTTCTTGTAGGGCTCGTTGTTGCGCAATTCGAACTGGAGGTCGTACATCGGCGACTCGGCCTGGTCGACCATAATTATCTGCTTGGGTTTGTATTGCAGCAACTGGCGGCAAATCTCGCTGCCTATGGAGCCTGCTGCGCCCGTCACCATCACGGTCTTGTCGAGCACCTCGCGTATAACGTTGATATTGTCGATCTTGATGGGTTCGCGCTCGAGGAGGTCCTCAATCTTGATGTCCTGAATCTGGCTGGCAGTGAAGGCTCCGTCCATCCAGAGCGAGATGTGGGGCACTGCCTTGACAGTGAGGCCCAGGTCGAGGGCACGGTTGGTGATGGCCTGCTTGTGCATCAGGCGGATGGTAGGTATGGCGATGATGATTTGGCTTATGTTCTTCGACTCCACGAACTTCTTGTTGAGCACATCGCGGGCACGCTTGACGGGCACGCTGTCGAGCTGCTGGTTGATTTTATTCTTGTCGTCGTCGATAAAGGCAAGCACCTTGTACTCGAAGTGGGTGTCCTGCTTGAGGGCGTTGTTGGCTATGACGCCGGCGGCACCGGCACCGTAGATTACCACGTTGACCTCGCGACGGCGACGCTTGAAGTACTGGTTATAGATGTACAGTATCGTGAAGCGACCGAGGAGCATAAACAGCGCCAGCATCGAGTAGAGCAATATCACCATACGGTAGGATGGGATAACGTTCGTCTTGGTGGGCACAATGAGGAACCTGTTGTTCACGAAGTTGAGCACACCGCAGGTAAGTGCCATAAAGACACACGCCACAAGGACTCGGAATATGTCGTTGAGACCCATATGGCGGATGATGCTGCGATAGGTCTTGAAGACATAGAAGAAGGCGAAGGTGACACACGTGCAGATGGCGAGGTTAATCCACAAGGAATTGCGTGTAAAATGGCCTTCAAACCGCCAGGTAAAGAGTTCGGACAAAGCAAATGCACCGATAAACAGGGCAATGTCCAGGAAAAGCATTATCCAACCAGGCACGGTTGAATGGCGGTATTTTTTAACGAGATTGTAGAATAGTTTTTTGAACATAATGCTGGTTTTTATTCGTTCAATAATGTTTTATTGTATTCTGTTGGTTCGTTTTTGTTTCAGTGTACTTGTCTATAGCCTTGCGTCGACCTGCTGGCGCGGCAGGATGCCTTTGACGTCGTAGACCACGCCGGGCTGGGGAACGAGCTGCCTAAGGTCGAGCCCCTCGAACTGGCGGTGGGCAACGGCAAGGATGGCAGCGTCGTAGCGCGAGTGCCGTATTTCGGATATTGAGTTCTGTATATCAATACCATACTCGCTGCGCACGCGCTCTGGGTCGACCCACGGGTCGCACACGGTTATGTTGGCGGTGTACTCGGCAAGCGAGTGGCAAATGTCGGCAATCTTGGTGTTGCGTATGTCGGGGCAATTCTCCTTGAAGGCAAAGCCCAGTATCAGTATGCGTGCATCCTTGACCCGCACGCCTTTGAGGTTCATCTGCTTGACGACCTGGCCAGCAACATAGGCACCCATACTGTCGTTGAGGCGGCGTGCGTTGCTCATAACGCGCGGCAGCACGCCATAGACCTGCGCCTTCTCGATGAGATAGTAGGGGTCGACGCTGATGCAGTGGCCGCCGACAAGACCGGGCTTCATATTTATAAAGTTCCACTTGGTTGCTGCGGCGGCAAGGACATCGCCCGTGTCGATGCCCATAGCAGCGAATATCTTGGCCAGCTCGTTGACAAAGGCTATATTGACATCGCGTTGGCAGTTCTCGACAATCTTGGAGGCCTCGGCCACACGGATTGAGGGGGCCCTGTGGGTACCGTTGCGGAGCACGGAATTGTAGAGTCGGTCTACAAAGTCGGCCGCCTCGGGAGTGGAGCCTGACGTGACCTTGACTATAGTCTCGACGGTGTGTTCCGTGTCGGCGGGGTTGACGCGCTCGGGGCTGTAACCGACGAAGAAGTCGGCGTTGTAAGCCAGTCCCGATTCCGCTTCCAACTGCGGCACGCAGACATCCTCGGTCACGCCCGGATAGACGGTGGACTCGTAGACGACGATGTCGCCTTTGGCAAGGAGGCTGCCCACGGTACGCGAGGCAGCGATGAGAGGCTCGAGGTCAGGATGGTTGTTGCAGTCGACAGGGGTAGGCACAGCTACTATGTAGACATTACAATCCTTGAGTGCCTCGGGCTTGTCGGAGAGCGTCAGCCTTCCATCGCGGAGAGCCTGCTGCAGCTGGGCGGCATCGGTCTCCTTGGTAGTGTCGTCGGCTTGCAGGAGCTCGGCGACGCGACGACCGTTGCAGTCGTAGCCCACAGTGGGGTACCGCTTTGCAAACAGCAGCGAGAGCGGCAATCCTACGTAGCCTAACCCGACAATGCCTATACGTATATCCTCTGCTTTTATCATATTGTTTCTGCGACCAGTTCTATTTCTTGTTCAGTAAGATAAGGATGCATAGGCAGAGAGAGTACGGTCTGCGTGAGCCGCTCGGCGACCGGGCAGGGCTGCTGCAGAGAGGCAATGGAGGCAAACGCCGCTTGCTGCGACATAGTGCGCGGATAGTATACTGCCGACGGGATGCCAGCGGCTTTCAGGCGCGCTTGAAGTGCGTCGCGGCTGTCGGTCTGGATGGTGTATTGTGCATACGAGGATGTAACTGCCGGTGGCACGACAGGCAATGTCACCTTTCCTCGTAGAAGGTTATTGTATTTGTCTGCTATGTGTTGTACAGCCTTGAGTTCGTCGTCGAAATGCTTTAGTTTCACCTGAAGCACAGCGGCTTGAATGGTGTCAAGACGTGAGTTGAGACCTATACGGATATTATCGTATTTTTCGGAGCCTCTGCCGTGCGCACGCAGTGAGCGGAGCAAGGCAGCCCAGTCATCGTTGTCGGTAAAGAGCGCTCCGCCGTCGCCATAGCAACCGAGAGGCTTGGCCGGGAAGAACGACGTAGTGCCTATATCGCCGAAAGAGCAGGCCTTCCTGCCTCCAATAGAGCCGCCGAAGCCCTGTGCGCCGTCCTCTATGAGGTGCAGGTTCAATCCTTTGCATAGCAGCTCGAGGTCGGTGAAGTCGGCCGGCTGGCCGAAAAGGTCGACGGCTATAACCGCAGCGGGACGCAAGTCCGTATGGTTTTTTACGTGGGCGATCTTTTCGGACAGATCGTCAACATCAATATTGAAGTCATCCTCGCACACATCTACAAATATCGGTGTGGCACCTTGCGATGCCACAGCCTCGGCAGAGGCGAAGAAGGTAAAGTCGGGCACAAAGACGGCATCGCCAGGACCTATGCCCAACACCATCAGCGCCATACGCAGAGCATCGGTGCAGCTTGCACAAGTAACGCAGTGTTTCACGCCCACATAGTCGGCCAGCTGGCGTTCCAATCCGGCCACGACATCGCCGAGTATGAACGAACCCGAAGCGGCAACACCGAGCAGCGCTGCATCAATTTCGGCCTTCATCGCCTCATACTGTCTATGTAGGTCACGTAACTGCATATTATTCTTTAACCTTTCCTATTATTTTGGCAGGGACTCCCGCCACTATTGCATAATCAGGCACATCCTTTGTCACCACGGCACCAGCTCCCACCAAGGCGTGACGGCCAATTGTGTGTCCGCAGACAATGGTGCAGTTGGCGCCCAGCGAGGCTCCCTCACGCACCAGCGTGCGCTCGTAACGTCCGTGGACCGGTCGGTCGGCACGTGGCATCAGCACGTTGGTAAAGACGCAACTGGGACCGAGAAAGACGTTGTCCTCAATCTCTACGCCTTCGTATACCGACACGTTGTTCTGGATGCGTACCCCGTTGCCAATCTTGACATTGGGACCTATGTTTACGTTCTGCCCGAGCGAGCAGTTCTCTCCCAGCGAGGCTCCCTCCTGGATATGGCAGAAATGCCAGACCTTGGTGCCTGCACCGATGACGACGTTGTCGTCGATATAGCTGCTTTCGTGTATGTATGGTGCGTCGGGCATATTGTTGTTGTTTTAGTTGTTCCACCCGAAAGGATGGGGTGTTATAGGTTGGGCCGCAAGGGGATGGTAGTCGCCCTTCAAGCCGACGGGTTGTGCGTTACGTATGTCGTGGACTATCTGTATGCAGTTGCGGGCTTCGGAGACGGTGAATCCCTGTCCGGCAAGGATGTTCTCGTAGCTCTTGGTGTGGAGCTCGGTGAAGCCCTCGCTGAATTCAAATTCCTCGCCGTCGACATAAATGGCGCGGAATGTGCGTTGGTTCTTTTGCAGCGCCTCAGAGGGCAGATGGTCGGCATTGATGCTGAGGAAGTAGCGCACCCGTGCTTGTTCCAACTCAAGATAACCCGCCACACGGTCGTGCGAAGCGACGTGGACAATATTGGTTTTGACTGGGCCGAACACCCAGGCAAGCATATCATAGAAATGTACGCCGATGTTGGTCGCCACTCCGCCGCTCTTGCGGCTGTCGCCCTTCCACGAGGCATAGTACCAATTGCCGCGCGAGGTGATGTATGTCAGGTCGACATCGTAGACCTTGTTCTTCGGGCCTGAGAGTATCTTCTGGCGCAGGGCTGTCACCGACGGGTGCAACCGCAGCTGAAGTATGGTGTAGATCTTATGCCCCGTCTCTTGCTCCACACGTTCCAATCCATCGATATTCCACGGGTTGAGCACCAAAGGCTTCTCGCATATAACGTCGGCACCAAGGCGCAAACCGTAGCGTGAATGGGCGTCGTGAAGATAGTTGGGGGTGCATACCGTCACGTAGTCGATAGCCTCGCCCCTACCCTTCAACAGGCTGTTGTGGCGGTCGAAGAGCTCCTGCTCGGTAAAGAATGCCGCGTTGGGGAAATAGGAATCCAGGATGCCGACACTGTCGCACTTGTCATAGGCCGACACCAAACGGTTGCCTGTCTCCTTGATGGCTTTCAAGTGACGCGGAGCCACATAGCCCCCTACTCCGATGATGGCAAAGTTCTTCATTTGATTGAGTGAGACATTGAAGGCGCACGAGTGTCGTCAATAAGGTGATTTATAAAATTGTAGAATCCATTTAATGCACGACTGCGGCGCAGACAGCGTTTCAAAATCAAAGCGTAAAGCCTGCGGTTCTTTTCTTTGCAATAGGTCAAAAAGAAATAAGGGCCCCAGATGAACAGCACACCCGCGAGAAAAACGACAATGTACTGCAGCGAACTATTCCATTCCATCACAGCAGTGCCGTACCACGCAAGAAGAACAGCAATATTGTTTAGAATAATCTTATTGGTGGCAAGAAGATGACTCATACCTACATCGACATATATATGATGCAAGTGGGTGCGATCGGGCTGGAAAGGTGACTTACCTTTCAATATGCGTACTATGACAACCCTTAACGTGTCGAATATCATAGCAGAGAACAAAGCCAGAAGGAAGCTGACAAAGTACTTGTCAACAATGAATGTGTTGTCCAAAAAGTAGTATGAGTCCGGACAGACAGACATATAAATAAACAATCCAAGGGTCAACGAGCCCGAATCGCCCATATACATCTTGTAACGCTTTGAGAATACGTTAAAGACATAGAATGAGAACAGGGTACCAATCATAATGCAGGAGACCAGCGCCTGTATAATGAAACCGTGACGTATACTCCAATATCCCATCACGATTGCACCAAGCAGACCCAAGCCCGATGCAAGTCCGTCTATGCCGTCTGTGAAATTGACTGCATTGAGCATCAGCAGTCCTGTAAACAATGTACATATCAACGAGAACCACCACGACAATGTGCCCAACCCGAACAATCCAAACATTGAATTAACACCATAACTGCCGCCAAAATAGAGCAACAATATTGCCAGAATCTGCAATCCCATCTTGAAATTCCAACTGAGGCCGATTGTATCGTCGAGCATTCCAAAAATATAAAGGATAAACATCACACACAATGCCGGATACAATTCACCTAAATTATAAAACAAATTGATTATAATACTGGTAACACTTACAGTAAGCATTATGACTGTTCCCCCCATAACGGCGACAGGACTTTCCTGTGTCTTACGGGCATTAGGTGAATCGGTCAATCGTTTACGACGTGCCAAAAGAACTACCATAGGTAGTACTATCGGCACAATTATCAACGGTATCAAAACAGCAATCCAATATAGCAGTTCAGTAGTCATACAAGATATAGGTCAAATGGCGAAATTACACTTGGAGAATTCATATTTATGGGTTCAGGTAGAGTTGTATGCAGGGTTAACAATTGATTGAAGCTCAACCTTCTTCCAACTATCTATTGCCGTACATCGACTCGTAGTACTTTTCGTAGTCGCCGCTCGTTATGTTGTCCATCCATTCCTGGTTGTCGAGATACCAGCGGACAGTCTTCTCGATTCCTTCTTCAAACTGAAGGCTTGGCTCCCAGCCCAACTCGCGCTGCAGCTTGCTGCTGTCGATGGCATAACGCATATCGTGGCCGGCACGGTCGGTGACATAGGTAATCAGGTCCATATCAGAGCCCTCGGGACGACCCAACAGACGGTCGACGGTATTGATAAGCACCTTGATAATGTCGATATTCTTCCACTCGTTGAAACCACCGATGTTATATGTTTCGGCAATGGCTCCCTTGTGGAATATCAGGTCTATTGCTCTTGCGTGGTCCTCGACATAAAGCCAGTCCCTGACGTTCTCGCCTTTGCCATAGACGGGCAACGGCTTGCGGTGGCGTATATTGTTGATGAAGAGCGGTATCAGCTTTTCAGGGAACTGATAGGGGCCATAGTTGTTGGAGCAGTTGGTCACGATGGTCGGCAGGCCGTAGGTGTCGTGGAAGGCACGCACAAAGTGATCGCTACTGGCCTTAGATGCCGAGTAAGGGCTGTGGGGCATATACTTCAAGTCTTCGGTGAAGAATTTCTCTCCGTAAGCAAGGTGGTGTTCACCACTACTGGCCTTGGTCGAGAACGGCGGCTTGATACCCTCGGGATGGGTCATCTCGAGTGCACCGTAGACCTCGTCGGTAGAGATATGATAGAAGCGTTTGCCTTCGAACTTTTCGGGCAACGACTCCCAATACAGCTTAGCTGCCTGAAGCATACTCAGCGTGCCCATAACATTGGTCTTCGCAAAAGTAAAGGGGTCCTTGATACTGCGGTCCACGTGACTCTCGGCAGCAAGGTGAATAACGCCGTCGATTTTCTCGCGCTGCATAAGAGCATAGATTGTATCGAAGTCGCACACGTCGGCCTTTACAAACGTATAGTTGGGCTTATTCTCTATATCCTTCAAATTGGCAAGGTTGCCCGCATAGGTCAATTTGTCGACATTGAAGATGTGATAGTCGGGGTACTTGTTCACGAACAAACGCACCACGTGGGTTCCAATGAATCCGGCACCGCCGGTAATGATAATGTTCATAGTATTGGGGTTAATGGGTTATAATGGTTAAATTGTTTATTATTCGTTGCTATTCATATTTGAGAGGCACTTGGTCAGAGAGTCAGTCCAATACGGTATCTCCACGCCAAAGGTCTCCTTGATCTTGGTCTTGTCTAGTACCGAGTAGGAAGGTCTCACAACCTTGCTGGGGAACTCATCACTATGACACGGCGAGATGCTGCAGTTTACAAGTCCCGCCTGACGAGCAATCTCTTTGGCAAAGTCATACCAGCTACACACGCCCTCGTTGCTGAAGTGATAGATACCGTCGCGTCCCCTATAGCTCTCACTCTCAACCATATCGAATATCACTTTAGCCAAGTCGCCAGCGTAAGTAGGCGTACCCACCTGGTCGAAGACCACCTTGCAGTTCCTTTCCGGTAGTATGCGAAGCATTGTCTTCACAAAATTCTTGCCATACTCGCTATAGAGCCATCCCGTCCTAATGAGTATAAAGTGGCAGCCAACCTCAGCTATGGCCTCTTCGCCGTGCAATTTGGTACGACCGTATGCGCCCGTCGGATTGGTCTTGGCGTCCTCACGACAGGGCTTGTTATAGGCGTTGCCGCCAAAAACATAGTCGGTAGAGATGTGGATAAGAGTACCACCGCTCACCTTCATAGCATCAGCCAGATGCCTTACGGCTGTGGCATTGATTAGCTCCGCACACTCCTCTTCATCCTCAGCCTTGTCAACATTAGTATACGCTGCACAATTCACTATCACGTTGATGCCATTGGTCAGGACAAAATTGAATACTGCATCACGACGAGTAATATCGAGGTCCTCGACATCGGTATAGAAGTACCTGTTGTCGCTCTCGCAACCTTCGCTCAGCAGACGTATATGACTGCCCAATTGACCGTTGACACCTGTAACAAGTATATTCATTTCTCAGTCGTTACCATTCTTACGTTCAACCAGTTCTTTCAGCATCGGGTGATGCTTGTCCTTCTCCGAAAGTATAATGCTCTCCTTCGGCAAATGCCAGTCGATAGCCAGATCCGGGTCGTCCCAGGCCACTGCACCCTCACTTGCAGGATTATAAAAAGCATCGCACTTGTACTGAAACACAGCCTCGTCGCTCAACACAGAAAAGCCGTGCGCCAATCCCTTAGGAATGAAGAATTGACGATGACTCTCAGCAGTCAGACGCACCGCGACATACTTGCCGAAAGTGGCCGAGTTGGGACGTATATCGACTGCCACGTCAAGCACCTCGCCTTTCACCACGCGAACCAACTTGCTCTGGGCGTGAGGAGGACGCTGGAAATGAAGCCCTCGCACTACGCCATAGCACGACTTTGACTCATTGTCCTGCACAAAATGCACCTTGAAACCGCTCTTCTCACGGAATTCCCTCTCGTTGAAGCTCTCAAAGAAATAGCCTCGCTCGTCGCCATAAACGGTAGGCTCCACAATCAACACTCCTGGTATCTCAGTTTTAATGACTTCCATTATTAGTATAGAATCCTTATTTATTATCTATCAATCTCAACAAATACTGTCCATATTGGTTTTTAGCCATCGGCTGGGCAATGCGGCGCAAGTCGTCGTCGCTTATCCAGCCCTTCTCATAGGCAATGCTCTCCAGACAGGCTATCTTAAGCCCTTGACGCTTCTCAATGACCTCAATAAAAGTCGAGGCCTCGGACAGCGAGTCGTGCGTACCTGTGTCGAGCCACGCAAAGCCACGACCCAACAACTGGACCTTAAGTTCGCCGTCATTCAAAAACGCTTGGTTCACACTCGTTATCTCCAGTTCGCCACGTGCCGAAGGCTTTATGCTTTTAGCCACCTTGACAACTTTGTTGGGGTAAAAATACAATCCGACAACAGCATAATTCGATTTTGGTTCCTTGGGTTTCTCCTCAATCGACAACACGTTGCCGTTTTTGTCGAACTCGGCCACACCATAACGCTCCGGATCTGCAACCCAGTAGCCAAAGACTGTTGCCTTGCCCTCCTCCTCGGCATCCTTGACGGCCTCGCGAAGCAGTCGCGAGAAACCATTGCCTTGGAATATGTTGTCACCCAGAACCAGACAGGCAGCATCGTCGCCAATAAACTCTTCGCCAATGATAAAAGCCTGTGCAAGTCCGTCGGGCGACGGCTGCTCGGCATACGAGAAATGCACTCCATAGTCGCTGCCATCTCCCAGCAAACGCTTGAATGCCGGCAAGTCGAACGGCGTGGATATTATCAGTATATCGCGTATTCCGGCAAGCATAAGCGCCGAAATAGGATAGTATACCATCGGCTTGTCGTAGATGGGCAGCAACTGCTTGCTGACACCTTTAGTTATAGGATACAGGCGGGTACCAGACCCGCCTGCCAGCACTATGCCTTTCATATCTCTTACTCCTTCTCTTTCTTTTCGCTATCGTCGCCATAGCCATAGCCGTAACCATAGCCATAACCGTAACCGTAGCCATAACCATAGCCGTAACCATAGCCATAGCCGTAACCATAACCGCCATAGCGTTTCTTGATGAGCGGCGTGTCGGTAAGAACGATAGCCATATTTTTGAACTTCTGCTTGTCAGAGAGCTCTTGGATGAACGGGAAGGCGCCCTTGTTCAAGCGGCCCACACGCATCACGTAGATAGTCAAGTCGGCGCTCCTGTTGACGATAGCAGCATCCGCCACAATCTGAGCAGGCGTCGAGTCGAGGATGACATAGTCATAACGCTCGCGCAGAGCCTCGACCAATTTCTCGAACTTGCCGTTCATCAGCAACTGGGTAGCGTTTGGCGGAGTCTTCTCGCAAACAATGTAGTCGAGATTCTCCGACGAATCGCTCTTGGTGATGATATTGTCTATGTTCTCCTCCTTGCCAAGCAGGTAATGGATAATACCCATTCGGTTGTGGCGGTCGATAGTCTTCGACGTGCTGCGCTTACGCAGGTCGAGGTCGAGAAGAATAGTCTTCTTGCCTGTATATGCCAATGAAAGGGCCAGGTTGATAGAGACATACGACTTACCTTCGCCAGGCATCGTCGATACCGTCTGCAACACCTTCTTGCTCTCGTCGTTGAGGAAGAACGGTATATTTGAATGCAGTATTCGGAATGCCTCCGTAACCGTATCGGTACCGTTGGCCGTTACAAGCACCTCATCCTTAGCACGGTTCTCCGGCTTTGACGGAATCTCGCCAAGCACAGGAATAGTCAATGCCTTCTCTACATCCGGTTTGCCACGAAGTTTGGTATTGAAGAACGAGACGAGGAACATAACTGCCGCCGGAATACCCAGGCCAAGGATAATAGCCACCAAGCCGAACATCATCAGGCTCGGCTTGACGCCAGTAGGTGTTGCACTCTCAACCACCTTGGCATTGGCAACGGCGACTGCCATATTCAGAGCGTTCTCCTCGCGTTTGCTGAGCAAGTACAGATAGAGTTCCTCCTTGATTTTCTGCTCACGGCCCACCTCGGTGACAGCCTTGTTCGTTGTCGGCATATCGCTGATACGTTTCTGCATCATCTGCTCCTGACGTTTAGCACCTGCCAACTTGACATTGAGCGAATTGATAAGGTTGTTGATTGAAGCCACAATGGCCTCGCGGGTCTTCTGCAACTCCTTCAAGGTGTTCTGCACCGTGGGGTGGTTGGGACCTGCGCCCTGAACCAGTTTCTGATAGCTCAGCAACTGGCTGTTGTAAACCGTTATAAGATTAGTCACACCGGCATCGGAGATAATCAGCGAAGGAATCAGCGAGTTATCGTTGGCGTGGTTGGTGACGTGCTCCTGCACCATCTTGACTGCAGCCAGCTCTACTTCAAGTGCCGACACCTCGTCGGCATAACGCATTCCCGACTGCATCACGGTGCCGCCGGCCGATGCCAAGTCAGTCACATTGGCATTCTTCTGCAAGCTCTCCACGCGAGCATCAACGGCACTCAACTCAGCATATATCAAAGCGATACGGTCGTTGATGAACTTCTCTGTTTTCTCAGCGACTTGGTTCTTGTCGTTCACAACATCCTCGTTGTAAACAGCTATCAACGTGTCGATAACCTCAAGCACACGACGGCCGTTTGCATCCGAGTAGTTGACAGCCAGCATCGAAGCCTGCTTGTCCATACGGCTCACTTCGAGACGACTCTTCATACTCTTGCCAACATTATAAAGCGGCATAAGACCCATATCGTAGGTAATGTCAATGTCGTCATCCTTGAAGGGCTCCATCTTCTCGACCGAGAAGCCGGCATACTCGTTGATGTTGACAATCTGGCTGAAAGCTGCTTTCTTCTTCTCACCCTTCACCCTCTGGCCGTTAAGCGACGTGAGGCGATAGGTATAATTGTTCTTGTCAACCGGCGTCACCTCCATCGACAAAGTCAGGTTCACGCTGTCAACCTGCTTGTTATACACCTTAAGGCGCATCGGGGCATCCTTGTAGTACGACACCTTTCTGAAAATATCGTTGCGGCTGCACGTACTGTTCAATCCCAGACGCTCAGCCGTCTTCATCAGCAGCGGCGTCGACTTGATGATATACATTTCATTCTCAAGCGACAGACCGGTATTTCCCATACCCATATTGGCGAAGATGGCGTCCATATTCTGCGACTTGTAGCCCTTGTTGCCAGACTCGTCACGCAACAACACCTGTGCATTGGCGCTGTAGGTCTTCGGCTTCGACTTGTACACAAAAGCAGCAATCACCAAGCATACAAACACCGAAATAACAAACCAGTACCAGTTGTTGATGACAATAAAGATAAGGTCGCGTATATTGAGAGAATTCTCATTCTCCTGCGACACATTCGGTTGGTTAACGATTTGATTGTTATTTTCCATTTCCTAAAACTTTTCAATTAACTGATCACTATTCACCTTTCACCATTCAACGACTACCTGTTGTTATAGTACTTGCTCAACGTCCAGTAGTAGAACATCGACGACAGCACCGAAATCACCGACAAACCGCTCGAGATGTAAGTCATCACTATCGGGTCGCGGTCGGCGTTACGGCGGGTCTTCTTGTTGGGCTCAACATATACAACGTCATTCTGATGCAGATAGTAGTAGGGCGACTGGAACACATCCTTCGATGCCAGGTTCAGCGTTCCGATGATGCGCTTGCCGTTCTCCTCGCGGATAACCGTCACATTCTCACGCTGACCCGTAATCTTAAGGTCGCCGACCATACTCAACGCCTCAAAAATCGTAAGGCGCTCGCCCTGAACCACGAGCTGGCCTGGACGAGTAACATCGCCAAGAACGCAGACTCTGAAATTCATCAACTTGACGGTCACAACGGGGTCAAACACGTGGCCGTCGGCCTTCAGCTGGTCCTCTATCATCTTGGCCAACTGCGAATGGGTCATACCCAGCACTTTAATCTTGCCCAATACCGGAAAGATTATGTAGCCGTCCTGATTGACCAAATAGCCCGACACAGCACTCGAACCAGGATTCATAACCGCACCGTTCGACACAGCTATCTTATTCGTTTCCTGATTAAAAGGCACTGTAGCCTGGGGAGTCTGACTCTCCACATAGATGTAGAGAATGTCGTTGGCCTGAATACCCTTCGAGAATTCACCCTCAAGGGCCATAACCGAATCTCTTGCGGCATCCTTCACATAGGCGATGTCACGCTGTTGCCGGCACGAAACCGTCAGCAACAACAAGCCAGCAATTGGCAATAGAAATCTGAATTTCGTCTGCATTTTGTCAATTTTTACTTTATACTAATTTATTATTTTAAACATAAATATAAATCCCTCGCCGCACAAAACACTACTATACAACCACATACCACCTCACATCTGTTTAAGGCAGGAATCATTATTGAACTGCAAAAATAAGTAAAAATCCGCATACCGCAAAATTTATTTTCAAAAATCAACTCTTTTTTTGCCCCACTCGGCATATCACCCTCCTTCCGAACGCCCTCGACCCCCAAAAACGCAAACTCCAAAAACTGACATTTTGTCAGTTCCAAAAAATCAAAAACAGGTCAAAAATTGGCCAAAAATGGCAAATTCTAAAACCCTGATTTCCATATACCATCTTCCTATCAAATTCTACCTAAATTCTTACCAAACTTTTATTAAATTTCACCTTGGTGAACTATGATAGGTATTTGTTAAAAATCTGACAAAATGTCAGTCCATCGGGAAATGGGAGTTGGACGTTTTAAGACCCGCTGATGCAATTTTGAGCGACAAATTGCGTTACGACCTTATAAACAACAATTCTCAATGGAACCGTTTCTTCACTCTGTGGCCCACCGTATCTGGGACGAACACCGGCAAGACCTCGACCGCATCCTTGTCGTTTTCAACAACCGACGCGCCGGCTTGTTTCTTCAAAAGCAGATGCTTGCGCTGAGCGACAAGCCGTTTTTCCTGCCGCGAATCGTCGGCATCGACGACCTGATAGCCCAACTTGGCAACATAAAGATTGCACCGCACGAATTCCTGCTTTTCGAGCTTTTCGACATTCACCGAACACTCGAGGAGGCCGACCGACGCTACCAGACATTCGAGGAGTTTATCTCGTTTGGCGAGATGATGCTCACAGACTTCTCTGAAATAGACCTTTACCGCGTCGATGCCGAAAAGCTGTTCAACAACATCAGCGAGCTGAAACGCTTGGGCGAGTGGGATCTAACAGGGGCTCCGCTTACACCGTTCCAGAAGAAATACCTTCGCTTCTACAGTTCTCTCTACACTTACTACAACGAACTGCGGCAGCGCCTTTCGGCAAGCGGCAGTGCATATACCGGAATGGCCTACCGCAACGTAGCAGACAACATTGATTCTATGATAGATACCATCGACTATAGTCACATCTATTTTGTAGGATTCAATGCCTTGTCGAGCTGCGAGGCGAGGATAATCGACTGCTGCGTCAAACGCGGCATTGGCAGCCTCATCTGCGACGGCGACGACTACTATTTCTCCGACGCGACACAAGAGGCCGGCGACTTCCTCCGGACAAATGCCGCACGCTTTGACGGCATAGGCGGGTTCAAGAATCATTTCGCACAGGAAAACAAGACTTTACACATCATCAACAGTCCGGAAAACGTGCTGCAGACAAAAGCTGCCGGACAGATTCTGAAGGAACTTTTAAAAGACGAAACCAAAGTCAAGGACACCGCGATAGTCCTTGCCGACGAGGGGTTGCTGCTGCCAATGCTCAACTCGTTGCCCGAGCAAGTGCATTCAACCAACGTGACAATGGGCTACCCCTTCACACTTTCGGGCGTAAACAATCTTGCTATCAGACTGTTGTCATTGCACTGCAACGCAAAACAGGGTCGTTTCTATCACGTTGACGTTGTCGACATACTATCAGATGCCTTAATCTGTAAATATCTTGGAACAAGAGACTTGCACAACAAAATAACCGAGTATGTCAATAAGCGAAAGCTGATATATGCCACCAAAGATGACATTCAACTGATGCTCAATGGCATAGAGAATAGCGACAAGTTGATGTTTATCTTTGATAAAAGCGAGTTGACACCCGATGAGATGCTGACCCTGATGCGTCGGGCGGCAGAGCTTATTACAACCAGCGACACACTGGAACACAACGTCAAAGAGACCGAATCCACAACTTGCTTCTTGCAGATACTTAACTATTTAGAGGAGCTGCAAGGCAAATACCACTTCATAGAAAAGCTCGTCACACTGCAGCGCATCTATCAACGCATAGCTCAGCGCCGATCGGTGGCATTCTACGGCGAGCCCTTGCAGGGGTTGCAGATTCTGGGTGTGCTCGAGACCCGCAGCCTTGACTTCGACAATCTGATAATGCTGTCGGTCAACGAAGGCACATTGCCTGCCGGAAGAAGCAGCAACTCCTTGATTCCATACACTTTGAAACGTGCTTTTGGTATACCGACATTCGAAGAGAAGGATGCCGTTTACGCATACAATTTCTATCGTTTGCTGCAACGCACCAGCGAGGCGTGGCTACTCTACAGCTCCGATGCCGAAGGTATGGGCAAGGGCGAACCGAGCCGCTTCATCTTACAGATAAAGAACGAGTTGGCCGTGCGTCACCCGAATATAACCGTCAAAGAGGAAGTGCTGACAGCCGACAGACAACCAGCGAAAAACGAGAGTACTGCCAGCGTACACAAAGACGAGAATACAATGCAACGGTTGAAAGAGATGGCTATCGGCAACAAAGAGAAGCGTATATTCCTGTCGCCCACCGCAATAAACAGGTATCGCAATTGTCCCTTGCAGTTCTTCTACAACGACGTGTTAGGCGTTCACGAGCAGCAAGAGGTAAGCGAAGACCTTGAGGCCAACGAGCTGGGGTCGCTGATACACGAGATTCTTAAAGACATATATAAGCAGGAGCGCATAGTCAAGAAAGAAACACTCGAAAAAGCGCTGAAAGATATTGACGCCCTGGTAGATGCAACGTTGCACAAAGAGTTTCTCAAAGGCCGTGATGACGAGGGCCGCAACCGACTGTACAGCGAGGTGGCCAAGACGCAGATTTCACGCTTCCTGCAAAAGGAGATCGCCCTGCTTGACCCACCGTCGCCCGACACACCTGCCCATACCATAGAAATCAAATTGGTAGAAGAGCCCATCGGTTTTGACCTTGATATGAGCACACAAGGAATAGACTATCCCGTTCACATAGAAGGCATTGCCGACCGCATCGACTACTTTGACGGAATCCTGCGTGTCGCCGACTACAAGTCGGGTGGCGTAAATGCCGCCGACCTCGTCGTCAAAGAGCCTGAGCCCGACCCTTACAAGGTGTCCGACAAATGGTTTCAGGTGATGACCTACGCCTGGCTGTATTGTCGCAAGGAGAAACTCCAAACCAACTTCCAATCGGGCATATTCCCGTTGCGAGACCTTTCATCGGGCTTTATTGCCGCCTCGTGGAACGACGGCAACCTACTGTCGCCAAACGACATAGACCGATTCGAGCATATCCTGCAAACTCTCTTCGGAGATATGCTCAACCCTGAGCTTGACTTCGTCGCCACGCCCGACAGAAACACCTGCGCTTACTGTCCTGTAAAGCGCATCTGCAAGGCAAAAATCATAAAATAGACGATTTTTTATGGCAGAATATACAATAAATCAAAAAATATATGTAAATTTGCAATTTCAATTATACTCCTTTTTTCAAGTTGAATGAGGCTTGAAAACAAGGTGTATATAATTGTGAATTAAGTAATAGTACAAAAACAAACATTGGTTCGAAATATCAAAAAAGAATATCGTTTTATGAAAAAATCGATTTTTAGCGTCCTCCTGATGTCTCTGTTGCTTATGAGTTGCAGCGGTCTGTCGAGTATGAAATCCAACAGCAAGAAGGTTCGCTATCAGGCGACTCCCAACCCCGTCGAGACCCGTGACGACAAAGTGGTAGTCAAATTTGTAGGCTCCATCCCTGAGAAGTATTTCAACAAGGGTGCCGCAGTGTTCATCCAGCCCGTCTTCACCTGGGAAGGTGGCTCAATTCCTCTTGACCCCGTGACACTTAAAGGCGAGAACGTCAACGGCGAAGGCATCACCATCAACTACGAGAATGGCGGTCGCTTCACTTACACCGATGAGTTTGATTTCAAGCCCGGTATGGAGACAGGACGCGTAACCCTCGCACCTGTGGCTTATATGGCCTCCACAACCGACGACGAAGCCAAGTTCGCTGACGAGATTCAGCATAAGACTGTTACCTTCCCGACGGTACTCATATCCGACGGAGTCAATACAACCTCAACGTGGGTAAACATTCGTGGCAACATCTCCATTTCTCCCATCAACTACAACAAAACGCAGGGCGTAATAGAGACCGCCGACATTTACTTCCCCAACGGTCTGTCCACCCTCGACTGGAACTTCCAGATGAACCGCACCTTCAACAGCAAGGCTCAGCTTGAAGAACTGCGCCGCATTATGCTTGAAAACGGCCTGCCCAAACAGATTACCATCACTGGCTGGGCATCGCCAGAGGGAGAAGAGACCAACAATGTGGGTGTCAGCAAGAACCGTGCCGAGGTCGCCACCACACAGATCAAACGCGTCCTTGACGACGTGCTCAACACTATGGCAAGCCGCAAGCAAGTGCCCGCCTACGAAGTTGACCACTACAAATATGAGCTCCAGAAGCAGATAATTGTCTCCACCCGCGCCGCCGGCGAGGACTGGGTACACTTCGTCATTATGGTCGAAGAGTCTGACATTCAGGACAAGCACGCCATCGTAAACATCGTAGAGACCCAGCAGAACCTTATCAAGCGCGAGCAGATGATCAAGAATATGGCAGAGACTTACACTCAGCTCAACACCGACATCTTCCCCAACCTGCGCCGCGCACAGATAGCCCTCTACTACAGCGAGGCTCGCAAGACCGACCCCGAGCTGGCAAAGCAGGCGACACTCAACCCGGCCAAGCTGACCTTCGACGAACTGATGTACGCTGCATACATCAACTACAACTATGAGACCAAGCTGAAATACTACAAGTGGGCCACCGAGAACTACAGCGCTGAATGGGCCGGATGGAACAACGCCGGCGCCGTGTCGTTCTATCTTGGCGACTATGCCGAGGCCGAGCGCTATCTCAATATGGCACGCCAGCTCAACCCCCACAACCCCGACGTGCTGAACAACACCGGTCTTCTCTGTCTGGCACAGAAAGACTACGCTTTGGCCAAATACTACTTCGAAGAGGCTGAACGCCAGGGCAGCACCGATGCCGAGACCAACCTGCCTATCCTTAACCTGAAGAAGGGCAACTACAAAGACGCCGAGAAACAGCTGAAAGGCAGCACCTGCAGCTTCAACCTTGCTTTTGCACAGCTTATGAACGGCGAGACCAGCAACAGCATCCGCACCCTCGACTGCTGCCTCGATCAGAACGCCGATGTATTCTATCTCCGTGCTGTGGCCTACGCCCGCCTGGGTGACAAGGTCAACGCCCTCAAGAACCTCAAAGTGGCTTGCGACGAAGAGTACAACTACAAGGAGCGCGCCGCCGTCGACACCGAGTTCAAGGCCTACTGGGACGACGAGGAGTTCAAGCTGATTGTAAAACTCTGGTAATGATAAAACGACAGATTCCCAATATCATAACTCTCGCCAACCTCCTCTGCGGAGTGTTGGCGAGTTTTTCTGCAGCCATAGGGGACATAAGTAGTGCCGCTTTGCTCATCTGCCTCGGCATCTTCTTCGACTTCTTCGACGGTATGGCGGCACGCCTGCTGGGCGTTGCGTCGCCTCTCGGCAAGGAACTCGACTCGCTGGCCGACGTCGTCACCAGCGGCGTGGCGCCTGGCTTGATTTTGTTCTCGATACTCTCCGAAGGCGGAGGACCCTTGGTACGGTTCTTTAGCCTAACGGCTTTTCTAGTACCGCTTTTCGCCGCCTACAGGCTCGCCAAGTTCAACCTCGACACCCGACAGAGCCATAGTTTTCTCGGCCTTCCCACTCCTGCCAACGCCCTTATCTGGGTCGGCTTGGCACTATACTTGGTCCCGCTTGGAAGTTGCGACTGCGAATTGTGCATAGCCGAGGGTGAATTTGAACGTAATCCCCTTCTCACAAACAACGTTTTCCTAACGGCACTCATCATCATATCGCTCGTCACCGACATCCTGATGGTAAGCGAACTGCCGATGTTCTCACTGAAGGTCAACTTCAAGGATATGAGCTGGAAGACAAACAGCATACAATATATATTCCTTATTGTCTGTGCCATCATAATTGTCGCCACACGGCAATGGTATGCCGTTTCACTAATAATCATCTGGTACATACTTCTTTCACTCATCACTTGCAAACGCGACAATGCCCATTAATCCACGCGACATATCGATAGCCGACTACGACTATCCCCTACCCGACGAACGCATCGCCAAATTTCCGCTGGCCGAACGCGACCACTCGAAACTGCTTGTATATAAAGATGGCAGCATCAACGAGTCGCGGTTCTTCCATCTGCCCGAGCTGCTGCCCGAGGGAGCTATGCTGCTCTTCAACAACACAAAGGTCATCCACGCCCGACTCTTTTTCCGCAAGCCCACAGGGTCGGTCATCGAAATCTTCTGCCTTGAGCCGTATCAGCAACCTGTAGCCGAGGCATTCGAAGAGCGCCAACGCTGCACCTGGCTCTGCTTCATAGGCAACAACAAGAAATGGAAAGAAGGTCCCCTGTTTTCAGAATTCGAAATTCAAAATTCGAAATTCAAAATCGCAGCTTCGCGCCGCGAAGCAAAAGGCAACGCCTGGATTGTCGACTTTGAGTGGACCGGCGGCATCAGCTTTGCCGAAGTGATTGAATATGCCGGCGTCATTCCTCTTCCACCCTACCTGAACCGCGATGCCGAGGAGAGCGACAAAGAGCGCTACCAGACGGTCTACGCCCATTACGAAGGCTCTGTTGCGGCACCGACAGCAGGCCTGCACTTCACCGACCGTCTGCTCAAAGAACTGAACGACAAAGGCTTCCTTACCGAATACATCACCCTTCACGTCGGTGCCGGCACTTTCAAGCCTGTATCCTCAGACACCATCGGCGAGCACGAGATGCACGTCGAAAAAGTGCAGATAAGCCGACAGAACATTATTAACATCCTCCACCAGCTCGGCAAGCCTATCATACCGGTAGGCACAACCACCGTACGCACCTTGGAATCAGTATATTGGTTTGGCGTAAAGCTACAACCCAAGCCTGACCTTGAGGCGATGCACATCCTGCAATGGGACCCCTACGGACTTGAAGTCGAAAACATCAGCACAAAACAAGCCTACCAGAACGTACTGGACTGGATGGACCGCAAGGGCATTGAGCACCTCGACGGCGACACGCAGCTGCTCATCGCTCCAGGCTACAAGTACCACGTTATCAGCGGACTCATAACCAACTTCCATCAGCCAAAGAGCACACTTCTGCTGCTCGTGTCGGCACTTGTCGGCGATGCGTGGAAGGAGTGTTACCGCTATGCCCTCGACAACGGCTTCCGCTTCCTCAGCTACGGCGACAGCTGCCTGTTCCTCAAGCAATAAGACAAACCAATGCCGAGGCTTTTACGTAACTTCTTCGAGCTCTTTTTTCCCAGCACCTGCTGCGTCTGCGGCACGCCCCTTGTCGGCGACGAACACGAACTCTGCACCAACTGCCTGCTGAAGCTGCCCGAAGCGACAACAACACTGAAAGACAACAATTTCGTAGAGCAACGCTTCATAGGACGTGTGCCCGCCGAGCACTGCTCCGCCCTGCTGGTATACAGGCGTAAAACCAACGCACAGAGGATATTGCACCAGATAAAGTACTACGGCAACGAGAAACTTGGCATCGTTATGGGCCGCCAGCTCGGGCTGCATCTTGCCCAAAGCGGGCTCTACGACAGCGTCGACCTGCTTATACCCGTGCCGCTGCACCGCCGAAAAGAACGGCGACGGGGCTACAACCAGAGCCTGCGCATCTGTCAGGGTATAGCCCAAACCTTCCCTCGCCCTATTGTCAACGACAACCTTGTCCGCATTCGCCGCACCGACTCGCAGACCCACAAGACACGCCTGCAGCGACTCGACAATATGCAGGGCGTATTCGCCGTCAAGGACAGCGAAGCACTGAAAAACAAGCACATCCTGCTTGTCGACGACGTCATAACCACAGGTGCCACCACCGAAGCCTGCTGGATAGCAATGCGCAGCATCGAAGGCCTCCGCATCAGCATTGCCGCCCTCGCCGTGAGCGGCGACAACTAACCGAAATCGGTGAAATTGCAAAAATCCTCCCAAAACACCCCAAATAAGGTATAATCAATTGAAGTTCAACAAATAACACACCATTCCAAAAGAGTTCAATTTCCTTTGGAAAGCCCCGATTTTACCCTATTGCAACATCCTGATTTCCATATACCATCTTCTTATCAAATTCTACCTAAATTCTTATTAAAGTTTAATAAAAGTTCAAGATGGTAGAATTTGATAAGAATTTAACAAAAAGTCGGATGGAATTTGAGACAGCGAAACCACGTTGTAAACTACCCCCTGTCCCAAAGGTACCCATATTGTCCGCATTGTCACCCCACACGGTACAGCGCACAAGAAGCTCGTAATCAACTGATTGACACCCACACAACAGGTTTTCTGCTAAAAAAAGATAACTTTTTCTTCGCTATTTTCATATTATTTCTTAATTTCGTTGCTTAAAACGGCGATGCCTTTTTAAGCAAAAGATATGCTTATCAATCTGTTACAGTCGAACAAGAAAATAGAAATAATATGAAATACAATCGAGTACTACTGAAACTGAGCGGCGAGTCGCTAATGGGCACTCAAAGCTATGGCATAGACCCTGCAATGTTGGAGCAGTATGCCAAAGACATTAAACAAGCTGTAGAAAACAAGGTAGAGGTGGCCATCGTCATTGGCGGCGGCAATATTTTCCGCGGCCTCAGCGGTGCGGCCAAAGGAATGGACCGCGTGCAGGGCGACTATATGGGAATGCTTGCCACGCTCATAAACAGTATGGCGCTGCAGGCCGAGCTTGAGAAGCAAGGACTGCACACCGAGTTGCTCAGCGGTCTGGCCATAGAGCCCATCTGCAAGGAAATGAGCCGTCGCCGCGCTATCGAGGCGATGGAAGAAGGCAAAGTGGTCATCATCGGCGGCGGCAGCGGCAACCCGTTCTTCACCACCGACACCGCCTCAGCCCTGCGCGCAGTGGAAATCAAGGCCGACGCCATATTGAAAGGCACACGTGTCGACGGTGTCTATACAGCCGACCCCGAGAAAGACCCCACAGCCACCAAGTTCAGCACCCTCAAATTCCAAGAGGCCTTGAGCAAGAAGCTCAAGATAATGGACCTCACCGCCTTTGCCCTCTGCGAGGAGAACAACCTGCCCATCTACGTCTTCGATATGAACCGTCCAGGCAACCTGCTGCGCGTGGTCAACGGCGAACCCATCGGAACAGAAATATGCTAAGATGAAAAGGAGCCATTAAACCTTTTCATCCTTTCAACCTTTCAAACCCTTTCAACCCTTTTAACCCTTTTAACCCTTTCAACCTTTCAAACCCTTTTAACCCTTTCAACCTTTAAAACCTTTCCAACCCTTAAAACCCTTAAAACAAAACATAATGAACGATTTATCAAAAGCCTGTATCGACGAAGCCAACCAAACAATGCACAGCGCCATCAACTTTCTTGAGAAAGAACTGGCCAAAATACGCGCCGGCAAAGCCAACCCTGGAATGCTCGACGGCGTAAAGATTGACTACTACGGCACTCCCACCGAGTTGAGCCAAGCCGCCAATATCAGCACGCCCGACCCGCGCAGCATCATCATCCAGCCGTGGGACAAATCCATCATCGGAGCCATCAACAAAGCCATCCTCGACGCCAATCTGGGCTTCACGCCGCGTCACGAAGGCGAAATACTGCGCATCGTTGTCCCTCCGCTGACCGAAGAGCGCCGCAAAGAGCTCTCCAAGGCCGCAAAGACCGAGGTTGAGAACAGCAAGGTCAACATCCGCAACGCCCGCCGCAACGTGATGGACAAAGTCAAGAAGCTGAAAGACAAATCCGTGCCCGAAGACGAAGTGAAGCAAGTTGAGAAAGAAATCCAGGACATCACCGACAAGTTCATTGGCGAATGCGACAAGATCTACGCAGCCAAAGAAAAAGAGATAATGACCGTGTGATGGACATCCGCTGGTTTGAGACCCTCGAGTCCACCAACAACTATTGTAAACTCCTCGACCCCAAAACCGTCGGGGAGTTTACCGTTATTTGCGCCCGTCGGCAGACCGCCGGCATCGGGCAGCAAGGCAACGTATGGGCCAGCGAACCATACAAAAACCTAACCTTCAGCCTAATCCTGAAGCCCACCTTCCTTGCTGCCGACGAGCAGTACCGCCTCACGATGGCCATAGCTCTCGCCGTCGCCGAGACGGTGGAGCACCCGTTCTCCGATTTCCGCTCTCCGTTCTCCGCTCAAATCAAGTGGCCAAACGACATCTATGTCGGCGACCAGAAAATCTGCGGCACACTAATAACCAGCCAGATAAGCGGAAGCCATCTCAGCCAATCCATCTGCGGCATCGGCCTCAACGTCAACCAGACCGCCTTCCCCGACTGGGTGCCAAACCCCACATCGCTTAGCCTGTTGACAGGCACCGAACACAATCTCGACAACCTGCTGGACACCTTGCTCAGCAACATTGAGACAGAGTACGACCATCTGAAAGAAAACGACAGCGACCTCAAAAGCCGCTATCTGAGCCGCCTCTACCGCCTCGGAGTCGAAGCCGACTACATCCACGAAGGCCAACCCCTTCGTGCCACCATAACCGGCATCGACCGCTACGGTCACCTCCAGCTCGCAACCGCCGCCGGCACTCCCCTCACCTGCGGAATGAAAGAAATCCAATTTGTGATATAAGCGTACCCCCGCCGAACCAACAGATTTCCAATACATTTTTAAAACACAAAGACATTTTTTATTTTGGACAAAATAAATAATTAAGTAATACGTTAATTAGTCACAAGTTAATTAGTCACAAATTAATTAGTCACAAACTTATTACTTTAATAATATGAGCAGTCTCTTTGTTTTCGGGAAAACCGTGAGCGGCGATGCTTTTACCGACCGTGAAAAAGACACAGCCAAGCTGGTGTCCAACTTTCAATATGGAGTAAACACATTCCTACTATCTCCACGGCGATGGGGTAAGACATCACTGGTAAAAAAAGCAAAAGCCATTGCTGAGAATACAAAATTAAAGATAGTGTATGTCGACGTGCATCTCTGCCGCAGTCGCGAAGATTTTTGCGAACGTTATGCTTCGGCCATACTTACCCAGACTTCCAACAAAATGGAAGAATGGATTGACAATGCAAAAACATTTTTGAACCGATTCAGTTTCGGAGTAAATGCTTCGGCCGACCCGTCGACAGAGATGACCTTCAAAATGCAACTGACTCCACGCGAACAATCACTGGAAGACCTAATACAGCTTCCGGAAAGGATTGCGAAACGAAAAAAAACACACGTGGTGGTTTGCATAGACGAGTTTCAACAGATAGGTCTTTTCCCAAACAGCGTCCAATTCCAGACAGAGCTTCGGTCGATATGGCAGCATCACGAAATGACATCCTACTGTCTATTCGGCAGCAAGAAGCATATGATGGAATCGTTTTTCGACGACAGCAGCAAGCCGTTCTACAAGTTTGGCGATATCATATATCTACAGCGAATTCCCGTCGAATATTGGGTAAAATACATCACCGGCAAATTCCGTCGCGAAGGGAAAAACATCAGCGAGAAGCAAGCTCGCTGGATTGTTGACCACGTCGAGAGCAACTCTTCCTATGTCCAACAACTATCGTGGTACGTTTTTCAACGCACGGTGAAAAAAGTGGACGAAAACATTCTTTCCGATGCATTGACAGAACTCGTGGAACAATGCGCCGATGTATTTGAGGCCAAAACAGAAAACCTTACAGCAAATCAAATAAACTTCCTGCGCTGCATAGCCGACGGAATTCACACAGGAATATCCTCCGCAAAAATCATCGCAGCATACAATCTTGGATCGTCGCCTATTGTAGCCCAACTGAAGAAGTCCCTTATCGAGAAAGATTTGATTTCCATTGAGAACAAAGAAGTCTATCTGTCAGACCCAGTGATGGGAATCTGGCTGAAGAGACAATTATAGAAATCGTGTTCTTGATATGAAAGCATCGTCACTTTTCAAGAAATACGTCTGGCTTGTCGATATCATCCGACGTGCAGGCAGAATTACCCTTCGCGACATCAACGAGCGATGGACACGCACCGAGATGAGCGAGGGTATTCCCTTCAGCCGCACCACGTTCCGTCGACATCGGCAGGAGGTGGAAGAAATGTTTGGCCTAATCATAAAGTGCGACAGCGACAACCGCTATTATATTGACGACCCCACGTTGATGTCCTCCGACAGCGTGTCGCAATGGATGCTCAGCACCCTGGCAGTAAGCAACATAGTCAGCGAAGCCCGAGGCCTGCACGACCGTATCCTCTTGGAAAGCATTCCCACCGAAGGCGAGCGTTTGCGACAAGTAGTGGATGCTATGCATAACGGGCAACGCTTATGCATAACATACAGGCGCTACGGCAGCGACGACCCACGCCAATGGACAGTTGAGCCCTACTGCATAAAACTATTCCGTCGGCGGTGGTACCTACTTGGGCGCTTCGAAGAAGGCAGATACATCGTGCTTTCATTCGACCGCATCCTGCAAATGCAAACCGCTGACGGTAGCTTCACAATTGACAAAAACTTTGACGCGCAAGCCTATTTTGCCGAATACTTCGGCGTGATGGTCAGCGACAGTACGCCTTTGCAGAGTATAGTTCTGCGCGCCTACGGCAACGAGCGCTACGCTCTGCGCGACCTGCCGCTCCACCCTTCACAGCGTGAACTTGAAGACCACGGCGAATACGTTGATTTTGAAGTCCGCCTGCATCCAACTTCCGACTTCTTGGCCCATATCCTCTCGCGAGGTCGTTGGCTGCAGGTCATTTCTCCAGCATCTATAACACAGCAAATCAAAGAAATGCTACAAGAGACATCCTCAGAATACAAATAGCCACCACCAGTGGTCCGTTTTTTGGAGCACCTATCGGTGTATCTTTGCATCGTGAAAGAATTCAACACAATGCAATGATGACCTCCTTGTTCATATTACTAACCAAAGGTGGGCTTGGCGGAGGAGATGCCGGAGGTGGCTTATTCCTTATTCTCATTCTGTTAGGGCTTTTCATATTGTTCGGCTATATCCTCACCCACGCCGCAGGCGGCATCCTCGGTATTTTATGGTTATTTTACGACAAGTTGACCAAAGGGACCTCACTGGACAAAGAATACGACGGACCTCTTTCTATTGGTGCCAAATATGCTTTGATCTCACTTGGCGTAGCAAGCTGGCTTGCATTCATAATCGTCCTCACCGTCAGAGACACAGACACATCTGGGTGGTATATATTCTGGTGCACCGTCTACCCTTTTATATACGGCTACATCTACATCATACTACGACACTTCTATTTCAGGCATCTTTACAAAATTGGAACAAAGAAAGCCAAGCAATCACTCGTTGCACTTATCATCTGCATAATAGCCATTTTCCTCCTCACCATCTTCGCCATTGCATACACATCGCCAAGCAACCGCGTCGACCGTTTCAATGCAATTTTATCCAAAGCCAAAAAATCTGAGTTAATCGAGAGCGAATGCATTGAAGGATTCCGTTTAGGAATGCCTTTTTCTGAATATTGCGACAATGTGGACAGACTCATCAACGACAGTTTACTTGAGCGCGACAGCACTGGTGAATACCTATTCTACAACAAATACAACACAGAAGAATATAACAATTCAAAACTATACCTCGAACCCGTATTTTGCGACGGGCATCTAAGCCAACTGGCATTCAGTGTATATAACGGTATGGGCGATAAAGGTTTGACACTTGAATTGCACTCATCAGGAAGATTAGTAGGCTTCAAAAAACTGGTCGTTCCCGAATTGACATTCACATCAGATGGAGATGCCAAAGTGCTAGAATGTAGCAATGGTCCGGACCAACTCTATAACTATTATGCCAACGATGAACTGTTTCTTAAAGACAATATGCTGATTGTCATCTCCGTCCTCCAAATCAAGTTCATCAATATGCGCGACCTTTAATGCTTCACAACAAAAAATTCGTATATTTGCACCTTGAAACGAAAACACTCCAAAGAGCAACATCATATAATACAATCATTTGACAAGAAAAAAACACAAAACACGTCAAAGCAAAACCTACCAACAGACAATCTTAATCCACTATGGCAAAAATATTAGGACTTGACCTTGGCACCAACAGCATCGGTTGGGCCGTGATAGACAATGAAAAGAAATGTATTGAAGCAGCCGGCTCACGAATCATCCCTATGGATGCAGGGCGCTTGGGAGACTTTGAAAAAGGCAACTCTGTATCATTCACCGCCGAACGCACCCAATACAGAGGTGCACGTCGCCTCCACGAACGATATATTCTTCGCAGAGAAAGGATACTGCGAATCTTAAGAATAATGGGATTCTTGCCAGAACATTACGTGGCTCAGATGGACCGATACGGCAAATTTCCCTCTGACAAAGAGCCAAAACTTGCTTGGCGAGAAGGGAAAGACGGAAAAGCAGAATTCCTGTTCAAAGAATCATTTGAAGAAATGGTGGCAGAGTTCCGTCTGTCTGGAAACGACGGAAAGATACCCTATGACTGGACGATATACTATCTTCGCAAGAAAGCACTTGTCAAACCTCTCACAAAAGAGGAATTATCTTGGATTCTGATGCAGTTTAATCAAAAACGTGGCTACTATCAGCTACGAGGAAAACTTGATGAACTTGATACAGACACGAATGACAAGAAAGAAGAAAAAGAATATCATGAACTCACCGTTTTAAAGGTTGATGACACCGGCGAAAAAGACAAGAAAGGCAACACTTGGTACAATATTAACCTTGAGAATGGATGGATTTATCGACGTGCCTGTAGCATCGCCCCTGATTGGGAAGGAAAGAAACGTGGATTTATAGCTACATTCAAGCTCGACAAAGAAGGCAAACGCACTGATGACCAACCCAAAATCAGCTCTCCAAGCGAGGACGATTGGAACTTGCGAAAACTAAAAACCGAGGACGACATTCGGAAATCAGGCAAAACCATTGGCGAATACATTTACAATCTACTATTGAACAACCCAAAGCAGAAAATCATAGGGGATTCTGTCCAAACAATAAACCGTGAATACTATCACGACGAGCTGATTCTGATTCTGAAAAAACAGAGCGAGTTCTTGCCCGAGCTAAAAGACGATGAACTATACAGACAATGCATCGAAGAACTCTATCCAAACAATGAAGCCCACCGCAACAGCATATCTCGTCGAGACTTCTGCTATCTGATTGCCGACGACATTCTTTTCTATCAGCGTCCACTAAAAACAAAAACCAGCCTCATCGCCGACTGCCCCTACGAAGAGCGCAACGGAAAACCGCTGAAATGCATTGCAAAATCACATCCGCTGTTCCAAGAATTCCGCTTGTGGCAATTCCTCTCAAACCTGCACATTTCCCGCCAAGACAACGACATAACCTCAACACTTCTTCCTAACAACGAATCTTATGCCGAACTTTACGACTTCCTCTCCACACAGAAAGAAGTTGACCAAACTTTGATTCTGCGTTACTTTAAAATAGGGAAAAAAGAGATGCCCCAATATCGATGGAACTATGTCCCGGACAAGAAATATCCTGCCGGAGAGACAAAATCCATTTTGTTGGGCGGCCTTCGTAAAGCAGGCATTGACATCGACTTTCTTGACTCCGAAAAAGAATTGCACTTATGGCACATCCTTTACTCCGTCGACGACACGACACAATATCGCAAAGCCTTGCGGACTTTTGCCAGACGACAAGGCTGGGACAATGAACGGATTGAAGCATTTGCCAAAGCCTTTGACCGTCTAACTGTATACAAAGAAAAAGATTATGGTGCATACTCGGCCAAAGCCATAGGGCATTTACTCCCTTTGATGCGTAGAGGACGTTATTGGAATATTGACGCCATCGATTCACTAACCCGCCAACGTATCGAACGTTTAATCACCGGCGAGGTTGACGACAATCTCTCATTGACGCTGCGAGAACGGTTCAAACATATTAACGACATCAAAGACTGTGAAGGATTGAACACTTGGCAGGCCTGCTATATTGTATATGGTCGACATTCCGAAGCCACTGACACACAAAAATGGACCAGACCCGAAGACATTGATACGTACCTAAAGACATTCCGCCACAACTCTCTCAACAACCCCGTTGTCGAACAAGTGGTTACAGAATGCTTGCGTGTTGTACGTGATATTTGGAAGCAGACAGGCCATATCAACGAAATACACATAGAGTTAGGACGCGAACTCAAGAAGACGAAGGCCGAACGCGAAAGTATGTCGAAAGCAATCGCCGAAGGCGAAGCAACCAACCAGCGCATTCGACTTTTGCTCGCTGAATTGAAAAACCCTGATTTTGAAATCGAGAACGTCCGTCCACAGTCACCCTCCCAGCAGGAATTGTTAAAGATCTATGAGGACGGTGTTATGCGAAGCGGTGTTGAGATTCCTGACGACATTATAGACATACAAAAAAGATTCACCTCCGTAAAAAACCAACCTACACACACAGAGGTAATCAGGTACAAGCTATGGCTCGACCAGAAATACATTTCGCCCTACACCGGTCGCACGATACCACTGGCAAAACTATTCACACCTGCCTATCAGATTGAACACGTCATTCCCCAAAGCCGTTGGTTCGACGACTCTATCAGCAACAAAGTCATTTGCGAGGCCGAAGTGAACGCCTTAAAAAACCGAGAATTAGGACACGAATTCATCGTACATCATCACGGTGAGACAGTACCGTTAAGTATGGGAGGATCTGTTAACATTCTCTCTGTTGAGGAATACGAAACACTCGTCAAGAACATTTTCGCCAACAATCACGCCAAACGCAAGAAAATGATGCTCGACGACATTCCCGAAGACTTCACTTCGCGACAGATGAACGACAGCCGATACATTAGCCGACTGATGATGCACTTGCTGTCAAACATTGTCCGTAGCGTTGACGAAGATGGCAACCTCGAGGACAGCGTCACCTCTCGCAATGTCATTCCTTGCAGCGGCACAGTCACCGACCGACTGAAACGAGACTGGGGCATTGGTGATGTATGGAACCGTATCATTCTGCCTCGATTCGAGCGCCTGAACCAGATTACAGGCACTACCGACTACACAGCCGTCACCGCCGAAGGCCATACCATCCCGGCTGTGCCTATTCATTTACGACAAGGCTTTAACAAAAAGCGCATTGACCATCGCCATCACGCTATGGATGCCATTGTTATTGCCTGCTGCTCACGCGACCACGTCAACATCCTCAACAACGAGGCGGCAAAAAGCAACACCCGTTACGACCTCCAGAACAAACTGCGCGCCAAAAGCACCTACCTTGACAAACAAGGCAACAAACACGACATCTATACCGAATTCCTCAAACCCTGGCCAACATTCACCGAAGATGTCTACCGCACTCTGCAAGGCATAATAGTCAGTTTCAAGCAAAATCTTCGCGTCATCAACAAGACAACCAACCGCTATTCAATCTTACACGATGGCAAACGCACCACAGCAGTACAAACCCAAGGTGACAGTTGGGCCATACGTAAGCCCCTTCACAAAGAGACAGTATTTGGAGAAGTCAATCTTCAACTCAAGAAAAGAATAGCCATAAAGAAAGCTCTCAAAGACATCAACAGCATCGTAAACCGCGAACTGAAAGAAAAAATTAAAGAAAAGAAGACTTCAGGCTACACCGACAAACAGATTATCGAGTATCTTGAAAAGAACAAAGATATATGGAGCGAAACCGCCGACGGCAAGATTGAAGTATACTATTATACAAAAGACACTGGCGACCGCTACTTCGCCACACGAAAAGACCTTCTTTCTCTTATGTCAGGATGCACAACAGTTAATGCTGCCTATGCTGCCATTGACAGCATCACCGACAGCGGAATACGAGCCATTCTGCGGGCTCATCTTGTCGCCGAAGGCAACAACCCTATCGAAGCGTTCTCTGCCGACGGTTTAGAACGTTTGAATCGTAACATACAGCAACTCAACGGCGGCAAGAGCCATCAACCCATTAAAAAAGTCCGTGTTTTTGAGCAGGCAAACAAATTCAGCATCGGTGCAACAGGACAAAAGGCCACCAAGTTTGTAGAAGCCGCCAAGGGCACAAACCTCTTCTTTGTCATATACACCAATACAAAAGGCGAAAGAGGTTACGCCACAGTGCCCCTCAATATTATCATCGACTTACAAAAGCAGTATGAGAACAACTGGAAAGAGAAACTCCCGGAGCGTTTGAGCCAAGACGACCTTGCACTAATGCCAAAAGACGCAAAACTACTATACGTGCTATCACCTGGCGATTTAGTATATGTGCCTATGCTTACTTCCAATTCTAAACATAGCGAGAATGTAGAGTCATCCAGAATTTATAAATGTGTTTCTATGTCGGGTTCGGTACTTGATTGCGTTCAATATTGTATCTCCAAAATGATAGCTGATCCTTTTGAATACACTCGTCATAACAAGATGCAACGAGCCATTACTGGCGAGATGATTAAAGATGTCTGCATTCCCATACAGGTTGACCGACTTGGCAACATAACCGAAATCGGACAACAATGATCAAACGCACACTCTGCTTCTCCAACCCTGCATATCTGTCGATGCGCGACAGGCAGTTGGTGGTGCGCGTAGACAGACACGACAACGAGCCGGAACGTCAGACAACAATTCCTATAGAGGATATCGGTGTCGTTGTCCTTGACAATCGTCAAATCACCATCACCCACGGCGCAATGTCAGCGCTACTGGAGAATTGTGCCGCTGTCATCACCTGCAACGAGGCGCATCTGCCAGTGGGTCTTCTGCTGCCGCTCGAAGGACACACCATACAAAGCGAACGCTTCCAAGACCAAATCAGTGCCTCGCTGCCATTGCGCAAACAACTGTGGCAGCAGACAGTGCAACAGAAAATCCTCAACCAGGCCGCGCTACTGCGACAGCTCCACAACACCGAGACAGGCAATATGCAGCACTGGGCCGCCGATGTACGTAGTGGCGACAGCACCAATCTCGAAGGGCGTGCTGCCGCCTTCTACTGGAGCCAAATGTTTCCGCAAATACTCTATTTCACACGCAACCGTGACGGCGGCTACCCAAACCCACTGCTCAACTACGGCTACGCCATACTCCGCGCCGTCATCGCACGTGCATTGGTCAGCAGCGGCCTACTGCCCACTCTCGGCATCCACCACCACAACCGCTACAACGCCTATTGTCTGGCCGACGACATTATGGAGCCCTACCGCCCTTACGTCGACAAACTGGTGGCACAGACAATGGACGAATATGGCGACATCGGAGTCACCACCGACATCAAACGACGGCTGCTAACCATCCCAACCATAGAAGTACGCATCGACGGGCAACGCAGTCCCCTTATGGTCGCCGCAAGTCAAACAACAGCCTCGCTTGCACGTTGTTTCTCTGGCGAGAGCCGCAAACTGGCTTATCCTGAAATGCAGTGATGGACCGTTTCAGTGAATATCGCATTATGTGGATTCTCGTCTTCTTCGACCTGCCCACCGACACAAAGCGTGAGCGCAAGGCCGCAGGCGACTTCCGTAAACAACTGCTCAAAGACGGTTTCACAATGTTCCAGTTCTCCATCTATGTGCGCCATTGCGCCAGCCGTGAAAATGCAGATGTCCATCTAAAGCGTGTCAAAGCTATCCTGCCTCAGTATGGGCAAGTCGGAATGCTGACCATTACCGACAAGCAGTTTGCAGGCATTGAACTGTACACTGCTCGCAAAGAAACCGAGCCCAACGCTCCAGGACAACAACTCGAACTCTTTTAGGATTACAAAAACAACCTATAAAAATAGAAAATCCCGCCTCGCAAGGCGGGATTTTCTACTCAATTGACATTGTCAAAGACATTGAGTTTATTGCTTTTACACGAATCGTGTTGTTTATCATCAATGTCAATGTTCTCTTTTTAAGCAATTCACAACAGTACAGACGAATAAGGCGACCACATTAGCGTTGTTTATCATCAATGTCAATGTTCTCTTTTTAAGCAATTCACAACATGGTCATTCTCGTCTTATATCTTCCTCAGGTTGTTTATCATCAATGTCAATGTTCTCTTTTTAAGCAATTCACAACTGAGGATTATGAGTGGACAGACTGTTTAAGTTGTTTATCATCAATGTCAATGTTCTCTTTTTAAGCAATTCACAACCCGACGATATGGGCATCTTTCACACAGTCTGTTGTTTATCATCAATGTCAATGTTCTCTTTTTAAGCAATTCACAACAACCCCAAGTCTATAGGGCAGTCGCTACAGGTTGTTTATCATCAATGTCAATGTTCTCTTTTTAAGCAATTCACAACACTTTTTGAGTACAATTTTTGTACTTTTTGGTTGTTTATCATCAATGTCAATGTTCTCTTTTTAAGCAATTCACAACTCCAACGCCGTCTGAAACATTTGACTTTTGGTTGTTTATCATCAATGTCAATGTTCTCTTTTTAAGCAATTCACAACCCAGTGGCTTATCGAGGTGCAGCGTGCCATGTTGTTTATCATCAATGTCAATGTTCTCTTTTTAAGCAATTCACAACGTTTTTAGGTAAAACATATTCGCCTGACTTGTTGTTTATCATCAATGTCAATGTTCTCTTTTTAAGCAATTCACAACACTACTACGGTATCAACATCCACAAGAGCTGTTGTTTATCATCAATGTCAATGTTCCCTTTTTAAGCAATTCACAACAGGTCCATAGTGAAGAAAAAAAATTGTCAGTTAAAAAAATAGTTGTATTTTTGCAGCCGATTATGAACATACCGAAACCCATACAGAAGGCAATGGAAAGCTGGTGTGACGACTACGCCGGCCGCATTGAGTACCTTGGCGAGTACCAAGGGGAAGGTGCTTATTGCTATCATTTTGACGAGCCTGTCAATATAGGTTTCCCGGTTGTGTATTTACTCAATTCCGACGGCAAAGTTGACGAAATCGACGCACCGAAATCGTTTGAAATAATCAACTCACTTGTCAAAGATCTCGACGAAGTCGGTGTTGAATAGCGTTGTTTATCATCAATGTCAATGTTCCCTTTTTGAGCAATTCACAACCAATGTTATTCTGTCTCTGATATGTCAAAGGTCGTTTATCATCAAAATCAATGTTTCCTTTTTAAGCAATTTAAAAACTATTTTTATCAATTGCAAAGATACATTTTTTCACACCACCTATCACTTATAGTTTACACTCCCAGCACCACTTCCGCTGGAATACCCAGTTTGCGGCTGATTTTGCGCGCAAGGGGCAACGACGGCTCTGTCTTTCCACGCACTATTTCACTGAAATGTGGTGCAGAAATGCCTAACAATTCAGCCGTTGCACTTTGAGAAAGCTTCTCTTCAAACATTTTCTGACGAAGAGCGTCCACCAATGACGGCGGTTCAATCGGGCAATGTTCTTTTTCATACTCTTCCACAAGGTCGGACAGCAACACCAGTTCATTCATATTCGGATCGTCACTCGGCCACTCGTCACCAGTTATGGGAAGGAGTTCATCTATTCTTTTCATCGCTGCCCTATATGCAGCCTCTGTCTGTATCTTTGCCATAATATCTATATTTTTTCAATATTTTTAATTCTGTCATATTCAGCGTGGGTTCCTACAAAACGTATGTAAACGCGGCCCACCGTAAACTTTATCACAACTACAAGACGATGATCGTTACCCTTAATATTAAACACATAGTGCTGACCTCCAACTTGCGACACTGTGGCGAAGTCACGCCTGATGTCTGCAAAATTCTTCCACTCGGCCTTTTCAGTCGTTTTGTACCAACTCCATAAAGGCATCGATGCATCTGGATGAACCCTACAATACTCTCTTACAATACCTTGTGATATAATATGCATACTGCTTACCTCTAATATGACATTGCAAAGATACAAATAATATTTTGTACTACAAAATAAAATTACACAAATGTATAACTTCTACTTTCTCCCCCGATAATAATTGTCGTCTCTGTATTCGGTTTAATTCACAGACAAAAAAAAGGCGACGAAGAAATCTCGCCCCCTTAGTAGTTTTCACAACGGAATAATCCTTATTGTGAATTGCTTAAAAAGTATTGCAAAAATACATATTATTTTTGATACCGCAAAATTTATTTTATACATTACTAACAATCAAAAATTTACCAAATAGATTATTTATTCCACCACATATATTGTGTTAAAAAACCCACATCTTTTCGAACGAATCCTTGATGCCTTCGTCGTAGGGGGTCAGTTCCTCGATGCAGTTGCAGGCGGGGCTGTAGTAGAAATAGGTGCTGTTGGTGCCTTTGGTGCGGCACACATATTCCGATAGCATCTTCTCAACATAGAGCGTGGCGCACTGGGCGCCGAAGTTCCACGCCAGCTGGTAGGCGTCGTTCACCGTTATGCGGTCGAAGTGCGTCTTCATCGTCGCCTTGTCGGTACGCAGCGACGTGACGGTGCCGTGAAAGTCCTCGGCAATCTCCCTGTTCTTGAAATAAACAATGTCGGTGGTGTCGCGTGCGTCGAAGCGGAACCACACATTCATCGCGAAGTGACGCAACTCGTAGTCGTATCCGTATTTGACGCCACGCTGCGTGGTGAAACCGCTGCGGCCCGGCTGCAGATACTCCTCAGCCTCCACCTGAGCAATGTCGATGGTGAAGTGATTGTCGTCGGCTTGCGGCAAGCGGCTCGCATCGTCCACCAGCACAATCGGTATCTTGGTGCGACTCAGCACGTAGAGGAACGCCCCGTTGAACTGGGCAAGGAAAATGCTGTCGTCCAGGCGGTTCAGTATCGCCGTCTTCGAAGCGATGACCGAATCCTGCTCGCGGTCGGTCATAAACATAAAGCCGGCAATGTCGTTGAGCGAGCTGTTGGTGTGTATAACCGACTTAGGCAGAGAAACATAAATCTGTTCGGTAGCATTGTCCTTCTGTTGCTCGAACTTGTTCAGAAAGCTTCCGGCATAGAACCAGTCGGCCGAGCAGCCAGTCAGCAGCAGGGCTAAAAGCGAGGTGAATAGTATGGTCTTCTTCATAAACAGGCATTTGATGAATTGCAGACCTAAAACGCGACGCGGCTCAAAATATTGTATCAAAACGCCTCCCTTTTTGCATCCATTTTCGCACCCCACCCCGACCAAATACCGACCCTGCACCCTCTCAAGGCTTCCGCCATTAACAATTTTTATGTTAATTTTACCATCTTCCTATCAAGTTCTACCAAGCTGAAATTTGGTAAGAACTTGGTAAGAATTTGGGTAGAACTTGATAGGAAGATGGTATATGGAAATCAGGGTGTTGGGTGAGAGCAAAAATTGACGTTTTTTGGTCTTTTTTTACTGCCGAAATGTTAAAATTAGGGTGTGGCCGAGGCGACCTTGGGGCGGAGACAAAAGGACGAGGCCCTCCCGCCGGCAGGGTGCCGACAAAGGGGCGCAGAGGGTGACAATCGGGCACAGCGACAGCAAAAGATGAAAATATTTTCACAAATCATCCAAAGTTTAGTATTTTTGCAAAATGTGCAGCATCGCAGCCAACTCCGCAACAAGCTGCATATTAACGACATATATAAAACAATATAATAAAATAACACATCAAATAATGAAGAAAAAGAGTCTGAAAGAGGAAATTGTAGCCTATTTGCTTGTGGCATTGGGCAGTTTGTTGTTCGCCGTGGGCGATGTTATGTTTGTCAACCCCTACAACCTGGCTCCTGGCGGTGTCTACGGTTTGGCCAACGTTTTCCACGCTTTGTGGGGCTGGAAGATTTCGGTTGCCGGTATCTGTATGGACATCCCGTTGCTGATTATCGGCACCATCATCCTTGGTCCGCGTTTCGGCATCAAGACCATTGTGTCTGTGATACTTATCCCGATCTTCACCTACATTCTTGAAATCACGTGGGGCTACGCTCCGCTGATTCACGACGGATTGTACGACAGCAACGAAGGCCTGCTGAGCTATCTGACCTACACCGTCGGACAGGGCGACGCAGCCATCGACAAGTTCTTCATTCCCGACTTCTTCCTCAACACCGTCGTGGCCGGCTTGATCTACGGTGCCGCCATCGGTGTCATCTTCCGTGCCGGCGCCACCTCGGGCGGCAGCGACATCATCTCGATGATTATCCACAAGTACACCAAGATTTCGCTTGGCGTGCTGGTGCTTATCGTCGACAGCTGCATCTCGCTGACCACTCTGATTATCGGCGACATCCGTCTGCCTATATATTCTATCATCCTGATTTTCATTGAGAGCAAGATTATCGACATCATCGTCGAAGGCGTGACAACCTACAAGACGGTGTTTATCATCACCGACAAGGTCGACGAGGTTAAAGACTACATTCTCAACGACTTGGAGCGCGGCGGCACCTGCTTCCCGGGCATAGGCCTCTATCAGGGCCAGGAGCGTAGAATGATCTACGTCACCCTCGACCGCACCGACCTCGTCAAGCTGAAAGCCAATCTGCGCCATCTCGACCCGCACGCCTTTGTCAACGTCATCGAGAGCGCCGAGATTATGGGCCTCGGTTTCAAGGCTTTGCCTGAAGAATAATGTCAATTGTGAATGGTGATTAGTGAATAGTGATTTGTGAATGGTGAAATGTGAAGTGTGAAGCAATCGCACTCGAAGTTCACATTTCACAATTCACCAATCACTTTTCACCAATCACTTTTCACCAATCACTTTTCACCAATCACTTTTCACCATTCACATTTCACCATTCACATTTCACAATTCACAATTATCTATGCACGTCCTCCAGCTCTGCTACAAGCCCCCCTACCCGCCCGTTGACGGCGGGACGCTGGCGATGAACAGCGTGACACAGGGACTTATGGCCTCGGGCCACAAGATGAAGGTGCTAAGTGTCTGCAGCGACAAGCACCCGGTCAGGAGCGATGCATTGGAGGCGCAATACAAGGATGCCACAGGCTTTGAGGCCGTCTATATCGACCTGTCGATACATCCGCTCGACGCCGCCGTGTCGCTGCTGTGCGGCGAGTCCTACAACGTCAAGCGTTTCGTCAGCAAGGAGTTCGACGAGCGCCTGACGGCCATACTTCAGAGCGAAAGCTTTGACGTTGTGCACATTGAGAGCATATTCCTCGCTCCATACGTTGCCACCGTCCGCAAGCATAGCGACGCAAAGGTGGTGTTGCGGGCCCACAATGTAGAGCACCGCATCTGGCGGCAGATAGCCACCGCCACACGCAACCCGTTGAAGCGCTGGTATCTGAAGAAGCTGGCATTGGCTTTGAGAGCCTACGAGTTGGAGCATATCAACGACTTTGACGGCATTGCCTGCATCACGGCCAACGACGCCGAGACGTTCCGCGGCGAAGGCTGCCGCAAGCCGCTGGCCGACATCCCCTTTGGCGTCGACATAGAGCCCATCGACAATGTCGATGCCGAGCCGCAGACGCTGTTTCATATCGGCTCAATGGATTGGCGCCCCAACGAGGAGGGCATACGTTGGTTTCTGAAAGAGGTGTGGCCGCTGATACACAAGGAGATGCCTGCCGTAAGGCTGTTCCTTGCCGGCCGCAAGATGCCCGACGACCTGATGCAGATGCAGAGCGAGGGAGTGGTGGTTGTAGGCGAGGTGCCCGACGCTGCCTATTTTATTGCTTCAAAACAGATTAACATCGTCCCCCTGATGGCCGGCAGCGGCATCAGGGTAAAGATTATCGAGGCTATGTCGCTCGGCAAGACGGTAGTGACGACAAGCGTAGGCGCCGCCGGCATCGACTACACCGACGGCAAGGAGCTGCTCATCGCCGACACACCGCAACAGTTTGTGGAGCAGGTGCGCCGCTGCATCGACGACCCCGAATTGTGCAGCAGCATAGGTGCCGCCGCCCGCCGACTGATTCTGGAGAAATACAGCAACGATGCCCTGACACAAAGACTTGTGGGTTTCTACAATAAACTGGGCGCCGTCGCGTTATAGCAGAAAAACAAACTGAAATGAACAGAAAGAGATTTTTCATATTAACAATGCTGCTGACAGTGGTATCGATGGCTGCGGCACAGATCATGATTCCCGAGACAAACGTAAGTTTCGAGTTCCCGTCGAACAGTTGGAAATATCTGCAAACCAACAAGCTAAGCGACAACACCGTCATTTATCTGTATTCATATTCAGCCGACTATGTGATAGACAGCCAAGGCGACACCACGCTGCCGTTTATGCGCATCTATGTCCGCAAGAACTACGACGGCACCGTCTACGACCTGGCCTACAGCCGCTTTATGGTGCAGCCGTTCCAGTCGCTCGACGAGACTCCGCACCCGAACGGGTCGCTCGAATACCTCGGGGCCTACACCGACGAGGAGGACGGCAAAGACTACGAGTTCAGAATGTTATACATCAAAGACCGCAACAACATACTCGAAATAAGGTTGGAATGCACGGTGGACAACTTCGAGGATTTCGAGAACGAGTTTGCGGAGATCATCAAGTCGGTCAAGGTAAACAAATAGCATCCGATGAGAAAAAGCATCATACTTCTGGCGGCATTGGCCCTGAGCATCGCGTCAAAGGCGCAGGGCGACGTGTCGCAATACTCGCACCAATACGAGAAACTATACAAAGCCTACGTCAAAGAGCCCGAGAATGTGGCCAACAACTATGCCCTTGCCGCCTTTTACGCCGACACAGCAAACCCGATGCGCAACTATGCCACGGCGATGAAGTATATCTGCACCGCCGAGGAACAATTTGTGACAATACTTGAAGACCGCGACAAGTACAAAGAAGTCAAGCGGTTGCTGAAGAAAAACATCAACATCCAGCTGCTCAGGGAAACGAAACTAAGCATCCGCATCAAAGCAAGAGAGTTTCTGGACAAGGAGGAGACCATCTCGGACGAAACCCTTGACAGCTACGCAGATGCGTTCAAGAACGACCAGGGCGCGCTGAGGATGGTTGAATACCGACGTATGGGCAACCGCTACCAGCAGGTCTGTGCGACGAATACGCTGGAGGCATACAAGAGCTTCATTGCCAGCTATCCATCCACCGCCGAGAGCGAAGAGGCCGAACGCAAGATGGCTCAACTGGCAGAGAACGTAGTGGCCGGCGCCCAACGCGAGACAGAGGTGGACAGCCTGCTTGACGGATATCTGGACATCGAGGCCGTGAAAGCGGCGGCACAACGCAAAAAAAGTGCTCTGGCATACGCCGCACTCATCGAGAACCCCTCGCCTCAGGCATACAGGTCTTTCTTGGCCAAATATCCTGGCAGCAACGAATACTCGCTGGTGCTCGACAAGATGGACGCCCAGCTTCAGAACGACTTCAACCGCTTGTCAACGCCTCGTCAGTATGCCGACTTTATACACAACAACCCTGACAACCCGCTGGCGGAAGATGCACTGACCAAGCTGAAACACCTCATCAACGATGAGCACAATATGCAGGCTCTGCGCATCTATCTTGACGAGTTCCCGCTTGACGTGAACTATAACGACATCTACCTCACCTACTACAAATGGCACACCGAGGAAGGCAACAAGGCGCCTCTGGAGCAGTTTGCGGCACAGAACCCTGACTTTCCCTTCAAGAGCGCTTTGGACGACGCATTGGTGGCAGCAGAGAAATACGACTCTATCAATATTATGATGCCTTTTGTCGAAAAGGAATTCAAGCAATGGACCTCTATTATCTACCACCTGACAGGCAAGAAGGAGTCGTTCGTCGCGCTGCAGCGCACACTCCAGCACTTTGTGGCGGCAAAGAATTGGCAAAAGGCCAACGAGCGCATCAGTTTCTTCGACCTCAGCTTTGAAGACAACTGCGTTGACGAGGTGGCCGAGCTCCGCTCCATCATCGACAGGCCCGTGAACAACAAACTGACATACACGCCAATAGTGCGTCCTGCCTACGATATGATGCATTCGGTGATTCATCCTGACGGCAAGCAGATGTTCTACAACAGAGAAGTGGACGGAAGCGTCTGCATCCAATCGGCAGTCGAGACCGCAACGAAGAAAAGCACAATATGGAAAGGCACTGGCAACGTGCCGTTTACCAACATAGAAAACCGCGACATCGAGATATACAATATGTTTGACAATGGCAGCAAGATGCTGCTGGGCAAAGGCGGCGACATTATGATAGCCGAGGCCGGCATCAATGGCTGGACGGTGACAGAGACGCTGCCCGCCCCGGTCAACAGCGACTATAACGACTTTGATGCCTATATGCTTTCCGACGGCAGTGGCATCCTTTTCGCCTCCGACCGTCCCGGCGGACACAACCTGCAGCCGTCGCGCAGTTATTTCCACGGCGACACGGCATTGGCTTCGGACATATACTTCTGCGCCCGCACCGACAACGGATGGGGCGAGGCCATCAATCTGGGCATCAATGTCAACAGCCAGTATATGGAATGCAGCCCTGTCGTCAGCGACGACCTTAAGACGCTGTATTTCATCACCGACGGACGCGGCGGATTGGGCTTCGGCGACATATACTACACCACACGCGACAATACTGACGACTGGGAGCACTGGTCGAAACCCACAAACTACGGCAAAGAGGTCAACAGCGGATTCAACGAGCTGTCAATCACTCCGACCGGCGACCGCAAGTCGCTGACGGTATGCTCCAACAATCACGGCCGCTACGGATGCTACACCGTCCCGGCAATGCACACCATCGACGACCGTATGAAGACCGTCACCGTGAAAAGCGAAGAGGTCGGTTTCGTGATTGATATCATTGATATTGAGACACAAAACAGCGTATGCAGCGAACAGAGCATTGCACGCGGCGAGCAGTGGCAGACATCCCTTTACTCCGACAAGCAATACCTGCTCCTTGCGCGCTGCGACGGGCTATTCATCCCGGCAATCCTGTTTTCGCCTGCCCAGAGCAAGACCATCGTGCCCAAGGCCTACGACAGCCACGACGAGATGTTCACAATGTCGTATGGCGATCAGAAAATCGACCTGCCCGGCATTGCCTTTGAAGACAAAAAGGCCGTGCTTAAACGCAGCGCCAACAAAGAAATCGAGCATCTGGCCGACTTCCTGACATCCTATCCTTATATTAATATTGAACTCATTATCCACGTGGCTGGCGACAACGATGCCTTCTGCTTCAACCTGTCCAACTCGCGCGGACAAGAGATCAAGAAGATGCTGATTAACAGAGGCATCGATGCCGACCGCATAACGGTATCGGGCTACGGCAACAGCAAGACAAAGACAGGTGAAGCCTCCACGTCGGTCGCCTTGAAAGCATATTTGCAGTAAATATTTTTAGACTTATTAACAATCCGTTGCGGATTTCTTTTTTCTCCTACCATCTTTTCGTTCAGAAAAGAGGAGTAATTTTGCACCCGATTTAAACTATTGTCGGTAATGGAGAAACATAAGGTTATTATGTTTGAAAACCGCGAGTTGCACTATCGCGACGAGGGGCGTGAGCACCCTCAGACGCTCGTGCTTCTGCACGGTTTTCTGCAAAATCTGAATGTGTGGAGTTCGTTCACACTCACATATATGCGCTATATGCGCGTCATAACCATCGATTTGCCAGGACACGGCTACAGCGCCACCTACTCGGATGTCCACACGATGGACTTTATGGCCAACGCGGTCAAAGCCGTCCTTGACGAAGCCGGCGTCGAGAGATGCGTTATGGCCGGCCACTCGCTGGGCGGATACGTGGCTCTTGCCTTTGCCGACAACTACAGCTATATGCTGCAGGGACTTGCCCTGCTGCACTCGCACGCTATGGCCGACGATGCATCGAAGCGCACCCAGCGTGACGAAGTGTGCCGGCAAGTGCACCTGAACCGCGCCGGATTCATTGTCGACTTCATTACCAACCTTTTCGACGACTCCAAACGTGAATATCTTGCACAAGACATAAAAGAGCTGCGCGACCAATGCCTCGAGACCCGCGAAGAAGGCATCCTTGCCGCACAACGAGGAATGAAACTGCGCACCTCACGCATTCGCACGCTGGCCAACCTCGACATTCCCGTGCTCTTCGTATATGGCAAGAACGACACACGCATCCCTATCGAGATGGGGTTGTCACAGGCAATGGTTCCCAAACGCTCCGAAGTGCTTCTCCTCGACAACGTTGCACATATGTCTTTTATGGAAATTTTCCTGACGGCAACTCCCTTTGGAGTATACACCCTCAATAGGTAGACACCGCACGGATAGCGCCTCAAGTCAAACACCGCACTCTTTGTCCCGTAGCTCTTATGCACAATCAGCACTCCCTGTTGATTGTAGACCTCGGCGGCAGTCACAAGCTCATCCGTTGCTACCGAGAAAACACCACTGGTAGGATTGGGCAGCACATCCACGTGAATGCTTTCAGGCTCTGCAATATGTGTGACAGGCTTGTGTCTCCGTTTGTCAAGTAGAGAATCATAATAGTAGAGAATATTTGTGTTGTTTGATGGAATGTAAAAATTTGGAGAGGAAAGTGATTCCGATTGATGCCATATTTTTTTCTCAATAAAGCCATTGTCACATACAATTATACCACCGTTTGAGACCGTTGATGATGATACGATGGTATCGTAAACATCCATTTCTCCAGTGTGTTGGTAATAACGATATGTACAATTATAAACACAAGTATTAGAGGCTACTATCATTATGTATTCTTTATTTACGAATGGAGGCGATCCAGTTTTTGTCCCTACGGAATCGGCAGCAAGTGATATGTGGGAAATGTAGTCTCCCGTATGTTTGTTGTACTTGATAATTGTAGCCACATAACCTTGTTTTGGCTTAGGGAATACTAATGTGTCGTTGTGCTCTCTGTCAAAAAAAACATTGGGGAAATAGTCCAAATTATACCTGCTGTAATTGCGCCATTGACGAAATGGGCTTTTAAAACTCCCTGCATAATATAAATATGAGGAATCGACAAATGTGCCACCATGCGAATCCATAGAAGATCCGATTGTCTCAGTCTCAGTCCCGTTGTTTATTGTTACATCTTCATAAAAAAATTGTTTGGCCCATATCACTTCGCCCAAGGTGTCCATTTTAAGAATATAATCCATACGTCGGTCATCTTCTTGAACAACCGATTTGCCTCCTTTAAAGTACAATTCTAAAGGATAACTGAATCTTCCGCTACCGTGTACACAAGATTGGACCACAGCATAAATATAGTCTTCCTCGTCAATCTCAAAAGAAGTGAAATCATATCCGCCATAATCAGAGCAGAAGACTTTGTCACTAACATTGTTTCTGTATCCATTGAGCGAATCTGTAAGCTGGATTATATCCATATCAGACCATTTGGGGTTAATCTTTATCAAAAAAGGCGTGTCTCTGTACGTCTTCTCATAAGGATAAAAATTATTTGTACTGACAGGGTATCTATAAAGCCTTGATGTGTCATCATTAAGTGTAATGGGCATCATTTCTCCCTCTTCGGGGCGGGGACTCTGCTGATTAAAAAGTATATAATGATTTCCTTTGCTATCCTTGCGATAACGACCAGATAAATAGTGTGCAAATTTTATGTCCAACCGATTGCCATCCAAGTCTAATGTAACGAGATACGTATTCTGACTGTTCCTATAAGGCAAAGTGCCGTAGGGTTGCATAACGCCATCAATAAAGCCATAATACGTCGTGTCTATAAAATGCAGCCAACAATGTCTGTTAGACAGATATATATCCTGAGGCGTTTGAAGATTTTTTGATTTGTAAGTGAACATAAAATCAATCTTATCGTCATAAATGGAGAATCCGCAAACATTGCCAGAGCCCTCTTTCCAGTCCTTCACCGAACGGCACCAGAGCATTGTGCCTGCAGTGTCGAACTTGGCGATAAACACGCCTCGAGATGCAAAGAGCCAGGCATCCGTGTCGGCAGGACATATATACTGCCCGTTAATCTCAGCCTGCGATTCGAATACACCTGCCACATAAAGGTTACCGACGCTGTCCATC
>CADALO010000008.1 GCA_902788805.1 uncultured Bacteroidota bacterium | reverse complement strand
GTTGCAAAAGCCCCACACGGCACTTTGTTTCGTGTGGGGTTAATAAGATTAAGTGCCGTCGGCACTTTCCCGGGCGTCCTTTTTTCAACCTCAATTGGTCATTAGACTTTGATAATGTACTTGTGATATGGTGTGACTTCTGTACAAAAACACCAAAAACACCCTGTTTTTGCCTCGCCTCAACTCGCTGATTTCCACATACCATATTCCTATCAAAGTTTACTCAAAGTTTTACCAAAGTTTTATGAAATTTTATTTTAGTAAACAATAATAGGGCTTTGGTAGCGTTATGGTAGAAAGAAAACACAGTTATAACACCTGAAAGATAGTATTATGGCAAGAGTAAATGATTTATTTTCAATTGGTTTTAGCGGTCGCATAGGCGATGTCATAGGCTATGAGTGGCGCGGCAGGATGTGTGTGCGCTCCAAGCCGGCGCACTACAACGACGCAAAGACCGAACGTCAGTTGGCGCAGAGGACACTTTTCAAGGCCACGGTAGGGTTTGCAGCACGCGCACGCAGCATCGTGCAGGTCGGATTGCGTAAGGCAAGCATCGACGCCCGTATGCTTGAAACCAACTATTTTATGCGCATCAACAAACGATGCTTTTCTATTGCAGACAACACTTTGTCAGTCGATTACGAGTCACTCTTATTGGCCGACGGACCTGTGGCGCCAGTGGCGTTCTCGACGCCGACGCTGATTGATGACACAACGATACACGTTGACTTCGAGAAGAATCCATTGCAAAGGGTGGCGAAACAGGAAGACACGGTCTACCTTGTCGCCTATTGTCCCGAAGTCAATACGTTCTATATGTCGGCGGGCAACTATCGCTATAAGTGCTTTGCCGAATTGCAACTGCCTGATTTGTGGACAGATAAAGAGGTGCATCTGTGGGGTTTTGTCGTCGACAAAGCCGGCCGTGCAGCAATGAGCCAGTATCTCGGCCAGTTGGTGTTGAACCTCGAGGCGTTTGAAGCCGCTATGGATGAGCGCACAGAAGAAGAGATTGATTTGCAGGAAGATGCCGCGTACTATCAGACGGAAACAGATAAAACGCCGTTCGGAACAGACGCCGGCACAAAGGCGACACAATGGCATAGTCCGCCACTTCGCGGCACGCCTCTATGACAGGGTAGGGGCAAACGCCACTTCATAAAAACGGTTTTTTATAATGTTGAATAGTCGCCAGCCGTCAGCTGTTTTTCTTCTCCAGCATCTCGGCTATGGCTTTGGCTGCCTGTCGGCCGGCGCCCATAGCGAGGATCACTGTGGCTGCGCCGCTCACGGCATCGCCGCCGGCATAGACGTTGGGACGCGATGTGAGGCCTTCTGGGGTCGCTATGATGCCGCCCCAACTTTCGGTGTCGAGGCCAGGCGTGGTGCTCTTAATCAGGGGATTGGGACTTGTGCCGAGGGCTATGACGAGATTGTCGAGAGGCATATCAAACTGGCTGCCTTCGATCTCGGCAAAGCGGCGACGGCCGGAAGCGTCGGGTTCGCCCATAGCCATCCTCACCAGCCGCACGCCGGCAACGTTGCCCTTGCCGTCGTCGAGGACGGCCACGGGGTTGGTCTGGAAGCTGAAGTTGATGCCTTCTTCCTTGGCGTGGTGCACCTCCTCTTTGCGGGCGGGCATATCCTCTTCGCCTCGGCGGTAGATGACGGTCACCTCGCAGCCTAAGCGCCGTGCGGTACGAGCGGCGTCCATAGCCACGTTGCCGCCGCCCACAACGGCCACCTTGCGGCCCAGAACAATGGGCGTGTCGTAGCTCTCGTCGTAGCCGTGCATAAGGTTGGTGCGTGTAAGCAGCTCATTGGCAGAGATAACGCCCACGAGCGTCTCGCCAGGGATGTTCATAAACTTCGGCAGGCCGGCGCCCGAGGCGATGTATATTGCGTCGTAGTGGTACTTGCCGAGCAGGTCGTCGATGGTTATCGAACGGCCCACGATGACGTTGGTTTCGATTTCAACACCGAGTTTCTTGAGGTTCTCTATTTCGGGAGCCACGACCTTCTGCTTGGGCAGGCGAAATTCTGGTATGCCGTAGACGAGCACACCGCCGGCGTGCTGCAGGGCCTCGAAGACGGTCACGCGATAGCCTTTCTTGGCCAGGTCGCCGGCGCAGGTGAGACCCGAAGGACCGCTGCCGATGATGGCGACTTTCTTAGCTGATGCCTTGCGCTCAGCGTTCTCCGTTCTCCGTTCTCCGTTCTCGCGGTTCCAGTCGGCCACGAAACGCTCAAGGGCTCCGATGGCTATGGGCTCGCCTTTGCGACCGAGGATGCAGGCACCTTCGCACTGCGTCTCCTGCGGGCACACACGTCCGCAAACGGCAGGCAGGGCCGAGTCGTCGGCTATGATGCGGCCGGCCTTGGCGAAGTCGCGCTCTTTGACGGCCGCGATGAAGTCGGGTATGTGTATGCTGACGGGGCACTGGCCCACGCAGAGGGGGTTCTTGCAGTGCAGGCAGCGTCCGGCTTCGGCCACGGCCTGCTCTTCGGTGAAGCCTTTGGAGACTTCGTCGAAGTTGTGTATTCGTGCCTGGGGGTCTTGTTCCTCAGGCTTTTGGCGTTTCTTGTTGTCTTCGATTTGCAACTGTTTTTCAACGGCGGCGGCGAGGTTACAGCTGTGGCCTTCCTCGCTGGTGGCGATGCGGTAACGGGTCAGGTCGGGCTTGGCAAGGCGTTTCATAGCCTCGTCGAAATCGACCTGATGGCCGTCGAACTCGGGACCGTTGACGCAGGTGAAACGCACCTTGCCGCCCACGGTGACGCGGCAGGCGCCGCACATTCCGGTGCCGTCGACCATCATTGAGTTGAGCGACACGATGGTGGGCAGCGAGTACTGCTTGGTGAGCAGCGAGACGAACTTCATCATAGGCAGGGGGCCTATGGCCACGCAGCAGTCGTAGTGCCGGCCGCTTTCGACGAGCTGCTTGATCTTGTCGGTGACAAGGCCTTTCTCGCCATAACTGCCGTCGTCGGTCATTATGTAGAGGTTGTCGCATTGTGCTTTCATTCTGTCCTCAAAGAACAGCAGGCTTTTGTTGCGTGCGCCTATAATTACATCGCAGCCAAGACCTTGCTGGTGTGCCCACTTTGCCTGCGGATAGACAGGAGCGGTGCCCACACCTCCGGCGATGAACAGGATGCGCGGTGCGGCCGACTGGCGGAGGGCGTCGCTGTCCATTATCTCGGCACGGTTGCCAAGCGGTCCGACAATGGTGAAGATGCTGTCGCCTTCACTCATCGACGCCAGACGCTTGGTCGACTCGCCCACAATCTGATAGACGATTGTCACTGAGTTGACAGAGCGGTCTATGTCGCAGATTGTCAGCGGGACACGTTCGCCGCGCTCGTGAGGAATGACGATGACAAACTGGCCAGGCTGTCCGGCTTCGGCAATCCACGGTGCCTCAATGTCCATCAACACGATGTTCTCGGTGAGCTGTTCTTTCTTCAGAATTTTGTACATAATGCAATAGTATTGTGGTTTATATTATTGTATCTCTTATCTTTGCGTCGACAAAAGCCACCTGGCGCGCCCTCGGGTTGCCTTCGTAGTTGAGAATGACATAGTCGGCACGGTCCATCTTCTCTTCGGCACTCAGCTGGTTGCGCATACGGGCTTCGAGCGCCTGGCGCGACACGTGGTCGCGATGCTCGAGCCGACGCAGACGCTCCTCCTTGTCTAAGTAGACGGTAATCACCCGATCCAGATGTTTTTCAAGTTGGTATTCATATATGATTGCCGACTCGAGGATGACATATGGTGCCTGCTGCCGGTCGGCCCACTGGCGGAACTCCGCCATAACACGCGGGTGGACCAGTTCGTTGAGGCGGCGCAGCATCTGCTTATTGCTGAAGACTATTTGTGCAATCCGCTGCTTGTCAACGCTGCCGTCGCTGCGGAAAACGTCGGAACCGAAGAGGGTGCGTATCTCGGCAAGAAACGAAGGGTCGTCATAGTATTTTCCGGCCTGACGGTCGGCAATGAAGCAGGGGACGCCGATCTTATCGAACGCCTCGAGCACTGTCGTCTTGCCACAGCCGATGCCTCCTGTCAATCCAATGTATTTCATTTTATTATAATATATTGGATTTGAGATGGAGTTATAGATTTTATGCGTACATTGGCAGGGAAACGCGTCACTACCGGCTGGATGTAATTGCTTGAGTCATTGTCTATTGTAGCGAAGACGCGGAAGTCTTCGGCCTGTATTGCGGCGTAGTCCTTGCGCGGCACCAGACAATTGACGGTCACGCTTGAGGGAAAGAGCTGCAGACGCTTGATGTTGTCGTTTACAGTGTATTCGACAGGTACGGTGACGGCCTTTTCGGTGAATACTTCGACCGGCACGAAGATGTCGATGCTTTGGGTCGAGATGCGCAAGTCGGGGTATTTCTGCCAGTCAGGGCGCAGTTTGACACGGTATTTGCCACTCAGCCTAATATGCGGCAGGGTCTGCTGCGCGGCATATATGGCATCGATTTTGGCCAGCGACTCGCTGCTGCCGTAGAGGTAGACGGTGTCGGGCGACACCTGCGGCTCACCGCAGAGACCCACCATTCCTTCGAACTGGAAATCGACGTCGTCAATTCTCGGCACAAAAGCCTTGCATTCCCGTTTGGCGAGAGTGATGGTCAGAATGTCGTCAACAATCTTGAAGTCTGACACTCCGCGCATATCCAACTGACTGCGTATCAACTCTGAATAGTCGTCCGTCTTCAGTGTAAGTTGAATGGCGTTTTTGTTGCTGCCAATCTTGGAAGCCACACTGATATGGACGTCGTGATTCTGTCTTATGCCTCTTCGAAAGGCGTAGAAGCCGTTGCTTGTGAGTTCCAGAGCGATGGTGCTGTCGATGGATGTGACAGCATATTTGGCTGTGTCAATGCCGTCGAATATCAGGTTATAGCTCTCGCGGTATGCTTTCCGCTCGGACATAGAGGAGACAACCCACACTATTGTTATTGCAATGAGTGCGAAGATAAAAGCACGTGAATGCCTTATGCGTTGTCTGAAGCTCCGTGTCTGGCTTTTGCTCATCGCCGCGATATTGGTCGGGGATCTTCGGTGTTACTTCTTTTCCTCGGGGGTGTTGTTGTTTGCTACAGACTGGATAAAGCTCTTTTCCACGGTCATTATCACGCCGTTGGCGACTTCAACCTCAACGGTAGTGGCGTCGACAGAGTGGATTTTGCCATAGATTCCGCCCGAGAAAAGCACGCGGTCGCCTTTCTTCAGCTGTTCGCGCATCTGCTGTTCCTCTTTGGCTTTCTTTCTTTGCGGACGAATCATCAGCAGCCACATAACGACAAAGAGAAGTACAATCATCAGAAGGCCGCTTCCGCCGCCTTGAGGTGCACCCTGGGGTGCTTGGAGCATAACGAGTAAAATATTCATTGTTTATTGTATTTTAATTATTTACTATTTTGAGTTTAAAGTGTTGCTACAGGCTTATCTCACCGTTGCCGAAATGCGGAGACGGGTGCGTGCCGGCTGGGTATTGGAGGCAACGATGACTTCCTTCATCTGGTGCCCCGACATACCCTGCGACTTGAACGACACGGTAATGTAGCCGGTCTTGCCGGGAGCGATACGCTCTCTGGGGTAGTCAGCCACGGTGCAGCCACAAGATGCGTCGCAGCCACTGATAATCAAGTCGGCGTTACCGGTATTGGTAAACTTGAAGCTGTACGAGATATTCTCGCCGGCCATAAGCTGACCGAAATCGTGCATATCCGTCTCAAAGGTTATCTTGGGCATTTTCTGGCTCTCATCATAACCTTCGGCGCTGTTGGGATTCTGTATTATGTCGACATCTGCGCCCTTGTCATTGCCTTTGCAGGCGGCCAGGGTCAGCAATGCGACAAAGCTTATAAGGAGTAGTTTTCTCATAATTGCAAGTGTATCACAGTTATTATTCGGCCGGAGGCGTGTCACCGTCGATAGCGGGATCGTACATACCACGCTCGTTCTTCACCACTCTGCCGGCCACACGCAGTTCGATAAGCAGTTTGTCAAGGATGCCATTGATGAAGAGCTTGCTCTTCTCTGTCGAGAATTCCTTTGAGAGCTCGATGTATTCGTCCACGGTGACGCGTTCGGGTATCGACGGGCACGAGGTGAACTCAGCCACAGCCATATTGATGAGCAGGATGTCCATCACGGCCACACGTTCCAGTTCCCAGTTCTGCAAGTGCTTGCGGATCATAGGCTCAACGTTGTCGATATTGGCGTAGGTGGTGGCTACCAGCTCGCGGGCAAAGTTGTAGTCGTTGCGATCCTTCTCGTTGCGCTTGTCGTAAACCAGCGGGCACGGCGTTGCCTCATTGGTGTTCTCTTCGTCGAGTTCCTTCATCATCATATAGACATACTGCGCCACCTGGTCGAAATCGTCCTCCCAAAGTAGGTCGCGTTCAAAGATGATGTCGCGCAGCGTACTGTCGTTCATCAAGTATTTGAAGGCGCAGATGGCAATGTTCCTGTCGTCATCGAAAGAAGGTTTCTTCAGGGTAATATAGTCAAGGAACTGGCGGGAAGTCTTGAACATATTGAGGATCTTGCGGAAGACGTCGAAGTTGTTGCTCCAGTCAATATTCATTCTGTTCACCAACTGCTTGTATTCAAAGCCTTCGCACAGCCGCTCCACGAAAGTGTTGTGAGCCAATTTGCGCAGCAGTTCCACCTCGGTATCGTTGGGGTTGAACTTCTGCATCTCGGTTTCGCCGATGCGTTCGGCCACGAAAGCCAGCTGTCCGAGGGTGCTCATCTGCAACATTCCCAAGTCGTTGAGACGCGACACATTATAGTCGAACATATTGAGAAGCTCCTCTTCCGAAGCCGTTTGTGTAGTCACGCCGGCATAAATTGTCTGCAATGCCTTTGCGCGTAGAAAATGTCTGCTTAGCATACGATATTGATAATGCGTTTAGGTACGAAAATAATCTTTTTGGGTTCCTTGTCTCCCAGCCACTTCTGCGACTCGGGAGCGGCCTTGACCGCGGCGATGGCCTCTTCCTGAGTGCAGTTGGCCGGCAAATCAAGTGTGAAGCGCATCTTGCCGTTGAAGGAGACAGGGTAGGTGAACGAGTCCTCAACCAGATAATGCTCCTCAAACAGAGGCCATTGGGCATCGCAGACCGACCCGTTGTCAGCATTCAGCAAGTGCCACAGCTCTTCGGCGATATGCGGTGCGAACGGAGCCACAAGCACTGCCAATGGCTCAAGCACAGCGCGCTTGTTGCATTTGAGCTTGTCCAGCTCGTTGGCGCAAATCATAAAGGTGCTGACGCTGGTATTGAACGAGAAGCGCTCGATGTCCTCGGTCACCTTCTTGATGGTCTGGTGGAGAATCTTCATCTCGGCCTTCGACGGCTCGGCGTCGACGACGCAGAACTGGTTGTTCTCGTCGTGGTAGAGCCTCCAGAACTTCTTGAAGAATCTGAATACACCTTCAATGCCGTTGGTGTCCCAAGGCTTGGCCTGCTCCACAGGTCCGAGGAACATCTCGTACATCCTCAACGTATCGGCACCGTATTTGGCCACCAAGTCGTCGGGGTTCTGCACGTTAAACATTGATTTAGACATCTTTTCAATCTCCCAGCCGCAGATGTACTTGCCATCTTCCAGTTCAAAGCGGGCGTCGGCAAACTCGGGTCTCCAGGCGCGGAAACGCTCTATGTCGAGCACGTCGTTGTCGACGATGTTGATGTCCACGTGTATCGGTGTGACGCTGTCGGCGTCCTTTATCAAGTTCTTCGAGATGAACAGCTTGTTGTCCTCCTTCGAACGGTATACGAAGTTGGAGCGGCCCTGGATCATACCCTGATTGACAAGTTTCTGGAAGGGCTCTTCCTTGACCGACATACCTATGTCGAACAGGAACTTGTTCCAGAAGCGGGCGTAGATGAGGTGGCCGGTGCCGTGCTCGGCGCCGCCGACGTAAAGATCCACGTTCTGCCAGTAGTTCACAGCCTCTTTCGAGAAGTAAGCCTCGTCGTTGCGCGGGTCCATATAGCGCAGATAGTAGCCACTGCTGCCGGCAAAGCCAGGCATAGTGCTCAGCTCGAGCGGAAACACCGTCTTGTTGTCTATAAGACTCTTGCTCACCACCCTGCGTTCCTTCTCGTTCCAAGCCCACACTTCGGCGTGGCCCAGCGGAGGCTCGCCGGTGGCCGTCGGCTTGTACTCGCTGATGTCGGGCAGCAACAGCGGCAGACATTCCTCGGGAATCGGGTAGGGGATGCCCTCCTTATAATAGATCGGAAACGGCTCGCCCCAGTAGCGCTGGCGGCTGAAGATGGCGTCGCGCAGGCGGTAGTTGACCGTGCGGTAGCCTATGCCCATATCCTCTATCTTGTCTATCACAGCCTTCATAGCGTCTTTCACCTTCATTCCGCTGATGAATCCGCTGTTCACGCTGTAGCCCACCTTGGCGTCGATGCTCTCGCTCCAGGTAGAGGGGTCGCTGACGGCGTCCTTCTCGGGAGCGACAACCTGACGTATAGGCAGGTTGAAGTGGCGTGCAAAGGCAAAGTCGCGGCTGTCGTGCGCAGGCACAGCCATAATAGCTCCCGTGCCATAGCCGGCCAAAACGTAGTCGCTCACCCAGATGGGTATGCGCTCCTCGGTAAGCGGATTGACAGCGTAGGAGCCTGTAAAGACGCCGCTCACCTTCTTGACCTCGGCCTGGCGCTCGCGTTCGCTGCGGTTCTTGGCCCAGGTCACGTAGGCTTCCACCTCGGCCTTGCGCTCGGGAGTGGTGATGCTTTCAATCAGCTCGTGCTCAGGGCACAGCACCATAAAGGTGACACCGAAGATAGTATCGGGACGCGTGGTGAAAATCTCAAAACTCGGTGCGGGCTCGGGAGCGAACTCAGGCATATAGGCCTGTGCGCCGGGCAGCACGTTGGCATTGGTCTTCACGTCGAGCGGGAACCATACGGCGGCACCCTCGCTGCGACCAATCCAGTTGCGTTGTATCTCCTTGAGGCTCTCGCTCCAGTCCACCTGCTCCAATCCGTCGACCAGACGCTGGGCATAGGCCGATATGCGCAGGCTCCACTGGCGCATCAGTTTGCGCTCGACGGGATAGCCGCCGCGCACCGACAAACCGTTGACAACCTCATCGTTAGCCAGCACCGTACCCAGCTCGGCGCACCAGTTGACCGGTATGTCGGCAAGGTAGGCCAGACGATAGTCCATCAGCAGTTCCTGACGCTCTTTCTCGCTCATCGTGTTCCACTCGGGGGCACGGTCGTCGCCCTTCTCGAACTTGGCAATCAGCTCGCTTATGGGGCGGGCCTTCTGAAGCTCCTCGTCGTAATAGTGGTTGAAGAGCTGCAGGAATGTCCACTGCGTCCATTTGTAGTAGGCGGGGTCGCAGGTGCGCACCTCGCGGTCCCAGTCAAAGCTGAAACCTATCTTGTCCAACTGCTCGCGATAGCGGTTGATGTTCTGCTCAGTGGTGATGGCCGGATGCTGGCCCGTCTGGATTGCATACTGCTCGGCAGGCAAGCCGTAGGCGTCATATCCCATAGGGTGCAGGACGTTGAAGCCACGCAGCCTCTTGTAGCGGGCATAGATGTCGCTGGCAATGTAGCCCAGCGGGTGGCCGACGTGCAGCCCCGCCCCCGAAGGATAGGGAAACATATCGAGCACATAATAATGAGGCTTGTCAGGATTGTTCTCTACGTGATAGGTCTTCTGCTCACGCCAGTAACGCTGCCATTTCGGTTCGATTTCGCTAAAATTGTAGTCCATCTTTCAGTCTTTCAAAGTGGTTTTGCGGGGCCGTCTGCATTGCAAGCAGCTTAGCATCAGCCGCTTGGAGCATTGTGCACCAAAAATACAATCTGCAAATTTACGAAAAAATATTTTGATATTACGACATAACAATAAAAAATAATTGCAAAAACGCCCAATCCGGTCCCCACCAACTCTGGTCGTTGTATATATGTACAATAGTTGTACAATACTTGTACAATTGTAAACGTACAAATATTGTACAACTATTGTACATATATTGTACAACGACCGGAGTTGGTCCCTCGAAAGGCTGAGGAAGAGGCGGTTTCTTGAACGCGAATTACACGGGTTGCTTTTTGAACACGAATCACACGAATTGAACGAATTTTTTATTGAACACGGATTACACGAATTGAACGAATATTTTATTGAACACGGATTGCTCGGATGTAACGGATATACGACGCTGAAAGCGTCACCGCTCAATAACCGCAGGTCGTTCCGACCTGCGGTGCCTATGCTGTACCAATGGCACTCTGAAGGAGTGCTCCACCTGCCTGCGCATTTGAATCTTTTTGGGCGACCCTTTCAGGGTCGTGCTGTATCGTCCGGTGCCGTGTCCCGCGGGTGCTCCGCACCCACGGTTATTGAGCGTCAACCCCTTCGGGGTTTGGCAAGACTTCTTGGTAGCGGATGCCTCGGAGTGGGGATATTGAGATTCAACCTCTCGAGGTTGCGTGCTGTTTCTTTTACTGAAAGGGAAAGCCCCGACGGGACGACGGATTGTATTGTAATGCTTTAGCTTGACAATGCGACACACCCCGGATTGTCGATGCTTGATGGTGCGACACACCCCGGCCTTCGTTTTCATTCACCGCTTCGCTATCGGAACGGCCACTGGCAGTTCCTTCTCCCCTCTCCGAGAGGGGATGGGCTGCCGCATCGTTTTGATTGTCAATTTGATTATCAATGTATCGCTGCCGCGCCATCCCCTCTCGGAGAGGGGTGCCGCAAAGCGGCGGGGTGTGTCGCACCAGCCGTTCAGATAACGAAGCGGTGAACGAAAACAATGGCCGGGGTGTGTCGTACAGTCAAACCAATTCTCCACATCGTTTTTCCGTCGGCCCTTCGGGACTTTTTATTGTGTCTCGTTTCCTTCAGGGGTTCCGCTGCGCTCCACCCCTGCCTGTAATCCTTTGCCCTTTCAGGGCTAATGCTACGACAAGTGTTTTGTAATCAGGGTGTGTCGCACATTGGCGAGGCAGTTTTTTTAGGCTTCATTTGCAGTATTCAACTTTTCTTTCTACCTTTGCAGTTGTGAATTGCATTGGAAATTGTGTGTCAAACATCGTGTATAAGTCTTTAAATCTGCAAGTTATGAGAAAGTTTATTCCTTTTATTATTATCTGTCTCTTTTGCTTCAAAATTAATGCGCAAATAACGGAGGCTTATCCTACTTCGCAAAGGTATCTCTTCAATCCGTACAACAGAGATAGCGTATACATTGACAGCACGCGACATTATCATAGCATATTCCAACCAGGTGATCTCGCTTCAGGGAATTTTCAAATAGAATACTTACAAGGAATGTTTTCACCTTGCAATGAATATCAAATGTATCCTTTGCCCTATGATTCCACTATTCAAGTATACGGAGTTGCAATACCACTGGATTTTAGGTTGCCTATTCCTCTGGGAAGCAAGCAATATGGATTTTATTGGGAGGAGGACAACCTCGGCCCCCGTGACGATTCAATCAGGAATCTTTACTGGCAGACATTTGTGGATTCTTTGCACGTGCTTTGGTCGTCGGTTACTTATGGCATTACTGTGTCTGGAGAAAGGAGAATTTATGAGAGATACATTTATTTTGTCCAGAAGACCGATGACCCAATGCATCCTATAATTATTACCGACTCGGTGAAGATTCAATACGGCATCAATGCTGTTGGGTGGAACAGACTGCAGTTGCCAAAACTCTACAATTGCACGCCACCAAACTGTGCCCACGGTGGTGGGTATATTATTCCAACGCTTGAGGTTTATTTTGACCGTCCACATAATGTCAACGACACTTTCTTTGTCGGTAACACGGCATTTTTAACCAGATACGGCAAATATGCATCTGACTGGTTTTACAGCGTACCGTCAGATACTCGTATTGTTTATTTGCGTGATTATGCACCAAGTTTAAACGGTCTGTTTCGTTCCGACAATGGGGATTTTCATCCGTTTCAAAACTGCGGATATCCTGTAAGCGACCCTCGTGCGTGGCCACAGACAAGATACCCAGGGTTGATAGACAACACCTATAGAAATAATGTTTGGGGCGGACCTTTAGCGATAGTGGCGCCACCCTGTATGGTGCCTAACAATTTGCGGATGACGCAGGTGGGCTACGACTCGGCGACGGTGGAGTGGAATATCCCCGTGGGCGTGTCGCACTGCCGCTTGGAGTATGGACCTCAGGGCTTTGCCTCGGGAACAGGCACTATAGTCGACAGCCTTACAGAGGGCAGATACTGTATGCATAACCTTGACGAGAATATGGCCTATGAGGTGCGTGTGGCCTGCTGGTGCATATATGCCGAGGAATACAGCGACACAGTGAGCGTGGGCTTCCGCACGGCATACGGATGTCCGCCAGTACTGTCAGTAACCAACTGCGCGGTGACGGACACGACGATAGCATTAGCGTGGTTGATACCCGACTCGGCCGACTATACCGATGTGGAATACGGTCCGGCAGGGTTCGCCGAGGGCGAGGGTACGTCAAAGCCTCACATCACACGCAACTACCACGGCTATGGCACGCTGATGATGAGCGGTTTGGAGCCTCGCACGGCCTACGAGGTGCGTATGCGCAACTATTGCAGCCACAGCGACGCGATGTCGGAGTGGTTCTCTTTTGACACGATGACGACGTGGACCGACACGACGACGGAGGGCATCAATGCCGTGCTGCAGGAGCAGGTGTCGCTGCGCCCCAACCCCGCTACGACGCGGGTGCAGGTGGCATCGCCTGTGGCGATGACGCACATAGTTGTGACCGACCTTCAAGGGCGCACGCTGCTCGAGCTGCCAGTAACAGCAGACACTGCCGAGTTTGACACTTCGACCTGGCCCCGCGGCACGGTGATAGTGACCATCCACACCGCGCAGGGCAAGGCAGTGAAGAAGCTGGCGCTAAAGTGAGGGCAGACGAAAATAAAGCAGTGTCTTGCCCGAATGCAAATGTTTTGCTATTTTTGCAGTTTGTAAAACTATATGTATAACACGAATAATTAACTGAATATGGATAAATTAAGTTATGCTCTTGGCCACAACATCGGCCACCAACTGCTTGATATGGGGCTTGAGACAAGCCTAAACATTGATGATTTTGCCGCCGCCATCCGCGATTTGTTCGCTGGCAAGGCACCCCAGATGTCGAATGAGGAGGCCCATCAGATTCTGGAGCGTTTCTTCAGCGAGATGGAGGCCCTGCAGCAGGCCGAGGCCGCCGAGAAGGGTAAGGCCGCCAAGGGCGCCGGCGAGCAGTTCCTGGCCGAGAACGCCAAACGCGAGGGTGTGTTCTGCACCCGCAGCGGACTGCAGTATGAGATTCTAAGCGAAGGCTCGGGTCCGCGCCCCACTGCCGACGACACGGTGCGCTGCCACTATGAGGGCACACTGATAGACGGCACAGTGTTCGACTCGTCCTATCGCCGCAACCAGCCCGCCGAGTTCGGTTTGCGCCAGGTGATTGCCGGCTGGACCGAGGGTGTGCAGATGATGAAGGTGGGAGCCAAATACAAATTCTATATCCCTTATCAGCTCGGCTATGGCGAACGTGGCGCCGGTGCGTCGATACCGCCTTATTCGGCACTGATTTTCACCGTTGAACTGTTAGCAATTGTATAATATGAAAATAGCTGTTGTAGGTGCTACGGGACTTGTGGGCGGCGTTATGCTCAAGGTGCTGGCCGAACGAGGCTTTGCCGGCAACGAGATTGTGGCCGCCGCATCGCCCAAGTCGGTAGGCAAGCGCATACCCTTCGCCGACCGCGAACTGACGGTGGTGTCGGTAGACGACGCCATAGCTATGCGTCCCGATTTTGCAATCTTCTCGGCAGGCGCCGCGGCATCGCGCCAGTATGCGCCGCTCTTTGCCGCCGCCGGCACCACGGTCATCGACAACTCGTCGGCGTGGCGCAAGGATGTCGACAAGCCGCTTGTGGTTCCAGAAATCAATATCGATGCCGTCCGCGCCGACGACCGCATCATTGCCAACCCCAACTGCAGCACCATCCAGATGGTGCTGGCCTTGTCGGGCCTGCACCGCCAGTATCGCATCAAGCGCTTGGTCATCAGCACCTATCAGTCTATCACCGGCACCGGCATCAAGGCTGTCCGTCAGTTGCAGGAGGAGGAGGCTTGGCACGCCGCGCAGGTGGTGAAGGAAGGCCGTGAGGTGCCTACACAGCTCGACGCTATGGGACCACACAGTCAGGCCTATCCCTACCAGATATTCCGCAACCTGTTTCCGCACGGCGGCGACTTCCAGGCCGACGGCTATACCACCGAGGAGCAGAAACTGGTGGATGAGACACGCAAGATTCTGGGCGATCCCGGCATCGCTGTGACCGCCACCGTTGCCCGTGTGCCCGTTGTGGGCGGCCACAGCGAGGCTGTGAACGTAGAGTTCCATAACGAGTTCGACATCGACGAGGCACGCCGCATCATCGCCACAACTCCCGGAGTGGTGCTCTACGACGACCCGTCGCGTGTGCAGTATCCGATGCCAGTGATGAGCGAGGACCGCGACGAGGTGTTTGTGGGGCGTGTGCGCCGCGACCTGTCGCAGCCCAAGACGCTGAACCTGTGGGTAGTGGCCGACAATCTGCGCAAGGGAGCCGCCACCAACGCCATCCAGATAATGGAGGCGCTTTTGAATAGAGGTTTATAATTAATGAATATAGATTAGTGTGATGAGAAAACTGTTTCTGTTGCTTGCCGTTACATTGACATTAGCCTCGTGCGGCAAGAAAGTGCTTGTCGACGAGACGCATCAGTTCAGCAACAACAAATGGCTGCGCTTTGAACCCGAGATGTACAGCGTCAAGGTGGACAATACCAGCGACGGCTATGTCATTACGGCCACCCTGCGTTATGACACGACGATGATTACGGGCGACATATTGCCACTGTTGGTCGACTTCTATATTGACAGCACCGAGCTGCACAACTTCACACCCAACATTCGCCTCCGCGACCGCAAGGGTGCACTGCGCGGCAGCACCGTTGGGCAATACTGCACGGTGAGCGACACCCTCGACCGCTACAGGATATACAACAAGAAAGGCGACTACACCTACCGTCTCAGACACCGTACCAACAAATATGAGATTGAGGGTGTGACGAGCCTGAACCTGAAGATAGAAAGATTCTGAGCCTTTGATTGACGAGTCGATTAACAAGAACATTGGGCGTATCAAGCTTAAGCTCAAGACCATACCCGAAACGCCAGGAGTATACCAATACCTTGACGAGTCGGGTACGGTGATTTATGTCGGCAAGGCACGCAACCTGCAGCGACGAGTCAGTTCATATTTCAACCGTTATGACGACCACAGCTCGAAGATAAAGATGCTGGTGCGCCACATCTATGACCTGCGCACCACTGTGGTTGCGTCGGAGGTCGACGCCCTGCTGCTTGAGAATAACCTCATTAAGCAGTATCAGCCGCGCTACAACAGTATGCTGAAGGACGACAAGACCTACCCCTATCTCTGCATCACCGACGAGGATTATCCGCAGCTGCTCTTTACGCGTGATCGTTCGCGCATCAAAGGGCAGTTCTTCGGGCCTTATCCCAACCAGCGCATACTGCGTGAGCTTCAGGATATTATACGCAAGCTGTTCTGCTATCGCAACTGCAAGAAGAAGCTGCGTTGGGACGCTGAACGCCAAGTGGTTGTGGGTGGCGACCGTCCTTGTATGAACCATCAGATAGGGCTATGCAAGGCACCCTGCGTGGGGGCGGAGAGCTATGAGGAATACCGCGAGACCTTCAGCCGCATACGCAAGATTCTGCGTGGCGACTTCGGTGAGATTCTGGATGCTATGAAGAAGGAGATGATGACGCTTGCCGACCAGCTGCGTTTTGAGGAAGCCGAGGTGATGAGGCGCAAGATACGCCTGCTTGAAGAGTATCAATACAAGTCGACGGTGGTCAACACCAATGTGAGGGATGTTGATGTATTCTCTATTTTATCCGACTCCAAGTATGCCTATATCAATATGATGCGTATCAAGAACGGCAGCATTATCTACTCGTTCAGCACAGAGGTCAAGAAACAGCTGGAGGAGAGTGACGCCGAGATACTGGCAACAATTATTCCGGCATTGCACGAGCAGACAGAAAGTACTGCAACAGAGGCTATAGTGCCATTCAAGGTTGAGGAGATTCCGGCCGACTATCTGAAGCAGACAGTGCCTACACGCGGCGACCGCAAGCAACTGTTGGAGCTGAGCGAACGGAATGTACGTGCCCATCAGCACCAGTGCGTACACCAGCGGCTGCTGGTCAATCCCGACGACGGCCGCAGCCAGCTTATGGAACGTCTGCAGAAGGAGCTGCACCTGAAGCGCGTGCCTGTGCACATTGAGTGTTTCGACAACTCCAATATCCAAGGGGCTTACCCAGTGGCGGCAATGGTGCGTTTCACCAACGGCAAGCCCAACCGCGGCGAATACCGCAAATTCAACATAAAGACCGTGGAGGGCCCCGACGACTATGCATCGATGGCCGAGGTCATCAGCCGCCGCTATCGTCGGCTTTCGGACGAAGGCAAGGAGCTGCCAGACCTGCTAATCGTCGACGGCGGGGCAGGGCAGATGGAGGTTGCACGCAAGGTGATACAAGAAGATTTGCACCTCGACATACCCATTGCCGGCTTGGCGAAGGACGACCGTCACCGCACCAATGAGTTGCTGTGCTTTGACGAGCAGAACGAGATACGCATTGTTGGGCTGAAGCCCACCGACCAGCTGTTCCACCTATTGGAGCAGATACAGAACGAGGTGCACCGTTTTGCCATAACATTCCATCGCGACAAACGCAGCAAAGGGACCTTCAAGACACAGCTTACCGACATCCCTGGAATAGGGGAGAAGACGGCGCGCGATTTGCTGCTGCGTTTCGGGTCAGTGAAAGAGGTCCGGCTCCAGACGCTTGACGACCTTGCCAAGGCTATCGGCCCTGCCAAAGCACGACTGGTATGGGAATACTTTAAAACAAAAGAATAAAATCAGCCTTCGCCGTTGACAGAGACAGAAAGCGTTTTGCCTGTTTCGAGGTTGATAACCATCCGCCAGTAGCAGTCGCCACCGTCGCGGACACTACAGTAGCGGTGTGAGAAAAGCCAGTCGTACTTCTCGCAGCTGCAGTTAATGAGGACGCAGAGCTGGTCGTTCTCGTCGTAGAAGAAAACATACTGGCGGCCATAATCCTTATAGCGCTTGCGGATGGATTTGAAATCATATTGGCCGTTGACAGCGGCAGCGAGGGCATTTTCGGCCCGCCGGACATCCTCGAGGGTGATATCCTGTTTGAAACGCCCGTAGTCAAAATCGTGCCGTTTTTTGCCAGTCCAACCTTCATAGGGGTTGCCATAGTTGTTGATTCGGCCCTTCATAAAAAGAGAATCAAATTCCGTAGGGACAAGCACATATCCAACCAGTTGCGTGTCGGCGTTGCAACGATGGAAATAGGTGTGCTCGTCAATGCTGAAACGGTAATAATCCGCGCTGTCGCGCTTGTTTGCGAACTGTTTCTGTGCAAATTGGTCGGTCTTAATCAATTCGGTCACTACGATAGGCTTCGTATTTGGCGACGCGTAGGGTTTCGGCAACTGCGCCATTGCAATATTGGAGGCCAAGAACAAGAGCAACAAAAGAAATGTTGATTTGTTGAGGTATTGATTTGTTGATACGTTCATTTGTTGATACAAAGGGGTCGCTTCGCTTGAAAGGTTATAAAGGGTTTAAAGGGTTGGAGGGTTGGAGGGTTTTAGGGTTGGAGGGCAATACAAACAATATCATAGTTATTTTATGAAGCCCCTTTGGTTAAGCAGGAATTTGCATTTCTCTTCTTGCGACATACCGTTTGTAGAGTCGTAGTTTTTAAGCTCGAATTTCAGTGGCAGGCTGAACTGTGTACGTATCGCTTTGCCGGCCTGACGTCCGGGCTCCCACCGTGGCATATTCTTGACAACCTCGACGGCTGCCTCGCCGCATCCGCCGCCGATGTCGCGCAGAACACGGACATTGCTGACCGAGCCGTCTTTCTCAACAACAAATAAGACAACAACCATTCCTTCTATTTTGTTTTCGCGGGCGGCATCGGGATAGCTGAGGTTCATACAGAGGTACATATAAAGCGCGCTGTCGCCACCTGGAAAACGTGGCGGCTCTTCGACGACGACAAAGACTTCCTCTTCACCGTCAAAGGTTATTGTGGTTGATTTGTTGATTTGTTGAGTTGTTGATTTGTTTTCGGCTTGGGCCTTGCGTTTCTCGGCGGCTATGCGTTCATCCTCCTCGCGCTGTTTGTTCCAACGCTGCATTGTGGCATATTCCTCCTTGGTGAGTGTGGTGTTGCCATATATGTCAGCAAAACCGACGATTTTTTTGCGATCTTTGCTGTCGTAGGAATTACCACTATATATACCATTGCCGTGAGAAATAATCCAATCAAAAGGCACCTTGAAAAGTATTTTGCCATTGAGATCGACAAGGCCTTTTATGCCGTCGCCGAGGTCTGTAAGAAAATGGTTGTTGTCCACAGCCGACAATTCATTCTTGAATTTGAATGGCATCACGAGGTTCCAGCAGCTATCCACAAGACCGTATAGGCCATTCTTTTTTACTGTTATATATTTTGACAAGGGTTCTTCGCAACAGAAATCGTCTATGTAAGAATAACTGTCAAGCAGATTGCCTTTAATGTCAAATACATAAGCGTTATAATCTTCCTCGTCTGTCATAACTATACGTTTGCTGTCGTCGTAAAAAACATAAGTGTAATTGGAATCGGGCGCTATGACAGTGCGTCCGTTGGTGTCAATAGCTCCGCACATACTGTTACTGTTGCTGTAGTGGAAAATCAGACCCGACGTGCTGTATCGAACAAAGCAACTGTCGTCGATTTTACTCAATGCCGTGGTAAAATGCTCTTTCCCTTTAAGGTCTATGAGTTTCCAATGGCCGCCTTTTCTCACCGAATACAACCCATTATTTGGGATGCTATTAAAAACATCATATTGGCATTTTACGATTTCACGCCCTGTCGTGTCGTACAGGCCATAAAGATTGTCCTTACGGACTCTGATTATTCCGTCTGACAAATAATAGACATCTTCAGCAATTATGACGGTGTCGCCGTTGTTTCGGATAAGGTATTCTGTGTATTGTCCATCGGAATAATTGTCCAAATAGATGAAAGGCACTCTGTAATCTAAAAACATATAGTCACCACTATATTTCAACGGAACCACGACGCGGCCTGTTGTGTCAATGACACCATATTTGCCATCTTTCCTGACAACAATATGCCCTCTTGTTGCATATATTGGTCCTTCACCATCATATATAGAATTGTCATATATTAATGGAACAATAATGTTGCCACTGCGGTCGGCAAAGCCAATTAGTGTGTCTTTGAAAAGCGACAACAGGCTACATCTTTCTACAATATCAATATAGTCAAATTCAAATGGAAGCAGTTTCTTGCCTGCAGTGTTAACAAGCCAAGCTCGGGGCCTGTTTTCGCCTTTTTTATATGCAATATAGGTGTCGTTGCCTATATAGTTATATATTTCGTAAATTGTGCTCAGCTCTTTCAGGGCTTTGAGGTGAGCCTTGCTCTGCTTTTGGGTCAACGGTTTGTTTTGTGCCATCGCCAACAATGGCAGCATAAGAATCAGAAATAAAAATGATTTTTTCATAAAATAATTGTTTTCGATCTATTTAGATATGTAACATTTTTTTTGTGATTTTTACAAAACCCAAAAAAAAACGAAAACGAAGACGAAAACTAAAGCTGGCTGGCACAGTTTTGGTTTTCGTTTACGTCTTTGTTTAGTGCAGGTCGACACCGATGATGTGCATAAACTCCTCGCGGGTCTTGGGGTCCTTCATAAAAGCTCCGGTGAAGTCGCTGGTGGTTGTCACCGAGTTCTGCTTCTGCACACCTCGCATCGACATACACATATGCTGCGCCTCAATTACGACAGCCACACCCAGTGGGTTGAGGGTGTTCTGGATGCAGTCCTTGATTTGTTTAGTGAGGCGCTCCTGCACCTGCATACGACGGGCGTAGGCATCGACCACGCGCGGTATCTTGCTCAGTCCCACGATGGTGCCGTTGGGAATATAGGCCACGTGGGCTTTGCCGACAAAAGGCACAAGGTGGTGCTCGCAGAGCGAATAGAGCTCTATGTCCTTGACGACGACCATCTGCTTGTAGTCCTCGTGGAACATTGCCGAACGCAGTATCTCCTCGGGGTCGAGGTCGTAGCCGTTGGTGAAATAAAGCATTGCCTTTGCAATGCGTTCAGGTGACTTGATCAGTCCCTCGCGCTCGGGGTCCTCACCCAGCAGACGTATTATCTCTTTATAGTGCTTCGCCATCTCTGCGACACACTTTTCATCGTATTGGTCTATTTTAAGGTAGCCTTTTTCCATTGGTTGTTGATTTGTTGATAGGTTGATATGTTTTATGTTGATATGTTAATACGTTTTAGGGTTGGAGGGTTTATGCCTTTTCAATTTGCAGGAGCAGTCCTTTAAGGTACTCGCCTTCGGGGTGGTAGATGCTTACGGGATGGTCGAGGGCGTGGGGTAGCTGGCGCACGATGCGCACCTTCTTGTGGGCATTGGCGGCAGCGGTGAAAACCATCGTCTGGAAGTCGTCGCGGCTCACAGCCTGGCTGCAGCTAAACGTGAAGAGCAATCCGCCGTCGGCAATCTTCTCCATTGCTTTCTGGTTAATATTGCGGTAGCCCTTAAGCCCCTGCTGCAGGGAGCGATGGTTCTTGGCAAACGCCGGAGGGTCGAGGATGATAATATCGAACTGAGAGTTGGAAGCGGAAAGCGGAAAACGGAAAGCGGAAAGCTGGCTGACGCGGTCTATTTCTCCGCTTTCCGCTTTTCGCTTTCTGCTTTCCGCTTCCACACCTCCGTTCAAAAACTGCAGCACGTCGGCAACGGTGCCTTTGTGAGGAGCATCCTTGCCGAAATTGAGTTCCACATTGCGGTTGCACAGTTCTATAGCCTTCTTCGAAATGTCCACTGTCTCCACATATTCGGCACCACCGCGCAGGGCCGCCAGCGAGAAACCTCCCGTATATCCAAAGCAATTGAGCACTCGATGCCCTTTGGCTAATTCGCCAACAAGTCTGCGATTCTCGCGCTGGTCGACAAAGAAACCGGTCTTCTGGCCTTCAAAGAAGTTGATAAACATTCTGTTGCCGTGCTCACAAATCTCACGTTCCGGCGCTTCGTCGCCCCAAAGGAAACCGTCGCTGCTTCCACCAGGCACCGTGGCACTGCTCTTGTCGAAAACCGACACAATATAAGGCGAAAGTAAATTGACAAACATTTCTGTAAACATCGAAAACAAGCGGTGCATACCGACGCTGTGGGCCTGCATTACGAGCACACCGTTGTACCAGTCGCAGATAAGGCCAGGCAAAAAATCGCCCTCGCCATTTACAAGTCGAAAGACATTGGTATTGTTGCCTTCTTTGAAGAATCCTAACCGTTTGCGGTAGCCAATGGCCGACTTAAGCCTTTGCTCGAAGAAACACTCATCAACAGACTGTGTGTCAAACGACAGTACTTTACAGATTATCGACTCATTCTGATAGTGTCCTACGGCCAGCCAATGTCCGTCGGCGGCCTGAATGTCCACCAAATCGCCTTCCTGTGGCTCTCCGACAATGCGCTTAACGGCTCCAGAGAATATCCACGGATGGCGTCTCAAAAGTGCTTTCTCCTTGCCGGCGGCGAGTATCAATTGCGGCCTTTTCATCGCTTAAGGTCAATGATAGTTTGCATCGGATTCTCCGACTTGAAGACGGCGTTGCCGGCCACAAGCACATCGGCACCAGCCTCAAACAGCTTGGGTGCATTGCCTGTATTGACACCGCCGTCAACCTCAATGAGGCACTGCGGATTCTTGCGATTGCACAACTCTCTGAGCTGGCGCACCTTGTTATAGGTGTTTTCTATGAACTTCTGTCCGCCGAAGCCGGGGTTGACGCTCATCAGCAGCACCATATCGCACACTTGCACAATGTCTTCAAGAAGTGCCACAGGCGTATGCGGATTGAGCACCACGCCGCATTTCATACCGGCATCCTTAATGGCATTGAGGGTGCGGTCAAGATGCGTACAGGCCTCATAATGAACGGTCAGTATGTCAGCACCGGCCTCGCGGAAGTCGTTGATGTAGCGGCCAGGGTCCATAATCATCAGGTGCACGTCAAGAGGCTTCTTGCTATGCTTTTTGATGTGTTTCACAATCGGTTGGCCAAAAGAGATATTTGGCACAAAGATGCCGTCCATAACATCGACGTGCAGCCAGTCGCACTGACTGTTGTTAAGCATCTCTATATCGCGCTGCAGGTTGCCGAAATCGGCCGAGAGCAGGGAAGGGGATATAAGTTTCATTGCGGTAGAAGGGTTTTAAAGGTTGGAAAGGTTTTAAAGGTTAAAAAGGGTAGAAAGGTTTTAAAGGTTAAAAGGGTTGGAAAGGTTTTAAAGGTTAAAAGGGTTGGAAAGGTTTTAAAGGTTAAAAGGGTTGGAAAGGTTTTAAAGGTTAAAAGGGGTAGAAAGGTTTTAAAGGTTGGAAAGGTTTTAAAGGTTGGGATGGTTTGATGGTTTGAGGGATTGACCCTTTTAACCTTTTAAGCGACCGAAGGGAGCAACCCTTTTAAACCTTTTAACCTTTTAATCCTATTTAGAGTTTTATTTTTTCAAAATTACGTCCATATACACCTTGAGTCTTTGACACCGAAACAAATGCATTCTCATCGATACGGTGAATGATATGCATCACATTAGACTTGTCAGTCTTGTGAGCCATAACGATCAGGACCTTTGTGGGCTGATGCGTATAGCCGCCTTCACCGTCGAGAAGTGTCACGCCGCGACCTATCTCGGATGTTATTGCATCGCCAATCTCCTTGTTCCTGGCAGAAAAGACCATAATCTGATATGACTGTTTGTTGCCATCGAGCACCATATCAAGCACATATGTCATCGTCACCATCACGATATAGCCATACACCACATTGGTTATCTGATGCGAAACAAAGAAGGAACTGCCTATGATGAATATGTCGAGATACATAATCACCTTGCCCGGCGAGACATTGTAGAACTTGCTTATGATCAAAGCAATGATATCTGTTCCGCCGCTGTTGCCGCCCATCGAGAAAGTCAGACCGATGCCGCCGCCACACAGGGCGCCACCGATGATGGCACACATAAATGGGTCGAAGGCCATAACGCCGTCCTCAAGGAACAGACGTTCCACGTGCAAGCCCTGCTGCCATAGGATAAAGCAGGCCGAAGACATAACGATGCCATAGATGGTGTTGGCGCCGAACTTCGAACCCAGCACCTTGAAGCCTATGGCAAGCAAAATGCCGTTGATGATGAAGTTAAGCACACCGATAGGCAGCGGTATACCGCAGGCAATGTTCAGCACCGACGAGATACCACTGACGCCGCCACCCACAATCTTGGCGGGCAGCATAAAGGCCGACCACGCAAAGGTGTAGGTCAAAATGCCGAAAGTGATGACTACATACGAGAGTATCAACTTTGATTTGTCTTTAAAGATATGCATTGTATTAGGGGTTAAAAAGGGTTTAAAGGTTTTAAGGGTTTTAAGGGTTGAAGGCTTTTAAAGGGTTTAAAGGGTTTTAAGGGTGAAGGGGGGATGAGTTTTTTGGGGAGGTGGTGGGGCGTACACGGGGGTACGCCCGTACGAGATTGCAATTATTATTATCAGCTTTTCGTTTTCAGCTTTTCCTCCTCTAATTAGAGGGGGTGCCCTATAGGGCGGGGGCGTGTGTCCTCTCCGTTCTCAGTTCTCAGTTCTCAGTTCTCCGTTCTAATAGTTGCGTGCACCGAATATGGACGAGCCTACGCGTACCAGCGTCGAGCCTTCCTCAACGGCAATCTTATAGTCGTGGCTCATACCCATCGATATCTCGCGGAACGCCTCGCTGCCGCTGAAATAGTCCTTCTTCAGCGTCTCGAAAATACCGTGCAGCGTAGCGAACTCGCGATGCACAAGGTCCATATCGTCGGTATTGGTGGCCATACCCATCACGCCGCAAATCCTGACGTGCTGCATAGCCTTGTATTCAGCCGACTCCAGCAGCTGGCGGGCCTCATTAAGGTCCAGTCCGAACTTAGTCTCCTCGGTGGCTATATGGAACTGCAGCAGGCAGTCGATGCAGCGCTCGTGCTTGACGGCCTCTTTCTCCACCGTCTGCAGCAGCGGCAGCGAGTCGATGCTGTGTATCATTCTCACAAAAGGTGCTATATACTTCACCTTGTTTGTCTGCAGATGGCCTATGAAATGCCACTCTATGTCTTTGGGCAAAGCCTCGTGTTTGTCGCGCATTTCCAGCGCCTTGTTCTCGCCAAACAGCCGCTGACCCGCATCGTAGGCCTCCTGCAGCATCTCCACAGGCTTGGTCTTCGACACCGCTATCAGGCGCGTCTGCGGCGGCAGGTCTTTGTTAATCTTCAGAATATTCTCCTCAATCATCGTATATTTCCAGTTTTTTATTAATATTTTATAACGCACCGCATTCTTATATATTATACCCGACATAATATTTTTTTTCTTCTGCCGTTAAACCTTGCAACAAACAACTGTTCACAGTTCAACAATACACTGATAGAAAATGATAGTCTGCATTGCCGAGAAACCCAGCGTGGCCCGCGAGATTGCCCGCGTGCTGAAAGCCAACACCAGCCACGACGGATATATGGAGGGCAACGGCTACCAGGTTACCTGGACCTTCGGCCACCTCTGCACACTCAAAGAGCCACAGGACTACACCGATATGTGGAAAGCCTGGTCACTCAGCCGCCTGCCGATGATACCCCAACGCTTCGGAATAAAGCTTATAGACAACAAAACCTACGAAAAGCAGTTCCACGTCATCGAAGGCCTTATGCAGAAAGCCGACGGCATAGTGAACTGCGGCGATGCCGGTCAGGAGGGCGAACTCATTCAGCGCTGGGTGATGCAGAAAGCCCAGGCCCATTGCCCGGTGCAGCGCCTGTGGGTCTCGTCGCTCACCGAAGAGGCCATCCGCGAAGGCTTCTCCAACCTCAAACCTCAGGACGACTACCAGTCGCTCTACGAAGCAGGCCTCTGCCGAGCCATCGGCGACTGGCTGCTCGGTATGAACGCCACACGTCTCTACACCCTCAAATACCGAACCGAACGCGGACAGGTACTCTCCATCGGCCGCGTGCAGACACCTACACTGGCTCTCATTGTAAACCGCCAGCTCGAGATACAGAACTTCAAGCCCGAGCAGTACTGGGTACTGTCGACCATCTACCGCGACACACTCTTCACACTGCAAGGCAGCGACGACGACGGCGATGAGGCCGACACCGACAAAACCAAGAAAGGGCCCAAGGGACGCATAACCAACGAGGAAGAAGGGCGCCAGGCACTCGAAGCCATTCGCAACCACGACTTCGAAGTGACTTCCATAGCCAAGAAAAGCGGCAACGAGGCGGCGCCGCGACTCTTCGACCTCACCAGCCTGCAGGTGGAATGCAACAAGAAATACAGCTTCTCAGCCGACGAGACACTCAAATACATACAAAGCCTCTACGAGAAAAAACTCACCACCTATCCGCGTGTCGACACCACCTTCCTCAGCGACGACATCTACCCCAAGTGCCCCACCATCCTCAAAGGCCTCGTCCCTTACGCACCGCTGACGGCGCCGCTGCTCGAAAAGAAACTGCCCAAAAGCAAGAAGGTGTTCGACAACAGCAAAGTCACCGACCACCACGCCATCATACCCACAGGCGAGAACCCCTCCAACGGCGACCTGACAATCAACGAGAAACGAGTCTACGACCTCGTGGCACGCCATTTCATAGCAGTGTTCTACCCCGACTGCAAGGTGAGCACCACCACCGTCACCGGCAAAGTGGAAAGCACACCCGACGCCGACAACGCCGACACCACCTCCAAAAGCCGCGGCACAAAGCTGACCTTCAAGGCCTCAGGCCGTCAGGTGCTCGACCCAGGCTGGCGCGTCGTCTTCGGCAAATGGATAGAAGAGAACGGCAGCTGGCAGCAAGAACGGAAAACGGAGAACGGAGAACGAAGAACGGACAGCGACGATGCCGACGACAAAGAGAATAAAAAGGATGACGACACCAAGACCCTGCCGGCCTTCGTCAAAGGCGAGAAAGGTCCGCACACACCGACACTAAGCGAGAAATGGACCTCGCCGCCCAAACCCTACACCGAGGCAACCCTGCTGCGGGCTATGGAAACCGCCGGACGCTTTGTTGACAACGACGAACTGCGCGACGCACTGAAAGAGAACGGCATAGGCCGACCCTCGACCCGCGCCGCCATCATCGAAACCCTCTTCAAGCGCGGCTACATACGCAAGGTGCGCAAGTCGCTCAACGCCACCGAAACAGGCATCAACCTCATAGCCACCATAAAGGAAGAACTGCTGAAAAGCGCTGAACTCACAGGCCAGTGGGAGAAAAAACTGCGCGACATCGAAGCACACCGCTACGATGCCCGCCAGTTCATCGAAGAACTCAAGCAGATGGTCTCGCAGATAGTCGCCGACGTGATGCGCGACAAATAGCAAATACGCTGTTATCAATGGCCATCGTTTTTGTTCACCGCTTCGCTATCGGAACAGACGGTGCGACACACCCCGGCCTTCGTTTTTTGTTCACCGCTCACAATTGGAACGGCTGATGCGACACACTCCGGCCTTCGGCCACCCCTCTCCGAGAGGGGATGGGCTGACGCATCACACTGATTATCAATAGAGCGCTGCCGCGCCATCCCCTCTCGGAGAGGGGTGGCCGAAGGCCGGGGTGTGTCGCACTATGAATCCATCATAAACCAATCCGTGTCGCACCGTAAAAACGCCTTCAAAAAACTTAATAAAAGTTAAAATTTAGCCCAATTTTACCCAACAGCTTGAAAACCAACTAAATAACCAAAACACATCATCGCATCATAACTAACTGTTCCTTAGGTCTTTAAGGGACCAACTCCGGTCGTTGTACAATATATGTACAATACTTGTACAATATTTGTACGTTTACCAATTGTACATATATTGTACAAATATTGTACATATATTGTACAACGACCGGAGTTGGTAGAGATTTGGGACGGGCAATCAAGCGTGTATTTTTACCGTCAAGGTTTATGCAGGTCCATTGGTCATTACTCTTTGGACGCTACTCTTTGCTTTTCAGGTATTTTGACGGTGATTTGCCGTACTTTTTGACGAAAGAGCGCAGGAATGTGGAGTAGGAGTTGAAGCCCGAAAGGGCTGCCAGATCCTCCATCGAATGCTGACGGTCATCGTTCCATTTGTCCAACAGATTCTTGGCTTCCTCAAGCCGGAAGTCGTTGATATATAAATAAAAGGTCTTCTGCTTCTCGCGGTTGATGTAGTTGCTTAGATATTGACGGTTGGTTCCCAGCAGCGTTGCCAATTTCTGAAGGGTCAATGCAGTGTCGAGATAATGTTTCTTGTCGCGAATTATATCATCTACATTTGTGTCGTTGAGAATCTTATAATACTCGTTTGTCGACTCTGCGGTTTTATTTCCATCTTCGTTGGCACTCTCTTCCTGTGCGGGTGCGACAAAAACCTGCTGATGGGTGATTTTGTGCAGAATAAGCAGGACGTAAACGATGGTGATTACGCACCAGACAGTGTCGAAAATCAGATTGTCTTCGACGCTTTTGTCTGAGAACCAGTCCTGCTGTGAGAGGCTTTCGACAGACCAAATCAGCTGAACTACATAAAGCAGTGCGATAAGAATAATACCCCATCGCAGGTCTAAAAACTCGATGTTGCCCACATTGTCGCGCAACATTGCGTCGTGTCGCTTGATAGACAATCCCAGCCATACAAAAAGTACCGACGAGATGACAACTGTAATAATTTGGACGACAGGGTAGACTATGGGGCTTTGTGTTATTGCAAATATAAGTATCGCAAGCAGATATGGAATTTCAAACAACCAGAGTTTTGAAAAACTGAAACGACCTGGAAAGACCAGCGTGACGACGAATATCATATATCCACCCACTATCATATAGTCATAGAGAATAAGCAAAGTGTTGATATAGGCTGAAATAGGCAGATTGTGGCAGGCGGAAACCACAAAGTTGTTGAAGAATCCCACCGAGAGCATCAACATCACAATGGCAAAGGCACGCTGGAACTGGTAGGATTTGTGTTTGCGAAACAGAAAAATGCTTGTGCCAATAAGGAAACATTGTGTGAATCCAGAGGCAAAACATAACATCAACAGATAAAAATAATCGGTATTCATAATTGCAAAAGTACAAAATATTTAAAAAATATCACCTGAAACAGCACAAGTTAGATGATTTTTTACGAATTGTGATTTCGTTTTTTACCAAATGAAAGCTAAATCATTAGAGATTTCATTAATTTTGTATTCAAAGTTTTAAAAATAAAAAAGTATGACTCTACGATACAAAATTGCACCTCGCAGCAAGGTCTCTTTAAGGCAAATATTGCTCATATTACTGGCTTTTGCGCCACTCTTCGCTTGCGGCCAGAGCCGCCCGATGACGAAGGCGCAGAGCAAGGCAAAGATGGAGGCTATGGAGAAGCTGGAGAAGCAGTACGGCATAAGCTACTATATTGATGCCTACGACCTTGCCATCGTGTTCAAGGACGAGCACTACGGTGTCGCAACGCTCGACGGCCGCATAGTAATACCGTTGGAATTCGGCTACGCATCCTATGAGTATCCGGCAGACCTGTTTGTCCTTTTCAAGGAAGGAGCAGGCGTAGGGTTTATGGACCGCCAGGGCAATGTGGTAATACCCTTTGAGTTTTCGAGCGAGTATCTTGGTGTCGGTGTGGACTACTTCAACAATGGCCTTATGTGCGCCGAACGCAACGGCAAATACGGCATCATCGACAAGAGCGGCCAGGTTATTGTACCATACGTATATGACTGGAGAATAAACATTTGTACCGCAGGTGAGAAGCTAATGTACCTCTCTTCCGAATCATTCGACACAACCTATCTGCTGCGCTTCAACGGCGACACGGTGATGGGTCCTATGACCAACATCTATATGGCAAAGAAGGGGCTGCTCTATGTGAGAAAGGACACCCTTGTTGGACTATATAGCACTGACGGCAAGGAGATTATACCACCACAGTACGACGAAATGCAGCTGATGGAAGACGGCAAGATAATGGTTCATAGAAAACGCAGAGCAGAAAACGGGGAAATGATAAGCGAAACCGGAGTGCTCGACAGCAAAGGACGGATATCTGCACCTTTTGTCGAGAGCCGTCAGGAAGAGGAAGAAACGCTCGTCCTCAAAGCGGGACTTGTCGTCAAATACCGCGACAACCTCTGCGAGGTGCTGGACCAGAAAGGGAAGGTAATCATTCCCTATCGCGAAGGATACTATTACAACAACACAAAGGACCGCATCGCACTGATGGATGACAACTACGCGATGAACATTTACGACATCGGCGGACGGCTGCTGGAACATTTCGAGGGGACATACAGTATCGATGAGAGTGAATATGACGGCATTCCGGTGTCCAGAGACGGCAAGTGGGGCTATGTCGACAAGGATCTGAATCTGGCCATCAAGCCGATCTACAAGGAGCTGTACCAGATTGACAACGAGCATTGCAGCGCACTTCTCGACGACGGCCAGCGCGTCCTCATCGACCTCAAGGGCAACATCCTCACCAAAGGCCCTTACGACTCCCTCTATCAGGTGTGCGATGGCATCTATCACGCCGACACTTATGTCACAAGGAACGGCAAGAAAGAGTACATAAGCGGCTTTGTGGACATTTACGGACAGACAACATTAAAAATCAGATAATACGATGAAACGACTCATTACAATTGTGTTATTGCTGGCAGCGACGCTGACGACTGTGGCGCAGAACTATCCGTCGGAATGGAAGAAATACACCTCCGATGCCTATTTCCACGACATTGAGGACGGCACAAACAAGCAGGAGGCCCTTGACTTGGCCCGCACCAATTTGGCCCGACAGATACAGGTGAAAGTCAACGAAGTGAGCCAGATGGACAAGCTGGCCGTCAACGGAAAGACAAGCATACTCTATCAGTCGACAAAGACTTTGTCAACCGACTTGGATATGAACCTGTCGGAGACCAAGAGCTATTTTTCCGACGACGAGGGCAAATACTATGTGATTGCCTACATCAACAAGGAGAATGCCTGCAATTTTTATGAAAATGAGGTTAAGATGCTTATAAACAACACCTCGAGTGCAATTACAACAGCCGACAACTACATCAATACGGGCTTCAAATCGAAGGCTAAGACCGAGTTGCAGAACGCGCTGGCGATGTTCGACAATGCCGCCAAGCCGTTCTTCTGGCTCAATGTGTTCGGTTACGACACTTACCAGCTGCAGCAGTTTTTGGACCGCGCGAATGGCAACTTGCAGGTTGTCAAGCAGAAACTTGCCGACCTCGAATACGGCACCACCTACTGTGTGGTCGGCGACGCCGACCTCTTCGGGCAGCGTTACGCAAAACTGATGAACGAGGTGAAAGGGGAGCTGTCGGCATCGGGGTGCAACTTTGTCGACGATGCCGCAAAGTCCGACTATGTCATCACCATCAAGGCCAAAGCGCGGGAATACAACACTTTCCAGGGTGCCTACTTCACCTATGTTGACGCGGCGATATCCATCGACAAGAAAGCTACCGGACAGCGCATCTATGAAGACGAGATTTCCGTCAAGGGCTCACATACTTTAGGCTACATTGAAGCCGCCCGCGACGGCTACAAGAGAATAAGCAAAGAAATCACAAAACTTTTAAAAGAAAATATAAAACTATGAAATCACGTGTTATTTTATTAGCAGCCGTGCTTCTGGCCGCATTTTCGACGGCTGAAGCCCAGAAGACAACCACCACAAAAAAAATCAAACTGCAGGGCGTCGAGCAGGTTGAAACCCTCAGCGATGACGGCACCTCGATAAAGAAGCGCCCATACCGCTGGTTTGCAGGCATTGCCGAGGCCGACAACGAGGCTACGGCCATCGAGATGGCACAACTGGAAGCCTACGCCAACATTTCACGCGTTATCGAGAACATCGTCACCTCGCAGGCCGAACGCGGCACCATAGTGGTCAACGGCAAGGTGGATCAGGCCCTCAAATCGCACTGGGAGCAGATGAGTATGAGCATCCAGAACGCCTGCGAACCCTTCGGCGAGACCGAAATCACCTACGACAGCGAGACAAAGATGTACAAAGTCCTCGCCAAGGTCGGCATACGCGGCGACCGCTATGTAAAGATTCTCGACAACGCCCTGAATGCAAAGCCTGAAGGCTTGAGCGGCAGCGACTTGAAGGAATTCAATGAGGCCAACAAGACCATCATCGACGCTGCAAAGGACAGCGAATAATGTCTATTTGATTGAAATGAAGAGACTATTCTTTCTGACTGCCATATTGGCACTCGCTGTGTCGACAAGGGCACAGGAGACAACATATTTGAAAGTCGCGGTCTGGGAGACAGTATGCAGCGACAGCAGCATCAGCAAATTCCAGAGCGTCATTGTTCGCGGTGGTATGGAGTCGGCAATTGCCAACGTGCCGGGATATGCCGCCTACGACCGCACAGCGTTCGACGCCATTATCCGTGAGCAGAACTTCCAGCGTTCGGGTGCCGTATCGGACAACGAGATACGCCGTCTCGGCGAGATGGCCGGCGTGGATTACATCATCGTCCCAGAGGCGATGGCATCGAACAACGACTTCTACATTATCGTCAAGATGCTCAACGTGGAAAGCGGTCAGTACGGCGCTGCCTACGAGGAACTGTGCACCACGTCGTCAGCCGACATTAAGAAAGCCTGCGCCAGACTTGCAGCACGACTGTTTGGCATCGCCTATGGCACCGACAGAACCACTTGGAAAAACCTGCTGGCAAAGGTGACTACAAATGTCACCAGCGAGATAAACGGCGGCGGCAAGCATATCGGCGTCACCGACAAACCGGGGCTTGCTTTCCAACTGCTGGCCGACGGCACCATATACTTCGGAGGCTATGGTTTCAGCGAAAACTCAGAAACAATTGCCCTTATGATTTGCGGAGACGGCTACGAAGTGCCAAACTGCCCCGGCGGATGGGTCTATTCCGGCAAATATCTGAACGGCAAGAAGAATGGCGAAGGTGTGGTCTACGACCGCTTAGGAAAGCTCATTTATTCGGGAGAATTCAAAGACGATATGCCCACTGGCAAAATCCCCAACAGCTATCCAGACAAGGCCGCATATACGTTTGAGATTGTGGAACTGGATGACAACCAACTGTATGTCGGCGAGCTGACTGACGGTGTAAGCGATGGTATGGGCATCTATTTCTGGCCTGACGGCGACGCCTGGTGCGGCGTTTGGGAAAACGGCAAACAGAACGGCATCGGAATGATGATGAACTACGACGGCACCTACACCATCGGTTTCTGGGAGAACGGGCAGTTTGCAATGACTTTTGAAGAGGCTCTGGAGCAAGTGCAAAAAGAAGAGGAAGAGAGACTACGCCAGGAAAAGGCCAAAATAACCTGGAGTGAGCGGTTGATGGAGTTTATGCCAGCCATTGCCAAAAGCACCGGCGACGGATGGATATTGGGCGACACCCTCAACGGCTATTGCATACAGATTGGCCACGTAAACGACAATTTGACACTGTATTGCGGAGAGATAAAGGACGGCCTGTGGCACGGCAAGGGAATGTGTGTCACCATTTATGGCGGAGATCTGGCAGACAAACTACGCGACAGCTGGGCCTACATCGGAGAGTGGAAAAAAGGCAAGAAAAACGGAAAAGAAAGCCTTATCTATAATCATTCCAGCGATTTAATATATTATGGCAAGTTTGGGAACGACAGCTATTTCGACCCATATCCGTCGCCAAGTCTGGTAGACATACAGACAGGATCTATCAAGTCTACAAACAATTCCAATAAGTTCGGCGGCCTTAACGGCGACAGCGAGGGCGACAAATATATTGGTGCAATCAGATTTTACAAAGGCGAGTACTACAGGATGGGCTGGGGACTCCTTATGAAGGAAGACGGCAGCGCTGTGTACGGGAACTGGTATTATGACAGGCTGAGCAATCTGCAGGATGCCGTCTATATTAGCAAAGACGGCGAAATGACCGTGGTAAAAGCGAAAAAATAAAACAATAAACGTATAAAATATGAAGCATACTTTGACTTTTATACTTGCCCTCCTAATGGCTTCTGCAGCTGTAGGGCAAAATGACTTGAAGAAAGTGGCTGTGTGGGAAACCAAGTGCAGCGACGGCAGCATTACCAAGTTCCAGAGCGTGATGGTGCGCGGCGGTATGGAAGCAGCCGTGGCCAACGCGCCGGGCTATACCGGTTTCGACCGTGCCGCCTTCGACCAAATCATCAAGGAGCACAACTTCCAGCGCTCCGGAGCGGTGAACGACAACGACATACGTCGGCTCGGCGAGATGGCTGGAGTGCAGTATATCATTGTGCCTGAAGCAATGGCAGACGGCAACGACTTCTACATCATCGTCAAGATGCTCGATGTCGAAAGCGGCCAGTATGGTGCCGCCTACGAGGAACTATGCACCACCAATGCCAACGACATCAAGAACGCCTGCTCCCGTCTCGCATCCCAACTGTTCGGCATCCCCTACAACGGCAGCAGCTCGTCATCATACAGCAACACCACCTCATCCAACAGCACCCCAGCCAGCGGATGGAAGGCCCTCCTCGCCAAAATGACAACCAATGTCACCACCACCACTGAAGACGGCGGTGTGCATATCGGCGACCTTGAGAACGCAGGCCTGGCGGTGCAATACTCTCCAACCGGCAGCCTGTATTGCGGCGGATACGGCTACGACGCATCCACCACCACCGTAGCAATGTTCGTTGCCGGCGACGGCTACGAAATCAACAACTGCCCCGGAGGCTGGGTACACACCGGCAAGTACAAGGACGGCGAAAAGAACGGCGAAGGTATGGTGTATGACCGCAATGGCAAGCTGATATACTTCGGAGAGTTCAAAAACGACAAGCCTGTTGGCGCCTACCCTGGAAGCTACCCTCAATATTCAATTGTCACCTTCAACATCCTGGATTTCCCCGACGGCTCCGTCTATATCGGCGAGCTCATCAACAACATCTTCGACGGGTTGGGAGTCTTCATCTGGTCTGACGGCGACGCCTGGTGGGGCTGCTGGGAGCAAGGCAAGCAGAATGGCGCAGGCATCTATATGCACTATAACGGCGAATACGAGACCGGCACGTGGAAAAACGGCAAGAAGGCATCGTCATCACTCAACTTCTCTGCCGGCTATGGCAGTAACTCCAGCAGTTCGAACAGCAGCACAAAGGCCAAACTCACCGACAGGCCGTGGGAACCCCTTTTGCGCAAAGCCACCGAGAATGCCCCCGACAGGTATAACAATGGCTCTTTTCGCATAGGCAGTTCCTCTGGTGCGTGCATCTACGTTTGGAGCGACGGTGCATTTTATGCCGGCGAGATGCGCGAAGGCAATTTCAAAGGAATGGGAATGTATATCGCTGCAAAAGGCTACTACAAGAACAACTGCCCGGGTGGGTTTGTCTATGTCGGACAATGGAAGGATGACAAGTCCGACGGCGACTTTGGCGTTGTGTATGACGAAGAGGGCAACGTGATATACAAAGGCCGCTTCAAGAACAACAAACCTGTCGACACGTATCCCTCCGGCGAATTCATCCGCAACACCTATAGCAACTGGAAATTTACGGCAGACAAAAGCAGCAACGGCGACATTTATGTCGGCGAGACGAAGAACGGCAAATGGGACGGCCTTGGACTCTACATCTGGGCTAACGGCGACAGCTGGGTCGGAAACTTCAAAGACGGCCATATGCACGGCTACGGCTGCTATATGTGGCAGAGCGGAAGCTGTCGCTTCGGCAAGTGGGAAAACGGCAAAAGAGTGTCGTGGAGCGATTAAAAACAGAACACCATTTTTATCATATATATGAAACGGACAATTACAGTCTTTTTTATGCTACTGCTGACCTGTGCTGCTATGGCACAGGTCGACCGCAGTGCCTACGAGAAACAGAAACAGGCGATGCAGCAACGCTACAACCAGCAGAAAAGCCAAGCCCGGCAACGTTATGACGACGCCCGCAGTAAGGCCGAAGATGAGTATGCCGCCTTCCGCAAAAGAGCCAACGAAGAATATGCCGCAGCTATGCAACGTGCCTGGCAGCGTATGGGTGTGCAGCCACCCGAGCCAAAACCCGAGGAGCCAAAACCTCCTAAGCCGCCAGCACCGCCCGCTCCCGACGCCAAACCAACAACCAATCCACTTCCCGCAGCAGAAGTGGTGAAACCTCCAGTGGTCGAAGAACCTCCGGCAATACCAGCACCGCCAGTCCACGAACCCGAACCCACAATTCCCACTATGCGGTTCGCTGTTTACGGCACCGACTGTAGCGTCCACACCGAAACAGAACCACTACGCTTCAAACTTGCATCGATCGACGAAAAAGGCACCTCCGACGCTTGGAAAATATTGTCGCAGAAGAACTACGACAATATGCTGCACGACTGCCTCGCTCAGCGCGACCAGCTCCATCTCGGCGATTGGGGCTACATCTGCCTCCTCCGTTCCGCCACTGAGAAACTGCTCGGCAAAGGCACCAATGAAGCCACTCTTCTCCAAATGTTTCTGCTCACCCAGTCGGGCTACAATGTACGACTCGGCAGAGTCGACGGCCGTCTTGCACTCCTCGTGCCATTCAACAGCCGCATAATGGGCTACCAGTCAACCTATATTGACGACACCAAATACTACCTTTTAACCAAAACCCAAGCTACAAGCGTAGAAGTTTGCAACGTAGGATATCCACGCGAACAAGTAGCCAACGTGATGCTCACCGAACTTCCTCGGCTCAAAGGCAATCCACAGCCCAAACGAACCTTCTCAGCCAAACGCTTTGGAACCATCAAGGCTAATATCGGCATCGACAAAAGCCTCATCGACTATATGAACGACTTTCCTCTGCTCAACGGAGGGTGGGAGAGTTACGCTCACGCTGGATTGAGCGACCAAGTCAAAGCCGACCTCTATCCCGTATTGCGCAACCAGATTGAAGGCAAAAGCAAGCAAAAAGCCGTCTTTATGATACTCGACTTCGTCCAGTACGCTTTCGACTACGCCACCGACCAGGAACAGTTCGGTTATGAGCGGCCACTCTTCGGCGATGAAAGCTTTTTCTATCCCCAAAACGACTGCGAAGACCGAGCCATACTCTTCAGCATCCTTGTCCGCGACATCGTCGGGCTTGATGCCGTTCTTGTACATTGGCCCGGACATCTCGGAGCTGCAGTCGCTTTTCCCGAAGAAGTTGAAGGCGACTACTTCATAGTCGACGGAAGACGATTCACTGTTTGCGACCCTACCTACATAGGCGCAAAAATCGGTATGACTATGCCCGACTTCAAAGATGTCAATGCAAAAATCATCAAACTATGAAACGTTGTTTCTTATTGGCGTTTTTGTTTTTCATTGCGACTGCTTGCCACCACAAAGACAAACAACTGACGGCTGACAGTGTGTCCAATCCAGCCGACACCGCCATCATCAATGTCGACAACACATCCATATTGTCTTCCGACACCGCACAAATGACAACCAAACACTCTCAACTACAGTTGCAGGAAGACAGCGCCGAGATAACTCATTTAAAGATCTTCGCCCGCAAGCAGCAGACCATATACGCCCCGTCACTGCTGGTAGGAGAGTGGCTGCGCGGCACCGAACACGAAGAGTACTTTGCCAACGGCACAGGAAGGATGTGGAATACCGCCGATGATGTCACGCGCGACGAAGCACAGCGTTTCCAATGGACCCTTGACAGCAATCTACTCACCATCACCTGTCGACTCGAACTTGGCGGCATCGTTCCCAAACGCTATGTTGTCACCTATGCCGATGACGAAAATCTCGCCTACAACGACCACCACGGCACCGCCTATCTCTGGGACAAGAAAAAATGAAATGGTGATTTTTGTTTGAAAAGTATTTGTGTAAAATTAAAAAAAATTAGTATTTTTGTATTTTTAAATCAATTGGATTTATATACAATATAATACTAATAATACGATGATTACCAACAATTTCACCGCTCGTCACAACGGCGTTTCGAAGGCCGCTGACGAAGAAAAAATGCTTAAAACCATCGGCGTCTCCTCGATGGAGGAGCTTATCGACAAGGCCGTGCCCAAGGCTATCCGCCTGACCGAGCCTATGCCCATTGCCGACGGCATCAACGAATATGAGTTCCTGAACCGCTGCCGCGCTCTGGCCCAGAAGAACAAGATGTTCAAATCCTACATCGGTATGGGCTACTACGGCACCATCACGCCTGCCGTCATCCAGCGCAACGTGTTTGAGAACGCCGGCTGGTACACAGCTTATACTCCTTATCAGACCGAGATCAGCCAGGGCCGCCTCGAGGCTCTGATGACCTACCAGACGATGGTGAGCGATATGACCGGAATGCCTCTGGCCAACGCATCGCTGCTCGACGAGGCTACCGCCGGCGGCGAATGTATGATTATGTTCTACAACAGCCGCAGCCGCCAGCAGCAGAAGGATAACGTCTGCAAGATCTTCGTCGACGACTGCATCTTCCCGCAGACCCTCGACGTGATGCGCACCAACGCCGCTCCGCGCGGCATAGAGATTGTTGTCGGCAAGCCCGCCGAGGTGAAGCTCGACAACACCTTCTTCGGCGCCATCGTGCAGTACCCCAACCAGTTTGGCGAGGTGACGGATTACACCGAGTTTATCGCCAAGGCTCACGAGCTGGGCATCTTCGTGGGTATGGCCACCGACCTGATGGCCCTGGCCCTGCTCAAGACCCCCGGCGAGATGGGTGCCGACTGCGCCTTTGGCTGCAACCAGCGCTTCGGTCTGCCGATGGGCTTCGGCGGTCCTCACGCAGGTTTCTTCGCCGTCACAGAGGCCTTCAAGCGCAGCTTCCCCGGCCGCATCATCGGCTGGAGTGTCGACGTGAAGGGCAACCCCGCACTGCGTATGGCTCTGGGTATGCGCGAGCAGCACATCAAGCGCGAGAAGGCCACCTCCAACATCTGCACCGCTTCGGCTCTGCAGGCTATTATGAGCGGCTTCTACGCAGCTTGGCACGGTCCGGAAGGCATCCGCAACATTGCTGCCAACATCCACGCTATGGCCGGTGTCCTGGCCAAAGAGCTTGAGAAATACGGCTACAAGCAGCACAACCGCGTGTTCTTCGACACGCTGGCACTGCAATGCCCCGTGCCGACGGCAACCGTCCGCAAGGTGGCCGAGGAGCATCAGATCAACTTCCGCTACATCTGCGAGGAGTGCATCGGCATCAGCCTCGACGAGACTACCTCGAAGGACGACATCAATGACATCATCACCGTCCTGGCCAAGGCTGCCGGCAAGGAGCCTGAGCTGCTGCAGTGCAACGGCAAGGGTTGCTGCACCTGCTTCAACGATATCCCGGAGAACCTGCTCCGCACCAGCAAATATTTGACCCACAGCGTATTCAACCGCTACCACAGCGAGACCGAGATGATGCGCTATATGAAGAAACTTGAGGTTAAAGACCTGAGCTTGAACCGCGCTATGATTCCGCTGGGCAGCTGCACAATGAAGCTCAACGCTGCCGCCGAGATGCTGCCGCTGAGCTGGAGCCGCTTTGCAGGTATGCACCCCTTCGCACCCGCTGACCAGGCCGAGGGCTCGCTGCAGATGATCAAGGAGATGGAGGATATGCTGGCCATCATCACCGGATTCGCAGGTGTTTCGCTGCAGCCCAACTCGGGTTCGGCAGGCGAGTACAGCGGTCTGACGGTCATCCGCAACTACCACATCGACTGCGGCAACCCGCAGCGCAACGTATGCCTCATCCCCGCATCGGCACACGGCACCAACCCGGCATCGGCTGCCAAGGCCGGTATGACGGTTGTCGTTGTCAAGTGCAACGAGCGCGGCGATGTCGACATCGACGATTTGAAGGTGAAAGTGGAGCAGTACAAGGACACCTTGAGCTGCATTATGATTACCTATCCCTCAACCCACGGTGCCTTTGAAGAGGGCATCCTCGAGATTGTCGACATCATCCACAACGCTGGCGGTCTCGTATATATGGACGGTGCCAATATGAACGCCCAGGTGGGTCTCACCAGCCCGGGACGTATGGGTGCCGATGTCTGCCACCTCAACCTGCACAAGACCTTTGCAGGTCCTCACGGCGGCGGCGGCGCCGGTGTAGGCCCCATCGCTGTCAGCAAGAAGTTGCTCGACTTCCTGCCGAAGCACTGCCTCTATGAGGTGGGTGGCAAGAAGGGCAACGCTATGGCTGCCGCTCCGTTCGGCAACGCGCTGCTGTTCCCCATCACCTACGGCTACCTGCTGATGTTAGGCGGCAACGGATTGACCGAGGCTACACGCCACGCCATCCTCAACGCCAACTATCTGCGCGCACGTCTGCAGAAGTACTATAAGATTCTCTACACCAACAAGAACGGTATGTGCGGCCACGAGATGATCGTCGACTTCAGCGAGTTCAGCCTCAAGGTCGGCGTGGGCGACATTGCACGTCGTCTCGACGACTACGGCTTCCACGCTCCTACGGTTGCCTTCCCGGTTCACAACACCCTGATGGTGGAGCCCACCGAGAGCGAACCGCTCAGCGAACTCGACCGTTTCTGCGACGCTATGATCAGCATCCGTCAGGAAATCGACGACATTATGACTGGCAAGTACGACGAGAAGAACAACCCCATCGCCAACGCACCGCACACGATGCAGGTGGTTTGCGCCGAGGAGTGGAACTACCCCTACAGCCGCAAGGTTGCCGCCTTCCCGCTCGAGCACGACGACAAGTACTGGCCTACCATCAGCAAGATCGACGACGCCTACGGCGACCGCAATCTGCAACCCGTTTGGCCCGCTGAATAAACGCGTAGGGGCATACCTCCGTGTATGCCCCAAAAACGACAAAAGGGGAGAGCCCGCACCGGCTTTCCCCTTTTTTAAAACCAAAGAAATATGAAAAGAAAAATAGCTATTTATCTGTTTTTTGTTGCCGTAACCTGTTTCGGCTTTGCGCAGAATGCCGACCTTATCCCCGGCACTTACAACTACGAGCACTCGTGGGACTATAAGGCCCCCGACGGCAACGGCACCATCCACTGCGACGAGGAGGGGACGCTACGCTTCTACCCTGACGGGACATACAAGGATGATGCCATTCAATATCACAGTCTTACATTGAAAGACTCCGTTCGCATCAAAACAATGAAAGGCGAGTGGACAACAATACGCAATTGGAGATTCGACTTCGGATACCATTGCGAAGGCCGCTGGCGCGTAGAAGAGGGCAAGTTCTTCTTCAACGAGATGTCGGAAGGTTTCTCGATGGGTTCATTGTCAAGCGTCATTTGGAGCAAATGGTGCCTTGAATATGAAAATAAAATACGCACCCACTCCACACCCAACAGCAACCGCTGGTTCACCTTCGACATCGAGCGTCTCGACGACGAGTGGTTCATCTGGTCCTATACATATCCTAACGGACGCAAAGACACCTGGGAGATGCACCGCGTCAAACCCAACGAAGCAAAGTTTGGAGAATAATAAAAAAAACGCCGGAGTTCAAACTTCGGCGTTTCATTTTATAATATGTCATTCCATTTTATACCGTAACGGGGTCTTCCTCAATGCTTTCGGAGATGGCTTCGCTAAGCTGCTTTGATGCTTCGCCTTTCTATATTTTGGAATGATTTGGAGTTATATTCATTCTTCAGATGTCATTGCAACTCATAATCCAACAAAAAACAGTTATGGTTGATATCGGATATTTATATCTGATTTTCAAATTATTAATATGAGTGATTGATTTTTTTTTGTAATAATAAGGTCTAACTTCAAAAAAAAGCGTATTTTTGCATAGTCGTTGGGAGCAATATATGACAGCCTGACGACTTTAGGTGTATTACTCATTCCGTACTCGTAAACGTAGGAAATTTACTGGCTATATGGAATGACGTTTTATGCTCTACGCTATGCGTGGTAGTGTATTTTTTCGTCATTGTTAGCCAGGTATCCTACGACCATCGAGGCAATGCGTAAATGTTACAGTTCCACGCTTTTCTTTTACTATGTGGTGAGCGAGAATGCGGTTGAACCGAGGTGGAGACTGTTACAGACACGAATGCTGAAACAGAGCAACCTGACGGTGTATATAGGGTTTCTCGCCCGAAGGGAGCTGAAAAAGATAAATCAATTTAGAAACCCTGTTAAATAAATATTTTGATATGAAAAAAGTAGTTGTTACGCTATGTTTGATTGCAGCCTCGATGCTAACGGTTGGCTGCTACGAAGTCTCTACAATCGTTCGCGACACACAGGTGAAGATGGTCGATATGAACGCACCCTCGTATGTCAAACCCCTCGTTGCCGAGTTGCTGGTGAAGAAGGGCATAAATGGCGAAAGCAGCATCCGTGACGAATGGAAGTTCAACGAGGATGATGTCCTCTCGATGAATGGCGAAGTGGAGAAGCTGAAAAACAGGGCAGCTTTCCTCTCTACCCAGAAGCATCTGTGCGATGTCATTGTGTCGCCGATGTTCGACGTGTACGTTGCCGATGGCAAGGCCACAGTGGTCGTCAACGGCTATCCTGCCGTATATGTCAATTTCAGGACTATGGAGGACAGGGACACCACCTGGCTGCAGGTAACATCGGGCTACCGTCCCGCCCCGGCAGTAAACTCTAACAAATAATACCATAGGCCTTATGAAGAAACAGTTATTGATTGTTTTGGCTCTGCTGTGTTTGGGCGGCACCCTTTCCGCACAGGTGCGCACCACCCGCAGCGTCAGTGTGAAACGCACACGCATCCAGACCGAGTATCAGTATTTTGTGCGCTTTGGAGCCGGTGCTCTTGACCTCAACCGCAATGAAAACACATACGGACGTCGCAGCACGATGCCGTTTGGCGGAGTCATCAACTGGGGTTTCCGCAAGCCGTTCAACAACTCCAACCTTTCCGTCTATTGGGGTATGGAATATGGCCTTGCTCCGTACAGCGCAGTGCTCCACGGCTATTATAACGAGAGGATGTATCAGATTTATACTTCAGATGGTCAACAACGAGAGTTGCCGAATGGCCAATATGACCATCCGTTCTTCTCAGTCTACACCCACGCACTGAATGCCAGACCTTTTATGCTGGGGCTGGATTTCAAGGCTGCACCGGATATTTCCGTTGACCTTCACGCCGGCATAGGGCTGAATATGACGCTTTTCGGACGCTATATTTATGACAATGGCGATTCGTTCAATATGAAGCACGGCGACGGAACCGTCAGCCTCAGCAAGAATAATGGAATGAACAAAAGACTATATTGCGATATACAAGCCGGACTTGGTGTGTGGTGGAAAAACCTGAACCTGGAAGTGACGGCAGTGGCTATACCCCGGAATATAGAATTGAATGCCGATGTGCCTTACGAGTATGTCTCCTATAACCAATATGGCAGCAATCCGCAGAACTATACAGGTATTGTACACATCGATGCAGAGGAGTATTTTGTGCTCCAGCTGCTTGTGCGTCTCGGAATCGCTTTTTAACAATTAACACCATAAAAACACATATTATGAAACGATTACGCTTTACATCAGATGTACTGGCCGCTTCGGTAGCAATCCTCCTTTTGGTATTTGCCTGCGGCAAGGACACCTTTATCCTTTCGGCGGTGCCCAACAACCCGTCCTACGGCAGTGTCAGCGGCAGTGGCGAATACAAGAGCGGGGAACAAGCCATCCTTACGGCAACCCCTTACAGCGGCTACCGTTTTGTCGACTGGAGCGACGGAATGAGGGAGAATCCCCGCACCGTGATAATGCACGAGAACACCAGTTTGAAGGCCAATTTTGACAAAACAGTCTATTACACCATCACCGTCAACTCCAACAATACCAGTTGGGGTACGGTCTCGGGCGGCGGCTCTTATCCTGCAGGTGCCACGGCAACACTCAAAGCCACTCCCAGAAGCGGCTATTCGTTCGAGCGTTGGAACGACGGCAACACCAGTGCCACACGTACCATCACCGTCAACGGCAACGCCACCTATACCGCCACTTTCAAAAGCAACACAACCTATTATACCATTACTGTTGTCTCGGCCAACACAAATATGGGTTATGTAACAGGCGGCGGCTCCTTTGCCAGCGGAACCACCACGACCATCAAGGCCATACCTTACAGCGGCTATGCCTTTGAGCGGTGGAACGACGGCAACACCAATGCCACACGTACCATCACCGTTACCGGCAACACCACCTACACCGCCTACTTCAAGAGCAGCGGCGGTGGTGGCAACAACGCCTCAATGACAGTAAATTTTGGTGGAACCAACTGGACGGCGACAGATTTTATCGGTGCGTATTGGCCATCGGACGACACATACGTTATTGGAGGCACAACCAGCTCTGATTATCCGTGGTTCAGGATGCAATTGCAAAACATCGGCACCGGAACGTATTATGCCACCCTCGACACAACTCAAAGCTCTTACTGGCTGAACGACAACGTGAACATAGTTCAGTACTACGAGAATTACAGTCTTACGTTGGGTGAAAATTCTTACCAATATGGCGATTGGCAGGGGTGGAACCTAACTGTCAACATTACCAGCCTGACCAGTACCACAATTAGTTTTACCATCAGCGGATATATGTACAACCTTGCACAAGCAACTTGTTCAGGGTGCGAAGGCTATGTGGGTAGCTATGCCGGAGCGGCAAAACGCTACATCACTGTCACTGCATACAATATCCCATACACTGTACAATCTAAGGGGAACGCCAACCCGATGGAAGAGCGGGCCTTCAAGCCGTTCGGCAACGGGCCGGAAACTGTGCCTCAGAAGTAGTAACTCTACATAAAAAGAATTCTAAAACGCAGAGATAAACTGCAAAGACGAACAGGCGGCTCTTCGAGCCGCCTGTTCATTTGTTGGGTTGGCATTGTCCGGTCCTTATACCGCCACAGTTTTTTCCTCGATGCTTTCGGTGATGGCTTCGCTGAGTTGCTTTGATGCTTCGCCTTTCTCGATTTCAAAGACAATTTTCTCCTTGTCGAGGGCAGGTGAGTCGCTGTCGCCGTCAGTCGACGTGGTGGTGATATGGATTGTGTCGCCAGCCAGAATGTCGGCCTTGATGATCTCCTCAGCCAAATCATCCTCGATGTAACGCTGAATGGCACGCTTGAGCGGACGGGCGCCGAACTGGGCATCCCAACCCTTCTTGACAAGGTAATCCTTGGCGGCATCGTCGATAGTTATCTCGTAGCCCATAGTGCGAATGCGTTTAAACAAACCCTTCAACTCGATATCTATAATCTTGTGTATGTCATCTCGTTGCAGGCTATTGAAGTATATAATATCGTCTATGCGGTTGAGGAACTCGGGGGCAAATGATTTCTTGAGTGCTTTCTCGATAACATCGCGTTCCATCTCAGCCTTTTCAGCCTCGCGTGCCGAGGTGCTGAAGCCCACGCCAGTGCCGAAGTCCTTGAGCTGACGGCTGCCGATATTGGAGGTCATAATGATGATTGTATTCTTGAAGTCCACCTTACGGCCAAGACCATCGGTCAGCTGACCGTCGTCGAGCACTTGCAGCAGCACATTGAACACATCGGGATGCGCCTTCTCTATTTCGTCCAAAAGAATGATAGAGTATGGCTTGCGGCGCACCTTCTCAGTCAACTGGCCGCCCTCTTCGTAGCCCACATATCCCGGAGGCGCTCCGATAAGGCGCGACACAGCGAATTTCTCCATATACTCACTCATATCGATGCGGATCATCGACTGTTCGCTGTCGAACAGATATTTGGCCAAGACCTTTGTGAGATAAGTCTTGCCCACGCCCGTAGGACCGAGGAAAATGAATGTGCCTATGGGCTTGTTGGGATCCTTCAGGCCTGCGCGGTTGCGGCGTATAGCCTTGGCAATCTTACGGATAGCCTCATCCTGACCTACCACCGAGCCCTGCAGTTCATCTTCCATCCGGAGCAGACGGGTGCCCTCATTCTGTGCAATACGCTGCACAGGAACTCCGGTCATCATTGCAACTACCTCGGCCACGTCGTTTTCCGTCACCTTGACACGGTTGTCACGCTGCTCCTCATCGAAGGCGCGACGCATCTCCTCGAGCTGTGCCGTCAACTCACGCTCCTCGTCGCGCAGTGCGGCCGCCTCGTTGTAGCTCTTCTGAGCCAGAACTGCCTTCTTCTGTTTCACCACATCGGCTATACGTTGCTCCATATCAAGTATTTCCTGAGGCACACGCACGTTGGCGATGCGCACACGGGCACCGGCCTCATCCATCGCGTCGATAGCCTTGTCGGGCAGCATGCGGTCGCTCACATAGCGCTCAGTAAGGCTGATGCAAGCCTTCAGAGCCTCGTCGGTATAATGCACTAAATGGTGATCCTCGTATTTGTCGCGGATATTGTTCAGGATTTCAAGCGTTTCCTCAGCGGTAGTGGCCTCTATCAAAACCTTTTGGAAGCGGCGTTCAAGAGCGCCGTCCTTCTCTATATACTGGCGATATTCATCAAGCGTCGTTGCGCCAATGCACTGAATTTCACCGCGTGCCAATGCTGGCTTGAACATATTGGATGCGTCCAGCGACCCGCTGGCGCTACCGGCGCCAACAATGGTATGGATTTCGTCAATAAACAATATTATATTAGGGTTGTGCTCCAACTCGTTGAGCACCGCCTTCATACGTTCCTCGAACTGGCCACGGTATTTTGTGCCGGCCACCAGCGACGCCAGGTCGAGCGAAATGACACGCTTGTGGTAGAGTGTGCGGGGCACGCGGCCTTCGACGATGCGCTGGGCAAGGCCTTCGGCGATGGCCGACTTGCCCACGCCGGGCTCACCGATAAGCACGGGGTTGTTCTTCTTGCGGCGACTCAGAATCTGCGCAATACGCTCCAACTCACGGCTGCGACCGACAATGGGGTCAAGGCGACCTTCCTCGGCGGCCTTGGTCAGGTCGCGGCCAAAATTCTCGAGGGCAGGCGTTTTGCCGTTCTTGCTGTTCTCGTTGCGCTGCGGCTCGCTTTCGGGATTGGCATACGGAAAATCGTCTTCCTCATCGTCACCCATCTCAAAATGAGGCTCGTAGCTGCCGCCCTGTTGCTTGCCGGCACCCTCATCGTCGTCGCGCGAGTTCTTCAGCAATCCAAAGAACTTATTGTAGTTTACGCCGTCGCGATCGAGCAGACGCGCCGCCACGTTTTCGCCCTCCATCAGGATGGCCAGCACAAGGTGCTCGGTCTTGATTTCCGGGGCCTTCATCTTAGTCGATTCCAGGAAAGCCAAACGCAGCACCTTCTCCGTCTGCTTGAGCATCGGTATCTCGCTTTCCTCGCTGTATGTTATGTTGGCCTGCTGACGGCCGATTGCCGACTCGATGCGGCTCTTCATTTCCGGCATATTGACGCCAATGTCGCTTAGCAGTTTATAGGCCGAACAATCGGGTTCACGCACTATGCCGAGGAACAGATGTTCCACACCGATGTGCCCGTTCTTTAGTCTTATAGCCTCGTCGCGGCTGTTTGATATAACCTTTTTACTGTTTTTGCTGAGTTTAGCTTCCATTTAGTCCTTTCTGTATCAGTGTATTAAAGTAGAATCTGCAAATATTGTTTCAATTTTCAAAATTACTACAAATATATGTCCTGCAATATCTTTGCCAAAACATATTTTCAACAGCATATTGTGAATAGCAACTGACAAAATGTCAGTTTTTCAAACACCCTCCAAATTGATAAATTCTCAAGTGATATTGCATCAAAAACAAGCCCCAAACAGCATTTTGCAACTTACTGATTTCCATATACCAAATTCCTACCAAAGTTTACTCAAAGTTTTACCAAAGTTTAGTCAAATTTCAGTATAGTAAAATATGATTAAAATTTGTTAAAACTATTGTAAAGTACATCTGCATCCGGATGCAGGAACTGACATTTTGTCAGTTTTTTTTCATCCGGTATCCGGCTGCAACACCCTGCAGAAAAGGGTGTGTGAGAGGCAGCTCCGACCGAAAGTCGAAGCGCAGGGATTTATAAACTCTGGTTGTGGAAAAGTTTTTCCTTAAATAAACATAAAAAGATTCGCCGTTCGACAAAAAATATGTATTTTTGCACGTTTAAATATAAAGAATTCAATTTTATAATTGACTGAAAATAATAGGAAAAATTAGAACTCGATGATATCCGAACACGAAAAAATCACCCAAGTCGACATCGAAACCGAAATGAAATCGGCCTATATCGACTATGCTATGTCTGTTATTGTGGCGCGCGCGCTGCCCGATGTGCGCGATGGTCTGAAGCCTGTTCATCGCCGTATTCTCTACGCAATGAACGATATGGGACTGTTTTACAACACCTCATACAAAAAATCGGCCACCGTGGTCGGCGAGGTGCTAGGTAAATACCACCCGCACGGCGACTCATCGGTATACGATGCTATGGTGCGTCTGGCACAGCCCTGGGCAATGCGCTACACGCTTGTCGACGGACAGGGTAACTTTGGCTCCATCGACGGCGACGGCGCGGCAGCAATGCGTTACACCGAGGCCCGTATGAAGCAGATTACGAATGAGATGCTTGCCGATATCGACAAGGACACCGTCGATATGATGCCCACCTACGACAATGACCGCGAGGAGCCTACAGTGCTGCCGGCCAAGATCCCGAACCTGCTTATCAACGGCTCGAACGGTATCGCTGTCGGTATGGCTACCAATATGCCTACCCACAATCTGCGCGAGGTGCTGAACGGCTGCATCGCCTACATCGACGACCCCGACATCACGGTCGAGGGTCTGATGCAATATATCACCGCGCCCGACTTTCCGGGAGGCGGCATCATCTACGGCTACGACGGTGTGCGCGAGGCCTTTACGACCGGACGCGGCTCGGTCATCATCAGAGCCGAGACCTCGATTGAAACCGATGCGAAGGGCCGCAATATGATTATTGCCCACAATGTGCCCTACAACGTCAACAAGTCGGCTATGATCAAGAAGCAAGCCCAACTTGTAAAGGACGGCAAGATTGTCGGCATCACCGACATCCGCGACGAGTCGGACAAGGACGGTATCCGCGTGGTATACTATCTGCGTCACGATGTGGTTCCCAACATCATATTGAACAAACTGTTCCAGTTGTCTGAGCTGCAGTCGTCGTTCCCGGTCAACAACATCGCGCTGGTCAAGGGACGTCCCGTGCTGCTCAATCTCAAGGACTTGATTCAGAACTTTGTCGAGCACCGCGAGGATGTAGTCACACGCCGCACGCGCTTTGAACTGGCCGAGGCCGAGAAACGCGCCCATATCTTGGAAGGCTTACTCAAGGCCATAGACATTATGGACGATATCATCGCCCTTATCCGCCGTTCGGCCACCGTCGATGAGGCTCGTCAGGGATTGATGGACAACTATGGCTTCACCGACCTGCAGGCACGCGCCATCGTCGAGATGCGTCTGCGCCAGCTCACCGGTCTGGAGCGTCAGAAGTTGCAAGATGAATACGACGAAAAGATGCGCTTTATCGAGCGTTGCAAAGAGATTCTGGGCGACCACAAGGTGCTGATGGAAGTCATTAAAGGTGAGATGGTTGAGATTCGCGACAAATATGGCGACGACCGCCGTACCCGTATCGAATATGCAGCGTCGAACTTCAGCATTGAGGATATGATTGCCGACGACAAGGTTGTGATAACCATCTCACATCTTGGCTACATCAAGCGCACACTCCTCAGCGAATATCGCACTCAGAGTAGGGGAGGTGTCGGTTCGAAAGGCAGTTCGGTCCGCAACGAGGACTTTGTGGAGCATATCTTTATGGCTACTAACCACAACTACATCTTGTTCTTTACCGAAAAGGGGCGCTGCTACTGGAAACGTGCATTCGAAATACCGGAAGGTGGCAAGGATTCGAAAGGCCGCGCCATCCTCAACCTTATAAATATTGAGCCCGACGACAAGGTGAAGGCATACGTCAACGTGCAGAATCTAAAGGAGCAAGACTATCTGGACAACCACTATATTGTACTCTGCACCAAGAACGGTATTATCAAGAAGACCAGCCTTGAGGCTTACTCGCGTCCACGTACCAATGGCATCATCGCCGTTGGCATCCGTGAAGGCGATGAACTGCTCACCGCACGCCTTACCGATGGCACAAGCGAGCTGCTTATTGCTTCGAAGAACGGCAAGGTGGTCCGCTGCTCTGAAAATGAGTTCCGCGAGATGGGCCGTGGCGCTTCGGGCGTGAAGGGTATAACGCTTGACGACGAGAACGATGCCGTGATAAGTATGCTGTGTACCAACGACGAAAGCGAAGACATCCTTGTGGTCAGTGAAAACGGCTACGGCAAGAGGTCGCAACTCAAATACGAACCGGAGAAGAACCAAGGCTACCGTCCGACACACCGTGGCGGAAAGGGCGTTATGACAATGAAGGTTACTGACAAGACCGGCGGCATTGTGGCTCTTATCAATGTCACCGACGAGAACGACCTGATGATTATCAACCGCTCGGGCATCACAATCCGTATGCACATTGCCGACCTGCGAGTATTGGGCCGCAACACGCAAGGCGTGAAGCTCATCAACCTGAGAGGCAAAGACACAATTGCTTCTATCACCAAAGTTGATTCAGAACCCGACGAGGCCGGAAGCGAAGAACAACCGGTTGAAGGCGAAGCCATTGTAAATGAGATAGGGGAGACCCCAACACTGGAAACAGAAGAAGGGGAGACCTCGACCGAAAACAACCCGGAGGAGCAGTAAAACTTAATAATTCTTAAACGACATAATAATTCCATTCAAGACAATACAAAATTAAGAAATAACACTAAAAACAATTATTGAAATGAAAAAAATCGCATTGTTTACAGCGCTTCTAACTCTCGGCATTGCCGTTAACGCGCAGACAATTAACGTTCAGAGCGCTATGACGGATCTGAAAAGAGGTTACCTGAACAAGGCTAAGGCCGCTATCGACAAGGCTTGTACCCACGATGACACCAAAGAAGATGCCAAGACTTGGTACTATGCCGGTCTGATTTACAGTATGATTGGCGATGCAGCAACCGATCCTAACTCGAAATACAAGAAATACAAAGACCTTGATCCCGATTGGTGCGAGAAGGCCTACGACGCCGCTATGCGCTGCAAAGAGCTCGACAAGGCTGGCGACTACGACCTCAAATACATCTTTAGCAAAGTCGGTTCAAGCTACTACAACAAAAGTATCGAGCTTTTCAACACCGGCAACTACCAGGATGCACTCACCAACAGCGACAAGGCTGCAAAGGTGCTTAACAATTCGGGCGACCCCGACCTGGCCAACGAGTCTATCTACATTGCCGGCTACTGCTGCCAGATGCTGAAGGACAACGAAGGCGTCAAGAAATACTATGGTCCGCTGGTGCGCAAAAACAAAATCAAAGACGACTTCAAACCGAGAATGCAGCACGTCTACACCGTTATGTACGGCATTTACAAAGAGCAGAAAGACACCGCCAACGTCATCAAGACCGCTGAGCGTTACACCAAGGTAATGCCTGAGGATCCCGCAGCAAACCTGCTTCTTGCAAACGCCTATGTATGGACAGGCAACAAAAGCAAAGCTGTCGAGCTGGCCAAGAAAGCCGAGGATGAGACTCGCAACACTCCTGGCTATGCAAAATGGCTTTGCGCTGTAGCAGGAATCTATGAGCAGACTGGCGACTTCGCAACGGCTGAAGCTAAATTCCAAGAGTCTTCGACTTTAGAGCCCAATCAGCTTGAAGCCAACTCTGGTATGGCCACAATGCTCTTCAAACGTGCTTACGAGAAAGACCAGGCTATATCGAACCTTGGCTACACCGAGGAAGATGAGGTTATCAGCAAGAAACTCACCGAAGAGCGTAACGCATTCCTTAATCAGGCAATCGGTTACTTGAAGAACGCCATTAACTATGTTGACGCTCTGGATGCCAACGGCCAGGCCCAACATCGTGCAGACCTTTACAACTGCCTGCGCACTCTGAACACTTGCTACATCACACTTGAAATGTATGATGAATCCAAGCCGATCAAAGCCCGCATCGACAAAATCGAAGCCGGCTCCAATTGATAATCAACTTAAACAATCCTTTAATTAGGATTATACCCATAATAAAAATAGGTGCCTCAATAGGGCACCTATCTTTTTGTTCTTTCACTTCCTACTTAACATAATGGAAATTCTACTTAAACCAAGACTTGAAATTTAAGAATGGAAATAACGCCTAATTAATGGCTTAACAAGACCTTGGCGTTGACAGATACACCATTGCTGTTCAACAGTTGGAAGTAGAAATCGTCATCAACTTTTTTGTGGTGCAATTCGGTATTCTGGTCGCCATATTTGGTTTCCTTAAGGTAATTGATCTCAAATTCACGAATCTCAGGACGTCCAGTGCTGCGCGGTTTACAGATTTCAGGAATTGCATCGCAAATCCATTTCATATATTCAGCATTATTTACGTGGCGTGTATGATCCAATGCAGAATAAGGAATATCAATATGTTTTAGATGATTCAAGTCTGCAGGCATTGCAATCTTTTCAAGCTTAGAATACTTTGTGGCGTCTATATGTTCCATTTCAAAGCTTTTGATAATGTCTCGCAATCGACAGACCTTGCGGCTAACAGTATCAAGTATCACCCAGTTTGAGGCGCTGGTGGCGCATATATTACCTTCTGCGTCAATTAATTGATAGTCTCGTGGAGCGATCAAGCCATTATCAGGTTTGGGCCAAGTTTTCAAGGTCAGCCTCTCTCCTGCCGACGGTAAACGTAAAATATTGTAATACACGTGAGTAAGCACCCAAGCCTTGTTCTGTGGCTTAAGTCCCTCAAAACCCACGCCCAAGCTGTCGGAATGGTCGCCAGCAACATCCTGAAACAATCGAGCCAGGCCCCATAATGTCAGTCTGTCGTCTTCGTCACAGATTAGTGTGGAGAGCGTAAAATCTTCGGTATAAATCATTTCTACATCCTTTCTGGGACTTCAATACCGAGAATCCACATCATATTCTTAATGCTGTTCGACACCGCTGCACACAGTTGGACAAGGAATAGCATACGATTGCTGTCTGTCTCGCGCAATATAGGAGTATCCTGATAGAAACTGTTGAATGCTTTGGCTAAGTCGAAAGTGAAGTTGGCAATCATAGCAGGGCTATACGATGCTGCTGCCTGTTCAACGACAGCCGGCATATCGTGAAGCATTTTGATTACTTCGCGTTCTTTCTCGTTTATGGCGACATTGCCGCAATTTGACGTCAAATCCAGTCCCTTCTCTCCCACTGCCTTGCGCACAATAGAGTGTATTCTGGCGTATGTATACTGGATAAACGGACCGGTATTGCCATTGAAATCAATGCTTTCAGCAGGATTGAAGAGCATAGTTTTGGTGGGATCGACTTTAAGAATAAAGTATTTCAATGCACCAAGAGCAAGGATATGATAGAGCTCTTTCTGCTCATCTGCAGACATCTCATCGTTCTTACCCCTCTCGCGGCACATTTCCTCGGCCGTTTTCTCCATCTCTTCAATCAGGTCGTCGGCGTCTACAACCGTGCCCTCGCGCGACTTCATCTTGCCATTCGGCAGCTCAACCATACCATACGACAGATGATACACCTTGTCGGCCCAATCGAAACCAAGACGACCAAGGATAATCTTCAGCACCTGGAAGTGGTAGTCCTGTTCGTTTCCGACAACATAAATCAATTGGTCGGCACCAAAATCATTGTGACGTAGCAAGGCAGTGCCCAAATCCTGTGTCATATAGACCGACGTGCCATCCTTGCGGAGCAGCAGTTTCTGATCCAGGCCCGCATCGGTAAGATCGCACCACACAGAGCCGTCCTCCTTGCGGAACAGAACCCCCATATCAAGACCTTTCTGCACAAGTTCCTTTCCAAGCAGATATGTGTTCGACTCATAATAAATCTTGTCAAAACCCACACCCATCTTCTTGTAAGTCTCATCGAAGCCAGCGTATACCCAGCCGTTCATCTTCTCCCACAGAGACCTGATCTCTTTGTCGCCTTCTTCCCAGCGTTTCAGCATCTTCTGAGCCTCGACCATCAGCGGAGCCTCTTTCTTGGCCTGCTCCTCCTCCACACCTTTCTCAACCAGCTCACGAATCTCCTCCTTGTAGTGCTTGTCGAACTCAACATAGTATTTTCCAACCAAATGGTCGCCCTTCATTCCCGACGACTCCGGTGTCTCGCCGTTACCATAACGCAACCAGGCCAGCATCGATTTGCAAATATGAATGCCCCTGTCGTTTACGAGGTTGACCTTCTTTACATTACGGCCATTAGCCGTGAGCAACTGAGCCACCGACCAGCCAAGCAGATTGTTACGGATGTGACCCAAATGCAATGGCTTGTTGGTGTTGGGCGACGAGTATTCTATGACCACAGGCGCAGCATTCGTATTGACTTTTTTCAATCCGATGGTGCTGTCGTTGGCGATACTGTCGGTAAACGACTTCCAATAATCGTCGCATATCGAGAAATTTAAAAAGCCTTTAATCACGTTGAAGTCTGCCACTTGCGGCAACGAAGCCTTGACTGCAGCACCCAATTCATTGGCCACGGCCTCCGGACTTTTGCGAGCCTGCTTGACAAACGGAAAGACAACAATCGTATAGTCGCCCTCAAATTCTTTCTTAGTCTTCTGCAACACAACACTTTCTGTTGCCAAATCGATATTGTAAAGGCTCTTCAGCGCCTCAGATACTGCTATTTGTAAATCTTTGTCTATCATATTTATATTAATATCATTATCGAATATTCAATCAACGGAACAAGCCCTTCGAAGGGTTCTCCTCTATATGTTTCTGCCACGGGGCGTTAAGCAAAAAGCCGCTGCTCGGCGCAGGTGTAATGTCATATTGTAGTTTGCCTTCGGGATTAATCAGTATAAACCACGGATAGGAAGTAATCTGGAACTGCCTCAACAAGTCATAGTTTCCATCGAAATGCAGCCAAGTCCAATTGAAGCGGTTGCCGTGCTTGGTGTTCTTCAAAAAATGAAACATCTTCTGGAACTCACGGTCGCAGGCAATTGTAACGAACTCTACATCATTGTTCTCCGAGTAAACCTTGTCCTTAAAATGCGCCATCGTTTCAAGCTCAGATATGGAATTAGGGTCGTTGACGCGGACAAAAGCAATATAAATCCATTTCCCTTTGCTGTCTTTGAGCGACACGGGCTTCTTGTCCACATCAGGCAGCGTAAACGAAAGGCAGTCGGATTGTGCGTTTTCGGCACTGTAACGTGACAAGCCCTCCAAAATGTTCTGTGCAATCGTCTTATGCTCAGCAAACTTAGATCTTTCAGCGAGCTTCTCAATCATCTTGACGACCATCTCCGCGTCATAGTAATGGAAATTGTAGTACGACTCCTGCAAGGCCTGCAACGCCGCCAACTCGCGAACCTGCTCGTGCCTGAGCAGCGGATCCATACCGATAGAATCTATATATGTATCCAAATCAAGATTATAGATCCAATGCGACAACTGATAAACCGAAATATCTTTGGTCCCTTTCGAAATGCTGTTGGCATAAAGCGTAGCAAACAGCGACATATAATTCTCGTCGTAATAAAGTATTGGCTGGTTCTTGATATACTTCTCTATCAGAGTCTTGCGTCCCTCAAACTTCATATCGTACTTCAGCGACGCAAGCTGATAGACCTTATAGCGGTTCACGAAGTCATTATCACACTTGGGGAAAAGGCCGTTTACTATAAACTGAAGGCTGTCGAAATAATAACGTGACGGTTTGAATTTCTGGTCAAAATAGAAACTGTTATCGCTGATAAAACGCGAAATAGTCCTGTCAATGCTGTCAATCATCAGGTTGACATCGGTGGCGGGAAGGTTCTGGAACAAAAGTGGCAGCGGTTCAGGGGCGAGAAACACATTGCGCTTCTCGTCAAGGTTCCAGTCAAACGTCGGAATAATTATCTCATAAGTCCGTGCCGGCTCGACATAGAACGACTGAGAATAGTTCTCGATCTGCATCGTGACCATCATAGGATAGTTGGTGTAGCAGCGCAGCTCGAACTTGCCGTCATCAGCAATAGTCGACGCGTCAGCCACAACCTCTCTCTTCGAAATCTGGTCAGTGTAGCGAAGCAGTTCGATGCGACGTCCGGCACCGTTCTCGGACACACCACGTATAACGATATTCTTCTGTGCTACAGAATAATCAATAACACAAATTAAAGCAACAATTAAAGATAATATCCGTTTAAAAATCATAATCCACGATTTAGAATAGCTCTCAGAACTTCGACTTTCTCCTTGAAACTGGCGATGGCTGCAACCTCGGCCTCGGTGATGCCCTTCACGTTGAGGTTGCACACAGCGCCGCTGCCTTCAAGCAACTCGGTGCAATGCCCACCCAGTTCAACAGCCGACTTATGTCCGCGTTCACACACCAGCAGAGTCCCTGTTTTTGAAAAGACGCCTCCCCTACCCTCAATATAATAGCCCGTATCGGGCAGATTGTCAAGAAATTCCACAATTCTCTCCATACCTGCCAAATCCTCGGCCGTATAGATAGGCTTGTCACTCTTAAGCAAAGAAATTATAATGTGCTTATGTTCAGCCTCGAGCATACCGACAATCTTTGACGGAGCAAACAGATTGCAATCCCTGATGATAACAGACGAGCATTCGGGCGCTGTTTCCAAATCGGAATACACAACATCCACCGCTTCGTCAAAATCCATACTTTGAATAAAAGGTATAAAATTGTCCTGTAGCAGTTTGCGCTCAGACAAAGGGATATTGCTGATTGTCTGGGTCGACACGACAAGGTAGCGGTTATAAAGCAGCGGCGCCAAATCGGTCAGCGAATACTTCAAAATATTGCCCCAGTCATCCTCGTTCAACGAATAATCGCTGTTGTCCAGCTTTTTACGCATCGAGACAAGAAGATACTGGCGATGTAGCGTGTCCATCGAGACTGAAGCGTTCTTTTTATCCTCAGGCAGACATTTTGGTTGGCAGTCGAGTTTTACAGCCGTTCCAACCATCGAAACAACCATACGGGTCTTGCCTTTGCCGAAAATCTCCTCAAAATCAGTGTGAAGCCCCACAACGGCGTCTGCACCGGCAATGCTGGCCTTGAGTCTCAGACCTTGCATCGCCTTCTCGTAAATATCGTTAAGCCTGTTATTGTAGTTGCGGTTTCCGCCAAATAAATCACCCAAGGCAATGTCGTTGCCAACAACAACACTGCTGCGCAAAACGTCAATATACTCGACTATGCGACATCCTTCTATCGAATCGGTTGTGGTAACAATCAGTCTCATAACACCCTAATTTAATATGAACCTATTATAATTAATGCACTCAACACACACTTGCTCAACACAATACACACATCAATCATAGTCAATTCAAAATACAAAGATACGAAAAAAATATGAGAAAACAACGCACGCATCAAGTTTTTTTATCCCATCATCAAGGTTTGGCTAAGGTCTGGAATGTGTTTTATTCTACCCGACTTTTTGTTAAATTCTTATCAAAGTCTACTGAAGTGAAATTTGATTAAACTTTGGTAAAACTTTGAGTAAACTTTGGTAAGAATTTGGTATATGGAAATCAACAAGTTGCAAAATGGCATTTTGGACCATTTTTCAATGAGAACGCAATTTCTTGAGAATTCTTTTTAATCACTGAATTACAATGGAATACATAAAGATATTAACAAATTTTAATACGTTTATCATTTTCACCGATTTCGAAAGTGAAAAAACAGGGAAGAATAGGCTGATAAATGGAGAGGTTATTAGCCTATTAAATGACGCGAGGCGCCATTAGTTGTTACTGTATGACTATGCAATACGACATTGGATGATGCTGTTTGACGATGCGACACACCCCGGCCTTCGGCCACCCCTCTCCAAGAGGGGATGGGCTGCCGCATCACACAGATAGTCAAAGTATTATTAAAGCATTATCAAGGGACCGCTGCCGCGCCATCCCCTCTTGGAGAGGGGAGAAGGAACTGCCAGTGGCCGTTCCGATAGCGAAGCGGTGAACAAAAAAGAAGGCCGGGGTGTGTCGCACCATAAAAATAACATTGCCACACCGTTAGAATAACAATGTTGCACCGTTAAAATGCCATTGCCGCACCGTTAAAATGACAATGTCATTTTATCGATACGACAAATACTGGGGTATGTTGTTTCGACAATGCAGTGAGGAGCAGAGTCGGTCTCTATTGCTTGCTTTTTAAATATTTGGAGGGAGATATGTCATATTTTTTCACAAACGAACGCAGAAACGTTGAATAGGAATTGAAGCCGGCAAGCGATGCTATGCTCTCCATTGATTGAGGATTCCGTTCATCGTATCCGTCCAACAGGTTTTTGGCCTCTTCAAGGCGGAAGTCGTTAATATACTCATAGAAAGTCTTTTGCTTCTCGCGGTTGATGTAATTACTCAGATACTGGCGGTTGGTTCCGAGCTGCGTTGCCAACTTCTGTAGCGTCAGCGACGAGTCAAGATAATACTTCTTTTCCTTGATTTTCAGTTCTACATCTGAATTGGTCAACACTTTATAGTAATTGTCGGGCGATTGCGATTGGCTTTCTGAATCATCCAAAGTGTGTTTTTCTTGTAGTTGGATGGTGAAGGTCTTTTGTCTTGTTACTTTACTATAGATAACAGAGGAGTAAATCACTGTTACAAAACACCATATTATGTCGCCAATCAACAAACTATTGCTTAAGTCCGACGAATCCCAACTCGGCAGGAAAATGCATTCAAATTCATAAACAAGCTGTACGACATATATAAATATTACAAGTGTGGCGCTCCAACGAAGGTCAAAATGCTCAATATCGCCCAAGTTGTCGAGAAGCATCCTGTCGTGTTTCTTTATCGACAGCAACAGCCACACAAGCAGATATGTCGACAAAACAAAAGTGTAAATGACTTCGATCGGATATATTTTCGTGCTTTTGGTAACTGCATATAAGACCATTGCAACAAGATACGGCGATTCGAACAAAAGCAAATATAATTTGCCAAAACGGTTGGGGAAAACGAGGGTGACAATAAAATACATATAACCGCCTACGACCAAAAAGTCGTACAAAATCAGCAACGTGTTTATGAAATAGGAAAACGGCTTATCAAGACAGGCTATTATTATAAAATAATTGAAAAAGCCCACCGCGGCCAATGAATAAGCAATGGCCAAATTTCGACGAAATTGATATTGCCTATGCTTGCGAAGAAGCTGAATACTATATACACCGAGTAGACACAGCGTAAAACCTGATGCAAAACAAAGTAGTATAATGTAAAAAAAATCTGCATTCATAATTTTGCAAAAGTACTAATAATTTGCGACATATACGTATTATTTGTCTTTTTTAACGTATTGCAAAACGCGTTTTACGCATTGAAAGAGCACAACGACAGACTTTTTGTAATTTTGCAATCGCAAAAAAGAACAAAGATTTTACAAAATTCAAACTATTGTCAAACGCCAAATTTTAATAGAAAAACATAAGAATATTCACAAAAATAAACATTACAACACTTACTATAATATAAACAATAATTAAGATCTGTTGACATTAAACACGAACCATTTTTAATTCAACACCAAATAACACTTATCAAATTCATTTTATTACTTCGGGAAAGGGCTAAAAAAGCCCTTTTTCCTTTTCTTGTCTATCAGATTAAAAACAAAGCCGAGGTTCACGTCAATTATGTTCTTTCATTTTTGAGATTTTTGATTATCGGTTCAAAAAACACTGAACATATATGTTTTTCTCAAATTATAATGTCATAAATGCCACCGTTTCTGATTTAATATGTATCTTTGCATATTGTTTCAATACAAACAAATCATTACAAAAAACTGATTAATTATAAATTACAATATATAATATGAGCAAAATACTTGTTACTGGCGGTGCCGGATTCATAGGTTCACACACAATTGTTGAATTGCAGCAGGTGGGACACAATGTGGTTGTTGTCGACAACCTCAGCAACTCGTCGCCCGTTTCGCTTGAAAGAGTAAAGGCAATTACAGGCCGTCCAGTGGCTTTCTATAATGTGGATATACGTGACCGCGAAGGACTTGACAGAGTGCTGAACGAACATCCGTGCGACGCTTGCATACACTTTGCCGGCCTCAAGGCAGTGGGCGAGTCGGTCGAGAAACCGTGGGAATACTATGAGAACAATATCGGTGGCACGCTAACGCTGCTTGATGTACTCAGGCAACATAATTGCAAGAATATCATTTTCAGCTCGTCAGCGACAGTATATGGCGACCCCGAACAGATTCCCATCACCGAGGAATGTCCCAAAGGCCAGTGCACCAACCCCTACGGTTGGACAAAAAGTATGCTGGAGCAGGTTATGATGGATATGCAGAAAGCCGATCCGGAATGGAATGTGGTGTTGCTACGTTATTTCAATCCCATCGGCGCACATCCGAGCGGCACTATGGGCGAAGACCCCAACGGCATCCCGAACAACCTTATGCCTTACGTGACGCAAGTTGCCATTGGCAAACGTCCTGAGCTTGGTGTGTTCGGCAACGACTACGACACTCCCGACGGTACCGGTGTGCGCGACTATATTCACGTAGTGGACCTTGCACGGGGCCACGTGGCAGCGCTGAAAGCTATTGAGCGCAAATGCGGACTTGGCATTTACAATCTGGGCACCGGCCACGGATACAGCGTGCTGGATGTAGTGAAAGCTTTTGAGAAAGTCAACGGCGTAAAGGTCCCCTACTCTATCAAACCTCGCCGCGCTGGCGATATCGCCACCTGCTACAGCAACCCAGCAAAGGCCGAGCGTGAACTGGGATGGAAAGCCCAGTATGGAATCGAAGAGATGTGTCGCGACAGCTGGAACTGGCAGAAAAAGAACCCAAATGGCTATGGGTGCTGATTTGTTGATTTGTTGATAGGTTGATATGTTGATATGTTGATATGTTGATATGTTGATAGATTTAAAGTTGATTTATTGAAATAAACTAAAAAAGATATAATGAAAAGGATTGTACTGGTATTATTGCTTTTGGCAGGCATTGGCGCTGTTTCGGCACAAGAGAAGAAATACTATAACGAAGAGGTTGATGCGATGGCTCAAATCCAAACCGCTTCAATGCTCGCCAAGCAATCGGGAAGGTATGTTCTCTGTCAAGTAGGTGGCAACTGGTGCCCCTGGTGCATCCGCTTTGCCAACTTCGCGACAACAGACAGCGTTATAGCCCCTTTGATTGAAAGGAATTTCGTATACGTCCACATCAACTATTCCAAAGCCAACAAAAACCCCGAGGCAATGAAATACCTTGGCAATCCCGCAAGGTTTGGCTTCCCCGTCTTTGTAATTCTTGACGAAGAAGGGAAGCCAATACATATACAAGAATCTGCCTCACTTGAAGAGGGCAAGTCATACGACCGCAAGAAAGTCGAGAATTTCCTTAGCCTATGGACTAAAAAAGCGGTAACTACGCTAAAGTGATTTGTTTTTGACAAGGGCGAAAACAACAACTAAAACACTTGTGTGTCAGTTGTTGTAATGTATAGCTTCGAGATTTTCCTGCACCATATCTTTTAGCCACCCCATAACCTTTACATCGTTCATCGACATACCGTCAAGGGCTTCGTGAATCTCGTCGGTATCGAATACGAATTCGCCCTCATCGGTTATGTGCTTATAAATGATATGAATATCCTCGTGGGCGGCGCATAGCATAACAATAGTGCCTGCAATATCACCCATCGGTGGGCGATCCCAGTGGTTGTGTTGAAACCAGAAGTCAAGACGCGTACCTTTGCCTACTTCGCTCTGCAGTTTCATTCCGCCGCCGCAGTTTTCGGTATTCATCTTGATAAGCGGAAGGCCAAGGCCAACTTTACGCGTGGTGCGTGATGTGGTATAAGGGTCTGTCACTTTGGCCATAAACTCCGGTGTCATTCCTTTGCCGTTGTCTTCAATGGTGAAGGCATATATGTTGTCTTTGAGACTGTCACGAATTGTCAATTTGACTTCGGTGGAGTTAGCGGCCGTAGAGTTCTCCATCAAGTCATAGACGTGCATTGCGAGTTCTTTCATACTACCTGATTAGTTTTTTTGATATAAATAGGTATGATTTTCAGTGCCAACCAAGTGCAGTTGTGTATCATCCAGTCGAGCAGTCGTAGGCTGATGCGTTTTTTGAAATATGGATTACGCTTGTAATCAGGAATATATCGCATCATCTCGTTGCGAATTTCCTCTATTGTGGCTTTTCGCGGCTCAAGCGAGTTATGGATATAGTTGAACACCGACGAAAGATATCCTTTCTTAAGGTATATGAAGTCAATCTCATTCTTGTTGGCCTCATATACACCTTTCGATTTCAGATACGACATCAAAGAACTGAATGTCGCCAATCGCTTTTGATATTTAGTGCTATCCTTGGTAGTTGTAACCGACCCTGGGCGAAGTATGTAGTGATACAAAGGCCTGTCAACACGCGACATTGAGTTTGCAAAGACGAGAGCACTGGTAATAAAGAAACTGTCGTCGGCGCTGCGCGATTCGGGGAAATGGATATCGTTGTCGACAATCATCTCGCGTTTGTAGATAAAGGTCGAGAAGAGCGAGACATAATGAGTCAAGAAGTATCTCTTTGTCTCGGCAGACATAATGCCAGATGGAATATCAGGATTCTTGACAACCTCAGAGGGCTGTCCGTCAGTGAAATCCTTAAGGATTTGACAGCAGCACAAGTCTACCCCACCCTGACGCTTAGCCTCATTATAAAGCAGCTCAAACATATCAGGTTCAATCCAGTCGTCGCTGTCCACAAAAGCTATGTATTCGCCCTGTGCTTTAGGAATTGCATAGGTTCGAGCCATACCTGCACCCAGATTGTGCTCCGGTTTTAGGAACACGAACTGCTGTTTACGCGGATGGTCGGCAATCATCTTCTGCACCAACTCAATGCTATTGTCGGGGCCGTGGTCGTCGACAAAGATGAACTCCATCTCCTGCAGTGTCTGGTTGAGCAGCGACTGCGCACATTTCTCTATATATTCCGACACGCCATATACGGGCAATATGACTGATACTTTAATCATTTTCGTTTTGTTTTATTCTTCTCCAAGTCCTTGGTAATCGCGAGTCTCCTGTTTAACATTGGCCTCAAGTGCCTTGCGTATCATCTCTTTAAGCCTCAATGTTTCTTTGTCTACATCGTTGCGACGTGCAGGCCTGTAAAGGTTTTTGTAACGCAATTTGGGTGACACCGAGAAATTCAATTTAGGCATCGTTCCCAATACGTCAACTGCCAGTCGCACAGGCAATGGACTCTGCACTATTTCAACGTGATAATCATAGTTATTGTTCAAATCGTGGCGTCCCTCCGCGACAATCTGATATTTGTGCAATGATAGCAGGAACGGATAGACCTCAAGCTCTTTTCGGAATACTGTCATAGCCACATCAAGACTGTCAACGTGTATCTTGGAGTCGTCTTCTCGCCACGACTTCAACTGCAACAGCTTAGCAATCTTGTCAATATCCTTGTTGTCAAGCACTACGAGATTCTGTCCCGTCAATGCCGAAGCACCTCTGAGAGTACTCATCTTAGGCTGATAGAAGGCATTTAAATATGTCTCGGCACACAGATGGAAGTCGGCATTGCCCTCCAAATCGTTCAACAAAGGAACAAGTGTGTCGATATACGGAATCATCTCTATAAGCTCTTGAATATTAATGTCGAGCAGGTGGAAATCCATTCCGACAAAAAGGTGATTGAAGCGTGGAGTGCGGTACAATCCCGTAAGCTGCATTCTTGCCGCTTTACAGACAAAGCCCACTTGATTCAGAACAGCCACGCCGTCCCTGATCTGCACGTCGCCTGCAACCTCACGCAAGTCGTTGTCGAAAGCGGTAGCCTCTTTGATACGCGTGTGCAGCGTAAAATCCACATCGCGAGGCACAATGAAAGGATGGGCCGAAGTGTCGACATTGTCTTCTTTGCGCTGAGCCTCAAGGGTATCCGCATCGGTACCCAGACCACTGAATGCCTCCATCAAATCATCCACATTCGTGTAGTTTGAGGTGAAATACAGATCGCCTTTAAGCATATCTTCGTGACTGAGCCATTTTTCAAGCCCAGTCACAGCGCCGGTCAAATAAAAGTCAGAGTTACCGAAAACAACGTTGGCGCTTGCAATCTCGCAACGCTCCGGTTTATAGTTGAACTTAATGTCGGGAATCTGAACAATATAATCAAACTGCTCTAAATCAATATATCCGCGTTTGAAATCGACATCCAGATTTGGCGACCATTGTTGCAAAGTATTAGGCTTGGACGGGTCGTAGTTTGCGCCACCTTTAATGGTGAGACCCGCAAGGTCAACCGTGGTACTGTCATCCAGCTCACAATGCATAGCACTACTGACAAAATCAATATTGTACTTAACTTTGTCGCTCTGCTTCGAGACTGGGACCATTGCAAAAGTGCCCTTAGGACTTGTCACTGTTGCCTTTATCGAATCCATCGATCCTGCCAACGATGCAAAATCAAAGTCACAGACAACCCTGAAAGGTTGATTAGTGTCAAAAACATCTGAAATGGCTGCCGTCAAGCGTGTTTCACCCAGTTTGCCATCGATATTATTATTGGGCAATTGGGCATCGATACCGCTACAAGTGATTGTGGCTGAAAGCAATTCTTTGAACAAGCCTCGCTTTACAGTACTCGGCATATTGACTTTAATATTGCCTTTCGGTATCTTGGCATAAATTGTATCGTATTCAACATCCAAATCCGTCAACCCAATGTTTCCCGTAAGTTTCATCTTTGCAAAGTCACCTTTCTGCAACTGCTCCAGATTGGTCTGTGCCTTGAGATTGAGATTGGCCTTACCGTCAAGCTTCATATTCAAGTCGTCAGGCATCATCGGCTTTGCATCAGGCAGATAAATTACGCCTCTAACTGTAGCATCAGTATTCATCTTGCCCAACAAGTCACCGATATGTCCCGCCACCTCAATATTGTTACGACCGGTACGGGCGCTGATTTTGGTTATTTCAACATTGCTGATGCCATTTTCGTTAAGATTTAAATCAGCACCTATGTTGGCATTGATATTAGTAAAAGCGTACGGCAATATACTGCGGTCTTGAAACTTGCCGTCTTTCAGGCTCAGATTGGCTGTGATAGCCGGCAGCTCCGTATCTGTAAGATTACCCTTCACCGTACCTGTCAAAGCAGCATCGGCGTCAAGGTTCATTCCTTTCTTCCATTCAGTGAACTCGGCTGGAAGCATTGCCAACAATTCGTCAACTCCCCAGTCATTGGTTTTATACTTCAAATCCATCGACATAGGGGCCTCATCCGTAGGCAGATTGACCGCACCTTCAACCGACAGTTCATAGCCTTTCAAGTCGGCGACAAGCTTGTCCACCAGCATCTGACGACTGTCCATATCGCCAGACAACTTGCCATCGACTTTAAGAAGATTGCCTTTTCTGTTTTTAACGGCATTGTTTACAAACTCCTGTCCGTTCATTTTAATGTCGCCCTGCTTGATTTTTAGAGTCAAATCGCCGTCGAACTTATCACCTTCTGTGTCGCCATTCAATTTGAAAACCATATCGCTCATATCGGCAAACAAGGCAGTGCTGTCACTTTTTAAATTAAATGCCAAATGCTCAATACCAAGATTGACATCGGCATCAATCTTGTCAGGCTCATAGCTTCCGTCAACAGCCAGATTAAACTCTTTAAGCAACGCAGCAATACTGTTTTTCTCGTCAATATATGAAGCATTTAGACGTTTGACCTTTACACATTTCAGTGACACAAGTTCTGGCATTTCAAAAGGTTTGGACGGAGTTGTGTCCAAATCATCGGAAGACGGGAAAATGTCAAAATTCGTCTTACCTTCTTCATTGGTATATAGGTTGGCATCGACGCCGTCGAGAACCAACTTTGTCACCTCAATGTTCTTGTTCTTCAGGTATTCGCGCAGATTAATGCCCACACCTACCGACGAAATATTGGCCAATGTGTCGTTTGACGCTCCGTCCATCGGATTGATAAGCGTCACTCCTTCAACGTTCAATCCAACATAAGGGAAAGTCTTGAACAGGGTCAAATCAACATCCTCAAAGTTGCTTTCACAAAGGATAAACTTGTCTGAAAGTTTGTTGACTATCGATGTCAGCCGTGCAGGGGTAAGCACTAACCAAAGGGCCACAACTGCCACAACAACAACGAGTCCTAAAAGCGAACACAACGAAATAAGGGTTATCTTCCAACCCTTTTTCATTTTTCGCTTCTCTTTCTTGGTCTTTTCGCCTATCGTATTATTCAATTCCTCTGCCATTATAATACCCTGTTGAAAGTGTAAGTGGAATCAAAACGGTCTTTGTACGACAGCTTATTGTCGTCCAAAGCCTTAAGTGTGTAACTCTTGGGAAGCGTCCATTCCTGCGTCATTTCCATCCAGTGGATATGGTTCAAGCGGTTGCTCTCAGGGTCGAATTCCCATTTGAACGCCTGTGCTTCATCCTCGTGGACATCGTCAGCTTCGTCCCACGTAACGCCGGTTCCATCAGTGTCGTAACGCCAATATTCGGTGCCCGACACCCATTTGCCAACAATCAAGTCGATATCGAACTTGGGCTCCTCCTTACAGGAAAACATCAGCGAGCACACGCCGACAATACCCAAGACAAAGAAAAATCTTCTATATTTTTTCATTGGGAAACAACATAAATATCGCGGTAGAATCTACCGAAATTGTCATAATCCAAGCCGTAGCCCAAAATAAAATCATTTGGTATTGAACGACCTATATAGTCAACCTTAAAGTTCTTCTTAAAACTATTGGGCTTAAACAGGAACGATGCAATATAAATGCCAGCAGGCTCCATCTTGCGCAGCTCCTCAAGCATAGCTTCCATAGTGATACCCGTATCGACAATATCCTCAACTATGACCACGTGACGGCCCTTGCACTTCTGCGGGAAAGGCAGTTCCGACTTAACCTTGCCGGTGCTGCTCATACCGCTATACGAGCTGTATTTCACAAAGTAGGTCTCCGCGTCAAAGTCCAGTGCCCTTGCCAAGTCGGTCATAAACATAAAAGCACCCGTAAGGGTCGGACAGAAAAGCGGGTTCTTATCTTTAAGGTCACGCGAAATCTCTGCTGCGACGCGATTCACATCCTGCTGGATTTCAGCCTCCGTCATATAAAGCTCAAACTGCTTGTCGTGTACTGTAATCATTGGTTAAGGGTTTGAAAGTTGAAAATGTTTTTATTGGACAATTAAAGCGTTTCTTTTGAGCAATACAGCAACCGACCTACTCTTCTTCAGGCTCCTCCACCGAATCCAGAACAAGGCGGAAGCCGTGGAAGCCATATCCATAGTCGGGCTGATACCAACTGCGGTCGCTCACCGTACAGCCCCACGACGGACTGTTGAGGCATCCGCCACGCAGTATGCGGCTCTCTCCGTGTCGGGGACCGCGCGGATTGGTCTGTGGCTCAGCGCTGTACGCCTCGTACCAGTCAGAGCACCACTCCCAAACATTGCCAGCCATATCGTGGAGGCCAAGTTCATTGGCTTTCTTGCGGCCCACAGGATGGGTGATATTGCCCGAGTTCATACCATACCAGGCAACCGAACCCGGATCGCCATCTACACCGGGGAACACGTGGTTCTTTGAGAGATTGCCGCCACGAGCAGCAAACTCCCATTCCGCCTCGGTGGGCAGACGGAAACGATAGCCCGTCATCTGCGACAACCGAGCGATAAACATCTGAACGTCATTCCACGACACCTGTTCCACGGGCAGGCTGTCATTGTATGTCCAACGGCTCGGGTTGTCGTTCATCACCTCCTTCCATAAGCGCTGGGTCACTTCGAATTTACCCATATAGAACGTATCTACAGTCACCTTATGCACAGGGAATTCAGCCTCATAGTTGTGCTTGGCAGCACCCGGACGGGTGCAACCCATATTGAAAGTGCCACCGGGAACCGGCATCATACGGAACTTCATATTATTGACCTTGATGTCCACCGAGCCGTCGTCAATCTCCACCGAGAAACGGATAAGCGTGTCGGAGGCATTGAAACCGGTCGAATCAGGCTCGTATGGCAGAAAGCGCAGGTCGGGCAGGTCGTAGACAATGATCTGCTTGCCCTTGCCGGCTTTTATACCCTTGCCTATGTCGCCACCCATATTCTCGATGTAGTCGCCATAATAGCGGCCTCCGTCAATCGATGCACATACGCGAATGTCGGCATCTTTACTGAGGTCGTAGGTAATTGTCACCTCCTTATCGTTGCGCACAAAGGACACATTCGTCACGTTTTGCGCCCCGGCAAGACCGCAAAAACACAATAAAGAACAAAGTAAAAATCTATGTTTCATATTCTTACTCAGATTTGTAAATAACAATGTCAACTTGCAAATATACGAATAAAAATTAAATATAATAGTAAACTATAAAAAAAGATGGCACCGTAGTGCCATCTGTTCTTATTCAGAAAATGAAAAATCGAAAACTACAAGCCGGCCGAATAATACTGAATCTGCTCTGCTATCTTGTCGAGTGCGGGACGCAGTTTGGGTTTCAGCATCATAGTCATCATTGGGTTGCCGCCCTCAACCTCGGCACGGACAACGACTTCGCATTCATTGTCGCTCATCGGGCTGATATTCATAACGAAACGAAACGGTATCGGCGAGCCGCTACCTGCAGCCGGCGATATAGCCACCGTACTGTATGGTGTGCGCTCGGCATACTGCAGTGTCAGCTGCATAAAACCGGCGACTTTGAACGAACAGGTATTGCCGTCGGTCTGGAAGCCCTCCACCTGCGGAGGCAGCAGCCGTTGGAAATTGCTGAAATCGCAAGCGAAATTATATAGTCTTTCGGCACCGCATTGAGCAGTGACCCTCTTTGATTCTGCTGTCATAACTTGAGTGATTGTATGGATTTTATTAACTATGCTGCTCTGACCAGAGTTCAGGATTCTCGCGCCAGGTCTTCAACGACTCAAGGTCGTGGTCGCGGACGTAGTCCTGTTCGCAAGCCACCTTTACCAGAGTGTCATAGTTTGTCAGAGTATGCAGCTCGACATTGGCCTCGGCAAAATTCTTGGCAGCGACCTCAAGACCATAGGTGAATATGGCCACCATACCCTTGACGATGCATCCTTTGTCGCGCAAAGCGTGGACAGCTATCAACGAACTCTTGCCAGTCGAAACAAGGTCTTCAACCACCACAACCGTCTGGCCGCTATGTATTTCACCTTCAATCTGATTGGTCAAACCGTGCTTCTTCTCTTCCGAGCGAACATAGACGAACGGTTTGCCGAGTTCCTGAGCCACCAGGGCACCCTGAGCGATGCCGCCCGTGGCAACACCGGCAATGACATCGACATCGCCATAATACTCATTGATAATGTCGACAAAACGCTGACGGATGAAAGTTCTGATCTCAGGATAAGAGAGCGTCACGCGATTGTCGCAATAGATAGGCGACTTGCGGCCCGAAGCCCAAGTAAAAGGATTCTCGTTGTTCAGTTTCACAGCCTTCACCTGCAATAGGAAAGAGCTTGTTTGTTCGGCAGTTTCGTTCATTTTCTTACTATTCTGAATGTTAATTTTAAGTTGCAAAAGTACAACTTTTTGTTAAAATTGAAGTAAAACAGAGAAAAAACTTATTAACTAATGCTGTTAAATAGCCTTGTGTCAGGCACTTGACTTGTTATGATTCGCATTGTGGCATAGCTATGCAAAAGTTTGGCGCGCCACTCGGCAGCATCGCACCACTCAAGCGACGTAATTCCCTCCTCGGTTTGTGGCACGAGGGGCTGTTCGTCAAGCAGTTGCATTGCATACCAGGACGTTTGTTTGAAATGCCAGCCGCCATAAAGGTCATAGATATGATAGGTCTTCAGCAGCAGCGTGCCACGGCGGATGTCCGACAAGCCCGTCTCCTCCTGCGTCTCGCGCAATGCTGCCTGCGCCAGAGTCTCCCCTGCTTCCACCTTGCCTTTGGGCAGATCGGCCCTGTCGTTGCGAATCATCAGCAGCCGCTTGCCGTCGGGCCGCTCCACAACACCACCGGCCGCTTTGATAAAAATATAGTTCTCGTGCAAAAAACGCACAAGTTGACGGGCATCGACGCCGCACACGGCAAAGACGCCCTGGCCCTCCACAAGTTGCCGCAGGCACTCTCCCACGTCCGTTCCGCGAGGCAGCATAGTAGCGCCGCAAGCCACAGTGCCATCCGGCAGAAACGTCAGACTATTATACTGGTAGTTAATTGTCATTTAGAGTTTTGTATAGATTTGGAAAGCATAAAGGCATCATACATATTATCCTCGAGCGAGCAGTATTTCCATTCGCCGTAGCGCCCTATCGAATAGATGTTTTTCTCGGCCAAACGCTTCATCTGCACCTTCTTGTCGGCCTCAGAACGTTGCGTTATGTGAACGTATGCCGGATTCATAATCACACAGTTGTGCGACACAAGCTTCTGCTCGGAAGTGACAATTCCAGCTGCTTGAAGGTCATTCAGCGTGCGCTTCAGCAGTGCGTCGATGTCGCCCACCTCCTCATCCTTGCCAAAACCGATTTCCACATAGAGCGACGTGCGGTCTTGTCCAAGTATATTGTCATAGAAACCAACGCGATAGAACACATATTTGCTTTCGGGGACATAGAGCCAGCTATTGACCTTTTCAGGCCCCTTCGAATCGAAGCCCAGGTTAAAGACAAGCACCTTGTTCCACGAGTAGACCGAGCGGTCATAGTCCATCGAACAGGCATCAAGCAGTTTTGGGAAAGGAATGGTCGAAATCAGATTGTCATAATGCAATGCACGCTTGCTTGTTACAACATTATGATTCTCTGTATCAATCGACAGCATACGCTCATTTAAACTTATTCTTTCAGCATCTACATTGGACGCCACCGAATTAACAATGCGCACACATCCTGCCTTGGGATAGAGGAACGATGCGTTGTAGGAATGACCCTCAGGGTGACGGAAGTTCTTGACGATCTGCTCCTTGTCGGCATACGGGAAAAAGCGCCCCATAGCGTCCACATCCAGGCGGTCAAGGTCGGTGGCATAGAGCTTGGTATTGTAGGGAATCAGGAACTTTTCGGAAATAGACTTGCCGAACTTAGTGTAAATCATATCCTTGAACGAGCCGAAGTCTGTCTTCTGCTCGGCAGTGAACAGGTCGTAGAGGCAATCGATAAACTCCTCCTGCGGCAACTGATGAATGTTCATCTGGAAGGGGAAGTCTATATGCCTGTCGCCATAAAGGATTTGCGTATGCTTTGCAACGGTAAGCATCTCGTCCTCTGCTATTTGCTGCATCACATAGTCCCTCAGTTCAGGATGCTGGAAGTGGAAGAAATGGCCCGAATAGTCCCAAATGAAACCGTCCTGGTATATAGTCTTGCAATAGCCTCCAATCTCGCCGTCGGCCTCAACGACCAGATAGTCGTTCGGCGTGGCGGCGGCATAGCTCAATCCGGAAATTCCGGCTCCAATAATTACATCCATTCTTCAAAAATATAAATAAAATGCAAAGATACGACTTTTTCCCGAATCGGCCATCCCCTATTTTGCAACAGCACACACATTGCGACAAATCAAACAATTACAAACACCATTCAGGGCTTACTGGCACCGCCCGACGATTGATTTCAGCCTGAAAAAACATAGTTTTTCAAAAAAAACGTATATTTGCAGTCCGAAACAAGAGAGTTTTCCGACCTGCCAAAACCGGTTTTTCGCCGTACCAACTCCGGTGTACAATATATGTACAATACTTGTACAATATATGTACAATTGTAAACGTACAAATATTGTACAAGTATTGTACATATATTGTACAACGACCGGAGTTGATATGGAGAATGTGCGGCGAGAGTTTGGCGGAAAAACAAATCATAAACCTGTGTAACAATACAAAACACCACACAAAGCAAGATGAGCGACCATTTTAACGAGATTGCGCTGACGATGCTGCCGGGCATCGGGTGCCGTTCGGCACGTCAGTTGCTGGAGATTGTCGATTCGGCCGAGGCGCTGTTCAATATGTCGGGGAGCGAATTGAGGCATATTTTCGGCCAGCGCGCCGATATTGTCAAAGCTATCAAAGAGAAGAGCGTCTTCAATGCCGTCGAGAAGGAGCTGAAGTTCGTTGAGAAGAACAAAATCAGGGTGTTATACTATAAAGAGGCCGATTTCCCGCAGCGGCTCAATCTGCCCGGCTGCGTCGACTCGCCCATCGTCATCTACACTCTTGGCAACGCCGACCTCAACCCCGAGCGCGCTGTGAGCGTGGTGGGTACACGCAAAGCCACCGTGCAGGGTATCGACCTGACGCACAAGCTTGTAACCGACCTTCGCGGCGAGGGCATCACCATTGTCAGCGGATTGGCCATAGGCATCGATGCCGCTTCGCACTCGGCGGCCATCGAGTGCGGCCTACCCACCGTAGGCGTGCTGGCCCACGGCCTGAACCGCCTCTATCCGCCACAGAACCGCAATCTGGCCAAGCAGATGCTTGCCTGCGGAGGCTCGTTGCTCACCGAGATACGCACCGACATACCGATGAAGCCCGGCCTCTTCCCCGCCCGCAACCGCATAATAGCAGCACTTTCAGACGCAACCATCGTTGTGGAGGCATCGCGAAAAGGCGGTGCGCTCATAACAGCCAACATAGCAAATAGTTACAATCGCGACTTGTTTGCCTTCCCAGGGCGCATCGGCGACAAGAACTCGGAGGGATGCAACGCCATCATCGCCGCCTGCAAAGCGATGCTGATTCGCGACGCCGACGACTTGATGCTCAATATGGGATGGGAACGCAAAACAAAGCAGGCAGGTAAGCAAACCACTCTGTTTCCGAAACTTAACGCTGACGAACAGGCGGTATACGATGTGCTTGCCGCCCACCAAGACATAGCAATGGATGAAATACCCGATTTTTGCGACCTTGCAATGCCCAAAATAGCCGCTGCACTGCTTAGTTTGGAGCTTAAAAACCTATGCAGATGTCTGCCCGGAAAAATATATAAGATATTATGAGTCAGCAAATAACCCGAATTGTGAATATTTTTTTCATAAAAAGGGTTTAATAATTATAAGAATTGTTGTAAATTTGCATCCGTTTTTATCGATGCCACACGTCCTGCGGACGAGAGGTGGCAATTGTAGTAAGAAACTAAAAATGATATTATTATAAACAAATATGGAATCTAATTGTAAAGGTAGAATATCGCAGATTATTGGTGCGGTTATTGATGTGACATTCGATGACGATGTAAAACTTCCAGACATTTACGATGCATTGAGCGTGAAACGTCCCGATGGCACGACGGTAATACTTGAGTGCCAGCAGGATATTGGAGAGAACACGATGCGAACCATTGCTATGGACAGCACCGACGGCTTGCAGCGCGGAATGGAAGTGCTGTCGCTTGGCGGCCCCATCTCGATGCCCGTTGGAGAGAATATCAACGGACGCCTGTTCAACGTTATCGGCGAGGCCATCGACGGTATGCCCGCACCCGAATGCGACAAGAAATATGGCATACACCGCGAGCCACCCAAGTTCGAGAACTTGTCGACCACGCAGGAAATCCTCTATACCGGCATCAAGGTCATCGACCTTATCCAGCCCTTCCTCAAGGGTGGTAAGATCGGTCTGTTTGGCGGTGCCGGCGTTGGCAAAACGGTTCTTATCCAGGAGCTTATCAACAACATTGCCAAGAAATACAGTGGTATGTCGGTGTTCACCGGTGTAGGTGAGCGCACCCGCGAGGGTAACGACCTGCTTCGAGAGATGATCGAGGCCGGCGTCATCAAGTATGGCGACGAGTTCCTGAAAAGTATGGAAGAAGGAAGCTGGGACCTTTCGAAGGTGGACAAAGAGGCTGTGCGCGACTCGAAGTGCACGATGGTGTTCGGTCAGATGAACGAAACGCCCGGTGCGCGTGCACGTGTGGCTCTGTCAGGCCTGACGCTGGCCGAGTACTACCGCGACGGTGACGAGAAGACCGGCGGTCGCGACATCCTGCTCTTTATCGACAACATTTTCCGTTTCACGCAGGCCGGTTCGGAAGTGTCGGCACTGCTGGGCCGTATGCCGTCGGCTGTGGGTTACCAGCCCACGCTGGCCACGGAGATGGGTATGATGCAGGAGCGCATCACCTCGACGAAACGCGGTTCTATCACCTCGGTCCAGGCTGTGTATGTGCCTGCCGACGACTTGACCGACCCCGCTCCGGCAACGACTTTTGCCCACCTCGATGCACAAACGGTGCTGAGCCGTAAGATTTCCGAGCTTGGCATCTACCCTGCCGTCGACCCGCTCGACTCGACGAGCCGCATCCTTTCGCCCGACGTAGTTGGCGAAGAGCACTACAACACTGCCCAGAAAGTCAAGCAGATACTGCAGCGCTACAACGAGCTGCAGGATATCATTGCCATCCTCGGTATGGAGGAGCTCGGCGAGGCAGACAAACTGGTTGTGAGCCGCGCCCGCCGCGTGCAGCGTTTCCTCTCTCAGCCGTTCTTTGTGGCTGAGGCTTTCACCGGTTTGCAAGGCAAATTCGTGAATATCGACGACACTATCAAGGGCTTCAATATGATTCTGAACGGCGATGTCGACTATCTGCCCGAACAGGCTTTCCTGCTTGTTGGCACCATTGAAGAGGCTATTGAGAAAGGCGAGAAGATTCTGGCCGAAACAAAATGACGTAACAATACCTTAGTTTATGAACGTCAAGATTATTAAACCCGATTCCACTCTGTATGACGGTCCGGCAACGCTGATTCAGCTGCCCGGAACCGGCGGACTCTTCGAGCTGCTCGAGAACCACGCCCCCATCATTTCAAGCCTGGCGGCAGGAATGATTCGCCTGCAGGCAGAAGGACAGGAGGAGAAAAGCTTTGAGATAAAGGCCGGCGTAGTAAAAGGGCAACAGAATGACATCCTGATACTTGTACAATAGCGGAAGCGTGCCATACCCATTAAATGCAGGGAGGTAAATGCACCAAGGTAGACAAAACGGAACGATTGACGTTACGATATCTGGGGCACACTGACCGAATACTAATAAAGAAATAAATAATTACAAACTAAACAACAATAATCTATGAAGAAATTTTTCGCAACACTTTCTGCAATCGCTCTGCCAGCGTTGAGCTTCGCGAGCGAGGCTGATTTGAAGATGCCTGAGGGTTTCAGCTCGAGTCCCGACACAAAGATTCTTTATTGGGGATTTTTGATTGTGGCTCTCGGCCTTTTGTTTGGATTCTGGCAATTCAGCAAGGTTCGCAAGTTGAAAGCCCACAAGTCGATGCTTGAAATAGGCAATGTCATTTTCAAAACCTGTTCCACTTATCTGAAACAGCAGGGTAAATTCCTGATTGTTCTCTTCCTCTTCATCGGCGCTGCCATTGCACTGTATTTCGGTGTGCTGAGCGATATGAAGGCCGGCGGCGTACTGCTGGTGCTGGCTTGGACAATCATTGGTATACTTGGCAGCTACGGTGTGGCTTGGTTTGGCGTGCGTATGAACACGCTTGCCAATGCTCGTATGGCTTTTGCCTCGCTGCGCCGCCGTCCGCTCGACCTGCTCAACATTCCTCTGCGCGCAGGTATGAGCATTGGTATTGTGCTGATTTGCGTTGAACTGGTGCTGATGCTTGTCATCCTGCTTTGTATGCCCGGCGACCTGGCCGGCTCGTGCTTTATGGGCTTTGCCATCGGCGAATCGCTTGGTGCTTCGGCCCTGCGTATTGCCGGCGGTATCTTCACCAAGATTGCCGACATCGGAAGTGACCTTATGAAGGTTGTCTTCAAGATTGGCGAGGATGACCCGCGCAACCCTGGCGTCATCGCCGACTGCACCGGTGACAATGCCGGCGACAGCATCGGACCCACCGCCGACGGTTTCGAGACCTACGGTGTTACTGGCGTCGCTCTTGTTTCGTTTATCCTTCTTGCCGTTCCCGACCCTGCCATTCAGGTCAAACTGCTGGTTTGGATCTTCGTAATGCGTATTCTTGGTATCATCGCTTCTGTTCTCGCCTACTATATCAACGGCGCTATCGCCAAGGCACGCTATGCAAAGGCTGACGACATCAACTTTGAGAAGCCTCTGACCTCGCTGGTTTGGATCACTTCTATACTTTCCATCTGCGGTACTTTCCTGGCTAGCTATTTCATCCTCAGAGACGTGACGATTGTAGACAATCTGTGGCTCGCACTCTCAATCATCATCAGCTGCGGCACACTTGGCGCAGCCCTGATTCCTGAGTTTACAAAGATTTTCACCTCCCCCACTTCGAAGCACGTCGGTGAGGTAGTCAAGGCTTCCGACCAGGGCGGTGCTTCGCTGAACATCCTGTCGGGTCTTGTTGCCGGTAACTTCGGTGCTTTCTGGACGGGCATTGTGTTCTTCGTGCTGATGCTCATTGCTTATATGGCCGCTACCGGCTTTGGCATTGAGCCTGTATTTGGACCGTTCTTCACAATCTTCTCGTTTGGCCTTGTTGCTTTCGGTATGCTTGGTATGGGTCCTGTCACCATCGCTGTGGACAGCTACGGTCCTGTAACCGACAATGCACAATCGGTATACGAGCTGTCGCTCATCGAGGACGACATTGAAAAGACTACCAAAGAGGTTGAGAGCGAATTCGGCTTCACTCCTGATTTTGAGAAAGCCAAGTATTATCTCGAGGCTAACGACGGCGCTGGCAACACCTTCAAGGCTACAGCAAAGCCGGTTCTTATCGGTACTGCCGTTGTCGGAGCAACCACTATGATTTTCTCGCTTATCCTTATGATACAGAAGGCACTGGGCATCGAACCTTCGACCATCCTCAACCTGCTCAACCCCTACAGTATTCTTGGCTTTATACTTGGTGGCTGTGTTATCTTCTGGTTTACCGGTGCCTCGATGCAGGCTGTCACCACTGGTGCCAACCGCGCCGTAGAGTTCATCAAGAACAATATCAAGCTTGACCCCAACGCGCCCAAGAAGGCTGACACTGAGAAGTCGCAGGAAGTTGTGAAGATCTGCACCAACTACGCACAGAAGGGTATGATTAATATCTTTATCGCCATCTTCTGCTTCGCTCTTGGCTTTGCCTGCATCTCATCGCCTGCCAGCATCGGTGGCGAGAATGCCGTTTGCCTCTTTGTAAGCTATCTGATTTCAATCGCTGTCTTCGGCCTCTTCCAAGCTGTATTTATGGCTAACGCCGGCGGTGCTTGGGACAATGCCAAGAAGGTTGTTGAGGTCGACCTCAAGGCCAAAGGTACGGCGCTGCACGATGCAAGCGTTGTAGGCGACACCGTTGGCGACCCCTTCAAGGACACAAGTTCTGTGGCCCTGAACCCCATCATCAAGTTCACCACCCTTTTCGGCGTACTTGCTATGGAAATCGCTATCGCTCCCAACTTCCAAGCCATTGCTCCTTACTTCGGCATAGCATTTATCCTGATTGCCCTTGTCTTCGTATTCCGTTCGTTCTACAGAATGCGCATCAAGAGCGAAAAGTAAGAATCGTATAACAATACATAAATAGAGGCGGGCCTTCGGCCCGCCTCTATTATTTTAAATATACTCATACTACGGCAAAGTGTTGAGGAACTGCTCCGCACACCAGAGCTGCCACTTCTGGTTTCCTGTCAGAGAGGACATCGGAATGTCTTTGCGGAACTCGCTGCGCCTTGGTCCTTCCCAATTTTTGAATACAGAGTCTACCGGGCGAGGCATAGGTATCTTGAACGGGATCTCAAGTTCCGGATACTTTAACGCATAAAGGCCACGAACCAAATATTTCGGCTCGCCGTTGCGTACCCTGTTCATATCCAAAGGATCGGCCATTATAAGTTTGGCATATGGGTCATAATATGGCATCCAAGCCGCGCCAAAGGCATTCAAATAAGAGCCACTGCTTTCGATTGAGAACACCTCATCCATAAAACGCATATAGTCAATCGTCGTTTCTCCTGTACGATAACGTTCGAACAATTCCGACTGATCAACAGGATTTGCCAACACCAAAGACGGCTCAAGGAATGTGTAGCGTTTAGCGAAGGCATCAAAGGTCCATTCGGGAGTAATAAGTTTGTCCATACCCCCAAATATCAAATCAGCACTTTCGCCGACAATCATCAGTTGCACTCCATCGGCTTTGCCCTGTATGGCAGCCTTGAAAATCTGAGGCTCGATGGAATGAACTGGGGCAAACTTATGCTGCATCACTATAGGAGTGTATTTTTCATAATCCTCCATTGTGATGTCTATCAGGTGGTGAATCAGATTGAATTTCTTGCAATACGATTTTGCTCTTTCCACATCAAGTTCAAACACACCGGAAGTGGAGGTAAATGTATATGCGTGACTTCCGGGCTTCAAGTATGCCGCAAGGTTGGCGCTATCCATTCCGCCGGAAAGCAAAATGCCGATATTGTCAAACTTTGCGTACAACTCGTCAAACTGTTTTTGTATTTCTTTGTCTATATCTTCGGAAGTCCTTACCGGAAGCCTGTCTTTGACAGCCAAAGGAACGAAATTCTTGTGTTGGAATCCTTCTACAAAATCCTTTCCGTCTTTCCAAATATAACGGAATGCGATATATGAGCTTAAGCAAAAATCTTTATCAACCATACCGTCATTATATTATTGATTGTCGTAGTTGTTCAAAAAACGCTCCAAGCAATAGAGCAGCCATTTCTGATTGCCAGTATATTTATGTATATCAAGATTATCTCTGAACTCTTTGCGTTTTGGGCCGCTCCAGTTCTCGAAATATTGATCTACAGGTCTTGGCATAGGTTGTTTGATGGGAACGGCGGTTTCAGGATATTTCATCCTGAAAAGGTCGCGTATCAAATACTTGGTATCTCCATTACGTATTTTCCCAAGATCAAGAGGATGTGACATTTTAAGCAACTCATATGGATCTATAAAATCCATCTGGGCTGTTTCAAATGCATTCTCATAAGAGGCATAGCTCTCGTCTGTCACCACCTCGTTGTAGAAACGAAGGAAGTCAATGCTGTGTTTTCCCAAACGATAACGTTCAAAAAGGTAATCCATACTTGCAGGTTCTTTCAGGACTTCTGCAGGATCTACATATATGATTCGCTTTACATATTGGTCATAGCTCCAGTTTCGGGACAGAAGTCCGTCCATACCGCCAAACACATAATCTGCTGCGTCTCCAATCACAAGCATTTCAACACCATCTTGCTTTGCTTGTAATGCAGCAGCATAGAGTTGAGGTTCTATTGAATGAACCGGAGCACCTTTATGAGCCATAATTTTATCGACATTCTGGTCAACAGTGTCCCAGTTTATGTCAACATAATGCAGATTTAGGTGGTAATAGTTGGCATAGTACTCTGCACGTCGCAATTCGTCGTTCTGAAATTTTCCACCAAGAAATCTGAACGTATAGGCATCGGCTCCTTCGGGCATATACGAAGCGAGTATTGAACTATCCATACCGCCAGACAGCAACATCCCCAACTTCTCATTAGCGACGCATCTGAAAACATTGCGGAGAGCAATATCAATGTCGTGAGCATCTGAGACGAGCACTTTTCTATTGTCGGGTTGCTGTCGGTAAACCTGATGTTTTAAACCTTCAAAAAACTGCTTGTTTTCATCTTCCACGTATCTCAGCGAAAGATATGAGCTCATACAATAACTCTTGTCTACCATAATTCTAATTTTTATTTACCACCAATTCTGTATTAGTACCAGCATTTACTTCTTGGGTGCTTGAAGGACTTTGGAAGAACTTCACAATCATCAATATGAATATCAAAGCGGCCAAAAGGAGCATTAGGTATCCGTGATTCTGCAATGATGCCCAGCGACTGGGAGTGGATGAACGTCTTTTATATTTGGAATACACATAATAGTCTTTACCATTTTGGCTGATGTCGTCAATATCAAAGAAGTCAGGGCTATATCCTTTTATCATTGCCTGAAGCGCCTGTTTGTTAAAATCGCTTTTGGAGACATCCTCTCGTCGCTCAACAATAGCATAATAACGTCTTTTTATCTTCTTCCCCACCCTATGGCGCGAGAATGCCCTGTAAACGACTCCTGCTGGTATCTCACCCACAAGAGACTCAATATGATAACGCCGTTCAGCGCTTGTCAACACATCGTCCATAATGGTTTATGCTTCGATTTCTTTCACTGCGACCTCTATGGCTTTCTCAATGCCTGCAGCATTTTTGCCTCCTGCAGTAGCGTATGCCGGCTGGCCGCCGCCACCGCCTTGTATTTCTTTTCCAGCTGCACGAATAATAGTGCCGGCATTCTTGCCCGCATCGACACGGTTCTGGCCCAAGCAAATCAACAATTGAGGTTTGTCGCTTACAACACTGCCCAGCACCAGCGCCATATCTGGATTCTCTGCTCTTAGCTGCATCACACCGTCCTTAAGCTGCATAACATCAAAGTCAACTTTTTTGGAAAGCACGGGATTATTCTTCAGCTCATCACCCAGCGAACGGCATATTCCTGAAACTTTCTCCTTCTGGAAGGCGGCAATTTGGCTACGCAACTCGCTGTTTTCATCCTGCAGACGCTGAATGGCACCGGCAAGATCCTTGGGATTCTTAAGCAATGTCTTGGCTTCTTCAAGCTGGTCCTGCATCTCGTCCACATATTTCTCAGCACCCGAGCCCGTCACGGCCTCAATACGGCGCATACCGGCAGCGATGGCACTTTCGCTGACAATACGGAACGCTCCGATATGGCCCGTATTGTCGGTGTGGGTACCTCCGCAGAACTCAACGCTCTCTCCAAACTTCACAACACGGACGGTCTCGCCGTATTTCTCGCCAAACAATGCCATTGCACCAAGTTTGCGTGCCTCGTCTATAGGCATTGCCCTATGCTCTTCGAGAGGCATAGCGTGCCAAATGTCAATATTAACCTGCTTCTCAACCTCCCTTATCTCCTCTTTTGTCAGTTTGGCAAAATGCGAGAAGTCAAAGCGAAGTCGCTGGTCGTCCACACTCGAGCCTTTCTGCTCCACGTGGCCACCCAAAACATTACGCAATGCCTTGTGCAGCAAATGCGTTGCAGAGTGATTGCATTGGATAGCAAACCTGCGGCATTTGTCCACTTCTGCTTTGAAGGTTGCTGTAAGGTCCGAGGGCAACTTGGTGACAATGTGTACAATCAGATTATTCTCCTTCTTGGTGTCAACAATCGGAATAACCTCTTCGCCTGCACCGATGGTTCCGACATCACCTACCTGTCCACCGCCCTCTCCATAAAACGGTGTCTTATCGAACACAAGCTGATAGAACTCACGGTCTTTGGTTCTCACGTGACGATAGCGGACAATCTTGACCTCACTAACCAACTCGTCATATCCGATAAACTCTTCTTCTACACCTGGCTGCAATTCAACCCAGTCATCGCTCTCGGTTTTCGCGGCAGCACGCGAGCGGTCCTTCTGTTCAGCCAAGCCCTTGGCGAAACCATCCATATCGACCGTCCAGCCTTTCTCACCTGCCATCAATTGGGTCAAATCTATCGGGAAACCGTATGTGTCGAACAACTCAAAAGCAAAAGCACCATCAATGACCTTTTCCACCTTCACCTTCTGCTCGCAGGCTTCACAGTTCGTTTCACACTCCATCGCTTTGGCAATGTAGTTCTCAAACTTCAGAATACCGTTCGAAAGCGTTCTCAGGAAGGATTGTTCCTCCTCAAGGATGATGCGGCTTATCAATTCCTCCTGTTTTTTCAATTCTGGGAACTGGTTGCCCATCTGCGACACCAAAGTAGGCACCATTGTATGGATAAAGGGTTCCTTGAAGCCAAGGAAAGTGTAGCCATAACGTACTGCTCGACGCAAAATACGGCGTATGACGTAACCCGCTTTCGCATTCGAAGGCAGCTGACCGTCGGCAATAGAGAAACTCACCGCCCTCAAATGGTCGGCACATACGCGCATCGCCACATCCGACTCTTCGTTCTTGCCGTATGGTATTCCCGATTTCTTGGCAATTTCCTGTATCAGTGGCTGAAACACATCGGTATCGTAGTTCGATTTCTTGTTCTGGATAACCATACACAGGCGTTCAAAGCCCATTCCCGTGTCTATATGTTTGGCCTTCAATGGCTCCAATGTGCCATTGGCCAAACGGTTGTATTGCATAAACACAAGGTTCCATATCTCAATGACAAGCGGATTGTCTTTGTTTACCAACTCGGCGCCGGGCACTTTGGTCTTTTCTTCCTCGTCACGCAAGTCTATATGTATCTCGCTGCAAGGACCACACGGGCCTTGGTCGCCCATTTCCCAGAAGTTATCCTTCTTCGAGCCCATCAATATACGGTCCTCGGCAATATGCTCTTTCCAAAAGTCATACGCCTCTTTGTCCATCTCAAGACCCTCCTGTTTGTCACCGCCAAACACAGTGACGTAAAGGTTCTTCTTGTCAATCTTCATCACCTCCGTCAAGAACTCCCAGCCGTATGCTATGGCCTCTTTCTTGAAATAGTCGCCAAAACTCCAGTTTCCAAGCATCTCGAACATCGTGTGGTGGTATGTGTCGTGTCCCACCTCCTCAAGGTCGTTGTGCTTGCCGCTAACTCGCAAGCACTTCTGCGAATCGCACACTCTTTGATATGGCGCTGCGCTGTTGCCGAGAAAAATGTCCTTAAACTGATTCATACCCGCATTGGTGAACATCAATGTAGGGTCATTCTTTACCACCATCGGAGCCGACGGCACTACGTGATGGTTCTTGCTCTCAAAAAACTTGAGGAATTGGTTGCGTATTTCGTTTGATGTCATAATCTGAATGTTTTAAATTTTATTTAACTATGATTTACGGTTAGAACTCGTCCCGCTCCACCAGCAATATGGCACTTTGCGGCACAATATAGTATTTCTCTCCGTTGTATTTGATTTCAACTGCACTTTTCTGCATAAACAATGCCAAATCGCCCGGTTGCACCTGCAGAGGCAAATATTTAGGCTCTTTGTCCTTGGGGTTCCACGGCTCGTCGCTGTCCATATTCGGCAAAGCATAGCCCGGACCGCACTTCAAGATGTATCCCGATTGTATCTCCTCCTTTTCTTGATAGCCGGCAGGCAGATACAAGCCGCTCTTTGTCTTCTGAGCAGCTGTACCCTGCTGTATCAACACTCGGTCGCCAACTACAACCAGTTTATCAAGTGCCTTTTTACGTGATGAAGTTGTAATATCCATCATAGAGTTATTTGATTTCCAGTACTTATACAATAATATGTCTGTTTTTTACAAACTGCAAAAATACATAAAAATTGCGTTCCGCGTTCAAGAATTATCTCCCAGCCACGGATGAGCCAAAACCTGCGCAATGGTTTTGTCCATATCATAATACTTATATTCTCCCAAACGACCGCCAAACGAGACATCCTTTTCACTGGCTGCCAACGCCTTGTATCTTGCCACCAACGCATCGTTGCGCTCGTTGTTGACAGGATAATAAGGCTCCATTCCTGGCTGCCAGTCCTGCGGATACTCGTATGTCACCACAGTGTCCGGCTGAGTGCCAAACTCAAAGTGTTTGTGCTCGATAATTCGGGTAAATGGCGTCTCTGCGTCGGTATAGTTAAACACAGCATTGCCTTGAAAACTCTCTACGCCTTCGAGCAGCTTATGCTCAAAACGCAGCGAGCGGTAATCCAAGTGACCCAACGAATAGTCGAAATAAGCATCTATCGGACCCGTATACACAACACGTTTGGCCAACTGGTTCAATTGCTCACGCTCTGCAAGATAGTCGGTAGAAAGTCTCACCTCCACTCCCTCCAGCAACCGTTCAAATAGCTGGGTGTAGCCGCCAACAGGAATACCCTGATGCGGGTCAGAGAAATAATTATTGTCAAACGTGAACCTGAATGGCAGCCGACGCAGCACAAAAGCAGGTATCTCCTCTGCTGGCAATCCCCATTGCTTCTCCGAATAGCCTTTCACCAGCTTCAGAAATATGTCTCTGCCTGCCAGCTTCATTCCCTGCTCATACAGATTGCGCGGCTCGGCAATGGTCGCAAACTCAGCCTGTTGTTCAGCTATACGGGCCTTGGCCTCTTCCGGAGTGCGAACATCGGGCCACAGTTTCGCGAACGTGTTCATATTGAACGGCAGGTTGTACAGTTCGCCTTTATAGTTGGCTATCGGGCTGTTGACATAATGGTTGAAACGACAGAAACGGTTCACAAAATCCCACACCTGCTCATTCGAGGTATGGAATATATGCGCCCCGTACCAATGCACATTGATGCCGTTCACGCTTTTCGTATAACAGTTGCCGCCTATATGGTCCCTGCGTTCCACAACCAGGCACTTCTTGCCCTTCGACGTCGCTATGTTTGCAAACACAGCTCCATAAAGGCCGGCACCGACTATCAAATAATCAAACGATTTCATTTTATAACCTCTCCCTTAATTGCAGCATTAAGAATTTCTATTATTTTCTCCGATGGCAATTTGCCATCTCGAGGTGCAAGATACTGTTTGAAAAAAGCTTCTCGCTGTTCTCGCATAGTGTCGTCGCCCTTTATCACGACATCAGAAACAAAATTCCGCACATCCTCCACTGTCTTACCGTGATAGTGATTGTTAAACGCCATCAGGCCAAAAGGACTGAATTTGTCAACAAAATCATATTCTTTGACAAGATACATCACCGGTTTACGGGTAAACATATACTCAGTGGTAAAAGAACCACAATCGTGAATCATTGCATCCGATGTCAAAAACAAATCGACATACATCGACTCTTCCAGTTGTCCATTTGGCATTTCTTTCCATTGACCATAATACTCTTCTGTCTTCTTAACGCCCCATATCTGCTGCAGTTTGAACTTAAGAAGTGGATGAGGCTTGAATACAAACTGTGCCTTGTCCGCAAACTCTTTAGCTATCTGTGGCATTGCATCACAGAAAAGTAAAAACGACGAGATAGCAAAGTCGCCGTCAATGGTATGATGAGGAGCCCATATAATCCTCTTCTTTGGTGTCTCCTGCTCTTTCCACACCTCGCTTGGAATATAATCCTTATGCAAAAAAACTTCTGTTCCAGGATAACCTGAAACCACGACGTTCTCTCCCTTGTTGCGCGAATGTGCCATTGCCGTCTCGCGATGTATCTCAGTCTCAACGAAATGAATACCCACAAGATTGTGGAAAATCAAATCGTAATTGACCCTGAACAGGTTGAGCGACGAAAAGCCATAAGGCACATAGCACGTCAAAACATCTCGGAAATTATAAATAAAGAACTGAGGCGGAACATCTTTGTATGGAGTTGTAAAAACCACGATATCTGGACTCAAAGTCTTTCTTATATCACTCCATACACCACGCTTGGCATCATAAGGCACTATGCATTCAAAGCCCTTATCTTCAATAAAATGTTTTGTGCGCTCTACCGTCGCATCCACCTCCTTCTTGTCAAAACCCTTGAATACTGAATACGGATAAACAACAACATACGGGTGATATTTCGGATTGTCCCTCAATGCACGAAACAGATAATCCGACTTCCACATCCCCGGAATGGTCAGCAGAAAGGCAACTTCTATGCAATCCTTCCCTTCAAGCCGTTCGGCGGCAAGTTTCTGATGTTTTCTGAACCTTTTCGCATAAAACTTGAAAAAAGGCTCAAAATGGTTGCGCAAAACATCTTTGTATGCCCAAATCAACCGTAACCTGTACTTCAGTGATGTATCCGCACTCCCCATTGTCAACTCTTCTTGATTTTCACATCAACAACCTGACCCGTTATGTCAAGCAGCAAAGTCTTTAACGACACTTCGGCGACCTCCTCTGCTTTCAGCAACGTCTCGGGAGGCTCAATGCCAAAGTTCTTGGTACGCATAGGAGTGTTTGTTCGTTCTGGATTGATTACATTAACCCTTATTCCATAGCAATCCCATTCCTGTGCAAGTGCCTGCATAAAATTAACTGCAGCGGCCTTTGTCGAAGAGTAAATGCTGTACATCGCACGTCCTCGAGTATACGAACTGGACGTATACAGCAGCAATTGACCGTGGCTCTTCTTCAAATACGGAAAAGCAGCCATTGCCACATTCACCATACCATCATAGTTGGTGCGTATTATTGTGTCTATAAATTTCTCATCCATTGTAATCAATGGCTCCTTTGATAGTATAGCTGCACTGTCAACGACAAAGTCTATCCGGCCGTTACATTTCTCCGCAACCTCTGCCAAAGCCTTCTCGACATTGTCCCTCTGCGAGATATCCGTGCCAGTCGTACTGCGCGAGAACGAAAAGACCTCTGCTCCGTTACTTCTCGCCATATCGACAAGCTCCTTGCCAATACCCGAATTACCCCCGAAAACCGCAATGACTTTCCCTTTGAACTGAGCAAAATCCGTCTCTTCGTGCAATGTCGTCGAGCGTAGCTGGAACAGTTTATCCAATAGGAACAAATCCTCCTTGTATGTCAACTTCATATTCGACTCCTCACCCTCCACTACATACGTCTTCACTTCAGGCAGATACTTCACCACCGTGCCGCAGTCGTCAGTAGACACAAAGTCCGGATCTTTCAGCGCTTTCTCGTATGCTCTTGCAACAACATCGTACTTGAACGCTTGAGGAGTCTGGCCCCTGCGCAGCAACTTGCGCTTCGGAATCTTGTCTATATATCGTCCCTCTTCATCCACCTCTATTATAGTATCTGTAGCCGGAACCGCCACATCCACCGCATCATACTTCTCCAATGCCTCTACCACGTCCTTGATTATTCGGTTGTTCACCAAGGGCCGCACTGCGTCGTGGAATATCATATTGCAGTCTCCACAACCCTTGTACGCCTCAATTGCAGAAAGCGTCGACATATAGCGCTCGTTGCCGCCCTTCAGTATACGCTTGACCTTCTTCCACTGGTTGCGGACAACAATACCCTCCATCTCGTCTACATACGACGGATGTATTACAACCGCAATCTCATCAATCAAACCGTTTTTGTCAAACACATCTATCGTGTGCTCTATAACAGTCTTTCCTGCCACTTTCAGAAACTGCTTCGGTGTCGAATAACCCAAACGGCTGCCAACGCCTCCAGCAAGTATAATCGCTACATTCATTTTATATTATGTTTTTAGTTTTTTTATTTCATTTCAGTAATAATACTGTACCAATCTTTTTTTGTAAAATCCCTGGTGATGCATTTGTTTTATACTCAATCAAATAAACATAAGCATCTTCTTTGCACTCTTTGCCATTGCACCTACCGTCCCAACCCGAGCTCAATCCATCAAAATCTGTCACATAATTACCCCATCGGTTATATATCCAAACGTGGACCTCTTTCAAATCGCTCCCAAACACTTTAAAAATATTATTGCTGCTCTCGTTTGGCATAAAGGCATTTGGAATCCAAATGGCCGAACTGTCCGCAACGGGCAAAGCCGGTGGATCGGCTAAATGCAAGATAAGCCTGAGCACACTGTCACAACCATACACCGTTTGATAGACAAAAATAGGCCTGACAGAATCATCATAATACCTACCGCCATCAATCCAAACCAACGTGTCACCAGCATCGATGTTTACATAAATGTCATTCAAATATGAAGGATGAACCTTCAAACAAGCATATACAACACTGTCGCACCCGATATGGTTAGTGTATGTCGCCACCCCTACCGTGTCGTCTGAATAATAAGCCACTCCGTTTATTTCCACACTGTCACATCCGCTGTATTCAATATAGCTGTAACTGTCTCCATTGACAGAAAGATGCATTATAACCGTACTGTCACAGCCATTGGCACCGGTAAAATGACTTTGATAGACACCCGAGCTGTCGCACGTAACGCCGTTCCATTGCAGTTCCAACCCGCAAGCCAAGCTGTCGAACTCATACACCGCTTTTTCGCGGAACACCACATACGCCATCAGAGTGTCTGTCGTAGTACATTCAAATATAGAACTATAAACAAAACTCATAGCCATCGTGTCCGCCACATTGCTTGTAATCATAACCGTGTCATTGGTCGAAAACAGCACTCCGTCCCTATTCCATCCCTCCTTTTCAACAGTGTCACTGAACAAAGCACACACCCCCACACTGTCTCCCACACAAACATACATCGTATCTGCATATCCCATCAGCACATCGTTCACATAAATCCTGCCGTTGAGCGGCCGAGTGGAAAAACCCACCGCATAGCCGTAACTCTCATTCCCACCAACGCCGTATGCGTATGCAACGAAGCCGTCGTTCCCTTCACTTCTCAGCCTATGTGTGCCAGTACCTACAGGCACCCTGGCATACGAGTAATCAGCATTCCCAGACACAACACTAAAAAAATTGCCCAAAGAATTGTCATCCAAATAAATATCGGCAACATCAGCAGTACTTGCGACAACATTCACAAAATGGGCGGATGTCAACTGCGTCGCATTGTTATAGTTTACAAACGTCACATCCATCAACCGCTGCTCTATTGGCGGAATCAACACCATAGAGGGGTCCCCGTTCGGACCGGCGATATTCTTGCTCATCATATACGTGTATACTATTGCGGGCTTCGATGTCTTTATATATTGACTGTGCTGATAATTTGTCATACTAAAGTTGCAACTCTCGCCAGATTGCAAAACGGCCAACGGACTACCGTCAACCCATACAGTGCAATTGTCATAAAACGACGTCACCTTCACATAATCACCGTTATGATTGCTCGCCATCGTAGCCACAAACTCCCTTCCCCAGTACTTGACAGGAACACTCTGCTCAAACAAATGATCGCAGCAAGTGCCTGTCTGCTTTGGAATATGCGCACACAAATGACCGTTGAACACTGCAATACGCTTGCAATCGCGCGACTTTATCTTTGTGCCGCTGAAATCCATATCTATGGCATTTTGCATCATATAACACTGTCCGGCCATAAGCGTCACCGTCTCAGCGCTCTGACTTGTAGGCAGAAAAATGTCGACAACCGTGTTGTCCTCAACCCCAACAATCAAAAACTCCGACGGATCGCCCGTGTGACAAGACTCAAAAGTCTGAACCATATACTCATTGCCAAGGGCTTCCGTCGGCATTACAAACGTGGCATCGAATGAAGTCTGGAGAAAATTGCTCGCATAAACCGACACCTCATCCGTCGTCACCAAATGCATACCTTTGTTTTTGATCACACCTGGCACCGTGTTGTAGGCCTGCAATGTGTCAATCATAATATTCACACTGCCGTTTGCAGGAACAGTGAATGCGCGGGTCCAACCGGTGTTAGGATTTGTCAACAATCCCGTGCAGGCGCGAGTACCCGTCACCGTAACACACATCTCGGCCTCAATCCTACCCTCAGCAAACGAAAACCAAAAGTCAGTCCCCATTGTAGTCATATTCTGCCCCGCAACCCTCAACGAAAGACCGCACAGCAAAAAAACAACAACAGATATAACATTCCTGGTTCCCATCTACTCCGTCTATCTCCTACGCTTAATCATTGCAAACAGCGCTCCAAACACGGCAATCACAGCCAGCTGCAACCACACGTTCGTGCCTATAAGTACGGCAGGCGCCACCAGAACGGTCTTCAGCAGATAGAACACTACCTTGCCCGACAGCAACGCCGCAAGAATCGACACAAAAGCACCGGCTCTACGTTCCAACAAATCGTAGACACCCACCACCGTCAGCAACTCGGTCACCATACAAACACACACCGCCGGCACAGGCATCCCGCTCACCAGCATACTCACCACCGGCAGCAGCACCGCCAGCAAATAGCCATTCCCCTTCCAACGCACCAGCAGCATCCCCGCCAGCAGACACATCGCCATAGGGTTCAACTTGTAAAACGGTATCGCAAACACGTGCGACAACGCCGGAACAGCACAAATAAACGCCAGCAGCACCGCGTCAATAAGCATCACACGCGCACTACTCCTTGTTTTTGAAATAGTAACACCCATTTTTATATTATTTATTTATTTTGCAAATATACAACTTTTTCTAAAATAAACCATAAAACAAATAAATATCCATCGTCAATGCGCAACACCACCCGGCCTTTGTTCTTGTTCACCACTTTGCTATCGGGACGGCCAGAATACCACCCAAACGGCATAACAGATTCATTTCCAGCCCTTCACGGGACCAACTCCGGTTGTTGTCCGCTTGTTGTCCGCTATTTGTACAATATATGTACAATTGAAAAGCGGACAACAAGCGGACAACAATTGTACAAGTATTGTACAACGACCGGAGTTGGTCCCTCCCAAATACAACCCAATCACCTCGCGATTCCTTACCGAAAACATTCCTTATCCAACCCCAAAATCTGCCATCACCAACTTCACAGCAAAAAAAAATACTCAAGTCCTATTTTGTTTTTTTTCAAAGCGTTTCGACTTGATTTCGCATCACGACAACAACTACAATACGTGAATAATATTGAAAAACAAACAATTGAACAAAAGTATACTATTAAACTATAAATCAACACAATACAATACCTCAAAAATCATATCTCGACACATCCGCAAGTTTTTTTTTCAAGAAAAAAGTTCAAGTTACATTTTTTTTGCATATCTTTGCAGTCCGATTTGAAATGAAAATATTAAAACATCAAAATTAAAATTTGTAAATTATTATGACAAAAGCAGAAATTGTGGCTTCCATCTCCGAGAAGACCGGTATTGAAAAAGTGGCTGTTTTGGCCGTTGTCGAAGAATTTATGTCAACCGTTAAGGACGCTATGATCGGTGGCGAGAACGTCTACCTGCGTGGTTTCGGCAGCTTCATCATCAAGCGCCGCGCCGAGAAAACGGGTCGCAACATCAGCAAGAACACCTCCGTTATCGTTCCTGCACACAACATCCCCGCTTTCAAACCCGCCAAGACTTTCCTCGTTGAGGTGAAAGACAACGTTAAGTAATTTTTATCATTACTAATGCATAATAGCGTCAGGGACTCCCCGACGCTATTTTTTTAATTCTTTGATTATGATTCGTACATCTTTGAAAGCAGCACTCTTCGCCCTACTCGTATTTGCCTCGCTGACAGCAGCCTACGCCCAGACCGACATCGACCAATCAGCCGCCGACAGATATGCCGACAAGAAAATGAAGCACCTCTCGCTCGAGGAAAAGGTGGCGCAACTGATGTTCGTCCGAGCTCCGCTCAGCTTCAAAAACAACAAACTGCGGCACGAATTCGAAAAGAATTTCTCAAAACTCGGCGTGGGAGGCATCTGCTTCTTCAAAGGCACTGCCACCGAACAGATTGAACGCACCAAGCGCTACCAGCACCTCTCTGACATCCCTCTGCTCGTCACCATCGACGCCGAATGGGGACTCGGTATGAGGCTTACCGACTGCTATTCCTTTCCAAGACAGATGCTTATGGGCGCTCTCTCTCGAACTAACGACACCCTTATCGAACGCTTTGGTGAGGAGGTGGGACGACAGTGCAGCAAGATGGGCATCCATATCAACTTCGCCCCGGTGTGCGACATCAACAACAACCCTCTCAACCCCGTCATCGGATGCCGCTCGTTCGGCGAGAACAAGAAACGTGTCGCTCGCAAGTCGGCTTTCTATGCCCGCGGTATGCAGCGTGCAGGCACCATTGCCGTCGGCAAGCACTTTCCGGGACACGGAGACACCGACGTCGACAGCCACCTCGACCTGCCTGTCATCAACCACACGAAAGCCTACATAGACAGCATTGACCTCTTTCCTTTCCAGCACCTGGCAGACAACGGAATACGCGGAATGATGGTGGCTCACCTGCAAGTCAACGCCATCGACGACAGGCCTAATATGCCCTCGTCGCTCTCGGAACGCATCGTGCTGCCCATCCTTAGGCAACAGATGGCCTTCGACGGACTTGTCTTCACCGACGGCATCGATATGAAGGCCGTCTCCAACAACTACAAAGACGGCGAAGGGGCTATCCGCGCAATCCGCGCCGGTTCCGACGTTATCCTCCTGCCTATCGATGTCGTCAAAACCATCGACGCAGTCGTGGCCGAAGCCAAACGCGACCCTGAATTTGCCAAAATGATCGACGACCGCTGCCACCGCATACTGCGTGAGAAATACCTCTGCGGCCTCGACAAGGCCGACTTCAGCAAGCTTTCGGCTCCCTCTGCCGCCGACAACCGCCGATGCAGGCAGATAACACAAATGATGGCCCAGAAAGCCCTCACCCTCGTCAGAAACGATGCCTACGCACTGCCTCTCAAACAGGGTCAACAAGTTGTAAACGTTGCTCTTGGCAACTGCGACACTGCCATAACGAAACTCACCGACCAACTTGGCAACCGCATCAAGAACGCTGGAACGGTGGTGATGTCGCTCTACGGCACCCTCAGCTCGTCCAACAACTATGGCGTATCGAAAGAAAGCATAGCTCTCATCAAGCAAATAGCTGCCATCGAGGACGTTACATCCATCCTCGTCGTTTATGGCTCGCCCTATATCCTTGAGTCGTTCCCCAAAGACGACCAGAGCTGTCCGTCGACCATCGTTATGGCCTACCAGAATATGACGGAAGTCATCGAGGCTGTCCCCGGCGCACTCTACGGCACAACGCCGTTCGAGGGCAAACTGCCCGTCACCTCGGGCGGCTATCGCGAGGGAACCTCGCTGAAGCCCGGCCCGAAACCTCTGCCTTCCCCTTACGACGCTCTGCAACAGGCAGGTATGGACACCGTCTGCTTCCACCAAATCGATGCCATTGCCCTGAACGGCATCAAACAAAAGGCCTATCCTGGATGCCAAATACTGGTGGCAAAGGACGGCCAAGTGGTATACAACCGCTGCTACGGACGCCAAACCTACGACCCAAACGCGCCGTTGATGGACACCAATACCGTCTACGACCTCGCCTCGCTCACCAAGACATCGGCGACAAACCTCGCCGTGATGAAGCTGGTGGATGCAGGCAAAATATCGCTCGACGACCGGCTGTCCAAATACCTCCCATACCTGAAACACACTAATAAGAAGAATATCACTGTCAAACAGGCGCTCTCGCACTTTGCACGCCTCAAGGCGTTCGATGCCTATTGGAAAGGCGCGACAGAGGACAACGCCTTCTTCGTCGGCGACAATCCGGGCGAAGGCTATGTCGCTATCGGTGAGAACACTTATATCAAAGAAGACTATCGCAAGAATATGCTGATTCAGATAGCTCAAAGCCAGCTCGAGAAAAAGCAGAAATACCTCTATAGCGACTTGGGATTCATCCTGTTGGCCGACCTCGTTCAGAGGGTCAGCGGCCAGTCGCTGGACATCTTTATGCAACAGCAATTCTATGGCCCGCTGGGTATGGACAACACCTGTTTCCAACCTCTGCAACACGGCATTGCACTCGAAAGAATTGCCCCCACCGAGTTCGATAAATCGTTCCGCAAACAGCAACTGCGAGGATATGTCCACGACCCCAACGCCGCCGCTATGGGTGGCATTGCCGGCCACGCAGGACTCTTCTCGACGGCCAACGACCTCTTCCGACTCTATCAGATGATGCTCGACTCGGGACGCTTCGACGGGCAGCAATATATTTCCACAGAGACTTTCAACACCTTCAATTCAAGGCACTTCGCCGCACAAGGAAACCGCCGTGCCCTTGGATTCGACAAGCCTTTCATCTCTGGTCGCAGCACTCACATAGCTCCTATGGCTTCGCAAAGCAGCTTCGGTCACACAGGCTTCACAGGCATAATGGTATGGGTCGACCCGCAGTACAATCTTGTCTACATCTTCCTCTCCAATCGCGTCTACCCATCTGCTTCGCCCAACAAACTCGCATCGATGAATATCCGAACCGACATACAAGAGTTGATATACAAATCGATAGGTGTGAAGTAGTCCTTTGATTTCACACAATATATTTGTAGGCGTTGCGTTAAGCTACAAACAACAATGCAAATGTTATACAGGAACATTTATGTGGATGGCGTACTGTCGGACATTACGGTCGACAGCGGCAAGATAGCGAGAATTAAGCCAATAGGCCCCGACTACGAGGCCCAACGCAGGGAAAAAGGCGACGAATTCTTCTTTGCCCTGCCGTCGCTTGTGAATATGCACACCCATTCAGCAATGACGTTGCTGCGAAGTGCCGGCAGTGGATTGCCGCTCTTCCGTTGGCTGAACGAGGCCATTTTTCCGCGCGAGGCACAATTGACTTCCGACGATATCTATCGCGGCGCTTTGGATGCCTGCGAGGAGATGCGGCAAACGGGTACCACAGCCTTCAACGATATGTATTTCAGCATTGAAAGCACCTTGCGCGCTGCCAAAGAAACCAATCTGCAAGCCAATATAGCTCTCTCTGTTACCGATCGCGACTGCGAGGACAAACAGTTGTTTGCCAAATTCTTGGATTCAATCCACCACAGGTTTGAAGAATCGGGATGCACCTTCTCTATCGCTCCGCACAGCATCTACACCGTATCGGCACACAACCTGCAGATGCTTGCCGACTTTGCAAAAGAACATCAGACGCTATTCCACATCCATCTATCTGAAACACAAAAAGAACGCGAGGACTGTCTGCACGAGAACGGGGTGCCGCCTGTTGTCTATCTTGACCGTCTGGGCATATTCGACAAGGTGGGTTTTAAATTTATCGGAGCCCATTCATTGTGGCTCGACCCTACTGAGATAGAAATACTTGGCAGTCATCACGTAACGGTGGTGCATTGCCCCAATTCCAACCTTAAGTTGGGCTCGGGATACCGCTTTCTCTATACCGAACTGCGCGACGCTGGCGTCAATGTCACCCTCGGTACCGACGGCTGCGCTTCGAGCGACAATCTTGATATGGTTGAAGCGATGAAGGTTATGTCTCTTTTACAAAAAGGAGTTCGTAACGACCCGTCCGTGCTACCTGCCGAAGAGGTTCTGAAAGTTGCTTCGAACAATGGTCGAAAAGCCCTCGGATTGCCGGACAACAGCATTGTTGAAGGCAACGTCGCCGACTTCTTTTTAATCAGTACCAATAATCGGGTTTTCAAAAATATAGAATACATCAATTCAACTCCTACTCAAATACACCAAGAATTCCTGAATCGACTGATATATGCGGCCGACGGCAACGCCGTTTCACAAGTTATCAAACAATGAAGAATACATTTTTAAGCGCATTTCTTACCTTGATTCTACTGGCCATAGCCGTCGGCTGCCAAAGGCCAACGGAAGGCGATGGCAAATCGGTGTTCAAATACAACGAACCGGCAGGCATTGCCACTCTCGACCCTGCGTTTGCCAAGGATCAGGCTCGTATCTGGGCCGTATCGCAGATTTTCAATGGCCTTATCCGCTTCGACGAGAACCTGGAGATAGAGCCTTGCATCGCCAAAAGCTGGACGATAAGTAGCGACGGCTTGACATACACCTTCATCTTACGAGACGACATCTATTTTCACAAGGATCCATTGTTTGCCACAGCTGATTCGACACGCCGTGTCACAGCAGAAGACTTCAAATATTCGCTGAACCGCATAATGGACCCGAAGGTTGCATCCCCGGGGTTGTGGATATTCTCGCATATCGCTGAAAATGGCTTTGTTGCATTGAACGACACAACATTTGTAGTGCACCTCAAAGAGCCCTTCGCTCCAATGCTGTCGCTGCTTGCAACCGCATACTGTAGCGTCGTTCCCAAAGAAGTCGTGGAGCATTACGGCGAGGATTTCCGCAGCCACCCCGTAGGCACAGGCCCCTTCAGATTCCAATACTGGAAAGAAGGCGTGAAACTGGTGCTACGGCGCAACGACAACTACTTCGAGAGCGACAGCAACGGGCACCCCCTCCCCTACTTGGACGCTGTGGCTGTAACATTTATCATCGACAAGCAGACGGCATTCCTTGAGTTCATAAAAGGCAATCTCGATTTTATGAACTATCTTGACGCCTCATACAAGGATGAGGTTCTGACCCGCACCGGACAACTCAAGAGCAAATACGCCGACCGCATAGATATGGTATCCATTCCATTCTTGAACACAGAATACCTGGGGTTCTATATGGACAATCAAGCCGATGCCTCGGTGCTGAAGCAGAAGAAGATAAGACAAGCCATCAACTACGGCTTCGACCGGCACAAGATGATGAAATATATGCGCAACAACATCGGCAAACCTGGCTGTAAAGGAATGATACCCTGCGGATTGACAGGGTTCGACAGTACCGCTGCCTACGGCTATAACTACAACCCTGAAAAGGCACGCCAACTGCTGGCCGAAGCCGGCTTTCCCGATGGCAAAGGACTACCCGAAATCAAGCTGTCCACAACAAGTGGCTATCTCGACTTATGCAAGTACATACAGCAGCAACTGGCGTTGATAGGGATTGACATTAAACTCGACGTGAACCCGCCGGCAGCATTGCGCGAACAGATGGCACAGGGCAAAAGTCCGTGGTTCAGAGGGTCGTGGATTGCCGACTACCCTGACGCTGAGAACTATATGACACTTTTCTACAGTGCCAACCACTCGCCCAACGGTCCCAACTACACACATTTCACATCACCCAAATTCGACAGACTTTACGAAAAGGCCCTGAAGGAGACCGACGAGCAAAAACGCAGACAGATGTATCGCGAAATGGACTCACTGGTTATGGACGAGGCGCCAGTCATAGTGCTTTACTACGACCAGATACTGCATTTCACGCACAAAAACATCAGCGGAATGCGCACCAACGCGATGAACGCACTGGATCTAAGATTTGTAAAGAAAGAGAATTAGCCCTGCTTTTTCCAGAATCGCGAGGTGATGTCGTGCATTTTGCCGTTCTTGATACGGTAAAGTCGCTGGTTGGTACGCTGGCTGCGGAGAGCGCCAAGGTGCGCCAGATAAGGTCCCAACTTTATGTAATCGAAGTTCTTAAGGTTTGCTGCAGGCGACAATAGCGAGCGACCGCTATACCAAGCCGTATGCAACTCGTGGTGCTTTTCACGCAGATGCGACATCAGCTTGTTCACCTCGTCGGGGATAGCGTCGCCACCCATCAGGGCCACACAAGTGATGTTGTTGCGGCAACGGGCAATAAGTTCGTCGAGCGCCGACTCAGTAAGAGGCTGTCCCACATCGTTCCACAGGTACTGCGAGTGGCATCCCGGGCAATGGCAAGGACACCCTGTAAGGTTGATGGCCAAAGCCACCTCGTCGGGCACCTCTTGAAATACTATGTCGCTATTAAGATATTTAAGCATTCTGTTCCTCGACTCTTGCGTAGTGACGGCGTGCAGCCTCCTCCTGACGCGGCATAGAGAAGTTGCTTACGCGCTTCAGGTAGCCGATAATACGCGTCATATAGTCAACATTCTTCGAGTGGCACACAGGGCATTCGTGCAGATAGCGCTTGTCAATGTGTCCGCAGTCGTTGCAGATGGTGTTGGGAATATTGAATGTAAAGTAGTTGCATCCCTCTTTGGCGGCCACGTGGAGCAGTTGCATATACTGTTCCTGCGACAGATGCTCCTCAAGGTTACAATGCAGGGCGCTGCCGCCAGTCAGATGCTCAATGTAGGGTGCACCGTGCAGACGGAACTTCTCAAGCACCGAAATCGACGGGTCTTCAACAATATAGAAATAGCTGTTGTAGCAGTCGCGCGGCACAAAATAGCCATCCTCGCGGTCCCATTTAGCGTGCTTCACGCCGACGTTCTCGGCAGGAATCATCTCGCAGTTGAACATAACATCCTTGGTGCGATACTCCTTGTTCTTCTTCTCCACAAGGCCAAGCACCGTCTGAACGAAGTTCCTATAGTTAGGATTATCATTGATAGTCAAGCCCATAAACTCGGCCGCTTCAACCAAACCGTTAACACCGATTGTTAGATATTGACGGGCAATGTTGATATAGCCGGCATCGAACAGCGGTAGCATACCGTGGGCCGCAAGGTCCTTCAGATTCTCATTGTAGGCAAGCTGCACCTTGTGGCAAAGGTCAATGATATCGGTCAAGAACTCCTTGTAGTCCATTTTGTTGTTGACGGCATACTGGATGCAGCGGTTAAGATTGATGGTCAACACACTCTTCGAGCCTGTCGACACACCGCCGGCGCCAAGCGTGTAGCTGAAGCCGTTGTCGGTAATCTCGTTACGCAGACGGCAGCAGCTGCTGAGCGAGTCAGCATTGTCGCTCATATAAGTAAAGAAACTGTGACCCTCGGCATACATCTCTGCCGTAAAGTTGGCCATATCGGGATCGACCATTTCGCCGTCCTTGCTCAAAAGCGCCATAGTCTCGACGGGGAACGTCAGCACCGCCTTGGTACGTTCAGCGTTGAACCAGCGCATAAAGCGTTTCTGCAGCCACTTAAGGCCCTCCCAGTCGGGAGCCGAACCGTCGGGGAAACGGAACTCACCGAAAAGGCTTTCGAAATATGGCTTGTCGTAATAGGCTATGTTCCAGAACACTGCCTGATAGTTGCGGGCGCCCGTCGGCTGGTTGAGCGTATAGACAATCTGCTCGAAGCAGTCGGTGATAACCTTGTCGAGCGTACGTTTCTTGAGGCTGAGGTCAACCACCTCGTCGGCGCGCTTGTAGTAATCCAAACCGTAATCCTTGCCGATAAAGTAGTTGAGATACATCAGGAATTCAGGTGTTGCGCAGGCACCGCTAAGCATACTGCTCACCATAAATACCATATTGACAAAGCCGCCGCAGAATGACTTGAGGTTGGTCGGTGCCGTCGAGTTGCCTCCAATCGAGGCTGTGCCGGCCAGCAGCCACGGATACATCGTGATACTGGCGCAGTAGTTGGCCAGCGACGTCTCGTCATTCTTGTAGATGAAATGATGTGTAAGCAAATCTATATACCTGTCGGCCAATTCCTTGCCATACATCTGCTTGATGCGGTCGGTAAGCAGACGACGGTTGAGGCGGATGAAGTTCGACTTTGGCAGCTCGCCTATCAGGGTAGCAATATTCTTGTGCTCCACGTTGGCATTGGCATCATACTTAGAGCCAGTGGCAGCGTTGGCGGCGTCGCAATAGTCGGCCAGGAACTTAAGCTTTTCCATCGTCTCACGGTCCTCGGTGTGGCGCTGGCGATAGAGCATAAAACTCTTGGCCACATCGTAATACTCCTCCTTCATCAAAGCCACCTCGACTTGGTTCTGAATCTCCTCCACCGTGATACCGTTGTGGATGTCAAGGTGCGACAGAATCTTGGAGAGCGAGCCGAGGTCAACCGGCTGTTCCACAGAATTGAAGGCCTTGATGATGGCGTTCATAATCTTGTCGAGAGAGAAGCGATCGGCATTTCCGTCTCGCTTGGTGATTGTCAGAATATTGCTATTGTCCATAATGTATTTTTGCTTACTTATTTCAATTTGCAAAATTACTACAAATAGCCCAACGCTCCAAATAAAGTTCTCAACTTGGGCTGTTGATAATTCCTAAAACACAGCTGAAACGCAGACTACAGGCTACTCTTCGGAAATCGAAGAGACAAAACGGCGATAGGCAGAGAAGGTGTTGGCCCGCGACAGGAAACCTAGGTAGAAGCCGTCGTCGTCAATCACTATCAGATTGTACCTGTTGCCCACCTGGAACTTGTTCACCACGTCGGCAGGCGGGTCGCTGATGCGCACAATGTCGCCCTCCGAAAGCGGATGCATCAGGTCGACGACAGCGGTAGTGTCGTACAGCTCAGGTTGGAAGATTATGTGCCGAACGTCGTCGAGCAGTATGACACCCATAAACTTGTCGTCATCGCTCAAGACAGGGAAAATATTGCGTTTCGAATACTTAATGGCTTCCACCAGTTCGCGCAGCTTGTCTTCCTCACGCACAACAACGAAATTGGTCTCAATCAGCTTGCGCATATCCATCAGCTGCCAAGCCGAGGTATCCTTGTCGTGCGTCAGCAGGTCGCCCTGCTCGGCCAGCTTGCGGGCATATATCGAATGCCTCTCAAAGGGCGACACACACAAATATGTCACCGACGATGCCACCAGCAGCGGCACCATAAGGGCATAGCCGCCGGTAATCTCGGCAATCAGGAAGATGGCCATAAACGGCGCGTGCATCACGCCAGTCATCACAGCCGCCATACCGACAAGGGCGAAATTGGCAGTCGACTGCTCCGGAAAGCCTAACTGATTGGACAGCATACAGATAAAATAGCCCGACATACCGCCAACGATAAGCGACGGACCGAAGGTGCCGCCCACGCCGCCGCAGCCTATAGTGGTGGCCGTAGCCACAGCCTTCATCAGTATCAGCACCAGCAGGTAGGCAAGGACCATCCAATTGTTCTCACTCAGCGAAGAGAAAATGCTGTGTTCGAACAACATCCTGTCGCTTCCGTTTAGCAGCTCGGTCAAGAACGCATAGCCCTCGCCGAAGAGCGGCGGAAAGAGGAATATCATCACACCCAGCGCAACGGCACCGATCACAGCGCGATGTGTCTGGCTGCGCCGACGGCTGAACCACTCCTCCACACGGTCTGTGATGCGAAGGAAGTAGAGCGACACAGCGGCACAGAAAACACCAAGCACAATATAATAAGGTATCTGCGACAGACCCGTCTCACCGACAACATTGAACGCGAACTGCAACTCGTTGCCCATCAGGAAGTAAGCCACCGTCGACGCACTGACAGCCGAAAGCATCAGCGGCAGAATCGACGTGGCCGTCATATCGAACATAAACACCTCAATCACAAACAGAACGCCGGCTATCGGAGCCTTGAATATGCCAGCGATGGCACCTGCAGCGCCACAACCCAGCAAAAGCTTGACATCGTGGGCACTAAGCCGGAAAAAACGGCCTATATTAGAGCCTATTGCGCTGCCCGTCGAGGCTATGGGCGCCTCAAGTCCAACGCTGCCGCCGAACGCTACGGTAAGCGTCGACGCCACCAGCGATGAATACATATTGCGCGCCGGCAGGACGCCGCCCTTGCGCGACAGCGACAGCAGCACCGAGGGCAGGCCGTGGCCTATCTGCCCCTTGACGATATAGCGCACAAAAAGTATAGTAAGAAGGATACCAATAGCGGGATAAATGAGAATCAACAAGTTGCCGCCAACAAACGTGGGTATGTTGAATTCGAGCAGCCAACGGTTAGTGACGTGAACAAGGGTTTTGAGCAGCACAGCGGCAAGTCCCGACAGCCCTCCGACGACGACACTAAGCATCAACAGGAAGACCCTGTCGCTCAAATGACGCATCCTCCAGACAATAAAGCCCTTGTATAACCGTCTCCAATTCACTATTCTACAGATACTTAAAAATAATTTAGCTTGAGATTAGAAATAGCAAAGATACACTTTTTATGCAACACGGCAAAATTTTTCCTGAAAAGACGCTAATTTTGCCACAAATCCCCAAATCACACTCTAATCTAACAATCTAAAAATGCCTCGAAGAGGCATAATCTCACTGCCCCTACACTAAGCGACAACGGAGCGTAGTGTAGGGGCAGTGAATCATCGCACGTAAAGCGTCTCGAAAAGACGCAACCTTACGGAAAGTGTTGTGACCGTATGAGTCTGACACGCTGATGCTCTTTTGGGCGACCCTTTCAGGGTCGTATTACTCTGTCCGATATCCTAATCCGTGGGTACTACGCACCCACGGTTATTGAGCGTCAACCCTTTCAGGGTTGCAGACAGGCACTATATCCACCCCCCGATTTGCCCTCCCCCAACTCCCCACATTAACGCATTAGCGCATTCCCACATTAACGCATTAACGCATTAACGCATTAGCACATTCCCACATTAACGCATTCCCACATTAACGCATTCCCACACGTGGCAGGCAGGGATGCCTGCGCTCCGGACCAACTCCGGTCGTTGTACAATATATGTACAATAGTTGTACAATATATGTACAATTGTAAACGTACAAATATTGTACAACTATTGTACATATATTGTACAACGACCGGAGTTGGTACCTTAAGGCACTGAGGAATAAGTAGTTATACCACAAGCTCGATTTTTAGTCTATTCGCTGAATATCAATACATTAACCCAAAACAGCACTTTTAAACGCTTTTTTGAGGGGCAAAATACTATCCGGAGAGATTTTGCGTTATACGAGAAAATAATAACTAAATTTGAAATGAAAAGGAGCATAATTTTGATTGGAGTGTCGGCAGTGTTGTTTTCATCGTGCGTGACACTAGGCAAATACGAGGCGCTTGAGTCGAAGAACGCTCAGTTGCGCCGCGACTACAACACCACCCAAAGCGAGCTTAGCGACCTGCGCGACGAGAACGCACAGCTGCAGCGTCAGAACCAATCGCTCAGCACTGAGATAACCGATCTTACCGACATCCGTAACCGTCAGAATGACAGCATCAAAGAGCTGAAACTCCAGATGGTGAATATGAAGATGGGCTTCGACACCGTTGTGGAGAACTACAACCAGCGCATCACCGGTCAGAGCCAGGACCTTACGCGCGCCAACAACCTGCTGGCGGCACGCACCAAAGAACTGGCCGAGAAGGAAGCTGCATTCAATGCCAAGGAAGAGGCTTTCAAAGCCAAAGAAAATGAGTTGCGCGTCAAGCAAGCCGACCTTGAAAAACAAGAGGCTGACGCACGCAAGGCACTGGCCGCCAAAGAACAAGAGCTTGAAAACCTGCGCTCGTCGCTGAACAACGCCCTGGTGGGCTTCGCCGACAAGGGCCTCAACGTCGAGACGCGCGACGGCAAGGTCTATGTATCGATGGAGAGTAAGCTGCTGTTCCCGTCCGCCAGCTGGACTGTATCGAAAGAAGGTGTCGACGCGCTGAAGACGTTGGCTAAAGTATTGGAACAGAACACCGACCTCAACATTATGGTTGAAGGACACACCGACAACGCGGCCTACAAAGGCAGCACGGCCGTCAAGGACAACTGGGACCTCAGCGTGATGCGCGCCACGGCAATTGTGAAGTTGCTGCTGCAGTACGGCCCCGGCATCGACCCTGCCCGCATCGAGGCCTGCGGCCACGGCGAGTTTGCCCCCAAAGTGGCCAACGACACTCCTGCCAACAAAGCCCTCAACCGCCGCACCGAAATAATCCTCACCCCCAAGATGAGCGATATTTTGAAGATGATTAAGGATTGAAAAACAAGCTGATTATGCCAGAGATAAGCAACTTCTACGGGATATTTATCTATATGTATTTTGATGATCACAATCCTCCTCATTTTCACGTATGGTATGATGGATATGAAGCGATTATCACTATACAGGACGGCATAATTACAGGTTCTTTGCCTCGCCGAGCCTTAAAACTCGTATATGAATGGCTCGATATACACAAAGACGAATTGCTGGAGAACTGGAAGCGCCTTACAAATAGTGAAGCCGCTCTTAAAATTGAACCTTTAAAATAGATTGATATGAAAGACAAACCTTTGATTTTAAAAGTAACCGAAGCCAAATATGTGCGCGACTATACACTACAGCTTACATTCAACAATGGCGAGATAAGGCTTGTGGACTTTACGCCACTAATGCAAAAGGGTATTTGCCGCAAACTACAAGATATGGATTACTTCCAATCCTACTCACTCGACCCGTTTACGGTAGATTGGCATAATGAAATAGGCTTTGCCCCGGAATTTCTTTTAGAAAAAGGTACTACAATTTAAATATCACATTATTACAACCCCTCGACGGGGCGACAGATTGGACAGTGTGTCCTTTGTCTGTCGCCCCGTCGATTTTATTAGAGCGAGATAATGAAGCGATAGCCTTGGATTAGGTTTTTCGGATTTATCGCGCAGTCAATACTTCAGGAACCGGTTTTGTCTGTAGGCCGGCACAGTCTGGTTTTGAGGCAGTTGGACACTGTTTTCGGGAAGGCCCTCGACCACTTTGTCTATGACACGGCAGGCACCGACATAACGTTTTTTGTAATACGGTTCGTTGGACGATGATATGGTGATGCCCGTCGACGTGGCGCTGTGGATGAATTTGAAGCCGTTGGCGTCGACTGAAGTGACAATACCAACGTGGCCTATCGACTTTGAGCTTCCGCGACCGCCATAGAACACAAGGTCGCCTCTCTTGATTTCAGCGTCCTTGATTTTGGTGCCTGCACGGTATTGCGGTGCCGCCGAGGGCGCCAGCTCTACGCCGAACTTGCCATAGATGAAGCGCGTGAAGCCTGCGCAGTCAAAGCCCTTGGGGGTCTTGCCACCCCAACGATAAGGAGTGCCAAGATAGCGCATTGCTTCGTCGATGACCTTGTCGGCAGCGATCTCGGCCGTAGGCCTCAACAGCGGCAACTGGGCGCAGGCGCGGCCCGTTGTCAGGCTTTGCAAGACAACGACTGCAGCGATGATGGTAAGAATATGGACTGTCTTTTTCATTTCTTTTCGGTATAGACGTCAAGGGCAACGATGACGGCTGTGAATGCCCAGAAAGGAACGGAAAGTTTGTCAGTATCGAGGAAGTTGTTGAAGATGCCGTGAATGTAGTAGGTTAGAAGACTGAGTGTGAATGCAAGCGCGAGCCGTCCCTGTTTGGGGTCGGCGGCGGTGCGATAGACGCGGACGCCTGTCACGAAAGTGAGCAGGAATATGGCGAGTATCAGCGCTGCGCCGGGTACGCCCTGTTCGGTCAACGGACCGATATATTCGCTGTGGGCGTTGCCGCGATTGCCGGAGTTGGTGCTGATGACCGACAGCTGGTAGCTGCGCTGATAGCGGGCATAGAGGAACTGGTAGGTTCCGGGGCCACAGCCAAGCAGCGGTTCCTCCTTGAACATACGCATTGCCGATGCCCATCGGTTAAGACGCTCAAGGTTGGAGGCGTCGGTGGAGATGTTGGATATCGACTTTACCTGTCCCGAGATGTCGTAGGAGGAATCCTGTTTGTTTTTGCCAAGCTTGTAGAGCACATCCGATTGATAGACAAAGAACAGTGCGACAAAAAGTCCGAAGAGGACTACCAGCCATTTGACCTTGACGCCCATACGTATCGCCACATAGACGGCGGCGGCTCCGAGCACACTTATCCAGGCTGCACGCGAATAAGAGAACAGCAGGCCTGTGACAAGGGCGGCAAAGCAGGCTATGAGCAGCGGTCGCACCCATCCCCTACCCTCATACGACAGCATATAATGGAACGCTATGGGGATGAAAAGCGCAATGACACAGCCGTAGGCCGTATGGTCGTTGTAGAATGGCTGCATCACGCGGTGCAGAGTCTGCAGGTCGTGGAAGTTGCCGAGCGTTTTGGCAGTGGATATCAGTATCACCACGACCAGCGAGAAGGCATAGCAGAACACGAACTGGCGGGCGCGCTCGCGGTTGCGGAATATCTGTGCTCCGGCAAAGTAGAACGGTATCACGAACCACAGGCGCGCTGCGAAGTACTTGAACGACACGGCCGGCAACTGCGATGTGGCCGAGGTAAAGAGCATCCATACAAGCATTGCAAGTATGGCGATGGTGACCGGATGACGCAACAGGCGATGGTCGTAGCCGGGCTGCACAAGGACCCTGAAGATGAACATCACAGAGAAGAATATCATCATAGGCTCGACGGGCATCGACAGCTCCATACCCGGCAAGAGTGCAAAGTCGATGGCGAAAGGTGTAAGAAGTGCAATGACAAGCAGGCCAGTCTCGAACTTCAACATAAAGAGTGCCGCCACAAGGCCGGCCAGCGGCAGCAGGAACAGCCAGTAGACATCTTTGGTGAGCATCAAGAAATTAAGCAGTAGGAAGGCCGCCGTAATAACTACAGCAGCGATGACAGCGCTATTTTTCTTGAGCCAAGGCATCATCAGTCGTTCTTGACGGCTTTGGCGCGGTCGGTTATGAGGAGCAAGAGTATCAGCAGGGCAAGGGTGCCGAAAGTGCCGAGCAGCACAATGATGGCACGCTTGGGATATGCTTTCTTGTCGGCGGGTGTAGCCTTGTCAAGCCAGAACTTGTAGCTTACCGGGCGTGACATATCGACCTTGGTCTGCGACATACGGGTCTGCAGTTCTGCCAGTTCTTTGGTCTTGTTGCTTATCAGTTCGGCTATGCCGAAACGACTTTTGTCCTTACGCAGTGTATCTTCGAGGGCACGGATGTCGTTCTCAAGCTCCTTGCAGACATCCTGCATAATACGATAGGCGTCCTGCGAGCGGTCTTGCTGTATGCGGCTGGTAAGCGTATCGTAGTTGGCAGCCATAAAGTTGGCTATGTCGGCAGCCCACTGCGGGTCGACATCGAGCACAGAGATTTCAACGCCCAGGAATTCGGTGCGTCTGACGCTGACGTTGCTGCGATAGGCTTCGTTGAGCTTGAAGTACTTCTGCGGGTCGTCGTTGCTGATGCCGTAGTGCTCCATCATATTGAAGCGCTGGCAGACATCCTCTTCCATCGACTGCGAACTGAGAATCTGTATAGCATATTCGCAGTCGCGCTCGATGCCATAGTCCATAAAGTCGAGGCTGTAGCGCTCGGCAAGGATAGCCTTGGACAGACGGTTGGAACTGGTGGGGAAAAGTATGGCCGACGACTTGTAGCGCGGTGTCACGAGGAGCGACGCTATCAGGGACACCACAAAAGCGACCACTAACACTATGGTTAGAAGCTTCCAGTGGCGCTTGAAGAAATTCAACGAATTCTTGAGTTCGTAACTATTGCCAAAATCATTCATTATTATAGGATTTAATGGGTTTACCAAGTCAAAGTTTCAGAGTCGGTCTTGTATTCAAGGCCTTTCTCGGGACGGCTGCAATTGCTGACGTTGTTCTGTATCTGCTCTATCTCTTCGGCAGTCAACGCCTTGCCGTCGTCCTCGACAAAACGCTTCTTCCAATACGGGAAAGCAGAGGCAAGGTCGCCGGAATAGTAGAAGTCGAAGCCGATGGCACCGAAAGTATAGAGGTGGCCGTCGACGCTGATATGCGAGCCTCCGCAACGGGGTGCGCCGTGGGGATGCGACTGCGAGAAGCCTACGTTGAAGAGCGTACAGAGGATGTCGGGGCGGTCGGAGATGTCGAAGCCTGCACGTTTCCATTGCAGCATAGTCTGATGGAGGATGCAGCCCGTATAAATATATGAATAGAGGTGGTTGCGGTAGTCGACAAGGCGGTTGTAGCGCTCCATCTCGTGGTTGTCGGTCTTGAAATCGAGAAGGTTCTCATAGCGTTTGCCCATATAAAACTCCGACGTGCTGTCCTTTAAATGTTCCTCTACGGCCCGGGCCGTATGTTCCTTGATGCCGTTGACACCGTATGAGAACTGAGACTGGACCGACAACATCTTCACAGGGCCGAGATATTTCTTCACCATCTCGCGGTTGCTGTTGAAGAGTCGTATCTGCTCGCCTACCAGACAGGCCACTATCAGGCGTGGCTCGACGCCTGTAAGTCTGCCAGCCTCGACCAGCAACGCACTGTCTTTCATTATCGAGGGCTTAAGCATTTCCCACTCTGTCGTGGCCATCCAAGGAATCACTGTGGGTGACTGCTGCGGCTTGCGGCTGTCGTAGACCTTCTTGAGCTGCGCCAGGAAAGCATTGTAAGCATCGCTGCTGTCGGTATAGAGCGACGCAGCGGCAATCATACGGTCCACCACCAGCGGGTTGTCGCTCTGCTCGGCAGCTTCAAGTATCAGGTGGGCGTTCTCGGGATAGTATTTGCCAAATGCCGCCAGCTTAAGATACTGCTCAAGCCAGATGGCGTTGCGCTGCTGCGGCGTCAGATCGGCATCCTCCAAATCTTCCATCTCTGCCACCGACATAAGGTAGCGGTAGTTGCTGTCCACCGCTCCCTTATTGTTGGTCAGGCCAAGCTTGAAAATAGCCCAAGCTGCAATGATGCCGAAACCGGCAAGGGCAAAGGCGTAGACGACGATGTTGAATATCCGTCGTCCGACTGAACCTTTGACAGGCTGTTTTGCCTTAGGGTTTTGCATTTCGTTAATTGATTCTTATTCTTTCAGCAAATCATTGGCATTGCGGCAGGCAACGCAGCCAAGTCGCGAAGGAACTCGACCTTCTCGAACAAGGTGACATCCATAATCACAAAGACTATGGCACCTGCGATATAGCCTGCAAAAGCCAAAAGGGTTATCTTCTTAAGATACCAGATGAAGTCGATCTTCTCCATACCCATCACGGCAACACCGGCAGCCGAGCCAATAATCAGCAGGCTTCCGCCGGTACCGGCGCAGTATGCCAAGAACTCCCAGAAGGGATGGTTGACGGCAAAGATGACATCGCCGCCCGAGATGGGATACATACCCTGCACTGCAGCTACCAGAGGCACATTGTCGACTATCGACGACAAGACGCCGATGATAAGGTCAATGACGAAGAAACCGACGGGCTCGTCGCCAATGCTCATACCAAGGAAGGTATCGTTAAGTCCCTGAGCCAGACCGCCAAGAATGCCGGCCACCTTCAGGCAGGATACAGCCATCAGAATACCCAGGAAGAAAAGAATCGTAGGCACGTCAACGTGCTCGAGGGTGCTGACAGCGGTGGGCAGCTTGTGTTCCTTTGAATACTTACGGCTCAAAATCTCGGTGGTTACCCACAGGATCGAGAGACCGAACAGCATACCCAGATACGGCGGCAAGTGGGTGATGGTCTTGAAGACCGGTACAAAGACCAATGCACAGACGCCCATCACAAGGACAAGGATGCGGAAGTTGCGCGGAACCTGCATACCTTCACTCTGTTCAGCAGGACGCTCGATGTCGCCTTTCAGCGTGAAGCCTATCAGCCACACGGGGACGGCCATACAAGCAAGGCTGGCGAACAGCGTTTTGACAATAATGTTGACCGTCGTCACCTCGCCCTTAATCCAAAGCATAATAGTCGTAACATCTCCGATGGGGCTCCAAGCACCACCGGCATTGGCGGCAAGGATGACCATACCCGCAAACAGCCAACGCTCTTTCTGGTCGGCAATAAGTTTGCGCAGCAGGGCCACCATCACGATAGCCGTGGTCATATTGTCGAGCAGTGCCGACAAGAAGAAGGTAAGGATGGAGATTATCCACAGCAGCCTCTTCTTGTTGGTGGTCTTGATCTTGTCGGTTATAATTGTAAAACCTTGATAGTCCTCAATCAGGGTGACAATTGTCATTGCACCAAGCAGGAAGAAGACAATCTCAGCAGTCTCGCCAAGGTTCTCAATAAGGTTGCTTGTTATAAAAGCACGCCAGCTCTCGTGATCCATCGACGGGTCGAACGCCGCGTTGCAGAACGAGAAGATGGCCCACGTCAGCACGCCGAGAAGCAATGCCGTGGCGGTTTTGTTGATTTTCAACGGATGCTCGAGCGCGATGCAAGCATATCCGATTATAAAAACAGTTACCAGTGTTACTACCATAGCTAAAAGGGTTTAAAAGGTTTTAAAGGTTTAAAGGGTTTAAGGGTTTGCTGATGCGTTGATTTGTTTATGCGGAAGAAATATCTATTCAAGGTTAAAGTTAAAGTCAAGGTTAAAGTTAAGGTTAATTTCCACGCTTCTTCTGCATCTCCTCGCTCATACGCTGCATTTCTTCGAGGCGCTGCTGGAACTTCGATTTCTTCTGCGGCTTACCCTTGCCGGCCAGCTCAGCCTTGGCCATACGTGCGCGGACCTTGTCCTCGGTCAGCAGACCACGGATGCCGAACATCAGCGCCATCGAGAGCAACAGGTTGAAGAAGTAGTAGATATTCAATGCCGCCGACTGGCTGTTGAAGATGAACAGCATCATAAACGGCATAAAGTACATCATAAACTTCATTCCCGGCATCGTTGCCTGGCTCTGCTGCTGCTTCATCGTGTAGATAGTGTACAGGAACTGCATTACGAACATCAGCAGGCAGAACAGACTGATATGGTCGCCGTACAGCGGAATATTGAACGGCAGGTCAAGTATCGAGTCGTAGCTCGACAGGTCGTCGCACCACAGGAACGGCTTCTGCCTCAACTCAATGGAGGCAGGATAAAAGCGGAACATAGCATAGAGGATAGGCAGCTGCAGCAACATAGGCAGACAGCCGGCCATCGGGTTGATGCCAGCCTTCTTCTGCAGTGCCGTCACAGCCTGCTGCTTCTGCATTGCCTGCTCCTGCTTGGGGAATTTCTTGTTGATGGCCTCCATCTCGGGCTTCAGGTGGCGCATAACGGCACCGGTCTTGTAGCTGTTCCACATAAGAGGCGTCAACACAAGTTTCAACAGTATTGTCAGCACGATAATGATGATGCCGTAGTTCCAGCCAAAGCCTTCAAGGAAGTTGAACACCGGAATGATGGCAAAGCGGCTCACCCACTGCGTCAAGAAGAAGCCCCAGCCTAACGGCAGAATGCGCTCAAAGCCACGGTCCATATCCTTCAGCAAGCGATACTTGTTGGGACCGTAATAGAGGCGCATATCCATCTTGTACTCATCGCTTGTGGCGTCATAGTCGCAGCCCAGCGTGCTGCTCATATCGCACAGATAGCTGTCGTCTTTAACAGCGCGGTCGGTGGACACCTGCAGCTGCTGAGCGTTGCGGAAGCCGCCTTCCGACATCAATATGGCACAGAAGAACTGCTGCTTGTAGGCCACCCAGTCGATGGGGGTTGTAATCTGTTTCTCGTCGTCGCGACCGTCCTTCAGGCAGTCGGCATTATCCTCTATGTTCTTATAGTACAGCGTGGTATAGAAGCGTTCGCTGTCCTTGTTGCGGTTGGCGTTCTTGCCTTTCGAACTCTTGTCAAACTGCTCCTGACGGTTCATACGGTTCTTCCACGTCAGTGTAAGGTTGGGCGTCACACTCACATAGTCCTTCACATTGTGGAAGTTTACATCAAAGTCAATCTCATAGCTGTCAGGATAAAACACATAGCGGAATTCCAGATAAGCATCCTCGTTCACCGATTCCGCCTCTCCGTTCTTCGTTTCCAGTTCTCCGTTCTCCGTTCTCCGTTCTCCGTTCACGTATGCTCTGAAACTCACCGTCAGCGAGTCGTTCTCAGGCACCGTAACATCGCCGTCTTCCGTCACCAAAGTGCCGTTGCAATAGGTGGCGAAAGGAATCATCTTAGTGTTTATCACGTCGTTGTGCGAGTCCACAAACACCAAGTCCAGATTGTTGGCACTTGGAGTAACAACCTCAAGCGGCAGACTGTCGAACGTCTGATACTCGTCCAGTACAACCTGCTGCACCGAGGCGCCAAGGCTCTGAAGGTCCACACACAGCACCTTGTTCTGCACCATCACGTGCACACGCGGGTTGCTGCCGTTGACCGAGAAATTGCCCAGGTTCAGCTTATGCGCGGCGGCAAAGGCGGCGCTGTTCGAATCCAGCATAGCCGAGTCGGTCATAGCAAGCTGATAGAGCGAGTCTTGCTGACGCTTCTGCTCCACCTCGGCACGTGCCAGCGAGTCGACACGCATACGCTCCACATAATTTATAGAATCCTGACGCCTACGGGCTGCAATTTCCTCATCGCTGGGCCTGATCCAGAACATATAACCCAGGAAAATCAGAAAAATCAGCACCAGTCCAATAATCGATTTCTTATCCATATATAATATATAACATTAATAATCTGTATGTTTCACTCTACTCCAACCTTTAGGGTTGAAATTGCAAATGTACACAAAATAATTGGATGGCGTAAAAAAACTTGCAATTATGTTCATTATCGCCGCATAGCCATTGAAAGAAGAGGAATCCGAACCGACCACAGATTGACAGGATTCGACAGATAGCCAATTTGACAATGCGACACCCCCCGGGATTGTCGGTGTTTGATGGTGCGACACACCAGGGGATTGTCGGTGTTTGATGGTGCGACACACCCCGGCCTACGGCCACCCCTCTCCGAGAGGGGATGGCGCGGCAGCGGCTTCGGCTTCTTGACAATATAATCGATAATGCGTTAACAATATGTGTGATGCGGCAGCCCATCCCCTCTCGGAGAGGGGTGCCGCAAAGCGGCAGGGTGTGTCGCACTATGAAGCCAAACATATACCAACAGACAATACATATTTGAATAATTTTGAAAAAAGATTTTTTAAAGATTTTGAGCGAAGCGTTCCCTTAAAAGGACCACGGATTGACCGGATCCGACGGATAACTAATTTGACAATGCGACACACCCCGGCCTACGGCCACCCCTCTCCGAGAGGGGATGGGCTGCCGCATCGTTTTGATTATCAATAAATCGCTACCGCGCCATCCCCTCTCGGAGAGGGGTGCCGCAAAGCGGCGGGGTGTGTCGCACTATGAATCCAAACACATAACAATGGACAATACAAATTTGAATAATTTTAAATATAATTTTATTAAAATTTTGAGCGCAGCGACCCGATAAGTGGACCACGGATTGACCGGATTCAACAGATAACAATCCGTGCAATCTGTGTAATCCGTGTTCAGAATAATCAATCCCTGCCTTTAAAACAATTGAGGCGGATGCAAGCATCCGCCTCAACGCTTTTTATCAACCAAAAATCCGTATGTCCTATTTCACCACCAGTTTCTTGTAGGCGGTGCCGGCCGAGGTGGTGATGCGGACGATGTAGGTGCCTGCCGGCAGCGACGAGATGTCGAGGGCGGCGGAGATGCCGTCGACGGTGGTGCGCAGATGGCTCTTGCCGTTGAGGTCGAGCAGCTCGACGTCGCCTATGCGGAACGACGAGGCCACCGTCACGTTGCCGCTGGC
>CADALO010000007.1:4551-255724 GCA_902788805.1 uncultured Bacteroidota bacterium | reverse complement strand
CTGACATCGGTAGGCGAATTTAACACTATTTTAACTTTATTTAACGTTTATAAGGTCGAAGCGTACACTCATTGTTTGCTGCATCCCCGTGTTGGGTTCAACGATTGTTTCTTTCTGGCAACCCACTGCCATCAGGCTAAGCACTGCAAGGAGTGTAGCATACTTGAACTTAACTTTCATACTTTTTATCATTTAAGGATTTCATTATTTTTGTGGGCTTGTATACGTCTGCCCTGTTCTTGCGTTTTGGCATTAAAAACATATATTGTTTTCTCAAAATAAGAATATATAACTAAATCAAAATTCATACATTCTTTTAGTGAAACTCTTTTTTCGGGATGGTTTTTCGCACAATAATACTCTGACACTATGGCATTCCCTTCCTCTACAGTCTTTCTCTGTTTGACAATGGTTAATTCATTAACATTCATCTCTCTCAGCAGCGCTTCCCAACCGGCTGAATCCTTGGCCGTGAGGGTGGTGACGTCGACGGTGGTGCTGTCATCGACACGGTAGTCTTTGACAAAGGCAACACGCAGGTCGGAGCGGTCTTTGTAGCGGTTGTAGACTTCGCTCAGCTCTGATTTGACGACCCTGTGCGAACAGATGTTCCACAGGGCCGCACCGCCAAGCGCTGCCGTAGCCAATCCAACCACTATAACTATCCAACGTTTCATTGTTTGTTAAATATTATATCAATACTTTCTATAACCCCTGTCGGCACATAGACGCCGTTATCTGCCACGAAACGGCAGGGATAGTCGCGTGTCAATGCTTTAATGCTGAACGGCGTAGTGAGCAGGAAGAGAAGAATGAGCAGCATCCTTGTGGCGTTGACCTGGCTGCGATGGCGATGTCCGGCCAGGGCGCATTGCCGGCCCATATCGCCGGAGATGCTGTCGTACACATCGCGCAGCTGCTGTGGCATCTCTGCCCAGCGTTGCTGCCTGATCTGACGCTCTATTATAGCGTTTATCTCTTTCTTGTCCATTGTATGATGGTTTTTGTTATGAATTGATTTTTCTACTGTAGTTATACATTTTCTTGTAGATGCGTTCAAGGCGCTTGCGCACGGTTGAGGCCTTGAGGTCTTTCAATATGGCTATCTCGTTTGCGTTGTAGTCTTTAAGTATCAGCTCTATAAGCTCTCGCTCGTCGGGTGTAAGGCACGATATGAGCTCGTCTATCTGCTCTCTGATTTCCTGCTGCCCGTTGTCGGGAGTGTCGCTGACATCGATGTCGCCACTGCCCCATCGCAGCCGCTTGTAGCGCAGGAAATTGTATCTTACCGTGCGGGCCTTTGCCATAAGCCAGCGGTCTTTCTCGTCGTCGCTGGCATTGTCGTCGACAGTGCCCCACAGCTTCCACACGCTGTACGTTATATCCTGAAACAGGTCGTTGGCTTCGTCGACATTGCTCTTGCAGGCATTGGCACAAAACACCAACAGTCGCTCGCGATTACGCTTTAGCAACTCGGCACACTGGCTTTCGGGTGCCATAGGGCTGTCTATGTTTTTTTCTCTATCCAATGCGGTCGAAAGAAAAACCTTTCGTATATATATACTCACGTTTTGGCCAAAGTGTGACATCGACCTTTAATTTTTTTTAAAGAATTAGCCTAAGGCGTTGATAGTCAGCGTTGACTAAAATGATATTTTTTTAGGTCGATTTTTGGATTTTAACATTTCGCATCACTTTATTTTGATGCCGTAGTGCCATTCGATGAAGTCGATGTGTGCCATATGCGACTTGAGGGCCACGCCCACAAAATGGCGGAGGCGTCGGTGCTCGCTGCCGAAGTTGTAGTAGAGTCCGACACGCTCGTAGAGCGGCGTTGTGCCGTGCTCGCTGCGGGCGAGGTAGGCGGCCAGCGCGGTGTGCAGCGTAAGACGGTGATAGGTGGCCTCATACACTCCCGCTATGCCTATATAGAACGGCAGGCTGTAGTCCTCGTGCCAGTGGCGTATGACGGCGGTGTGGCTGTAGTTGTAGGTGAGGTCGAGCGTGGCACCGACGGCACGCGCGGGGTTGAAGCGGTAGAGCCATCCGGCCTGGGCGGTATGGGCATAGAAGTATTTGCGGCTGGCGCCCGTGTAGCGAGGCATCACGATGCCAGGGGAATATGAGAGCAGCCACTCGCCGCCACGGAAGGCGGGGTTGCCGTAAGGCCAGTAATGCTGCCAGTTGACGACGGGCATAAACGTTTGTCTGCTATGGTCGATGGTGTCGAATCTGGACACTCTGATGATAGAATTGTTGTATTTTGCAGGCAACGTGTAGCCGATGGACAGCTGCAGATAGTTGAGCCCCTTGTTGGGTTTTTTCAGGTAGCCGTTGGAGGAGTGCGCAAATTTAGCTGCAAAGACTATCTTGGAGTAGTCGCGCAAGCGATGGCTGTAAGATAGGCCAATCTGGACAAGGCAGTTGAGATGAGAACCGATGAATACGTTATCGGGGTTGGGCGTGCGGCTGTAGGGGTTTGTGTAATACGCCAAGCCGCAGTCCATTTCAAGGTTAAGAGAATTACTGACTTTCGACGGGACACTGTCGCCGTCCATTAACACCCACCATTTGATTTGCATAATAGGTTCCTGTATAAAGCCGCTCAAGCCGATGCGATGTCCTGCAATGCCGTTGGGAAAGTAGGTGAAATTGCCCCTGACGCCCATATCATAAGGATAACGGAGCATAGGGAAGTAGCCGTTGGTGTCCTCAAAGCCCCACACTTGCCGCCACGACAACGCTCCGTCTATTCCGACAGATACATCCTTGATATAGTCCCATTCGGACGAGTTGGGGACAGTGTAGCCTGACAGCAGCGAAAAGGTCGTATGTGGCTGGGCGGCAAGGCGCAGCGTTGCAAACAGAAGGATGGCTATGGTCAGTATGCGCCTCATTTCAGCATCCCTAAATAGTCATCTTCGCTTATTATGGCGACACCCAGCTTCTCGGCTTTCTTGCGTTTCTCGGGACCCATCTTGTCGCCTGCCAGCAAGTAGTCGGTCTTGCCGCTGATAGAGCCGCTGACTTTGCCGCCGTTCTTCTCGATGTCGGCCTTTATCTCGTCGCGGCTGAAACGACTGAAGACTCCGCTGACTACAAAGGTCTTGCCTTGCAAGATGTCGGACTGCTGAAACGATGACTTGTCGAGCCTGAGGTTGAGTCCGGCGTCGCGCAGACGCTGGATGGTCTGCAGATGGCGCAGGTCGCGGAAATAGTCGTAGATGAACTGTGCTGTCTTTTCGCCTATGTCCTCGACCGAAGCGAGCTCTTCGGGGCTGGCGCCTATGATTGCATCGATATTGGAGAAATGGCGCGCCAGCTTCTTGGCTCCCACCTCGCCGACATAGCGTATGCCGAGGGCAAAGAGCACGCGGTCGAAGGGCACCTCCTTTGACTTCTCGATGGCTGCCAGTATGTTGTCGGCGCCCTTCTCCTGTATGCTGGTGCGGCGCTGGCCGTCGGCATCGATGGCTTCGAGGCCTATCAGCTGCTGGCGTGTAAGAGTGTATAAATCTGCTATATCAGATACAAGACCTTTCTTATACAGCATCTCGAGGCGTTCGGAACCGAGGCTGTCAATATTCATCGCCTTGCGCGACACAAAGTGCTCGAGGCGCCCCACTATCTGCGGCGGGCAGCCGTCGCTGTTGGGGCAGTAGTGGCCGGCTTCGCCGTCGGCACGCACAAGGCGCGAGCCGCACTCGGGACAATTGGTGATATAGGCTACGGGCTGTGCGCCTGCTTTGCGTTTGGACATATCCACGCCCACGACCTTGGGTATTATCTCACCGCCCTTTTCGACAAGCAGGGAGTCGCCTTCGCGGATGTCCATCTTCTCGATGAAGTCGGCATTGACAAGTGTGGCGCGCTTGACGGTGGTGCCGCCAAGCCATACCGGAGTGAGGTTGGCGACAGGTGTTATTATACCTGTGCGGCCCACTTGGAACGATATGCTCTCGAGTGGAGTGCTGACCTGCTGGGCCTTGAATTTGAAGGCTATAGCCCAACGTGGCGACTTGGCGGTAAGTCCCAGGCGGTCCCACAGGGCCACTTGGTTGACTTTGATAACGATGCCGTCGGTGCCGAACGGCAGGTTCCAGCGCTCGTTGTCCCAGTAGTCTATATATTCGCGTATCTCATTGATGTTTAGGCATTCCTTCATATAGGGCTGCACCTTGAAACCCATCTGTACAAGGCTTTGCAGGCGTCCTGAATGCGTGGAGTATTCTCCATTCTCCGTTCTAAGTTCTCCGTTCTCCTGCGGCAGCATAACAAAGTAAGGGCAGAACTGGAGCTTACGTTTGGCGCACTCGGCGGTGTCCTGCAGTTTGAGGCTGCCGCTGGCGGCGTTGCGAGGGTTGGCGAAAGGCTCGTCGCCGTCGGCTTCACGTTGGCGGTTAAAGGCCTCGAACTCGCTGAATGGGTATACCACTTCGCCCCTCACTTCGAAGTCGTCGGGGTAAGAGCCTCTGAGTTTGAGTGGTATGGTGGGGATGGTACGGGCATTGGCGGTGATGTCGTCGCCTACGCTGCCGTTGCCGCGCGTCACGGCCTGCACAAGCTGGCCGTGCTTGTAGGTGAGCCCTATGGCCACACCGTCGTACTTGAGCTCGCAAGTGTAGCTGAACACCGTGTCGCCAAGCAGTTTGCGTGTGCGTGCCTCGAAGTCCACTATCTCGTCTATCGAGTAGGTGTTGCCCAGCGAGAGCATCGGGAAGCGGTGCGTCACCTGACGGAAGGTCTTGTTGACCTCCCCTCCCACCCTCTTGGTGGGCGAGTTGGGCGACGCCAGCTCGGGGTATTGCCTTTCAAGGTCGGCGAGCTCGCGCAGCAGTTTGTCAAACTCATAGTCGCTCACTAACGAGCGGTCGTTCATATAATACTCGTAATTGTAGCGGTCAAGGAGCTCTGTCAACTCATTGACGCGCTGCCTTGCGGGTTCTATGTCTATATTGCTGAAAAGGTCCACGAGAGAAGGGTTTGAAAGGTTTTAAGGTTGATATGTTTTATGTTGATATGTTTAATGTTGATATGTTGATATGTTGATATGTTTTAAAGTTGATATGTTTTAGGGGTGATATGTTGATATGTTGATATGTTTTAGGGTTGATATGTTTTATGTTGATATGTTTAGCGGAATGGGATATACATTTCAAAGTTAAAGTTAAAGTTAAGGTTACGTCAGATGTTTAATGTTGATATGTTGATATGTTTAGCGGAATGGGATATACATTTCAAAGTTAAAGTTAAAGTTAAGGTTAAGGTTACGTCAGTTCAACGTCGCCTTCGAAGTTGAACGACACGGGGCCTGTGAGGAAGACTTTTTCGTAGGCGGTGCCTGTCGACTCGAAGTCAACCCTGAAGTCGCCGCCAAGTGTCACCAGTCGCTTGTTGCCGCTGACTATGGCACAGGCCGTTACGCCGGTGCCACAGGCATAGGTCTCGTCCTCCACGCCGCGCTCATAGGTGCGCACAAAGAGACGTCCGTCGGGCTTGTCTTCTATGAAGTCGACGTTGGTGCCTTCGGGAAAGACTTCGGCAAGGTTGCGCAAGCGTCGCCCCTCGCCTACTACGTCGTAAGTCTCAAGTCCGTCGACGCGCTGCACATAGTGCGGCGAGCCGGTGTCGAGGAACCAGCCATCAAGACATCGAGTTACGCCATTGCATTCCACGCTGCGCATACCAAGCTTCACAAGGCCTACCGACGCGGCGTCGTCCCACATCAGTATCTCGGCGCTATGCGGGCCATCAAAGCCTATGAAGTCAAGCCTCCTGTGCCCTGTGTCGGCATCCTTGCTGCCGAGCCCGAGGCGGCTGGCAAAAGCGGCGATACAGCGTCCGCCATTGCCGCACATCGACCCGATACGGCCGTCGCTGTTATAGTACTTCATCTCGAAGTCGTATGGGGCGTCGGCCTTCTGGAGGGTCATCAAGCCATCGGCACCTATGCCGAAACGCCTGTGGCACAGATGGGCTATCTGCTCGGTGGTAAGCTGCGGGTCGTTGTCCCTGATGTCGAGCAACACAAAGTCGTTGCCCGCTCCGTCATATTTGTAAAAATGCAGTTTCATATCCTTGACAATATCCGTTACACCATATTAAACCGTTGCTTTAGACAGCTATGGTCAACATATTAACAATCACTATTCATAGTCGTACACTTCTTCCATCTGTTCGGGCTTGAACTCCTCGTCTATGATCCGTTTGCGCGACAGTAGCACAAGCAGCGAACATATAACTATGGAGAAGAAAATAATCGAATAGACCATACACTCTATGCGCTCGGCATTTGGCACCACTTCATAGCCTGCCGCGAGGTTTACCTGGCGTGGCATCGATGCCAATACAGCCGACGCCAACCCCTTGGGAATCATAATCGACACAATCTGGCGGTCGGTCTTGGTGTTCTTACGGCCGACAATGGCCACAAGTATGAAGCGCCCGACGAATATCGCCGCCGCTATCACAACGCCGTAGAGCAGAGCCATAGTGTCGGTGAACGGTATGCTGATGCCGATATAGACAAAGAAGAAAGTCTTGAGAATGAACACTATCTCCTTGAAAAACGACTTCTCCTTATCTTCGAGCGACTGCATCTGCGGCCTGCGTTTGCGCAGAATCTTGCGCATAAAGGAGAACTCGAAATATGAGGCGTTGCCAAGCACAATGCCGAAAGCCAGCGCTGCGATGGCGCCGCTGTAGCCCAGTGCCTCGGTAATGCCGTAGATGACGAAAACAAAGGCCGGCGTAAGGAACATAGAGTTCTGCAGGCGTCGTACACGCTGCAGCACTCCCGACCATACCATACCGCCCAGAACGCCCAGAATAACAGCCATAAAGAACGAAGCCAGCACATTGCCCATTATCTTCTCAAAGCGTATCTGCCCCATCTTCATACCCTCCATAATAGCCAGGGCGACAACGATACACAGCACCGCCGAGATTGCCGATTCCAGTGTCAGAACGGTCCTTGTCTTGTCGCTCACCTTCATCTGGCGCACCATCGGTATCACTATCGATGCACCTGTGCCGGCGACCATACTGCCAAGCAGAAACGACGACATCCACTCGGTGTCGGCGATGAAATGGGCCGTCACCGCGGCAATGGTCATAGAGAGCAGGAACGAATAGAACATAACCTGTACCACGCCCACCCAATAGCGGCGCAAGTCGTCGAGGTGCATATCTATTCCGCTGTCTACCAGTATGAACACCAGCGTCACCGACGCAAACAGCGCTCCCATTCCGCCAAGCATATCGGGCGTAAGCCACCCTAGCACGGGGCCAAGCACAATGCCTATCAGCACCAGAAACAGCACGTCAGGCACACGCTTGCGGCTGAAGAAAGCCGAGAACAGGTGGGCGCAGAAAATAAGGATGCCAAGGAAAATGAAATAAATCCAGTGTCCCTTGTCCAATGTCGCAGAAAGCAGCAGTCCTGTACCCATAGTCAAACCGGTAATGTTTTAAAAATCAATGTCGGGGAATATCTTTCTAAGTGTCAGCATCGAAGGATTGACCTTCACCATAGCCTCGAACTTCTCGCGCGGCATATACGCCTTGCGTTCCACCTGTTCAACCACAACCACGGCCTTGTAGTTCAAAGCCTCGTTGCTTGTCTTCTCGCGCAGGAAACCCAGTATTTCAGTCTGATAGTTCCTGAACAGTGAGTCAAAATACAGATTCGGCACCTGTATCGTGAACAGGTTGTTGTTTTTCAGCTCCACCTTCTTGTCGGCCAGCAGCTCGTATAGCTTTTCATCGTCGCGGCTTCTCTCTATCAGCTCTTTCCAAAGCTCCTCGAGCCTTTCCTGCGTCAGCATCTCGGCCTCGCGCTTCTCAAGCGATACGATAGGTTTGATCTCGCCGGGGTCGGAAATAGAGAACGACGTGAACCGTCTGTGCGGCAACCCGCTCACCGTCTTGACCGGCTCGGGTTCGCCATCGCCTTCGGCAGCCTTTTCCACGGGTGCGGCGGGTGCTTCGGGAGCATTATCCTCCTTGGGCGCCTCGGGCACCGGAGCCGCAGCAGCGGCAGGCTCGGTTTTATGTTCCGCCTCAGGCGATCTTGCTATCTATCCTACAGGCTGTTGCAGATTGCGTGTCACGGCGGCGAGCTTCATCAGCGCCACCTCGACGAAAAGCCTTTTGTTGTTGGCGTCGCGGAAGCGGTACTCGTAGTCGGACGCAATTTCAAGGTATTTCATCAGCAGCGGCAGCCCACAAGCCTGGGCTTGCTCGCCATAGCGCTTGCGGTTGGCCTCGCTTGCATCGAGCAGTTTCAGCGTGGCAGGGTCGATGCTGACCATCAAGCCCCTCAGATGCTCCGTCAGGCCGGTAATGAAATGCTGGCCGTCAAAGCCCTTGTCGATCACCTCCTGGTAAAGCAGCAGCGTGTTTGCTATATCGCCTGCCCTGAAGTAGTCGACAAAGCGGAAGAAATAGTCGCTGTCCAGCATATTGAGGTTGTCCAGGCAGCTGGCATACGTCAGGTTGCCGCGGGTAAAGCTCACCAACTGGTCGAAGAGCGACAGGGCGTCGCGCAGGCCGCCTTCAGCCTTGCGAGCTATAAGGTGCAACGCCTCAGGTTCGTAGGCTATGCCTTCGCTGCCAGCCACATACTCGAGGTGCTTGACGATGTCGGCAGTCTCGATGCGCTTGAAGTCGAATATCTGACAGCGCGACAGGATAGTAGGAATGATCTTGTGTTTCTCAGTTGTGGCAAGGATAAACTTCGCGTATGCCGGAGGTTCCTCAAGGGTTTTCAGGAATGCGTTGAACGCCGATGCCGACAGCATATGTACCTCGTCGATGATATACACCTTGTAGCGTCCCGTCTGCGGCGGTATGCGCACCTGCTCTACCAGTGTGCGAATGTCGTCGACCGAATTGTTCGAGGCCGCGTCGAGCTCAAAGATGTTCATCGACTGGCCGCTGATGAAGGACTGGCACGACTCGCATTCGTTGCAGGCCTCCATATCGGCCGTAGGGTTTGTGCAGTTGATGGTCTTGGCCAGAATACGGGCACACGTGGTCTTGCCCACGCCGCGGGGACCGCAGAACAAGAACGCCTGGGCCAGCTTGCCCGTGCGTATCGCATTCTTCAATGTCGTGGTGATATGCGACTGGCCGACCACGCTCTCGAACGTCGAAGGACGGTATTTACGCGCTGATACTATGAAGTTTTCCATAAATCCACATTCTTAATTTCAAAATGCAAATTTACAAACTTTTTTTCAAACAAAAATATATTAGATAAAAAATTAATAAAAACCGCCTTCGAAAACCGAAGTCGACAGACTTTGGATATCGGAACTGACGGTGCGACACACCCCGGCCTTCGGCCACCCCTCTCCGAGAGGGGATGGCGCGGCAGCGATTTATTGATAATCAGAACGATGCGGCAGCCCATCCTCTCTCGGAGAGGGGTGGCCGAAGGCCGGGGTGTGTCGCACTGTCAAATAGTAACAGGCCGAGTTGCGTCTACCTTCGAAGCAGCTCTTTTACGCACTTCCTCCGACCCGACTTTTTGATAAATTCCTATCAAAAACCTATCATACTTCACCAAGATAAAATTTGACTAAACTTTGGTAAAACTTTGAGTAAACTTTGGTAAGAATTTGGTATATGGAAATCAGGTAGTTAAAAAATGGCAATTTTGGCCTTTTTTCGAGTTTTTCAAACTTTTTTGAAATCTCTGGAACGGTTTGAAATCCAAACGTTTATTTAATAATTGCAGAAATTTATCAAAAAGTCGGATTTTGGAAGGTGAATTTGAATTTTATGAATGGGGAAAAAGGTCATTTCACGGCACGAAAAAAACGTCCTTGAAAAATTTTCAATCACTAAAAAAGTTTCTCTGTTTTGGTTTTTGTATCACATTTTTTTGTATTTTTGCATTTTGACAATAAGAAGACTATGAGACACCAAAAATCGTTTTTCTTCCTCATTATGACGCTATTTGTAGCTGCGACGTTCGTTGCCTGCGGCGGCAGAGAAACAGTTGTGAATACCACCGACAGCGCCGTGATCGACACCGAAGCGGTTGTCGACACCACCGCCGAAGGACCTGTATTCGAGTGCAGTGTCACCGACGACGGAGTTTTTATCACGGCCACCGAACAGGCTGAGCCACAGGTGGAAAAAGAGAAAAAGCCTGCTGCCAAGAAGTCGGCGCTGTCCTATGGTGGCAAGGAGACGCTTTATATCTCGACCTATGGCGCCAACGGCAAGGTGTGGGGCCACGTTACGATGAACGGCAACACCGGCCGCGGCACCATCCACGACGAGGACGAGAACAGCTATAGCATCAACGTGACTCGTTACGGCGGCGAGCTGCACGGCACCGACCAGAACGGCCGCCTGTATGTGTTCAAACTGTAATCCCCTCCCCGATGCGTACAAATCAAAGGTTCGGAAAACGCTGATTTTCCGAACCTTTTCATTTTGTTAATAAACATTAATAACTTTTATCTTTTAAATAAGAAAACATTAGTATTTTTGCAAAAAAATAAAAAACACATAATAATGAAAACAACGCAAGAATTACAGACCATTGCACGTCAAGTGCGCAGAGACATATTACGTATGACCACAGCAGCCAAATCGGGACATCCCGGTGGCTCGATGGGTACCGCCGACTGGATGGTGGCTATGCAGTTTAACCTGATGGAGCACGACCCCGCCAACTTCACTATGGAAGGCAAAGACCAGGATATGCTCTTTGTATCGCAAGGCCATATCACGCCCGTCATCTACAGCACTATGGCTCGCCGCGGCTACTTCCCCGTAAGCGAACTGGCCACATTCCGCAAGTTCGGTACCCGTCTGCAGGGTCACCCCTCGACCGAGCACGGTTTGCCTGGCATCCGTATGGCCAGCGGCTCGCTGGGTCAAGGTATGAGCGTGGGCATCGGTGCCGCACTGGGCAAGAAGATGACCGGCGACAACCACATTGTCTATACCCTCCACGGCGACGGCGAGTTGCAGGAAGGTCAGATTTGGGAGGCCGCTATGTTTGCCGGCGCAAAGAAGGTGGACAACCTTATCAGCACCGTCGACTACAACCATCAGCAGATTGACGGCACCGTTGACCAAGTGATGGATTTGGGCAACTTAAAAGCCAAATTCGAGTCGTTTATGTGGACCGTCGTCACCATTGAAGACGGTAACGATATGCAGCAGGTGCTTGACGGTATGGCCAAGGCTAAGTCGCTGATCGGCAAGGGCAAGCCTGTGTGCGTACTGCTGCAGAGTCAGATGGGCTACGGAGTAGACTTTATGCAGGATACCAATAAGTATCACGGTGCTGTACTCAGTGCCGACGATTTGCCCAAGGCTCTGGCTCAGCTGCCGGAGACCGAGCTGGGCGACTATTGATTTAACTATAACGTTAACGTTAACATTAACGTTAACTTTAACTTCAAAATGATTAGAGCAATCCATAATGCGTTTGCCGGTCAAGGTTAAAGTCAAGGTTATTCTATCAAATAGATGAGACGACTGTTTGTCATATTATTGACACTTGTTATTGCATCGAAGACGATGGCTCAGGAACGGGCCGCCGTCTTCGGTGATAAGACGCGTGTACTTATAATCCTCGACTGCTCGCATTCGATGTGGGACCGCTGGCAGAGTGACGCCAAGATAAAGGTGACGCAGCAGGTGCTGCTGAAATTTATGGACAGCGTGGCCAACCAGCAGGGCATCGAGGTGGCGCTGCGTGTGTTCGGACATCTGAACAAGAACTCGTATGGCACACGCCTTGAGGTACCGTTTGAGAAGGGCAACAACTATAAGATTCAGAGCAAGATAAAGACGCTCGTTCCCAATGGTGCCTGCACTGCGGCGACGGCATTGAGCAGTTCGCTCAATGACTTCCCGCCGCTGTCGGGCGACTCGAAGGAAGATGTGCAACCGCGCAACATCATTCTGATTATCACCGACGGTATGGACGACTGCGATGGCAACATCTGCGACGTGGCACGCCAGGTGCAGATGAGCGGTGTGATAGTGCAGACCTTCATCCTCGGCATAGGCAACAAACAGGATTTCCAGCACAGCCTTGACTGCGCTGGCAAATTCACCTACGTGCCGAATGAGGAGCAGTACACCGAAACGCTCTACAATATCTTCCGTATGTCGGAAGAGGAGGCCCGCGTTGTGGTGAGCGTCAACGATGAGACCGACCATCTGTTGGAAGCCACGTTGCCGCTGGCATTCTACGACAGTCAGACGGGTGTGGTGAAATACAACACAATTTACAGCATTGACAGCCGCTACACACCTGACACGCTGACGGTGGATCCGCTGGTGACATACGACATCACGCTCTTCACCACCCCTCCGACCGTGTTGAAACGCCGGCAGTTCAAGCCGGGACGGGTGAACAGGCTGAATATTGGTGTAGAGCAAGGCTCGCTGAGACTCCGCACCGATGGCCAACGCACCAACTACCAAGTGCCGCAGTATTCGGTGCTCGTATACAGGCACGGCAGCAATGCGCTGACAGGTAGGCAGTTGATGGGCGAGTCGCGCGACTACTTGACTGGCAACTACGACATCGAGGTACTCTCCTTCCCCACCCTGCGGCTGGAGAATGTGGCCATTGTAGCATCGTCGGCTACAGACCTCACTATCCCGACGCCTGGCGTGGCGAATATCAGCAAGCCTAAAGTGATTTCGTCGGGAGCGGTGTTCGAACTGAAGGATGGCGTTTTGACATTCGTCTGCGATCTCGATCCCAACAAGGTCAACGAACGCATTCTACTGATGCCGGGCGAATACCAACTGGTTGTCAAGCCGCAGAGCAGTATCGACTATAAGGATGTAAGGACAATGCGTTTCCAAATTGGATCGGGTAAAACAACCAATATCGATTTATCAAAGTAGGCATTACCAAGCGATGTAAGACTGAAGATGGAAACGGCAAGAATCATACTACGTCCGTGGCAGGAAGACGACGCCGAGGTGCTTTTCAAGTACGCCTCCGACCCCGAGTTGGGGCCGCTGGCAGGATGGCCGCCGCACAAGAGCGTTGACGAAAGCCGCGAGGTGATTCGCACAATCTTCAGCAAAGAGGGTATGTGGGCTGTGGTGTGGAAAGCGACCGGCGAGCCAATAGGATGCGTAGGTTACCTGTCGGCATCGGACTCAAATCTTGCAATCGAAGCCGACTCCGCCGAAGTGGGCTATTGGATTGCCCGGCCCTATTGGGGCAAAGGCATCTGTACCGAAGCGCTGCGTCTGGTTATCGACCACTGTTTCAAAGAGAAAGGCTTCGCAACACTCTGGGGATGCTATTTCCCCGACAATCCCGCCTCGGGCCGCGTGATGGAGAAATGCGGCTTTGAATTTACTGGCAAGGAGGTGCTTTGTCCCAACCTCAAAGTCGGCGCCGAAAGGCCGGTAAAGGTTATGAGGCTGAAAAAGAATACAAATAAAACAACTACTATCCGCAGAACAATAGGCATTACGGCATTAGTGCTGTGGATGGTTGCTTTTTCTTCGGTTTTGCTGAACGATGGCGACAGGCTGGCATATCAATTGGATTATTGGGCGACCATCTTCGCATTGATTCTTACGCCTGTCTATACTGTTTTGCTAACCTTTCGACTCTGCAAGGGTATGCACTGGTTGATAAAGGTTGCGGAATGGATTGTCTGTGCCGTTATTGTGTATATCTGCTGTTTCGTGGCGTTTTTTACAATAACGATGTTTATTCCCGACCACCGGACGTGGAGCAATAAGGACTATGTGGTATACTCCGAGTTCGTTGATTTCATTGAGCCCAAGAATATTGTGCTCTATCGACGCGATGGACTTGTCGACAGGAAGATGTACCGTCTGCGCTGTGAAGATATGGGACAAAAAGAGAAAGTGAAGTATTCAATATACGACACTTTGGATTTGATAAGAGAGGAGGTCGATTATATTGCATTCTTCACGGATGACAGCATCAGCCACGATACCGTCTTCTACCGTCTGAGTGACGGCAAACGATATGAGGAAGAATTAAACGATTCATTACAAGCATTAATCAAATAGTATGAACAGGGACTTTATACGGCAGGATAACAACTATAGGACGTTGAAGGCGTTCCAGAAGGCGGAGTGCGTCTACGACGTCACCTATTATTTTGCCAACAAGTTCTTGCAGAAGGGCGACCGCACCATTGACCAGATGGTGCAGGCAGCACGGAGCGGCAAGCAGAATCTGGCGGAGGGCAACATCGACGGGGTGACCTCAAAGGAGATGGAGATAAAACTCACCAATGTCAACCGTGCTTCGCTGCACGAGCTGCTGCTTGACTATGAGGACTACTTGCGAGTGCGAGGCTTAGAGCAGTGGCCATACAACGACCCGCGCTGTGTGCAGACGCGCGAGTTCTGCAAGCGGCACCTCGATTCGGCGGTCTACCGCAAGAAGATAAAAGACCGCTCCGACGAGACCATCGCCAATATCGCTATCACGCTGATACACCAGTGCGACGTGCTGATAAAAGGTCTGATAGAATGGCAGAAGAAGAACTTCCTCGAGAACGGAGGAATAAAAGAGGAAATGTACAAGGCGAGGAAAGCCTACAGAGATAATAATGGGTTTAATGAGCAGAATGGGTCTAATGGGCCGAGATAATCATATTGCCCATTAAACCCATAAAACCCATTAACCCCATAAAACAGAAAACAATAACAAAAAAAATAAAATAACAATGACCCACTACGAAAAAACATCAAGCAAAGAGTTGCGCGCCGGTATGGGCGAAGGCCTGGTAGAGGCTGGCCGCAAGAACGAGAATGTCGTCGCCCTGAGCGCCGACGTGAAAGGCAGCGTCAAGATGGACGGCTTCGCCAAAGAATTCCCCGAGCGCTTCATCCAGTGCGGCATCGCCGAGGCCAACATGGTCGGCATCGCCGCCGGCCTGAGCCTCTGCGGCAAGGTGCCCTTCATCGGGGGCTTCGCCGAGTTCGTCACCGGCCGTGTCTACGACCAGATCCGCCAGGTGGTCTGCTACTCGAACAAGAACGTCAAGATCTGCGGCTCGCACGCCGGCATCTCCCTCGGCGAGGACGGCGCCACGCATCAGACGATGGAGGACATCGCCCTCATGAAGGTGCTGCCCAATATGACCGTGCTAGTGCCCGCCGACTTCAACCAGGCCAAGGCCGCCACGCTGGCCGCCGCCGAGCACGTCGGACCCGTCTATCTGCGCCTCGGCCGCAGCAAGATGCCCTGTTTCCTGCCAGAGAATGAAAAATTCGAAATCGGCAAGGCCCAGCTTCTGAGCGCGGGCAAGGACGTGACCCTCTTCGCCTGCGGCCACCTTGTGTGGGAAGCCCTGCAGGCCGCCGAGATGCTCGAGAAGGTCGGCATCAGCTGCGAAGTCGGAGCACCTCTTCAACGGCGGCCTCGGCGACAGCGTGGCCCAGACCCTCGCCCTCCACTGCCCCACGCCGATGGAGTACGTGGCCGTGGACGACAAGTTCGGCGAGAGCGGCACCCCCGACGAGATGCTCACCAACTACCACCTCCGCGCCGCCGACATCGTCGAGAAAGTGCATAAAGTATTAACCCGTAAATAATATTGATTGTATGAAAAAACCTTTTAAAAACGATTGGGTGAATTATATGCTGACCTTTGCCATATTTGTTGCGACTTTCATCCTTATGTGCGCAATTTTTGGTACTATTGGTGACAGCTGGAAAAGCACCATTATCGGAGCACTGGTAGGTGGTGTCGTATTCACCGGGCTTTCACTTATCCATAACAAAAAAGGCAAAAACAATGGATAATCCCTTCCCAAACTATCAGCGTTTCTGCCAGAGCTGCGGTATGCCGCTTACCGACGAGGTTGTGAGCGACAACCCCGACTACTGCAAGTACTGCCACGCCGACGGCCACTTCACGCAGGACTGCACGATGGACGAGATGATAGAGGTCTGCGTGCAGTTCCTCGACGAGTTCAACAAGAACACCGGCCTGAAACTCACCGCCGACGAGTACCGCGAGCAGCTCCGCCAGTACTTCCCCACGCTCAAGCGCTGGCAGAAATAGTGCCCTGCACACTGCGCTGACCACGCATGCATGTCTGGTGCTACCAGACGTGCATGTCTGGTAGCACCACGCGTGCGTGTTTAGTCAGAATCGCCCAAATCCCATTATTTATGACCAAAGACAACAACGGAATCAACCATACCGACAGCCAGGAACACCGCAGCCTCGTCGACTCGATGGCGCCGTTCCTCGACAACGGAAAGCCCAAGCTCGGAATCTTCTGGTACGACGTAGCCAACCAGTCGCTCTTCGGCGTAGAGAAGATGGATGCCGAGCAGGCCACTTTCGTCAACGGCCGCGCCACCATCGGGAAGCTCCACAAGACCTACTGGCAGAAGCAGCACCACCGCGCCGAAGCCAAGGGCGACACCCGCTCCATCTTCTATCAGGAGCACAACTACACGCTCATTCCCCGTGGCCGAGTCTTCCTCGACGAGAAGACCGACCGCTTCTATGTCTGCGTTGGCAGCTGGCTACACGACGGTGTGGCCGGTCACGAAGTGGATGCCGAAAAACTGCACGAACTGCTGGAGGACGAGTTCAACCTACCCGTGGACTTCGAGTTCGTAGTCGACTACCACTGGGACCTCGGTCACGGCTGGTCGGAGGAGTTGCTGTAACCCGCTCACGAGCGCGGTCGGTTCTCGCACAAAAACAATACCCCGCTCATGAGCGCGGTGAAAATGCAGAAATGAAACAACGGATTGAAAACACTTAACTCATAAAAAACAATGAAGAGGTTATTGCCGGCATACTTGATGATTATGGCATTCGGATATGTGGAGGCACAGACTTCGTATATTCCATACTACACAAAGACCATTGATGCCTTTACTAAAATGGCAGAAAACAATTATGTTCAGGCAGTTGAATGCTATGAAGAGGCGTTTTCCAATTACTATCCTTTCCCCGAGGACCTTGCCAATCTGCGCGACTGCTATTTAGCGTTAGAAGATACTGCCGATGCAGTTAATTGTGTCAAGCGTATGGTTGCGTGCGGATGGCAATTGTATGAAACTTATCCAGTGATAGGCTTTCGCTCATTGGAAAACAGAATTGGAGCGTTCGACTCAGTACGAATTGTCTATATAACCAGTATTTACCCAACATTACGCCAAAACTATTTGCAACAAATCGACCCCACCGAAAATGCCTATCTTGAACGAATTGTCCATAACGAAATCTTCTGTCAGGAAATAAGGGATGGGAGATTTGGCGAAGACGAATGGCTGAATGCGGTATTTGCACAGAATGCATTAGACCTTTGTTCCTTGCTTAAGAACAAGAAATTGAACAGGAGAAATGTTGACGTGTGGAATAACCAATTACTACATATTGCCTTGGTTCATTGCGCGAAAGCATTGGGGTTGAACGAATATGGGAGAGATACGATATACACCGATATGATGGATTTGTTGAAGAAAGAGGTGCTTAAAGGTAATTTACATCCCGATGTATATGCCAGTGTCTATGACATAGTTTATTGGTTTAACAACAATAAATCATACTATGGAAGGCAATTGTCCTTTGACCCGGAAACAGGGAAGCATTTCTGCGTCGAGATAGAGGATGTGAGTAACGTTGATAAGCGACGTGCCGAGATTGGACTCCCGTCAGTTCGGGTTTTTTGTAAGAAATACAATATCACGCCACCTGCCAATTACTAATACAATCACAACGGCTGCCATCCTTGCGGACGGCAGCCCTGCAACGCCACCCCGCACCCGTGCGAGGTGAAAATGCAGAAATGAAACAACAGATTGAATATGAAAAATAATAACAAGAACTCTATTCTCAACTGGGAGAAGCTGAGGAGCCAGCCGCCGCTGGTTCAGGCCATCTCCATCCTGTCATTGATAATGCTGGTGGCGATGGTTTTCACGACGCGGCAGTACATCGTCACCTTGCCGTGGTTCACGTATGTAGCGCTTGCGGGTGGCATCTGCCTCTTTCTCGGAATATTCCTCTACGCCTACAAAGGCCGACTCCAGACCGTTGGCAAGTACTTCTTCGGCTTTGTGGTGATTGTGTATGTCGCTCTCATTGTCACCATCTATGCCGGAATCGGCAGCGAGCGCGAATGGAACGACCTTGAGGTCGAATCGTACTATATTCGCTCAACCGGCGGAATCAGACCAAAGAGCCCGTCGTACCTTGTTGTCACCATCGACGACCAACCTGAGCATATCTACAAATACAACCAGTCGCCGGAAACGCTGGCCAAACGCTACGGCACCGACTTCAACGACTCCGTCACCGTCGACCTGACAGCCCGACAGATCGTGCCCCACTTCTACGTGAAGCCCAAGGCCAAAGTCAAACCGAAAGCGGACAAAAAAGACTGACGGATTATAAAAGAATACGCATAAGATGCTGAAACTATACAAATACTGTTTCTATAAAATCACGCGGTTCTGGGACCATCCCGTGCATTACTCCTTGTCCTACGACCCGCTGACGCAGAAGGTGGACCCGACCCATCTGACTTCGGCGATGGGCATCGTATCGCTGCTTCAAATCTCCAACCTCAACACGCTGCTGATCCTGCCCGTCCTGCTGTTCGGCCACCAGCTGTCGGCCAACCTGCTGTGGATTATCGTGGTGGCAATCGCCGTTTTCAACGTCTTCATCCTTAACAAAGAGAAACTGTACAACGACTGCGAGGCCCGGTGGAAAGACGAGCCCCCGAAAGCACGCAAGAGGAACCGCTGGCTGCTGATAGCATACTTTGTCGCCAGCGCCGTGCTGATGGTCGTGTCGTTCAAGATAGTGTATCTCCCGCACTCGCTGACATTGCCCTTCTGGGGATAAGACGAATGTGAAACAATAAACACAGACAATGGACATAAGAGATAACGCCGTCAAAGTATACAAAGATACCGGTTGGGTATGGTTTGAAGTTATATTTCTCATAGCTATTCAGGCCTTGTTTGTATATTTCATATTCACAGTAGATTTAGATTTATGGATGTATGTAGTGTTAAGTGTCGCTCTAATCATAATATCCATAACACATTTCTTTGACATCAAGAAAAACCGAAACACCGTTGTTGTCTACCCCGATTATTTGGAAATTGAACACGCACAGAGGATTGATAACACTTTTGCATGGAAAGATGTTGGGACAGTCAAAATCCAATGGTCGCAAATAAAACGGATATCGGTTGAGGGTATCTACGGAGCAACCTATTATTATATGATAATTGAACTACAAAATGGGAAAAGCTACCGCTTTACCGTCATTGAGCAGACTAGGTTTTATATGAAACGGCAATTGAAGAAATATCATAAACAATACAAATAGATGAAAAAGACCTTGACGTTATGCGCGATAAATTGACTTGACAGAATAAAATAGATTATTATACACTCAGACAATGAAGAAACTGATTTTGTTAGGCGCAATGGTGTGCGCCCTCGGAATGATGGTCGCCTGCAAGAGCGGATTACAGAATGAAAACAAGCCAAAAAATTACCTCTCTGTCGCCGACTTTTCGTCGGACGACATAATTGTAATGGGAACCTATGATGAACTGATTGCCAAGATGGGGGAACCTGAACATTATTCCGACAGAGGATGCATTGCAAAGTGCAATGACACCGACGCATTTATCCCTGTGATGTATTACTCCGGCCTCAGTTATTACCGCAAAGGCGACAGCGTCCAGCTCTCTTTTGTCGATTTCCGCAAGTCGGCAGCCAAGCTGACCCTCCAAATCGGCGATGGAAATCCGCTAACCATTGACAGCAACACCGTATGCGATGACTTCTATGCTTATATGGACCAGTTTGTCTTTGCCGACGGAAACAGCAGTACTTTGCCCGACGAAGAACGGATGTCGTTCGATGCACACTATATGACGGAGGGACTATACTATGCGCTGGGGTTCCCGTGCGACACCATCGACAAGAGATTCGGCAACATCATCACCCCTATTTTCACACCGGGCGACAAACGACTTTGGTATATAGATTTCGGCGCAGTCGATATGGGCGGATTGTATAGAAACAACAAATAATCAGTCTTCTGCGGCTCGTCGCTGCCGCCCGACAAGGATTTCATTGAGACCACCGGTTTTGCATACGTAAGCGACGAAAATGGCCAAACGGAACCACCCCGTGTATGAACGGCCACCATCCCCGCTGACGGCAATGAAACGGATACAATACAAAAATACCCGGCCAACAGCAACTTGACCGGGTATTACAATTCACAACCTCAATTTTTATTTTCTGACAATAACGCTGCCACTGCCCTGATGGGTGGCGAGGATCAGCACCTCGGCAACCTGCACGTGCTCGGGGGCGTTGGCGGCATAGACGGCCACGTCGGCGATATCGTCGCCCGTCAGGGGCTTGATGCCCTTGTAGACGTTGGCGGCGCGCTCGGTGTCGCCGTGGAAGCGGGTGTTGCTGAAGTTGGTCTCCACCAGTCCCGGTTTAAGGTTGGTAACGCGGACAGCTGTGTTTGCGACATCAAGGCGCAGACCGTCGGTGATGGTCTTCACAGCGGCCTTGGTAGCGCAGTAGACATTGCCGTTGGCGTAGGCAGCGTCGCCGGCTACCGAGCCGATGTTGATGATATGGCCGCGGTCGCGCTTCACCATACCTGGAACAACCAGACGGGTCATCGTCAGCAGCCCCTTGATGTTGGTGTCGACCATAGTGTCCCAATCGTCGTAGCTGCCCTCATACTCGGGTTCGAGGCCAAGAGCAAGACCTGCATTGTTGACCAGCACGTCGATGTCTTTCCACTCTGCCGGAAGGCTGTTGATGCACTCCGTTGCCTTCTCGCGGTCGCGGACATCAAAAACCAGCGTCAGCACCTCTGTGCCTTTGGCTGTGAGCTCTTTACGGATTTCCTCAAGACGCTGCACGTTGCGTCCCGTGAGGATGAGGCGGTCGCCGTTGGCAGCGAATTTGCGTGCGCAGCCGAGACCGATTCCGCTCGTTGCGCCTGTTATCAATACTGTTTTTTTCATCGAATTTAAGTTTTTTCTTGTAACGGCAGTCGTCTGTTATTATTGTAAAAGGGTGCAATAAAAAACTCTTTGCAACGTTTTGACAAAAAACAAAAATATGAACATATCTGTCTTCTGCGCCTCGTCGCATCCCCACGACAAACAAATATCCTGCGCTGCCGGCGAACTCGGACGTCGTCTGGCCCTCGCAGGCCACACACTCCTCTATGGCGGCAGCAACCTCGGCCTGATGGGCACCGTCAGCGGTGCCGCCTTGGACGCAGGCGGAACCGTCATCGCCGTCATACCCACATTCTTCAGCAACGAAATCATCAACTCCCAACCTGTCAGCCAGATAGTTCGTGTCAAATCAATGGCCGAGCGCAAGGAATACCTCATTGCCAACAGCGACGCCTTCATCGCCTTCCCTGGCGGAATCGGCACTCTCGACGAAGTGCTCGAAGTGATGGTTAGCAACCAGCTGGGGCCCCTACGCGACGACAACCACCGCGACAAACCCATAATCCTCTTTAACCACGACAATTTTTACGCCCCCTTCCTGCATCAAATAGATGTGATGGGGCAGCACGGCTTCTTCCGCAGCGGCAAAAGACCGGATTTAATTGTTTACGATACCATAAATGAAATAATGCAAGAAATTATTTGCCGACAGTTGTAAAAAACAAGACAAAATTGTTACATATTAAACGATAATACAAAACCATTAATAACAATCAAAAAGAGGAGGCACCTCTATAAAAACTGTCTATCAAAATGAAGAAAGCAATCCTTTCGCTTGCAATGTTCACTCTGCTCGCTGTTTGCGGCGCCAATGCCCAAGTACGCTATGTCTACGACCCCTTCATCAATGGCGACAAATACATCGGTCTCGAAGCGGGTCTGGGCGGTTGGTTTGGTTCTGCAGATTTCAAGCTCAACGTCGACCCGTACAACACCAGCTCTCCATACTTGGGTTATACGGCTAACAAATACAAACGCTCGCCTCTCAATCCCTCTATAGCCCTTCTCTACAAGCGCGTTCTGGAAGGCAACCGCATCAGCTGGGGCAACAACTTCCGCGTGGCCCTTAATTTCTGGCACGGAACGGTCGAGGGTACCTCCATTACGAATCCTGCCAACACATTTACAACAACTTTCAACTTTAAAACAGCGGAATTAACCGAACTCTACTATGCAATGATTCCCGTCGGCGACAATCTCTCCATCAACGCCGGTTTAGGTTTGACTATCGGTCTTAATCTTACTCCCAAATCAACCATCGAATACTCCAACGGTACGCCGGCCGTAAACACCCAAGGCGGCACCGACTTTATGGATATGATGATGGCAATGATTGACGTTATGGTTGGCGTCGACTACAGAGTCACCGATGCCATCACCCTGTCGTGCAACCTTTTGGGATACCCTATCGACTTCTTCGGGCTATTTAATGACGAAGGCAACAAAGGCCTCAGAGGTGTGGGCGAAGGATTGTATGTAAGCAAGAGATTCCCCTACCATCTGAATTTCGGTTTCACCTATTCTCTCTAATCATTGTCTACACAGCGCACCTATATCGCCATCGACCTCAAATCGTTCTACGCCTCTGTCGAGTGTGTCGAACGAGGACTTGATCCATTGACCACCAACCTTGTGGTCGCCGACGCGTCGCGTACCGACAAGACCATCTGTCTCGCCGTGTCGCCATCAATGAAAGCATACGGTATAGGAGGGCGCGCACGCCTTTTTGAGGTGGTGCAGCGTATGCGTGAAGTCAACAAAGAGCGTCAGTTTTACGCCCCTAAATACAAATTCACGGGCAAGTCGTTCAACGACATAGAGCTTAAGGCTCATCCCGAACTGGCAGTCGACTACATCGCTGCACCGCCTCGAATGGCATTCTATATCGACTACAGCACACGTATCTACAAAGTATACCTGCGCTATTTCTCGCACGAGGACATACACGCCTACTCCATTGACGAAGTCTTCATTGATGTCACCAACTACCTCGACAACTACAAGATGACGGCTCATCAGCTGACCATCAAGGTTATACAGGAAGTCCTGCGCGAGACCGGCATCACAGCCACCGCCGGTATCGGCACAAACCTTTACCTTGCCAAAATTGCAATGGACATCGTGGCAAAACATATACCTGCCGACAAGGACGGTGTACGTATAGCCGAACTCGACGAGATGTCCTACCGCCAAAAACTATGGGACCACCGTCCGCTGACCGACTTCTGGCGCATCGGACACGGCATCGCGCGGCGGCTCGAGCGCAATGGGCTCTACACAATGGGTATGGTTGCTCGATGCTCTGTTAAAAACGAAGAACTGCTCTATAAACTCTTCGGCATCAATGCCGAACTCATTATCGACCACGCCTGGGGATGGGAGCCCTGCACCATTGACCTCATCAAGGCCTATAGACCGGACAACAACTCGCTGTCCAACAGCCAGGTGCTGCAATCGCCCTACACATCCGCAAAAGCACGCATCGTCACACAGGAAATGGCCGATGCAATGGCCTTGAAGTTGCTCGAAAGGCAACTCACAACTACACAGATAGGATTGGCCATCAACTATGACGTTGAGAATGTAAACAATTCGTCCGCAAAGAACCTAACGGTTGTAACAGACTATTACGGCCGTCTTGCGCCAAAGCCTTCGCACAGCAGCATACGCCTTCCCTTTGCCACCTCATCGGCCTCGCATATCATCAATGCCACCCTGCAGCTGTTCGACACTATTGCAGTCCCCGGCCTCCTTATACGCCGCATCACCATAGCCGCATTCAACGTAGTGCCCGAGAATTTGCTTGACAACGCACAGAACAGCGGCTCGACAGCCCAACAACTCGACCTCTTTACCGACTATGAAGAATACGAAAAGCAGAAGAAAAAACAGGTCGACACTCTCAAAAAAGAGCGCAAAATGCAAGAGGCTGTCCTCGAGATAAAACACAGATTCGGCAAGAATGCAATCCTCAAAGGGCTCAACTTCGAGGAAGGCGCCACTGCCAAAGACCGTAACCGACAAATTGGCGGACACAAAGCGTGATTACGAGAAAACTTAAAGGGGGAGTGAAAGAGGAGTGAAAGAGGAGTGAAAGAGGAGTGAAAGGGACAATACATACCCCCCTATCAACATATCAACATAAAACATATCAACATATCAACAAATAAACAACTCAACAACAAATGGAAGCACTTATCTTAGCAGCAGGACTCGGCACACGTCTTCGCCCACTCACCAACGATCGTCCCAAGGCAATGGTCGAAATAGGCGGAATGTCGCTATTCCATATAACCCAGAGCCGACTCGCCAATGCTGGCATAAGCCATTGCGTTGTCAACATACACCACTTTGCAAAAGAGTTCAGAACATACATCCAGAACTCTGAAGCCTCCCAAGTCTGCCGCCTGAGCATTAGCGACGAAAGCGGACTGCTGCTCGACACCGGCGGAGCCATAAAGCACGCCGCAAAGCACTTCTCGCTCAAAGAACCAGTCGTCATACACAATGTCGACATCCTCTCCGACATCGACTTCCACGCCCTCGAGCAGCATCACCTCGCCAGCGGAAACCTCATAACCCTCTGCACCAGCCGCCGCCACAGCAACCGTATGCTTCTGTTCGACCAAACGGGCAACCTGGCCGGCATCTATGGCCGAGACGACGCTCCCGGCCTCACCCCTCTCCCATTCAGCGGCATCTCCATTGTAAGCCCGCAACTATTCGACCTTATGCCGCCCGACGACAAGCCCTACCCAGTATTCCGGGCCTATCTCGAACTTGCAAAAAGCCACCGCATAGGCTACTTTATGCACAATGGCGACAACTGGTTCGATGTCGGCACACTCGACGACCTTGAGCGCGCACGCCAGCTCTTTACCCCTGACGCCCTCCAACACTATATCACCAAAGGTGTCTTCCCTGAAAAATAGAATAGCTTACAGTGAACTGACTTATACCAAACTATGAACTATGATGACATTATAGACCTGCCGCACCACGTGTCAAAAAAGCATCCTCAAATGCCACTGCGCAATCGTGCAGCACAGTTTGCGCCCTTCGCCGCTCTGACAGGTTACGACGACGCCATCGAAGAGTCCGTCCAATGGCACGAGAACGAATTGGACGCCGACTTCTATCCCTCCGACGATTTCTGATCGACCATAGGGTCAAAAGAACCGATGAAGATATAATAATTACGCCACTGAGGACATAGTTGTCCCCCGTGGCGTAATCGTTATTGTGCCGAATTATGCCTGAAGGCGAGTGCGGCTTATACCATCATTAGGTAGTTGACTTCCTGCTGTGTCAATTCGCGGACCTTGCCACGAGGCAGGTCTTTCTTGGTAAGTCCTGCAAATACACAGCGGTCGAGTTTCTTGACTTCGTAGCCAAAATGCTCAAAGATGCGGCGCACAATGCGGTTCTTGCCCGAGTGCAGGGCAACACCCACAATGCGACGGTCGCGGCCGTCACCCTGATATTGTACGTCATCGACCGAAATCGGGCCGTCCTCAAGCTCAATGCCTTCCATCATCTGCTTCATATCTTCGCGGCTCACGGCGCGGTCGCATTCCACCTGGTATATCTTATAGACATTCGACGAGGGATGGGTCAACTTGCGGGCCATCTCGCCGTCGTTTGTGAAGAGCAGCAGTCCTGTCGTGTTTTTGTCCAAGCGGCCCACGGGATAGATGCGTTCCTTGCAGCATCCTTGCACCAGCAGCATCACTGTGTTGCGCTCCTGCGGGTCGTCGAGTGTAGTGATGTAGCCCTTGGGTTTGTTAAGCAGAAAGTAGCGTTTAGGTTCACTGCGCAGAACTTCGCCACCGTATGATACGATATCACCCTCTTTGACTTTGAAACCCAGTGTGGTGACAACCTCTCCGTTGACCGACACGGCGCCGGCCTCTATAAGTTTGTCTGCATCGCGTCGTGAGCAGATGCCTGCATTTGATATATACTTGTTCAGGCGTGTCGTCCCGTCGTGTTTCGGTTCGGGCGGAGCCTGGCGAGTCTTGCGGCGGTTTATTTTATTCTGGATAATCTCTTCCGATCCTTTCAGTCTTTTGGGCTTGAATGGCTTGCGTTTACTGTTTGCCTGATGGCCACCGAAGCGTTTCTTGGGTTTGTCTTCGTTTTCAGACCCGTTGTCGTTGTAGCGCGAACGTCCTTGGACAGGCTGGTAGCTACTTGCGCTTGGGCGGTTGATGCGCGGTCGTCTGGGTCTTCCACCTTCACGGGGTTGATTTTTTGTTTCTTCCATTGATTTGTTTGTTTTTAGTCGGTTTAGCTGGAGTAAAGTTCTGATATTGTTAAAAATAATAGAGTCAGAAGTGAAGCACGTATGGGCCTTTGTTTTCAAGGGCCTGTGTGTCGAGCACCTGTGCCACTTCTTTAGCAATCATTAGAAAAATCTGTAAATCGTTTTGTTGTAGCCAACGTATGGCGTCGACATCCTCGCGGCAGGCCATTGCAAACATAAGGTTGCAGCGGTGTGTGGCTTTGCCTATCCACACACGGGCCTCGTCTTCACCGTCGATGGCATTTGAGAGTATGGCCAGCCACGCATAGTTGTGCGCGAAAAGCCATTTCATTGCCTCTACATCTCCACGAATGGCATTTGAAAAAGCCGCAAGTTCTGGATAGCCGTTGTCAAGCAGCCAGCGAAAGAAATCCTTTCGGCCGGCGATGCTCTTGTTCAGCGCCAGAAGTATCTTTATGTCGTACTTTTCCAGTCCCATTCTGCGATTAATGTCTTTTACTTGAAGATGTATTCAGGCAGCAGTGAATGTTATTATTGTCTTATTATAGCGTTCAGTTGGGTTTCCAGGTTTTTCTGCAGTTTGGCCATAACAGCCTCAATCTGCTTGTCGTTCAGGGTCTTGTCGGGATCCTGCAGGACAAAGCTTACGGCATACGATTTCTTGCCTTCGGCAATGCCTTTGCCCTGATAGACATCGAAGAGCGACACACGGCGCAACAGTTTCTTCTCGGTTGCGAAAGCTACGGCCTCAATCTGACCGAAGGTCACGTTGCCGTCGAGCATAAGAGCCAGGTCGCGGCGCACCTCGGGGAATTTCGGTATGTCGGTGAATGTGACGTCCTTCTGTGGGAAGGTCTTGAACAGCAGATCCCAGTCGATGTCCACATAGAACACCTCCTGGCGGCAGTCCATCTTCTGCAGCGTCTCGCGTGAAATACGACCGACAACGGCAAGCTGTTTCTTGTTGTCCTTGAACTGGTAGGCAAGACCTTCGGCCAAGAAGTGCTCGGTTGCCGACACTTCCTGCAGGCGTCCCATAGGCATACGCAGACGGTGAAGGATGTTTACAAGATGCGCTTTGGCGTCGAAGAAGTCGACGGCCTTGCGTTGTGCACGCCAGCTCTCGCCGTTGACAGCGCCGGTCATAAAGAAAGTCAGGTGCTGAGTCTCGGTGTAGCGCTTCGTGACGGGCAGTTCCTCGCCGTTCTCTGCTTTCTGCTCTGCGTTCTTGACATAACTGCGTCCAAACTCATAGATTTTCTGATCGAAAATCTTGTGGTTCATATTGTAAACGATGCACTCCAGTCCGCTGTAGAGCAGTGTCTGGCGCATAACGTTGAGTTCCTTGGAGAGCGGATTGAGGATAGCTACGCAACGCTCGGCCGGGAAGTCGGCATTGCCGTCATAGTAGCTGCTCTTGGTCAGCGAGTTGTTCATTATCTCGTTGAAGCCGTTGTAGGTGAGATAGTCGGATGCTATGTTCTTAAGCTTTTGCGGATTCGGTTTGGCACCATAGGCCAGACAGCTGTTCAGACGCTCATCGATTTCGATGTTGTTGTAGCCATATATTCGCATAATCTCCTCTACCACATCGCATTCGCGGTACACATCGACCTTGCAGGTGGGTATTCTGAGCAGCATACCGTTCTTGTCTTCTTTTGCTATCTCAATGTCGAGTGAGGTCAGCGCTGTACGTATTGTGTCAACGGGTATCTCCTTTCCTATCAGGTTGGCTACACGCTGGAAATCTATCTGTACTTCAGCCTTCTCTATCGGTTTGGGATAGATGTCGAGTATATCGCCGCATATCTCGCCACCGGCCAGTTGCTGAATCAAGTATGCAGCACGACGAACGGCCCACAGCGTTATGTTAGGGTCGCAACCGCGCTCGTAACGGAACGAAGCGTCGGTCTTAAGTCCGTGACGCTTGGAGGTCTTGCGGATGCTTACCGGGTTGAAATAGGCGCTCTCGATGAAAACATTGGTGGTTTCCATAGTAACGCCCGATTTCTGACCTCCGAAGACACCGGCAATGCACATTCCCTCTTTCTCGTTGCATATCATCAAGTCGCGTTTGTCAAGTTTGCGTTCAATGCCGTCAAGTGTGACAAACGGAGTGTCTTGTGGCAGACAACGCACAACGACCTTGCCGCCTTCTATCTTGTCGGCATCGAAAGCGTGCAGAGGCTGTCCCACTTCCATCAGTATGAAGTTGGTGATGTCTACAATATTGTTGATCGGACGCAGTCCCACGGTGCGGAGTTTGTCCTTCAGCCAGTCGGGTGATTCTCCTACCTTGACATTTCTTATCGTCAGTCCGCTGTATCGAGGACACAGCTCGGCTTCCTCGACGTTTACTTTAATGGCGTTGCCGGCAGCATTCTGGTTGACGGTCAATGATGTACAGGTCTCGGGCCATTTAATTTTAAGGTGTTCGCCGTTGCGAGTGTTGAGAACGGCAACGACATCGCGTGCCACTCCGATGTGTGATGTGGCATCCGAACGGTTGGCGGTGATGGCCACTTCGAGGGTGTAGTCGTCCTTAACGTTGAAATACTCTTTGGCCGGCATTCCTACAGGAGCGTCATCGGGCAGTACCATAATGCCATCGTGACTTGAGCCCAGCTGCAGTTCGTCCTCAGCGCAGAGCATTCCTTCGCTGACGGCACCGCGCAGCTTCCCTTTCTTGATTTCGTGAAACTCTGTGTCGGAGGTCCATATCTTTGTGCCGATCTGTGCACAGACAACTTTCTGGCCGGCAGCTACATTGGGAGCGCCACATACAATATGCAACGGCTCTGCAGCTCCAACATCTACCGTTGTGAGATGCAGATGGTCCGAGTCGGGATGCGGCTCGCAGGTCAGAACCTGTGCTATCACCACGTGCTCAAGTCCGCCCTTGATTGTCTCCACCTTGTCGACACCCTCGATCTCAAGTCCCGAGAATGTAAGCAAATCGTCAAGCTCGTGGGGCGTCAGCGTGGTGTCAACATAGTCTTTAAGCCAATTGTATGATATTTTCATTATGTGTATATGTTTTATTATTCTTTAAATCTGTTTGTCAATTCTCTTTACCGCCCTTGCACGGTAGCAGGACGAAAGGTTCTGGTTGAAATAGCATTTGATGCCGTCGGGACCGCAGGCATAAGTGTGCGATTCCGAGCAAGGAGTGCCGGTCCAATAGAAAGTATGGTTTGTAAGTATTGTATTAAAGCCCTTGCGTTCCAGGGTGCTGTTGACGAGGTTCTTGTATTTCCTGATGGTTGTCATCTCCTCCTTAGTGGGCAGATGCCAGCCACCTCCGTCAAACTGCTCGGCCCAGATGAAGGCGGAGTCGGCATTGATATTGACAGCCTCGTCGAGTGACATTACCAGCACTGCACGTCCGTCGCCGTCGACTTGAACGACAATGCCTTTAGTGTCGTTGTCTTTATAGAAGTCGCCCATTTCATATTTGCCGTTGCATCCGGCAAACACCAGCAGGCTAAATGTCAGCAATATCCATTTGTTCATAGCCAATAGTGTCAATAGTTGTTGTATCAATCACGGTTTCAGTCTCCACCTCATTCACTTTCTCGTACAGGATGTATAATCGTGTCGGGATGTCAGTCTTCTTGAATCCCATATCGGTTGGCAGGTCGGCTGCACGGCTGTACATCGTAAGAAAGTGCTCGTGGTCGGGAGTGGTGTCGAACAGAATCTTCTTGTAGCGGTAGAAATATTCTGCCACCTCGGGCGATTCCATCACCTCGTTGCTAACCATTAGGGTTTCTCCGTTCTCCAGATAGGGCAGTATCATACGCATATCCGACAGCAGGTCTTGGTTGGAGTTGATTTTGTGGATGCTGCTCAGGTTCAGCAGCAGACCCGAGCCGAATATCAGTATTGCAAGTCCCGTCAGTACCCGTTCGGCAGTCTTGTTCATTCGCTCCAGCCAGTCCTCAAGCAGGTCGTAGAGCAGGCAGGCCATTGCTATTGCGAAGAAAGGCAAAGTCGGCACGATGTAGAACTCCTGCTGCTTCAGGCCCAGCATAATAGGAATGATGCCCGACAGACCCAGTGCGAAGAAGAACCATCCCAGTTTGGCGCGTTCAATCTGCAGAGCGGTAAGCTTGTCGCGGTTGCGCCAGAAGAATAGGAAGCGGTAGAACGGTCGGTTTTTGATGCGGATGACGCAAAGCACTGCCGTAATAATCAGCGGTATAATGCTTTGGATTATCAGGACATAGATGATGTAGAAACGGGACGCCACAGTTTGCACGTGCAGCATTCCGCCAATCATCTGGCCGTGCAAATAGTTGTACAGGTGGTGATAGATGTCGGGCGAAACAATGACAGCGATAAAGACCGTTGCCATCCAGATTATGAGTATCACGCCAGTGGTGAAGACAGGAAACAGTATACGTTCGCGGCGCACTATCAGCCAGTAGAGGAACGGGAAAAAGATGGGGAACAATCCGGCAAAACCTTTCACCATAAAGGCCAGTTCCATCATCAGGGCTGCCAGAACAATCCACGCTGTTCGGCTTAGCCTGTAGGGGCCTGTGGGCTTGCCTAATGCCAGTCGCGAATGCGCTATGAATGATGCATTTCCGGCTTTCAGCAGGAACACCACCGAGAGCAGGACGAACATAGTCATCGTGCTCTCCAGCAGGTTGTTGGTGGCCGACCACGAAACGATGGGGATGGTTATCCAGTACATCAGCGGCAGCCATCCGGTCTTGCGGTTGTGTCCTGTCAGGGACCATATCCATATCATCAGTGCCGCAATGATGAAGTAGGTGAGCACCGAATAGACCTTCTCGGCCATAAACGAGTTGTTGCCGAAAAGCTGGAACCACTTGCTTTCGAGCCAGTAGCCCAACGGCAGATAGTTGTGCCGGTCGGGGTTGCCAGGAGCGCCCATCGAGGGCAGCCAGAACTCCTCAAAACCCTCGGCCATTCGCTGCGAAACGACAGCGTTGTCCATACCTACTCGCGAGAGTCCCTCGGAGAGGAAATTGCCCGAGATGAAGAGCAGAAAAGCTCCGATAACGATGAAGTACAAAGAGGTCTGTCGTTTCATTTCTTGGAGGGTTTAAGGGTTAAAATGTTTTAGGGTTTTAGAGTTTTAGAGTTTTAGGGGTGAAGGGTTGTCATTCGAGCAACCGCTGGCGGTTCTCTCGGTCCTTCAATCCCTTTCAGCCAATCTTGAACGAATCCTTGAGGGTGCAGGAACGATTGAACACCAGATGGTCGCTACTGCCGTCGGGGTCGGTGCAGAAGTAGCCCAGACGTTCAAACTGGAAGCGGTGGGGAGCATCCACGCCGTTTTCCTTGTTGGGAGTCTTAACGTCGTCCACAATGGCCGGTTCAATCTTGCAGTTGTTGAGGACCTGCAGGCTGTCGGGGTTGAGGTTGTCGAGGAAGGTGCCGCCTTCGGGAACCTCGTCGGGAGCTTCGGCAGCAAAGAGGCGGTCGAACATTCTCACCTCGGCATCAACGGCGTGACGGGCACTGACCCAGTGGATGGTGCCTTTCACCTTGCGTCCGTCGGGGGCGTCGCCGCCACGGGTGGCGGGGTCGTAGGTGCAGTGGATGCAGGTAATGTTGCCCTCGGCGTCCTTCTCAACGCTTGTGCAGGTTACGAAGTAGGCATAGCGCAGACGCACCTCGGTGCCAGGCGAGAGGCGGAAATACTTCTTGGGAGGATTCTCCATAAAGTCGTCGCGCTCTATGTAGAGTTCGCCGCAGAAGGGCACCTGACGCTTGCCGTCGGCCTCGTTCTCGGGGTTGTTGACGGCGGTGAGCAGCTCTTCCTGGCCGGCGGGATAGTTGTCGATGACCAACTTGACGGGATTCAACACAGCCATACGGCGCTGAGCCACCTTGTTGAGGTGCTCGCGGAGTGAGAATTCCAGAAGCGAGTAGCTGATGATGTTGTCGCGTTTGGCCACACCGATGCGGTCGCAGAAGCTGCGGATGCTCTCGGGGGTATAGCCCCTGCGACGGAAGCCGCAGATGGTCGGCATTCGCGGGTCGTCCCATCCGCTGACATAGTGCTCCTTCACAAGCTGCAGTAGCTTGCGCTTGCTCATCACGGTGTAGTCGATGTTCAGGCGCGCAAACTCATACTGGTGGCTCGGGAAGATGCCCAGCTGCTGGATGAACCAGTCGTAGAGCGGACGGTGGATGTCGAATTCCAGCGTGCATATCGAGTGCGTGATGCCCTCAATAGAGTCGCTCTGGCCGTGTGCATAGTCATACATCGGGTATATGCACCACTTGTCGCCCGTGCGGTGATGGTGGGCGTGAAGGATGCGGTACATTATGGGGTCGCGGAACATCATATTGGGATGTGCCATATCGATTTTGGCTCTCAGTACGCGGCTGCCGTCTTCAAACTCGCCGGCGCGCATACGGCGGAAGAGGTCAAGGTTCTCCTCTACCGAGCGGTTGCGCCAAGGGCTGTCCTTGCCCGGCGACGTCACCGTGCCGCGGTTGGCGCGTATTTCCTCAAGGGTCTGGTCGTCAACGTAGGCAAGCCCCTTGCTTATAAGCAGTTCGGCCCACTGGTAGAGCTGTTCGAAATAGTCGGAGGCATAGTGTACACCGGCCCATTCGAAACCGAGCCAGCGGATGTCGTTTTGAATCGAGTCTACATATTCGGTGTCTTCCTTGACAGGGTTGGTGTCGTCAAAACGCAGGTTGGTCTTGCCGCCATACTTCTTTGCAAGACCGAAGTTGAGGCATATTGATTTGGCGTGTCCAATGTGGAGATAGCCGTTGGGCTCCGGCGGGAAACGCGTCAAAATAGACTTGTAGCTGCCGTCATTCAATCCCTTTTCGATGATTTCCTCGAGGAAATTCAGTTGTTTTTCGTCTTTTTCTTCCATTTATACATTATATCAACGACAGATGCCAATGGTTTAGCATCCTGATTTATAAAAAAATAATAAAGGCGCAACATAGTTTACGCGAATACAAAGATACGAAACTTTTCGTAATCGGCAAAAGATTTTTTCATTGAAATATAGAGTTCGCCTCTCCTCCACCCTGCACCGTCCGCGCAAACGAGCCATACCAACTCCGTCATATGTACAATATATGTACAATACTTGTACAATATATGTACGATTATAAACGTACAAATATTGTACAAGTATTGTACATATATTGTACATATGACGGAGTTGGTCCCTTGAAGGACTGGAAATGAGGCGGTTATGAAGCAATGGTGAATTATAGCTATTTGGTTGGTTTTCAGATTATTGAGTAAAACAAGGCCAAAAAATAACTTTTATTAAGTTTTCGGAAAGCATTTTTCACGGTGCGACACACCCCGGCCTTCGGCCACCCCTCTCCAAGAGGGGATGGCGCGGCGGCGCTTTACTGATAATCAAACCGATGCGGCAGCCCATCCCCTCTTGGAGAGGGGTGCCGCAAAGCGGCGGGGTGTGTCGCACCAGCCGTTCCAATTGTAAAGCGGTGAACAAAAACGAAGGCCGGGGTATGTCGCATCGTCAAACATTTGGTAATTAGATAGATTATTCCTATCAGAGAAAAATGAAATTTAATGTCATAATAATTTATTTTTGTCGGAACGGTAAAAAGGTGTATCTTTGCAGATTGAAAATGTTGAACAATAAAAATGTAATATTATGAAAAAAAGATTGATACGTTTGTTTGTCGTTTGTGCGGCGTGTGTGTCGCTGTCGGCGTGCGCTGCGTTGAACAGTGTGCTTGATCAGGCTGCAAGCCTGGCTAATCTGGCAAACTGTGAGTATAACCTCAAAAATGTCTCTAACCTGACGATTGCAGGTGTCAATGTGAAGAATATCACTAACGGCAACATCACCGCCGGCGACGTGCTGAAACTGACTTCGGCGCTGGTAGGCAAAGCGGTTCCGATGGCAATGGATGTTAACATCGACATCAAGAACCCGACAGAACGTAACGCTGCTCTGACGGCGATGGACTGGATTCTGGACATCGACGGCAGCCAGTTTGCACAGGGCAACAGCACGAAGAACTATACGGTGACAAAGCAGGCTACGACAACGGTTCCGCTGGGTGTGAACACCGACTTGTACAGTATGTTCAGCAAGGACGGCATCGGCGCACTGAAGAATTTCGTAAGCAGTTTCAAGAACGACGGTACTTCGTCGAAGGTGGGGCTGAGAATCAAGCCTATGCTCAATGTGGGCACTTACACGGTGCCTATGCCGAACTATATCAAGGTTGAGAAGAAGACGGGTGTGTGAGAAACGAAGACGAAAACGAAAACGAAAACGGAAACGGAAACAAAAAACGGAAAGCCGCGTGGCTTTCCGTTTTTTTGTGTTTGCAGGCTGGAAGCCTGCGCTCCTTTTCTTGCTGGCAGGATGCCCTGCGGTCAGGAATTAGAGTTGTGGACCGGCAGCGACGAGGGCTTTGCCTGCGTCGTTGTGGGTGAACTTGACAAAGTTGTTGATGAAGAGCTGGGCAAGGTTTTTGGCTTTCTTGTCCCATTCCGACGCATCGGCGTAGGTGTCGCGCGGATCGAGAATTGCGGGGTCGACACCGGGAAGTGCTGTGGGGACTTCGAAGTCGAAATAGGGCACTTTCTTGGTGGGTGCCTTCTCGATGGAACCGTCAAGGATGGCGTCGATGATGCCGCGTGTGTCTTTGATGGAGATGCGTTTGCCTGTGCCGTTCCAGCCAGTGTTGACGAGATAGGCCTTTGCTCCGCTGCGTTCCATACGTTTCACGAGCTCTTCGGCATACTTGGTGGGATGCAGCTCGAGGAATGCTTGTCCGAAGCAGGCGCTGAAGGTCGGCGTGGGCTCGGTGATGCCGCGTTCGGTACCGGCAAGCTTGGCAGTGAAACCGCTGAGGAAGTAATACTTGCACTGTTCGGGAGTGAGGATGCTGACGGGAGGCAGCACACCGTATGCGTCGGCGCTGAGGAAGATGACGTTCTTGGCTGCAGGAGCTGCGCTGACGGGGCGAACTATCTTTTCGATATGGTCGATGGGATAGCTGACGCGGGTGTTTTCGGTGACGGATTTGTCTTTGAAGTCGATTTTGCCGTTGTTGTCGACGGTGACATTCTCGAGGAGTGCATTGCGACGGATGGCGTTGTAGATGTCGGGTTCGCTGTCTTTGTCGAGGTTGATGACCTTGGCGTAGCAGCCGCCTTCAAAGTTGAAGACGCCGTCGTCGTCCCAGCCGTGTTCGTCGTCGCCGATGAGGAGACGCTTGGGATCGGTCGAGAGGGTGGTCTTGCCGGTGCCGCTGAGACCGAAGAAGATGGCCGTGTTCTGGCCTTTCATATCGGTGTTGGCCGAGCAGTGCATCGAGGCAATGCCCTTGAGCGGAAGGTAGTAGTTCATCATAGAGAACATACCTTTCTTCATCTCGCCACCATACCAGGTGTTGAGGATTACCTGTTCGCGGCTTGAGACGTTGAAGGCTACGCAGGTGTCGCTATGCAAGCCGAGCTCCTTGTAGTTGTCGACTTTGGCCTTGCTGGCAGCATAGACGGTGAAGCTGGGCTTGAAGGTCTTGAGGTCTTCGGCCGATGGCTTGATGAACATATTGAGCACGAAGTGAGCCTGCCAAGCAACCTCCATAATGAAGCGGACGGCGATGCGAGTGTCCTTGTTGGCACCGCAGAAGGCGTCGACAACGAAGAGTTCTTTGTTGCAGAGTTCGCTGGTTGCGAGCCCTTTGACAGTCTTCCATACATCTTCGTTCATCGGATGGTTGTCATTGGGATACTCAGGAGTGTTCCACCAAACAGTATCTTTGGAGTTGGCGTCCATTACAATGTATTTGTCTTTGGGCGAGCGTCCGGTATAGATGCCTGTCATTACGTTGATTGCATCGAGCTCGGTGAGCTGGCCTTTGTCATAGCCGGTGAGGGCGGGGTCCATTTCCATCTTGAACAGCTCCTCATAAGAGGGATTGTAATGGATCTCCTTCACGCCGGAAATGCCTAATGCTTCGAGGTCTTTTCTGATTTTGTCGTTCATAATATTAATGGGTTTAAGGGGTTTGTTATCGTATCGGTTTTCGTTTTCGTTATGGTTTTCGTTATGGTTTTCGTCTTTTATTCTCCAAGTGTCATTTTATAGAGGTTGACGGAGCCGTCGATATTCTTCTCTCGAGCCGAGTTGCCGTACTTGTCGACATCGAAGACATTGCGCGGAGAACGTGTGATGCTGAGCGGGCCGCCCACGCAGCCTCCGTCGCAGGCCATTCCTTCGAAGAAGTTGGCCGTTTCCTTCTTGGCACGCAACAGTGTGAGATGCTGGCGGCACTGGTCGATGCCGTTCATAACACAAGGCTTAACGCCGTCGACACCAAGCGATTTGGCCACATCGGCGACACCAAGTGCAATTCCGCCGCTTTTGGCGAAGATGCGTCCATAGAAGGAGGCGTTGTCGAGAGTGGAATCCTCGCACTGGGTGGTGTCGATTCCACGAGCGTCGACGAAGGCCTGCAGCTCTTCAAAGCTCATCACGCTGTCAATCATACCGTGAGTCTTCTCGAGCGTATATTCAAACTTCTTGGCGGCACAGGGACCGATGAATACCACTTTGGCCGTGGGGTCGCTGTGCTTGATGAGACGTGCTGTCATAACCATAGGCGACACCGATGAGGAAATGGCGTCTTTAAGCTCGGGGAAATTGTTCTCGACAAAACGCACGAAGGCCGGACAGCAGGAAGTGGTCATTACGGGAGCCTCGCAGGATTCGGCTTTCTCTTTGAATTCGCGAGCTTCGTTGTAGAGCGTGATGTCGGCACCAAGAGCGGCTTCCACAACCTGATGGAACCCAAGTCTCTTGATGGCGGTGACAACCTGCTCGATGCGTCCGAAGCGGCACTGGCTGACGATGGCGGGAGCAATGACAGCATAGCAGCGATAGCGGGTGTTGTTCTCCGATTCCTTTAGCATTTTGATGATGTCGAGCACAAGGCTTTTGTCGCTGATGGCACCGAAGGGACAGCTGACGATGCAGGCTCCGCAGGAGATGCACTTGTCGTTGTCGATGACAGCTTTGTCCTCGTCGTTGATGCTGATTGCCTTCACCTTGCAGCTTTTGATGCAGGGACGTTTTTGCGCAATGATGGCGCTATAGGGACAGGCGGCAGCACATTTGCCACATTCGATGCATTTGGTTTTGTCGATATGGCATCGGTGGTCGACAATGGATATGGCTCCTTTAGGACAGACCTCTTTGCAAGAGTGCATAAGGCATCCGCGACAGACGTCGGTGACAATCATTCCGCCCGCCGGACATTCATCGCAGGCTTCAGGCAACACTTCAACCACGTTGGGATTATCCTTGTTGCCTCCCATAGCTACAAGGACTCGGTCCATAAGCACAGCACGCTCTTTGTGGATGCAGCATCGAGTGTCGGCTTTAGGCCCGGGAGCAATGGTACGCGGAATGGTGTAGGCGTTATCGAGTCCACCCTCATAGGCGCGCCTGATGACTTCCTTGAGCACTTGGTATTTAATCCATTGTACGTTTGTATCGAATAGCTTTTGTTCCATATTAATCGTAATTTACGGTTACTATCTTACCCATCGTGCGCAAGTTGCTGGCGAGCCGCTCGACGAGCTTGAGTTTCATTGTGATGTCGATGTCCAGTCCAGAATGGGCAGCGTTGACGTTCTGTCCGACAAAGAAGACGATGTGGGTGGCCTCCTCGAAGATGATGTTGGCCAAAAGCGAACCGCCGTCCTTCTTGGCATAGGTTTTCGGGGTGAGGTCTTTGGCGGACACGTATTTTTCAGAGAGCGAAAGCAGTCGCCGCAAGGTGATTACACCTTCAGTAGTGAGGTCGATGCCGTCGATAAAACCAATGGGGGGCACCTCTTTGTCTGGAAAGTCAAAACTTGTTTTCAGCTGTCGTCCAAGACAACGAGCCACAACCTGCGAAGTTGTGCCTCCACACACGATGCGCTTGTCGGCACCGCGCATAAAGTTTTGGACGTATTCGGCATCTTTTTCCTTGTCGACCGGCGGCCCAACCATTATGTGGACTTCGCATCGAGGATGCAGCCGAACGGCAGCGACAGTCGTATCGTCGCCGGGACGGTCGAGGTAAAGGTCGTTGCAGGCCGATGCCAACAGGCAGGCGGCAGCACGAGCAGACATATGTGCATCGATATAATGGTCCAGATGTTCTTTGATTTCATTTCGTTGCCATCCGAAATTAAGCATCTGTCCTATGCCTGCGTGAATGGTTCCATCACTCATCACGAAGACCATATCGCCTGACTCAAGCTGCAAATCGGTGTGGTAGACCTTTTTTCCACAGATGTCGAGCTCGTCACGGGAGAAATCGGCAGTGTGGCCGTTGTGGTACCAAATGGCTTCGGGGTTGTCAAATTCGAAGAGATGGCCTTTCCCGTAATCATTGACGTGAATCACCGAGAAGGTGCTGTAGGCCACCTGACGTTCTTTGCATACAGGCAGAGTTTGAATGATGGTTTCGATACAGTCCTGCATATCGGCACCGCCGGCGGTCATTGTGCAGAGGATCTTGCTTGTCAACGTAGAAAGGATGTTGGCTTTCACGCCGCTACCAAGTCCATCGGCCAGCACAAGCGTTGTCCAACCGTCGTTGACACACATTTCAACATTGTCGCCACAGAGTTCCTCGCCATAGTGGTTGAGCGAGGTGTAGCCGTAGTCGACGCAGAGAGGTATCGTTGATGTCTGATTGTTTGCTTGCATATCTGTTTAAGTTATGTTGTTTTAGCTTTATTTATTTATGTTTGTTTTTTGCCGTCAAGCGTCAAACATTGAAACATACAAGCAATCAATCAATTTTAGCTGTTTTCCAATCAGTTGGTCTTCCATCGATGCCCAAGTCACCCTGGCCGTCGGAGAGGGTTTTCTTGAGCTTGAGCAGTGCCACCTTTGTTTCGGCAGTGGTTTCGCCCAAGAGCGAAGCAATCTCCTGTGCCACACGCATCTGTTTCATAATGAGGTCGTCGGTGGTAGAGATTGTGTCCATACGGACTTTTTCCAACTTCTTGTCGTAATTAACCATTTCGGAGATGTCCTTCATCAAGCCAAAGAGCAGATTCTGTTCACTCAACAGGCTGACGGTAAGGCTGATGTATCTGTCGGTAGCAGCTATATGGAGTTGCGGGTTTTCGACGCGCTGTTTTTTTGTGTATGAATTGTAGAAATCGATAGGTTGGAAACTTTCAGACACGGGTCGACCGACTACATTTTCAGGTCTGCCGGTTAGTCCAAGCATCTTCATTGCGGAAACATTGATGTCTACGATGTTCATATCGGGGTCGACAATCATCACACCTTCAGGTGAATTGCGCACAATGTCAACAGCTAGGCTCTCTGCACGTTTGCGCATATATGGCAGACAGATGTCGATGTCGGCATATCCATTCACAACAGCCCAGGCTTTCTCGCGGCAGGTGCGGTATCCGCAAGCGCCGCAATCCAGTTCATCGGCCTTGGTGAACTTGCCTGTGCGATGAAGAACTTCTTCGATTTCCTTCTCAGAAGCGGGACGGCTTTTTGCACGCAGACGCGGATGGGCATAGGCAAGCGAGACGCCTGCATCAGCTGCAGGCTGGTGCTTGCGTGTGGCCATTTCGTGTTCCACATAGCTGTCAATATCGGATTCGGCCCTGATAATACCGCCTTCGTGTTCGATGGCGCAAGGACCATTTATACATCCTCCAGGGCACACATTCATCTCTATGAACATCTTGTCCATAGATTCAATATTTTCAAGTACATTGACAATGCGGTCAACACCGTCTACCGACATATATTTGTAGCCTTCAGGCAGAATGTCGAAAGAACGGATTATACCTTGTGTGGCCGGATATGCCTTTGCACGGTTGGCAGCGGTGTTGTCGTCACACACCGTCAAGCGATTGATGGTGTTGAGGTCAATGTTATGTTCTTCGAAGAGTTGCAGCAGTTCATCAAAGGTAATTACGGCGTCGATAGCGTGTTCGTCGGCCTCACGCTTTTTGGCAATGCAAGGTCCGATGAAGACAATCTTGAGGTTGGGGTCGTTGCGACGCAGCATCTTGGCGTGGGCCACCATAGGAGAGTCGACAGGTGCCAAAAAAGGTAACGCCTTGGGATAATACATCTGAATCAGGCGACAGGCAGCCGGGCAAGCGGAGGTGATGAAGTTGCGCATCTCACCACTTGCCAACACTCGTTTGTATTCTTCAGTAACGGCCTGTGCGCCGACAGCTGTTTCCTCGACAATGGCAAAACCAAGTTTTGCCAATGCAATACGCAATATTGAGAAATCCTTCTGGCAGAGACTGCTGATAAAAGACGGTGCAACCGTTGCTGCAATACGGACACCACTTTTAAGCAACTCGCGTACCACAGGCAGCTCACTATGTTCAATTTTGGCGTGTTGTGGACATACTTTGGTGCAATGTCCGCAAAGGATGCAATGCTCCTCTATAATCTGCGCGTGATGGTTCTTTATATCTATAGCTTTAACAGGGCATTCACGTAGGCAGCGGTAGCAGTCCTTGCATTGAACAGTTTTAAATTCCAAATACTCGGACATTATGTTGTATTTATTAGTTAGTTAATTAGTTAAGAAATAGTTTTGGGTAGATTTCCTTGGCGAACAAATCCTCCACGTTGCCTGCATTAACGCTGTGCAGGAGGAATCCTCCGGGGATTTCTTCAACCTGTGCGCCACGTTCAGCAGGTTCCAAATCGTCGCATTCCACGGTAACACCCGTAGCGCAATGACCCAGACAGAAACTGGCTTGCAGGTCGATAAGGTCCTCAACATCGTATTTTTTCAGAACCTCTTTGAAGGCTTCGATAACATCGTAGGAACCTTTCAAGTGGCAGGAACTGCCAACGCATACTTTGATTGTCATTTTAATAGAGTATTATTATTCATTATTTATTCAAGTTTTAAGCATTCGGGATTAAACATCGCCGAATGCTTAAAAACTCAAATTTTATAAGTCGGCTTTGCGGCTTTATTTCTCTCTTGCTTCCTTGATGGCGGCCTGTGCAGCTGCAAGTCGTGCCACGGGAACGCGGAAGGGACTGCAACTTACATAAGTCATACCATTTTTATAGAAGAATTCAGCAGCTGTGGGGTCACCACCGTGTTCGCCACAGACGCCGCATTTGAGAGTAGGACGGGTTGAGCGGCCACGCTCGATACCGATCTTGACCAATTCGCCCACGCACTCGCGGTCGAAGCAGTTGAACGGGTCGGCGGGGATGATCTTCTCGTCGACATAGGTCTTCACGATTGCATTGACGTCATCGCGGCTGAAGCCGAAGGTCATCTGGGTAAGGTCGTTTGTACCGAAGCTGAAAAACTCGGCGACCTCGGCAATCTGGTTGGCAACGAGGGCTGCACGAGGAATCTCGATCATAGTACCGAATTTATACTCAAACTTCTTGTCATATTTCTTCTCGACTTCTTCCTTGACACGGTCGGCAAGTGCCTTCTGGTGTTTGAGTTCAGCAGCATTGATTGTAAGAGGAACCATAATTTCGAGATGAGGATCGAAACCTTCATTCATCAGTTCCACAGTTGCGCTGAAGAGGGCACGGAACTGCATCTCGGTGATTTCGGGATAGATGATACCCAGACGGACACCACGCAGACCCATCATCGGGTTGACTTCGTGCATACTCTCGATGCGAGCGTGCAGTTTGTCGAATTCAATGCCACGAGCCTTAGCCACCTCACGCTGTTTCTCTTCAGTTTGGGGAACAAACTCGTGCAGCGGGGGGTCCATAAGACGGAAGGTGAGCGGCTTGCCATCCATAACCTTCAAAGTACCTTTGGCACTTTCGCGTACGTAGGGCTCAAGTTCTGCAAGTGCAGCAACACGTGCTTCAAGATTGTCGGCCAAAATCATATTGCGCAGTTTCTCCAGAGGCACCTCGCTGTTCTCACCGTAGAACATATGCTCGATACGGAACAGACCGATACCTTCTGCACCGAAATCAATTGCCTTCTGTGCATCGGCGGGGTTGTCGGCATTGGTGCGGACACCCATCTTGCGGAACTTGTCGACAAGCTTCATAAACTGCTGGAACAGCGGATTCTCGGTGGCGTTTATCATCTTGACTTCCTCGTCATAGACCCAGCCTTTCGAACCGTTGAGGCTCAGCAGGTCGCCTTCGTGGAACACCTTGCCGTTGATGGTGACAGTACCCTGTTCCTCGACATTAACTTTCTTTTTGCCGAATTGGTCGGTTTTTACCGAAGCCTTCTCCATCTCGATCTTCACGGCGTCGCATCCTACGATGCAGCATTTGCCCCATCCACGGGCCACAAGAGCAGCGTGGCTGGTCATACCGCCGCGTGCGGTAAGGATACCGTCGGCAGCACGCATACCCTCGACATCCTCGGGGTTGGTTTCCTCACGGACGAGGATGTTCTTAACACCGGCAGCCTGGTATTCCTTGGCTTTCTCGCTGGTGAGGGCTATTACGCCGACAGCGCCGCCAGGACCTGCGGGCAGACCTTTTGCCAGAACCTCGTGTTTCTTCTCGTCAGTGCTGTCGAGAATGGGGTGCAGCAACTCGTCGAGCTGGGCAGGTGATATGCGCATCACAACTTCGCTCTCGTCAATGAGACCTTCTTTCAGCATATCCATTGCCATAGTGAGGGCAGCGACACCGGTACGCTTTCCAACGCGGCATTGCAGCATATAGAGCTTGCCGTCCTGGATGGTGAACTCAATGTCGAGCATATCGTGGTAGTTCTTCTCAAGAATCTGACGGATATCGCACAGTTCCTTGTATGTTTCGGGCATAAGCTCCTGCATCGAAGGCAGGTTCTTGTTCTGCTCGTTCTTGGTGTCGTCATTCAGCGGGTTGGGAGTGCGAATACCGGCAACGACATCTTCGCCTTGGGCGTTGATCAACCATTCACCGTAGAACTGGTTGTCACCGGTGGCGGGGTTGCGGGTGAAAGCTACGCCGGTGGCGCTGGTGTTGCCCATATTGCCGAACACCATTGCCTGGACATTGACTGCTGTGCCCCAATCGTCGGGAATACCTTCAATCTTGCGGTAGGCAATAGCCTTCTTGCCGTTCCAGCTTTTGAAGACGGCCTTGATACCGCCTTCCATCTGGGCTTTTGCATCATCGGGGAATTCGGTGCCGAGTACCTCTTTCACCTTTTTCTTGAACTCCTCGGCAAGGAACTTCAGATCGTCGGCCGTAAGCTCGGTGTCACTCTTGTAACCTTTCTTGGCCTTGAATTCGTCGAGCATATCGTCCAGCTGTTTGCGGATGCCTTTGCCGTCGGCGGGCTCGATACCTTCCGATTTCTCCATCACCACGTCGGCATACATCATAATGAGACGACGGTACGAGTCATACACGAAACGGGGGTTGTTGGTCTTTTTCAGCATACCGGGGATAGTCTTGCTGCTGAGGCCGATGTTGAGGACGGTGTCCATCATACCGGGCATAGAGCTACGTGCACCCGAACGGCAGCTGACGAGCAGCGGGTTCTCGGGGTCGTCATATTTCATACCCATAATTTTCTCAACATTCTCCATTCCTTTCCACACCTCTTCTATCAAGCCGGTGGGCAGCTGGCAGTTGTTTGCGTAGTATGCAGTGCAGCATTCTGTGGTGATCGTCAAGCCTGCGGGAACGGGCAGGCCGAGCAGACACATTTCAGCCAGATTGGCACCTTTGCCGCCGAGCAAATTCTTCATCTCGGCCTTTCCTTCGGCAGTTTTACCTCCAAAAGTGTAAACGTACTTTGTCATAAGTTTTGCTAAAGATTTTATTTATAAATAATTATTATTAATTGTCCTTCGGTAATGAATTTGCAAAGATAGCCTTTTTTTTGCAAAGCACAAAATAAAAAACGCACGGAATCTAAATTAATCTTAAAATCCGGATTTGTAAATATGTCTTAAGCTAAACGGAAGCGGCACTCAATCTGCCAGTTGCGAGATGAGTATCCTCGCGTTGGCTTCGTTGCTGTAGAGCGAGCCGAGCAGCTGGCGGCGTCGGTCGATGTCCTGTTGGGTGAAGGGTGAATCCATAAGGCTTTGCAGCGCCTGCAACTGACTGTCGGCGTTGTCGGCTACGGTGCATAGCTTGCCAAGTTCGGTTCCTGCTACCATCGCACTGTTCACAAGGCAATGGCGACCGGCATAAAGCGAATTGAGAAGCTTGAGTTTCAATCCCGTAGGCATTTGCGTCACCATTATCAGCACTTGGGCTTGCGCAATGAGACGCTGCATTGTCTCGTTGTCTGGATTAGGCTTGAGTGTTACGTTTGGCAGTTGCGACAGCTTGTCGCTCAGTGCTTTTGAGGGGTTACGTCCGGCAACGACAAACCTATGACTGCATTTGGAAAAGATATTGTCGGCCAGATAGGTAACTGCTTCTATATTCTCAGGCACAGAGAGGTCGGCGTGGTAGAGTGCATAGACGCCGTCCGACTGCAAGGGTTGCGAGGGTGTCGACACAACTTCGTCGTCGGCGTGCGAGGATGGCATAAGCAGAACGTTTTTGCAGCCTATCGAACGGAAATGTGCTGCGTCGGCTTCGGTTACGGCAAAGACAGCGGCGGCCTTTGCCAGCAGGGGTTCGTAACGCTCCAGCTTGCGGGCATCGCTACGGAGGTATATGCGTCTGAAAAGCGACGAGGTGGCGTCGGCGAGCCGCGAGTAATACTCGTGTTCCACGTTGTGGGCTCTAACCATAATGCGACTGCCGTCGATGGCTTCGAGCACCGAGCAGCAATGCAACCCCTCGAGCAATATCGGTGCATTGTCTTTAGAGAGATTGGCAATCAGCTTTTTGCTGTCGCGCGACTCAACGATATAGGGTCGTTTTGTAAGTGCACTGGGAAGTCCTGTCCGGCGGCGGTAGTAGGTGACGCTGCTGCACAGGGCATCGAGTTCGGGCGCTGCCGGACGACCGTAGGTGAAGGTGTGGAGGTGGATTTCCACGCCAAGCTTATGAAGAGCCTTGATGCGGTAGTAAACGTCGATAATACCGCCATAGTCGGCGGGAAACGGGACGTTGAATGATACTATATGAAGTTTGTGGCTCAAGTGTCAGATATTGATTGTCAGATTGTCGTATGCGAGATGCACACCTTCCGGAAGTGTGGCGTCCACTTCGTTGTGGAAGCCCATTTCGTGGCTCATATGTGTGAGGTAAGCCCTATGCGGACGGCTCTGGCCAATGATGGCGAGGGCTTCAGCGAGACAGAAGTGCGAGAAATGCTGTTTCTGCCTCAATGCGTTGATCACAAGCAGGTCAAGCCCCTTGAGCTTTTGCAACTCCGAGGGCTCTATGTGATTCATATCGGTAATGTAGGCGAGTGATGTTGACGCCGCGCCATCTTGCTGTTCGTCAAGTCTGTAGCCGAGTACTGGGAGGTCTTTGTGCATACCTCGTATCGGGGTGACTATGACAAGACCCACCTTGAAAGGCCTGCAGTCGCTGACGTCGTGCAGCGTAGCTTCGGGAAGGCCTGGGTATTGGTGGTAGTCGAATATATAGTGATAGTCGTGCTTGATTGACTGCAGGGCTTCGCTGTTGGCATAGATGTCCATATTGCGTTGCTGCACCCAGTTGAAGGGGCGTATGTCGTCTATGCCGCCGACGTGGTCGCGGTGGGCGTGGGTGATAAGTATGGCTTCAAGGTGCTGCACATCGTGCGTCAGCATCTGAGCCCTGAAATCCGGCCCGATGTCGACAAGTATGTTGTTGCCGGCATTGTCGGTTATTAGAGCAGAGGTGCGAAGCCGCTTGTCGCGTTGGTCGTCCGAGTGGCAGACTGCGCAGTTGCAGGCTATCACCGGCACTCCTTGCGACGTGCCTGTTCCAAGAAAAGTGATTACCACTCTTTATACTCTTTTCAGTCTTGTTTGATAGTGAGCTTGAAGCCAACGCCGTGGACGTTGACAATCTGAACTGCAGGGTCGTCCTTCAGGTACTTGCGCAGTTTGGTAATGTAGACATCCATACTGCGAGCGGCAAAGTATGAGTCGTCCTTCCAGATTTTCTGCAGGGTGCTTGAGCGGTCGATGAGTTGGTTGAAGTTGATGCAGAAGAGTCGCAGCAGTTCGCTCTCCTTGGAGGTGAGCCTTTGCGGTTCTTTGCCTTCGAAGGTTAGCGTCTGGTAGTTGTAGTCAAACTTGAATTTGCCGATATTGAACTGGTTGTTCTCGGGTTTGTTTTCGTCGAAAGAGCGTCGTATGGTGGCGTTGATGCGTGCAAGCAGTTCGTCCATACTGAAGGGTTTGGTGATGTAGTCGTCGGCGCCGACTTCAAAGCCTTTGAGCTTGTCGGCCTCAAGAGATTTGGCAGTTAGGAAGAGGATTGGGATGTTTTTGTCGATGCGTCGCAGTTCTTTGGCCACGGTGAAACCGTCTTTGACGGGCATCATAACGTCGAGGATGCAGGCGTCGACATTGCCTTCCTTGTAGATGTCGAGAGCTTGCTGTCCGTCTGTGGCGTGAAATACGGTATACCCTTTCTGGGTCAGATATACTTTGAGTATCATTGCCATATTGGGGTCGTCTTCGGCTACTAACAGTTTAATTCCTAAGTTCATAATCGTTCAATTGTTATTTGGATGCATCTTGAGGATGTCATCCTATTGTTTTTTCAGTGACATTAACTTAAAAAATTGCTTTTTATTGCTTGTTTTTGTTAAAATTCAAAAAAAAATTAACTTAAAATTTGTCATTTGTTTGATATTCAGCATTATTATGCTAAAAATATTTTGTCGATTTTTCTTGCAAAAGGTTTTTTGTTTTCAACGTAGCGGAGATGTGGCCTGGAAATGATTGATATGGAGCATAGCCGTTCGTTGTCCGATTGTTGTCCGCTCGTTGTCCGATTGTTGTCCGTTTATTAATCGAACAACAATCGGACAACAAACGGACAACAATCGGACAACGAACGGTGTTGGTATGGTACAAGGACGGCTGTAGGGCGAAGGAATACGCTGCACGACCGGCAGGGACGGTGTGTGATGTTATTTGGTGACTGTAAGTCTGTTGGCAGGAGCGAGTGCACGGAATTCTGGTGCATAAAGGCACTGGATTGTCGTTGGTGCGTTGATGTAGGTGCCGGCGTTGTTTACGTAGAGGTCGTATTCGACAATGTATTGTCCTTTTTCGAGTCGGTCGATGTAGAGTGTCTGTGCGGTGTTGGTGAGGGAGCGGTAGTAGCTGAGACCGGAGTTCCAGCTCCATCCGCTGGCAGTGTTGGTGGGTTCGAGTGCGGCGCAGCGCGGATCTTTGAGCTCGAGGTATTCAAGATTGCGGTCGGTGCGTATGATGAGTTGTACGCGTACTTTGTCGCCGACACGCAGGGTGGCGTCAGGTTGCAAGAGGGTCAAGCGGCCGGAATTGTCAATGCGATAGAGTTTGCGCTGTAGAGTGACGCCCATAGCGGACGAAGGAATTTTGTCGACATCTTCGAAATACTGCCAGTATACTGCGCCCCAGGCTATGCCGTCGTCGGCCTTGCGGACGGTGATGTTGCCGTCAGAGGGTTTGATTTCGTCAGCCGTGAGACGGCTGCTGATATGGAGCTGATGGCGTGTGGTGTCGGAGGCGAGGGTGTGGGTTCCGTAGTTGACGGTTATGTTGGAGGGCTTGATGGGCTGATGTTTTATCGTTGATTGTTGGTTGCCGAGCAGCAGTGCCTGTATAGCGTTGACAGTCGATACATCGGTGTTCCAGTTGGTGGTTTGTTTCTGCTTGAGGAGCCATTGCTGCATACGGGCCACATCGTTGTTGTCGCCAAGCACTTCGCTGAAGGTGCGTATGAGCATTGCCTGTGTTTCGATGGGGCGCTGGTTCCAGCAGAAGCCGCCTTTATTGTCACGCCAGTAGAGGCCCATCTCATCGCTGTAGAGTGCTTTTTCGCGCAAACGACGGGTCATTTCGGTCGCCAGTTTGGTGTCGCCGTGGCGGTTGAAGACGAGGGCAAGCATTGACTGGTCGAAAAGCGAGCGGTAATCGGCATTGTGCTTCTTGGCATTGTTGTAGAAAAAGTCGTAAGCCTCTTTGTACTTTTTGCCCAATGCATACTTGGGATAGTAGCTGTGGAGATAGAGATAGTAGAGGTTTACAGGTTCAAAGGCGGTGTTCTTGACATATTTCTTATAATACTTATAAGTCTCGTTGTCGACATACTCGAGAGCGCGGTCGATAGCCTTGTGCGTGCGGCTGTCGAGTGTGACGCCTTGATGCTGCAGCAGGCCGAGGGTGGCGAGTATGTATTGTGTGGTGTAAAGACTCGAATAGCGTCCGCCTTCAATCCAGCTCCAGCCGCCGTCAGAGCGCTGGGCGGCAAGGAGACGGGTGATGTCGTTCTGCAACTGGCGCTGGAGTGAGGCTTTGTTGAAGAATTGCGCTATGTCGCGGTGGCGCTGTTCCTCGCTGATAGCATCTTGCAGCCAGGGAGTTTCTTCCATAACGGTCTGCTTAAGGTCGTTGTTGCGGTCGAGTTCTGACTGGAATGAGGAGGCACCGTTCTTTTCCCACTCACGGAATATCTGTTCGATGGTGGGATTGGTGTTGACGATGTTGAATGACAGGCTGTTGGTGTAGATGGCGTTGACAAGGTAGATGTTGGACGGATTCTTCTGCCGCTGCAGGTAGGGCAACGACTGGATAGCCATCCAGAGGGGATTGGGTGTGAGGTCGACGGTGAGGGAGGAATGCGTCAACGTGTTGCTGTGTGATTGTGCAAGCTGGGTGAGATGTTCCATATTGAAATGCTTCTCTCCCCCCCCATTGATGTAGAACGCCATCGACTCCGTCACCAGCTGTCGGCTGGGTAGCAGGGGTATTGGTGCCTGCTCGCCGTCGCTGCAGCCATCACCACGAGCAACGACCTTGTAGGTGGCGAGGAAAACCGGCGGGCGTGGAACAGCGACAAGGAATGCGACCTCGCCACTGGCACCGTTCTTGAGGGTTATGTGTTTCACGGCATCGTCCACCGTCATTTCCAAATTAAGATTGGAATCGTGCGGCGTCATCTCGAACGACACGGCCACATCCTGCTCTTTTCCGCTAAGGTTGCTTACCTTCACCGAAATGATACACGTGTCGCCGTGTCTGAGGAAGCGCGGGACATTGGGAACGGCCATAAGCCGCTTCTGTGTAATGGCTTTGGCTGCGAGCTTTCCGACACGCAAGTCCTTTGTCCAAGCGGTGCCTTGTATGTTCCATTCGGTGAGGAGGTCGGGGGCGGTGAATGTGAGGGTTACGGTGCCGCTGTCGTCGGTGCGCAGCGTGGGCTTGAAGAAAGCGAGGGTGTTGAGGTTCTGGCGGATGTAGGGTTGCTGAGGTTCGGCTTTGTCGTCGGCAGTGAGCCGCTGACCCGATTCGGCTGTGCCGACTTCGATGACAGGTGCTTTTTGCTGTTTGATTGCAATTTCTTTGAGCTGTGCACTGTTCAAGGAGATTTCTTCTTCTACCATTTCGTCTGCTGCGTCGACAACGGCAAGTTCGGTGGTGATTTCAGCGTCGTCATCGACAAAGCCTTTAGACATTCTTCTTCTAACATTACCTTTCTGTGTCACCATTCCGTTCTCGCCTCGTGCTGTCCCGTAGCCGACGCCTGCGACTCCTGCAACGATGTAATCAATGTCACTGCCGGAGAACAGTCGCTTTGTGTAGCTGTAGTAGAGCGGTGATTTCAGGTCGGGCACAGGCCGCCAATAGTAGTAGGCGTATTTGCTATTGATGATGGTGCTGAATGCCGCCGAGAAGTATTGCTGGCGCCAAGGGATGAGGCTCAAATCAAGGTGGCCGTAGGTGTCAAGTGCGTGGTCGTACATTGTCATCAGCAGGTTGGCTTTGGCGGGGAGGTGGGTGTCGTGCTCTTTGATGCTAATGGTCCACTGTTCGGGGCTACCGGGTTCAAGCTTGTCGCGGAAGGTCTCAAGGCTGACATCGAGTTGCTTGTGTACCCAGAGTACATTGACACTTTCTGAATATGACTGGCTGTAGTTTTCCTTGACTGCGGCGACGGCGACACTGAATCCGCCAAGCATCGACCTTGTGACTGGAATGGCAATTTCAGTGTATGATTCGCTGACGGTTATTTTCTTTATGAGATTGTTGTTGTTTTCGTTGCGGATTACAACATAGCATTCGACATCTTTGTAGGGCGAGCCTATCTGCAGGCGGACGGTGTCGCCGACGATGCAGCTGCTCTTGTCTACGTTGACGGTTATAAGGTCGGCGGTGACTGGTTTAGAGGCCTTCGACGGCTGGTATACGACATAGCTTTCGCTCTGCAGTGTGTCGCCGTCGGCGGTGCGGACGGTAGCTACGAATCTGTAGATGCCTTCCTTGAGGCCTTTCATATTATAGATATAGGGCTTTTCGGGCGACAGGGTGGCACGGGTGTCGAAGATGTGTTTCTGCACCGGCCATTGCTCATACTCTTTGGCTGAGCCATCATAGTCGTAGAGCGGGAACAGCTTCTCGAACTCCTTTCGTGAGAGCGGCATATTGATGAGTGAGTCGGCACTTTCCATCAATCGGTGTGTAAGCTTGGGGCTTTCGGGCTGCTGCAGCCGCTGAACTTGGAAATCAAGCCTGCCGTTGAGGGCGTTGCCGTCGAGATTGCGATGGATGACGGTGACATTGACATCGTCGCGGTCGGACTTGTCGACATCAATGCTCACATAGCTATTCTCAAAGCCTACGCTGAGCGTGGTTATTGCCTCGTGGGTTTCGCCGTTGATATCGGTCACTTTGACGGTGACAAAGTAATCAAAGCAGGGCTTTCGTGTGAAATCGACTGATGAGTCGGGTTGCGGTACGAACTCTATGTTGAAGAGTCCGTTTTCATCGGTGGTGATTTGGCCTGTGGCAACGGTGGTGAAGCCTCTGTTTATGGGATAATACCACCATCCCCACCGCCAGAGAGGTTGTTTCTCGCGGCGTTCAACCTCGTATGTGACTTTTGCACCTGCTATGGGCACTGCGCTATAGGATACTGCAACGCCTTCAACAGTGGCCACCTGTCCGAAACGGCGCTCACGGTTGGGCTTGGTAAGGGTTACGGTGAACTTGGGCTGCTTGTAGGCTTCGATTTTGAAATTGTAACTGCCTCCAATATCGCCTTTGACAATAACACTCCACCTGCCGGGTATCGCGTCGGCGGCGATGGGATAAGTACCGCTACAGGTGCCATATTCGTCGGTGGTCAGACGGATAGTATCGATAAAAATGTAATTGATATCCCTAATCAAGAACATCACATTCCTGTCTGGAGATACCTCCGCCTCTTTCCAGCCCTTCTTGTATTGCAGGTAGGAGAAGCGCACTGTGTCGCCAGGCTTGTATACGGGACGGTCGAAGAATAGGCTGTTGCGGTTGTCCATCTTGGTGGTGTCAGTGCTGTTGGTTCGCCAGAACCAAATACTACCGCTGGTATTTTCACGGCCTTTCCATTCGGTGGCTAAATCGATATCGCATCCATTTTTAATGTTTGGACTGAAAAGGGTGAAGTCGTAATAGCCGTTCTTATCGGTTTTGAGAGTTGTCAGCGTGTGCCATTTCTCTTTGTCGTCTTTGCGTCGCAGCTTGACGGGATGGTTGGCAATAGGCTTTCCGCTGATACGGTCGACCAGAAAGCCTCTCATCATCTGAAAACCATTAACATTCATAAAGGCCACATCTTCGACCGAGAAATTGACGTACGCTATGCCCTCGTCCTTGAAAACGGAATCAGGCGACGCCATAAGGATATAATCGCCCTGCGGCATCGGCGGCACTACAACATACGAACTCTGATTATACTTCTTTTTAATCTCTATATCCTGACTCCATTGCTCCAACACCTTCTGGCTAAGCATACACTTTTTTGTATCGGACTTGTAGTCGCAATCGGCATCCTTGATGATGCGGAAAAAGACACGATCAACGTTGATAGTCTTAATTACGGCCAGCTGATGGCGTGTCGAGGGGACCACATCGGTGACTTCCAGACGTATGTCTTTACGTAGCAGATGCTGCTTTTCGTTGTAGCACTCAATACCGCCCGGGCTGTCGGGATAAAGGCTCAAGGCGGTGTCTATGACGGCCATTGCCTGTTCATACCTCTCCAAAAAGTTGTATGTCTCGGCAAGAAGAGCATAGAGTTGAGTGATATGGTCGGTGTTGCTGTTGCGATAACGCTCAATGGCCTTTGGCAGTTCCTGTGCTTGGAGCTTTCTTTCCACATCTCTGTCGATTTGCACAACTCGGCTCAGTTTGCTCAGCCGCTGACGGTACAGCACGATCATCATACCATCGCTCTCGCGTCCCTGGCGGAAGCGTTCCCATTGCTGCATAAGCGCAAAGGCGTATCGCGCACAAGCCTTTGCGGTGTCGCTGCTTGGATTCAAAGTAATACCGACAAACCGGTCGGGCTCCGAATAGAGCAGCTCGGGTTGCCGGAAGTCGTACTGATGCAGCTTTGGAAACTGCATATTGCCCATAATCTCCAGCAGTTCATACATCGCAACGTCGAACACGGTGGGCGTCAAATCGCCATCCTTGCCCTCTTCGGTCAACACCAGCGCACCCAACGATTCGGCAGGAGTGGTCCTCATCAAAGTGCTGTCGGCGAACGCCTCGCAAATCAGCCTGTAGACCTCGGAGCGGTAACGGTCCACGCTCCACATCTTATAATCCAAGTCGGCTTCGTCGGTGGCTTTATTCTGGCTAATACGCCAAGAATAGCGGCTTAAATATTCAGCATAAAAGTCAGCCAAAAACAGACGGCACACATCTTTGTCGACCCTGTCGAGTAGTGGCAGTATGCGCTGCAGACGGACCAGCGACGAGTCGGCATTGTCTTCCTGATATATGTTTCCTATCATCGACAGATAGCGAGCACCGACCAGAATCTGCCGCGAATCGCGCTCGGCAATAGCTTTGTTGTATATCTTCTCGGCCTTCTCGTATGCCTGAGTGTAATATTGTTTCTGTACAAGGCTGTCGACCGACTGCCACTGATTGTTGGCATTTTGAGCCTTCACACTGACGGGCAATGCCGCCAAAACAACTGCAAACAAAGCAAATGCAAGTGTTTTCCCTACTCTATTGTGTTTCATATTGAAAGAAATTATCTGTTCTATACTTGTTAGTAACAGGACAATCCTGTTTTTTTACAGAAACGAAAAAATAAAGTAAATATTGCCTCTTGCAGCTTTCAAACGTACAGAAATAAAAAAAGAGGAAATTTCTTTCCTCTTTTTCAAGTGACTCCTGCAGGATTCAAACCTGCAACCTTCTGATCCGTAGTCAGATGCTCTATTCAGTTGAGCTAAGGAGCCATCATTTGTTTCTCTCGAAATCGGGTGCAAAAGTACACACTTTTTCGATACTGACCAAATTTTTTTTTGCTTTTTGTGCAATTTTGCTCTTATCGCATTGATTCTTCGCAAAAAACAAATTCAAATTATTTCGTCTTCCTGCCGTCGTAGTGATACACTTCGCGGTAAAGAATGTCGCGCATCTCGTCAAATTCGCCGTCATCCAGTTCATATTTCGACATAACAATCATCTGCAATGCCAGGTCCTTCTTGCCGTGATACGACGGCTGCCAGTACTCCTGCGGATTGCGTGTGAAACCCAGGTCGGTGTAGAACTCCAACCGGTGGTCGGCCTGCTCAGTCGAGGGAAGCTCGGTCTCAAGCACCACCTGATCGGGATACTGCGACAGGAATGAAAGCATCGTGGCCTTGCCAAGTCCGCGGTTGCGGAAATCCTTGTCGATGGCAAAATGCTCTATATAGGCAAACTCCTCGAAGACCCAATACGTCAATATTCCAAGCGGCTCGTCGTCCAACGACGCCACGAGGAAATGAAAACGCTCGTCACGGTCTTCGAGGCTACTAAACGGAGGGCGCTCTTCTTCGGGGAAAGCCGATTCGAAGAGCTCTTTCGCAAAATGGTGATGTCTGCTTTCAGACAAAGGTTCGAAATCTATCATATTGTGGTTTTATGTATTTTAAAGTTTATAAATCAAGAGTCAAAGAATGAGAAATTGTTGAGAGCAACATTCAGTTTCACAACGTGGTGCGGAGCAAAGGCGTTGTAGCCCTCAAGTATCACCTTGTTATAATGGAATGTATAGCCAATGCTCATTGCCGTACCGATGGGCAGCGTGAAGCCGAACGCCACCGACACATAGCCGCCATAGCCTATACCGCCTTGATTGACATACTCATACGATCCCACATAGGATGAGGGCGACTGCCCACCCCAGATGTCAAGGATGCTGTAGGTGATGCCGCCAATGCTTATGTCGCTGCTTTCCACCTTGGTGTTATTCAAATTGCCGCCCAGCCCCAGTTCAAGGTCCAGGCCGTTACCCACCTTGAAGGTGTGCAGCAGGCCCAAGTCAAGGTAGATACGCTCCTCAGTGCCGGCCGTGGGGCAATTGACATAGGCGTTCTGGTTGGTCAAAAAGGCCGTGTTGTGGCCGCTGTTGAGCAGCACAAGGCCCTGGGCGTGAAGCTTGGCATAGTCGAACTTCACCTGCCAGCCCCAGCCTGTGTTCTCATAGTCGTAGCGGAAACCCATACCCAGCTGGAAAGCCATCCTGTAGTACATATCGCCGTATTCGGCCACCGTTATTTGGTTGTAGTTCGCCACCGAGCTGCCAATAAGGTTCTGTGTCGTGAGGTTGTTCCAGATGCTGTTACCGTAAGTCTCACTATAAAGTATGCGCTGCAACGTATTGACATTGCGCGGGTTGCCGTTATAGAAGTTAGCGTGGAAATTGCCGGGACGCATCACACCGAAGTCCACCGTAAGCGACAGTCCCCTGAGGCTTGCCGGCTTTACGACAGCGGCATTGGCCGACTGTAAAGAAGCAAAAAAAGAAAACATCAGCACTGCAAGGATGCTGTGTAGACAAGTGGTCTTATATTTTCCAACCTTGTTCGCGACGGGTCCAGCCCCGTCGCCACTTCGGTCTCGATCTTTTTCGTTCACTGTAGGAGAGTTGTAAAGGTTATAAGGGTTTGAAAGGGTTTGAAAGGGTTTGAAAGGGTTTGAAAGGGTTTGAAAGGTTATAAGGGTTTGAAAGGGTTTGAAAGGGTTTGAAAGGTTATAAGGGTTAATAGGGTTCAGGGTTCAATTTCTATTCAAAGTCAAGGTTAAGGTTAAGGTTAAAGTTTAGGTTAAAGTTAAAGTTTAGTCTACAGAAATTCTTTTTTGGTAATCAATATATTATACAGCAGATCACGGGCGCGGAACAGTTGCACTTTGACCGTTCCGAGCGGCATATCCAGCTCCTCCGCAATCTCCTCATACGACATTTCTTCAAAGTAGCGCATCTCAACCAGTTTGCGGTAGCGCGGCTTCAGCTGCCTCACCACCTCGCGCAGTATCTGCACCCGCTGCTCGTGGATGATGTTCTCCTCGGGGTTGTCGCCCTCCGACGGGATAGGATACTCGTACACCTCGCCTTCCGACTTTGTGCGGATGTCATCTAAATAGATTGTCTGCAGACGCTTCTTGCGGATGAAATCCACGCAGTTGTTGGTGGCTATCGAGAACAGCCACGTGCTGAAGGCGTGGGTCGGAGTGTAAAGGTGCAACGACGCAAAAGCCTTGCCGAAAGCCTCCATCGTCAGGTCGTCGGCTTCGGTGGGATTGTTGGTCATCTTGAGCAGCAGCAGGTAGATGGGCTCCTTGTACATACGCATCAAGTCGGCATACGCACGCTGGTCGCCATCCTCCCTGGCCCGACACACCAACTGGTAGTCCCGCAGGGCTTTATCGGTCGTCAATTGCGAATTTACCTCCATTGGATATTTTTCTTACGTAACGTAGAGAAAAACAAAAAAGTATTTGCAAATAGAAAATAAAGTTCAAAAAATGGAGAGAAAAATTGTATCTTCTTGACACTAAACCTTTTGGCAAGCAACGCACAGCACACAATCTGCCAAATAATTTTCACAGCCAGCACTGCGGCAAGCAGTTGCCACGGAAACAGACCTCCGATCCAGAGCCACAGCAGTGCGGCCAGGAACACACATTGCGACAGCGGATAAACAAGCAGCGACAGCTTGTTGCCCAAGCCGTAGAAGCGGTGCGACGACGTGCGGTGCAAACGCTCCTGGCGCCACTGCCCGAAGGTGCTTCGGGCATCGCTGACAACGGCAGCCCCTTCGCGCAGCACGACAACCGTATTGCTGCGTGTAGCGTTCTGGTTGACAAACAGATCGTCCGCTCCGTCGGGGAAACTGTAGTGGCTTATGAACCCGCCGCGGCCAAAGAAGAACTCGCGACGGTACGAGAGATTGCGCCCAGAGCCCGTGTAGGGGTAGCCCAGCAGGGCGGAGCCAAGATAGGAAGCATTGTAAATCAGGTTCTCATACTGCTGCAACGCGCCCAGCAACGTCCCCTCGGCGTTGAGCAGCCCGTAGCCCATCACAATCGACGCGCCGCGCATATAGCCGCACATCATCTCCTTTATCCAGTCGAACCCCTTCGGGATGCAGTCGGGCTCGGTCAGCAGCACCACATCCTTTGTGGCCGACTTGATGCCAATCGACAGCGGGTACTTCTTGCCCTTGAACATATTGACATCGGCCGGAAAGCTCACCGGCTTGAGGTTGGGGTAATTCTCCGAACAAACGCGCAGCACGAAAGGCGTATCATCCTGCGACGTATAGTCAACCACAACCACTTCGTAGTCAGGATAATCCTGCTCCAGCAGGTAAGGCAAACTCTTCTTGAGCGATTCGGCCTCGTTGTGAGCCACAACCACAACCGACACCGACGGCAGGTCGCGCTCAGCAACCGTGTCGGGCGTAGGCAACGGCGACTTACTGTAGCGCCCCGTGCGAAGCCATATCAAACCATAATAAAGGCAAAGCAACACGAACGACAATGCCAACAATGCCAGCAAAACAAGTGTGAATGTGCTACTTAACACATTAGTAAAATCCATTTCTCTACGTTTTTGAAAGTACAAAAATAGCCATATTCCGCCACATATCCGCTGCCCCGAACCGAATTTTAAAAACAATTTATCAACAACCCCACCATTGCCTTTTGCCGACACATCGCCCCGCCGCCAAAGCCGGCAAAACACAACCGCAGAAACACAATCCAAAATAAACCTGAAAATCCCATTTTGTAACCGCTTCATTTCCAACCAAATATATGTACAATACTTGTACAATATTTGTACGTTTACCAATTGTACAAGTATTGTACAACTATTGTACATATATTGTACAACGACCAGTGTTGGTCCCTCCTTTTTTACAAAAAAATGCAGACCTATATACTATTTTCTATATTGCGCACGTTATAGTAAATTATTTTTAGGCCAAACAGATATCAACAAACAACAAATACTGATGTATCAGTCTGACACTCTGACACTCTCCGACTTCGGTTTCCAACTTGCGGCTACCGACAAGCTGACCAATGCCCGTGCCGGCGTACTCCGCACGGCGCACGGCGACATTCCTACCCCTATCTTTATGCCCGTTGGGACTGTGGGCAGCGTCAAGGCTGTGCATCAGAGCGAGTTGCGCAACGATATCGACGCCAAGATAATACTGGGCAACACCTACCACCTCTACCTGAGACCGGGCACCGACCTGCTGCACGCCGCCGGAGGGCTGCACCGCTTCATCGGATGGGAGCGGCCAATACTGACCGACAGCGGTGGATTTCAGGTCTTTTCGCTGGCCGACAACCGCAAGATCACCGAGGAGGGATGCACCTTCAAGTCGCACATCGACGGCTCGAGGCACAAGTTTACGCCGGAAAACGTCATTGACATACAGCGGCTTATAGGCAGCGACATTATGATGGCCTTCGACGAGTGTCCGCCGGGCGAGTCGCCTTACCCCTATGCCAAGAAGTCGATGGAGCTGACGCACCGCTGGATGGACCGCTGCGTGCAGCGATTCCGCGAAACCGAGCCGCTCTACGGCCACCAGCAGGCGCTGTTCCCCATCGTGCAGGGCTGCAAATACCCCGACCTGCGACGCATCAGCGCCGAGCACGCGGCATCGAAGGATGCCGTGGGCTATGCCATCGGAGGCCTGGCCGTGGGCGAACCAACCGAGGTGATGTATCAGATGATTGAGGTGGTCAACGCCATCCTGCCAGCCGACCGTCCGCGCTACCTGATGGGCGTAGGCACGCCGGCCAACCTGCTCGAGGCAATAGAGCGCGGTGTGGATATGTTCGACTGCGTGATGCCGACCCGCAACGGACGCAACGGAATGTTGTTCACGTGGGAGGGCACGGTCAACATCAAGAACAAGAAATGGGAAACCTGCTTCGAGCCCATCGACCCCGAGTCGCCTGCCGAGGCCGACCGCGTCTATACCTATGCCTACCTGCACCACCTCATCAAGGCCGAGGAACTGCTTGGCCTGCAGATAGCTTCTATCCACAACCTGACGTTCTACCTCTCGCTGGTGCGCGCCGCACGCCAGCACATCGTCGACGGCGACTTCAGCCAATGGAAGTCCGCTATGGTTCAGAAACTTATGAGAAGAATTTAAAACCAATTAATATTAAGATGAAAAAAATACTACTAACCGTTGCTTCGCTGGCACTCGTATGTGCCTGCTCGAAGCAGAAAGCCAACGACGAGTTTGTCGTTGAGAAACCACAGGTCAAGGTCGAGGACGGCCGTTTCACACCCGAGGTGATGTGGAGCCTCGGCGTGATGAGCGAGTATGCCGTCAGTCCCGACGGCAAACAGGTGCTCTACACGGTGCGCTACACCGATATGGAGCAGAACAAGAACAACGCCGAGCTGTACGTGATGCCCGTCGAGGGCGGCGAAGCCCAGCGTCTGACCACCACCGCCCAGAGCGAGTTCAGCCCTGTGTGGATGGACGAAAGCACCGTTATGTATTGCCGTGGCAGCCAGATTCTTTCGATGAATATCGATTCGAAGAAGGAGAGTGTCGTTGCCGAGTGCGAGCGTGGCTTTGAAGGCTTCAAGCTGGCTCCCGACGGCAAATCGATGGTCTACATCTCGACAATTCCCGTCGAGCGTCCCGACCACATCAATAAGCTCTACGAAGGTCTCGACAAGACCACCGGCCGCATCAACGAGGACCTGATGTATCGCCACTGGGACAACTGGGTAGACGAGATTCCCCATATCTACTACGTCACCCTCACCAACGGCAAGGCCGATATGGACAACGCCAAGGATATCCTCAACGGCGAGCCCTACGAGTCGCCGATGCGTCCGTGGGGCGGCACGGAGCAGTACAACTACAGCCCCGACAGCAAGACCATTGCCTACACCTGCCGCAAGAAGACCGGCTACGACTATGCCGTGTCGACCAACAGCGACATCTACCTCTACGACATCGCCACCGGCGAGAGCCGCAACATCTGCGAGGAAATCAAGGGTTACGACCAGAATCCCGTCTTCTCGCACGATGGCAAATATATCGCTTGGGAAAGTATGGAGCGCGACGGCTACGAAGCCGACAAGCAGCGTCTGATGGTTATGGACCTCGCCACCGGCGAGAAGACCGACCTCACTGCAGAGTTCGACTATGGCGTGAGCGGCATTTCTTGGACCGACGACGACAAGGAGCTCCTGGCCGTTATTATGTATCAAGGCACCCTTGAGGTCTTTGCCTTCAACCGCGACACCAAAGCCATCCGCCAGATTACAGCTGGCCAGCACGACGTAAACAGCTTCCAGCTCAACGGCAACACCATCGTCGCCTCACAGGTTTCGATGCGGTATCCTGCAACCCTCTACACCTACAACCTCAACGACGACAAGGCTGAGGGCAAGAAGGTCTCTACCTTCAACGACGAGACCCTCAACCAGGTGCGTATGGGCAAGGTCGAGCCCCACTGGATCAAGACTGTCGACGGCAAGGATATGCTCACCTGGCTCATCTATCCCTACGACTACGACAGCACCAAGACCTACCCTGCCCTTCTCTTCTGCGAAGGCGGCCCCCAAAGCATCGTAAGCCAGTTCTGGAGCACTCGCTGGAACTTCGAGGTTATGAGCGGCGCCGGCTACTTCATCATCGCTCCCAACCGTCGCGGTGTTCCCGGTTTCGGTATGGAATGGCTTGAGGAAATCAGCGGTGACTACGGCGGACTCTGTATGCAGGACTATATGGCCGCTACCGACTGGGCTGCCGACAACATCAAGCAGATTGACCGCGAGCGCATCGGTGCCTGCGGCGCCTCGTTCGGCGGCTACAGCGTCTACTGGCTTGCCGGCCACAACCACGACGTAAAGGGTTACAACGAAGGCCGTCGCTTCAAGGTCTTCCTCGCACACAACGGTATGTTCAACTTCGAGCAGCAGTACCTCGAGACCGAGGAGATGTGGTTCGAGAACTGGGAGATTGGCGGCCCCTACTGGGAGCGCGACAGCAACCCCAAGATCAAGAAAGGCTTCGCCAACTCGCCGCACCTCTTCGTGGGTGAGTGGAACAGCCCCATCTGCGTCATCCACTCTGAATTCGACTTCCGCATCGTGGCTTCGCAGGGTATGGCTGCCTACAACGCCGCCCAGCTGCGTCGCATCCCCAGCCGCTACCTCTATTTCCCCGATGAAACCCACTGGGTGCTGAAGCCGCAGAACAGCCTGCTCTGGCATCGCAACTTCATCGACTGGTTCGACACTTATCTTAAGAAATAATGAGACTTCTGACCTGCGGCCATTGTGGTCGCCCGTTCTACGACAACGAAAAGGCGTGCCCCTACTGCGGACACGCCTTTCTCCCCTCGCACGAGACGGGGGGTATGGATCTCGAAACAAAGGACGAGCAAGTGCAGGAAACGGAAAGCCACGCCGCAGTGACTGTTGATACCCAACCTGTTACTGCCAATCCTCCGGTCAACAGCCGTTCTGAGTCTATTGCCGCCATCACAACGGCCAATTCGAATATCGCTGCCGAAGAATTCAACCCAGAGTGCGACCCCAACCAGATTGAGACCACCTACCCTCCACGGCGCCGACGCCTGTGGCTGTGGATAGTCCTCCTGCTATTGCTTGCCGCACTTGCTGCCGCTGCATATATTTTCATCACCAATGGCAGCATCACATTGGGCGCAATAGGAATCAAATAGCGTCCTTTCAAACATCACACAACAAAAAAGGAGGTCTTGCATCAAGGCCTCCTTTTATTTGTAATTGTTATTAAACCTGACTATAGTTTGGTGCGGAAAATGCGGTTCCAGCGAATGGCCTTGCTGTCCTTGTCTTTCGAGAAGACTATCATCGAGGCACGGCCGACAATGTGGTCCTCAGGGACAAAGCCCCAGTAGCGGCTGTCGGCGCTGTTGTGACGGTTATCGCCCATCATCCAGTAGTAATCCATCTTGAAAGTATATTTGGTCGCCGGCTGGCCGTTGATGAGTATCTGGTTGCCGTCGACCTCAAGTTTATTGCCTTCAAACACCTCTATGACACGTTTGTAAAGCGGCAGGTTCTCCAGTGTAAGCTCCACCGTCGTGCCTTTGGCCGGAATGGTGACTGGACCGAAATTGTCCACCGACCAGTTGTAGCCGTTGCTGCGCGGGAAAAGGTAGCCCTCTGAGTAGCCAGCCAGAGCCGAAAGAGGCATAACCTCGGCAATCATCTGGTCATTAACAAGTTTGTAGTACATCGACGCCGTCAGCGGCAGGGTGTAGATCTGGCCCATCATATCTATGTCTTGCTGCGTCAAGCCGTGAGCCATCAGTTCCTGCGTCATCTGTACAAAGGCGTTTCCGATGGCCATATCGTTGCCGCCTATAAGCTTGTAGCGCGGCGTGAAACGCACCAGACGGCAACTGTCGCCGTGCGTATACGCCATAGGCTCAACGGTAATGAACTCGCTGTACTTGAATGTCAGCTGCAGCTGCTCCTCGTTGAGGAACAGATACTGGTAGTATCCAATCGAACTCTCGCAGTCTTCAAGCGATATGCCGGCCTTGGCAAACAGGTGCTGGTCCTTCTGTATCTTGCCTTTCACGATGTCGCCGCCATAGGCGCCGATTTGCATCATCGATGCTGCATAGTCGTCAAAAGACTCGGCCATACGGACAGCATACGTAAACTCAAGTTCGGCAGGGTTCTCAACAGGCTTGCCGTTTATCAGTACTTGCTGGTTTTCAATCTTCAAGGTCTCGCCAGGCAAACCGATGCAGCGTTTGATAAAGTTCTCGCGCTTGTCGGCAGGACGGACGACAATACGTCCGAAAACGCCTGGGTTGGACAGCACCGTCTCACGTCCATACTCGCGCACAAGGTCGTGGTACGAGCGGTTGCTCTGGAAGGCCGTGCAAACCGTGTCGCCGTCAGGGAAGTTGAACACAACGGCATCGAAACGCTCCATCGGGCGTATCCCTGGGAAACGGTGATATGGCATACGTATCCACTTCAGATACGACTCGCGCTGACCGTTGGACAATGGCAGCACATTGTGCACCAATGGGAACGACAACGGTGTCATCGCTGTGCGTGCACCGTACGACATCTTGCTGACCATCAGGTAGTCGCCCACCAAGAGCGACTTCTCCATCGACGACGAAGGAATCTTATAGAACTCCATACAATAGCCACGTATGATGACGGCGGCAATCAACGCAAAAACCAGAGCGTCAAGCCATTCGCGCAGCGACGAGTACTTAATCTCCTCGTGACTTGCGGGGTCGACATATTCAAGCTTGCTCAAGCCCAAATAAGGCATATAGGCAAACGGGAAAAGCACGGCAAGTGTCTGCTCCCAAAAGCTGTGACGCTCAAAGACTTTAGCCGTCTCGACGACAAGCATCAAGAAGGTAAAGATGTTGATAGCAGGTATCAGGAAATAGATATACCACTTCCATTTCTTGCCGCACAGCTTAATCCAAAGCACAAGATTATAAATAGGTATCAGAGCCTTCCACGGAGCAATGCCAACCTTGCGGAAAATGAAATACAATCCCACAAAAGGGCCTAAAATATAGATGATTGCGAAAATGTTATAAAGCATTGTATGACTGTTAAAGTATTAATTGATATTAAAATACAGATTCGATTTATTCGAGTTTCACAAGACAAAAACTTGTAATTGGCTAAAAAATTGTGTCAACTTGCGAAAGAAGTGTTTTTTTGTCGTTTTCCCAAGTCAAATCGGCGGCAGCCAAAGCGAAACGGTGGTGGTGCTCGTCGGGGTTCAGCGAATCCCATTCAGCCAGCGTGTCGCGAATTATCTGAGCCATACGTTGCGGATCGGGAGGCGTAGAATGCTGTGTAGCAACGTCGAACGGAGCAGGCTCTACAAGCGTGCCTATTCCATAAGTCTCAACGACACGCCTTATCTCAGGGAAATCGGTGGCAAGAACCGGCACCTCCGACTGCACAAAGTCGGCAATACGGTTGGGTAGCGAATAATAGTAGTTGAGGCCACGATTCTCAAGCAGCGACAGCCCCAGCGACGCAGCGGCGGTTAGGCCGTGGAGCGTGGCTGGCTCGACGCGGCCAAGGAACGTGACGTTCTTCAGTCCTTGTTTGGCAGCCTCGGCTTTCAGCTGAAGGTAGGTGTCCCCTACCCCGGCTATAACCAGATGACACCCCGGCAGATAAGGCATTGCCGCCATAACCCACTCTATGCCTCGGCCAACATTCACGGCACCCTGATAAAGGAGAAGTCTCTTGTCCTCGGGCAGCGTAGCGATGATTTGCGAAGCTGCATCATTATGCTTTGGGAATGACATCGGAACATTGCGCACAACCCTCATATTCAAGCCATAACGCTTACGGTAGATGTCGGCTATCGACTGGCATACGGTCACGGCAGCCCTATGCGGAAGGCAGAGACGCGGAAAAATGCGGTCCTCGATACGTGTCCAAAAACGCTTCACCCTGGGCCGTCCGACAAGTTCAGGCACCTCAGGGAACATCTCGTGGGCATCGAAAAAGAGCGGCTTGCGACGCAGAACGGCAGCCAGATAGTTTGCCGGCAGGGAGTCGGTGTCGTTGGCATAGAAAGCATCGGTGGGCGAAAAGAGCAGCCGCAGGAATAGTCTCAGGTTGTACTCGGCATAGAACACAGCTTTCTTCCTGAACAACAGGCGCATACGGACGGTTTTGTAGGGTCGCTCGACAGGAACGCTGTCGGGTAGCCGCCGACCAACGAGAGTAACGTCATAGCCCGCCTCGCTGAGTGCTGTACACGAGCGGTGCACACGCTGGTCGGTGACGAGGTCGTTGGTTACGGATAGTATAATTCGCCGCTGCTTCATTTCTATATCATTCTGTCTGTCAGCAGGCAGCAAAAGCTTTTGCCGCCTAAAGGAATTGCAAAGATACACATTTTTCTTGTATAAGAAGAAAAGAAAAATTCAAGGGGTATTCATTCAAAACATAATAGAATTGGAATGGGTAGTCGTCATACTATTTTCCATCCGACTTTTTGATAAATTCCTATCAAATTCTACTGATGTGAAATTTGACTAAACTTTGGTAAAACTTTGAGCAAACTTTGGTAAGAATTTGGTACCTGGAAATCAGGGGATTGTAAACGGCCATTTTTGACCTTTTTTCGAGGACGTCAAACTTTTTTGACAACCTTTATAGAAAACAGATATTCAAATGTTTAGTTGATGAAATTAACATCTTTTAACCCATTTATCATTTTCACCGATTTTAGAAGGAGAAAAGGGTGCTCCTGGAGGCTGCAAAAAGGATTGGAATGCATTAGTGTGGATGCAAGCAGCCCTCTGGTGACAATAGAATATTTTTGTGCCGTCAGACTCGAACAAAGCATCGTAAAGCAGGAAAGAAATATTATTTTTTTTTGCGGATTAAAGAAAAGTTTTTACCTTTGCAGTTGCAAGACTAAACGAAGGTTTGGCCTTTTTATATTGAATAATAAATAGATACATTAATATTTATTATATTAATTCTATATTATAGCGCAACGAAAAACAAAGAAAACATATAATATGAAGAATTTAGTCATTGTAGAGTCGCCTGCAAAAGCAAAGACAATTGAGAAGTTCCTAGGCAAGGACTACACGGTGATGTCCAGCTATGGCCACATCCGCGACCTTGCAAAGAAAGAGATGAGCATCGATGTCGACAACGAGTATGAGCCTGAGTATCAGATTTCGGAAGAGAAAGCCAAACTGGTAGTAGAACTCAAGAAAGCCTCCAAGAGCGCCGATATGGTGTGGCTGGCATCCGATGAGGACCGCGAGGGAGAGGCCATTGCCTGGCACCTGCGCGAAACTCTCGGCCTGCAGCCCGAGAAGACCAAACGCATTGTGTTCAACGAAATTACGAAGAACGCTATTCTCTATGCCATCGACCACCCGAGGGACATCGATATGAACCTTGTCGACGCTCAGCAGGCACGCCGTGTGCTTGACCGACTGGTTGGTTACGAAATCAGCCCAATCCTGTGGGCAAAGATCAAGCCCGCCCTGAGTGCCGGTCGTGTGCAGAGCGTCGCCGTGCGCCTCATTGTGGAGCGCGAAAACGAGATAAAGGATTTTAAGACACAGAGTTATTTCCGCGTGACGGCCACATTCCTCAACAGCAGCAACCGCAAACTTATCGCTGAGCTGAGCCGCCGTTTCGACAACGAGAACGAGGCCGAGACATTCCTCGAGAGCTTGAAGGGTTGTGCCTTCAGCGTCGAAAAGGTTGAGACAAAGCCGGCCCGTCGCAGCCCCGCGCCGCCGTTCACCACGTCGACGCTGCAGCAGGAAGCCAGCCGCAAGCTTGGCTATTCGGTGGCACGCACTATGCAGATTGCACAGCAGCTCTATGAGTCGGGATTTATCACCTATATGCGTACCGACTCCACCAACCTCAGCGAGGTGGCATTGGAGATGGCCAAGAAGCAGATTGCATCCACCTACGGCGAGAAATATGTCAAGACACGCCGCTACCACACCAAAATCAAAGGTGCACAGGAGGCTCACGAAGCTATCCGTCCAACGGATATGCAGGCTACCGAAATCAATACCGACGCCGCACAGCGCAGACTCTATGAGCTGATCTGGAAAAGAGCCATCGCATCGCAGATGGCTGACGCCGAGCTTGAAAAGACAACCATCGAAATCAACATCGACAACCACAAGGAACGTTTCAGCTGCTCGGGCGAGCAGGTGCTTTTCGACGGCTTCCTGAAGGTATACTTTGAATCGACAGACGATGAGGAAGAGGAGAGCCCCAACCACCAGTTGCCACAGGTGAAGAACGGAATGGCCCTCACCCTCGAGGCTGCCACGGCCACACAGCACTACACACAACATCCTCCGCGCTACACCGAAGCAAGCCTCGTGAAGAAGCTGGAGGACCTTGGCATCGGTCGTCCTTCTACCTACGCACCTACAATTTCCACAATTCTGAAACGCGAATATGTAATCAAGGAAGACCGTGCACCGCAGGACTTTGACGTCATTACGCTGACACTCACACCCGACAACACCATTGCCCGCAGCCAGAAAACCGAGCATCTGGGTGCCGAGAAGGGCAAGTTGTTCCCAACCGACATCGGAACCATTGTCAACCAGTTCCTTATGGAGCACTTCAACGAGATTATGGACTACAACTTCACCGCAAAGGTGGAGAAAGATTTCGACGACGTGGCCAACGGAAGCCAGGCTTGGCGCGACGTTATCAACCAGTTCTATGTCCCCTTCCATCGCAATGTGAAGCAGACTCAAAGCCACTCGAAGCGTACCAGCGGCGAGCGCTTGCTCGGCACCGACCCGACCACAGGCAAGAATGTCTACGCCAAGATCGGACGCTACGGCACACTTATCCAGATTGGTGACACCAACGCCGACGAGAAACCCCGCTTTGCATCAATGAAGAAAGGCCAGAGTATTGAGAACATAACCCTTGAAGAGGCTCTCGAGCTGTTCAACCTGCCCCGCACCGTCGGCGACTACGAAGGTACGGATGTCGTTGTCAGCATTGGCCGTTTCGGACCATACGTGCGTCACAACGGCAAGTTCTACTCGTTGTCGAAATCCGACGATCCTTATACAATCACCCTGCAACGCGCCATCGAGATAATCGACACCAAGCGCGTACAGGCCGAGCAGAAAGAGCGCCTCAAATCGCTTTTCCCGCACGAAATCGGTGAGTATGAGGGCGAGAAAGTGGTTTCGAACATTGGCAAATTCGGTCCATATCTGACCTACAAGGGCGACAACTACCGTCTGCCCAAGACCGGCTATGACCCGCTGACGATCACCATCGCCGAAGCAGTCTCCATCATCCGCGAAATGCAGGAGAAGAAAGCAAGGAAGAAAAAGTGAGATTCTGAGATTAAGACAAAATAACGTAAAAGCCTCGGATGGTTGACAAAACTATCGGAGGCCTTTATAATTTGATGCCTTTATATCTTCGGCTCGTCGAAGTTGAAGGATATCTCTAACTGGGTGTCGTCGCGTTGGACGGTAAGGGTGACAGCATTCAGGCCGTCAAAAACGTCTCGCGTCTTCTCAATATCTATGTCTTTCACGCTGCGACCGTTGAAGGCTACAATATGATCGCCGCTGCGCAAGCCGGCTTTCTCAGCGTTGGAGTTGGCATACAAGCCATTGACGACCCAGCAGCCAAGGGTACGACTGCGGTCGGTATAGCCGAATCCGACTACAGGGCTTTCGAAAGGCTTGTCGAACTTTGCATTGGGTCTTATGAAGAGACGCTTGCCAACCAGGTCAATAATGATGTCGAAGTGCTCCAAAAACTCGTTCCCGATAAGAGCGATATAATCCATTGAAGATAGTGCTCCGCTGGCATTATGGCTATATTCCATAGTGACATCATTAAGTTTAATACCACCAATCGTCACGCTTTTAGTCCTGAAATCGCTGCCCGATACATCCCCTCCAATACCGCCTATGGCTTGATAATAACTAACTTGCGGCGAAACATCCTGCAAACCGTATTGTTTGGCCACTGCACTTGTAAAGCTGACCGAGTTGCCACTGCCAATATCAAGCAAGCCTTCACCCTCTATTGTCAACCCATCTCTGACGGTAACAGACAGAGGCACATAGATGCTGTTTTTGTGGTATCGTATAGGAATCGACGTGTATCCCGTTGTGTCTCCCAGTCGGTCATTGAAACTCATTTGTTCCCCGACATAATCTATCGAAATCACTTTGTCGCCCATATTGTCTATTCCAAGGATACCATCGGCCAAATCGCCAACAATAGGTTTTAACTTTATTACAGGCGAAATCTTGCTTTTGTATTTTTTGCCTAACACGGTGTATGTCAGCTCATCGATAATGATTCTTACTTTCTCCACATTTTTGCCGGCACCTCCCATCGTAGCCTTGCCGACATTCTTATATTGCAAATTGCTTAAGGCAAGAAATATGCTGTCGATGCAAGTGTAAGGCGACCCTGTGTCGAAGACAAGTGTTGCGTTTTTGCCATTTATCTGAGATTTAACATAAATGTGATCCTTGACATACAGCATACTCTCAGCCTTCTCCTGCCCAATGGCAGAAGCGAGGCAGAAAGCAGCAGCCAGAAAGATAAATATCTTTTTCATCGTCAATAAAGGAAATTGTTATATGGATAACGTATTGCGTGGATGCGTTTTATCTCATCATACATCATTTGGCGCAGAGTGTCAATATTCTGTCGGTCGACGGCAGAGATGAAGATGCACCGGTTGTCGCTCGACTTTGAAAGCCAGCTGTTCTGCAGCATCTCGAGTGTCCAGTTAGCCTTGGTCATTGGCGTAAGGTCGTCCTCGTCCTTCTTTATGTATGTATAGGCATCAATCTTGTTGAATACCATAATGGTAGGTTTATCGACAGCGCCTATTTCCTCAAGTGTTTTGTTGACCGACTCTATCTGTTGCTCATAGTCGGGATGTGAGATATCGACAACGTGCATAAGCAAATCGGCCTCGCACACCTCGTCAAGTGTGGATTTAAAGGATTCGACAAGTCCGTGCGGCAGCTTGCGGATAAAGCCCACCGTATCGGTGAGCAGGAACGGCAGATTGTCGATAACCACCTTTCGCACAGTGGTGTCAAGAGTAGCAAAGAGCTTGTTTTCGGCAAAGACTTCCGACTTCGAAAGCAGGTTCATCAATGTCGACTTGCCGACATTGGTATATCCCACAAGTGCCACACGCACAAGGCTTTCGCGGTTCTTACGCTGCTGCACCTTCTGTTTGTCGATGTCTTTCAGGCGTTCCTTCAGCAGGGTAATCTTCTCTGTGATAAGTCGCCGGTCGGTCTCTATCTGGCTCTCACCGGGGCCTCGCATACCGATACCGCCTCGTTGACGCTCAAGATGCGTCCACATTCGTGTCAAACGGGGCAGCATATACTGCAGCTGAGCCAGTTCCACCTGCGTTTTCGCTATAGAGGTTCGAGCACGTTTGGCAAAAATGTCAAGTATAAGGGTGGTGCGGTCAAGTATACGGCAGTTAAAGGCCTTCTCCAGATTGCGGAGCTGCGCCGGCGTCAGTTCATCGTCAAAGACAAGGAAATCGGCATCAAGGGCATTCTTATACTCAATAACCTCCTCCAATTTGCCACTGCCAATGTAGGTGCGGCTGTCGGGATGGTCAAGCTTCTGAATGACAGTCTTTACAGGCACTCCTCCTGCCGTCTCGAGCAGAAAAGCGAGTTCGTTCAGGCACTCCTCGGTGCGCTCCATCGAGGTCTTGCTGTCGCACACCGAAACCAGTATGGCTTTTTCTGGTACGATGTCGGTACTGAACGTGTTGCGTTCCTGCGGACTCTTGCGACGCTGGTTCTCAGGTTCCCATACGCCCACTTCACCCTTGAACTTTCCCTTATTCGTCTTCCAGTGCTGTTTCATCGTGTTTGCTATGGTTTTCTATTGCTTTCTTCAGCACAGCCTCAAGTTGACCGCCCATTGCCTCCCACGAGAAGTGTTGGTGCACAAACCTATTGGCATTGGCAGCCAATGTATTGCGCAGACCTTCGTCATCGAGCAGGCGGACGATGGCGGCTGCCAGCTGTCCTGCATCGCGACCAATAAGCACCTCGTTCCCGTCCACAGCCTCCAACGAGTCGTTGGCCAAAGAAGTTGTAACGCACGGTATTCCCATCGACATAGCCTCGAGCAGTTTGTTCTGCAAGCCCGAGCCGATTCGCATCGGAGCCACAAAGACCTTCGATTGGGCGTAGCAAGGACGAATGTCGATCACCGACCCGGTCACCTTCACGCGGTCCGAGGCAAGCTGACGCACCGATGCTTTGGGCGTTGCTCCAGCAAGCACCACCGTGGCCTGCGGATGGGTACGCCACACAATGGGCATCACCTCGCCCACAAGGTAGTGGGCAGCGTCGATATTAGGCTTGTATTGCATATTGCCACAGAAGACCACTTCGTGTCGCTTTTCCATATCCATCGGATGGAAATAGTCGAAGTCGACACCATTGCGGATAACATCGATTTCCGTGTTTTGGTGGCACGGAATAGCCCGACTGTCAGTATCCGAGATAATAGTCAGCGCGTCAAAGATGCCACAGGCATTGTATTCGGCCGAACGCAGCATCTTGAATTCATAATGCAGCACAAAGTACGGCAAACCCTTGCGTCCCGTCATACGGCGCTCATAGTTCATCGACAGGGCATCCTGAAAGTCAAGCACCTTTGGACCCTCGGCGTGTGCCGCATATTTCAGAGTGCGGACCATCTGGGCATAAACCACGTCCGGTTTCACCTGCTCCTCGAACTGGCGCAACTCACGACGCGCCTTCCCGTTGTCCCAGTAGCCTATCTGCAACGAACGGACACCGAAAAGGTTGCGCACTACGCGCAACGCACCGCCGACTTTTGACAGCCTCGCAACACGGATTTCCTTGCAATAGCGGCGCATCTCCTTGATGGACATATCCTCCACTCTGTCGTGCGACAGGGCAAAGAGATAGACTTCGTTATTGGCAGAAAGGGTTCTTATTTGGTGATAGGCACGCAGTTTGTCGCCTTTTTCAAGTGGATAAGGGAAACGCGGCAGGATGACTAAAATCTTCATAGAGTGTTAAATGTTGATATGATGAGTTGTTGATATGTTGTGTTGTTTTAAGGGGTAAAGGGTTAGAAGAGTGATGTCTGGGTGCCTTCGGCGAAGCCTTCGCGGTCGTTGGGTTCCTCAGCCTCCTCAATGTCAGGCTCTTCTTCTATGGGTTCCTCGGGTTCCGGCAGCGGGTCGAGCCATTTGAACTCCTTGACGGCGGCAGTGGTCAGGCGCTTACCCTTGGCCTTATAGCCTTTGACGCCTATAAAGTCATAGACATCAATGATTTCAGACTCTATCTTCTTGTTGGCGCTGGCATCGTATACCACTTCGAGTCTAGGGAATGTGTCGACCGAGAAGGTGACTATGGTGTCGCCCGAGCCCTCTTCGAGGAAAGGCAGCTTGCGGTCGAACTCATCGACCACAAAGCGTTTCACATAATAGCTCTCGTTCTCTGCCGAACGGTAGACTATTGAGAATATGGTCTTAGCGTTGTATTTGCGAATCAGCAGCAAATCGTCGTCGTAATGGTTCGCCAAGTCGAAGTTGGTGGTGCGGAAATGGCCCGAGGCGGTGAGCGTCACAATCTTGTCCTTGCCCTTGAACTCGCCAAGCAGTATGCCTGCCTCATTGACGTTCAAACGCTTAATGCTCTCGTCAAACCATATCTTGCGGGCGCCGAGGGTCGAGACTCCCTCCCCTTTCATATTGATGCTGCGCACAGCATTGCGTGTCAATATGTTGCCCATCGAGGCGCGACCCTTGATGGCAAGAGTGGCGAAGTTGAAGTCAAAGCTCGTCTTCTTCAGTTTGGGCTTCGACACGTGGTGCACCGTCACCGTCTCTGCCTCACCGTTGGGGTTGGCGGTGAAATAGAGTATCTTAGACCCCTTAGAACCCTTGGTGAGCTGATACTCCTTGTCGCGCGTTATGCCCAGCACCGAGAAGCGCTTGACGTAGACAAAGCCAAAGGCCCCGTCGCGGTAAATCATATTGTAGACCGTGCGCTCATCGCCTTTGCGGAACAGACCGATATATTCAATTTCCTTGCAGGCGGCGCTGCCCACAAAGCCCTTCTCCTGCACCTTGGTGACTATCATCGTTCCATCCTTGCGGAAGACAATGATATCGTCCATCTTCGAGCAGTCGAAGGCATACTCTGCGCCCTCATCGCGTTTCAGTCCGTAGCCGGCAAAGCCAGTGGTGCGGTTCACATATAGCTTCTCGTTGGCCACAGCCACGGCCACAGCCTGTATGTCCTCAAAGTTGCGTATCTCGGTGCGACGTTCGCGTCCCTTGCCGTATTTCTCGAGGATGTGGCGGAAATAAGCTATTGCGTATTCCGTCAGGTGCTCCAGATGGTTCTTGGTTTCGTCGATATTGATCTCGATATTGGCAATTTCTTCGTCGGCCTTCTTGATGTCGAACTTTGAAATCTTACGCACAGGCTTCTCGCACAGTTTCAGCACGTCGTCGCGGGTAATCTCTTTCTTGAACAGCTTGCGGTACGGGTCGAAGGCCTTTTCTATGGCGGCCACCTGGTCCTCCCACGTAGCCTGGTCTTTCTCCAACTGCTTGTAGATGCGTTTCTCAAAGAATATCTTTTCGAGCGACACCCAGTGCCACTTGTCCTCGAGTTCGGCCAGCTGTATCTCCAGTTCCTGACGCAGCAGGTCCTTGGTGCGCATTGTCGAGTGACGCAGAATCTCCGAAGCAGTCATAAAGACCGGTTTGTTGTTGACAATGACACACGTCTGGGGTGAGAACCCTATCTGGCAGTTGGTGAAGGCATAGAGAGCGTCAATCATCTGGTCGGGCGAAACGCCTTGTGCCAGATAGACAACGATTTCCACTTGCGAAGCCGTGTTGTCGTCCACCTTCTTGATTTTTATCTGCCCCTTTTCGTTGGCGTTCAAGATACTGTCAATCAGCGTATCGGTAGTGACGGTATAAGGCAGTTCGGTAATGATGATTGCTTTGCGCTTCTCGTCATAGTGCATCTTGGCGCGGATGCGCAGACGACCGCCCAGCGCGGCGTCATTGTACTTCGACACGTCGATAAGTCCGCCTGTCGGGAAGTCGGGATAAATCTCGAACGGCACATTCTGAAGCACCTTTATCGATGCGTCAAGCAGCTCGCAGAAGTTGTAGGGCAGAATGACCGATGTAAGAGTGACGGCAATGCCCTTGGTGCCCTGCGCCAGAAGCAGCGGGAACTTGATGGGCAGCGACACGGGCTCTTGCTTGCGCCCGTCATAGGATGGCTTCCACTCAGTGGTCTTCTTGTTGAACACCACCTCGTTGGCGAACTTGGAGAGGCGCGCCTCGATATAACGTCCGGCAGCAGCGTCGTCGCCGGTCAGGATGTTGCCCCAGTTACCCTGGCAGTCGATAAGCAGATCCTTCTGACCCATATTGACCAAGGCGTCCTTTATTGAGGCGTCGCCGTGAGGGTGATACTGCATCGTGTTGCCGACGATATTGGCGACTTTCGTAAAGCGCCCGTCGTCGGTCTCCTTCATAGCGTGAAGTATGCGTCGCTGCACAGGCTTCAGGCCGTCGTCGATGTCGGGCACGCTACGGTCAAGTATAACGTCCGATGCATAGTCAATCCAGTAGTCCTTGAACATAGAGTTGAGCGAAATCGTCTCGCCATCCTTTTCCACGTTGCGGCCGTGGCTGTCGTCGGCAGCGGGCACAGCCGTCTGGGACGAATGCAGCTCCTCAGAATCAAGCGGTTGCTCGTTAAAATCTTGAGATATATCGTTTAAATCGTCACTCATTGCGGTAAAATAATTTTTGCAAAAATACAAAAAAACAACGACATAGCAGCGCCTTAAAGATATGACTTTTAAACCATTTTGCCAACATCGAATAGGCACCTTACGCCCTCCAAAACGAGTTGACTGAATATCAATGCCTTGCCCCTACCGCCTTCGGTCGTTGTCCAGTCGTTGTCCAGTTGTTGTCCAGTTGTTGTCCAGTCAATGACTGGACAACAACTGGACAACGAGCGGACAACAATTGGACAACGACCAGTGTTGATAAGTGAAAAACACGGGGTTATCGCGATGTCTTTATTGTGCTGAAATGAAGCGACAATAATGCAATTGTAATGTCACACTGCCAGCCACAAGAAAGAGGTGCCCCTGATCGCGGGCAAGCATTTTATATTTTTATTGTGCATTTTCTCATTGCTTAGTGATTGATATATTGCCTGTTTTTGACGCTTTAAAATGTGTATTGCAACAGTTTATTTTGGCAATGAAATGTTTTTTTTTCGTCAGAATGAAAAAAAAGTGTATTTTTGCAATCGCTTTCGAAAGGTAGAAAGCTATAGCAAGAAAAGCATTACTTAGCCCTTGCACTGAAATATCGCCAATATTTATCAAGGAGGTAAGAGTAGATGCTCTTCGCATTATCTGTATGCAATGGGGTGTAATTACGCCTTCGGCATATCGATAGGCGTGAGAGAAACCCTCGTGAACCATTCCTTGATGGGTGTTTGGCGACACCTCAGTGCAAATGGGAAAAGAGTACATAAATCTCATGCCTTTCTTATTGGTTTTATTTGCTTGTTGGAGGTTTGGAGCGACATTGAGACAATGGACAGAAAACGACTATACAACATAGTTGAACGTGACAGCACTGATTCTACTATCAGTAAGGCTTACGATTGGTTTATGATGGCAATGATTGTGGTAAGTATTGTACCACTGTTGTTTCGCAACCAAATGACATTGTTTACCATTATGGACAGGGTTTCCGTATCGGTATTTATATTAGATTATGTATGCCGCTGGATAACGGCTGATTTCAAACATCCTGCACAAAGAAAACTCTTTGCATTTATTACATATCCTTTTACGCCGATGGCCATCATCGATATGCTCTCAATTCTGCCGTCTATGGGGCTTTTCAGCAGAGCTTTCAAAGTATTGCGAGTGGTGCGGCTTTTGAAGTTGACAAGGGTAATCCGATTTCTTCGCTACTCACGTAGAATACAAACTCTTTTTTTTGTACTTAAAAAAGAGAGTAATGTGCTCTTGACCGTCTTGGGCATTGCTGTGTTCTACATTTTTGCAACGGCATTGATTATGTTCAATGTGGAAATGAATAATACATTGGATGATGGCACTGTAGTTTTCGGCACTTTCTTTGACGCATTGTATTGGGCGACGACGACACTGACAACCGTAGGCTATGGCGATGTGTTTCCAGTTTCGGATTTTGGTCGCGTAGTGAGTATGATTTCTTCTGTTTTCGGTGTGGCCATAATCGCGTTGCCTTCAGGTGTAATTACAGCAAGTTATTTAGAGGAATTACGTAAAAACAAATCAGACAATGAAAACAATAATACAAAACCTTATTGAACAGCATCAGTATAGTGATGCAATGAATGCTTCCTTGCAGCTTTTGGCAGAAGGCGACACTTCTCCGATAAAACAGAAGGAGGTCTTAAAACATTACAATACTACACAAGAGGTACTTCGGTGGGAGGCGGTTGATGTCATTGTTGATTACATCGGCCTAATTCTTGAGGACAACAGTCTTTCTACAGAGGAAATGCAGTTCTTACGGTTGATGAAACTCTATTTCCGCGTAAAAGAGGGCGATTTCTTGAAGCAGCACAAAAATGAGCAAATCGAGCATATACTGTGTAGACAACTGGAACTTATTTACCGAGACAAGAAAGTTGATCATCACGAATCGGCGATGAAAGTAGAGTTGCAGGAGCTATTTGGCTTGAGCTACGACCAATTCCTTCGCTTTGAACGCAAAGCGGTAGAACAGGCTCTTAAGAACGGTGCGAACATCAATGACTTGGACACATTCTATATGTTGTAAAATATGGGAAAAAAAGATAGTAAAACATCCTATTTAGGGTGCGGCTTTTTAACCGTTATACTTGTTACTGGATCTGTTATATTATCAATCAATGGGGATGACAATGTGGGTTGGTGGATTGCTTTGGCTTCTTTTTCCCTGTTCTGTTTTATTGTTTTAATTGCCAACAGCATTATGGACAAGAAGGCTTCTAAGAGGTTGATAGAGAAAGCCTCCTTAAAAAATGCCCCAAAAGCCGCAAACACTCCGACAAAGACAATAATCGGCACTCAAAAGGCTACCGATTCAAGTCAGACGACAAGGAGTATAACAAAAGACGTTATTAGGGATATACTTGACACCCCGAGGTCTACAACATTCACAACACAAAGGACTGTTCCACAGCTTAGTATGTATGAAAGGGCGAAAAATGTTGTTATAGAAGAGCAGCAGGCATCAATGGCTTTGTTACAACGCAGATTGCAAATAAGCAATGTCAAAGCCGGCCAGTTGATAGACCAATTGTATAAGAACGGCGTTATCGGTCCTTCAAATGGAACAAGGCCAAGGGTTGTGTATGAGAATAAGCGTCCTAACCTCAATCCTAATATCTCTGACGAGAAAATAATAAGGGCGGCGAGACTGGTTGTCGATGCTCAATATGCAACAACGTCTTTTCTACAACGCAAAATGGCAATTGGTTACATTGAGGCAGGCTGTTTGATTGACAGATTAGAGCAATACGGTGTAATAGGTCCTTCTAACGGCTCGAACCCGCGTGATGTTTTGATTCACAATGAGCAAGAGTTGAATGATGCTCTAAAAAACAATTCCGATAAAAACAATTCTGTTGAACAGTACAAAGAAACTTTATCTGTAGCGGACGAAATATTTGATTTCTGCTCAATGCTTGAGAATAACAACGCATTCCAAGACGAATTTGAGAAGCATAATATTTCCATAAAAGATGCTAAAGGAAATCCTATGTTTGGTGAAGGCGGCAAGACCCGTTCGCTGTTTTTTATTGATATCGCCCACTGCTATTTGGCTATGGCCAATAAGATTGACTTAAAGAGAGATGACGGGATTGGCATTCTGTATTTAATGTTCAGATTGATTGAACCCACGACAAACATTCCTCACGACAAACCGCATTTGGCGGTGATTAAAGATACATTACCGGCAGGGGCCGAATCACTCATCAATCAAATGAAGGATATGCCATTCTTCAATGACGGAGGGATTGATTTCACAGTAGCAGCCATTCTTAAACGGTGTGATAAAGAATTATTTGGTAAATATTTAACACTATTATATCGTTATTGTTCTTTGGTTGCAAAAGCCGACGGCATTGTATCGGAAAAAGAGCAGGGTTTTATAGATCATATTGCACAGATGAGGATTGAATCGGAGGACAATAACTATGAAGTTAAGACAACAAATCAGGATGAAAACAAAGACCATTTTGGCGAATTGGATAAGCTAATCGGTTTGGATAGCGTCAAGCAAGAAGTTCATACTATGTCCAATTTCATCAAAGTACAACTTTCCCGTCAACAGAAAGGCTTAAAAACTTCGCCAGTATCATACCATTGTGTTTTTACAGGCAATCCAGGAACCGGTAAAACAACGGTGGCACGTATTATTGCCGGCATTTATGCCGAGTTGGGTGTTCTTAAGAAAGGGCATTTGGTTGAGACAGATCGTAGTGGGTTGGTGGCAGAATATGTAGGTCAGACCGCTGTAAAAACAAATAAAGTTATAGACAGCGCCCTTGATGGGGTGTTGTTTATAGATGAGGCATACTCGCTTGTTGGCGGTGGACAAAGTGACTATGGCAAGGAAGCAATCGCTACTTTACTGAAACGAATGGAGGACGACCGCGACAGACTGGTTGTGATTTTGGCTGGATATGGCAACGAAATGAAACAATTTATAGACAGCAATCCAGGACTGCAATCACGTTTTAACCGATATATTCATTTTGCTGATTATACGGCAGATGAGTTGCATAAGATTTTCTGTTCGCTTGTTAAGAAATACGATTATGAATTGACAGAAGAGGCTTCATCAGCAATGCTATCAAAACTAACAAATGCAGTAGAAAATAAAGACAAGAATTTTGGCAACGGACGTACAGTCCGCAATATTTTCGAAAAGACTCTTGAGCGCCAGGCAAACCGTATTGCCACATATTCTAATCCGACTTTAAAACAACTTAAAGAGATTGTAAAAGAAGATTGTGTATAAAACATCTATTGTAGTGTGTCTTCGACACACTTTCGCGAGATATACCATATACCCCACACTAAAGAAGGCACACTTTTATGGTGTGCCTTCTTTAGTGTGGGGTTATTAAAATTACGTGCCTTCCGCACGTTTTTTTAATGGTGCGCAGGCATCCTTGCCTGCAACTCTTCCAGTATGCAGCCGGGGACGGCTGCGCTCCCGGATATGGTCAGGAAGCGAGGACGTCGGCAACAAGGAATATGCTGCCGGTGACGAGGACCAGGTCGCGCGGCGAAGCGGCACGGCGGGCATCAGCGACGGCATCCTTGACGTTGGCGAAGGCTTTGCCTTCAATGCCCATCTCACCGGCGGCGCTTTGCAGGTCGGCTACCGGCAGAGCACGCTGGACAGAGGGCTGGCTGAAGCGCCAAATGGCATCCTTGCGTATGTGTTCTTTGTCGAGTTGTGAGTGCAGGTATTTGAGAATGGAGCGGTAGTCCTTGTCGTTGACGCAGCCGTAGATGATATGCAGCCGGTCGAAATCAAGGCCTACAAGCCCCAACATCATTGCATTGATACCGTCGAAGTTGTGCGCCGTCTCGCAGATGGTCAACGGCTCGTGCCCTATCACCTGCCAGCGACCCATCAGGTGGGTGTTGTCGACCACACGGTCAAGGCCTTTTTTGAATTCCGAAATCTGAATTTTGAATTTTGAATGTTCGTTCAACTTTTCGACGGCTTCGCAGACGGTGGCGATGTTCCACATTTGGTAGGGACCTATAAGTCCCGATGTAAACTGCCCGACATCCTGGCCTTCGTGCTCTAGTTCGAGCACCATACGCTCGCCATCGAAGCGCCAGTTGGGGTCAACGTGCCAGTGTCGGTCGGCAAAGGTTATGGGACTGTTACGTTCGGCGGCTATACGCTCGAAGACGGGTTGTGTCTCGGGCTGCGTCTGGCCAATGACCACGGGCACGCCAGGCTTGATGATGCCTGCCTTTTCGACAGCTATCTTCTCGAGCGTGTCACCGAGGAACTGGGTGTGATCCAACCCGATGTTGGTGATGACGCTGAGGAGCGGCGTTATCACATTGGTGCTGTCGAGACGGCCTCCCATCCCGACTTCTATGACGGCGATGTCGACCTTTTCGTTGCGAAAATAGTCGAAAGCAAGGCCCACGGTCATCTCAAAGAACGAGAGCTGCTGTTCCACAAAGAAGGTGTGATTGGCATCGACAAAGTCTGTAACAGCCTCTTTTGGAATCATTTCACCGTTGATGCGTATGCGTTCACGGAAGTCGACAAGGTGCGGCGAGGTGTAGAGACCGACCTTGTAGCCTGCCTTTTGCAGAATTGAGGCAAGGAAATGGGAAACAGAGCCTTTGCCGTTGGTGCCGGCGACGTGGATAGAGCGAAAGCCGCGTTCGGGGTGGCCGAGGTGCTGCATCATCGCCTCGGTGTTGCTGAGGTCGGCTTTGTAGGCCGCTGCACCGATGCGGTGGTAGGCCGGCAACGAATTGAAGAGGAAGTCTAAGGTTTCTTCGTAAGTCGTTTTCATTGATTCGGAATGGTATATGTCAGGCCGAGCATCAGATTGAAGCGCTGGGCGGGATAGTTGGCCCACAGGAAATAGCGTTGGGCGTTGATATTGTCGATTTTGGCAAAGAACGAGAGGGCCCGGCTGTGGATGTATTCGGCACCGAGTGAGACACCGAAGCGTGGCGACAGGGTTTGGGTCACTTGGTTGAGGAGTGTCGTGGGATTGAGGTTATATTCGGCGTCCATCGACGAGATGAAGAGAGTGCTGAGCGAGAAGAGCCATTTGTCCTTGTAGTTGATGTCGGCGTCGAGATGGGCGGTGAAATCGGGCGAATAGAGAATGACGACATTGTCGGGGATGTTGTATTCGAGCGAGTACTGGCCTCCGAGTGTGAGCGTTATCATCTCGTCGTTCACAAAGGTGAAGTCGGCAGTGAGAAGAAGTTCGTCGAGGTCAACATAGTAGGGCTTAAAGACATTGTGCAGGGTATAATCGTTGCTGAGACGGTAGAAGATGGCGTTCTGCCAGAAATAGTTGTCGACAGATAAGTTGAGTATCAGTTTCTTCGAGAAGTTTATTCGTAGATGGGCATAGAGATCATTGTCGATAGTGGTTTGCGACAGCGGCGCGGGCTCGACGTATGGGTTGAAGAGGCGGATGGAGTTCCAGTCGTTGGATTTGTAGCCTCCTTTGAAACCGAGCGAGAGACTTATGGAGTTGTTGGAGAAGGCTTTGGTTACTGCCAGGTCGGGGAAGAGGTCGTGGGTGGTAGTACCCGGAGTGTCGTATGAATTGAAGCCGAAGGCCAGTCCTGCGTGGAGCTTGAAGCCAGCCACAAGGAAGTCGACGTAGGGATTGACAGTGATGAGATGCCTGCCGGCATATACGCTATCGGGAAAGGGTGTAAACGGGTCGTAAAGCAGGGGCAGCAGGCTTGCGCTCTGCGGAGCGTCGAAGCGCTGCTTGAATCCTTGCCAGTTGAAACGAATACAGGTCAAAGCATTGTATTTCGAAAGGATTGGAAATCCGTAATGGATGTTGGCATCGAAGTTGGCAGAGAGCTGCGAGAAGTCGTAACGGCCCCAGAAGTCGGCCAACGAGAGGTTGGCGCTGTAGCCGAGTTTGCCTTCATCGGTGTTGAGACTTTTGGCTCCGAGATTGAGGGCAAGGTTGTTATAGGCAAAGGCGTAGTCGGAGAAGGAGATGGCGTCGCGAGTGACATTGAGATTTCTGTTCAATATCGAATCGGTGAATCCATAGTAGCGTCCATATTCGCGGTCGAAAGCGAGGTTGGCGGAGAATAGGTGTGCCTTGTTGAGGATATACTTGCCAAAGATGTCAAGATTGTTGACGGTATGGCGGTCGCGGCCATAATGGTTTGGCGACGGGGCAGTAGAGCTTTCCTTGCCGAAAGTGGTAATGTCGGTGTTGTGATAGAATCGTGCACCGTAGGAATAGTTGTCGTGTCGCGTAGAGGTGAGATACAGGTCGACGAGCGGGTTGATGTCGGGAAAAGCGGCGAAATCGTGCCCAATGCCGAACCTAAGGTAGTTGTTATAGAGGCGTGTCGGCGAGCCTATGACTTTGGCGGCCTTGAGACCTGTGGCCGATGTGAGCGAACTGATTCGGTGCGGCGTGATGCTGTATTTGAACTTTGGTTGGAGTTCGTCGGCGACGCTGTCGTTGGGGGCCGGAGCCACATTGACCTTCTCGGTGACACCGTCAAGGACGGGGTTGTAGTCACCAACGACGTAGACTGATTGGTTATAGACCGAATTGGAGGTGTCGTTCTGTGCCCACAGGGAGTTGACGGTTGACAATTGGACTGTGGACAATATCGCAACGGCGAGAAATATTCTGGATGTTCTTTTCATTACTGATCGATGATTGGTGAATGGTGACTGGAGAATGGTTTATTCATTATCTATTTCAAGCTCGATGACCGGGGCGTCTATGGTGTCGCTCTGTGGTGTCGACTCGGGCTTTGGAGTGTTGAGCAGAGCCAGATGCTGCTTGGCTTCCATCACGACCTCTTCGTCGGCATCGTTGGCAATCTCGTAGTTGTCGATGATACTCTGAAGGGTTTGTTTGGCTTGCAGGTCGTTGCCGCGACGGTGGAAGATGTCGGCCCAGAGGATGAAGGTCTTTGCCAGCCAGTAGTCGCTACCGGGATTGTTGACGACCTCCTCGATGATGCGCTCGGAAGCATCGAGGTCGCCTTGCTGGAACAGTATCTCGGCGCGGCGATAGGCGGCTTCGCCCATATAGTCGCCGTTGGCAGAATTGGCAAGGGCTGCATAGGCGTTGAAGGCTTCGGTGCGGGCACCGGCATAGTAGTAGCAGCGGGCCATAAGGATGGAGGCCTCGTCCTTCTGCTCGGTGGTGGCCTTTGGTTCCTTGAGCAGCTCGTTGGCAGAGACGGCCACATTGGCCGTATCTTTGAGCGCATACCAGCATTTCACAATTCCCATACGAGCCTGAAGCCTCGAAGCGTCGGTGGTAGAGACGACGACAAGCGGTACATAGTAGTCAAGCGCCTTGCGATAGTTCTTCTGTGCATAATGGGTGGTGGCTGCCTGGTAGAGGCTGTTCTCGGTATATGGGTTGTTGCCTCGTTCGGCCACCCACTCATAATGGCTGAGGGCTTTGGCCTGCTGGTTGGTACGCGTAAGGGCATCAGCCATATAATAGTGTGCCTTGAGGATGAAGAATCCGTGAGGGAACTTCTGAATGTAGTTGGCAAAGCCGGCAATGGCGTTGTCGTAGTTGCCTGCAAAATAGCGGTTCTCGGCGGCGAGATAGAGGGTTGAATCCTGCTCGGCGGCCGACACGGTGTACTTGGTGGCGCGGCTTACGTAGGCGAAGTACTCCTCTACCCTATCCTGCTCGACAAAGATGTTCTTGATGGACATCAAGGCGTCGCGAGCCTCGTCGGTACCGGGATATTGCGTCAGCAGCTTGTCGAAGGCCTCCAATGCCTTGTCGTTCTGACCGGTATTGTAATAGATAAGTCCGACATTGAGCAGTGCCTGCGGAACAAAACTGCTCTGCGAGTATTTCTTTATGAAGTTGTTATAGTAGAGAAGCGCCATCTCATTGTTGTCGCAGATAAGGTATGTGTTGGCGATTTCGAACATAGCCTTTGGCGAGAGCGGCGAGTTGCTGAACTTCTCGAATATATAGTTCAGGCAATTAAGCTTTTCGACATTCTTTCCTTGTGCACCGTAGCAGAGGGCCTTCTGGTAGGTGGCATAGTCGGCATCCTGTCCTTGCGCATTGATGACGCGGTCGTAGTAGCCGATGGCACCGTCAAAGTTCTTCTTCACATACTGGCAGTCGCCCATACGATTGTAAGCGTCAAGGATTTGCTTCTGCTCGGTGTTGCTGTTGGCAAGCTTGAGGAACTCGCCGAATTTCTCTTCGGCATCGTTGTAGCGTTTGCGGCGCATATAGACGTAACCGGCGGTATAGAGAGCCTGAGGATAGTAGGCCGAGCTTTTGCGCGAAGAGGCGGTGAAGAATCGGTCGAGGAGCTTCTGGCTGCGGCTATAGTTGGCAAGCCTGTATTGAGATTCGGCCGAGAGGTAGAGGGCATCGGTGGTAATGGACGGTGTGGCATTGACACTGACAGCGGTGTCGAACAGAACGGCAGCCTGTTGCAGGTTGCGCTCGTTGAAGAGGTCTATGCCTCGATTGACGAGTATGCGCTGATACGCCTGACGCATTGTGGCGTCCTTCAGCAGTTCCTTCTTGTTCCTTTCAATCAGTGCAAGAGCGTCTTTGTAGTTCTTGGTCGTGCAATAGAGCGATGTCAGTATCTGCTGCACTTCAGCTTTGCGTTTGGTCTTCGGGTAGCGCTGCAGGTAGTTCTCAAACGAGCGTATCGACTCATTGTAGGCGTTGGGGTTGAGCTCGCAGCTCAGTTTGGCATAGTTGAAGGCTGCCTCCTCTTGGATGTCGAGGTTATGCTTCATCTCCGAAGCGCTCTTGAAGGCTGTACGGGCGTCGTTCTTGCGGTTCAGCTTGATGTAGGTGTCGCCCAACGTGAAAAGGGCGTTCTGGGCAGTCGAATCATTGCCACCGACGAAAGTGGACAGATAGACCGCCGCCGAGTCATACTGACCCAGCATATAGTAGCAGTAGCCCATCGGGTAGTTACCGGCCGAAGGCATCTTGCCGCCGTTTTTCTTGGCAGCATCGGCATTGGCCTGATGATAGTAAGCCAGAGCGCGCTTGTATTCGCCACGGTTGAAGTAGACATCGCCGACAATGCGTTCCACCTCGTCACGCAGCACAAGGTTCGGGTCTTCAAGCAAATCGGGAGCCATACGTATCACCTCGTCCTCCTGACCCAGATGATATTTGATATAGAAGCGATAGACCGGCACCAACTTCTTGAAAGCGCGGTCCTTCTCTATCTTGCGGAACTCTTTGTCTGCCGACTCGTACTGCTTGGCCGAGAAGAGGATGTCGGCATAATAGTATGTGGCGGCGTTCTTATAGTACGACTTGCCGTCGGCCACCCGCTTGAAATATTTCTTGGCATTCTCCTTGTCGCCCTGCTGGAAGTAGCAGAAGCCCGTCTTATAGTCGAACTCACTCTTGTGGTTGAACTCAACCTCCGACGGCTCTACCTTCAGATATTCGTGCAGAGCGGCATTGTAGTCGCCCTTGTCGAAATAGACATTGCCCAGCGCCACACGCGCCATATTCAGCTTGCCGCTCTCGGGATAGAGTCTCATAAACTCGCTGAGACGGTACAGAGCATCGTCATTGCGCAGCTGCTCAGAGCATACAGCCGAGTAGTACAGAGCCTCCTCAATCTCGTCTGCAGAGGCATCGCTACACTTGATATAACGGTCAAAAAAATGCTGGGCCACAGCGAATTTCTCTTTTCTGAAAAGATCTGTAGCCTCGCCAAAAAGTTGGGAGGTCGACTTGGATTGCGACGCTCCTTGTGCCATCAATGCCGACATCGAGGCCATTGCGACACACAACAGGAAAATGCGCTTCATTTCTCTATGCTTTACTTATTTCTGTATTTTTGCAATCATTAACGCAGAAAAGAATACAATATTATATTATTATGAAAAAAACTTAACAATAAAAAACATACAAGATAAAACAATATTTGTCCACACCGCGAAAAGCACGTATCTTTTCAGCGCGAAATCATATGGTTATAGACCAAAATAAAAAAATAGAATTATAATTATAATGAAACGGAAATAATATAACGCCAAATAAAAAGGGAGCACCCGATGGGTGCTCCCTTTTTTGTTTATGCAGGCAGAATGCCTGCGCTCCGGGTGCGGCTTAGTACATTCCGCCCATACCGCCCATTCCGGGGTTGCCGGCGGGCATCGGAGGTTCAGGTTCCTTGATGTCGCAGAGGACGCACTCGGTGGTCAGCAGCATACCTGCTATCGAAGCGGCGTTCTCGAGGGCAACACGAGTCACCTTGGCGGGGTCGATGACACCGCTGTCGAACAGCTTCTCAAACTTCTCGGTGCGGGCATTGTAGCCGTAGTCGCCCTTGCCGTTCTTAACCTCGTTGACGATGACGCTGCCTTCAAGACCGGCGTTCTCGACAATCATACGCAGAGGCTCCTCGACGGCGCGACGGATAATCTCGATACCCAGCTTCTCGTCCTCGTTCTCAGCCTTGACCTTTGCCAGTTTCTCGGCAGCACGGATGAAAGCGGTACCGCCACCAGGGATGATACCCTCTTCGACAGCTGCGCGGGTTGCGTGCAGAGCATCGTCGAAGCGGTCCTTCTTCTCCTTCATCTCGACCTCGCTGGCTGCGCCGACGTAGATTACTGCCACGCCGCCGGCCAACTTAGCCAAGCGCTCCTGCAGCTTCTCACGGTCGTAGTCGCTGGTGGTCTTCTCAATCTGAGCCTTGATCTGCTGAACGCGGGCCTTGATCATCTGACCGTCGCCCTTGCCGCTGACGATAGTGGTGTTGTCCTTGTCGATGGTAATCTTCTCGCTCTGGCCGAGCATCGAAAGGTCAGCGTCCTCGAGCTTGTAGCCCTTCTCCTCGCTGATGACGGTGCCGCCGGTCAGGATAGCGATATCCTCGAGCATCTCTTTTCTTCTGTCGCCGAAGCCAGGAGCCTTGACAGCAGCAATCTTCAAGCTGCCGCGCAGACGGTTGACAACCAATGTTGCCAGAGCCTCGCTCTCGACATCCTCAGCAATGATAAGCAGCGGACGGCCGGTGTTGACAACCTTCTCAAGCACTGGCAGAAGGTCCTTCATCGTGCTGATTTTCTTGTCATAGATAAGGATGAAAGGATTGTCGTAGGTGCATTCCATCTTCTCGGTGTCGGTGACGAAGTAGGGGCTGATGTAGCCGCGGTCGAACTGCATACCCTCGACAACCTTCACGTTGGTGTCGATACCCTTGGCATCCTCGATGGTGATAACGCCGTCCTTGGTCACTTTTTCCATAGCCTCTGCGATGATGTCGCCGATGGTGCTGTCGTTGTTGGCACTGATAGTGGCAACCTGACGGATCTTGGCGATGTCGCCGCCCACAGCCTTCGACTGGGCCTTGATGTCCTTAACGATGGCAGCAACAGCCTTGTCGATACCGCGTTTCAGGTCCATCGGGTTGGCACCGGCGGTGACGTTCTTCAAGCCGGTGTTGACGATTGCCTGAGCCAGAACGGTGGCGGTGGTGGTACCGTCGCCAGCCTGGTCGTTGGTCTTCGAGGCGACCTCTTTCACCATCTGGGCACCCATATTCTCAATGCCGTTCTCGAGCTCAATTTCCTTAGCGACGGTGACACCGTCCTTCGTTACCTGAGGAGCACCGAACTTCTTGTCGATAACCACGTTGCGACCCTTGGGTCCAAGTGTAACTTTAACTGCATTTGCCAGAGCGTCAACGCCTTTGCGCAACTGCTCACGGGCATCATTATTGAAAACTATCTCTTTTGCCATAATTTCTGAAGTTTAAAAGGTTTAAAAGGTTTAAAGGGTTTTAAAGGTTCTAATGGTTTGAGTTGTTGAAAATTTATAGGTCTTGAGACCTTTTAAACTTTCAAGCGAAGCGAACCTTTACAACCGTTTCAACATTAAATGATTGCGTAAATATCGCTTTCTTTCATAATCATATAGGCCGTACCGTCGATGTTGATCTCGGTGCCGCTGTATTTGCCATAGAGCACGTTGTCGCCAACCTTGACAGTCATTTCGTAGTCCTTGGTGCCTTTGCCAACGGCTACAACTTTGCCACGCTGCGGTTTTTCCTTGGCGGTGTCGGGGATAATGATTCCCGATGCTGTTTTCTGCTCTGCTTCTGCAGGTTCAATCAGAACTCTGTCTGCTAACGGTTTAATCTTCATAATTAATATTTTTTTAGTTTAACTTTTTTTTCAAATGACACATTTATGCCATCCAAAAGTGTGCCAAAAGTCTGCCACGTCATAAAAACTGACATTTTGTCATATTTTTGCCACCCACACTGACGCATTCCAACACTGGTCGTTGTACAATATATGTACAATAGTTGTACAATATATGTACAATTGTAAACGTACAAATATTGTACAAGTATTGTACATATATTGTACATATGACGGAGATGGTCCCTTGAAAAGCTGGAAATGAGGCGGGTTTTTGAACACGGATTTTACGAGTGTTTTTTGAACACGGATTACTCGGATGACACGGATTTTTTGAACAAGAATTGCCATTAATTATCCATTAATTTTGGGCATCCAGGGATGCCCACATCTCTATAAATAATGTGTAATTAATGGCAATTCGTGTTAAATAATAATTTGGATGTCTCTTTGATGTTATCCACCGCACTCTTGCTATGTTTGGCCTTGAGAAGGAACATTTGCTTGAAAATGCAACACACCTAGATTGTCGATGTTTGACAATGCGACACACCGTGTGTCGCACCAGCCATTCCAATTGCGAAAAGGCGAACAAAAACGAAGGCCGGGGTGTGTCGCACCATCAAACCAATGCCACACTTCGTTTTTCCGTCGCCCCTTCGGGGCTTGAACAGCTCAAGACTTGACGATATGACACTCCAAATCCTTCAAATATATGATTCTGCGCCTTTGATCAATCGATTTTTTTTCGTCCTTTTCGCGTATGTTGTTTTTTTTTGCTATTTTTGCAGATTGTTTCCCGACAGGGAAGCATACTTATTTAATTCATTCGACGGAAGATAAGACTATGAGAAAATTCATTTCATATATAATATCGCACCTGCGCATATTCTACCTTATATCGGTTATGGCGCTGACTGTGGTGCTTATATTGATAATGTTTCCCAACGACTATTCGCGTGTGCAGTACGACCACACGGTGGGTTCGTTCTGGCACGGCGAGGATCTCTATGCTCCCTACGATTTGACGATTCTGAAGCCCGAGTCGGAGAGCGAGCAGGAGGTGCAGCGCATCAAGGATGAGTCGACACGCTACTTCTATGTCGACAGCAGTGCCGAGCAGACCGCCCGCCGCCGTCTGGCCGCATCGGGCCTGACGCGGAGGCAGGGTGCGCTGGCGGCACAGATTGTATCGATAGTCTATAACTCGCAGGGCTACTGCGACACAGAGGAGGAACTGGACGGACATCCGGTAGTGGTGCTTACGGGCAATGTGGGCCGCGAGGTCGACCCGCGAGTGCTGACGACACCGACCGATGTGGAGCGATTTGTGTTCCAGGCCGTTGCCGACAGCGGCGAGGCTATGAAGCTTACACAGCTGCTGACCGATTCGATACTGGCGCCGTCGATAGTGTTCGACGCCAACCGCACGCATCTGGAGCTTGACACGCGCCTGTCGCAGGTGGCCTATTCGTCGCGAATGATTCAGCAGAACGAGTTGATAGTGTCGAAGGGGCAGCGCATCGACGAGGAGACGGCCCTGGCGCTGTCGTCACTCGAGCAGGAGGAGTCGCACCGCAAGATGGCCGACTACAACAGCCTGGTCCATTACGTCGGTCAGGCGCTGCTGTGCATCATCGCCTTCGTGGCGCTCTATATGTTCTTGAAAAACATACGCCATCCTATGCTCGACGACATCAAGAAGGTGACTTTCGCCTTCTTCATCGTCATCTTCATCTCGGCCATCGTCGCCCTGCTGGTGCGCACAAACCCCGAGTATGTGCTTTTGGCGCCGGTGTGCATTGTGCCCATTCTGATGCGCATATTCTTCGATATGCGTGTGGCACTCTATATCCACATTGTGGCAGTGATTATCATAGGCAATATGGTCCCGAACAGCTATGAGTTCATTTTCTACCAGCTTGTGTCGGGTATGATGAGCATCATCACTGTGCGCAACTTCGAGAAGCGCAGCAGTTTCTTTGCCGTGGCGCTGGTGATATTCAGCACCTACTCGCTAATCTATATCGCCGGCGTGCTGAGCACCGAGACCAGTTTCGCCACGCTGCAGCCCCAGCGCTTCCTCATCTTCTTCCTCAACGCCATCCTCACTCTCCTCGCCTACCCGCTCATATTCCTCTTCGAGCGTATGTTCGGTATGACTACCAATCTGACATTGTTGGAGATATCGAGCACCAACACGCCCGCTTTGCGCGAGCTGTCGCAGAAGGCGCCGGGCACTTTCCAGCACTCTATGCAGGTGGCCAACATCGCCGAGGACCTTATCAACGAGATTGGCGGCAACGCCCTCCTTGCCAAAGTGGGCGCCCTCTATCACGATATAGGCAAGATTATGGCTCCCATTTACTTCACCGAGAACCAGAACAACGGCTTCAACCCGCACGACAACATCGACTACGAGGAGAGCGCGCACATCATAACGCAGCACGTCCGCGACGGCGTAACGCTGGCCAAGAAGTACCGTCTGCCGTCGGAGGTGACCGACTTCATCCGCACACACCACGGCACTACGGTGACGGGCTACTTCTACGCGCAGGCCAAACTGCACAGGACCGAGGACGAGATTAAGATTGCCGACTATCGTTATCCGGGGCCCACGCCATTCAGCCGCGAGACGGCCGTGGTGATGCTTGTCGACTCGGTGGAGGCTGCCTGCAAGAGCCTCAAGAATCACGATAAAGAGAGCATCGACCGTATGGTTGACAAAATCATCGATGACAAGACTAGTATGAACCAGCTCAACAACTGTCCGTTGACGCTGCAGGATATAACACGCATACGTACCCACCTCAAAGAGAGGATGATGAGCATCTACCACGTCAGGATAGAATACCCGGTCAGGTAAGCGGAGAACGGAGAACGAAGAACGGAGAACGGAGAGAACACACGCCCCCGCCCTAAAGGGCACCCCCTCTAAGTTAGAGGGGGAATAAAAATGAGAAGCCTTTAAACATATCAACGACTCAACGACTCAACGACTCAACAAATCAACAAATCAACATATCAACGACTCAACAAATCAACATATCAACAACTCAACATATCAACATATCAACGTATCAACATATCAACAACTCAACAAATAAACAACTCAACGATAACCCCCTTTTAACCTTTTATAATGAAACCAAATTTGAAGAAAACGCTTGTTCACGTTGCGGCAGTAGTGATAATGCTTATAGCAGCGTGCGTCTATTTCTCGCCTGCGCTGAGCGGCGATGTTGTGTATCAGGGTGATATGATTAAAGCCGAGGCTATGTCGCACCAGCAGATGATGGCTGCCGACTCGACCGGCACCGTCCCCAACTGGAACCCCTCGATGTTTGGCGGTATGCCCGGCTACCAGACCGCCGTCGAGCCGCAGAGTTCGGTATTCACCCCGCTCAAGGCGCTGCTCATTATGCGTCCATTCGGTGTGGAGCGCAACATCGGTGTGCTGTGGCTCTATCTGATAGGATTCTATGTAGCCCTTATTGCTTTTGGCTGCGGACCGTGGATTTCGCTGCTCGGAGCACTTGCCTTTGGTCTGGGCTCGTACAACATTATCATCATCGAGGCCGGCCACATCACCAAAGGCTGGGCGATGTCGATGATGGCGCCAATGCTGGCAGGTATGGTGCTGGCGCTACGTGCTGGAAGCGGAAAGCGGGAAACGGAAAGCGGAGAGCGTAAGGCAGCCATCAACTGGCGGCAACTGGTGTGGGGCACAATTTTGTTCACCCTTGCTGCCGGCTTACAGATAACGTTCAACCACTTGCAGATTACGTTTTACACCGTCATCGGCGGCGTCATTATGGGTCTGACCTATATGGTTTACGCCATTAAAGACAAATGGTTTCCGCAGTTCCTTGCCGTTGTCGGCATACTGCTTGTGGGATGCCTCTTTGCCGCAGGCGGTAACTATCGCCATCTGACAGTGAATGAAGAATATGCCGAGGCGACAATGCGCGGCGGCAGCGAGATTAGCGTCACACCCAACGACCTGGGACTTGAAAGCACAGGCAAGAGCGAGGACAACAAGAAAGGCGGCCTCGACATCAACTACGCCTTCAGCTGGAGCTATGGCGTCGGCGAGACCTATACGCTGCTTGTTCCCGGCGCTATGGGCGGTGGCTCGGGCGAGCGTGTGGCCGAAGACAGCGAGTGGACACGCCGCACAGGACAGAAACAGGCTCCCCTCTATTGGGGCGACCAGCCCTTCACGTCGGGCCCCGTCTATTTCGGTGCCATCGTGGTGTTCCTGTTCCTGCTTGGCTGCTTTGTCGTCAAAGGACCGGAGCGTTGGTGGCTCATCATTGCCACCGTGGTGGCCATAGTGATGTCGTGGGGACGCCACTTCCTGCCCCTTAACGGCTTCCTGTTCGACCACCTGCCGCTCTACAACAAGTTCCGCACCCCATCGATGAGTCTTGTGCTGGCCAATGTAACTATGGTCATAATGGCTGTGCTGGCACTCAAGCAGATATTCACTTCAAAAGATAACAACACACAAAGCGAAACCGCTAAAAGCGAAGTCACAAAAGCCTTGTACTGGGCCGGTGGCATTGTGGCCGGCATATTGCTGATAGGTCTTGTCGTTGCGAAGACCAAGCTCAGTTTCGAGGGTGTCGGCGACGAGCAGTACAAGGCGCAGCTCGGCGAGCAATGGCCTATGTTCCAGAACCTTCTGACCGAGGAGCGTCGCTCGCTGTTTGTGCGCGACACGTGGCGCTCACTGATATTCGTGGCACTTGCCTTCGGCTCACTGTGGCTCTATGTATCCGGCAAGATCAAGAAAGGCGGCATCGTCATCGGACTGCTGGCCGTTCTTATGGTGATAGACCTGTGGGGCGTGGATCGGCGCTACCTCAACGAGGAGAACTTTGTGGCTCCCGAACGCGTGGCCCTGCACCGCACACCATCGGAACAGATGCTTGACCAGACCGCTGCCACCAACGGCGACCGCGACTACCGTGTGTTCGACCTCACCGTCAACACCTTCAACGACTCGCGTCCCAGTGCGTTCCACAACCAGATTGGAGGTTACAGTGCCGCCAAGATGCGCCGCTATCAGGACCTTATAGACTTCTACCTTGGCAGCCGCAAGTTTTATGACTACGTAAACAGCTGTCAGATTGGATATAACGGTGCCGGATTGCTTGCCGTTGCCGAGCCCTACCCTGTGCTAGATATGCTCAACGCCCGCTATCTGATGCTCAATCTGCAGCAGAACCAGCCGACACCGGTGCGCCGCAACACAGCCTTGGGCAACTGCTGGTTTGTGGAAGAGGTGAAATATGTAGAAGATGCCAACGCTGAGATATTGGCACTCAACGACTTCGAGCCAAGCAAGACAGCTTTTGTAGACCAGTCGTTGTGGCCGGATGTAAAGAAAGAGACGGAAAGACTGAATATGAGAGCCGACAGCAGTGAAAGCATCGTGCTTGTCCACACTTATCCTCAGACCCCTGACCACCTCACCTATAAGAGCCACACCAACGGTGAGCGCATAGCAGTATTCTCGGAAGTGTACTATGCTCCCGACTGGCGCGCCTATATCGACGGCAAACCGGCTGATTACTTCAGGACAGACTATATTCTGCGTGCTATGATTGTTCCCGCCGGCGACCACACCATTGAGTTTGTCAACGAGGCTCCTACCCTGCACCGCCACGACAACATAACACTTGTCGTGTCGATACTGATGCTTGTGGCAATGGGCGCAGGATTGTTCTTTGTATACAGAAAGAAAAGAGACTAAACCCATAGAGAACATTTGACAAGAGAGTGTGTCCAACAGGGCACACTCTCTTCTTTTACATCCTGTTATTCATTCGTTTCAGCGAGGTGCAAACAGATGTTTAACTTTTAAATTATTTTAAAATAAATAATAAATGATTTTTTTTCGTATCTTTGCAGTTTGAACAATACTGTCACAATATGAAGAAAATTGCATTATTCCTCTTTGTATTCAGCACGTTAATAGCTGCCGCACAAAACAAGAGCAGCATAGAAACACGTGCACTTGTCAAGAATCTGAACCAGGCCAAAAGTGTCGACAATATGTCGAAGTCACTACTGGACCGCTATCCAATACGTTATGAGAACGGCGTGGCCTACATCGGTGTCATCGCCAAAGTGGACAACACTTTCTCGGCAGCAAACGTTGAGGCAAAAGGCGTAAGGGTTACATCGCGTGTAGGCGACATTGTCACAATGCGTACACCGATAGAGGCCCTTCCGATGCTGGAAGGTGTTTCGGGCATTAAGTATATGACCGTGGCCCACCACGTGGCCCCGATGATGGACAATACGCGTGTAGACACCCGCACCGACAGTGTGCAAGCCGGCTTGGGTCTGCCTATGCCCTTCAATGGCGAGGGAGTGCTGATTGGCATTACCGACTGGGGATTCGACTACACACACCCCAATATCAACAAGGCCAACAACCTTCGTGTCCTTCGTGCTTGGGACCATTTCAAACTGTCGGGTCCCGCACCTGAGGGCTTCAATTACGGCACAGAATACAAGACACCCGAAGAGGTATATGCAGCCCAGTGCGACACCTTCGGCTTATATGGCTATGGCACGCACGGAACGCACGTGGCCGGCATCTGTGGTGGTAACGGCACAGCTACAGGACACGTCATAGGACAAGCTCCCAAAGCCAAGTTTATACTTGGCTCGTGGTATCTGGACGAGGCATCGTGGCTGGACCAGGTGGCCTGGATGAAGCGTGTTGCCGATGAGGAAGGCAAAAGACTTGTCATCAACAGCAGCTGGGGTATGTACACCTTCAGCACCCTTGACGGCACATCGTTGCTCAGTGAAGCCATCAACAGCTATAGCGATTCGGGCATAGTCTTCGTCACCAGCGGCGGCAACAACGGCGATGTCAACTTCCACCTACAACACACATTCGGTCAAGAGGACACTCTGATATCGATAGCCACCTACTACGCCGACGGCATCGGCCAGGGACTGATTTATTGGGGCGAAGAAAACGGTGCTCCCTTCGAGGCCGGCTTTGCACTGGTCGAGAACGGCGGCAGCCACAACATCCACTATTCACCTATGTACAGCACCAGTGGAGATATTGATTATCTTGAGTCGTACCTTGTAGCAGGCAACGACACCATACACTATGACATTATGATAGAGGCAAGGAATCATCTTGACAATCGTCCCCACATACTGCTGAACGTGCAGAAGAACTATGGCTACAAACTGATGATGAGATGTACGTCAAGCGAAGGGGCAACGGTACACGTATGGAATATGACCAACCTTGCGAACAATGCCGGCAATATGGGATGTGACTTTGTAAACTCAGGTATTTTTGGCTGTCAGAATGGCGACAAGTTTTACGGTATCGGCGAGCCTGCCTGCGCAGAGAAAGCAATAACCGTGGCAGCACACATTGCAGACACTTACCGTAACGACGTCTATACGACTGGAGGTTTAACCTATTTCTCAAGTTTCGGCCCCACCCTTGACGGCAGGAACAAGCCTGAAATCTCTGCTCCAGGCTCAAACGTGGTTTCTTCTATCTCGTCATTTACCGATCTGACAAACTACTCGCCCGTATACCAAGGTCAAATCAACGGTCGTCGCTATATGTGGAGCACAATGAGCGGCACATCGATGTCGTCACCGGCAGTGACAGGCATTGTAGCACTGATGCTGCAGGCCAATCCTAATCTGACAGTAGACCAAATACGTGAGATTCTTTTCACCACGGTCCGCAACGACGACAAGACCGGTCCGCTGCGCGCCAACGACAGCATAAGCAACAGCTGGGGATATGGCAAAGCCGACGCCCTGCGCGCCGTCAGCGCAGCATACGACAGATTGTCTGTCGAGCAAGCTGCCGACATACGCCCCGAATTGATTGTGTTCCCGAATCCTACAGCTAATATGGTAACTGTGGTCACTGGCAGCAACGAGCCCGAATTGATGGAGGTCTTCACCATTGATGGCCACCGCGTTATGAGCCGTAACATTGTGTCGAACACCGAGATAGACCTTGGCGGAATGGCACAAGGAGTATATTTTGTAAGAGTACACGACCGCGCCGGTGTTCGCACAGCAAAGCTCATCAAGAATTAAATTCTCACGACCTCTTCACTGTTCACACCAATCGTCGACGACAAATGATACGCCTTTTCAAACAGAGCACACTGGGACAGATTCTTGTCATCCTCCTGACAGCTATGCTGCTTTGGGTCAAGGCTTTCATTACGCCTGTCGACACGGCTGTATGCAACTATTTCTCACCTATATATGGATTTGTTTTCGGGTGGCTGTCACATCTGCCACGTCTGGCAACAGCATTAGCTCTGCTGCTGACATTGGTTGAAGGCGCCTGGTTCAACCTTATACTGACCAACCACAAGATGACCAAGGCCAACAGCCTGATGCCTATGCTGCTTTATGTGGTTGCAATGAGTTGGAACTACGAACTATTGACGATGACACCGATGCTGCTGGTCAACGCATTGGTGCTTGCATCTTGCAGCCAACTGCTGTCGGACGGCACAACATCGTTGACCGTGGGACACAACTTCAACGCTTCATTCTGCATCGGACTAATGGCACTATGCTATCTGCCATCGCTCTGCTACTTTGTACCGTTTTTGTTCGTATTTGTAGTTTACAAGTTGTATCGTTGGCGTGACATTGTGGTGAGTATTTTGGGTTTGATTGCACCGTCCATTATCCTTTTCACATACGCTTTTATGTGCGATAAGCTGGATTACTACCTAATACTTATCCAATATGACTTGCTTAACTTCAACTTCCACTTTGAATCCATTTCATTCTGGAGGTTGCTGCCCACATTGGTGTTCCTGCTGTTACTTGTTGCTGCATTGTTCAGGCAACTCGGTTCAATCGGCGACAATATCGTCCACCAGCGCATCAATACCGGCATTGTCATTCTGCCTTTGATAGCCTCTATCCTGCTGACGTCATACACGAAATTCCAGCCTCTCGACACCCAAAGCTATGTCATCCCATTCAGTTTTCTCGTCACACGGTTCCTAATGGCTGAACGCAAAAGGCATTGGGTTAACGAAACACTGATCTGGCTTGTCCTTGTATGCGCCTTGGTGAATGTTTTATTCAATTGACAAATAGAGAAACAGATGCTTGCACAATACTACAATAAAGGAATGATTGAGGCCGGCTGCGACGAAGCCGGACGCGGATGCCTTGCAGGACCTGTATATGCAGCAGCTGTCATATTACCACCTGACTACCACAACGAGCTGCTTAATGATTCAAAGCAACTTACCGAACGGCAACGCTACACACTGCGCACTCAGATTGAGAAAGACGCTGTGGCCTGGGCCGTTGCGTCGGTAGACAATGAAGAGATTGACAACATAAATATACTTCGTGCCTCTTTTCACGCAATGAGCCTGGCAGTGAAACAGCTGAATACCACGCCTCAGTTTCTACTCATTGACGGCAACCGATTCTATAACGAGACACAACTACCCTACCAATGCATTGTCAAAGGCGATGCAAAGTTCCTTTCAATTGCTGCAGCTTCTATACTCGCAAAGACTTACCGCGACGACTATATGCAACTCCAACACTCAATGTATCCCGTTTACGGATGGGACACCAACAAAGGATACCCTACCGCCAAACACTACGATGCAATTGAACGCTATGGAATAACACCGCTACATAGAAAATCATTCGCCCTATACAGGCAAAAAGAACTGGAATTCAATTAATAGACAATAATATGCTTCTCGATTTCATCATCAAGAAATATCAACAACGACAGTTGCGCAATCTTCTGCAAAAGCCACGATACAAACGTATCGACAACTGGGAGAAGGTCAAGACAATAGGCCTTATCTTCACGGTGGGCGACGCCGAACGCTGGAACCTTATCCACCGATTCATTACAGCCCAGGAAAGTCACGGTAAGGAGATATACCTTATTGGCTGGCAAGCAAAGAACTATCAGATAGACTATATATTCTCTCATACTAAGACAACCATTTGCCACGAAAAAGATGACTTCACACGTTTAGGTCTGCCGAAAGAGGGTGTTATAGACAGTTTCATAAATCGCCACTATGACATCATTATCGACACGACAGAACAACCTGATTTCTTTGGCAAATACATTACGGCTGCAAGTGACGCCAATATAAAAGTCGGCTACACAAACACCGAGTCAGACGAGGATGAGGGACTGATGGATATGTACGACCTTGCAATACAAGGCAAAGAGACTATGGACTTTAAAGACTATATTGAACAAATAGTCAAGTACCTTATGATGATTCAAAAGAAAGAGACAAGTGTCTCGTAAGTCAAAACATAAAGCGCATTATTATTATGGCAAAAAACACTTTATTCACAGGAACAGGCGTTGCATTGATAACGCCGTTCCGCAAACAGGAAACCATTGACTTTAGCAAACTCGAGGAATTGATTGACTATGTCATCACCTCTGGAGTTGACTATATCGTTGCATTGGGCACTACAAGCGAGGCTGCCACAATGTCGGAAAGCGAGCGCACGGCTCTACTGCAGTTCATTGTAGAAACCGTTAACGGCCGCTTACCAATTATGCTCGGAATGGGCGGCAACAACACCCGCGCCGTAACCGACGCCATAAACCAGACCAACTTTGACGGCATCAGCGGCATCCTTTCTGTTACGCCATACTACAACAAGCCGCAGCAACGCGGTCTTATCCAGCACTACAAAAACATTGCCGATGTATCGCCGGTGCCCATCGTTCTATACAACGTACCTGGACGCACATCGTGCAATATGCTTGCCGAAACCACTCTGCAACTGGCAGAAGAATGCCCCAACATCATAGCAATCAAAGAAGCGTCGGGCAATATGGCACAAGTAATGGAAATATTGCGTTGCAAACCAGCCGGCTTCAACGTAATTTCCGGCGACGACGCATTGACATTCCCAATGCTGACACTCGGAGCAACAGGAGTAATATCTGTAATGGCAAATGCCTGTCCCAAAGAGATGTCCGATATGGTCCGCTACGCTATGAAGGGCGACCTCAAAAAAGCACTTCCGCTCCACTACCGTATGCTGCCGCTTATGAACGCTATCTTTGAAGAAGGAAACCCTGGCGGCATCAAGGCTCTGCTCGAAATAGAAGGACGTATCACAAATCAGCTGCGTACCCCTCTGACAAAAGTGTCAAAGACATTGTACAACAAACTAAAAGACCTCCTCACAGACTTCTCTGCCAACTAAAAACTATGGACCTGACACCAATCGCACAGAAGATATTTGCCAACGACACATTTGCCACCGAAGCAACAGGCATCCATATTGATTATGTGGATGAAGATACAACTATCTGCTCTTTGCAACTCGACAACCGACATCTCAATGCCAAAGGTTCTGTGATGGGTGGCGTTATCTTCACGCTTGCCGACTTTGCTTTCGCCATTGCTGCCAACAGCAGCATTTTGGCAGAGCAAAAAGAATCCTTGCAATGGGTGTCGTCTTCGTCAACCATACACTTCCTGTCCTCACCAAAGGGACATTCGCTTAAAGCGACCACTACACGCATAAAACAAGGACGCACACAAGCACTCTTCCAAGTATCCATTACCGACTCATACGACCGACAAATAGCATTGGTATCTACTAACGGAACTAAAATCACCACCTGACTATGGACCTGCACGAAATACAAAAACACGTCTCAACACTCTTATCATACTATCAGACCACACGCGAGGAGCTGACTCATAGCGACATACCCATCATCAACGACATCAACAAGCACATTATGTCGCAAAACGGGAAGCAACTGCGCCCAATGCTAACCCTCCTAAGCGCCTGCTGCTGCGGACTTCCAGACAACACCACTCCTCCCCACCCACTCTTCAATGCTGTAGCCGCCATTGAAACTCTACACACAAGCACCCTCATCCACGACGATGTAGTTGACGAATCTAATGTCAGACGCGGCAACCCTACCGTCAACCATCTCTGGGGCAACAAAACCGCCGTCCTTCTTGGCGACTACTACCTGGCCCTTGTAATGAAGACCATCAATGCCATAGACAACAAAACCATAACTCAAATCATCAACCATACCGTAATCCAGATGAGCGAAGGTGAACTGCTGCAACAGCAACAAAGCAACAACTATGACACCGACCAATCTGTCTATTACCAGATTATCCGCAAGAAAACAGCACTGTTTTTGGCCGCCTGCTGCAAGATAGGTGCAGCATTCGCAACCGACAGAACAGACCTCCACGATGAAGCCTACCTCTTTGGCGAAAACATCGGCATCGCCTTCCAGATTCGCGACGACCTGCTCGACTTCAAACCCACACAGCTCTCCGGCAAACCACAAGGCAACGACATCAAAGAACACAAATGTACACTGCCCCTGATCTTTGCCCTCGAGAACGACATCACTAAAGACAAGCTTTTGCCCCTGTTGACCAAAAACGGCATATCCGACAACGAAATATCGCTCATTACTCAGATCGTAGAACAGAGCGACAGCATCCAAAAAACCGAAGCCGTAATGCACCACTATCTGAGAAAAGCACAGCAACACCTCCTGCATCTCCCAGACAACAAATACCGTGATGCCATATACAAATTGACCGATCTGTTACAAGAAATATAAAATCCAAAATACTAAAGATTATAAACATAAAATTATAGAAATGAAAAAACTGATTCTTTCAATCGCCATTATGCTCCTTTGCAGCACAGCTATGGCTCAGAATGCCAAACTGCCCTCAAACGTCACCATCAAGTCCCTTGACGGCAAAACAGTTGAAACATCCATAATCCAAAACGACGGCAAGCCCATCATTATCAGCTTCTGGGCCACCTGGTGCAAGCCCTGCAACCGCGAGCTCAACGCCATTGCCGAAGTCTATGAGGAATGGCAAAGTGAAACAGGTGTCAAACTTGTAGCCGTATCTATCGACGACACAAAATCCGCCTCAAAAGTCAAGCCTCACGTCGAAGGCAACGGCTGGGAATACGAAGTTTACCTCGACCAGAACCAGGACTTCAAACGCGCTATGAACGTCGTCAACGTACCTCACACCTTCCTTATCAACGGCGAGGGTGAAATAGTATGGCAGCATACATCCTACGTCGATGGCAGCGAAGAGGAACTCTTCGAACTCGTCAAGAAAGTAGCCAACGGTGAAGAACTCTAAGCCCTATCAACCTTTCAACCTATCTGCAAAATGGACAAAACAGCAAGAAAACTGCTCGCCATTGCGACATTATTACTTTTCCAGTTCCCCGTTTTCAACATTCTGAACGCACAAGGCATTCTTGGCGGACACGTTACCGGCAATGTGCAATTCGATGGACAGTTCTCACGTCGCGACACCACCATCGGCTCAAGCGATGTGCCTGAGAAACTGCTCAGCAATGCACGTGCCGACATCCTTTACACCAACGGAAACTTCAGCGCCGGACTGCGCTACGAAGCCTACCTCGCCCCGATGCTTGGCTTCAACAGTCAGTACACAGGACAGGGAATAGCCAATTATTTCGTCAGCTACAAAACCCAGACTTTCGCCGTCACTGCCGGCCATTTCTACGAACAGTTCGGCAACGGAATGACACTCCGCGCCTACGAAGACCGCTATCTGGGACTCGACAACGCCATCAGAGGTATCAACGTCTCCTACCGTCCCTGGAACGGTGTCACCTTCAAAGGACTTGTCGGACAGCAGCGCTACTACTGGGACACCCGTGGACTTGTCCGCGGTCTCGATGCCGAAGTCTCGCTCAATGACGTCGTCACAAGTTGGGCCGAATCAAAAACACGCCTCACCCTCGGCGGCTCGTTTGTAAGCAAATACGAAGGCGACGAGACTATCCTCTCCGACATCAGCGGCTACAAGCTCAACCTGCCCCACAATGTCGGAGCCGCGTCGGTACGTATGGACCTCTCGCACGGTGGCTTCGGACTTCAAGCCGAATATGCACGCAAAGGACAGGACCCCAACATAATGAACAACTATATCTATAAGAACGGCGATGCCCTCTGGCTCAGCGCCAGCTACTCGCAGAAAGGACTTAGCGCCAACCTGCAGGCCAAACGTGTCGACAATATGGGATTCAAGTCCGTGCGTTCGGTCAGCGGCGAGATGCTATACATTAACTACACGCCGGCCATCACCAAGCAGCACACCTACGCTTTCCTCTCTATGTATCCCTACGCCACACAGAGCACCGGCGAGATGGGTCTGCAGGCCGACTTTATGTACAAATTCAAGAAAGAAACCGCTCTCGGCGGAAAATACGGCACCGACATCCACCTCAACGCCTCGCTCATAACCGGACTTGACACCACCGTCATCGGCGGCAAAGGCACCGACGGCTACACATCGACCTTCTTCGGCACTGGCGACACTTACTATGGCGACGTCAGCCTCGAAGTGGCCAAAAAGCTCAGCAGCAAGCTCAAACTCACTGCCACCTACGGCTATATGCTCTTCAACCCCGTCATCGAAGGACACGAAGGCGACATCCATCACAACCACATCCTCGTTGCCGACCTCACCTGGAAAATCAACCGCAAAAACGTGCTCCGCTTCGAAGCCGAATGGATGGGCAGCGACAGCAAATATGACGCCGCCGTCGACGACAAACGCTGCGGCGACTGGATTATGGGCCTTGTCGAATACAATTTCACCAGCGCCTGGTTTGTCTCAGTCAGCGACCAATACGCCTACAACGACGGCATCGGCAACTACTACAACATCTCTGTTGGCTACACCAAAAACGCCACACGCCTCCAACTCGGCTATGGCAAACAGCGTGAGGGCATCATCTGCATCGGCGGTGTCTGCCGACAGGTACCCGCCAGCAACGGCCTCACTTTCAGCCTCACAACCTCATTCTAACCTATAAACCTATTAACGATGAACAAATCCAGAACACTTAAATCAATATTCGCAATCATAGCAGTTTCGCTATCGCTCGCCTCGTGCGACAAGATAGAACAGGACAACTACATCGTCTTCTCTGGCGCCGCAGGCGAATGGTTCGACGGCAATGGCGTCAGCGACCACAGCCAGCGTGCCATCATTGAGAAATACACCGGTGTCCGTTGCGTCAACTGCCCCAACGCCGACATAGCCATCAACGACGCTGTTGCCGGCTATGGCGACAAACTCATAGCCGTTGCCATCCACGACTCCTCGAACTTCACACGTCCCATCGGCGAGACACCCTGTCTCAGTACCCCCGACGGCGACACCTGGAGCCTCTTTTTCGGCATAGAAAAAAATGGATACCCTACAGCCATCGTCAATCGAACCCTCAACGGCAACAACTGGGACCTCTTCAACCCCACCAGCGGCATCAACAGCCGTGTAGACAACATAATCGGTCAGGCAGCACAAGTGGCGCTCGACGTCGATGCACACAACAACAACTCCACCGTCGACATCACCGTCAACCTTGAGTTCCTACAGTCCGTTGGCAGCGACCTTACACTCACCCTCTTGCTCATCGAAGACGGCCTCGTTGTCACACAGCGCCAGCCTGACGGCAGCGACGACGAAAACTACGTCCACAACCACGTTCTGCGCGATGTCATCACCGACGTCTGGGGCGCCGACATCGAATGCACAGGCAACAGCGGCGAAAAACGCATCGCACAGTTCCAATACACTCCCACCTCATCCGACTGGAAGCTCAGCAACTGCCACATCATAGCCTTCGTAGCCGACAAAGCAACCAAACAGATACTCAACGCAGCCCAAAGCGAGATAGAATAGCCTGATGAACCGCAAGATTCTTCAACTGGCGCTACCTAACATAATCACCAACATCACCGTACCGCTGCTTGGTATGGTCGATACCGCCATTGTTGGCCACCTCAGCCAGTCGCACATCGGTGCCATAGCCATCGGCACACAAATCTTCAACCTCATCTACTGGAACTTCGGCTTCCTGCGTATGGGCACCAGCGGCTTCACAGCACAAGCCTATGGCGCACGGCGGCTCGACGAGGCCATTCGTGTATTCATACGGGCCATATCCATCGCCCTCGCAGTGGCTCTGCTGCTCATAGTGCTCCAATACCCCATCGCACTCCTCTCCAAAGCCATCTTCAACGGCAGCGACACCGTTATCCAAATTGCCCTCTCCTACTTCTTTATCCGCATCTGGGCAGCACCGGCCACACTCGGCCTATATGCCATCAAAGGATGGTTTATCGGTATGCAGAACTCCAAGCTTCCTATGTGGATAGCCATCTTCATCAACGTAGTCAACATCATCTGCAGCCTGCTCTTCGTACTCCTCTTCCACTGGGACATACAAGGCGTCGCGCTCGGCACAGTCATTGCACAATACAGCGGTCTCCTCGTCGGAATGTTCTTCGTTGCCTCACGCTACGGCAAATTGTTCCGCCGCCATCTCAGCCTCCAGTTCATCCGCAACACATTGCATTGGAATGAGATGCAAAAATTCTTCCGCGTCAACGGCGACATATTCCTGCGAACCATCTGCCTCGCCGCCGTCTTCACCTTCATCACCTCCGAGTCGGGACGCATCAGCGACGAGATACTTGCCGTCGATGCGCTGTTGCTCCAGTTCTTCACACTCTTCAGCTACATAATGGACGGCTTCGCCTATGCAGGCGAATCACTCGTTGGGCGCTACATCGGCGCCCGCGACCGCCGCTCACTTGTCAGCACCGTCCGTCATCTCCTCGCCTGGGGACTTGCACTGACACTCCTTTTCACCGCCCTCTACGCCCTTTTCGGCGAGCAATTCCTGCGCATCTTCAGCAACAAAGAAGATGTCATAGATGCCGCACGTCCCTACCTATTCTGGATACTCATCATACCCGTGTGCGGCTTTTCGGCATTCCTCTTCGACGGTATCTTCATCGGCGCGACAGCCTCACGCACAATGCGAAACACAATGTTCATCGCCACAGCCGCCTTCTTCGCCATCTACTACGGCCTGCGCTGCAACATAGCAGCAAATGCCCTGGAAGAATACACAATGAACAACATCCTCTGGCTCGCCTTTATGGTTTATCTTGCCGCCCGCGGCATAGGCCAAGCCGCAATGCTCCGCAAGTCAGTCTACGACAAAGCGTAAACCAACGAAAACCCTTTAACTCTTTAATACGCCCACCTTTTATTCAGCGTAGAGCTGAAAGTCGTTTGATACGGCAACCTGCTCTCCGCTCTTTGTTTACACGCACTTTTCCCCATACCGACACTGGTTGTTGTCCGCTTGTTGTCCGCTTGATGTCCGCTTTTAAAGCGGACAACAAGCGGACATCAAGCGGACATCAAGCGGACAACAACCAGTGTCGGTCCATCCTTCTTCCCACCCAAACATATCCAATTCCCAGTGCTCAAACGGCCGAAAAGCAAAAACACCCATTTTGTCGATCCAAATATTTTTCGTAAACTTGCGCTGGTTTTTAGGAACTCTTAAAAACTATATAATTACATCAAAATGAGCCACCTATATTAGTTTGGCAGTGTTTGTTTAAAGTGAAAAAAGTACAAAATCCACAAAAAAACAAACCGTTTTGGTGTATCTGTATGGTTAAAAAATGTGAAAAAACACGAAATAAATGATAAAAGCTGTCTTTTTTGACATCGATGGAACGCTGCTCGGCTACAAAAGCCACAACCTGCTGCCTGGAACGGTAGAGGCGTTCTCTATCCTCAAGGAAAGAGGTGTCAAAACATTTATTTCCTCCGGACGGCCGATGGTGCTCATTCCCAAATTGCCGCTCCATTTCGACGGCTACATCACCGTCAACGGCGGCTACTGCATTGTCGGCGACCAAGTAATCCTGCGCAACACCATCAACCCCAACGACGCCGACCGTTGGCTGCAGTACGTGCGTGAAAACAACCTTACAACGATGTGCTTCACCGAACACGATATGTTCATCAACCGCATCGACCCCGTGGCCACAGCGTTGCGCGACCAGCTTGGATTCGAGATGCCTCCCGTCAGGCCACTCGAAGAGTTCAAAGGGCAAGAGGCCTACCAGTTCATCGCCATCCAGCCTGCCGAGCAGGACGAGGCGGCCCTCTCGTTGCTGCCCCACTGCCGTATGCCAAGATGGCACAACCTCTTCACCGACCTCATCCCGGCCGACAGCAGCAAAGCTGTTGGCATTGAGCGCATACTGGCCCACTTCGGCATCGACCGCAATGAATCCATTGCCTTCGGTGACGGCGCCAACGACATTGAAATGCTGCAATACGTCGGCACTGGCATCGCTATGGGCAATGCCGCCGACATAGTGAAACAGAACTCCGACCTCGTCACCGACAGCGCCGACGACGAAGGCATCTGGAACGCACTGAAGAAACTGAATGTGATTTAAAATAGAAAGAAATTATACTGACCAAATACTAAATAATAAACTAACCGAACTAAAAAGACTACTGAAACCTATGAGAAAATATTTGCTGTTGATAATACTACTGATTGGAACTCCCCTCTCCTCCTGGCTTCAAGCCCAGCAGGTAAAGGTTGTTTCTTTCAACGTACACAACAACAGCAATCCTCGCAACGACGGTAATAACACTTGGAACCAACGCGCAAAGGCCGTCATCGAGATGATAAAGAAAGAGCAGCCCGACATCATCGGCACCCAAGAGGCTCTGCTCGATCAGCTATCCTACATTGACCGCAAGTTCTATGACCAATACCGCCGTGTCGGCGTAAGTCGTGACAACGGCATCTCCCGCGGTGAACACGCAGCCATCTACTACGACAAAAACAAATTCAAACTAATAGATCACAAGACACGCTGGCTGAGCGAGACGCCCCAACGTGTGTCCTTTGGCTGGGATGCCACCGAAAAGCACATCGTCACCGTCATCCACCTGCAGCACATAGAGAGCGGCAAAGACTTCTACTACTTCAACACACAGATTGACGAAAAAGGTGAAAGGTCACGTATTGAATCACTCAAAATGCTGGCAGAGATGATCCGTACCACGGTGCCAGCAGGCACACCGGTAATCCTGGGCGGCGATATGCGCTCCAACATTATCAGCAGTGAGTTCGACGTCCTTGATAAGATAGGTATGGAGGTTGCCCGAAAAATAGCCACACGCACCGACTATCGCAACACCTACAATGCCTTTGGCAAAGACGGTGCTGGTATGAACGACCACTTCTTTGTCCGCAACCTCATCATAAACCGCTTCAGAACAATAAACAAAAGCTACGGAGTGCCTTATATTTCCGATCACTATCCTATAGAGATCACCATCACGCTGTAAGGTGTTCTATCAGCGTGTAGACCCCAAGACCGACCAGTACAAGACCAGCCAGCAGCGTAGCCACACGCTCCGGTACTGGAATGTTGCGCTTGCCCAGCGCCACCCCTACCATTGATACCACAAAGGTCACAACGGCTATAACAGCAACGATAAACGCTATCTGGCCAAAGCCCTTGTCGAGTCCCAGTCCGATACCGACCACAAAAGCGTCGATAGACGTGGCAATACCGAGCAGGCACAGCACGCCGAAGCGCGACACGTCAAGCTGCCTGTCGTCAGGCACATCGCACACTGCATCGTAAACCATCTTGCCTCCCACCGCCAGCAGCAGCCCAAAGGCCACCCAGTGGTCGACAGAGGCAATCATATCGCGGAAAGCGGCGCCGAGCATTGCCCCGAGGAACGGGAACCCGCCCTGAAAAAAAGCAAAGACAACAGCCATCAGAATCCCGTGGCGATAGGACATCTTGCTCTTGAAAGCACTCGTCGCCGACACCACAAACGAGTCGACACACAGCGCAAGAGCCAACACAAACGCTTCAAGTATCATTTCCATCATAGATTGTTAACCGTGGGCGACCATCGTGAGCCCTTCCTGTCGGGATGTGCTTCAAGGAAAGCGTGCGCCACAAGTCCCATCGTGTAACGAAGGTTCATCTCGCTGACAAAGAACTCGCCGTTTTTGTCCTTCAACAGGTCCACTCCCACAGGGCCTTCATAGCGCGGCGCCACATAGAGCCGCAGCCACTGACGTATGGCATTCTCTACACTTCCGGGCAATTGCAGCCACTGTCGGATTTCATCGTCGTCCAGCAGGATGTTGCAGCGGTATACGCCGCTCTGCGTTTCGAAAAGCGAAAGACCTATCAGCGTGACATTGCCGCCAACGGTATAGAACTCAAGCGCGAAGTTTTCCACAACGTCAAGCCGCCTCTCAACGATGACGCAGCGCTGGGAAGCAACAGTCTTTGCAATCCAAGCTGTATCGTGGTCCGAAAGTTCGCCGTCGACCCAACGCAGTCCCCTGCCGGACCCCGACCAAGGTGCCTTAAGCACAACACGGTGTTCTTCGGCCAACAGTCGTTGCACCTCGTCAACGCTATATGCGCGCCAGGCGTGCGGCTGCAGTGGCAGGATAGTAGAGCGGTGCTGCAGTTCGCGTATACGCTCCAACTGCTCGTCGGGCGGCAGCAGCGACTGGGGTACGCCTTGCTTCAACAGCGCCTGCTTGAGCCTTGCATCCCACCCCCAGGCAACAATCCTGTCGACAGAGCCTTCAGCTACCAACGGCTGCAAGTCGTCGGCGACACTGGCGCAGCGAGCGTCGGGATAGAGAATACCCATCAGCGAGGCATTGCCACTGGCGAAGTCCAAAGCCGATGCCGGCGGCACGAAATTGCGGTCGCCGTTGGCCAGGCACAGGTCGTGTTCGGGATTGAAGATGCAGAGCGTCATAAAATTAATAACAAAAGGGGGAGAAAGCCTCTCCCCCTTTACGAGTGTATACCTCTTTAATTATTTGTTGACCTGGAATTTGGTGCAACCGCTCTTGAAGTATTCGCTGATCTGGTTGGCAGCAGCGATACCGGCGTTGATGTTGGCCTCTTCGGTCTGGGCACCCATCTTTTTGGGAGTAGCGAAGTAGCGGCCTTCGAAAGCCTTGAACTCGGCATCTGCATCAGGCATAATGTCGGTGATATACTTAAGGTCGGTGCGCTCGGCCATCAGCTTGAGCAGTTCGGGCTCGTTGATGACTTCCTTGCGTGCGCTGTTGACGAGGATGCCGCCCTTATGCATCTTGTTGACAAGAGCATAGTTGATGCTCTGCTTGGTCTCTGCTGTAGCGGGGATGTGGAGGGACACTACATCGCAGGTCTCAAACAATGCTTCCTGATTGGCGACGGCCTTAGCCATACCGCTCTGGTTGATCTGGTCGGCGGTGAGGAATGCGTCGTAGGCATAAACGTCCATACCGAAGCCTTTGGCGATGCGGGCCACATTGCGTCCCACGTTACCGAAAGCGAGGATACCGAGTTTCTTGCCCATCAGCTCGCTGCCGCTCTTGCCGTTGTAGAAGTTACGGACGGCGAAGACGAGCAGACCCATAACGAGCTCAGCAACAGCGTTGCTGTTCTGGCCGGGGGTGTTCATAGCGATGATGCCACGGGCGGTGCAAGCCTCGAGGTCGAGGTTGTCGTAACCGGCGCCAGCGCGGACAACGATCTTCAGGTTTTTGGCGTGGTCGATGACCTCTTTGGTAACCTTGTCAGAGCGGACGATGAGAGCGTCAGCATCTTCAACGGCTTTGTAGAAGTCGTTCACGTCGGTATATTTCTCGAGAAGAGCCAGAGTGTGGCCGTTCTTCTCAACCACTTCGCGGATGCCGTCAACGGCAACCTTTGCGAAAGGTTTTTCTGTAGCAACTAATATTTTCATAGTTTGTGAATTGTGAATTGTGAATTGTGAATTGACAAATGAAAGCCGTCGATTCAGATAGCACAATCCTGATTATTCTTTAAAATTTCTGTTTTTATTCTTTTCTTAAACCCAACGAGAATCTTTTGTACTGTAACAATCAAATCATCTACTTCTGAACTGTCAGATATATAGCCCAGTTCTTTTGCTATATAAATCTGAGTTTCCAATTCCGCCAGAGAGCCAGAGGCTATATCGAGAAATCTATACAATTCTTTGTTTGTGCCTCTTCCGCACCCTTCGGCAATGTTTGATGGAATAGAAACAGCCGCTCTACGTATCTGAGACGATAGCGCATACTCTTCATTTCGCGGGAAACCGTCTAAAACTCCATAAACAACCTTTACAAGTTCAATACTGGTTTTCCATAAATCAAGGTCGCGATGATACATATTCTCCGTCAGGAATGCAAACTGCGAATGGTGAATTGTATTGTCTATTCACAATTCACCATTCACAATTCACGTAAGGCTTATCGGTTCTGCTTCTCGAAGTCCTGCATACACTGGACGAGAGCCTCGACTGCCTCGATGGGGCAAGCGTTGTAGAGGCTGGCGCGGAAGCCGCCGACCGAGCGGTGACCCTTGATGCCGACCATACCACGCTCCTTGGCGAAAGCCATAAAAGCATCCTGCAGGTTCTCACGGCCTTCAGCCATAACCCAGCAGTGGTTCATAATCGAACGGTCTTCCTTCTCGGCAGTACCGCGGAACATACTGTTGCGGTCAATCTCCTCATAGAGCATAGCGCTCTTCTTGAGGTTGATCTTGTTCATATTTTCAACGCCGCCGATGGTGTTCTTAACCCACTTCAAGGTCTCGTGCATAACGAAGATGGCGCTTACCGGAGGAGTGTTGAACATAGAGATGTTCTTAGCCTCTTCAGCAGCGTGGGTGCGGAAGTCAACCATAGTGGGCAGCGGGTTCATATACTGACGGTCGGTGATCTTGCCAAGGATGTCCTTGCGGACGATGTAGAAGGTGACACCGGCGGGGCCGACGTTCTTCTGAGCGCCACCGTAGATGAGACCGTACTTCTTGATGTCGACGGGACGGCTCATAATGTCAGAGCTCATATCGGCAACCAGCATAACGTTGTTGATCTCGTTAGCGGCGAAGTCCTTGCGGATTTCAGTACCGTAGATGGTGTTGTTGGTCGTGATGTGGAAGTAGTCGGCGTCAGCGGGGACGGTCCAACCCTTCGGGATATAGCTGTAGGTCTTGTCCTCGCTGCTGGCCACGATAACGGTCTCGCCGAAATTCTTAGCCTCTTTTGCAGCCTTCTTTGCCCAAACACCGGTCTGCAGGTAAGCAGCCTTCTTGTTGAGCAGGTTGGCGGGAACATCCATAAAGCCGGTGCTGGCACCGCCACCGAGGAACAGGATTTCATACTCAGCGGGGATGTTCAGAAGGTCGCGCCACAGCTGACGGGTCTCTTCCATAGTGCGCTCCCAACCAGGAGTACGGTGAGATATTTCGAGCAGACCGATACCGGTGTTGTCGAAATCGCGGATGGCATTGATGGTCGATTCAATGGCCTCTTTGGGCAGGACGCAAGGACCTGCGTTGAAATTATAAGCTGTTTTCATCTTTGATTTTTTGTTTAAAAGGTTTATTTTTAATTAATTATTGATTCTTTTCCTTTGTTTTAGGAACTACAAAGTTACGTCTTTTTTTTATATATTAAGGTATTTCAATAAAATATTTTTTTGCACCGGCTGTGGATAAAAAAACCTCTTTCGAGGGACCAACTCCGGTCGTTGTACAATAATATATGTACAATACTTGTACAATATTTGTACGTTTACAATTGTACATATATTGTACAAGTATTGTACAAATATTGTACAACGACCAGTGTTGGTCCGGTTTTAATCCTGTGGAGGAGGCGGGCGGAACAAAAAATGTTCAAAAAAAGGGTAAAAAAAAATTTTTTCGCTGCCGGCGGTTGTTCATTTTTGTGTGCAAAAAATCGGAAAGCAATGTAAATGTGAAGAGTAGCGAAAAGCTCTCTTCGGATGAATTCTAACAATCAAACAATTAGAATATCATTCTGATTTACTGCCGTTTGCAAGCGTATAGAGCAGCATCCGTTTACAAGACAGACACTTAAACATTTGAACAAAAAAAGTGCAAAAATGTGGCATTTTTTTGCGAAAATTTTTTTTTGATTCAAAAGAAAGTTGTATATTACGAGGCCCGAAAATGGTTAATGAAACAATAAAATGTTGTTTAATAAGAAATTTTGGAGATGAAACGTTTTAATTAGTTTGTAAGTGGATTTTCGTTTAATATTTTTTCCTGATATGTGCAAATTTTTTTTGCAATTTTCAATAAAAAAAATTGTTTGAACTTTGCATCACGAAAAAACAATTAGCAAGAAACGATAAGTTGTATAAAATCATAGCGAAAGGTTCAACGAAATGACGCAGAATTATAAAACCGTTTGGGAAAACTGCCTGAAAATAATCAAGGAAAATCTCGGTCCGGAGAACGACCAAGTGTACAGAACTTGGTTTGAGCCCATTGTGCCCATCCAACTTGAGGACAACATCTTGACAATCAGGGTACCCAGCCAGTTCTTCTATGAGTGGCTGGAGGAGCATTTCATTGATTTACTGAAACGTACCATACGCTTGCAGCTTGGTCCCAACGGTATGTTGAAATACAGCATACTTATGGACACGAGCATCGCCAACTCGCCCATTTCGACCAGTTTGCCGTCGAACGGGCGCCAGGCCATCAGCAACCGCGCCAAGGATATGCCCTTGATGCTGGGCCCCGAAGCCGGCGAGCGCAAGGTGTCCAACCCCTTCATCTATGTAGGCATACAGAAGATGAAAGTCAACTCGCAGCTGAACGGCAACTATACGCTTGAGAATTTTGTTGAGGGCGACTGCAACCGTCTGGCCCGTGCCGCCGGTTTTGCTGTGGCCGAGAACCCTGGCCGTACCGCTTTCAACCCCTTGCTGCTGCACGGCGGCGTAGGCTTGGGCAAGACCCACCTGGCCCACGCCATCGGCATCAAGACCAAGGAGATGCACCCCGACAACACGGTGCTTTATGTGACTTCGGAGCAGTTCCTGCAGCAGTATGTCGATGCAGTGCGCAACAAGACCACCAACGACTTCGTGCACTTCTACGAGATGATCGATTTTCTGATACTGGACGACATCCAGTTCTGGGCATCGAAGGGCATTCACACGCAGGAGGCTTTCTTCCATATCTTCAACTATCTGCACCAGCGCAACAAGCAGATCATCATCACCAGCGACAAGGCTCCGTCGGAACTTGGCACACTGGAGCCGCGCCTGCTTTCGCGCCTGAAATGGGGTCTGGCAGCCGACCTTGGCACTCCGGACGTGGAGACCCGCATAGCCATACTGAACCAGAAACTGGCCAACGACGGCATTGAGATGCCGAAGGATGTGATAGAATATATAGCCTATAATATCAACACCAATATCCGTGAGCTGGAAGGCGCACTGGTGTCGCTCATCGCCCAGTCGTCGCTCAACCATAGGCAGATAACCATCGACCTTGCCAAGCAAATGATTGACAAGTTCGTGAAGAGCACCACCCGCGAGATAACGATAGACTATATCCAGAAAGTGGTGTGCGACTACTTCAAGCTGCCGCTCGACAGCATCCAGTCGCCCACACGCAAGCGCGAGATAGTGCAAGCGCGCCAGCTGACGATGTATTTTGCCAAGAAGATGACCAAGTCGTCGCTTGCCATCATCGGACTTCAGTGCGGCAACAAGGACCACGCCACCGTGCTCCACGCCTGCAAGACCGTTGCCAACCTGAACGAGACCGACAAGCAATTCCACTACTGGGTTGACGAGTTGGAGAAGAAATTCAAAGAATGAGACAATGGGCAAGACGGCTTTCAAACCGGGCAATATGATATACCCGCTGCCCGCCGTGATGGTTTCGTGCGGCGACAGTGAAGAGACCTACAACATTATTACAATAGCTTGGACGGGCACTATCTGCAGTGACCCGCCCTTGTGCTATATATCGGTGAGGAAGGAGCGCCACTCGCACGACATCATTGCGCGCACCGGCGAGTTCGTGATCAACCTCACCACCGAAGCGCTGGCACGGGCCACCGACTGGTGCGGAGTGAAGAGCGGGCGCGATGTCAACAAGTTCCGCGAGATGCACCTGACGCCCGAGAAAGGGCAGATTGTCAAGGCTCCGCTCATTGCCGAATCGCCGCTCAACATAGAGTGCCAGGTGACCGAAATCAAAGAGCTTGGCAGCCACGATATGTTTATGGCACGCGTGGTGGCCATCGACGCCGACGAGCGGCTGATAGACAAATCGACCGGTGCCTTTCAGCTCAACCACTGCTCTCCCCTCGCCTACTCGCACGGCAAATACTACGGTCTGGGAGAGAAGTTAGGCGGCTTTGGCTTTTCGGTAAGAAAAAAACGGTAAAATATTTTCAGTGTTTTGCCGTTTTCCTATTTAAAAGAATAACCATTATATTATAAGTATATGAACATCACTTGTGTTGAACCATTGGGAATCAGCGAAGAGCAGTTCCGCAAGACACAGTCGGCCTTCGCCGCTGAAGGCCATAACTTTAATTATTTTATGGACCGCCGCGAGGACGAAGCCACCCTTGCAGAGCGTATGAAGGACAGTGAGATAGCAATAATCTCGAACATAAAGCTCGGCAGCGCAGTGCTGGCACAATGCCCCAAGCTGAAGATGCTGTCGGTAGCCTTCACCGGCCTCGACCACATCGACCTGAACTACTGCAAAGAGCACAATATCTTTGTGCAGAATGCAGCCGGCTACTCCACCACGGCTGTAAGCGAACTGGCTGTAGGACTGATGATTGATGTGCTGCGCAAAGTGACCGAACTCGACGGCACAATACGCCAGGGTGGAAGCCGTGGCAGCTTTTTAGGCCGCGAGCTGAAAGGCAAGACCGTCGGTGTTGTAGGCACAGGAGCCATCGGCACAGCCACCATCAAATTGCTGAAAGCCTTTGGCTGCAAGGTTATGGCCTACAGTCGCAGCCAGCGGAAGGAAGTTGTGGATATGGGAGTGGAATACTGCGACTTGGACACGCTGATGAGACAGAGTGACATTGTCACCCTTCACGTTCCGATGACCGCCGAGACGCATCATCTGGTAGGCGCCAAAGAACTTGCCCTGATGAAACCGACGGCAATAGTCATCAATACCGCCCGTGGCAATGTGGTTGACATTGAAGCATTGGCCAAGGCACTGAAGGAAGGCAAGATAGCAGGCGCCGGCATCGACGTCTACGAGAAGGAGCCGCCGTTGGAGAACACTCATCCGCTGCTCAACGCCCCCAACTGCGTCGCCGTCCCGCACATAGGCTACGCCACTCGCGAGGCGTTCGACATCAGGGCCGATATCGTTATCGACCACGTATGGGATTTTTTAAGAAAAAACTGATTTCTATATGAAGAGAGTTATATTGTCGTTGTTGGCCCTGACCGCGATGGTCAGAGTGGCAGCACAGACCGTTGATTACAACAAAGCCCGAATCGTTGCAGAGCACTATATTGCCATCAACGAGCCGGAAATGGCCGGTCTGTCTGTAGATGTGACGCCCGAAAAGGTTTATACCGATTATTCCGGTACACCGGTTATGTATGTTTTCAATATAGGAGACACAGGCTTTATCATTGCAGGAGCCAACAAGTCGTTTTCACCCATTGTCGGTTATTCGTTCAACGGCAGTTATGAAAGCGAGCGACTTCCTGATAATCTGAAGGCGTGGCTTGAGGGTTATGTCGAGGATGTGAGCGCTGTGAAAAGCAGCAGCCAGAAGAATGCCGACATACTGGCCGCACAGAATGAATTCCAAGCCGAATGGAAAGCATTGGAGCACAGCGACACCTCGTATTATGCTGCCAAAGGCGGCAAGGCCGTCAGCGCCCTTGTCGAGACCCGTTGGGATCAAGGTGCAGGCTACAACAACTACTGTCCTGCATATTCCGGCAGCTATGACGGCCACAGCGTTACGGGCTGTGTCGCAACGGCTATGGCGCAAATCATTCGGTATCACCGCTATCCCAATGTGGGCTACAGCCGTCGTTCCTATTCACACGCCTATTACGGCCAGCTGAGTGCCGATTTCGATTTGGCCTACTACGATTACACGAAGATGCCTATAACGGTCAATGCCTATTCCAACAGCGAATACCAAAACGCCGTGTCGCTTCTTTGCTACCACTGCGGAGTAGCTGTGAAGATGAACTACCAAAACCCACAGCACACCAGCGGCAGCGGCGCCCACAGCGAGAGCGTGCCCGAAGCATTGATGTTCTTCGGCTACCTCAACACCTTTTATTTGAACAAGACCACCGACAACAACTTCTGGGATTCGCTGCTCCACCACGACCTTGACCTGGGACGTCCGGTGTATTATAGCGGCAGCAGCAGCGAAGGCGGCCACGCCTTTGTTTGCGACGGCTACAAAAGCAACGGCCGCTACCACTTCAACTTCGGCTGGGGCGGAGGTGGCGACGGCTACTATACCCTGTCATCTGTCAACGGCTACTCATCGGCCCAAGGGGCCGTGTTCAACATCTACCCTTGCAATATGGGTCCGATGCACGACACTCTCTACATCGCTGCCGATGGACAAGGCAACGGTTCATCGTGGAGTTCGGCCTATCCCGACCTCAATAGTGCAATGAAGATATGCTCGCTGTACAAAAAGGGCAATATCTGGGTAAAGAACGGCATATATTATGGCGACACGACAGCAGACGCCTCATTCACTGCATCAAACAAAACTACTATCTATGGTGGTTTTGCAGGTACTGAAAGCAGACTTGAGGACCGCAATCTCAATGCCGGCAGCACAATTCTGAGCGGAGGCAGCAAACGCAGGGTGTTCCTCTCGGCAGCGCCCAACAACGAGTGCAAGATATACGATGTCACTTTTGCCGACGGCAAAGCCGAAACAGGAGCTGGAGTATATATTCAGAACAGCAGCCAGCGACTGGAACGCTGCATCATCGAAAACAACACCTCGACAGCTGAAGGAGGTGCAGCGGTATACAGCAATACGGGTAACCTCTTCTGCTGCATAATCCGCAATAACCATAGCGGTGCCGTCGACATCAACGGCGGTATGATTAAAAACAGCTTGATTGTCCACAACGCTGGTTACGGCATACGCTCACAGAGCACCACCATTGACGGCTGCGACATTGTGTGCAACAGCGGCTGCGGCGCGATAAACCAGAACCGGACCACCATCAGAAACAGCGTCATCTGGCACAACGACAGTTCGTTGACCAACAAAGACATAAGCGGTATTAGGTTCTGTGCCATAGAAGGTTTTGGCGAAACCGACAGCAACAGCAATTTCGGCATCAGCCGTATCAACCGTCCGGCAGAGGGCAAAGGTCCGTTCTTCATTGCGCCCGACACCACTATGGGTCCTGCCGATGATATGGGAGACTGGCAACTAAGCAGTTTATCGCCACTGGTAGATGCCGGCGACACCAACCGCGTAGGCGCTTATATCACAGAGCTTGCCGGCGACAGCAGGTTCCGCAATGGTAGAGCCGACATAGGATGCTATGAGAAAGACCCATTTGTCGGCATCGAGACAACAACCGAAACAACACATCCTCACATCTATCCTAACCCGGCAACCACTATGCTTTGTGTTGAGGGGACCACAGGTGCACTGCTTGTTATTGATGCTATGGGCCGCCGCATTTTGACAGTCGACAGCGACAATGACCGCACAGTGATAGACATTAGCTCCCTGCCTCGCGGCGTCTATTTTATCCGCACAAACAATGCAACAAGCAAATTTGTCAAGAAATAATAGTTCCGTGGTAACAAGAGGTTTTTAACAAAGCAACAATAGTCGAAAAAAAAGCAGGACAACCATCAAGTCGTCCCGCCAAAAATACATCTTTGAAATAAGTAAGCACGCCTTTGTTTACGATACTTTTTCAAAAAAGTTTCATTTGGGCATAATTTTTTTTACATAAAATAGTTTTTTAACGTATGAAAAGACCTGTAACTCTCATCGCCCTCACCATAATAGCAGCGCTGATAACAGCCTGCGGCAACAACAAACTTGACAGCCTTCCTCGCGAGGAGGCATTGAAAGTGATTGATGCACAGATAAAGAAAGATACAGACAATGCCGAACTTTACTATCAGCGTGCCCAAATACTCGTTGCACTCGGCAAAGAGAAGAACCTGTCGCAGTATTTCCGTGATGCCATCAATGATTTGGAGAAGGCCACACACATTGACGGTAGCAAAAGCGAGTATTATACCCTGCTTGGCGACGCACACTTCAGCCTGGGCAATGTAGGCGACAGCTATTCAGCCCTTCAGCAAGCACTTAAGCTTGACCCCAATAATTTCGAAGCGTGCCTCAAGATGGGTGAAATAGCATTCTATAGCAAGGACTATGACCGGGCAATGGAAAGCCTGTCCAAAGTGACCGAGCAAGACAAGAACAACCAGACAGCCTTGTTTATGAAAGGCTTCATCTTCAAAGAGACTGGCGACACGACCAATGCAGTGAATTATTTCCGCCACTTGATAGAGCTCTACCCCGACTATGAGCCGGCATACGAGGAACTTGGAATGCTTTATGCCCAGCATCGCAACAAGCTGGGTCTGGAATACCTCACGACCGCCCTTTCGCTTGAACCGAAGAACATCAATGTCCTGTACGGTCTGGCAATGCTTTATCAGGATGCCGAAGAGGCCGACAAAGCAAATGAATACTATGTAAAGATTCTTGAAATCGACCCGAACTACAAGTACGCCTGGTTCAACCGTGGCTGGATGGAGATGGTTCTATACGAGGACTATGACGCCGCATTAGACTTCTTCAAAAAGGCAATTGAATGCGATTCGCAATATGGTGCCGCCTACTATAATATAGGCTATATATATCAATTAAAAGGCGATGCCAAGAATGCCGCCACATATTTTGAACAAGCCCGCCAGCTTGGTTATGAAGAAAACAAATAATACCCTTACAACCCAATAATCATTTGTAACCCTTAAAACCTTTTTCCATAATGAAAGACGTAAAACAATACATTGAAGCAAACAAAGACCGTTTCCTTGAAGAACTGTTCACACTTATCCGTATACCATCTATCTCATCCGAGAGCGAGCACAAGGATGATATGGTTCGCTGTGCCAACCGTTGGCGCGAGCTGCTGATCGAGGCTGGCTGCGACAAAGCAGAGGTTATGCCTTCGGCAGGTAACCCCGTGGTCTATGGCGAGAAGACCATCGACCCCTCCAAACCGACCGTGCTCGTATATGGCCACTACGACGTGATGCCAGTCGCTCCGCTTGAATTGTGGGAGACCAAGCCTTTCGAGCCCGTCATCAAAGACGAAAAGATATGGGCCCGTGGTGCAGACGATGACAAAGGCCAAAGTTTTATGCAGGCCAAGGCTTTTGAGTTTATGGTCAAGACCAACCAGTTGCCCTGCAACGTGAAATTTATGCTTGAGGGCGAAGAGGAAATCGGCAGTGGCAGCCTTTATGGCTTCTGCGAGGAGCACAAGGATATGCTTAAGGCCGATGTAATCCTTGTCAGCGACACAGGTATGATTGCACAAGACACACCAAGCATCACCAGCGGTTTGCGTGGTCTTTGCTACTGGGATGTTGAAGTCACCGGTCCCAACCACGACCTTCATAGCGGTATCTATGGCGGCGCCGTGGCCAACCCCATAAACATCCTTTGCAAGATGATCGCCGGCCTCCACGACGAGGACAACCATATAACAATACCTGGTTTCTACGACGATGTGCTTGTCATCAGCGACGAAGAGCGCGCACTGATGGCACAGGCTCCTTTCGATCTTGAAGAATATAAGAAAGAGCTCGACATCAAAGAAGTACACGGCGAGAAAGGCTACACCACCAAGGAACGCACCGGCATACGTCCCTGCCTTGATGTGTGTGGCATCTGGGGTGGACATACCGGCGAAGGCAGCAAGACAGTCCTGCCAAGCAAAGCTTATGCCAAGATCTCTACCCGATTGGTAGCCAACCAAGACTTTGAAAAGATAAGCAAGCTCTTTAAGGACTACTTCGAGGCTGCAGCCCCCGACTGCGTTACAGTCAAGGTTACTCCTGCCCACGGCGGTGCTGCATACGTCAGCCCTCTCGAAATGAATGCATACAAAGCTGCTGAAAAGGCTCTTACAACCACCTTCGGCAAGCGCCCCATCCCCACTCGCAGCGGCGGAAGTATACCTATTGTCGCCGGCTTCGAGCGCATTCTTGGCATAAAGAGCATCCTGATGGGCTTCGGACTTGGCAGCGACGCCATCCACGCGCCCAACGAGAACTATCCGCTTTTCAACTTCTTCAAAGGCATCGAGACCATTCCTTATTTCTACGAATACTTTACTGAACTGGAAAGCAAGTAAACACACTGATAATAACAGATGGCGTCCGACTATGTCCGACGCCATTTTTTTGCTCTATGAAACATCCGCTTCTGCCCGCTGCATTGATAGTCGCTGCAATAATCTTTATTGCCGAGACGTTTTTCGGTTTCTTTTCTGAAGCGACCGACCCTGCGCGTTCAGAAGCACACTATTCGCGTTTTGTAGGCAGCCAAAACTGGATGAGAATACAAGTAGACGAGATACCATCCGAACGCGAGCGGAGCATCAGAGCGATATGCGACGTACTTGAAATCACTGACACCTGTGGGGCGACACATCCCTGTAAAGGGAAACTCTTACTCTATCTGCAAAAGCCATCCACGGTTGCTTTCGGTGACGAACTGCTCGTCCTCTCATCGCCCGACCTGCCAAGTGGATCCGACAACCCTCATCAATTCGACTATCGTAAATACTTGAGGCGGAAAGGTATTCTACACACCGACTATGTCACATCCACCGACTACCGCATCATCGGCCACAATACAAAGGGATGGAAGTCAAAGATAACTGTCATACGCCAACGCTTGATTAATGTCATCCATTTCAGTCAGCTAACGCCATCACAACAAGGCATCGCCGAAGCACTCATACTTGGATGGGACGAAGACATTGATGCTGAAACCAAAGCACATTTCCGCACTGCAGGTATAACCCATCTGCTCTGTGTCAGCGGATTGCACGTCGGTATTGTGGCGTTACTTGTCGGCTGGTGCCTCTTCTTTCTCAGCAATCGCCGACCGGCACGCATCGTCAAAGGATGCATTCAACTATCTGCAATATGGGCTTTTGTGTTTCTCACAGGTATGGCACCTTCCACGATGCGTGCAGCACTGATGTTCAGCCTCATTGTCATCGGGCAGATGTTCTTCACCCGCCCGCCGACCCTCAACGCAATAGCAGCATCGGCTCTCATACTGCTGGTTGCCAAGCCTCTACTGCTATTTGATGTCGGCTTCCAACTATCATATACTGCCGTTCTTGCAATAGTAACCCTCGTGCGACCGCTGGAAGAACTTATGCCGATACCCAATGGCAGGAACAGGCTTTCACAACTCACTTTCAAAGCATTAAAGAAAATTCGCGCCCTCTTTTGCGTTAGCCTTGTGGCACAACTGGCTGTAACGCCATTGACACTCTTCTACTTCCACACATTCCCACCCTATTTCTTAGTTGCCAATATGACCGTAATCCCTTTGGCTGGCTTACTGCTTGGCAGCGTGTTGCTGACGCTCCTTGTCACCTGGTGGCCGTTGGCATTCAAAGCTGTCGGGGCGCTTACTTCTTTCCTGCTTGCCACCACCGAACATATAACGTCAGTCATCGCCTCTTGGCCGAATGCACTGATTGAAGGCATTTACTTTGACTGTCCAATGCTCATTCTCAGCTTTGTAATAGTTATACTACTAAGCTGGATGCTATTAAGACCGCAATGGAAAACATTAGCGGCTATCCTTGCCACAGCACTTGCGCTTGCAATCTATGCAAAACACATTGAATCAAAGTGTGATATACAAAGTCATTTTGATGTATACAACGTAGGCAACCGCACAGCCATTGAGTTTTTCTTTGGACACAAGAGCTACCTTGTATGCGACAAAAGCACCGCACAAAGTCCTGATGTCATTGATTTCCAAACGGCAAACAACCTTATATTCCGGCAAACAAAACAGCGGACAATCCTGCCAATAGACACCACCTTTGAAGACGACAACATATACATTTCCAACCGATTCATAAGCTTCAGCGGAAAAACATTCCGCATCGTCGACCGCTCCAACTATCGCATTAGTTCTATGTCGCACCCTGAAGTTGACTACCTCGTCCTTCGCGAAAGTCCTTACATCACCATCTCCGAATTGCTTGAGCAATATGACTTCGACACCCTAATAGTCAGCAGCCAGAACAGCATCCGCCGCCGAGCCGCTTGGCAGCAGCAATGCGACAGTCTCGGAATACACCAAATGACGATAGGAAACAATAATTAACCCACACTCACAGCAAGTATAGGTCTTTAACTTCTTCGTGCCCAAGTTTCTGATTAATGGCATTAATCAGATCAGTAGTCTTGTATGTCAGCTCGTTCTTAAGTGCAGGCACAGAAAGCACCACCTTCAGAGTATGAGTCGATGCATTGTAGCTGACCGAACGCGTCAGCTGGACAATGAAAGGCCCCACCACTTCACGATAGGCCTCCTCAACTCTGTTGCGAGAAATACTGTCGTCAAAATTGTATTTCCGCAAAGCAGCGTCGATAAGATCCTTTATTGTATATTCGTGCGACATTTCTACTTTATAAAAGTTAATTTGAAGTTAAAGGGAGTTAGAGGGGAGTTAAAGGGAAGTTAAAGGGAAATTAGAGGGACATTACACTATTCCGCTCTCCGCTCTCCGTTCTCCGTTCTCAGTTCTCCGTTCTCAACGGTGAAAATCTTGTGCGGCATATCTGGTGCCTGCTTAAAGATAGACTCGACACGACCAGGCTGAGTGTCAGTAATGAACACCTGACCAAAGCGGTCGCTTCCAACAAGCAGCACCAACTGGCTGACACGCTGCATATCCAACTTGTCGAAAACATCGTCCAACAGCAGTATGGGCTTAGTACCCAAATGCATACGCACATATTCAAATTGCGCCAGTTTCAATGCCAACAGAAAGGTCTTCTGTTGTCCCTGCGAGCCGAAACGCTTGACAGAGAACTCGCCTATGCCGAATTCAAAATCATCCTTGTGCGGACCGACTGTCGTATACTGCATCTGTGCATCGCGCCGGCGGGCATCCACAAGCTGTCCTTCAAGTCCCTGGCCACCTTCTGCAAGTTGTGTGACATACTCAATCGACGGCTTCTCGCCATTTGGTGCATCGGGATGAATCAGAACATAATACTGCTCAAAAAGCGGCATAAAGTCATTCAAGAAACGGCGCCGCTCCTCCACAATCGGCTCGCCATAGCGCACCAACTGCTCATCCCAGACAGCTATCGAAGCTTCGTCGAAATAATTGTCGTCATAGAACTGCTTCAGCAAACGGTTGCGCTGCTCCAAAGCTTTCTGATAGCCAAGCAGTAACTGCAGATAGTTCTTGTCCACCTGCGACATAATGCCGTCCACAAACTTGCGCCTCGCATCGCTGCCTCCCAGTATCAGGTTCTGGTCGCTCGGCGTGACAATCACCAGCGGCAGCCGCCCGATATGCTCGGCAAATGTCGAGCACTGCTTCTTGTTGAACTTCATTTTCTTCGACTGTCCGCGTTGCAGCGTGCAAGCCACTGTTACAGGGTCGCCGCCTTCGTCGTCAAGCACATACTGGCCATTGATTGCAAAATAGTCGGCACCCATACGAATGTTCTGGCTGTCCACAGGATTGAAGTAACTCTTGCAAAACGACAGATAATACAACGCATCCAGCAGATTGGTCTTTCCCACGCCGTTATTGCCGACCAGACAATTCACGTTGTTCGAGAAAGACACATCTAAATAAATGTAGTTCTTAAAGTTAGCCAGCAAAAGACGATCTATATACATATAAAGGGTTGAAAAGGGTTAAAGGGTTTAAAAGGTTGAAAAGGGTTAAAGGGTTTAAAAGGTTAAAAGGGGTTAAAAGGTTGGAAAGGTTTAAAGAGGTTCTCCGTTCTCTATTTTGGTTTTTATCTGTTCCATCAGCCAGCGAGGTGTAGAGGTGGCTCCCGTTATGCCAATGCGTTCTTTGCCCTCAAACCAGCTCTCCTCCAACTCATCTGCCGATGAAATCATACGTGTCGCGGGCTGCACCCTTCGGCAATATTCATACAGGTAGTGGCCGTTCGAGGAGTTGACTCCCGACACAAAAATCAGCAAGTCGACGCCTTTGGCAAACTCCTCGAGCTGCGTTGCACGGTTGGCGACACGGCTGCAAATAGTGTTGTATGCCACAAAATCAGCATCCTTGACGTCTTGCTCTTTTATACGCCGCTCTATATTCTCCGTCAACCGATTGTAGTCCTCGCGGCTCTTCGTCGTCTGCGAGTACAGACGAATCGGACGCCGCACATCAATGGCATCGATATCGTTGGGCGACGAGACAATGATTGCCGAATTGCCCGTCTGTCCATTCAGTCCTATCACCTCTGCGTGTCCCTGCTTGCCAAATATCACAACCTGTCCGTCGACACGTCGCATCTGTTCATAGCCCTCGCGAATCCGCTTCTGCAGCGCCAGAACAATCGGACAGGTGGCATCTATCAGCTTGATATCCTGACTGTGGGCAAGCTCATACGTCGCCGGCGGCTCGCCGTGAGCCCTTATCAGCACCGTGGCGCCAGGCAGTCTATCCATCTGCTGATGGTCGATCACCTTCAAGCCTAACTGGGCCAGACGCTGCACTTCGGCGTTGTTGTGGACTATATCGCCCAGGCAGTAGAGCTGTCCACGCTCCCGCAGCTGCTCTTCTGCAGCGGCGATAGCCTTCACCACTCCAAAGCAGAACCCAGCATTCTCATCAATTACGACAGACATTGGTTTTCCTGATTTGCAGCCTCTATCACCTGCTCATACTCTTGAGGCGTGAGGTCGTTGTAGAAATAATACACTGGATTGACTTTGTTGCCGTTGAGCCATACCTCATAGTGGCAGTGCGGTCCCGATGCCAGACCCGACGAACCCACGTGGCCTATCAACTCGCCACGTTTCACCTTCTGGCCTCTGCGCACCTTCACGTCGCTCATATGGCCATAGAGTGTCTTGTAGCCATAGCCGTGGTTGATCATCACCGCTATACCATAGCCACTCAAAGTTGCGTCGCCACGGCCTGCAACCTCAATCGTGCCGTCGCCGGTAGCGTAGATGGGGGTGCCCTTCTTGGCCGAAAGGTCCACACCGGTATGCATCCTACGGTAGTGAAGGATAGGATGATAGCGCGTGCCGAAACCCGAAATCACGCTGCAACGGTTCTTCTCAATCGGCATAATGGCCGGTATGTGCTCCTGGCGCTCCTTCTTGGTACTCGCCATCTGATACACCTCGTCAAACGACTTTGACTGCACATAGATGCGCTTGGTCATATCGTCCAGCCGCTTTTTAGTCCTTATGATAAGGTCGGAATGCTCAAAGCCTTCCAGCTCGGAATAATCCTGTCCTATCATACCTGCCGTCCGCTCCTCGTCCGATATGGGCTCAGCCTCAAGCAACGTACGGTAGATACTGTTGTCCCTGTTCTCCAAATCAACCAGCACTGCCTCGTTGCGTTTCACGATGTCCTTCATCTGGACCATCTGGCGCTCCATAACGGCCAGCTCGCGCTTCAGCTTGCGCTCCTTGGGCGAGTCGAACACGTGCAGACCTATCACAAGCAGCACTACACCAAGCACTATGCCGAAAGCGATAGAGAAGGAAATCTTCTTTAGCTTGTCGGCAAACGTGGTCTTCACCTTCTCATACGACAAGGTGTGCGGATTGAACTTATATGTGTGATGCTTCTTCAATGAGGGGTTTAGGGTTGAAGGGTTTTAGGGTTAAAGGGATTAAGGGAGTTAGGGGGAGTTAAGGGACAATACAAACCTATCCGGTACATTTGTCCCTTAACTTCCTTTAACTTCCCTTAACTTCCTTTAACTCCATTATTTTTCATTATATCCCTTTAACTCCATTTCATTACTTCTTCGCTTTATACTCTTTCATAACCTTGCAGAAATCCTCTGCCGGGCCGGTATGGTTCACAAAGAAACGACGGTCTATCTGAGGTATGTAGATCTCGCCTACAACCTGCGCACGGGTGGTGCCATACAGATTGCTCAGCGCATCCAGACTCTGGCCGTGGTGATGCTTCTGCTTACGGCTGTGATCATCAAAGTGCGGACGTACAGCCAACGTCGAGATGTCCACCACCTTGAACTGGAAGTCGACCTTATCCCAACTGTAGAAATCAAAATCCACCGACGAGCGGGCCACAACCATACCGTCAGGATAGAGGTAATAGCGTACGCCAGCATAGTCGCGCATCACCGGAGTGTCACCGGGCGAAAGGATATAGTCGAAGATGCCTCTGTCGAAAAACACCTGCTTGTAGGCCGGAGAGCCATTGTCGACATAGACCGACCACACGCGGCGCGACTCCACCAGCAGGTGGAAAGCATCGACCACCTTGGCCCACGCTGCCAGATGCTCTTCGTCCATAGTCTTGCCGTAATTCATCTGGGCTGAACGCACGTCGCGCTCCAAACCGGCAATACTCGACTTATAGTGCGTGATGACGCTTACCAGCGATTTCGACGGATGGTCGCCCATCTTGTCCTTCACGGCACGCACTATGCGCTGCAGCAGTTCCTCGTCTTTGGCCAGACCAATGACATTCTGATAGCTCGACAGTATCTGTTTCACCTTATCGTTGTCGGCCTTGGCAAAAGCCTCTTCTATACGCTTGTTCTCCTTGTCGAAATTGGGCTCCTTGCCCGACAGCAGTGTCCACCAGTTCTGCTTGCTGCGTTTCTTGGCGGCAATCACAAAACGCCTGTAACTATGACTCTCGCTGTTGCGGACAAAAAAACCTGTTCCGGGCACGTCCTCACAGACATAGCCGCCCAGATACGTATCCTTGTCGTGACGGCCGCGCACACCGAACGTCGAATAGTTAAAATGCTTCGACACCGATACTCGCAGGCCTTCTGCCACAGTCATTCGTTTCTTGAATATACCCATATTTTGAGGTTTAAAAGGTTTAAAAGGTTAAAAAGGGTTGAAAGGTTTGAGGGTTGAAAGGTTTGAGGGTTGAAAGGTTTAAGGGTTTGAAAGGTTTGAGGGGTTGAGGGTTGAGGGTTGAGGGTTGAAGGGTTTGAGGGGTTAACGGTGGGTGGTGGTGGGGCGTACACGGGGGTACGCCCCTACGTGATTGCTATTTCTCGTTCTCCGCTCTCAGTTCTCCGCTCTCCGTTCTCCGCTCTCCGCTCTCCGCTTGCAGGCTGGAAGCCTGCGCTCCTACGCTCTATCCGTGTATTGCCTTTCCGTAGGCGGCTTCGATGGCCTCCATAATGCCTTCCGACATTGTCGGGTGAGGATGTACAGAGCCAGCCACCTGCTTGGCGGTCAAACCGTTCTGACGTGCGGCCACCAAGCCGGCAATCATCTCCGTGACGTTGTCGCCACACAGATGTGCGCCCAGTATCAAGTCGGTCTTCTTGTCGATAACCATCTTGACAAAACCGTCGTTGTTGCCTGCTGCCGTAGCCTTGCCGCTGGCCTTGAAGAAGAACTTGCCAACCAATACCTCGTAGCCGGCCTCGACAGCCTTCTTCTCGCTCAGGCCCACGCTGGCCACCTCGGGAGTGGTGTAGGTGCAGCCAGGTATATTGCTGTAGTTCAGCTTCTCAGGCTCGCCGCCGGCAATCTTATCTACGCAGCAGATAGCCTCTGCACTTGCCACGTGAGCCAGTGCCGGACCGTGAACCACGTCGCCTATTGCGTAATAGCCAGGGACATTGGTGCGGTAGTAGTCGTCGACCACAATCTTGGTGCGTTCCACCTCGATGCCGGTCTCCTCCAGACCCATATCCTCAAGGTTGGTAATGACACCCACGGCACTCAGAACCACATCGCAGTCCACCAGCACCTCGGCGCCCTTCTTGTCCTTGATATGCACGTGGCACACGTCGCCTTCGACGTCGACCTTCTCGACCGATGCGCTCATCATCACCTTCATACCCATCTTCTTGAAGCTGCGGGCAACGTTGGCGCTCACGTCCTCATCCTCGTTGGGCAGAATGGTGGGCATAAACTCGACCAGCGTCACCTCCACTCCGATGCTCTGATAGAAGAAGGCAAACTCGCTGCCGATAGCGCCACTGCCTACGACAACCATTCTCTGCGGCTTTTGAGGCAGCGTCATAGCCTCGCGATAACCGATGATGTGCTTGCCGTCCTGCGGCAGGTTGGGCAGATTGCGGCTGCGGGCACCCGTGGCGATGATGATATGCTGGGCCTCATAGGCAGTCTTGTTGCCCTCGGCGTCGGCCACCTCGACCTTATGGTCGGGCATAACGCGTGCGCGGCCCATAATGACCTCGACACTGTTCTTCTTGAGCAGGAACTGCACGCCCTTGCTCATCGTCTCTGCCACACCGCGGCTGCGCTGCACCATAGCCGTAAGGTCGGCCTCGGCAGGCTGAGCGGCCACGCCATAGTTTGCAGCGTGGTTGATATAGTTGTACACCTGTGCCGACTTCAGCAGCGCCTTGGTCGGAATGCAACCCCAGTTGAGGCAGATGCCACCCAGGTTCTCGCGTTCCACAACAGCGGTTTTCATACCCATCTGGGCAGCCTTGACAGCAGCCACATAGCCTCCAGGACCGCTGCCGATAACTATTACATCGTAGTTCATTGTTCTATATTTTTTATTTGTTATTCTTAAATAATTGCCACTAAACTCTAACAATCATAACGTTGCGCGGCATACGCATCATTATGACAATCTGCAAAGATAAGTAAAAAAAACAAAACGGCAAAAAATAATTCACCTACGCCCCAACTTTGGGGGTAAATTCGGCTCAAAAAACCGAGAAATATCGCACACGATACATACCATCACAACTCACTGATTACAAGCATACAACGCAACAACAACTCCATATCATCTGCTTGTTGTCCGCTTGATGTCCGCTTGTTGTCCGCTTTAAAAGCGGACAACAAGCGGACATCAAGCGGACAACAAGCGGACAACAACCAGTGTTGGTACCGACCAAAAGGCACCTTTTTATAGGGAAAACGGCAGGATGCATTTTAGAGGTTAATGAGGCGACGCTTTGGAATTGATAGTGCGATACTTTGGGATTGATGGTGCAACACTTTGGGATTGACAGTGCGACACTTTGGGATTGATGGTGCGACACTTTGGGATTGATGGTGCGATACTTTGGGATTGATGGTGCGACACTTTGGGATTGACAGTGCGATACTTTTGTGGTGATGGTGCGACACTTTGGGATTGATGGTGCGACACTTTGGGATTGATGGTGCGATACTTTGGGATTGATGGTGAGATACTTTTTACTTGATGGTACGACACTTTGGGATTGACGGTGCGACACACCCCGGCCTTCGGCCACCCCTCTCCGAGAGGGGATGGCGCGGCAGCGCGACAATCACTAAACATTGACATTCAAAATGATGCGGCAGCCCATCCCCTCTCGGAGAGGGGTGGCCGAAGGCCGGGGTGTGTCGCACCATCAAGCCATAATATTCACTGGTGTGTCGCATTATCAAGCCCTAAAATTCACTGCTGTGTCGCACCATCAAGCCCTAATATTCACTGGTGTGTCGCACCGTCACCACAAAAGTATCGCATTATCAAGCCCTAATATTCACTGCTGTGTCGCACTGCCAAACTCTAATATTCACTGGCGTGTCGCTACTCATCAAACCCTCATCAATTCCAGGCGCGCGAAAAATATTTTTCGCTATTCCATAGGAATTGGTTATTTTTGTATACTTTTATTTCTTTCGACTCAATGAACAAGAAGCTGACAATCTGCATATTGCTGGGTTTCGCCGCACTTATCGGCCACTGCAATGCCCAAAGTATCCGCCTGACGAGCTATCGCAGCCACACCAATGTAACCCTCGACCTCAACCGCGTGTACAACTACAACATCTACGAGCGCAACCGCTGGGGTTTGGGCATCGACCTCGTGCAGCCGTTGAAATACGACAAACGCTACGGAGCTCTGTTTCAGAATGCTTTCCTGGGTTCGGCCTACGTGGGCTACGGCACGGGCGACCACGCCTGGAAATATGGCGGAATGGTGGGATTGGTCTTTCCGCGCTCGGTGTTTCGCGGATTCGATATCTACTACCAGCACGACCTGCTGCGCGTGGGCAGCCACAGCTTTGACAACTACAACATTTTCAACACCACCGACAACAGCTCTTATTTCAGCTCGCGCTATGCTGGCGTGGACTGCATTTCGGCCCACACACAGATCGACATTCCCGGCCCCGCTATGCTCCATATCGGCTACATCCATTCGCGCGAACGGCTGCTTTTCGACGCCACGGGACTGCTCTACCCTTCCATCTACGACGACGACGCAATGCCATACCAGACCTTCGACGAGGCGGGCTTCGACCTCTACTGGGGCGACCACTGGAAACTGGGCGTGCTGGCAGGCGTGACCGACGGCGACAAAACGAAGCGCTATGCCCGCGTGCTGGCGCAGTACAGCAACCGGTTCGATTTCGGCGACAAAGCAGGCAGCCTAAGGCTGTTCGCACAGGGCGGCTCGGTAGCGACGGACAATACGCCCCTTTCGCGACGCTTCGACATAGGTGGCACCGGCGGAGGCTTCTACTATTTCAACAACACCTTCCTCACCATCCGGCCCAACACCTTTATGGCCGATGCCTTTGCACTGGCCAGCATCCGCTACACCTCGGGCTGGAGCCTCTGGAAGACAACCGTTTCGGAGCCGCATCCCTTCGTGCAGCTCAACGCCCTGTGGGGTGTGATGTATGGCAAATCTGTGGTGGACGGCACCGGCACCTACGCCCTGTATGGCACAGAGCCGACAAAGTACATTGCCCTCACAGCCCCCTTTGCAGGACTGCTGGAGCCCTGCATCGGCATCGACGGACTGCTGCACTGGGGCGTGCTCGACCTGGGTGTCGCTGCAGCCTATCAGATGACACCGAAAAAAACTTCCTATCATTTAGACAATTTTTTGGACAAGTTCGCCGTTATGTGTGTTGCTAAACTCATTATTTAAAGAAAATATTTATATACTCTATGAATAGAACAATAAGAATCAGTGTTTTATGCAGCCTGATGCTCACCTTGACAGGCGCTGTCCAGGCTCAGAACAACTACAAGATGACGTTCAGCTCGCCTTCGCTCGCCGACGGCAAGCACTATATAGGCCAGCACTTCCGCAACACTTTCATTGTCAAGGATTCGGCCGAGGCCAAGAGCGGCTCGGTGGTTTTCGCCGGCAAAAGGAAGCTTGACACCGGCGTCTACACGCTGCTCGACGACAAGAAGCAAAAGATTTTTGACTTTATGGTCGACGACAGCCGCACCTTCAGCATCGCCTTCGACGAGAAGAAGAGCAACGCAGGTATGAAAGTCACTGGCTCGAAGGCCAACGAACTGATGTACACTTATATGGCAAAGCTTGACTGGGCCAATGAGAAATCGAAGGGCATCAACGAAAAGCGCAAGGACCCCGCAAAGAAGGCTGAGGCCGACAACGAGATGAAGGCCCTGTCGGACGAGATGAAGAGTTTTGAAGACAACTATCTGAACACCAACAAGCAATATCGCTTCACACAGCTCGTCAAGATGTTCTCCAACGTCGATGTGCCGCAGGAGCTTCCCGCCGGCTGCCGCGACACCAACCTGCGCGAATGGCAGGCCAAATACTATCGCGCCCACTATTGGGACAATGTCAACCTGAAGGACCATTCGCTCATCTACACGCCGCATCTGTACGACAAGATGAACTTCTATTTCTTCAACATACTCTACTACCAGGACGCCGACACAACCACCAAATATGCCGAGCAGCTGTTTGACAAAGTGGTGAACGACAGCACGATGCTGCGCTACTTTATGGAGTTCGCACTGCCCAAATACGAGCGCGACACCAAGCACATAGGCTGGGATCAGGTGTTCGTCAACCTGGTCAGAGACTACTATCTGACAGGCAAATGCAAATGGGCTTCGGACGGTGAGGTTTACAACAAGCGCCAGACCGTCGACTTCCTCAGCAAATCGCTTATCGGCGCTATGGGACAGGAACTGACGATGGCCGACACCAACCAGTCGGAAGACCCCAAGGACTGGATTTCGAGCCACGCCCTGCCGCAGAAGTACGTGATGCTGTGGTTCTGGGACCCCGACTGCAACCACTGCAAGAAACAGACCGCCGAGCTGAAGATTCTCTATGACTCACTGACGGCTGCCGGCAACAAGATCTTCGAGGTCTATGCCGTTGGCTATGAGAGCGATGTGGCGAAATGGAAGAACTATGTGCACAAGCACCAGCTGCCCTTCATCAACGTGGGCGGCCCCAACGTGAACGTCGACTACCAGGAAGCCTACAATGTGCACGGGGCACCGACGATGATACTGCTCAACGCCGACCGTCAAATTATTATGAACAAGACCCTGGCCACCAAGATGGTGCTGCCATTCATAGAAAACTACGAAAAGAGCCACCCCGAGCAAGCCAACCGAGCCCCGTCGCGATGGCAGCTGGAAGGCATAAGGAGAGCTAAGGTCAAGTAACCAGACATTTGCGTTTTGAAACTAAGACTATCCATATTGACACTGATGGTGATGCTGGCTGCAGCGTCGCCGGCACAGAAGCCCCAGCTTGCAACGGAGCGCTGGAGCACCCTGTCGGAACTGCCTGTGACCGACCGCACCGTATATGGCTATGTCTTTGAGCCTCAAAACGTATACATTAACATCTCCAAACCGAAACGAACACTCTATGTCTACGAGCAGCGCTGCACAGGACTGTCGCTGATAGCTGCCTATCCTGTATGCCTTGGAGCCAACAGCGGCGACAAAGAACGCAGGGGTGACTGTCGGACACCCGAGAGCAAGGAGGGTGTGCCCTTCACAATCTGCGAGATAGTAGACGCCTCGAACTGGACGCACGACTTTGGCGACGGACGTGGGGAGATGCCCGCCTACGACAAGTGGTTTATGCGGCTGCGAGGCGACTATAAAGGCTCGGGCATCGGCATCCACGGCAGCACCGGCAACCGCTACAGCGTGCCGGGGCGCGGCAGCGAAGGCTGCATCAGGATGCGCGACGAAGACATCATCCACCTTAAAGAAAACTACGCATTTGTAGGTATGAACGTATATATTGAAAAAGACATTTGACATTTGAAATTAAAAATTAAGAATTAAAAATTAAAAGGGAATAGAATCCCTCAAACCCTAAAACATTTTAACCCTTCAACCCTTCAACCCTTCAACCCTTCAACCCCTTCAACCCCTTCAAACCTTTCAAACCTTTTAAACCCTTAAAACCTTTTAACCCTCAAACATATCAACATATCAACATATCAACCCTAAAAAACCCTTTAAAACAATAATATTATGAGAAAAAACATTGTTGCAGGCAACTGGAAAATGAATAAGAGCTTTGACGAAGCCGACGATTTGGTAAACGGCATTATGGAGCTCCTTGAGAAAAAAGAACTGGGCAAGAACACCCTTATGATACTCTGTCCGCCGTTCCCCTACCTCGAGATGGTGTCGGACTACAGCAACGACTCGTACTTTATGGTCGGTGCACAGAACGTGAACGACAACGAGAAGGGTGCCTATACCGGTGAAGTCAGCGCCGAGATGCTGTCGTCGATGGATATTGAATACTGCATCGTTGGCCACTCGGAGCGCCGCGCCTACTACGGCGAGACCGACGCTATGATTGCCAAGAAAGTGGACCAGCTGCTGAAGCACGAGATCCGCCCGATAGTATGCTGCGGCGAGGTGCTTGAGGAGCGCGAGGCCGGCAAGCAGTTCGACGTGGTGAAACGTCAGATCACCGACGGCCTGTTCCACCTCAGCGCCGAGCAGTTCAAGGAACTCGTCATCGCCTACGAGCCCGTTTGGGCCATCGGCACCGGCAAGACCGCCACACCTGAGCAGGCTCAGGAGATCCACGCCTTCATCCGCAAGACCATTGCCGACAAGTACGGCAAAGAGGTGGCCGACGAAATCAGCATCCTCTATGGCGGCAGCTGCAAGCCCTCGAATGCCAAAGAACTCTTTGCAAATCCCGATGTCGACGGCGGCCTGATTGGTGGCGCCGCATTGCAGGCAGAGGACTTTGTCAACATTGCACTGGCTTTCTAAATTGAGAATATAAAGGAAGTTAAAGGAAAATATTTTGGGGGAGTTAAAGAAGTTAAAAGGAGTTAAGGGACAAATGAACCGGATCTGATGTATTGTCCTTTAACTCCCCTTAACTTCCCACTAACTTCCATTAACTCCCCCATTTAACTCCCCTTAACTCCTTCCAAAAGAAATGTCTTTCGAACGCCTTATAGCACGCCGTTTCCTGCAGCGCGACAAGAGCAACTTCTCGCGCCCGCTGGTCAACATTGCCACCTACACCATAGCACTGGGCGTGGTGGTGATGATAATGGCTGTATGCATATTGCGTGGCTTTCAACGCGAAATCACGGAGAAGGTGGTGGGCTTTGGCTCGCACATCACCATCCGCAGCTACGGATGGGTGAACGACTACGACGAGATTGCGGTGAATATGACTGCCGACGAGGTACGCCGGATCGAGGCTCTGCCTTCGGTGGCCCACGTGCAGCCGTTTGCCTGCAAGGGCGGTATGCTTAAGACTGACGAGCAGATACAAGGCATTGTCTTTAAGGGTGTAGACCACTCTTTTGACAGTGCCTTTTTTGCTGGCAATATGGTGCGCGGCCGCTTCTTCCGTCTTGACGACAGCACGGCCTCGAACGAGATTATCGTCTCGCAGCGTATGGCCAACAAGATGGGCATAGACACCGGCAGCAAGGCCCGCACCTATTTCTGGACAGGCGACAACTACCGTGCCCGTGCCTTCCGCGTTGTCGGCATATACAATACCGACCTCAGCGAGTTTGACGACCACTATATCATCGGCCACTTGCGTCAGATACAGACCATCAACGGATGGCCCAGTGATGCCGCGGCAGGCTATGAGGTGATTACCAAAGACTTTGAGCACCTTGACCTGGCGCTGATGGAAGTCAAGGCAGCGACCCGTCCAGACCTGGCGGTGACTTCGATTGTTGAAGAACAGCCGTCGATGTTTGCCTGGCTTGAGCTGCTCAACTCCAACATTGTACTTATACTCCTGATTATGGCTGTGGTGTGCGCCGCCTCGGTGGTGTCGGCTCTGCTGATAATGATTTTTGAGAAGACCTCTATGATAGGCCTGCTAAAGACTCTGGGCAGCACCAACCGCTCCATACGTCGCATTTTTATGCTCAAAGCCATCTCTATCGTTGGCAAGGGCATCATTGTGGGCAACGTGCTGGCAGCGCTGTTCTGCTTTCTGCAAAGCACGTTCCACATCGTTCATCTCGACAGCGAGAGCTATTCGATGTCGTTTGTTCCCATCGATGCCAATCCGCTGTTCTTCATAGCCATAAGCGTCGGAACACTGCTCGTGTCGGCAGCAGCACTGCTGATTCCATCCACCTACATCGCCCACATAGATCCCGCCAGAACAATACGTCAGGAATGAAGAAGAAAGAGAGTACCATACAGCCCCCCAAATACCGCAAACCCCGCAAAGGCAAGTGGGTGATCATCATCATCACCCTCGTGCTGGGCTTCGCCGCCTTGTGGACCATCAACAGTTTTGCAAGCCAGATACGCAAGTCGGAGCAGGAGAAGGTGCGCATCTGGGCTTCCGCCATCAGCCAGAAAGCCGAGCTGGTCAGCTCGACAGAGACATTCTTCAACGAAGTGGGTATCGACGAAAGACGCAAGGTGAAGCTGTATATCGATGTGTTGCAGTCGTTTAACAAACACGACCTGTCGTCAGACGCCGAGTTCTACCTCTCCTACGTCTCCTACATCGTCGACAGCAGCCGTACTCCCTTTATGATTCTCGACAAGGACTCGCTCATCACCAGTTGTGGCAACATAATGCCCACTCCTGCCGAGGACCGCACCCTGATAGGACAAAAGGCCTCGCCTCAACTGCTCAGCGACTTCAGCCACAACCCGCCGTTTGAATACGACGTGTGGGGCATTCCGCTGACTCTTATGTACAAAGAGTCGCAGATTTATACCGATATGCGCTCGATGCTCGACAACCTAAACCGCTCGTTCCTTTCCGAGGTGACGAACAACAGTGTCTTTGTACCCGTCATCGTTGTCGACAGCACACGCAAGAATGTACTTGGCGCTGGCAACATTAACAACTCCGACTTCAACACCCCCGAGAAATTGCAAGACAAGCTTGACGAGATGGCCGGCGAGAACGACCCCATTGCGCTTCAGCTCGCCAACCACCGCCTGGCATACGTCTACTACGAGCCTACGCCCTTGCTCAAGATGCTGCGTATCATCCCTATTTTCTACCTCTTCATCGCAATAGTGCTGCTGCTAATCTCCTACAACCTGTTCCGCACCGCACGCAGCGACGAGGAGAACCGCATCTGGGTGGGTATGGCAAAAGAGACAGCCCATCAGCTGGGCACCCCGATATCGTCGCTCTCGGGCTGGGCCGACTACCTTGAAGGCAAGACCCTCGAAGAGCCCTATCTTGGCGAGATACGCAAGGATATCGACCGCCTCGACACCATAGCACGCCGCTTCTCGAAGATAGGCAGCGTGCCCGAGCTCAACGACGAGGACGTATGCGAGGTTATACGCCACACCATCAGTTATATGGAGAAGCGCAGCCCGCGCAAAGTCAACTTTGTCACCACCCTACCCGACCGCCCCGTTATGGCTCCCATCAACCGCTACCTGTTTGAATGGGTGATAGAGAATATCTGCAAGAACGCCATAGACGCAATGGAAGGCAAAGGAACCTTCACCACCATCCTCACCACCGAAGGTAAAAACATACACATAGACCTGAGCGACACAGGCAAAGGCATCGCCCCCTCACACCAGAAACTGCTCTTCGAGTCGGGCTTCTCGACCAAACAGCGCGGCTGGGGCCTCGGCCTTTCGCTGGCCCGCCGCATCATCGAGGAATACCACAACGGCAAAATCTACCTCAAATACTCCGTCCCCGGCCAAGGCAGCGTGTTCAGAATAACAATTGGACAGCAGAAATAAGAGGATTTTATGTAATTCGAAATAAATTTGTATCTTTGCAACCAGAAACAACATAAAAGAATGCGTTAATGTGCTAATGTGTAAATGCGTTAGTTTTAATAAATGAACAACTAAAACAGGATAGAAACAGAGAAATAGAATAGAATAAATACATAAATTAGAAGCGTTTTTGCTTTTCAAGTGGACCGAAATCTCGACAATTTCATAATCCCAAACGAGAAGGCAAGAAACGCTCACGGTTTTATCCGTGGGCTTTCTCGTTTTGGGGATAGGTAGTCGAGAACCTCGGTCCAGACAGAAGTCCGCGGATTTTTATTAGTAGTTCATTGAAAGGCAAAGCGCCAACAACGCCGAGCCTTATGAGCACCAAGTTTTTCAACAATATCGACGCGACGCTGCTGGACAAGTTCCACGGCATCGCCTCCGCAATGGCCAACTTCGACATATTCCACGCCGTAGTTGGCTATTTTCGTTCTTCGGGATATTTCAAAAATGCTTGGGAACTATATTAATTCATTGCGATTATTTTCTCGATATCCGTACGCAAAAAACCAACCTTTACATTCCCTATCTTATGTTGCTTGATGCCGTGTTTGTCTAAAATTCTTTTTAGAGCATTTCTGTTTTTGACATTCAACATTCGCATGGCTTCGTCATATGTCACGAAAGAATTATTGTCGTATTTACCGGCAGATTCATTATTCAGTTTTGATAGCGACATTAGAATCTTCTCTTCATCGCATTCGTCGTTTTCCAGCTGACGTATAGCCTCTTTAAGCGTATTAATGGCAAATTGAATAATAGGCGTTTTTTTATTGTCTGTTGAGTTGACCATATCTCTTTAGTTTTTTGACCTTAATATAATGGAGCGCTGAAAGTGTCAATGTGGTTGTCAAACCTATAGCTATTAACGCTGGTGGTATAAAAACAAATGCATTATATGGCAGATAATTGAGCAGGTTGTCCAAACAGACCAAAGTGTCCGATAGAGTAATTCCATATGCTGTCCAACGAATATATTTGCAATGGTAGCTTCCCTGAGCAGAAATGCAAATGCAAACACAAATCTCAAACATTATTACATAAATCTGATCCCAAAGATTTATCCCCCAAATGATAGCGGTAACATAACATATTATCATATATATTGCCACCATTACTATTGTGATTCTAATAAACAATTTGCCCATATCACTTTCTTGTGTGAATCTTCAATATAATTTATAAACCAGTATTATAACGTGTTTTTTACCATTTTATTGCAGTTCGGTTGCAAATACTTATCCGTATTATTCAATAAGTTGTTTGTTAGCGCTTTATTCTCTTTTAAATATTCGGTAGTATTACCTATGATTATTTGCTATTTTTGCAAATTATTTAATACTTCAAAATGATGAAAGATAATCTACACCAGGCAACACTAATTGTTGCAATTACCGCACTAATTGTAATGTGCACTATCCCTTGTAATACAATTGCTCAAACCTGTAAAGTCCAAGGCGTTGTTCGGTATTATCAAAACGATTTTGTTGGATGGAAACCGGATGTGGGAGCGGAAGTATGGGTTGTCCCCAAAAGCAAGAAGTATCCAACGAGGTTGTGGCTTGAATACCAAGACCAATGCGAAAGGTGGCTTCAATACCGGAAACTGGCAAAATACGCATATGGATATCAAAAGTCAATGGAGGTTAGCGGTTTTGTTGGGGAGGATAGTTTGTTGACACTTTCCGGAGAGATCCTGTTGCAACGTCTCTACATAGAAAACGAAGAGAATAAATGCATTCTAAAGCAGGCTTTGATTACGGGTGATGGTGACTATGCCATAAACGTACCCTACGGAAGGTACTATATCATTTGCAAATCCGCCAACAAGAAAAGGCACACACTTCTTGAGATGGAAAACAGATATCTTATTTACGAAGTGACGCTAAACAGCAAATCTAAAATATTGAACTTCGAATTTGATGCAGACAGAATAGACAGGTAGTTTTGTCTGCTTGTCCAACCGTAACACATTTATTTTGCCATTTCAGAAAGATTGTGTATCTTTGCAATTGAAAATTTGATACATATGAAGCGAACAACAATACTTTTAGTGATCTTGACATTAGGATTGTCCTTGCAGGCACAAACATTCACAATTAATGGAATTGGTTATACAATAACATCTGATTCTACTTGTGGTGTGTATTCTTGCACAACACCTGTTTGTAATATTCCTCCATCAGTAAATTATGGTAGTGTAGAATATACAGTTAATGCCATTTATGGATATTATTTCATAGGTAACTGGCATTCGAGTGCAGCAGTTATCAGTTATAGCAATGGAATGTGGGGCTATAGAAATAATGGCACTGGGAATATGTATGCTAACAGCACCATACAGATTATAACAATACCATATACAATAAAAGAAATCTCATATGGTGCATTAAACTTCTTAAGTGCATTAACAGAAGTGCATTGGAATGCAAAAAATGCATCAGTAAGATATCTATACAATTCAATGACAACTTTTTTTGGTGGGTGTGGCAATTTGACAACGGTAACAATAGGTGATAGCGTCAAAAAAATACCAGATAACTTCTTGACTAATTGTGCTAATGTCTCAGAAATAATTATCCCCGGCAATGTAAAAGAAATAGGGAATAATGCATTTATGGGTTGTATTGGAATGTCATCCATCACCTTTTCAGACAATCTGCAAACCATAGGAGACTCTGCCTTCTATGGATGTACTGGACTTTTCTCGATTGCTCTACCTGATACTTTACAAGCAGTTGGTAACAGAGCCTTTGATGGATGTTCCAATTTATACAGTCTCACTATCGGTCGCAATGTAGAGGCAATGGGGGATAGAGCCTTCAATAATTGTTCACAGCTACATAATATTGTCTACAATTCTCGAAATGCTAGCTATCTCTCCAACTACTACTTGTTTAATGGAAGTGATAGTATTTCCAATTTGGTTATTGGCGACGAAGTAGAAAGGATTCCAAAATACTTTATGAATGCAAAATCCAAACTACGTAATATTATTTTCCCTGAAGGTTTGACCCATATAGGAAACTCTGCTTTTCGTAACTGCGGATTAGAAGGTTTAGTGATACCGTCTACAGTCACAAACATAGGACAATATGCATTCTATAACAATACCAATCTTTCTCGAATTGTATCTCTTCCAGAGAATCCACCTACCATATATCAAACAACATTTAGTGGCGTTCCTTCCAGTATAGAAAAAATTGTTCCATGTGGTACTTTGGAAGAATATCAAATACACCCGTGGTGGAACGGGATGTCCAATGTGAAAGAGACTTGCCGTCACTCTATCATACAAGATACAATATGCGATGGGGAAGTATATGTGTATGGAACACACTCTACATCTGTTTTTGGAACCTACCACGACACAATACACATTGACCAGTACGTGGACAGCATGATAACCGTCCAACTTGTAGTCAATCCATCATACGATTATACTCTGATTGAGCAGATTTGCAACGGGCAAGTGTACGCATCAAATGGATTCAATGAAAACACCAGTGGAGAGTATGTGCAACATCTACAAAGTATACAAGGATGTGATTCCATTGTCAGATTAAACTTGACGGTCAATCAGGTTTTTGACACTACAATAGTAGCAAACATTTGTCAGGGAGATTCATATGCACAATATGGTTTCAACACCTCAATGGCAGGCACTTATTCACAGATTCTATCGTCGGTTGCCGGATGCGATAGTGTAGTACACCTACAGTTGGCTATTGATCCTACGTATTCTGAACACTTGTCTGCAACAATAACCAATATACAAAGCTATCAGTTTGTGGATAGTACCTTGACCCAATCGGGCGTATATCAGAAACTGTTGCACACCCACGCAGGGTGTGACAGTCTTCTGACATTGACGCTCACAGTTATCCCAAGCGTGGATACATTGATTATTCGTGATACTGTTCTTTATCCTGACACAATTATTGTTGTTGACACCTTGCTGGTACATGACACAACAATCGTACACGACACTACCATTGTTGTTGATACCATGATTGTTTATATTGACACATTGGTGGTTCATGATACAATTTATGTAACCGACACAATTGTTCCTTGCCCTGTTTATCGCACATATATACATGCGAGTATAGGAATGGGTGAAACCTATTCGGATTATGGCTTCAATGTGTCAACTGCAGGTGTGTATTACGATACCCTGCAAACAACAGATGGCTGCGACAGCATTGTATGTTTATTCTTGACGCAAAGTGTAGGAATAGAAGGGGTAGAGGCATCACAGGTATTTTCTATTTACCCTAATCCCGCGAGCTCTTCAATTACAATATTTGTTTCGGAAGGAATGCTTTTCATGCCCATAAGCATTATTGACAATTCCGGGAAGGTTATAATGAAAAGGATTGTCAGTACTGATAAAGAGACAATAGATGTTAGTTTGCTGCCTGCAGGAGTATATTATGTGAGAATTGGCGAAACCACCGACAAATTGATAATAAAGTAGGGCAATGGTAGAGTATCGGACCTTAGAGGAATGTCAAGCCGCGATAGCGACTCTAAATGCAATGGGTACACCAATACCCGATTGGGTAACCACGCAGTTGAATCGCTTTATTTCAGGCAGTAGTGAGGCGCTTTCTGTGTATGAAACGCTGAAAAGACACAGCAAGTTCCCATACTCTGACGAATTGGTCAAGTGTATTACAGATACAGTTGACAATCTTCTTGTTGATACACCCAATGCCAAAGAACCAGGTCTGCTTCTCGGCAAAATCCAATGCGGAAAGACCAACGCTTTCGAGAATATCATCGGCATGTCGTTTGACAAAGGCATTGATGTGTGTGTTGTTTTTACGAAAGGCACAAACACATTGGCCTATCAAACCATCGAACGCCTTCGATATGATTTCCGACACTTCAAGGAAACAGAGCGTCTCGACCAACCGTTGATTGTCGAAGTGGATGACGTTAAAGATCTACACAAAAGAGGTGGTCTGTCTGCAAACCAAGTGAACAGGAATGGCGCAAAACGTATTATTGTTTGCATGAAACAAGCTGATAATATGCAGCACCTTATTGAATTGTTTAAAGAGGATTCGCCTGCGTTACTTCAGAAGAAAGTGCTGATTGTAGATGACGAAGCCGATTTTGCCAGCAGGAACTACCGCGTGAAGAATGCAGAAACTACGTTGGCTAAAATATCCTCCCAAATTGAAAAATTCTGCTCGTTGCTTGAATATTACCGATACCTGCAAGTGACGGCAACACCCTATTCTCTGTATTTGCAGCCAGACGGCTATGTGCAATTGGTGAATGGAAAGGCGACACCATTCAAGCCCCGTTTCACCACACTGCTACCCATACATGACAAATACGTTGGCGGGCAACAGTATTTTGTTGAGGCTCGTAATCCGGAGTCTTTGTATTGCCACCTGTTTCATCCAATCAAACCCAAGTGTATTGAGGTTCTCAGTAGAAAAAACGAGAAGTATCTAAACAACAATATTAAATCCAAGAACATTGAAGATTTGCGGTATGTTATTGTAGGATATTTCATGTCAACTGCCATTCGCATGATACAGGAGAGAAAGAATGGGAGAAGCTATCGGTCGAGTGCCGTGTTCCATGTGATGATACAAAAATCAAAACATCAATGGCAGGGCGATTTAATAAAACGTTTCATTACTGAAATTCATAAGGTTTTCCAAGCTGGTTATAGGAATGATGCAAGAATTTGTCCGGTTGTAGATGCAATATACGACAATTTTCAGGAGAGTAATGAGAATGGACGTAGAGAAGGCGTGATAAACGTCGAGTTGCCAACAAAAGATGAGGTTGTAGAGGTTCTGACAAAGATTTTGGATGACGGCGACTATAATGTCCGTCTCGTCAATTCTAATAATGATGTAAAGGTCCTATTAAACGAGGATGGGCAGCTGAAACTTGAACAGAGCGCCAATATATTCATTGGTGGCAATATCCTAGACCGCGGTATCACAATTTCCAATATGCTTTGCTTCTTCTATGGACGTACTCCGAGAACATTCCAGCAGGATGCTGTCTTGCAGCATGCACGAATGTTCGGGGCTCGTGATAAAGAAGATATGGCGGTGTCAATGTTCCACACATCAAATCTCATCTACGGCATAATGTCACGGATGAACGAGTTGGACGAGCAGCTGCGCCAGTCATTTGTCTGCTCATCGGATAAATCGGTTGATTTTGTCTTTGTTGGATTGGACAACAGAATAAAACCCTGCTCTTCACAGAAAATAAAGGTGTCAAATACGCTTGTGGTACGTCCCAATTTGCGTATTCTTCCCATTGGTTTCCAAACTGGCCCCAAATCGACCATTGGAAAAACCATCCAGGAAATACGACAGACCATTGAGGCTTTACCAGCCTATGCCAATCGGGATGTCAACGGATTCTTCGAAATTGACAAGGATTTGGCAATAGATATTGTACGAAAGATTCGTTCCACATATATCTACGACCGCGAAATTGACAACAACAAGGGTCTGGAATGGGAAGTAAACGATATGATCGGTTGCATCGAATACGCCACACAGAAAACCAATGGTAAACTATTTTGTTTGCATCGAACTAATCGTAACCTGAAACGAATCGCACAAGATGGGGCTTTTATGGATGTTCCCGAAGACGGTCGTACAGACTTGCAGCCGGCACGAGAGAAGTGCACTACAATGCCTGTTTTGATGCTATTTCAAGAAAATGGTACAGAAGAGCAGGGTTGGCGAGGAACACCGTTCTATTGGCCGTCATTGTATCTCCAGAACGAAGTCGAACCTGTTATATATACCGTAAGCGAAAGAACAGAACACCGGATAGTCAATAGGACAGATATTTCGGAACTAATCAGAGGGATTAATCCCGACGATATTTTGGAGTTGACATTGAGTGACGACAACGTTTTTTCGGAGATAATGAACGAGGAACGTGACATATACGAGTGCGCTATTACGGAAGGAACTTCGACTCGTTATCTTGAATCGGAAAACGGTGTGCTAAAGTTAAACAACAGTGTTGTTCCAATACATGAGCGAAAGACCGTTAGCGTGTATGCTCGTAACAACGATGTTTTCCCATACTATCTAAAATCATACAAATACATTCTGTTCAACAAGAGCCGCGACAAGGACGGAGATGCTATGCTTGTCCATCTCAATGAAGATTGTCCTCATGAGATATACTTTGATGAAGAACAGGAACGGGATGTTCTGCAAACATCAAAAGGGAATGGCTTAGACTCAATATATCGAAATATAGGAGTATGGGTTGTGGTGTACAATATTGACTCTGTTGTCGGCGTGGTGGAGAATTGAAGTATAATAGGCAAACAACTTTTTTGACAGCACCCTTATCTCCGAAGAAAACACAATTATTGAACAAAATAATTGATTTCTAGTAAATCATTTATTTCTTACTGTTGATAAAAATATTTTGTCAATAGTCTATTCCTTTGTATCTTTGCAAAAAATAAAGAAAATGAATAGTAAAAAAATTTCACCTGCTGCAATATTGGCATTAAAAGAGGCCCTGACTCATATATATTGGAAGAAAGAAGAATTAAAACAATTTGTATATCAATCGATCGAGAACAAATACTTCCTTGCTACCATAGACTTTAACCAAGTAAAAAGGCAGACTGCGGAAGACATCGTAATGCGAATGGCAGAAAGACAAGATATTTATGGCGAGGATTTGCTTTCCTTAATTTTTGCAGTTACGGACATGACGGATTTTAGTCATTTGGAAAAATGGGAGGACGGAGCTCAAAAAGTAAAAAAAGCCAAACAAAGTGTTGAAGCATTAAGAAAGCAAACACAAGGATACCTTCAAATACAACAGGAAAAGCAAAAAATACAAGAGAACAAAAAGAGATATGATGCACTAATAAACGACACAAAGGCTGTCACAGACGAATTGACCAATTTAAAAAATATTTTTTTTGATTTATCAATACACTCTAATCACCAAGAGAGAGGTTTAGAGTTTGAAAAATTCTTAAATCGGTTATTTGTTCTATATGATTTGGATCCCAAATGTTCATATAAAGCACAGGGAGAACAAATTGATGGTGCGTTTGTTCACGACAATCAACATTATTTGATAGAAGCGAAATGGGTAGAAGTCCCTGTACCAAAATCGACAATCCAATCATTTCAAGGTAAAGTTCGCAGCAAACTAAAAACAACACTTGGCCTTTTTATCTCAATCAATGGTTTTTCAAAAGAATGTGTTGAATACCTTACCGCGGACGACGTTATCCTTATGGATGCACAGGATATTTTAAATGTTTTAGAAATGAGAATTAGCCTCACAGATTTACTTTATAGAAAAAAACAGCGAGCATCCCAAACCGGTGAGGTTTTATTTCATCCTATTTGAAAAATGTTCTTATAAGCGTACTATTATGTCAAAAAGGAAAGATAAAGAAGGTAATATAAATCCCCAAAGGGTATTCTGGATAGCAATATTAGTCGTGGTTGTTATCTGTACTGCATACATCCTTTTCATGTACTGCATATTTCCTTCGGATTCTGAGAAACGTGGACAATTCGGAGACATGTTTGGATTTATTGGCGCTTTGTTCTCCGGATTAGCTTTTGCCGGACTAATTGTAACCATGCTTCAGCAACGTGAAGATTTGCAGAATCAGAAAGACGAAATAAAATTACAGCGCCAGGATCTTGAAGCACAAACTGAAGCATTGAAATTACAAAAAGAAGAGATAGCTCAAACCAATAAAGAATTAAAGGAACAGAATAAGACAATCATGCTACAGCGGTTTGAAAATACATTCTTCAGTATGTTGGAACTGCAGCAAACAATAGTAAATGAGTTGAGATACGAACTTGTAAATGTCGAATATAAAGGTAGAAATGTTCTGTCTGTAATATATAAACAAATCAAGAATAAAGCATATGTTGACAATCGTTTGACACTAGAAGATTCAATTGAAAAATACCTTCAATGTTATTACACGTATGTTTTCAATGGAATATTAGACCATTACTTTCGCTATCTTTATAGAATAATTAAGCTTGTCGATGAGTCCCAATGTTTAACAAACGTTGAGAAATACAATTATTTATGTTTGCTAAGGGCACAATTGTCAAAAGACGAATTGTTAATGTTGTTTTACAATGGTTTGTCCGATTATGGTAATGAGAAATTCAAGCCATTAATAGAAAAGTATGCACTTTTTAAAAATATAAGATCAGAATTCTTGTTACGACACAACCACTATGAATTGTATGCAAGTGGAGCTTACGACTATTCTATATAAATGTCGGTTTTCATTTTAACATATCTTCCAAGGGAATAGGGCCACACAAAGAAGGATCGAAGAACCCACGAAGAAGGGATAAAGAAAGGAATGCCTTTAAGAATGTGTTAACGTGTGAAAGTGTTAAAATGAATGCGTTAATGTGTGAATTCTCGTATATGCCCCCAAAATTTTTTTATGATTTGAAAAAACTTCGTATCTTTGCGAAAAATTTCGTTGCGAATATTTTCGCAATTATAAAATGCTAACAATATGAATCCTTTTAAGTTCGGAACAATTGTAGAAGGTGATTTTTTCACTGATAGGGTGGCGGAAACGGCTCAACTAACACAAAAACTGAACAGCGAAAACCACATTGTGCTTATCAGTCCTCGCCGTTATGGGAAAAGTAGTCTTGTACAGCGTGTCCTCTCCCAGACCAATCGTCCAATCCTTCAATTGGACCTACAATATGTGCTTAGTGTGGATGACTTTGCTGCACAACTATTGAGAACTATATTCAAACGGTTCCCGATGGAGAAAGTACGTCATTCTATGTCGCACTTCCGCGTAATACCTATGATTTCATCCAATCCAGTGACTGGAGCTATGGAAGTTAGTTTCCAGCCTACGGCCAACTCATCAGTCTTGTTGGAAGATGCGATGGCTTTGGTGGACAAAGTGACTTCGCCCGATAACCGACTGATTATTGTGCTTGACGAATTCCAAGAGGTTACCAAAATCAAGAAGGGGTTTGACAAACAACTAAGGTCGTTAATGCAACATCAGAAGAATTTGAACTATATTCTTCTCGGGAGTCAGGAGTCGATGATGGAAGCCATCTTCGAGAAAAAAACATCGCCATTCTACCATTTCGGACAGATGATACGTTTGCCAAAAATCCCATACGAGGACTTCCTTACGTATATTACCGAACGGCTTCCCAACAAAAGCACTCTGGTGGCAGAGGAAATATTAGGATTCTCCGCGTGCCACCCTTACTATACACAGCAGTTGTCATCGCAGGTATGGGAGATGATGAAATATCAGAAAATCAATGATGATGTAGTACGAAAAGCGGTTGACGCTCTTGTGTCTATGCACGATCTAGACTATGAGCGTCTATGGCAGAATCTGAACAGGACTGATAGGTTTACGCTTAAACAACTGGTGCTAAACAGGCAACCTTTGCAGAATCGAAATCAGGCAACGAGTACTTCCTATAGCTCATTGTTGAGAATGATCAAGTCCGGCCTTATTGTGCGTAGCACCCATTACGAGGTGGAAGATCCGTTTTTCCGTCAGTGGATTAGTCAGAATATCCTGCAATAATGAGAATGTGGAAATGCGTTAATGTGTAAATGCTTTGGAAAATGCGTAAATGTGCAAATGTGTTAATGCATTAGTGAAAATACACGAGGTTCCATCGAGCTATCGTCAAACCATCGCCGAAGGATCACCGAAGAAACAATAATCTTGAATGTGGGAATGCGCTTTAAGAATATGTTAACGTGTTAATGTGTTAGTTAATACATTAGTAGGTGGATTGTTATACCACGAAAATGCAGGCACAGAATTATGGAAAAAGTGATATTTTGATAAAAAATAATATTGGAAAATCGGACATTATTCGTATATTTGCAGTTGGAAAATCGGACAATATTATGCTTAAAAGAAAGATTGATAGTTATTTAGATGATTTCTTTACTCGTTCAAAGAAGGCTTTATTGCTTACAGGTGCACGACAGACGGGAAAGTCTTTCTCAATTCGTCAGTTTGGGAAGACTCATTTCAGGCATTTTGTAGAGATAAATTTTATCAACCAGCCTGAAGCTGCAGATGCATTAAAAGGGGCTAAAAACAGTCAGGATATCCTTGTCAGGCTGTCTCTGCTGACCGATACACCTTTGGTGAAGGGACAGACCCTTGTCTTTTTCGACGAGGTGCAAGAATGCCCCGAGATAGTGACAGCCATAAAATTTCTTGTGGATGAAGGCAGCTACCGTTATGTGATGAGTGGCTCTCTGCTTGGTGTCGAGTTGAACGACCTACGCTCCGAACCAGTAGGATATATGGATGTGAAAGAAATGTTCCCACTTGACCTTGAAGAGTTTTTTATGGCTATGGGGGTGTCGGAACAGGTTATGGACAGTTTGAAGTTATCTTTTGACAAAAGACAGCCGGTCGATGGTTTTGTTCATTCCAAGATGATGGAATTGTTCAGGCTTTATCTTATTGTGGGAGGTATGCCCGCTGCCGTACAGAAATATGTCGACACACACAACTTGCAGCAGGTGATGGCCGAGCAGCAAGCCATTGTGAGACTATATAAACGCGACATCGCAAAATATGACAGAAACCACAAGCTATACTTAGAGGAAATATTCGATTTGATACCGTCGGAGTTGAATGCCAAAAACAAGCGTTTCATATTAAAGGACCTGAATGAGAATATGAAGTTCACACGATATGAGAACAGTTTTCTATGGCTAAAGAATGCAGGTGTTGCTTTGCCAACTTACAATGTGGGAGAGCCAGTTGTTCCGTTGAAGCTGTCGTGCAGCAGGAATCTCTTCAAGCTGTTCCAAAATGACATTGGCTTGTTGGCAAGCCAATATGCAGAAGGTATCCAGTTGCGTATCATAAACGACGAAAAGAGCATCAACTTTGGAGCCATCTTCGAAAATGTGGTGGCACAAGAACTGCACGCCCACGGATATGACCTGTATTATTTCAACAGTAAAAAGCAAGGAGAGCTTGACTTTGTTATTGAACGCAACGGATATGTTGTGCCTATTGAGGTAAAATCAGGCAAGGACTACCAGCGCCACAATGCATTGTCGAATGTGATGGAGAATACCGAGTACGCCATACCACAGGCATTTGTTTTTTGTCACGACAATGTAAGCGTCAGCAACAATGTGTGTTATCTCCCTATATATATGGTTGCTTTTCTTGTCAAGGAGATGATGGATGACATTTTGTATTCGGTTGATATGAGTGGGATTCAGTAAGAATAATAGAATGTGTTAACGTGTGAATGTTTTAATGCGTTAGTGAATGCGGGAATGCACCTTAAGAATATGGGAATGCGCTTTTAATAATGTGTTAATGCATTAAAAAGAATGTGGAAATGTGTTAAGTGAAAAAAAGGTTTGAAACCGGGAAATACCCTCTGCCGTCGCTATTTAAATATGTGTTTTGGAAGGGACCAAGTCCGCTCATTGTCCAGTTGTAACAACTGAACAACGAACGGACAGCGAGCGGACTTGGTACGATGAAAGGCAAACGAAAAGCGAGACCCGTCAGGGTCTCGCTTTTTTCTTTTTCGGTCTTTATCCGACTACTCTACACGAGTTTCCGCAGGGCGGCAACAAAGTTGTGTATGTCCTCTTCGGTTGTGTCGAACGAGCACATCCAGCGCACCACGTTCTCCGCTTCATCCCAGTCGTAGAAGAAGTACTCTTGCTGTAGGGCGGTCCACACTTCGCGCGGCAGTTTGGCAAAGACGCTGTTGACCTGCACAGGGTACATAACCTTAACCTGCGGAACATCCTGCAACTCTCTGTATAACAGCTGCGCCATACGGTTGCTGTGCTCGGCATTGCTACGCCACAAAGGAACCAGCTCTCCGTTTTCCGTTCTCCGTTCTCCGTTTAAATAAGCCTCGAACTGCACTGCCATAAAGCGCATCTTTGAGCAGAGCTGCGCCATCTGTTTGCGGCGGTATTTCAATTCTACGTCAAGCTTGGGGTTCAGTATTACAGCCGATTCACCCATAAGCAGGCCGTTCTTGGTGCCGCCGAACGACAGACAGTCGACACCACAGTCGGTGGTCATCTGGCGGAACGTGCAGCCCAATGCCACGGCTGCATTGGCCAGACGCGCGCCGTCGACGTGCAAGTACATATCGTAGCTGTGGGCCAGGTCTGCCAAAGCTTTGAGTTCGTCGATTGTATAGAGCGTGCCGAGCTCTGTAGGCTGCGAAATAGATATGGCCCGAGGTTGGCTGTGATGCTCGAAGCCGAAGCCGTGCAGCTGGGTTTTGACCAGTTCGGGCGTCAGCTTGCCGTCGGGCGTGGGCACCGTAAGCAGGCGGCAGCCAACGATGCGCTGAGGCGCTCCGCATTCGTCAACGTTGATATGCGCTGTCTCGGCACATACCACGGCATTGTGCGAACGGCACATCGCGTCGATATTCAACACATTGGCTCCGGTGCCATTGAAGACAAGGTAGACCGAGGCCTGCTCGCCAAAGGTCTGTTTGAACAACTCCCCTACCCTTGAGCAATACTCGTCGTCGCCGTAAGCCAGCGCGTGGTCCACATTTGCCTCGGCTATAGCCTTCAGAACCTCGGGGCTTGCACCCGAATGATTGTCACTGCCAAATCCTCGTTTCATATTATTATCAACTCTTACTTTTACTTGTATTAAGAACAACTATTGGATTGATTGCAGGCTGGAAGCCTGCGTTCCTGTTCCTTGCAGGCTGGAAGCCTGCGCTCCGGCTACTTGTCCATCGAGAAAATAAACTCCTCGTTGTCTTTGGTGTTGGCCATAAAGCGCTTCAGCATCTCCATTGCCTCTACAGGGTTGAGGTCGGTCAGCTGGTTGCGCAGAACCTGCATACGCGACAGGATGTCTTGCGGCACCAAAAGGTCGTCACGACGCGTTGAGGATGCAACGATGTCGACGGCAGGCCACATACGCTTGTTGGCCAGCTTGCGGTCAAGCTGCAACTCCATATTGCCGGTTCCCTTGAACTCCTCAAAGATAACGTCGTCCATCTTCGAACCAGTCTCCGTCAGTGCAGTGGCTATGATGGTCAGCGAACCGCCGTTCTCAATCTTGCGTGCCGCACCGAAGAAGCGCTTGGGTTTCTGCAATGCGTTGGCCTCGACACCTCCCGACAGCACCTTGCCAGACGCCGGCTGCACGGTGTTGTAGGCGCGCGCCAGACGAGTAATTGAGTCGAGCACTATGACCACATCGTGCTTGCATTCAGTCATACGTTTGGCTTTCTCAAGCACTATGTTGGCGATGCGGACGTGACGCTCGGCTGGTTCGTCGAAAGTCGAGGCAATCACCTCGGCATTGACACTGCGCTGCATATCGGTCACCTCCTCGGGGCGCTCGTCGATAAGCAGCACCATCAGGTAGACTTCAGGATGGTTGTAGGCTATGGCGTTTGCTATCTCTTTGAGCAACGTTGTTTTACCTGTCTTGGGCTGAGCGACAATAAGTCCGCGCTGACCTTTTCCGATAGGCGTGAAGAGGTCGATAATGCGGGTCGAGAGGGTCTCTTGCGGATGGCCGGTCAGTTTGAACTTCTCCTGCGGGAACAGCGGCGTCATCGACTCAAACGCCACACGGTCACGTATGTCCTCGGGGTTAAGTCCGTTAATCTTCAACACCTTGACTAACGGGAAGTACTTCTCCACGTCGCGCGGCGGACGGACAGTACACTGCACTGTGTCGCCTGCCTTGAGTCCGTAGCCTTTGATTTGCTGTTGCGAGACATATATGTCGTCGGGCGACGCCAGGTAGTTGTAGTCCGACGAACGCAGGAAACCAAAGCCGTCGGGAGAAAGCTCGAGCACGCCCTCGGCCTCGACAAAACCCTCTATCTCGAACGGGAATTCGTGACGGCGGTTGTTATTGTTGTTCTGGTTGTTTTTCTGATTGTTCTTTTGCTTGTTATAGCCGTTATCGCCCTGTGTGCGCGTTTCTTGCATCACAGGTTCGCCCTTGACTTTAGGCTCCTCGTTCTTTGGGGCCTCAGGTTCCGGCACGGCGGTCTCCTGCACGGCAGTTTCATTGTTTGCCTTGGACTCATCATTCTTAACAGCCTCAGGCTCTGTTTTCTGCTTGGACTTGCGGCCGCGGCGTTTCTGCTTTTCCTTGCCATTGTCGCCATTTTCAGCAGCAGCAACGGGAGCAGTTTCTGCGGAGGCTGCAGCAGGTTCTTCCGGCTTGTTGGCAACGGTGCTTTCCACTGGTTTGGTATTGTCCTTCGCAGGCTCGGCACCTTCTGCCTTGCGCGACGGACGTCCACGGCGGCGTTTTTGCTGCGCAGGCTGCTCCTGCGAAGCCTCTACAGGTGTAGTTTCAACGGTTGCCTCTGGCTCCTGGGCAACGGCATTCTCCTGATTGCGACGCTGCAGGTAATCGCGAGGATTAGCCAGTTCGGGCACTGTGGGCACAATGGGAATTTCCAGGTCGCTGATGTTAAGGTCGAACGTCGACTCATACTTTTCCTCTTTCGGTTCTGCCGGCGCGGGCTGTGCCTGACGCTGAACAGGCTGAGCGGCGGCGCGGTTGTTCATCTTTTCCTTGTGCGCCTGATATTTCTTGGCGTTCGAATCGGCAATAGGAATGGGTTTGATGCGTGCGTGACGCTGGCGCTGACGTGACACGTCGTCTGACGAAGCATTGTCGTTTGAGGGATTTTTTGCCTGTACGTCAAGTATTCTGTATATCAATTCTTGTGCGTCAAGACGGTCGGCACGGTGTACACCAAGTTCTTTTGCAATGTCTATAAGCTCAATATGAGCCTTTGCAGAGAGTTCTGAAATATTATACATTAATAAGATTTAGTGTTGTGAAAATCAATTATAGTCTGATTTTGCAAATTAGTTTAAACAAACTAATAAATTATAACTCGTTAACAATTAAAAGATTGAAGAATAAAATGCGTTCAGAATGAACCATCTTTTACAACGCAAAGATAGAAAAAAAATTCAACATCGAAAAAAAATTTTGTCAAACTGACGAAAAAGTGTATTTTTGAAATCTGAAACAGACGTCGCCCCTATTGCTGGCAACGCCTATATATAATTGAAAACCAATAAAGAAAGTAAAATAATTAACTTTTAATAAAACAGAAAAATTATGAACATTCCTGAAAATTTGAAGTACACCCAGGATGATGAATGGGTAAGACTGGAAGGCGAATTTGCTTATGTTGGCATCACCGACTACGCACAGCACGAACTTGGCGATATCGTTTTCGTCGACGTTGACTGCGAAGGCGACACCATCGAAGCTGGCGAGGCTTTCGGTTCCATCGAGGCTGTTAAGACCGTTGCCGACCTCCTGATGCCCGTCACTGGCGAAGTGGTTGAATTCAACACCAACCTTGAGGATGCCTCCTCTATCAACAACGATCCTTATGGCGAAGGCTGGATCATCAAGATTAAACCCGCCAACGCTGCTGATATCGACAGCCTGCTCGACGCTGCTGCCTACAAAGCAAAAATCGGTGCATAAGTACTGATAGGCAAATAATAAAAAAGCTCCGCAATCGCGGAGCTTTTTTTATTAGTATTGTCGCTACAATTAGTCAACAATAACGTTCCAGTTGTGCTTATCCTCGGCCTCACCCAACTGGATGGCACGCAGACCCTCATACAACTTGGTGCTGATGGGACCGGGCTTCTTGCCGAACTCGTAGCTCTTGCCAGCCTCGGGGTCGTCGATGCGCTCGATGGGGCTGATGACGGCAGCGGTACCGCAAGCACCAGCTTCCTGGCATTCAGCAAGCTCCTCAACGGCGATAGGACGACGCTCGACCTTGATGCCCATATCCTCAGCCAACTGCATCAAGCTCTTGTTGGTGATTGAAGGCAGGATAGAGGTCGACTTCGGGGTGATGTAGACACCGTCCTTGATGGCGAAGAAGTTGGCTGCGCCAGCCTCGTCGACATATTTCTTCTCCTTGGCATCCAGATAGAACTCGCAGGCGTACTGGCCACCGTGGCAAGCCTCGACGTGAGCGCGGAGAGAAGCAGCGTAGTTACCACCAACCTTGTAGATACCGGTTCCGAGAGGAGCCGAACGGTCGTACTTACGGGTGATGACGTAGGGGTTAGCCTGGAAACCGCCCTTGAAGTAAGGTCCGACGGGAGTTACGAAGATGAGGAACAGATACTCATTGGCAGGCTTGACACCCACGGTGATGCCGGTACCAATCATCAGAGGACGCAGGTAGAGGCTTGCGCCAGTGCCATAAGGCGGGATGAAACGCTCGTTCATCTTCACTACCTTCTTGCACATCTCGATGAATTTGTCGGTGGGCATCTCGGGCATCATAATGCCGCGGCTGGTGTTCTGCATACGGGCAGCGTTCTCATCGGGACGGAACATACGGATCTTGCCATCCTTGCAACGATAAGCCTTCAAGCCTTCAAAAGACTCCTGGCCATAGTGCAGGCTCGAAGCAGCCATATGGATGTTAATGGTCTCTTCAGAGCTGACTTCAATCTCGCCCCACTTGCCGTCGCGGAACCAGCAACGTACGTTATAATCCGTTTTTACGTAACCAAACGGAAGGTTTTGCCAATCTATATTCATAATTGTTAGTTTATTAATTAATGTTTTACATTATTATTAGAGACTGCAAAGATATATCAAAAAAACGATATGGCAAAATTAAATCGACATATTTTTATCAAAATCAATAAAAAGAGGCCACAGCCAGCAAAAAACGATGACTTCTGAACGACATAATACGCTTATAATGAAACAACAAAAAAGAAGCAACACTGTGTATTGCTTCTTTTTTTGTGGTCCCTCTTGGGCTCGAACCAAGGACCCGCTGATTATGAGTCAGCTGCTCTAACCGACTGAGCTAAGGGACCCGAATCGAGACATAACTTTTTCTCCGATTTCGAGGTGCAAAAGTACTAACTTTTTGCAAAGTATACAAAAAAAAATCGCTTTTCTTCATTTAAAACATCTAACACCCTTATTTTCAAAAGCAATTTTTTACATCTTCTTGAAGAAAAATAAGCGCAAAAAGGAGTTATTTGCAAATTATTTTGTAATTTTGCAGCCCGAAACAAGCACCGAAAAAATGGGCAGAATAATGGCAATTGACTATGGCAGAAAGCGTACAGGCCTCGCCGTCACCGACCAGTTGCAGATCATTGCGACAGGATTGACCACCGTAGAGACCCAAAAACTGATGCCTTTCATCGACGACTACCTGAAAAAGGAGAGCGTCGAATGCTTTGTCGTAGGTGAGGCCAAACACCTCGACAACACGCCCTCCGAGTCAGCCCGTTACATCGAGCCTTTCGTGGCGGCTCTGCAGAAGAAATACCCCGACATTCCCGTACAGCGCATCGACGAACGCTTCACCTCGAAGATAGCCTTCCAGACTATGATCGACGGCGGCCTGTCGCGCAAACAGCGCCAGAACAAAGCCCTCATCGACACTGTCAGCGCGGTGCTCATCCTGCAGAACTATATGCAATCCAAGGAAATAGAGAAAACAAGAAATCAACAATCATAAACATCCTACAAACAATGATACTCCCTATTGTAGCCTACGGCGACCCAATACTGCGCAAGCAAGCTGAACCGATATCAGCAGACTACCCCAACCTCAAACAGCTCATCGACGATATGTTTGAGACGATGTATGCAGCCGACGGCGTCGGCCTTGCCGCACCCCAGATCGACCGCTCCATACAGCTCGTAGTCATCGGCTTCCGTCCCTACGACGAAAAGACCGACTCCTACGGCGAAGAAGAAGAGCGCCACGTACTCATCAACCCCGAAATCATCGAAGAAGGCAGCGAGAAAGACTATTTCAACGAAGGCTGCCTTAGCCTGCCAGACATACACGAAGACGTGCTGCGCCCCAAAGCCATTGTCCTACACTGGTTTGACGAAAACTTCACCGAACACCAGGAACGCATCGACGGTATGTTTGCCCGCGTAGCACAACACGAAATAGACCACCTCAACGGCAAAGTCTTCACCGACCGCCTCAGCTCACTGCGCAAAACGATGATTAAGCGCAAACTCAACGAAGTGGCAGCAGGCAAAGTGCACCCCAAATACAGACTTAAAAGCAAACCAAGAAGATAAATAATTATGAAATCAAGAATCCTCATTTTCGCAGCCGCCCTGACGCTTCTCGCCGGTTGCAACCGCGGCCCGAAAGAGCCTACACGCGACGAACTCGCACAAAGCATAGACTCCATCGAAGCCCCTCTGATGCAGGCCGCTATGATAGAGGCTATCGACACCGCGCAAGGCAACAAGCTCGTGGCTCTATATATCCAATTTGCCGACACCTACCCCGACGACACCCTCTCTGCCGCCTATCTGCACCGCGCAGCACAAGTGGCTAACGGAATGGGACTTATCGACGATATGACGACCTACTACGACCGCGTCATCGACAACTATCCCGACTATGCCAACCTCGACGAATGCTACTATGAGAAAGGCATAGCCCTCGACAATGCCGGACGCAAAGAAGAAGCCCGCAAGGCATACCAGGAGTTTTTGACCGAATACCCCGACCATTTCCTTGCCAACGACATTCAAACCTCATTGTCGCTCCTCGATATGTCCGACGAACTGCTTATCGAATACCTCAACAAGCAAAACAAATAAACAACATAACGTCCATTGACGCAACACCGACCAAAAGGTGTAGCTAACAAAGGACCGGACGTTAATCCTCCGGATAATACTCTGAAAATGAGTGGTCATCATACAAGATGACCACTTTTTTAATGCGCTTCTTCACCAGATTCTTGTTTTCCACACCCGCAGGCTTCGGCAAATCGTATACGCGATTCTCGTTGAGTTGAGGGGTAGAGGGCTGCTCACGCTGCACTGCAGGGGCCGGCTCCTCAGCCACACCCAGCAGCTGAGCCTCGACAGCCTCCTGCCGGGCCTCGGCAGGTTCCGATTGATCGTTAGGCTGTGGCCTGACCTCCGAGACCGGTGCCGGCTCTGTTTGCGAAAACAAATCCGGTTCGTCAAACAGGGTTGCATCCTTGGATTCCGGTTCCAATTCGACGTGCTTCTCTTCGACAGGCTCGACGGTAAAACCGCCGTCACCGCCAACCGGCTTGTTGTTGCGGGGGCCCGAAACCACAGCATTGACAGGCATCGAATAGGGGCTAACATACATTTCTCCCTCGCCAAGCGTCAACCATTTTATGTCTATCTCAGGGTACCGCGTGACAACCTTCATAACAAAATCCAGACTCGGACGGTTTCTGCCCGACAAAATATGCGACATTCCCGACGGCTGGATACCTATCTCTTCCGCAAACTGACGAGAGGTCAGATTTTTCGCCTTTAAAATCAAATTTATCCTGTCTATCATAATCTTACATTTATAATCATAAATCGAAACGATTTACAAAAGTACACAATTATTTTAAAACATTTGTAAGAATAGTGAAATTTATTTTTGTAACACCACCATTTACATAAGTAAATATTTAAATGATTATTATTATATTCTTATATTACAATAAGTTATATACGTAAAATCACCTAATCCCACCATTCCCCTGGATTTATAATCTACTTAATTCAATGCTTTAAATAAAACATTTATTGTGTATAAAGACAATTAATTATATCATATAATTATATACAAACGCCACAAAACTTTACTTTTACAAATATTCCCTAAATATTTTTGTAAATCTTACAAAATTACACACTTTTACATTTGTATTATACTGATTATTTTTGTAACACAATACAAATGTGAATTTACAAATTTCACGCCTAATCGCTTATCTCCTCTCCTACCATATAAATACACATCTTGGCGTACAATCGTCTATTAGAAGCCAAATTCTGCAATGAACATTTTTTTTTCACTGTCGCATACGCTAACCAACTTTTTTGCGTTATGCAAAACAAAAACAATAAAAACCCACAATAATGAAAAAACGCATACTTATCATTTCCGCAGTAATGCTGTTTGCCATTGTCGCCGCATCCTGCTCACACAAGACCTGCCCCGCCTATCGTGGCTCGGTAGCAGAAAACGTTATCGCCGAATAACGCCACACGGAGAAGACGCCATCTCCCCCACTCCACGGCGTGGCAACCCTCTGTGGTGCCGACACAACAAAAAGGACCAGCCTTAAAAAAGCCAGTCCTTTTTCTTATCATCACGAGATTTAAATTTCCCGACCCGCTGCACAGGCAGCCGTCAAAAAACTGATTCTCGTGGGGGAAAGACACCCCTTATGTCAGCCCTTATTAAAGGCCAATCTTCTGATTTACAATTGCCAGAATCTCTGCTTCCTCCTTGATGGCTGCTGCCTCGATAGCAGCGGCTTTGGCAAGAATCTCGTTCTTGAAAGCCTCGTCCTTCAAGCTGCTTGCATTGATCTTCACATTCAGGTGTGCACCCATCACGGCACTGCGGGCAGCCAGAGCGCCCACGCCACCGTCGGTCACGCTGGCGGGGTTGCCCCACTCCACCATAGCGCGGCACACTTCGAAAGCCTCCATCGATTTCTGCATCGTCTGCAGCGGTACCTCCGTTGCAAACTTCGTGGCCTCCTGTATGGCGGCGCTGCGGGCAGCCTTCTCCTCGTCGCTCTTCTTGGGCATACCGAAGGCATCCATAATCTTGTTGAAGGCATTGGTGTCCTCATCCACAAGGTGCAGCAGGTCGTCTTTCAGGCGCTGGCCGTGAACGGCCACATCGCTGAATTTCTCCCATTCGTCGTCGTAAGCGGCCTTGCCGCCGGTCAGGTTGGCCACCATCGTACCCAGCGATGCTGCCAATGCGCCCATATAAGCGCTTACCGAGCCGCCGCCAGGTGCAGGGCTCTCGCTGGCCGTCTCCTCGCAGAATCCGGTGCAGGTCAGGTCCACCAGCTTCTTGCGGCTGTTGTCCTCAATCAGGAACTCGATAACCTTCTCTTTCGGGTTGAAAGGCTTAAGGTCATCGAGGCCCATCGACTTGACAGCCACCTTCATAATCTCGTCCTCGCTGACGCCAAGCGAACGCTTCTGTTTGGCCAGATAGTATTTGCCGGCATCGATAAGGACGCTCTTCGGAATCAGACCCACAATCTCGCATCCAGTGACGCGCAGGCCACGGTTCTGGGCGCAACGGCACACCTCGTCGAAGCACAGATGCACTGGAGCCACCTTGATAGAGGTAATGTTCATACTCACCTGAGCGATGCCGTAATCCTCTATATACCAGCCGATAGCCTTGGTTCCCTTCAGCGTACCGGGAATCATAATCGTCTTGCCGTTCTCGTCCTTCATCGGTTTGCCGCTGGGTTTGCCACCCTCGCGCATCGGACGACCCTTCTCGCGCACATCGAAAGCGATGGCGTTGGCACGGCGAGTTGACGTGGTGTTCAAGTTATAGTTGATAGCCACCAGGAAGTCGCGAGCGCCCACCTGCGTAGCACCGGTCTGGGCCGTGTGGTCGTTCCAGGCGTTGGGGCCGTAGTCAGGCTTCCACTGGTCGGTGCCAAGGCGAGTCGAGAGGCTCTCATACTCACCCGTGCGGCAGTAGGCAAGGTTGCGACGCTCCGGCAGCTTGGCGGCGTTTTCGTAGCAATAGATAGGAATCTGCAGCTCGTTTCCGATGCGTTCAGCCAGCTTGTGGGCATACTCCACAGTCTCTTCCATCGTGATGTTGCTCACCGGAATCAGCGGGCACACATCCGTAGCGCCCTGGCGCGGGTGTGCGCCGTGATGCTGACGCATATCTATCAGCTCGGCAGCCTTCTTCACCACGCGGAAAGCGGCCTCGCAAGCCTGCTTTGGCTCGCCCACAAACGTGATAACCGTGCGGTTGGTCGTCTGGCCCGGATCCACGTCGAGCAGTTTCACGCCTTCCACTTTTTCGATCTCGGCCGTAACCTGGTTTATGATATTCATATCGCGTCCCTCGCTGATATTCGGCACGCATTCAATAAGCTGTTTCATAGGTATTATATTAAAATTCAGTTAATTGTATTAATATTGTCAAATGATTACAATTTACAAACTTACACATTTTTTTTTAACCGAAGGGGCTATGACCGAAAAATATTTCCCACTCATCTTCCACTGATAAGAATGAACTATTTAAATCACCAAGGTGAAAGAGGAGTGAAAGAGGAGTGAAAGAGGAGTGAAAGGGGAGTGAAAGAGGAGTGAAAGGGGAGTGAAAGGGGAGTGAATGGGGAGTGAATGGGGAGTGAATGGGGAGTGAAAGGGACAAATGTTGAGGGAAACGGCGTATGACATTGTGTGACAATTTGTGCCATTTGATGAAAAAAACACCTTTATTTGGTCGATTTACCTACAATTCTGATTTTTTTTGTATTTTTGCACTTTGAAAATTAAACGCTATGAAGACACGAAATTATGTTTTGCTGGCATTTTTGCTGGCTTTCGGGGCATCGGCCAACGGTCAGATGCTGGCCGATTATCAATTCAGTACGGGGCACGACCCCTCACTATGGTACACGCTCGACAGTACCCGCAACCTACTTGTAGACGGAAGCGTCTATTACCGCCGCTCGTATATCGAGAACATTGGTTTTGACTTTCCTTTTGCCGACACAAGCTATTCGCAATTCTCTGTCACTCTGGCAGGTGTGTTGCGACTGGGCGGCACGCGCGCCCTCACCACCAGCGGCTATCAGGGCTCGCCGTTCCATCCCAGCAACCTGAACAAGAACCTGCCCAAGATAGTCTTTTTTGGCTGCTCGGGCTACGTCTCAGACAGCGCGTATGTGCACTTCCAGACCTTCGGCACGGCACCCGACCGTGTGCTGGTGGTTGAATATGCACTGCAAACCTACTCCAGCTCAACGCGCCAAGCGCTGTTCCGCTATCAGGTGCACCTCTATGAGAATGGCGACATAGAGATAGTATACCCATCGCGCAGGCCTCCGCTGACGCCTGGACAGACCCGCCAGCAGGGTATTGCGGCCAGCGAGACAGACCTTTGGATTGTGGACGACAACCACACCGCAACGCACTATACATCAGGCCAGTCGGCAACGCTCATTGCCGGCTATTGGCCCGACACCAACCGCTACTACCGCTTTGATTACCCCGTGAACGTGTGCCCAACGCCGCAGAACCTTGTCTCGACCGGCATCGACACATCGTCGGTCACTCTGTCTTGGAACAATCCTGCCTATACGTCCACATTTGTTGTAGAGTATGCCACAACGACATTCGCACCGGGCACCGGAGCAGGCACTATGCTGACGGTGAACGACACCTTTGCCACCGTCACCGGATTGCAGGCCGGCACACAATACTACTTCTATGTGCGCTCGGTGTGCGACATTGGCGACACGAGCAACGCTGCCTTCATCACCGCAAGCACACTGACCGCGGCACCGGTGTCGGACTATCCCTACTTCTGTGATTTTGAGAGTGCCGACGAGCGCGAAGCCTGGTTCACACCTGGCGCCACACAGGTGCCGCACTGGTGGTTCGGTACGGCTGCCAACAACACACAGCCAGGACTTTACGGCCTATACATATCGAAAGACAGCGGTGCCACCAACACCGGAGGCGACGACTGGATTGGTGCCTACGCCTATCGCGACTTCAACCTCACGGCAGGCGACTGGCAAGTGAACTTCGACTGGCGCGCCTACGGCGACTGGAGGACCAACGGAGGCACGACCAGCTATTACCATTTCCTGCGTGCTTTCCTTGCGCCCTCGTCAGCAACCATCTACTCTTCCACACCGCCCAACTTCCCGTCCTCGCCGCACTCCACGGCAGTGCCGGCAGGATGGATAGACCTTAACCCGCAGGGCATTCCATTCTACGGACAGACCACCTGGACAAGCCATTCGACGGTTGTAACCGTTCCCACTTCGGGCTGCTACCACCTCGTATTCTACTGGGAGACCGACGGCTACGATGCCAGCACCGACCTGCCTGCAGCCATCGACAACATCAGCTTGGAACGCATCGTGTGTCCGCAGCCTCAGCAGCTTACGGCCACGGCAACAGAGGACGAGATGCTGCTCAGCTGGCACCGCGGCGGCTCGGAGAGCCTGTGGGTGGTGCGCTATGGCAATGTCGAGGTTTACGTGCAAGACACTTTCTATCTGGCTTCAGACCTGGATTTCAATACAGAATACACATTCGAGGTTGCCGCAGTGTGCGGCGAGGGCGAAACGAGCCTCGTCACCACGGGCATCTTCAACACACTGGCAGGCGGTCCGGTAACGACACTGCCCTACTTCTGCGACTTTGAAGATTCGCTTGCAAGCCGCCAGTGGATACTGAACGGCACCGGCCAGACCAACCGCTGGTATGTGGGCACGGCAGCCAACAACACGCCGCAGGGACAGCACGCCCTCTACGTGTCGCAGGACGGAGGTGCCAGCAACACCTATAGCGGTGCAGCCTTCAACGTCAGCTATGCCTACCGCACCATTGTCCTTGACGCGGCACACTATGCCTGCACCTTCGACTGGCGCTGCCAGGGCGACGACGACTTCCACTTCCTGCGCGCTTTCATAGTGCCCGCCAACGCTTTGCCGCAGGCCGGCTCCTACCCCATCAACAACAACCACTACAGCAGCGTTCCGACGGGATGGATAGACCTGAACCAGCAAAACCACTATATGAGCGGCGAGAGCAACTGGACGACACATCTGGGCACCTTCGAAGTGACCGACAGCGGCCTCTACGCACTGATGTTTATGTGGGAGAACGACGACTATACGCCCCAAAACCCGCCCGCAGCGGTTGACAACATCAGCATAGAGCCTGTCTACTGCCCCATCCCCACAGGCCTTGACGCAGACCCGATGCAGACGATGATTGACCTGACCTGGGTGGCCGGCGACGACGCGCAGGTGTGGCTGGTGGAATATGCCGACACTGCAGTGGTCACCTACATACCCTCATACACAGCCACGGGGCTTACGCCAAATACGGAGTACGTGTTCAGCGTCAAGAAGTTGTGCTATACCGGCGACACAAGTCTGCCGGCAACGTTGACCGTACGCACCGCCTGTCTGCCCATAACGACACTGCCCTACACGTACGGTTTTGAGGACTGCGTGGAGGGCATCGGTAGCGGCGAGGAATTTGTTCCTTGCTGGAACCGTCTGCGCAACTACAGCTCGTTCTATCCGCAGGTGAGCAGCAACGGTCCCGGTGGCGGCAAGAGCCTTTACTGGAACCTTACGGCCGGACTGCTCGACAATGTCATAATTACCCTGCCCGAATTGGACGAGAGCATCAACGCGACCTATACCGAACTGAGATTCAAGGCCGTGAAGATAGACTATTTTAATATGATGGATGACCCGGTGTTCGTTATCGGTGTGATGTCCGACCCCACCAACGAGAGTTCGTTTGAGGCCGTCGACACCGTAACAGTCACTGGCACAGGCAGCTACTCAAGCTTCAGCGTACCGCTGCTTGCCTATAGCGGCACCGGACGCTTTGTGGCGATACGCGGAATCGTGAACGGAGACAGCTACGCCTCGGCAATGAGCTATCTGGACGACGTTGAGCTGCACGAACTGGAGTACTGCCACCAGCCTGGCGCACTGTCGTTTGAGCCTGGCATAGACACCATTGCAATCAACTGGACGCCAGGCAGCAACGAGACACAATGGACGCTGGCCTACGGCGACACATCAGTCACAACGCTTCAGCCCAACTACGTGGTCCGCAACCTTGAAGCTGACAGCGAGTATCTGTTTTCGGTTATTGCCGTCTGCGGCGAGGACAACGTCAGCGAAGCCACGATGGGTAGCTGCCGCACGCTGCCCCGTCCGCTGGATCCTCCTGACACCAACGACATAGTTGTATGCCCCACGGTAACAGGCCTTTACTACACACAGGAAGTGCCTTGGGCAGACCACGCATACGAGTTCACTTTCCACTGGAACGACTCGGCAGATGTCTATGAAATCAATATCGAAAACCTCAACACTCCTGGGTTGGTGTTCAACGCCACTACGACAAGCACTTCCTACTTCTTTGACGCTACCGGCCATAGCGGCGAGTGGATTGCAGCCGTGCGTGCCGTGTGCAACGACACCGTCTGGGGAGAATGGTCTGACACTGTGACGTTTACAACTCCGGTTTGCATTGGCATCGACGCGATGACTGAGGACGCCCGCGTTACGATTTACCCCAACCCCGCCAACGGCAACACCACGCTGACGCTGAACGGCATCAGCGGCACCGCTGAGGTAAGCGTTGTGGACTTGAACGGCAGGACGGTAATGACGCACACTATCGAAGGCAACGCCGCCACCTCTACCCTCCCCCTCAAAGGCCTCGCCGCCGGCACCTACTTCGTCCGAGTTTCAGCCCAAGGCCTCAATACCGTCAGGAAATTGATAGTGAAATAACACTTAAAGAAGATACAAAAAAAGAGGTTCATTTTGTAATGAACCTCTTTTTTTATATCCTTTCGAAAACCAATTTGTATTCTGATTTAAAGGGTTTAAAGGATTCGAAAGTTTTTAAGTTTAAAGGTTTAAGGAGTTTCCGGCGAGATTTATCGAGCCATTCGTGTCAATCGAGAAATTCGTGTTCAAAAAAATATTTTCGGATAATTAATGGCAATTCGTGTTCTTTTTCTGCGAGATTTAATCGAGCCATTCGTGTCATTCGAGAAGATTTAATCGAGCCATTCGTGTCATTCGAGAAATTATTCGCTATATTATATTTAATTCAGCGGTGCTCATCACCCCTTCGGGGGTCGTGTTCAAAAAAAAATTTTTGGATAATTAATGGAAATTCGTGTTCTTTTTCTGCGAGATTTAATCGAGCTATTCGTGTCATTAGAGAAATTCGTGTTCAAAGCTGCTGCTCATTTAATATTTTTGCAATTCTTGCAGTTTTATAAAATGCTTTTATCTGCAAATATAACGAAAACAAATTATGTTTTATTATCCTACTCCTCATAATTCCCAAGATTTTCAATCACGGGGCCGGTTTTTACTATTTTTCTCCCACTATTACAACATCCATCAGACATCTTACGCCATCTTTCATCTTGTTTTTTGGGGTTACCCGTAACCGTTGTGGATATGGGGTTTTCGTGGTTTTCGTCTTTTTCGATGCTTACGGAATCCTAATATCTGTGTTATCTGTGTGAGCTTAAATTATCCGTGTAATTCGTGCAATCCGTGTCCACTTAATTGCGACATAACACAAATTTCATTTAATTACGGCTGTAAAATTACAAATTTTTGCGAATACGACAGAAAAAACTTCAAATTTTCACGAATATCCTCAAACTCTTGAACTCTTGAACTCTTAAACTTTTGAACTCTTAAACCCTCTCTAAACTCTAAACGCTAAACTCTAAACTTTATTGCGCAGCAATATCCCCTCCGCCCGCTTCACCAGTTCTTGTCGGTCGAGAGGCAGAAAGTGATATCCAATTGCTATTTCCCCAGCTCCATCGTCTCCCTGCTGATCATAAAGCGATAGTCCTCAGGCGTGTGGCGCAAATTGCTCAACGCATATAGCGGCACAATCTCCACATGACGCTCGGCCATCTTTGCCTCCGGGTCGGCATAGGTAAATTCTCCGAATGGCTCCAGCGACGTGCGCACCGCCTCGTGCAGCTCACGTTTGCGCATAAACACCCACAGGCTCTGCATCGCCCCCTGCGTGCTGGCCTTCACCTCCACCGGCAAAACTATCCCGTTGCGCACACGCAGGTAGTCCACTTCGGCATTGCTGCCCTTGGCCGTGTTCTGCCAGTAGTGCATCTCCGCCTTCTGGAAGCAGTCGCTGTATTTCACCATCTCCAGCCCGGCAAACATCTCCGACGCACCGCCTTTGTTCACAAAGTCCACCTCGCTGGCCAGCAGTATCTCTGCCGACGGTATGCCCAGCATGGTCTGCATAATCCCCAGGTCGAAAAACAGGTACTTCACATAGCTGTCGTCCTCCTCAGCACCCAGCGGCACTCCCGTGCCGTCAGTCTGCTTCACCGGTGTCACCAGCCCTGCCAGCGTCAGCAGATGCAGCGCGTCCTTCACCACCGACGAGTGAACGTCTCTGGCCGCCTGGGCACACACAAACTTGTTGCCCACCTGCAGTGCCACCGACCGCAACACCTGCCTCAGCAGCACAGGCTGCGCCCGTTTCTTGTATTTCCCGAAGTCATCCTGATACGTGTCCAGAATGTCCACATGCACATGCGCCACCTCAAGGTAGCTGTGTGTCTCCACCCACTCCGTCACAGCAGCGGGCATGCCGCCCACCAGATAGAACGACCGCAATTGGTCCACAAGGTCCTTGTGCGCCTTCTCCGTCAGCGGCTCCATGCTCGTGGCTCGTTGCTTATAGTCCACCAACAGGTCAAGTCCCTGCGCCATCAGGAATTCGTCGAACGAGAACGGGTACATATATAGGCTTCTGATTCTGCCCACGCCAAACGACGGCAACTCCTCCAGCGTAAACTCCAGTAGCGAACCCGCTGCAATCACGTGCAGCTCCGGATAGTCCTCCTTGAAGTAGCGCAGCGTCATGATGGCCTCCTTCGAAGACTGAATCTCGTCGATGAACAGCAGCGTCTCGCCCGGCACGATGGGCACCGCCAGCGTACCGCTCAGCTTCTCGCACGTCCTTTTCACGTCGATGTTCGCAGGGAACAACTGAATCAAGTCGGGCTGCTTCTCAAGGTTGATTTCCACAAAGTTTTTGAACGTCTTGCCCAGTTCCCTCACCGCAGCCGTCTTGCCCACCTGACGCGCACCACGAATCAGCAGCGGCTTCCGCCTTGCCGAGTTTTTCCACTCAAGTAACTTATTGTCAATATGTCTCCTATAGTATGCCATACATTTTTATGATTGAAATTCAAGTGCAAAGATACAACTTTTATCTGAAATATAGGGCAAGAAAAATAATTTTTTATCCAAAAAACAGGCCAAAAACAATACAACTCATTCCAAAATACACCCCAAAAACATCTTTCTGACCTTAGAACACTAAAAAAGGCCGGACTCCTCATCGGAATCCAGCCTTTTACTTTCTTGGTAGCAGCCTTATCAGCAGTACTAGGGCGATGATCGCCACCAGTATCCAGAACACCCATTTCAGAAGTCTGATGTATGATGGCTGATGTCTGATGTTGCCCTGCTCGTCAATCTCTGTGTTCGGCCCGGCCACAGCTACAGTCTTGTCGGCCTCCTTCTCGATATATACGGTGTCCGTGCGGACATATACATCTTCCTTCCTCGCCTGTCGCGGCATATATCACTTAATGACTTTTATTCCTTACAGGATACTTTAATCCCTTAATTAAGAACGGATCAAAGAACCGTCCCCTGATCTTGTGAGTTATGGAAGCCATTATCCGTTCTCCGTGAAAAGAGTTTCATCGTTCGATGGGACTCTTTTTTTTACTCCGCTCCATACTTTGCCGCTTGGCTCATCCAAGAACTTGAAGCCATTAGAGACCTCTGCGCATCGTAGTGAGCCACGATGTTTTAAATGTTCTGTTTATTTATGGCAATTGAGGACAAGGTCCACCTAGCAAACTATCCAAGAACTTAGCAAACGACGCGCAGCGCCCTGAATGCCGGAGTCCTTCATAGTCTTCCACGGATAGTGTTGAGAGAAAAGAAAATGATTCACTGCCATGCTTGCCATAGTCTTCTCCGCAAGCCTGATAAATATTCTTAACTAATGGATAGGGATGATACACCGTCTGCTCAAAATCCTCAGTCATGTCAATGCCAAGTTGCCCACAAACATCTGCCAGTTCCTTAGCATGACTAGTGACATAACGCTCTATCAGTGCCAACATCCACGTCTCATATTCCATAATGGCAAAGTGAAGACGGCAATCGCAGCCTTCCGGTGCACCGATAACTCCGAATTGAGCTTTGTGCATATCTTCTATCACCGTTCTGTCCACTCTCGGTTCACCATCCATCAACTGCTCGTATGCCTGGCCAAACACATCCTTTAGGCCCATCAGCACGTTATAGCCATTGCTAATTAGCCCCGGAATGTCTTTCTTGAGCTTTGATACCACCAAATTGTCGTTATTCACGTTCACTATCTGGTAATAATTCTCCGAGTCCTCACCACCCTGCCGAGGAAACGACATCCGTTCAAAATCATCAGCAGACAGGTTAATGCACAGAAACCCGCAACGCCCGGGGTCATAGCCGGAATACTTTTGCAGCACATCTGCCACAAAAAGAAGTTCAGACTGGCCCTCTACATACACCGCATACTTCATTCCGCACTGTGGGATAAAAAGTTATCGATGAAATCCGACGAAAACAAGTCGAAGTTGCTCAGTCCTGTCATGCGAAAACGCTTAAACAACTCCGGTGTATTTGTCTGGTTCAACACCGTCAACTTGCTATTCTTTCTTCTGACAATCTGCCATTTTGAGATATCCACTACATCCATCAGGAAAGAATCATTCGAACTGGCTATCAACTGGACCTTTTCTTTTTCACACACATCAAACACCTTCTTCCCCAAATGGGTAGCCCTACTATAATCAAGCCCTTCACCCAAATCATCTATCAGTAGCATTGAATGTTTTTCAGTATGTTTGATATACTCTAAGAAACACAGGATATACAACACGCGAAGCATACCACTGGACAATTGAAAATCCAACAGTCCGTTCTGAATATAGCGCTCCTTCACGGCCACAAGCTTCATTTCACTGTTCGCTTTTATCGGGGTCAAATCAGAGATGTCATATCCCAACTTCTTAGCATTCTCTATTACGGCTTTCTTGTCCTCCTTGTTCAGTTTATTAACAAGATCGCTAAACAACAAGGGATTAATATAACCTGCCGGCCCCATCAAAATAGTGAACGGATTAATGTCCGAACAAGAGACGGCCACAACGCCCTCTGCCCATGCCATCAGAATTTCCACCTCAGGGTAAGCATCCCTATCCCTTCGCACCTGAGTAACCAGTTTTTCCTGTGGAGGGTTTATAGTTTCTCCATAGAAGAGAGTCTTAGTGGCATCTCTCTTAATGAGTGTTTTCTCATTATTAGTAAGCTGCTCACTCATCACCTCTCCGTTTTGGACCTCAAACAAATATGTCAAACTCCAATTGGAGTCATCAGGATTAATAAAAGCAAGTTTGGTCTTAAAACTCTTTACACCGAATACCACTGATTTCATACACAGAAAGCCAGTAACATTCTGTAAAGCCCTTACTGTACGCGTCTTGCCCGACGCATTCTTGCCCACCAAGAGATTGGTTTGCTTGAGTGCGCTCATTTCCGTCAATTCCCAGCCTGACGCTTTATATCCAAACGACGATAATATTATACACATAATCATTCATAAAAGGCCACTAAGACCATTATTCTGCAAAATTAACGATTCTCCCTGTATTTTATTGCATTCCTTATGTATTATTATTCTTTTTTAAGGAATCCATCAGTTGAAACAAGAAAAACTCTACTCATTTGTGATAACCCGCAAATCTATTCCTGTCCTATCTTTCAAATAACTGTCTGTCACACCCAGTAATGTAAGTATTTCGTCACTAGCCCCTACTTTCGATGCTCCGGGCTGCACAATGTATATACTGTAACTTACGGGTATCTTTTTCTTTACCAGTTTTAGCAGTTTTACCAAAGTTTCCTTATCTCCCTTCTGAATTCTACTGCATTCATTACCGCCTTCACGTTTGGTCTCCCTTCTCAGCATGTGGTCAACAAAATCTTCTGCCTCTTTGTACTTCCAGTTTGCAGATTTCTGAGCCTGACCGCATACTTCATAGAAATTACCAATCCTGTCAGACACCCTGCCGCCTTGAGCAAACTTCAAGTGATACAATTCAATATGAATTTCGTTGTCTGCTTGCTTCAGTGTAATCACGTCAGCAATCTCACCAGCGTTGTCATCATCATAAATGATATCATAATCACCATCCATAAGTCTCTGAATGACACGGTACTGAATAGAGTTAGTCTTGATATTGGGGGCCACACCTTGCGATTCCACGGCCAAATCAACTCCTTGCCAATTCCATCCGTCAATCCGATTCCTGTTATAAACAGCAGGCGGTGAATTCAGTTCAATATATTCCGTACCACATAGGCTGGAACCATCAGTAAAGAAGACCGTCGGAGGATAATCATAGAAGAAATCAGCCAGATTAACGACTTTACGCCCGAAACTGATAGAAGCCTCTCCATTAGTTAACTTCGTAACTCGGTAATCAGCATAGACGTTATCAGGGTTTTGTCTGTTTTCAAACAATACAATTTTGAATTCCACACGCTGAGTTCCATTTGTTACTTCAAAGAATAATGAATCATCCTGTACAGGATTGTCTTCGCGTAATACAATGTCTGTATTGAACAAACGAGATTCTACGCCAAGCAGGTTAAACGCGAAATGATTTTCCCTTTCATCCCACATCATTCCATCCCAATCAATAGAAAATGGCACGGCCCTATTGGGAACTCTACATACAGTCTTGGGTATCAACGTTTGTGTCAATATCTGATTCCCGTCTATGTCATCATTAGTAAGTTTCTCACCTTGTTCCAAACACCAATTCTTGAAGGTAAGGATATCTCCTGCTCCATTCAAACTCCAAATACGACCTTTATAAGATGCTCCAATAGAGGTCTTGTCACCATTCTCAAAGCCATCGCCAACAACAAATGCCTTTTCACTGTTCTGCAATTCTGCGTTAGATAAGGCCCTCTCAACGTCCCTGCCAGCATGCATACGGTATCGTATATCCTTTCCCAGATAAACTTTCAGTCCAACATTTCTGAGCTTCGTGCGTTTTATGTTATGGAAAGTCCGGAACACGTCCATGCCTTTTATCAGCACAGGCTCGTGCCCATTCTCTCCAACGACATGATTAGCTATTTCTTTGAAGACACTACCATTATCAGAGCTATTGATATAAAGCAGATTCTTATCCTCATCCCAGAACAGAACCAGATAACTCCATACCAGAGTTTTTACATCCTTTACATGAATCCCATCTATATTCTGTTCCTTTGCATATACCGCAACAACAAGTTTCTCAGCGTCATTGATATCGTAAGAAGTGAAGTCCATATCTTCAAATCCTCGTATTCCCTTCAAGAATTCATCTGGATGCCATGTGTCCGTGTAGTTTTTATATACCACGGCACTAAGTTTAGGATATATACTGCTGACTGGTATTTTTGAACTTACACCATTACGGAATCCGTCCAACAGTTGTTTATATTCTTCTTGATTCTCAATCCGATTATCATTGGCATTTGCCAACAAGACATTCCAATCTGCATCTTCTTCATACAAATTATCCAATTCCTGTTGAACGGTTATATCTGCAAGATTGGCCACAAATGAAGCGTTCCCCAAATCAGCATCGCGACTGGTTCTGGTGAAACGACCTGCGAACTGTAGGGTTACAGGAAGGCTTTTTCGAATGTCATGGAAAGCGGCTATCTTTAGTTCTGGCAAGTCAAAGCCTTCGCCAAGCATGTTAACACAAACAACCACCTTGGCCTCCCGACGCAAAATTATTTCATAGTTTTCTTTATATTGAGGATGGTCAGAGTAAATGATTACAGGATTCAAATCGGGACAAATCTCCTGATATATACTATAAACAGCTCTAGCTCGTGGTTTACTTTCGCATCGAGCCATCAGTATATGGTGATGTCCGGCTTCCAAATCCGCCCGAAGTTGTTCTATGGCTCTTACAGCGATTGCCCTGTCCGCTTTTTCGTCATCGTATTCCCTAATAGGCAGGAATTTGATAGTTCTGTAATAACCGTCTTCCTGTGCCTGTTTTAGCTGGTAGTTGAATATAATCTTACCTTCAAGTCGCTGACCGTCATTCCGGAAAGGTGTAGCAGTAAACTGTATCAAGCGGTTCTTGGGAAATCTGTCAGCAAATTTTCTCCACGAAGTGGCTACAATATGATGTGCCTCATCAACAAACACATTTGTAAAGGCACTGACATATACATCTTGCTGATCTTGAGGCGCTGAATCAATTATCTGCATTGTGGTAATGACCACATTACATTGGGCGATAAAAGCATTAAGTTCTTCTGCCGTCTCAAAAGCAGTGTTAACAACACCGACTATAGGATAAAGCGCATCATCACCAACGATTTCAAACTTAGGGTCTTTCAACACTCCAAGATTCTTAAACTTTCCGTACATCTGATTTCTGAGAGCAGACGAAGGAACGGTAACCAACAACTTTTTGCATTTGCCTGCAACCATAGCAGAGAGCATCGTCTCAGTTTTTCCCGTTCCGGTCGGGAGGACAACCGTTGCCACATCTGTCGGAGAGAGGAAATGGCCTAAAATAGCATGGAGAGCACCCAACTGGGGCCTTCTTAGTCCAGGAAGATCCTCATCAACTTCTTCTTTATAGGAAAACTGATTGGTCCACGAACTCAGAACATCTTCTGGAGTATGATCCACCATTTGAGGATGACGAAGCCATCTCTTTTGCCTAACCGTCCCTTCTAAGAGTTTCTGCTTAGTTGGCGTTCTATCTGTCAATATCACATATTGCGAATCAGCATCCATGATATTCGGATTACCGGTGAAGCAATAACGTACACTGCCATCGATTGCCACCATATAGCTTCTCGTCTCCTCCACTTCAATCAGGGAAATGGTTTTCCGAGGTGCCAATAAATGACAAATGACATTCTTGGCACCTTTTCGCCAACTAAGTTCCATTAATGTATATTCATCCATAAAGCAATCCTTTCAAAACTCATAATAGTTCTCCTTCCAGAGCGCAAGCAATTCCTCAACCTCTCCACCGCTCAGATGAACATTTTCAAGTTCACTATAACCAATGCTAAGCGCCAGAAGCACCTTGAAAAAATCTTCTCTATCTCTTGGAGTAGCATCCGCGTGACGCTCCAGCATTTCCAGATAACAGGCATTCATAATTTCCCACGATTGCAACTCGCGCTCCGGCACGACATCCAACTCATACTGGTCAACGTAGTCATCAAACGTTCTTTTCAGATGCCTGCCTATGCCATAATAGACAGCCTTACTCCGGATAAGTTGCTGCTTGGTCAGTTTGCTCTGCTTGGTGGTCGCACTCTTTATTTCTGAAATCTTTACTACCCTTTTTGTTCCCTCACTAACAGCCTTTCTCATCACGCCTCGCATCCTCATCTCCTGAAATAAATCGGGGCGTACCACTTTGAGGATAGCAGGAACGATTCTCCCGAAATTGTCTTTCGAGATTGGCAAAGCCATGATGTCAGCAAGATATAATGAGAAGGTCTTAACATCTTCCTTAGTAACATCGTACCACAACGGCAGTATCACCCGCTCCCCGTCTATCTCTCTGGTCATTAAAGAACGATATTCATACTCCGGCCATCTCTTAGAGAGGAATGCTTTTGATAGCACCACTAAGCCATATTTTGATTCCTGTAAGCCTTTGTCTATCGAGGCAGTCAGGCTGTCACCCAGTTGCAATGAAAACTCATCATACCACACTCGCACCGATAGCCTTTCAAGTATGGTTGCTAATAGCCGCACTATCGCATCTTTATCCTCACTTGCGTGTGATATGAATATGTCATACTTCTTGTCCATATACTTGAACTCTTTATCCAAATCTTGATCCTTAAACCATGAACCATCAATGATAGTACTCCCTCAAAAATCGCTGCACCGCCTCTTGCTGGCGCTGCTGGTTCTGCATCCACTCGCTATATTCCCTCAACAGGCGTTGAAAGTGTTCAGCTCTTTCCTGCCCGTCGATGGCATTGCACATCTGCTCTGCTATTTGAGGAGGGAAATTATTCCTGATGAGAGCCTTCTGCGCCTCATTAGGTTCGTATTGGCAGCAGCCTGCCGTCATCGTCGTGCTGGAAAGGCAAGTCCGCAAGAATATCCATAAACCGTCGGCAGTCCTCATCATCGTCGAAGATGGCCTGACGGTTTATCCCTCGCATCATCACGTGGTAGATGCCATAGCCGCTTTCCTTTCTGGCACTCCGTGGCATGTTATGGTGTTGTTATCATCTTACGCTACGTATGGATAACGATTTTTGAGGGAATATATTGTGCCGAAAGTGTGTATAAAAGTTCCTGTCCCCCTGATCCTTTTTTTATAAAGTCCTATGTATTTCTCACATCCTCATACGTCAACATTCGCTTATAATCCTTATAACAATTGCCGTCTTCAACAGATTTCTTTAGGTCTATTTTGTCCGCATATATTTTAAAATCGAGATGAACCTTGAATTTATCCAAGATTTCTTCAAGAACATCCTGACGCAGATAGTAGAATAATGAATTAGAGGACTGATATATTTCAACCACCTTATCCTTGCCTTTGTAATAGCTCAAGTCATCTAACGAAAACACAAGATTCAGTTCCCTACATATTTCCTCGTTGATGAAATAAAAATTCGGCACACGGTCTCTTTCATGCGACCATTCCGAAAATTCGTATTTGTTCAACAATGGCATACCAAGTCCTGAGTCATAATAATCCTCTTCTGTTGTCTTCAACTCGCGCCAACCTATCTCGAAAGCATACATGTGCGAATGTTTTGACACCAAATCTTCAACCATATGGCTATCGAGTGCATTCCAATTCAACGCTGTTTCAACACTCCAATATAAAGAGCTTCCTTCATCTCGGGTTTCACTTCTTTGTGACATATAGCCTCTCAATAACACCCATTTAAAACCCAGATTGGGCAACTCTGTACATAGTTTATTGTCAAAAAGAGCGAGAGGATCAGTTGTCAACCATGATGCGATATTTTTATAATCCCTACACAAATAAGAATGGGTATCCAAACATCTCAATGGTGAAAAAGCAGGATATGAAGGGTCAATTAAAACTTCATCGGTACGGAAGGTGTTTTCATATTCCGGGTCAATAATACCATTCAACAGCAACCAGCCAACCAATTCCTTCTGTGCAGAGTCTCTATGTTTGTGCGATATTTTTGACACAGGATCCTGCCAAAACCGCATATTATCCGACAACTCCTTTTCTCGCTGTGCGTAAACATCATCATTATAACCATTATCAAACATGCGTTGGGCAATCATATACCACAAATCATTTGAAGTGTACGAACTTCTGCTCTTTCTTGGCAGACTTGAATAGGGGCGCAAACTGAACTTCTCAAAGCTATAATCATATAAGCTACTATTCCACGTTCTTTTTAATTTAGGCCATTTATCATGCTTCGACAGGCCTAAAACAGATTTGTCAGTTTCTATAGAAAAATGACTACTAGCATATTCCATTAGTGTGTCTAACAAATCCAACAAAACGATATGAGAAGTAGGGTTATCACGCATATCGACTGTCAGGAACTTTAGGGCTTCCTCCACTTCTTTTCTCTGACCTCTTGTTATGGAAGCACCCACGGCTGACAGATAAACCGCCTCTCGTATAAACGGGTCACTGATAGTAAGGGCCAATTTCGCCATTGGCAAATAACTATCGAAATGGTTTCTCGCATAGTTCGTGATTTGTCGAATAAATTGCCGTCTTCGCTCATTCACAAATGTTCCAGAAAAAAGGAAAGCAACTGCTAAAGCATCATCGGCTTTCAGGTCTTCAAGTAGATGTTTCTTTATGCATAGCGCCACATCTTCCATTTCACCATAACCAAGAAATTTGGAATGGAAGAGAATATCCAATTCTTCCGTACTCATTTGCTTGAATGCCGGCATCAAAGAAGAAAGGCCAAATACCGACTGGGAAACTAGAATCTTCTCCTTTACAAGGTCACAGATGGCTGTTTTCAATTCCTTACCAAGGGGAATTTCCAAACGCTTCTCAAGCGACTTCCTTCCCTTTTCATTTCCACAAATGAATTCAATATTCGACAAAACCTTCGATAAGGCTACGTCTTCAGGCACCAGATCAAAAAGGTCTTTGTGGTCGCGCTCAGCAATCAAGTAAACAAGAGATTTGATAATGTCTTCACTTAATGTGTGAAGTCTATCATCATTACCAAAGAGCTTTTTGAATGCAATGGGCTTATTCAGCAGTGTTTCAAGTTCAGTGGCATCTTTGGCAGTCGAGAGTATATATTTTGCAATATGATAGCCTGCCATCAAATCGTATGTAAACTTTACTTCACTGTCATCCAGATTTAAATCTATCTGAAAACAGAGTCCCTCATCAATCAGCTTGTCCGTCTTATCGTTGAAAACAGGTCTAAAATCATCGAAATAATTTATTGAGCGGGTATTTCTTTCCCACAATAACCGCCCCATTTCAACCAAGCCTTTTTTCAGGTCATGACAAACGCATCTGTCAACATTGCCTTTATCTGTGGCAGCGTTTTCAACCAACCTATCTGAGTAATCTCTCATGCATTCAGCCAAAGAATACTCATTTACGATGAGACCATGCGCACCCTCGTTGGTTTTGCTAAATATAGCCAATAATAATGGATTCTTGAAAATCTTCTTGTTTATCAGCTTGGCATCAGTTATTTTGTATTTAGCAAAATACTTTCGTATGGTTTCTGCCAAATTATCATCCTCTATCCCCTTCAGCAAGATACAGTTATCAACCTCATTAAATTGTTTATGGCCGTATATGCGCTGAATGTAGTCTGTTTTTTCCCTGCACGTGGTTATCAAGAAAAGATGTTTGGTGTTTGTTATGGCTCTAATGAAAAGCGGTAAGTCTTCCTTCCACAAAACATCACAAGGATAACTTTCATTGAGTCCATCGATAATAATAGGCATTCGTGCATCGGGAAAACAAGCCGCCAAGCTGTCTAACGCCTCGATGAGTTCATCAAATGTCAGTCTACCATCCACTTCAAATAGCTTCAACAAGGCTTCTTGTGGACGGGCGTACGGTCTAAAACGGCTTCCCGTTATAAGCAACGCTGGCAAATCATCATTCAACAACTTGTTTGCAACAGCACATGCAAAATGCGTTTTCCCATAACCTGCTTGTGCAAATACGGGGAAATAGCTGTTTGTTCGCAACTCAAGAGCATACTCTACAGAATAGTGTCTCCGATCCGATCCACTATATATCAAATCTTTGATGACTCTAATGTCTTCCGTGTAATAATCGAAAGAATAATTATCAACAATCTTTTTGTCGGCTTTAATCGCAACACTCAAAATATTGGCTATTTCCTTAAACTTATCATAGGATCCCTTAATCAATTCAAACCCTTTTCCTACCATCGCGTCAAGATCATTTATGCGACTGATGGCACAAACTTGTTCACCTAAATCAAGTAGAAATGATTCGTATGCTTCAAAAGCGTGCAAAACTTTTTCCGGGAAAAGCCCTTTTCTTCGTTCTTTCCGTTCTTCCTTTCCCCACTTTTTGCCGTAGTTCTCGAGCCTCTTATATAAAACCAGCAACCTTTCCTTAAGAGTCTTGACGGCAATATTGGCATCCACCATTCCCATCAACTGCCTCTCAAAAGTGGTTTCCGTATGCAAATCCACGTCAAACTTCTGTTTAAGCAAATCAAGGGTAGCTCTGCTTATACTCGTCACCGTCTCTTTGTTCAACTTAAACTTTCCAAAGAAGAATGCAGCTATACCTCTGTATCTCGTCTCATCCTCAAGAAAGAAACTCTCAAACACACTTTTATGCCAATGGTCAACTCCTATATTCGGGTTAATGCCCGCCAATTCTGACTTGAGTTTATTATATGCATCCTCTTTGACCATACCAGGTGTGCAAATAATCCATAAAGCCATATTGGGGTGCCCATTGCAAGTGTCTTTGAACCCTTTGCTGAGTTCAGTTCTTCGTTTCTTTATAAGAGAAGTATTCTCCAAATCGTTCTGATTCAACCAGGATTTAGCTTGCCAACATATTTCAGTACCAGTAGGATAGATAGTACCTTCATATTCCAAAGGTTTATGCAGTGTCAGATAGAACTCTGACCCTGTCATGTTATATGGGTATATGATTTGCCCATAATCCCCAAATTTGGCCACAGCCACCTGATGGCAGAACTTCTCAAAGGTTATTTCCTTTGAAATGCCATTTAGCTTTAATTGATTCCAATCTATTTCAATCATCTTTGGTAGCAACTTGTTATTTGAGGATAATACGGACACGCCCCTCTACATAAATCGTGAACTGCGCACATACGCTTACACCCGTTTTTAACCCTATCTCTATAATCCTGCAGTTTGTGCAGCCATATATCATAGAAATCGTAATCCTTCAATGAATAGGCATCCTTGCCACCAGAAAACGAACAAGGTGACACATTCATGTACTCATCAATATATACCGAAAAGAATCCACCCTCACATGTGTCCACCATCTCTTTTCTCACCGCTTGCCGCTGCATCAGCATCGGAACAAAACATGCGTCAAATCCAATTTTGCAGGAACATTTAGATATTACTATGGCTTTCATAAATGCATCAATGTCATCCTCATTTTTTAGCACTTGACTCTCCTTTCCTCGACCAGCAGGTTTATATGTAAGAAACACCACTGCATTTATTCCATTCAGTATATCATTATATTCACCTTTCACCAACCCAACTGCCTCTGAAATGGAGTCCGACGACAGTATGTAATGGATATTCACTTTAATTCCATCGCTTCCTTTCAACACCGGTTTGGCAAGTTCCATTTCTTCAATACTGGAAGCGGAAATGGCCATGGCTCCAATCTTTCCTTTTATTTTAGCAAACACATCTGGTGTCAAAAGCCCACCATTTGTAGTGAAATTGAGCACAATACCCCTTTTTGCAGTCTCGTCAACTATCCTAAAAAAGTCGGGGTGTTCCAATGGTTCCCCTCCTCCAATGGCAACTTGAAAAACAGTTCCATTGTCAGGGGAGTATAGACTATCCAAGACCTGGCAGTATTCATCATACGTCATCGCATGGCCTTCAGGAGTGCTATCTTTATAACAGAATGAACACCCTTTTGAACATCTGTTACTGATAGAAATATCCGCCAATTCCGGCACGGGGGCAAACGAGGGGTTGTCATCAAATGTCTTACCCCACCTGAAAGTCATTCCTGTTTCAGCATCAGCCAAGAAATGATAGTCTCCAATATGTCGAGTCAGCATATTTTAATATGATTCAACTTGAATGGCTGACAAACCTTGCATTATGCCAGAAAGGCTTCTACCCAACAGATATTCACCCCTAAGATAATTGAACAATTCTTTCTCCGTCATGGTGGAAACATCAGTGTTCATGCCATTTTCTTGCAGCATCTGTTTCGAAAAAGCCTCATCACTGTCATCCCTAAATTTCATTAGGTAAGTATAGATTTCATGATTTTCAAGATAGGACAGAGTGCCATTTTCCAGCATAAACTCTTTCAGTGCTTTAGCCATGACAACAGGTTCTGAATCGGCATAGAGGGATTCGTTCATCTCCAGAAAACAATCAAGAATGTCCAAATCCATCATAATGATGAAACTCACCGAACTACTATTGGTCACAAAATCGGTTCTAATCTTCATATATTTGATTTTTCGGTTTACTTTATATCAATTTTGCATCCTTTGCAGTGTCAATTTTTAGCTTTTTATTCACGTCAGTAAAAATATTCTCCTCGTTCTCATCAACACCCAGCACTTCCTTCCACAACTCATCTTTATCTGCGATACCAGGAACACTTGCATCGGTAGCAGTTAGATAATGGCCCTTGTGTTTATCAATCAGTTTGATCAATTGAAGACAAGTTCTCTTTTTAGCGGGCGAATTATAAAACTGCTCTATACGGAACACCGTGTTATAATCATTACGGAAGTCGTTATCTACTTTATTTCTTGCATTAAAAAGAACAGAAAGGGTTTGTGCATCATCATTTTTCAAAGCACTTCTGTCAATTAAGAAAACAAACGGGTCAAAAACGGGGACATTTTTGGAATAAAGGCAGAACGATCCTTTCTTCCCATCAAGTTTATGGCCATTGCAATTACTGCAACATGGGTAAAGATTATAAAAGCAAACACAAAGAAAAGGATATTTGTCCTTAGGCAACCAGTGGTCAAAATGATAATAAGCCTCATCCAGGCCATCTGAATAAACTGCTTCTGAATTGTTACAATAAACGCACGTTTGCACACCCAGCATCTTCATATAAGGAGCCAAATATAATCTTGCATCCTTATAGTGCATTCTATTAACAATCTGTTCATAAAACACCCCTTCCACAGGTTTCAACTTATCTCTTTCCTCACGAATACTTGGCAAATCCGCAGACCTGTATTTAATCTTTGCTGTAAGTTTACTCTCTTCTAATATCTTGTCATACTTTCTTTTACATGTCGTAAATTTTGAAATATTCAGGTTCTTTAGCCGTGGATAGTCTAATATTATTGTTTCAAGGTATTTGATGTAACTATCCTTTTCAGCTAAACTATCATTCACCTCTTGCAAATCAATTATCAGATTTTTGAGACCATCAACCGGCTGTATAAAATCAGACCTTTTGTCTGCAAATAATTCTTTGGCATATTTTTTCGCCATCGACTTTATTCTTGATGTCAGGAGCAACTGCTTCATTGTTCCTCCTCCCCGAGATGTCTCTTGATTTGTTTCCTAACATAATCGTCGCCAATCTCATTTATAAAACGCTGTTCATCAGAAGATAACTGTTCCCAACAATCCTTCTTTTGTAATATCTCATTGATTCTTGTCCTAGCCCACTCACCAATAAAACCATTTTTCAGGAAAAAACTTTGGTACAGAATATCGCTTATGTTTGCCGCCAATGGTCTGATGAAGTCTTCCCTTTTTTGCGCCTCACCACCGTCCAGATACAGAATATTTTCCCTTGGCATATCAGACAAAATAAACGGAGAATGCGTTGAAAGAATGATATTGTAAGCACAATGCAAGTTCAAATTAAGACTCTTGATCATATAAAGCAGCCGTGACACAAACAACCGTTGATATTCTGGATGAAAACAAATCTCGGCCTCATCCAATATCAAACTTATATGACGGTAAGCAACCCTATCCTTTGGTATTGAAAGCAAATTCCTGATATGATACACGTATGTACTTAGCGTATATAACAGCTGTCGCTCACCCGAGCTAAGCTTCGCCACATCTATGGTGTCGCCATTTTTGTTGGGGTTTTTGATAGTCAGTGTCGGAATAAAGAATGACGGAGGCAGCGTGTACATAATATTGAACAACTTGTTCCTGCCTTTCACCACTGGTTCATCCAACAAAGATAGGTATTCATCAATGCTGAATGATTCTTTTTCCAAAGGCGCAGTTCCTTTTTTCCTGATTATCTCAAGTAAATTACGGACTTGTATTACTTTAATCGTGATGTGAGACTTGTCTTTCAAAATCTTGTCAACCAGTTTCCCCAACGACATCAAGTCGTCTTTTGAGGAAACAGTTTCATCGAACCTGCGCAACGACCATTGGTCAAACTCAGTATAACTAGGATATTTCGACGCAATATTTAGTATCTTGTAAACTAAATACAAGGCAGACGCACGCATAATATCATTGCCCAGCCTGATATTACTAAATCCCATCTCGCTTAACAAGATTGACATCACTGATTTAGGATGTTCGGGTACGAAATGTTCAACATCTAATACTGCCGACTTGTATTGGTCATCATTTATCTCCCTTATTTGGTACTTTTCATAGACGGTTTGGAGAGAAAAACTATATTGTATGTCGTTCAATTTATAATCGTCAAAAAAACCTTTACGGTTTCTATAGAAAAGCATAAGAGCAGACAATCTATATATTGTGAGCCTATGTTCTGTAACAATATCAATATTGCCAAGTTTGTCACGGAAAGGATTTAGGACAATGGGCGTTAGATACCCGTCATTTTTGTGATAAAGGTGGCTTATCCACACAGTGCCTTCCTGCTCAGGCGCAAAAACGCCATTAGCATCAGGAGCCAACGAGGTTTCATCCTGGTAGTCAGAACTAACCAGCGATTGAAGCGAATAGTTGGTTACTATGGTATAATGAAGCCTTTCGGCCAATTGAGCCATTTCTGTCACCATCAACTTATTCACTCTAGATTGGCCATAACTGTAAGTACTTGCACTGAAATATTGTTCTTTATGATAATCACTCAAAAAGAATACATCATTGCCACGACATGAAATGCAGTATAAATAACCGTCTTGCACATAATAAAGTTCAGCATATAATTTGTCAACGAATAGCAATTTCCATGCGGCATTACGTTTCATCCCTCGTTCAATGAGCGCACTGAAATTGTTTATGATTCGATACATAAGTTCCAACAGCGACGACTTTCCGCTGCCGTTAGGTCCAACTATGGCCTGAACATTGATGTTCTTTCCAAAATACCAAGAATTATTCTTATAATCAGGATTCAACACAATCCTGTTATCGTCATTGACAATTACCCTATCGTTAAACAGATAATAGTTTTCTGACAACACCTTACGGTATTTTGCATCACAACGCTGCTGGTCAATAGAGACTGCTACTATGTTTAATTCCATGTCGGATAAAATGTTCCCTTTTCGAAATTCAACAATTAGTCCTGATTCGACATCTCCTCCAAAGTGTTGGCAGCCCAGCGGAGTGCTTCGATAAAAGTTTGAAGTTCGGTATCGCCACCCAACATTATTTCCAATTTTCTACCCGAAGTCCTAATATCCATATCGGTTGAGGCAAGGTCTTCCAAGGAAAAATAGGTTCTCGAACCATGACCGCTATCGCCACCTTGCAATCCATTGGTGGCAACCGTCACCTCCATAATATTTGCAGAAGTAAACTGTTCTGTTTCCTCCTTTGTGCACATTTGTTTATCTATAAAATCTGCCATAATTGTTATGTGATTTAAACTTTAGTCATTATTTAAAACGAGGCCAAAACATATACCTGCAAAACTGCCATATTCCACCAAATACTATCTTCATCTTATTATCACTCATACTGATTCTTCCTCTTATATAATTCACTCAACCCCAGCAATTCATTAAACTTTTCAACTCTATCCGCTTTCATCTTTCCGGCATTCAGCAGTTTGCGGTTGTGCTTGATGAAGTTCAGCAACAGATGTTCTTCAATGCGGTGCTTGGATGGATTTCTATGCTCCCGTTCAATAAAAGCTTTTCACCTCATTGTATCGTACCAACCATCTTTCGTCTTGGGTCATAACCGTTAACTTGTTACCCGTTAACCATAAAGTTTTCCACCATTCATCTTGTGTTATACTATTTCAACCTTGGTCAATACATGAAACTGCGAAATTGCCCATTGCCAGACCTTTGATACAATCCTTCACAACTCAAAACAGGATGAGGGAATAAGTATGCAAAACGCTGATTTTTAAGATTGGGACAGGTACCTGTCCCCTGTCCCCTCCAGTATCAAAATGGTTCATGACAAAAAAACAGCAAACTGTAAGCTTCTAAGCCCCTAAGCCTTCTCCTCTTTCATCGCCTCCTCAATCTCCTCCAACTTCACTGTTCCTCCCCAAGTGGTTTCGTCTTGTCCCTTAAATCTTTAAGTTCTTGATTATTCATAAAACTATTTGATAGGGTCAGCTTCGTTGTCATCTCGAGTCAAGCGACTCCCATCCCACATGTCCAATTCTTTGGAAAGTTCAAAACTACAACGCTCCAACAATTCATTAAATTCGTTTATGATTTCAGCCTCACAGGGTCCCTGTGGTTGAACCCGCAGAAAATGATTTACATCATTTCTGAAAAGCTCAAAGTCCACATTTTTATATGGAAGTACGAAATTGGATAATTGAGTTGAAAAACAAATAGATACTTAAACGTCAATTTTTTTCTGTAGGAGGTAAGCCAAATTAAGCGGTAAGCCGTAAGCTCCTAAGCTATTTCCATTGCGGCCAAAACAAATAACTACAAAACTCCCAAACCGCCTTAACGTACTTCATACTTTCCACTATAAACTACCCAACTGACTATAAACTATACACTATAAACTCTAAACTTTCAAAACGCCCTCAATTTCATGCGGCACGAACGGGCCCTCTTTGCATTCGAAAATCACACTGCCTGATTCAAGCGACTCTAACTTGTGCCACACGCCTTTTGGAATATCTACACCAAAAACGCCATCCTCTTGGCAAAGTACTACACTTTCAATAATCGAACCATCATCGTTATAGGTTGTTAATCTTATCTTGCCTCTCAGTATCACAAACGATTCGTCTTTGGTAGGATGCCGGTGAATAGGCACATCTGTACCTGGCTCCACAGCGTTGAGCATACGGTGGCATAGTTCATCCAGCGAATGATGAAAGTTATAGTTCATCCGCAAACGAGGCGAGTTCTGCGCCCGCCTCGTTGATTCGTCTAACAACTGTTCGTTGATAATGGTAGTCATAACGCCTACTGCGAAAAGACTGCGAATCTACTACGCATCACACTCTCTCACAATGCTATAAGTTCGCTTCGGGTCATACCGCCCATCTTTGCACTCCAATAGTACCGAACCACTCTCCATACATTCCAACGAATGCCAGCGGCCTTTCTCTACGTTGATACAACGCACATCGCCGTTGGCATCCAATATCACACTTTCGGTCTTATTACCGGCATCGTCATAAAAGTGCCAGCATATCTTGCCGCGAAGTAGGGTCACTGTCTCGCTTGAGGCAAGATGCCTGTGTATAGGCATCACCGTGCCGGGCTCCAAGATGTTACGCTTCGCGTTTCCTCCTCCTTGCAAGGCAAAGTCAAAGTGAACTTTGCCTCTGCGCTTGCTTCGATCGTCGGTTCAGCATACACTGGGAGTTGTCCTCCGGGGTATTGCGCAAATCGTAAGCCTGGCGCAACTGGGGCGAAGCCTTGGCTTGGGCTGATAATTCGTCAAATAGTTTCTTATCGATAATCATGAAACCTGAATCCTGAATCCTGAAACTTGAAACCTGAAACTTGAAACCTGAAACCTGAAACTTGAAACTTGAAACTTGAAACTACTAAGCAACTCTAAACTCCCCAACTGACTCTCAACTCTAAACCCTAAACTCTAAACTTTAAAGTGCAACATGGCTTTCACCGTAAACTCACTAGTCCCTCCCGATTCTTCTCAACGATTCCCCATTAAAAACGCCCGGCCAAATTCTGTTATCACATACTTGGTATCAGGGGCACTCTGTTTGTCAGGGATTGTCGGTTCAATGAATCCCAAACTTCTCAAAGGGTTCATATAGTTCTCCCTGAACGTTTTTCTATTCTTATAGTCAAAAAAAGCCATCAGCTGTGCTAACGATGTGGGCTGTCCGCATAGTGCCAACACACCTACCACATACCACAATTTCTTGTGAAGCAGCTTGGTACCTTTTTCATTCCAGCCTGGTACCTTTTCAATTTCTTCTTTCGTAAGTTGCTGAGGCTTATCAAATAACAATTCGGGCAGCCTGGTACCTTTTTCCACCCAGCTTGGTACCAAATCCATCAGAACGTCTTCAAACGTTGCATCGTGCAGCCGTTCTGGCACCTCCATGGTAGCCAATGCCTTTTCCAGATGTTCTGAAGCATCCACAGGCAACGACAGCCATTTAGAGAGTTTCAACGCATACACCCCGAAAGTATAATGCATTAACGGAAGCCGGGTTACGAAAATCTCCTTCTCCTCGAAAGTGGGCAAAGCACCTTCACTATAAAGCGGCAGATAACGGCTGGTATTACGCACACCAGAGCCTATCTCCTCCGTCCATCCAAAAGCAGTAAAGAACTTCCTCAGATTCGGGTTCTTCGGATACGGAGCGAAATCATTCCTGTTGATAAACCCGTGAAACAGTGGACGGTTAGGATTCGTAATCCTAACCTCCCCTTTTGTAATAAGCAGTTCCGTAGGGTAAGCACTTGTATATTCCCTATGCACAATGCAGTTAGCCACAACCTCACGGAATATCTTATCACGCAAGTCAACTCTTTGGTCGCCTTCCATATAAAACTTCTCCGGCAAATGCTTGTTGATAAAAGCCTTCATGCCTAGATAGGTGTCAATCAGATTCGTGCGCAAAGGCGGCATCAGACGGTCATCCCAACGGTCAGTGTTCTGTATCCTCACCATTGCCTCCACTTTATAGGCTGGCAAAATAGCCTGAATGGTGGTATCCTTACCAAATACCAGTGCTGCAGCCAGTGTCAGTCCTTCCTCTCCGTTTTGAAAATCCTTCACTCTAAGCGACGAGCTCTTCAACAACTCTTCATCATCCAGAGCCAACCACGGATGGTCGCTCCTGTAGCCGCGAATTAAAGCCCGAGCCTTACCAAAGAGTCCAGCGTCAAGGTCATCCATCGTCAGGTGAGGATATATCTTCGACTCGGTAAAGAAGTTCCGTTTGCGAAGATAGAGATCCCCTATTCGCTGTTGATTATCCGTAATATCTATATCCGCATCGTGTTCCCTGACATAAATTCTCTTCTTGCACTGATGAACCTGACTGCTCGCCACAATTTGGCACACAAGAATCTCACCCTCTGGATGGCTCACGATAAAAGGCTGCACATAGATGGAAGGCCACACACAGTCGGGTTCGTTCAAGGCTGTCACGATATCCTTCTGCATGTGCTTGCAGGCCTCCGTCGTAAGCCCCATCACAACACCGTCGTCATCCACGCCCAGCAAGAGTACCCCACCGTCAGTATTCGACATACTCACGGCAGACTCGTAGAACGAACTGGGCATGCCGCCAGTTGCATCCTTGAACTCAATTGTATAGCCCTCTCCTCGGCTTATAATATGTCGTACATCCTCTATTGTCATACTTCAAAACATTTCTGCAAAAACAACGAATTGTTCCCGATTTTATTGCCTTCCGAAACGATTCTCTACCCTTATAGTATGGAAAACTCAGAAATGTTACATCCAACCCGAAGAAAAACTTTTATCCTCCCACCTGAAACTTGAAACCTGAAACCTGAAACCTGAAACTTGAAACTTGAAACCTGAAACTTGAAACTTGAAACTTGAAACCTGAAACTATTAAGCTACTAAGCTATTAAACTAAGCCACTAAGCTTCCTTGGTAAAGTGTATAGTGTATGGTGTATAGTTTATAGTCAGTGGTAAGTGTATAGTAGTAAGTTAGGAGTTCGAGGTGGACTGGGAGTAGGAGTTAAGGAGGCCGGAAAGGAGCCTTGCTTCTTCTTCTATAAGGGTATCCATACTCAAACGGTCATCGGTGGTTATATATCCAAGTTCTTCGGCAATTTCAATCTGCGAAGAGACCTCCATCATCGACCCAAAGGCGATTTCAACGAAATGAGCCTTGTCTTTCACAGAAAAGCGATTTACGCCTTCTGCAATGTTGGAAGTGATAGAGACGGATGCACGTCTTAGCTGGTCACAAAGCGCATATCTTTCCTCTACTGGAAACTTCTTTAATAACTTATAAGTACGTTTGACGATTTCCTTTGCTTTTTGGTAAGCAATCAACCTTCTATAACCGAATACTTCCATACTTTCAACTATAAACTATAAACTGACTATAAACTATAAACTATAAACTATAAACTGATTAAACTGACTCTAAACTCTAAACCCTAAACTATAAACTATAAAGTGCAAGACAGCTTTCACCGTAAACTTACGCCTTCAACTCCTCAAAGGCCTCCACAATCTCCTCCAACTTCACTGTTCGTCTTGTCCCTTAAATCTTTAAGTTCTTGATTATTCATAAAACTATTTGATAGGGTCAGCTTCGTTGTCATCTCGAGTCAAGCGACTCCCATCCCACATTCCAATTCTTTGGAAAGTTCAAAACGACAATTCTCCAACAATTCATTAAATTCGTTTATGATTTCAATCTGACAGGGTCCCTGTGGTTGAACCCGCAGAAAATGATTTACATCATTTCTGAAAAGCACAAAGTCCACATTCTTATAAGTACGAAATTGGATAATTGAGTTGAAAAACAAATAGATACTTAAACGTCAATTTTTTTCTGTAGGAGGTAAGCCAAATTAAGCGGTAAGCCGTAAGCACCTAAACAATTTATCATCTTGGCCAAAACAAATAGCTGCAAAACGTCTTAAATGATATTTTTCTAAAATATTCGCTCCATCATCTGCCATTTCTCGTCGCTCCTGGCATCGGCTTTGCAGCCTTGGAATTGGCTCACGTAGGCTTCCCATTCGGCTTGACGAGGCAAGGTAGCCAATCGTGCCATATCCCGTTCCCAGTCGAAGTCATCAACGGTATCGCAAATCATAAAGAGACTTCTCCCCTTGCGGTAGATTTGCATATCAAGGATACCCACTTCACGCTGGCCAGCAATAATTTCTGGCCACACATGGACATGGGCTTCCACGTATTTCTTTATCATTTCCTCGTCATCTACGAGTGTCAGTGTCTGGCAATATCTTTTCATAGACTCTTTTTTCGAACACGAATTGCACGAATTACACGAATCTTTTTGTGGCTTCGCCACATTCGTGAAATTAGTGAGATTAGTGGTCTATTTTTTACGGCGAATGGTTAGGCGTATAGCTTCTTTGTGCTCATTAGCAAAGGTTTCAGCGTTCTCTACCACACAGGCGAGATAGCCACCACCTCCTGCACCGGGCATCTTGTAGGCCTTTACAAGTTTTTCGTATTTTTCGATGTAGGATGGAACAGTGCCTTGTATCATAGCAGGAAACATTGCCACCTGCGCATCAAACGATGCTTTGTATGCAGCAGCAAATGCTTCCAAGTCTTTGTTCATTATCGCTTCCCAGCAGTCGTCGGCAGCTTTTGCCAATGCCTGAACTTTTGGTAAAGTGATGTCTTTGCCATCCACTACGGAGCAGCCTGGCTTGCGAGGTTCCATGGGAATCATTACCAAGTGGCTTTCTAACCATGAAAGAATGCTTTCGTCGTTGCAGGTCTCTATTTTTGATGGCCAGTACTGGTTGTTGTAATAGTGGCGACAGAGACCGGGGATGCAGATGCCAATGGAATCCTGTGCACCACTGATGATGCCGTCCGAACGTTCGGGGTTGTTTTCATAGCAAAACACGAGTCGGGCCAGTGTCTCAGGATTCATGTCGGGCAACTCTAACGGCCATATCTTCTTGATCATGTTCCGTGTGGAGGTACTCAATCCACAACGCTCACGCACTTCAAAGGTGGGTTCCAAGCTGATGGTGATAGCCCAACCAGGAGCATAACACGAAACGTATGGCTGGTCAATCCAAGTGCCAGCCAAGTCCAGTCTCGTTGGAATGCGGCAAAGTTGCTCTTTGATGGCGGTACTGCTGTGGGCCTCCAAGCCCTCATGCGGGTCGCGTTTCAGCACCACATATTCCATGCCTCGCTCCTCACAGAACTTCCGCTTCTCTTCTGAGGCTCCGTCTTCGTTCACCACCAAAATATCAGGCTTCAGAAAATCGACTGTCGGCACAAAGTCCATGATGCCGCTGCCTTCGTTGATGTAAGCATCCTTCACATAGCGGATAGCCTTCACCATGAAGAGGCGGTCCTGCTCGTTCCACAGCGTCTTATGCCCTTTGTAGTGCAAGATAGTCTCATCCGAGCCTATACCCACATACAGGTCGCCATACTCAGCCGCCTGACGGAAGAACTCCACATGCCCCGAATGGAGCAAATCATAACAACCAGAAACGAATACTTTCTTAGCCATACTTGAATCTTGAACCAAAGGTCATGAGCACCTTTGAAATATAATAAATGAAGCGAATAAACCTGAAACTTGAAACTACCTCTCCGCTCTCATGGGGTTATTGAGAAAATCCTCATAGCTGAGGCGAATGCCGTCTTCCAACTCGGTCTTGTACGTCCAACCCAGTTTGGCGGCTTTGCTCACATCCAAAAGCTTCCTTGGTGTGCCGTTCGGTCTCGTGGTGTCCCACTCGATGCGACCTTTGTAGCCTACTACCTTGGCCACCAGCTCGGTCAGGGCTTTGATGGTCAGTTCCTTGCCGGTGCCAGCGTTCACGGTCTCGTTGCCGCTGTAGTTGTTCATCAGGAACACGCAGAGGTTGGCCAGGTCATCCACATAGAGAAACTCGCGCAAAGGGCTACCGTCACCCCAGCAGGTGACGCTCTCCAAGCCGGCTTCTTTCGCCTCATGGAAACGACGTATCAGAGCGGGCAGCACGTGGCTGTGCTCGGGATGATAGTTGTCGTTGGGGCCATAGAGATTCGTCGGCATTACAGAGATATAGTCGGTACCGTACTGACGGTTGAGGTACTCGCAGTATTTCAGGCCGCTGATCTTGGCCAGGGCGTAAGCCTCGTTGGTCTTCTCCAGCTCGCTGGTCAGCAGGCAGCTTTCGGGCATAGGCTGAGGAGCCATACGGGGATAGATGCAGCTGCTGCCGAGGAATTCCAGCTTCTTGCAGCCATTTTTCCAAGCAGCATGGATGACGTTCATCTCCAATATCATGTTATCGTACATAAAGTCGGCCAGGGCCGATTGGTTGGCCACGATGCCACCCACCTTGGCTGCCGCCAGGAACACGTATTCGGGCTTCTCTTCGGCAAAGAACTTCTCCACCGCCTCCTGACGGGTCAAATCCAGTTCCTTGTGGGTGCGAGTAATAATATTGTTATAGCCTTGACGCTGTAATTCTCTCACGATAGCTGAGCCAACCATACCACGGTGGCCCGCCACATAAATCTTTGATTCCTTATTCATTCTTTTAAAGTTTAATGTTTAGAGTTTAAAGTTTAAAGTCAGTGGTGAGTGTATAGTTTTTAGTTTTAAGTTACTTGAAACTCCGCCGCAGGCGGCACTATCAACTTGTGAACTGACTCTAAACTATCAACTCTAAACTATCAATTATTATTCTGCTGAAAACTCTCTTATTCTTTGTTCTTCCGTGCGTTTGCACACGAGAATTTGGCCGTTCTTTTCACTCACAATATATCCGTCCAAGCCTTGCAGCACCACCTTCTTGGCATCTTCGGCATGTACAACGCAATTCGAGCATTCGTATAGCTTAATATTGCCCACAGCACCATTGCCGTTGGTATCTTTTGTTAGCTTGTCGTGAAGTGAAGCCCAGTTGCCCAGGTCACTCCAACCAAAGTCAGCGGGATGGGTATATACATTGCCATCTGCGGCTGCGGGTTCCATCACCGCAAAGTCAATGGAAATCTTCTCGCAATTGGGGAAGATTTCTTTCAGTTTAGAGTTTAGTGTTGAGAGTTTAGAGTCAGTGGTTAGTGTAGAGTTGGTAAGTTGTGAGCCCACAATCTCGTCCATTTGTGCTGCGATAGTGGGTTTATACTTGATGATACTTTCAGTGATGGTGTCGATGTCCCATACAAAGATACCGGCATTCCAAAGGTAGTTGCCTGCTTTTAGATACTTTTCAGCTGTTGCAAGGTCAGGCTTTTCCTTAAACTCGCGCACTTTTCTTATCTCGCTACTCTCAACTTTCAACTGACTCTCTGCTTCGGCCCGCGAGCTTGATGAGCGAACGCTACACTCTGAACTCTCAACTATTTCCACGTATCCGTATCCAGTTTCTGGGCGCGACGGCTTAATGCCGATGGTCACAATAGCATTGTTGCCTTCCGTGAAGGCTAAGGCATTCTTAATTACCCTGCGGAACTCTTCTGGGTTCATCACCACGGCATCGGCTGGGGTAACTACCACGTTGGCGTTAGGGTCTTCTTTCTTGATGCTCCAGCAAGCCCAAGCGATGCAGGGGGCGGTATTTCGTGCGGCAGGCTCGGCAAGGATGTGCGATTCGGGCATATCGGGTATCTGCTGCTTTACGATGTCAACGTAGGCGGCATTGGTCACCACCCAGAAGTTGCTCATTGAGGCGATGCCTTTGAAACGGTCAACAGTCAGCTGTATCAGCGTGCGACCGCAACCCAAGATGTCAATAAACTGTTTGGGATATTCAGGCGTGCTAAGGGGCCAGAAACGGCTACCCACACCACCTGCCATGATTACTACGTGATTGTTCATATTAGCTTAGTTGCTTAAATGCTTAGTTGCTTAATTGTTATTCATTTTTCTTGCTCGTAAACCGTATAACGCAACGATTACGAAGCATATCAACGGCAAGCTGTAACTAACGTTCACGGCGGGATGTCCGGCAATGGTGCCGCAGTCGATAATCACACCTTGCAATGGGGGCATCAGTGCGCCACCTACGATGGCCATCACCAAGAAGGCCGCACCAAGGGAAGCATCTTCCAACGAGACTTTCTCCAAGGCTGTGCCGTAGATGGTGGGGAACATTAAGCTCATAAATAGGCTGATGCCTACCAAGCAGAAAAGACCTGCTTTGCCTACTATCAGGATGGCACCAAGTGAGCAAACTGCCGCACCAATACCAAAGATTGTGAGCAATCGCCTTCCGTCGGTGTATTTCATCAACCAAGTGGAGAGGAAACGGCCGCAGAGGAAGAGGCACATGGCGGCAATGTTATAGTTTTGTGCTGTAGCTTTGCTGATACCCAAATTATCAGCATATTGGATGATAAACGTCCAGACCATGATTTGGGCTGCAACGTAGAATACTTGAGCAATCACACCTTCGCGATAGGTCTTGTTTGACCACAAACGCTTCAATGTCTTTTTTATTGAACACGAATTGCTCGAATCTAACGAATCTTTATTCGTGTCATTCGTGGGATTCGTGTTTGGGACCTTGACGAGAGCGATAATGACAAACATTAGCATTACCACGATGCCGAGTATCACATACGGGTCTCTGATGACAGCTAAATCATGCAAACGTATCTCTGCTTTCTCTGCCTCTGAGAGCATCGGGAAGAGGATGTTCCCTGCCGCATCACGCTTGTCACTCAAAAGGTTGGGCAGCACTATCAACGAGGCTACTGCCATTCCACTCAAACTGCCCACAGGGTTAAACGCTTGCGCCATATTCAGGCGACGGGTAGCGTTCTCCTTGCTTCCGAGTGAGAGAATAAAAGGATTGGCAGTAGTTTCCAAAAAAGCCAAACCAAAGGTCAGGATATACAACGAAAAGCAGAAGAAAGTGAAACTCTGTCGTGCCGCTGCGGGGATGAATAGGAATGCTCCCACGGCATATAAGGCCAAACCCAACAAGATGCCGCTCTTGTAGCTATACTTGCGGATAAAGAGAGCCGCAGGAATGGCCATTGTGGCATAGCCGCCATAGAAGGCAAACTGTATCAGGCTTGCCTTGGCCGCTGGCAATTCCATCAACGTCTGGAATGCCGCGACCATGGGGTTGGTGATGTCATTGGCGAAGCCCCACAGCGCGAAGAGGCAAGTGATGACCACGAACGGCAATAAGTATTTCCTCTCTACTAGTTTCATCTTTATTTGAACACGAATTGCACTTTTTTTTGAACACGAATTGCACGAATTACACGAATTTTTATCTCACATTCGTTCGATTAGTGAGATTCGTGTTCGCTTATAATACAATTCGTTCTTTTTCCAACTCATCCGAACAGCCAAAATTCAACAGCAAACCTAAACGATAGCCGGTGGCGTGAAGATAATTATAGACCTGTGAGCGGTGAGCATCATCCAGATTGCTTACCGCCTTCAGTTCTACTATTATCTTCCCATAGCAGACAAAGTCTGCTTTGTAGGTTTGCTTCAACTCCACACCGTCATACATTATCTTCAACTCTTTCTCACGCTCGTATGGAATGCCCTGACGCTGAAATTCAATCTCCAGAGCCTCCTGATAGACCGCTTCAAGGAAACCATGTCCAAGGTTATTATACACCTTGAATGCAGCCCCAACAATTTTATAACTCTCTTCCTTGTAGATAATCATAGCGAAGCTATTATTCGTGAGATTCGTGAAATTCGTGTTCGTTTAAAAAATATTCTTCGTGTTTTACTTGACCACGCCTTTTTCAAGGTACTCAGCCAAGTTGGTGCGCACTTTCGCTGCGGCACCCTCAGCGGCCACCTTAGCCACATCATGTTCCACCATCAGCTTCACCAGCTGCTCAAACGAGGTCTTAGCAGGATTCCAGCCCAGTTTGGCCTTGGCCTTGGTGGGGTCACCCCAGAGGTTCACCACGTCGGTCGGGCGGTAGAAGTCTTTCGAAACGGCAACCAATGTCTTTCCAATGAGCTTTTCGGGGCCTTTCACGCAGATGCCCTTCTCGTTGATGCCTTCGCCTTCAAACTTCAGCTCGATGCCCGCATGGCGGAAAGCCAAGTCGGTGAACTCACGTACCGAGTGTTGCACTCCCGTGGCGATAACGAAATCTTCCGGCTCCTTGTTCTGGAGAATAAGCCACATACACTCCACATAGTCCTTGGCGTAGCCCCAGTCGCGCAGGCTGTCAAGGTTGCCCAAGTAGAGGCAATCCTGCAAGCCCTGGCTGATGCGGGCAGCGGCCAGCGTGATCTTTCGGGTGACGAAGGTCTCACCACGACGTTCGCTCTCGTGGTTGAACAAGATGCCCGAGCAGCAGAACATATTGTAAGCCTCGCGGTATTCCTTCACAATCCAGAAGCCGTAGAGTTTGGCCACGGCGTAGGGGCTGTAGGGGTGGAACGGGGTGTTCTCGTTCTGCGGCACCTCCTCCACCTTGCCGTAAAGCTCCGAGGTGGAAGCCTGATACACACGGCAGCTGTTTTCGAGGTGACAGGCACGCACGGCCTCCAGCACACGAAGCACGCCCGTGGCATCCACGTCGGCAGTGAACTCAGGGCTGTCGAACGAAACCTGCACGTGGCTCTGAGCCGCCAGGTTGTAAATCTCGTCGGGCTTCACCATATCCACCACCTTCACAATCGACATCGAGTCGCCCAGGTCGGCATAATGCAGGTGGAAGTGAGGCTTGCCTTCGAGGTGGGCGATGCGCTCACGGAAATCGACCGAACTACGACGGATGATGCCATGCACGTCGTAACCTTTTTCCAATAAAAATTCTGACAAATACGAGCCATCTTGACCCGTAACGCCTGTTATTAAAGCTCTCTTCATTGTTATTTATAATTTAGTCGTTGATAAATACTATTAGAATACTTCAAATTAATTACCCTGTGCAGGAAATTCTATTGTATATCTCCAAGTACGTTTTACTCCTTCTGTGTGACCAGATGTGTATTCTATACTAAAAGGAAATAAAATACTTACAGGTTTTAACTTTTTATAATAGAGATAAAACAACATCATACCAATAGTTTGAGGCTTTGTTGACAAGGGGCTAAGATAAATATTTGATACTTTAGGTATCTCCTTTAATATATCGTCAATTGTTTGAGCCGTAACAAATGGATCAAATGCTGGTGCGAACATACGTTCACTGCTACCAATAGACTCCTTAATTTTGTAGAAACGAAGCATGCTCTCTTGATACATATCCAATTGAAGAGACGGGAATCCCACAATATGGTATTTATGCCTACAATTTGATTTGTATGATGCTACAGCGGAAAATAGTTTTTCATCATATCCTGAACAGACGATAAGAACATCATTCATTTCTTCATCTGTTACTGGCGTGTTCGAACACCCGTCAACAGTCCTAACACTATCAATATTAATAGAGAAAGCCGTCTCATCTGCCTTTGAGTATCTACCTGGTTCCGTATATAAAACATCTATTTGTTTCAGACCTATACGATTGAAATAAGCCATCAAGAAAAGCAGATGCGGACGGAGAAAACCTGTAGAATCTATACATATTATCATTTCACGTAATTTGACTGTGTCAAATAGCTCATAAAAGCCCTTAAAAAAGTCGGACTCCCTAACACTACTATTGGTATAATAATCTTCTGCAGGAGGATTCCCTTTATAATTGTATTGAGGGAAAAGCATCCATAGTTTCCTTTTGGCCTTTACCTTATCATAAGGAATTCGGGTTCGATCGCATTCGTCATATGCCGAAATAAATAAATCGTATTCTGGGCAGTCAAATTCCTCATCAGGATTAAAACTACTTTTATAGAATTTCGTAAAGTCCATTCCTAACTAAAAAAGTTTTTGTTGGATTTGATCTTCATTTTTCACAAAAGGAGCATTCATTCTGTTCTTCAATGCCACATATTCACTGTCAAAGCTACTAAAATGCTCAAAATTGAATAAAGATTCAATTACTGTGTTACTAAAGTCTGCCACGCCCCTTCTTGATGATGGTAAATTCCAATTTGGAGCCAATATTCTATTAATTTGATATGTCGTTTCTGCCTTCCCAGAATTCTTTTGTTTCCTTTCATTATCCACTTTCACAAGAAGAGAGTGCAATTCCATCATCCTAATCAAATCTCTTGCATTCTGAGATACATTTTCCGTACCATAGTTAAAAGCACACACACTTGTGTCTGTTGGTTTGTCTGAAAACCTATACAGCCTGAAATATTCCGCAAGATTCTTTATTGCGGTATTGGCATAGCTTCCTCTCTTTCCTGTCAGTTCTGCATTATCCAAATACCATCCAGCAGTTTCTTTTATCCCCAAGTATTGCGCTTTAAGCGATATTTGACCACCGCTATCCAACGGATGTTCCTGAAACACCTCAGCCTTTTCAATTGTTTTTTTGAGTAAAAGCAGCAACACCCTAGGATTACCCCATGATAACTTTATTAAATCAGCCAGACCAGAATATGCGAAATATGACTCCCCGTTTTCTTCACACAGTTGCGCAATCAAATCATTCTTATATTTTTCTACTATATTTTTATATTTTGTTTCTTCTCCTTTTTTATACTTTCTGAATTCTTCTTTTACGAGGACAGAATAATCAATTAGTGTCGAATGATTTTTGTCCGCCCATAATTGATAGAAGAAATAAATCTTATATTTCTGTAAAAGTGGGTTATCTTCTGTATCTGCTTTTAGGTTATCCACTATTGTTTGTATGTCTTGTTCTCTGTCAACCACCAAGCCTTTTTTTATTGCCAGTTTGATTTCTGTTATTAAATTCTTGATATGCTTGTAGTTGCCCTTTTTAGATTCCATTATTGTATTAACAACATCTTCTTTACCACTTCTAAACTTTGCCTCAAGATCTGTTACAGCTTCTGGATCCGCTCTCTTTAACCTTTTACGAATCAATTCACGAGCGAAAGTATCGAACTCTTTTTCATTCTGCTGAAAATACTCATCCATAAAAAAGGGAGAATATTCCGAACCTTTTTTTAACTCTTCTCCAGACTCAGTATGCATATCAGTATAACCGTACTTTCTAGCTCCTATCCAGAAGGTTGATGGATATTGCTTCTCCCACACCAAAGAATTAACATATCTTTTCTGCCAATCATAGAGTTTCTCATATTCATCCATTATATAAACGAACTTCATGTCTTTTAGTTCGTTATACACTTCACAAAAAATCTTTGGTATATTAAAAATCAATTCTCCTGCTTTTAAATTGATTTGTACATTATTGAAACTACCCGTAAATGCAACATTTTCAATTTCGAAATCAATGTTTTTTCGCTCAACTTCTACGAATTCCACCAGTGCTTTCAAATTATATTTTTCAAGTTCCACTCTCTTAAGGAACAGTTCAGAAATCATCTTGACAAAACAGCTCTCCTTTTCAACTCCATTTTCACTTTCTATATATTCAGAAAGAGTTTTTAGCAAAAATGAACCTATGTACAATTCAAAATAATACTTAAATAATGCTTTCCATTGACCTTCTGACACATTCTTTCCTTCAAACCTACTGGCATCCAGAGTGGACAAAACGGAATAAATACCGATGTATTTATCATTAGCAACTATATTGCCAAATGAACCCCAACGCAATTTTTGTAATGGATACGAATAGTATCTCAATAAATGTGTTTTTCCACACCCCTTTCCTCCAAGTATATATCTTGGAGTGTAGTCCATTGGCTCTAGTACGTTCGTATCACCCATACTAACCCAATATGTATTGATTTGTTCATCGGAAAATTCCGATGCCTTTGTCACATTAAATGGATTACGCATAACTACTTATTGATTTTTATAGAACGGTTGAATACTGGATACCAATCAACATCTGACCAAAAAATTGGCAATGTGTTATTGGGTGTATTATGGAAAAAAGATAAAAGTAGCTCATCATTATTAAAACCCAAAGGAGATTTCGCATCTTTACACCTTTTCTTTCCATATCTTTCGCATAACTTTTTACAATAATCCTTCTCTATACCTTCTTTTGCATTAGCAAAATAGCGTGATTTATCTGAAAAACACTTAAAACTATCATCTAATTCAAATACAGCTTTGGCACAATCTATTCTAGTTGCATCTTTCACATTTTTCAACCCTTCTTTATTCGCCACTAAAACAAAGTAATCCACTTGACACGTAGCATTTAATTCCTTCATCTGATCCACCAAATCTTTAATATAACCAATTGCCTGACTTCCATTCCCACAAAAATCATCTAAAAAAACAACGTGATTTATACTATTGTCAGCCCATGTCTGCTCCATCTTCTGTTCTTGCTCCAAGTAATTAGAAGAGAACAGTTCATGAGCATGAACAAATAATTTTTTTGAAAGATTATTTTCCTGACGAAAATAGTATAACAGATGGACACCACTCTCTGATGGATTTCCTACACCCAGAAATCGCGTACCTGCATTACATAGTCCAAATTGTTTCTTAATAAAAGATTCATCAATAGTATCTCCATTCTCTTTTCTAATCTTTTCTATTATTGGATACTTATACAAATCGCGATAAACAGCCTTAAGCATAGCTCTAATTTCAATATTTCCAAAATAGGTAAACTTTGTCAACAAATATAATGCATTTAGTTTTTCTTGTTCACCTCCTTGAAAATTATTAAGCCATTTCTGGTAATTGACCTCCCGAATATCTTTCCAGATATCGGTATAAAAAGCAATTACTTTATTTTCAAGGCTTTCTTTTATTGAAATATCATGCTCCATTTTTTCACTTTTTTAACACCAATATCCATTCTCTTGTTATCGTATTGGCTGTTTTATTCCTTTTGGTCATCAAGCCATACGATTTGATGTCGTCAATAAGCTTGTATTGCAGCTTCATGCCTTTGCCAAGAAGATAATGGGTAAGGTAGTGCTGCGTGTCGAACGAGCGTTTGCATACCATGTTGTTTCCTATCACAATCACCATATATGCTTCTGGCTTTAGCACCCTTATTGATTCATCCAAAGCCATCTTCATTTCGTTCAAATAGTTGGCCACTATGAAGGCGCGTTGTGTCATCCCGTCGCCATACAGCTTACGAAGCACCTCATCGGCAGGCTCAATGCCTGTATAGCTCTCAAAAACCTCAGCCTTGCGATAGTCCTCACGCCCGATATTGTGGGTTTTCAATTCTCGTATTTCCTCTGGTGATGTGCGATTGAGCCAATAGAGATTAAGCCACGAAGCTCGTATGTATTTCTGCGCACCAGCGTATGGCGGTGACGTGAGAATAAGATCAACGCTATTGTCAGCCAACGGCAGGTGACGGGCATCGTCAGAAACCACCCATGCTTCAACGCCGTCAGCAATCATGCCTTCGAGCGAAGCCACCCTTACGATGTTGGCACGGCACACTGTTTCAAACTTGTCATAAACGTTTACCGTATGTAACGCTTCAAGCTTGCCACTGACCTCGGCCATGCGTTTTGGATTGGCACTGAACCGCTCAGGATTCCAATGTACCGGCACTGAAATGGAAGGATCGGCATAACTCACTTTTCGTGCCACACTTGAAAAGCACAACTCAAAGAAAGCCTTCTGTTTCTCATCATCAATCTGACCAATGGCACGCTGAAGGTTTGACAACTGGGGCAAACTGCTGGGCGAATACCAAACCGCCACCGCATCAGGAATGGAAGCAATTATACGAAAACGTTTGGCGTTTACCATTATGGAATCCAGCGTTTGAAATAAATCTTGCTGGGGAATATAGCCTGTTTTGACATTTGTAATCAGTTCAGCCAACGGATTGGCATCCGCCCCACATGAGTTGCGCCCACTCAACGCTGCCTCCAGCAACACCGTACCCGTGCCGCAAAAGGGGTCAAGGACTAATCCGTCATTGGGGCAGAGCGCATCAGTTGACAAAAAGAAATACGGGATATGAGCCAATAACTTTGCAGGATAGGAGTGAATCAGATGAGTAAACCGTTCCGGCTTGTTCAATTCAGGAACCATAGCACGGAAATTCACAGGTATTGGATTTCCATCTTGCTGAAACGACTTATAGTAGCCATTCAGAGCTTCCTTTATGTCAAGTTTTTTTTTTCTCGGCATTGCTACTATCCTCTTCTGAACAACGACAATCCCTTTTCACTTTCCCAGCCATGCAAACTGTCATACAATCTGGTGCGCTTGAAGTCAGCTATGGCATAAGCGTCAAAACACCTCGTCCAAATGTTTTCTTCGCTGTAAACAGATGTCTTTACCAAACTTTTGCTCAACAAACTAATAAAGTCATGACCCTGACAAATGTTATAGAAATCCTCTTTCTGGTATGAACGAACAGCTTTATGCAGCTTCGCCCTACAATAATTCAGGAAAACAACTATTTTGTCATTGCCCTTCTGTTTCTTGTTTTTCAAGCATCCTTTTTTAAAAGCCGTATTATACCTTTTCTTCCAATCGGGATAAATCGTATGCGATTTCTCGTCATAAACGCAACCAATCTTCACTTTCTTTTTAAAGCTGCATCCCAACCTGTAAATATAATTCAATATTCTAAGCGTACCCGCATGGCGCAAAATGGGTTCAATATTTCTCAACTGGTCTTCGTAACCATCGATCCAGTTTCTTAAACTCTGTTTCACCGAGGGGGAACGCAAAGCAGTCATCTCCATATCCCTGTAATCGGTAAGGAAAATGTTTGACGGACATCTATAGTTATTCAGATACCGCCTATAATCCGTATCCATTATTCCGACCACTTTGTCGGTTCGTTTGTCGTTCAAGACACCATCCACAATCTTCTGCAATTCTTCGCAGCCTCCATCCTGAACAGTACCTTCTGCATCAAGCTTAGTTGAATAGTACAACGAAGTTACTCTCCTGTCGAAAAACCGCCTATAGAACGCCAAATCATCGGCACCCTCTACAATCACAAATGTAGTTCTGCTTCTGCGAGGCGCATTCAGTTTGGCACAGATATGCCCCCAAGCATGCCTCGACATATCCTGATCGGCTTTCGTCCTTGTTGATGTCGCCATATCCTAACCCTATTATTGCTTGTTGGCCTGATCAAACAAATCAACCGACAAATCCCATTCGTAGCTGAACATCTCAGGTGCGTGAGTGCAGATAATAAACTGAAGGTCCTTTCGAACTCCTTCCAACTCCTCCAGATTTGTCATAAACTGTCCCTGCCACTCCAAATGGAACGACAATTCAGGTTCATCAATCAACACCAAGGCCTCATCGCTGACATCAAACAAAATGTCATAATTCATGAGAACAATGTGGCGTTCGCCTGACGAGAGCTGATCAAACGACAAGATGGATGCCATATCATCTGCGGCTTTGAACCTGAACCCAAAATATGGCGACAACTCCATTTTCTTGTTGGCAAAATCATAATTGTCAACTATCAGGCAAAACGAATCCAAACGGGCAATACCCTTCAGCACTTCACTATCCAACGCTTTTTCCAAGGCCACGATGCATGTGTTGCAAAAAGCCGACTTTTCAGCCGAATAGGCCGGGATAGGGTTTCTCTTGACAAGTTCATATTTCACTATGGAGTCAATCAGCGGTTTCAAATTCGACACTTTCTCGTTGTAATACTCCTCCGTTATGCTTTCATGCTCGTCAAGCATACCTTGTTGCAAAACGGAATTCAGTTTGCCAGACAAATCTTGGAGGGATGTTTTCATTTTATCCTGAAGTGCTTGTCCAGCGGTCAATTCCGAACCACCCTTGTAAAGCCTATTATCGGTAATGAAATAGATGGGGTGCGATGCAAGATAGGCCGTCAAATTATTCAACTTGATTTCAGATGCCTTATCGCTTTCCCATTCAAAAGAGACTTCAGTTGACTGGCTATTGGTATTTTTTGACAAAAACGACAGCACCACCTTTTTCGGCAATGTATCGTCAGAATTGGGGTCATCGTCATAAATACGTTGTTGACCCACGTGAATCTGAAAACCATCGTTAAAAACCAGTTGAAACTTATCAAACACCACCTTCGACAGACCATCGAAGTCCTGCTTGTATAGGCTTTCTATCATTCTCAAGAGAGATGTCTTGCCGTATGCATTCGGCCCCGTCACAAAACGATAAGGCTTCTGTTCAGGATGAAAATCGAGTGTATATGAATACAAGCCATAGAGGGCTTTTATTGAAACATTGCTTAGCATAGCCTAAATATTTGGATATAATTCTTGAATCCTTTTGCGAACCACCTCGTTCACAGTCAGGTTTCTCACTTTTTCAACATTTTCCTTGCCATCGAACGTCACCGTAGAAGTGTATGACGGATAGTCATCTCTTTTGCTTCTGTTGTTCATATAATGCAAAGCGCGAAGATTATCAATCTGGTCATCACCACCCATCACTTCTGGAAAAATATGGTCTATTTCCCAACCGAATGGGTTGATTTTTCCATATTTATCGTGCATAATTAAAGCACCACATGCATCTTTCCGATACATGGTTTTATCAAAACCATCCATCACGCCAGCCTTTTCCCACACTTGTTCTATAATTTCCGGTGTTATCATGACTTCGTTTTATCTTTGTCTATTATTTCTTTTCCATTATAGGGATGCAAAAATAACGTTTTTTCCTCAAAGTTATTGTAAATCTTAAAATTTATTTCGACACGGAAAGCCGACTGCTACTAACCTACTAAGCAACTCACCACTGACTCTAAACTCTAAACTCTAAACTTTACAAAGCGCATCCAATAGTTATCATCCTCACATCCGTCACTGCTCTCACCTCATGCCTCACCCCGCACCTCACCCACAAAAAATCCCCCTCCTTGCAATGCTCCACCTCACCATCCAGCACCATATCCAGCACCCCACTCATCACATAAAACCCCTCCATCATATCCTCATGCACATGCGCCTCAGCCACCTCTCCTGCCTTCAAGTCAGTAACAGCAATTTGCGTTATCGCGCAACCGCTTTCCTCAGCTGCCAGCAGAACTCGCTTCAAGCCCACTTTGTGAGATGATGGCACAGGAGTTATATCGGTTAACGACCGTATCATCATCACCCAATTGTGATCATTTTCCTCTTGCAACATCAAACAAAAACTGCTCTTCATCCTCATCTTTTCCATATACCTTGCCTCCAGGTAGCACAAGCGTTTCACCTTCAACCTTAAACGTTGTACGCGAGTCAAATTCTTCTTTAGTCAACATTTCTGTAGCCTCACCCTTTGTGGTAAGCCGAAGGCTTTCAACAGCGCGTTTCAAATCATCATCCGACAAGCAATCAAGCATCAATGCTTCATTAACCTGTTCTGAGTATTTAGTAGGAATAAGACCACCCAACTGTAAATGCCAAGACTCGTTAACACCAAAAGCCGCACCTTCCGTTTGCCAAATTCCATAGTCTTTCAGTCTATTTATCTCTACACAAGCAGTCGGATTTGTGACAAACAACTTGCTATCGTATCCTTTAAAACCCTCTGCAATCAAACGTATCAGAACTATCTGGCGGAAGGTTAATGTGCCAATCATGGAAATCATCTGATGCATATCTTGGAAATCAAGTTCCCAACCATGCTTGTAAAACTCACTCCCATAAAACCTTCCCAGCACTTCGACTTTCTTCATTTCACTTTGCCTGATCGCCTCAATCGAAACATGTTCGGCAGTCTCATAAACATACTGATAATATGAATCGTCCATAGCCCCTGATGGCGGGCTGCAACTTTCTATATCATTGGCAGCCAAGTCAAAATACATTCTCTCCGCCACATCGAAAACAAGGTTATGCTTTGCCACCTCTCTCTGCGACAACTTTCTTTGTTGAATATCGTCATAGCAGTTTTGCATAACACCCTGCACGGCACCTCTTGCCACAGCTTGTGCCGCACCTAACGAGAGACCCAACGGAAGATTGTAAGCCGCCACAATTGTTGTGAAAGCCGAATCCGTAAGCTTACCCGACAGTTGAGTAAGCACATTCCTCATTATGTTATTCTCTTGTTTATTCATGTTTCCATTTTCAATCATCAACCAACCCTTCCCATGCCTGTTGTTCTACATCAAGAATAAGTTTCGTCATTGGTCTTTTTTCAATATCCTTTTCGTCCGTATATGTACCGAGCCACAAGCGTTTCAAATAGTCATAATCTTTACTTGGAATGAACCGGAAGTACGGTTGATACCCATAATAGGCAGCAAGATAAACTTTATCATACACTTCCCTAACCACATCCTTGTGCCGAGAATAAAGAGCCTCAAGGTGAAAAGCACTTTCATATTCTTGAAATTCGATCTTATCGCCAGTAGGCACAAAATTAATTTCAAAAGAATCTACTTTTGAAGTTCCATACAACAAATCCATTTCGTTCTGCACTTCAAAATAGAAGTTGCGATGAATATCTGCGCAATAAGGATGATAAGAAAGTGATAGGGTTTTGTTTTCCTTTGAATTATTACAAACGCCACATGAAGGAATCAAGTTGTAAAGCGACATGCTGAACATTGGATAGGTATTTTTATCAACGAAATGGTCGAACTGAAATTTGGCAAACCTATCCTTACCCTTTTTACTCTCCGCATATAGCGTGTAATGCATATTACAATACGGGCAGCTTTTAACATTAAGCATTTTCGCTAATACTTTCATTCCATTTCTTTTCCGGTAATTGTCATAATGGAAAGCCTTCAACAGAGCATCCCTGAGTGGCATATCCTCTTTATTGAAGGTAACCTTTACCGAAAGTAAATATTGATATTTATCAACCAATAATCTCCAATATTCCAACTTATACGGAGAAGCAATCAGTAAATCATGCAAATGATTCTGTATAATACCAACCATCGTTTTTGCATAACCTGATGCAGAAATTTGCCCCAATCGACCTTCGATCTTTTTCTCAAAGCTATCGCAAAAATGTTTTTCAACTTGGTCTCGGGTGTAAGTCTCCCCATCAACACCAACACGGTCGAATTCAATCTTGTTCATTGCCTCTAATCCTATCTATCTGTCTTTGATAATAATCAAGTGCCAGTCGTTTGTTATGATTTGACATTCTCCTCATCATATAGTTCCTGATTCTTGTGTCACCAATCATTTCAATCTCTTTTTTCAGTTCAACGGCTGTATCTTCATCCAACTTATTATCTTCTAGCCTTGACAGAATCAAGCGCAAACGATTTGAGGCAAATTCACCAATTAGGCCATCTTCTGTCGGCAGATAATCGCGATATAGGTCAAAAACATTAGATGCATAGGTGTTTGTGTTAGAATTATTGTAAACAACAGGCTTGCCATCCACTATTTTTAAGCGATTGGTACAAGAAGCTGGAATGTCAGAAAGCAATATTGGAGAATGTGATGTAATGATGATTTGAAAATCGAACCCTGGCTGCACCATCAACTTTGACAGGAAAGAAACTAACAATTGAATGTAACGTCTCTGCCATTCGGGATGGAAACCAGTTTCAGCCTCATCAAGCAATAATAACGGCGTAGCATATCTATTGGATGCTCTTTCTGCCCTACCGTCCGCAGCAGCATAAATACGCGAAAAAAGATTAAGCATCTGCTGTTCACCCGAACTCAAAGTGGTCGGACCGTCATCGTCAAGAGAATGACAGAACGCCAGGTCAGCAAAACGATTTACAACAAAACGTTTCGTCTTTAAAACCCCGTTTACAAACTTGCTGAAATCATCCTTATCATCGAAAATGTCAAAATAAAACGCTCTCAGGTCTTCATTGTAATGAGCCAGCGAAACCAATGCTTTTAGCGAAGCCAAAATGTCTGACAAAACCATCTCATCATCATGCTCTTCGTTGTTTTTTACAAACTCTTCAAACTGAATTATTATATCACTGTCACCATTAACAACATCCAGCCAATTCTCAAGCAGTTTGCGTATTCTTGGACGGCGATTAATATCCCGCATGGCATTTACCATGTTGTGATATATAAGCCATTCCTCAATAATGCCTTTGCCAGCCCATGTCATAGTTTTTTCAGGTGGTAACTGGTATTTTTCTTTTTCATCCTTGTTGATATTCTCAACCGTAAAAGCCTGTACACCACTTTTGTTTACCGACACAAGCACCTTACGTGGCAATTTGAATTCGTTGAAAGATTTAACCAAATCAGTGTCAGCGAGCAATGAACAAATGCGATAATTGTTTTGCACAACATAAGAATTGAGATAATACCACATAGGTTGAGTGAGGTGCAATGCTCCCACATTTAAATAACCTTCAGCATCACTTATTAACCGGCAGCCTTCCGAGGCTATACAACTACCATCCACCTCAAAGCAACGCAAATCATCCCCGGATGTATAGGGGAAAAAGTGACCGCTATAGTAAAATGTATTGATTTTACACAACTCAGAAGTTGTCGCCTGCATACCTTCACAAGCAATCTCGCCAAACTTATCGTTGTTATACACATACAGCTGACCCGCATTTTCATATACGATAATCCCATTTGCTTCCTTCTTACCCGAACCACTCACCAATGCGTCCAAAAGAAAACTCATCACTGTACTCTTGCCAGAGCCATTGTCACCAATCAAACCCGACAAAGCATAAACACCCTTGCCCCAAAACATTTTGGGCAAAGCTTCACCTGGCTCTATCCGCAACACTCTCGTTTCTTTGTCAAAGTGGAAGCGATAGTGGGCATCAAAAGACAGTGCCACATCCTGAAGCACCCTATATTTGTAAATATATACGTAACATATATGCATAATTGTTATTAATTACTATTCCAGTTCAATCAATAATCATAATCTTTAACACCTCTCGTACATCTTCCCTATACTCTCAAACATTACTATCACCACCTCGGCCAAAAGAGGCAACTGCAAAACTCCCAAACCGTCTTAATGTACTTCATACTTTCCACTATAAACTACCCCACTGACTATAAACTATACACTATAAACTCTAAACTTTAAGCACGCCTTCCTCCTCATGCGGCACAAACGGCCCTTCCTTGCACTCGAAAATCACACTCGATTCCAACGCCTCTATCGTGTGCCACACGTTCTTGCCGATGTTCACACCGTAGCGGCCTTGCAAGGGGTCGAGAATGATATCTTCAATGATAGTGCCTTCGTCGTTATAGGTGGTCAACCGTACTTTGCCTCTCAGCAGGATAAACGACTCTTCCTTTGTTGGGTGATGATGAATATGGATACCAGCCCCTGGTTCCACGGCATTCAAAAAGCGATGGCACTTGTCTTCCAAACTTTCGTGGAAGTTCAGGTTCATCCTCAACCGTGGCGACGCCTTGGCTTGAGCGGTCAAATCATTCAAAACTTTATCATCAATAACCATAAGCCGTAATGAAACATGAAACTTGAATCCTGAAACCAGGAACTATAAAGCCTTGATTTCAGCCATAGCTTTCTCTATCTCCTCCAGCTTCACCGTTCCTCCCCACATACGATGCACGTACTCAGGTGTGATACATCCAAAGTCCATCGAGCAGGACTTAGCTTCGTTGTCCATAAATTCCCGTAAGCGGGTAACAATATCTTTTTCCATAACTATCAATTATTAAACAACCGTTGCCAGACCTTCATTCCATTCACCTCCCAGATGATTCCTGGAAGAAAGCGAAGCGTGTCGCATGGGAAGATTTTTGCAACGGACAGCGTGTTTCTCAGTTTACCATGTTTCGAGTTATCAAAAGCGAACGCCAATATCTTTTCGGCTTTTTTGCTCCATTTCTTGCCGGAATCATAGAGCGGCATGGCTTCAATAGGCATACCCAAATGCTCAACTGCCAATGCTGCAAAAGCGTTCCATTCGCTCATCAAACCTGCTTTTCGCAGACGTTGTTCCAGCAAGGCCGCATCTATCACTTCTCTGTATGTCCACAATAGTCTGCACCAGTCGCACAATTGCCGTAGGCAGAAGCCGTATTCCTTGAAAAAATGCTTCAAGAAATGGGTGAACACAAAGAACACATCGTTGTCAGGGACTGGCAGCAATACATCAACATCACCATTGTGCCATAATCTCGCTCGGTTGTTCTCGAAAGTATCGCGTTGAACGGCATCAATCACACGTTCCAACCGTGAGGAAAGCCCCACTCGTTGTGTGCCTTGCAATTCGATATACCATGAGTCAATCGTCAGCCCCAGATGTTTTGAATAGCGGCCTTCGTGTTTACTATCAGAAGCCAAGGGCTTAAGCAACGCTACCGCCTTTCTGTAGTTTTCAGCATCAAAGAACAAGTCCACGTCGCCCGACTTTCTCCACAAAGGCTTCGTATAGCATTGTGCTATGCCCTGCCCTTTCACCAATACCGCTTTGATGCCAGCAGCATTCAGTTTCTGAATTAGCGCACCGATAAAGTGGTTCTGTGCAATATTGTGCTGCTCAATTAGTTGGCACTTACCCAACAGCGTCAGCTTCTCCGTAAGCGGGATACCCTGAAAGGGAACTGAACGCCTTTGATTTGAATTAGATTCAGTGAAGAAAGTGCCAGCAGGTAGTTTCTCTACTCCCGCAGTAACAAGCCCCACCACCGACTGCTCCTCAGCTAGCCGAAACACCTCAGCCCAATTAACCGCTAACCAGTCAACAAAGTTTTCGTTATCGTTATCGTTGTTTCTCCCCCACAGCCCAGTCCGCAATAAAGCGAGAAATGTTTTGATGTTGTTGTCTTGCGCCACAAACTACCTTTCCTTGACTATCACCCAAAACGTCTTGAAGATTAACCCGATGTCCCCCCAGAAAGAGTGGTTAGCTACATACTCCAAGTACAGTTTGAGTTTTTCTTGCATAATCACTTCGATGTAGTATTTTTCTGGGTCTTCTGCCTGTTCCATCAGCTCATTCTCGTTGCGGAATTTGATTGAAGCAGGGTCGGTGATACCAGGACGAACATCCAGCACATGCATTTGTTCAGGAGTCCAATAATCCACATAATGACGTACTTCAGGACGGGGACCAACCAACGACATGTCACCAACAAACACGTTGATTAACTGCGGCAACTCATCGAACTTGAACTTGCGGATAAAGTAACCCGAACGGGTAATACGAGGGTCACGGCCACCAATGGTGACAAGGCTGCCCTTATCAGCACCTACTCGCATGGAGCGGAATTTAAAGATGCGGAAGTCTTTGTTGTCTTTGCCCACTCGCACTTGGCGGTAAAAAACTGGCCCTTTGCTGTCCAACTTAATCCAGATAGCCAAAACCAAGAAAAGCGGACTCAAAACCACAAGTCCAAGCCCGCTCGCAACGATATCAAATAAGCGTTTCATAATAAACAACGTTAACGTTGACGATAACTTTAACTTTTTCTAATCGAATTGATTAAACCATTTAACTGACGCTCAATCGAGGAGAGTTTTTCTTGCAATTCACGAAAGAGAGGTTCTTCAATATAACCCACATTCTTCGCGATTTGCAACTGAGTTTCTACCTCAAAAGCTGAACCTAACGCAAAATCCAAGAAATGTGCAAAGTCGGAATCAGACGGTCTTGCAGCACCCTCAGCTATGTTTGAACTGATAGAAACTGCTGCTCTCTGCAATTGGTCGCACAGTCCCTTCTTTTCAAACCAAGGCATTTTACCTGTTATCTCATAGACAGAGGTAGCGAAGTCAACAGCCTCCTTCCAAACCGAGTATTCTCTGAAATTCCTTGAATTTCCCATAGGTTAACGTTAGCGTTATCGTTAAAGTTGAGAAACCACTTCTCTGAAGTTCTCGATAATATAATCCACATCCTCATCACTCAACCTGGTATGCAACGGGAATGTAATTTCATTCTCAAACAGATGGTATGCATTCGGATAATTTTTAATGTCGAAGCCCAATGCTTTATATGCCGTCATCATCGGCAGTGGTTTGTAGTGAACGTTGGTTGCAATGCCTCTCTCTGCCATCCTCTCTATCACTTGGTTGGTCTCTTCACGTGTTCTACCCGACAGTCTCAGCAGGTAAAGATGGTGTGAGCTGCAATGTTCCGCATCCCTATGGTTTAGATAAACCACCTTATGGTTATCGTCAAGGTTATCGTTAAGGTTGTCTATTCCTTCATTATATTTCGCTACTATCTCATACCTACGTTCCAGCAATTGCTGGTAGCGTTGCATCTGCACCAAACCAAGGGCAGCCATGATGTCGGTCATGTTGCACTTGTACCACGGGCCGATAATGTCATATTCCCAAGCACCCAATTTGGTCTTGGCCAAAGCATCCTTGTTCTGGCCGTGAAGTGAGAACAGCTGCGACAGGCGATAGAGCAACTCATTCCAAGTCTCGCCCTCTTTTTTAGGCACAGTAGGCATATAGTCAACATCCATTGGAACAACCTCGTTGCCAAACGGCAGATTCCATGTCATCGCACCGCCCTCAGCCGTGGTAAAATTCTTCACGGCATGGAAGCTGAATGAACTGAAGTCAGCTATCTCGCCTGCCATCTTGCCCTTGCGCGAAGCGCCAAACGAGTGGGCACAGTCGCCAGAAACGATGATGCGGCCAAACTTCGCTTGCAAAGCATTCGACGGGTGGAACAGATCTTTTTTGCGCTCCACTATATCAAACACACGGTCATAATCAGCCACGATGCCGCCTAAGTCAACCGGCACAATCACCCTGGTCTTATCGTTAATAGCCTTCTCCAACTGCTCATAATCCATCTCCACGCTGTCCTTCTTGCTATCTACCATCACAAGCTTTGCACCTACATGGGTAACAACACTGGCTGTAGCCGTGTAGGTGTATGCCGGGACTATCACTTCATCGCCCGACCCAACGCCCAGCAGGTGCAGCACCATCTCCATTGATGCAGTGGCCGAGTTCAAGCACACAGTTTTATCCGTATGCACAAACTCCGAAATCTGTTGTTCTAGTTTTTTTGTGCGAGGACCAGTGGTAATCCAACCCGACAAAATGGCTTCGCGCACCTCAGCGACCTCTAATTCGGTCATGTCCGGTGGCGAGAACGGTATGTTTCTTAATTTCATGTTCATATTACTCAACATTATATTTTTTTACGTACTTGAATTTCTTGTAAGCATTCCCAAACACATTCATCCCGACCCAAAATGTAGCTCTGATGGGGTTCATCTCTTCGCCCACGTGGAACAAGGGATAATGCGCCCAGATACGTTGCCATAGGGGTTTAGGAGTTATGGAATTGGCACGACGGCGGTACTTGCCAAGGCATTCCTTCAATAAATAGCAATCGGCTTTCTGCACCACCTTCAGCCACAATGCCGTATCGTTGTTTTTCTTGATGTCGTTAATCTGTATCAAACCCACTTTTGAAGCATCGTACATCACCGACAAACAACCAGGCCAGCAGCAAGCGTACATATCAAACTTGCCAACACGTTTTTTTCCACTCACATAAACGCCAAGATCCTTGTCCTGCTCGTCTATCTCAACATAGTCATGATATGAGAAAGCATAGCCGTTATCCTCCATAAACTTGATTTGTTTCTCAAGTTTGGTAGACTCCCAAAGGTCATCGCTATCCAAAAAGGCAATCCAACGACCCTTGGCGTTTCTCAAGGCTGTATTGCGAGAAACAGCCGCGCCACTGTTTTTTGCGTTTTGAAACAAACTAATTCTCACATCATTTTTTTTAAACTCTAATATTGTGTCAATAGTACCGTCTTCTGAACAATCATCCACGATAATCAGTTCCCAATTCTGATAAGTCTGTGTTTGGACACACTTTATACTTTCTGGAATAAACTGACCACACTTATATGTGGGCATAATAATAGAAACAAGATCTTTCTCTTCCATGGTCAATTATTTTAACTTTTGACTCTTAACCAACTGTTTTCGTAGTTGTCAATCTCACAATCCCTGTTTAACCAAGGCTCTGGCGCAATAACCCTATCAACGTGTTGATTAAGGAATGCACCCCACCATGAAAATGAACTATTTGCAATAATCAAATCTTTGCAATAGGTCATCAAAAACATATCCCAGCAACTATCTTTTCCTATATTACCTTCAACGTAACAGATACTATTTTCTCCCACCAGTGGTGCAATATTTTCTTTACACCAAGCCATATCATTTGAAAAAATGTAAAAAGAATGGGGCTTCTTGTCCGAAAGAATCATCTCAATCCCCTTTTTGTAATACTCAATTCCACAAATATTCCTAAACTCAGGCTCATTCAAATAATCACCACGTCGGATATGAATTCCAACCGATTGACACGAATTAATTTCTTCAATCAATTGCTTATTATAGCTATTGGGTAAAGGGTGAGCAAATGTTTCTATCAACTCTTTTTTTACATTCTCAAAATTCTTTATACATTGCCAGAAACCCTCATAATAGCAATCTTTTGGAAGGTAAGCCTCAGGTAAATAGCTATAATTTTTGCTGTATGGTGGAATCAATTCACTCTTACGACGTGGCAACACCTTCCTAATAAGCCGTGACAACATATAGTTAGGCATGTAATAAGACAGCTTCACAATTTGCCGAAAGCCAGCAATCGGGAGCTTTGCATTGGGGAAAACCTTGTCTATTTCAAAGCCATTATGAAGGTTAATGCCCTTGAAATGATTAAAAAAAATGGTATGGTAATGCGATGTGTCTATATAAACTTCCTCTTCAGGAAAAGCCATTTTTAAACTTATTGCAAAAGCATACTGAAACATTTGGTTTCCCAATCCCCCAGTAATATTTATTATTCTCATAATACTCTATTTATCTGAATTATGTAATCACAGAAACCATTAATAATGCATTAGTTTTTCATACAAACCAACAATGTTCTCGTTAAGGCAATCAAAATCCAAGCGTTTTTTCAACGTCTCTCTTGTATTATCCTGATACGGTTGTTGTAGAACCGATATGATTGTTTTAGAGGCGTTTTCTGGTTGACGGTCAATAATGCAAGAATTTTTCAAACCCGACAATTGAAGTGACGCATCTCCCACATTGACACTAAAAACAGGTTTATTTAAAGCCAAACACTCACGAATAATATTGGGTGAACCTTCCTCATCGGAAGTTAAAAGCAAAAAGTCACAAGCATTTATATAAAGTGGCACATCGGAGGGCCTAACACCACACATTATCAACAACTCATAATCAACGCCTAATTGTTCAACAATAGCCTCGGCAATATCCTGTCTTTTAATGTTGGTATTGCTAATTGTCGAAAAAAGCGCATATCTTTTATCACCCAAATGTAATTTGTCACGAGCCTCTTCCTTCTCCATTGGCTGAAACAAATAGTAATCAACACCTAGGGATTGAACAAATGCTTTTTTTTTCAACTGACAATTGAGCCATTTAGGCACGTAATGTTCCATCTCTTTTGCAACAAAGCCAACCCTATCAAAAGCTAAAATTGATAAAAACGAAGCATACTGGTTGAACTTAATCTTTATCTTTGTGGTTAATTTCCTCTCCGTTGCAATAGCTTTTGCGTGAATATCTGTTCCGTGGAATGTAATTAATTTGGGTCTATTTACCCCCAACAAGAAAAGCCAAATAGCAAGCGCGTATAGTCCGCCAAAATGAATATGTATTACATCCGATTGTTTAGCAGCCTTGCGTATATTATCCAAACCGGTTAAGGAATAAACCACTGGCATCAGTTCAACTCCTGACACTCGCTTGTCTCGCTTCAACGATTTTTGCATACGCTGTAAAACAGGGTTTGTAACCCTGTCATCTGCGTATATTTGATTTGATACTATTAATATCTTCATTGCTTATTACTCAGTAAGTTTCTGTACTGCTTTTTTTACAAAAGCAATCGCTTTACAGAAAGGATTCTTTTGTTGCTTTTCCCATCGGGTTGCATATTGCTTGAATATATCGCGTCCTGTCAGTTCAAACATAGCTTGCATCTGAGCAATGTGCAAGTTATGATAGAATGGACTGGCCATCATGCCCGCTTCATCATATTTGCTCCAATAAGCCGCTTTAAACAAAGGTAAATGTTTTTCCAGTGTTTCGCATGATTTGTCAAGTATCTTTTTATAGTTGCCATCATTAGTTGCCAACACATAATCATACAAACCCCACCATGCAAAAATCCAACCATTCATCACAATAGGAAGGTGCGTATACTCAGTCAACACAACATCATCTTTCTCATATTTTGCGGTACCACCATCTTCTATCGGAAGCAACATGAAATCGATAGCTTTATGAGCAGCATCGAGATATTCTTGTTTCCCTGTTCTTGCATAAGCTCTAATCAACAACGAAGCGCCCTCACCTTGAGACATGGCACCAAAAGGGTGTTCCGGATATACGTAAAAGAATGTGTTCCAACGGCCTTGTTCATCCTGATGAGTTATTGCCCATTCAACAGATTGTATGAATTTCTTCAAATAGATTTCCTCTCGTGTTTGCAAATATAAATCGTACGCTCCTAAACCATATTGGAAAATAGCCACTGGCATTTCCACGCTCTTTCTATCTGCAACTTCTAACAAAGGAAGACCATCACCTTCAAGGAGCTTAGGTAATTTTGTCACCTTCTCCGTCAAGTTGTTATAATACCCCTCAATCTTGTTTTTTTGAAAGCATTTCCCAATATCTTGATTAACATGCCAAATGCTCTTACCCGTGAGCATTAAAAACCAACGCTTAATTTGAATCATATTGTTTTATTTTAATGTCATTAAAAAACGGAGAAACCAAAGTCTTTAAATAATTTGTAAACTGTACTATTTTTGATTCTCTTTGTTTCAACATTATTTTTCAGGTCTTTAATTTTTTTGTGGGCTTGAATAATAAATTTAATATTTAAAACCTTTATGCTTCTCGCCAGAAATGCAAAATACAAAACAGGTATTGTTAAAACTGGATATATTATGGATTTTATGGCATACTTACTTACTATTTCGGTTACTAGAAGCTCTTTATTACCCGAAGACCATTTGTTGACTTTGGGGTTATGAATAACATTTAAAGAAGGTGCAAAGGCATTTATCCCGCCTTCTTCGGCAACCCTTAAAGATGGGAAAATCTCTTCCAAACCATATTTATTAGGGAAATATGGGTCTGACCCTTTAAAAAATGAACTTCTTAAAAAATGCGAACCTCCACAAAATCTATAGCACTTGTATAAACCTTCCTTATATAGAGGTCCATCTATTTCAACTCTATTTTTATCCCATAACAAATCAAATATTTGAGTAGTTAGTGTTTTTATAATATCATTTTCATCAAGTATTTTAATTGCATTAATAAAAAAATCCTGATTATGGGTTATATCAATATAAGCATCATCATCCAAGAAATAAACATATTCTGCTGACGCTTTTGAAAAGGCATAGTTTCTTCCTTTACCCACACCCAAATTATCATTAAGTTTTTCATAATATAAATGATATGGGGACGCATGGAATAAATCTTCGACAACAGCTTGTGTATTATCGGTAGATGCATTATCAATGACAACAAACTCCGTATCATCAGGGAGTTTTGAGCGAAAACAACTTTCTATTGCTTCTTTTAGTTGTTGAGCTCTATTCATTGTTATTATTGCTATTGCCAATTTCATAATGTTATATTTTAGTTAGACTTACAATAACCAATAAACTCTTCTAAATTTTTAAACAATGCCTTGTGTTTATCTAAATAATCATTTTTGGCAACACCTAATTGCGAATCTAATGGCATCACACTTGCATAATCATTATAGTTACTATTATCAACAAACCAAACAAACTCCTCATGAAGTTCTTTTGGATAAGGATCCCTGCCAAACCTTTCAATTATCGATTTAACATATTCAACAGCCTCTTTTAACGATTGTTCTTTTCTCTTCTTATAATAATCATCCAGTGAACAAACAACCCTACAAGGCACACCGGCTGCAACAGAATTCGGAGGAATACTTTTTGATACAACAGAACCTGCTGCAATAATACAATTATCACCAATAGTCACGCCTTTTAACACAATAACATTTGTACCAAAGTATATGTTCGAACCTATATTAACCGTGCCTGAGGAATTCAAGAAATCGTGATATGCATACTTGAAAACTTTGGCTGAATAATCGTGGGTTAAAATCTGAAAATATTTGTTAATATCCACATTATTACCTATTGTTACCAAAGAGGGCCTCGACAAATCAATCCTTGTAGTGAATGGGCTTCTAAAAATCCCCCCCCCCACCAATATTAACACCTTGATTTCTAAGACTTTTAATAAATCTTTCATTGTTTGAAAGGTTATAGAATCTCTTAATAATATCGAAAACTATCATCTGTTTTATTATTTCTTAACAGTTTTATTTACAATTGTCTATCATCATTTCTAACATGCGTCTAGATTTATCCTGAAATGACAGCAAGAGACTATAATCACATTTATATTTTTCGAAATCTTCATTTAAAGTAAAAGAAGAACTTGACCCTATTCTGACAATCGAATTCTCACCGCCAACAATATGCCTCAAAGATGCCAATCTACTATCGCCAATATCTGAATCATTTACCACACCTATCATAGGAACATTATATAATGAGGCAAAAGCCGTACCGTGAAATGAGTCTGTAATAACAAAAGAAGCATTACTGACAATTTTTATAAAATCAGAAGGGCCAACACCTGATATTACTTTAGATTTTTTTTGAAGCATTTCACTTAAGCTACCTTCAAAATAAATAACAGGTAACTTCAGATTTTCTTGAACCTTTCTAACAATACTATAAAAACCAGGCCGGGGATCAAACATATATCGTAATAAGTAAACCAAAATATATTTTGACGGTAACTGTATCTTTGAATCGCTTGCAATTTGATTCCATTCTTCTGGTTGCAATAATAAGGTTGGGTCGCATACCACTGAAGAATCTTTACCTACTATCTGTTTTATTAAATTTACACCGGTTTCTTCCCTAACTGTTATAAAATCATACTTAGATAATTCTTTTTTATAGACTGGAACCAATGTATCAGCGATACTAGATGTAGCAAAGCTCGACGCATACGAAAAACAGCGACTCCATGTTGGAATAAAATCAAGCATAAAAGAAGTATCTTTCCCAACATGCAACGGATTCCATACTTGGTCACTACCAGTACAATATATATCATACTTAGGCGGATTTACGTTAATCATCTCCCTATCATAGGAATCTGGTGAACACTTAAAATACTTATTACGAAATTTTGACAACAAACTTAAGCGTTTTTTGTTTGAAAAGCCTTTTAATGCATCTATAGCAATCGCATATAAACCTTTTATTAATCCATTCATTGAAAATCCTCGCCTATATACTGGAGGAAACTCGTAATCTATCAGCTCTGCTTCACAACCACATTTTTCTATAGCTCGTTGTAACGCATAAGCTTGTAGTACAGAACCAATATTCTGTACACGATGCATTGTCATTATTCCAATTTTCATTTCTTTATTAGACTTTTTATTTTTGATAATACTCTTTGAGCAAAAAATGTAACTCTAAACAACATACCGTCTAAACGATAATTATGCCGCAAAAGATACATTATAACAGGCGACATTTCTTTTTTTGTTGCGTTCTTTCTCATTTGACCTTCCGCCACAACCTCAAATGGGTGCTCAATCAATGTTACATTCTTTAAACTCTTTATAACATTTTCACCCTTAGCAGTAAATGCAATTAATGCACTCACTCCTTTTTCATCTTTGTCATAGGTTTGTCCCCACAAATCACCTATTCTAATATCTGCCGAAGATTTATCATACTTGAATTTACAATCATTCTGACATTGTGGACCTAAACACAGATCACCCAAGAACAGTTTGTAAAAAAGGTCTCCTTGAGATTTTCTAGATTGTATAAAGGTTTTTTTTCCCCTAACTATCAGATTATAAGAATCATGCCAATCAACTGGTTTTGATGTCTTTTCACCATCAACTCCCATGAGCCAGCTGTCGTGCCACCCAAACTCAAATTTATTACGCCAACTTGCATACGTCACTTCTCCAATTTGAGGTTCAAGCATTTTAATGTATGCTTTCCATGCATACATACTTGGAACGCAGTGACAAAAGAAATCCAATAATATGAAATTATCCTCACAATTGAATTTACGGATCATTCGCCTGAAGGAATCTATCTGGCATGGTGTACCCGTTACAAGATATTTTTGTTTTCTGTCGATTTGCCGAAGAGCCTCTTCAGTATAGCTTTGTATATACTTACTTCCAATTGACTGAACATATTCCTCAACAGTTGTGGCAATGAAGTGCTCCGCACGTTGTTCCTCAACATTATAACGACAACCAACCGCTTTATAACCTTTTTCGATAAGTTGTTTTCCTATCTCGAAACCTATCCCCCCCGATGAGCACTTACGATGTATATTATCATTGTTGCTCCAAGCCGCCCACGAAAGGATTGGTTCGTTATCAATTGCAGTGGTAAGACTATTAAAAGAACACACTCCTATACATATTTCGCAATTGACACATAAATCAACGTTATTGAGGAATGGTTTATAAAAACCATTAGGGTCCATTTTGATGGAAATAAGATTTTTAGGGCATGTGGCTACACATACACCACACCCAAAACAATATGAAAATTTTGTAATGTTCATAATAATAAACAAACCATAGAAAAAGTTAGTTACTTTTCTGCAATATCCGACTGCAATAGTGATGCCGATTTAGAGTAATCCTCAATTGAATACAAAGCGACAACATAAAGAAAGAAATAAAGGAACGGAAACATCGACGGTCTATTATACAATAACATAGCAAGAAATAATAAATAAAACAATGAACCCAGTCTTATTCCAATATGTTTAATAGCAAAGAAAGAAAAATACACAAAGAAAAGTACCGTTACAACAAGACCATAAATTAAAATAGCATTATATATAGAAGCACTTTTTCGATAATCATCAACAATATGATCTCGACGTTGACCCCAATAGTATTGGCTTGTACCACGTATAGATTCTACATACAAAATTAAGCCCTCTGATGCTCTATCATCACCAGACAACGTGTTTTTTTCTTGATTCCATTGAATTCTTTCAACAATACGCTCATTAACAATTGGAGATTGAAGAAGAACAAGAACCACAACACCTCCTGTTATTAAAGAAAAAGCCTTTCCCCTTTCCTTTCCCCAAGCAAAACGGAAAAACACATAAAACACAAAAAATGATATATAAAAAAACACAGACAACGATAATAATCCAGCTACGAGAAGAATTAAATTAGTTTTACGTTTGAAAGTGAACTTTTCAATAAATAAAATGATAAAAGAAAAAACACCCACAACCCCAGGCTCATCAAACATACCACAAAATCGGCCAAAATCCACCATGTCTAAAACAAAAAAGGGATAAGCCATATAATTAAATGGTCTTAAACTATTCAGCGGCATTATTTGGAGTGAAGGCAAAGGGATTCCCACCAAATATAACAAATAAAAAAATATGGACAGAGAGAACGACAGAATAAATATCTTCCTAAAGCACTCGTATACTCTACACAAAAAAGCTTTGTCAACTAACAGTATTACAGCATCAAACAACAAGAATATAGTACCTGCTAAACTTTGACCACTACAATAAGCTGCCAAAGACAATAATACAACTGCCCAAAACACAACACCAACATTATTAACCTTTTTTATATGAAATGCGAAAATGATAGCCAAAGGAAGTGATACTATCCAATTAAAGAACTTGACAAACGGCCATATAAAATAAGGGTACGCTAGCAGAAACAATAAAATCCCAGCTAACCAAGGTGCAAAATTAAATGTCTTCTTTTCTTCCATCGCGAATGATATTAACACTATTTACTGTACAGCTAATTGAGACCAAAAGTCGTGTTTATCACCTTCAAATAAACACGATAAAACCATTCCATAGTTTTTGTCTTTTTATTAAGATTTAATTTCACAATCAGGGATTGCATCTTCCAAACAAGAGATTGTCCAAATCTTTGCCACGGGGACAAATATTTATAACAACATTCTTCATGGAACCTCTTACTCTCCTTCATAAAACTATAGTTAAACAATTGATTAGCAGAGTGAGAAATGGATTGATGTACCCTATAACACACCGTTTCTTTATCCATAAAATAAAAGCGATAGCCACGCTCAAGAGCCTTTAAAAAGAAAGGATAATCCTCAAATGAATATCTTCCATCGTAACCACCAAGCTTTGTTTTTAATTCACGCTTTATAAACAAAGATGGTGCCATAACCTTATTCCAACATGCCATTTTTTTCAGTTGTTCAGAAGTTGACAAATCGAAAAATGAACGGAATGATACTGATTTTCTACCAATACAATTCGTCTCATCGAAGTTTTCATTATAAATACGCATATATGAAGATATCATACATGCTTCTGGATTATTATTTACGAAATCAATAAAGTCTGCAATACAATTTGGCAGCATTTTATCGTCAGCAGCAATACCTTTCTGCCAAACTCCACGACAGGCAAATGATGCCCTATTCGCATTTCCTGTAACACCTGTGTTTTTCTCCACAGTAAGCAATTCCGTTCTAACAAAACGTGTCCTATTACACTCCAACCATTCTCGACAAATTTCAACAGTATTATCTGTTGAACAATCGTCAGAAATGATTAACTCTATGTTAGGATATGTTTGATCCTTTATACTTTCCAAAGTCTCTATAACTGTTTTTGCGGAGTTATATGTAATAACCGAGCATGAAACTAACGGATTCTCAAGCATGTTTTTTGATAAATTTACGGTTAATATAAGATTTTAGATCCATACGCCTATTCAATCTATATATGATAACAATAATTGTAATAACAAAGATTACAAAGCCTGCAATATATCCAAAAATTTCAGAAAGCAAAAGCTTAACTAGCACCACACTTACAACCGGCAAATGCAGGATGGCGAATTGTTTCAAGACTGCAATATCGTATGATAAATTGAAAAGTTTTTTGGTGACTACTAATATTTGTATAAAATATAAAACATTACAGACAAAAGTAGCCATACCAAAACCAGTAAGTCCCCAAACTTTATAACAAAGCAATTTAATAGGGACACCCCAACACGCAGCAATTAGTTCGTTTAAGAAAAACTGAGACGGTTTTGCTTTTGCCAATAATGTATATGACATGGCCCAACCCATCGCTTGGAATAAGACTGCGCCTATCGACCAATACATCATGTGTTCTATCGGCAAAAACTGATCACTATATAAAATAATGATAGCAGGCTTACTGAATACGATAAAAGCAATAACTAATGGTGTTAATAACAAAGTCATTAAATCAGCCTGTGTCCTCACCGTTATTGCCATCTCTTCATTGCTTTTAACAGCGGCCAGCCTCGGATAATAATCCGTTCCTATAGCAGTAAACACAAGGCCGATGTAAGATACAATTATCATGGTTCCTGCACTATATAATCCAACTTCATCAACACCACCAACATTACTAACATAGTTGCGTATTAGATATGCGACTAACTGGGTCAAGAACAGTTGCATACTTAGGAAAACTCCTAATTTGATCATATCCCGTCCAACAGAAAAAGTCTCGTGCCAGGATATATTGATTTTTTCAATTTTTATTTTTCTAGTATAAAACTTAGTAATAATTAGTGTTATTAATGAGCCTAAAATCAGAGCCATAACAATAGCCTTAACACCAAAAAGATAATATAAGGGTATGGTAAGAGCTGCATTTAATGTTTGTCCCAAAATGTTGGCTCTAGCCAATTGTTTCTTTAGCTGTAGCCCCTGCAATAGGGCTAGTTCTCCATTATTAAGTTGATCTATTAAAATAATAAGCGAAACAGCAACAAAAGACCAAATGTATGACAAATCGCCAAACGATGTTTTACTCCAAACTGGTGCTAACACTGCACAAATGAACAATCCTAACAAACCAGTAATCCAAATAAGTCTGCGAAGAACAGTAATCGTTTTAGCAATCTCATATTTCTCTCCATCCCGATTTGCCGCAGCTATTGACTTAATACTACTAGTTTTAAGTCCAAAATTTGTAGCAACAGAAATTGTATCTGTTGTTGAACGCAGCAAAGATTGAATACCTATACCAGTTGGACCAATAAATAACGCTAGAAATTTTGATTTAACAATGCGAATGATTATCTGGTATATCTGTACACCTGAAAACAAAATAGTTGCGGCAAAACTATTCCTATATCTGCCACGATCACTTTGAGTATTATTGTTTTCCACAAACTAATTTATTTTATACAAAATTATTGAGTATATTAACTATCATGTAAATTTCTTTCCCCAATATCGTTGGACTAATGGGAAGGCTCAACTCATGTTCGGCAATATATTCAGTGATGGGCAAACTCATGCCGTTCCATTCCTTATAGCACTCCTGCTTGTGGGGGGCAATAGGATAGTGAATCACCGTACCCACACCGTTCTGCTCTAAATAGTCGTGCAAGGCATCACGTTTACCATTACCAACTAATACCGGGAACAGGTGGTACGCGTTCTGCTCGTCGGGCAAGCGGTCGGGTAAAGTAATCAACGGATTGCTGATATGGTCGTAATAATAATTGGCCACCTGCTTACGGTGGGCATTGTCCTCCGCCAAATATTTCAACTTCACATCCAGCACGGCAGCCTGGATTTCGTCCAAACGGCTGTTGCGACCAGTGTATTTGAACACATATTTTTTCTGCGAACCATAGTTTGCTAAAGTGCGCACAGCCTCTGCCAAAGCATCATCGCTGGTCGTGACCGCACCACCATCACCCAAAGCACCAAGGTTCTTGCCCGGATAGAACGAATGACCCGCTGCATCACCAATACTTCCCGTCACCTTGAACTCTTGAATATTTGAACCGTCTGAACTAAGCACTGGTGCTTTGCATCCATGCGCTTGAGCATTGTCTTCAATCAACTTCAAGCCATATTTCTTACACAAAGCACCAATCTTCTCGGTGTAGGCATTACGGCCATAGAGGTGGACGATGCATATAGCCTTTGTCTTGGGGGTGATAGCAGCCTCAATCTGGTCGTCGTCAATCTCCAAGGTGTTCAACTTGGGTTCCACCAATAGGGGCTTCAAGCCATTCTCCGTAATGGAAAGAATGGTGGCAATATAGGTGTTGGCAGGAACAATCACCTCGTCGCCAGGCTGCATCACGCCCAACTCAATATAAGCACGGAAAATCCAAATCAAGGCATCCAAGCCATTAGCGCAGCCAATGCAGTGCTTGGCACCGATGAAGTTGGCATAGTTCTCTTCGAAGCGTTTGTTCTCCTCGCCCTGGAGGTACCAGCCGCCGTTCACTACCCGGGTGACGGCCTCGTTGATTTCAGCTCCATGAAGAGCTGTTACGTCTTTTAATGAAAGAAAAGGGATCATAATCGTATCAATAATAATTATTTCTCTAAGTAATCAAAAAACAGTGGTATTCTTCTGAATCATCGCATTTCTACACAAAATTGCAATATTTCATTTCTTTTCTTCCTCCCATCTCATGATGGAGTCGTTTAATATACGAGTGAATTTTTCTGCGCCACGCGGATTCAAATGATTAGCGTTGTACATCTCATCATACGAAAACAAATTACAGTCACGATAGTCTAGCAGCTTAATATTGTCATACTTTTGTAGGAACTGGGACAAGTGGTAATCCACCTCTTCTTGAGCCGCTTTGTCTATCCCCTCAGATAGCCTTGAGTCGATTGGGAATCGCACCATCAATACAGTGACATTGTGGGTTTTGCACAAGTCAAATATCTTATACATATAATCCAAATTTTCTTTCTTTTGTTCCTCCACCCCTTCAACTTCTAACAAGGCGTTATACTCCTTTATTTTAGAATCAATATAGCCATTCCACATCTCTTCCTCGTATGGAATATCATCATAATAGCCAGATTGATACCCGTCAAAATCTGTCGTGGTAAAAGCCAACTTATGATTATCACCTTTTATTTTAGAAAAAATGTCGGTTATATTTGCAGAAATCTCAAATTGATTTTCAAAACCTTTATAATAAGGACAATCATAATAGATAGCATATTTTTTTACATAAGTAGGAGCCACGCCATCTGGTTTGATACTCCTGTATAACATTTGCGGTGCCCATGTATATATTATATATTTCAAAGAATCCATCTGATCAATATATTTACTCAAAATCCAATAATCATAATTAGGGCTCTGCGTGGCGTATGCACAACAAAATGATGGTTGCAAATCAAAAAAACGCGGCATAATATCCATAGCTGGAGTTGATGCGCCCAAAGTGATAATTTTCACCCTGTTTGCATTTTTATCAATATACTCGCGCTTATACTTGAAATCATTCGGCAAGCTTCTCAAATACAATTCTCCAGTCCAAAACAATATGCCACACACTATCACGATTGGCAAAAACACTTTAAACAAAAAATTTTTCATCCTGTCTGTTTTTAGAATTGCATATAAATAAACTCCTTAGGGGCGGAACCTCTCAAAACAAAGATAAGCACAACAAGTGCTATGACCAAAGTTACTACAGCAACTGGTTTATTATTCCGCCAAAATACCATTTTGGATTCACTTTCTTCCAGCCATTCCTTTATAAACAATACGAACAGACAAGAAACAAAAATGAACCAGTTCATCAATTCACCAGGGTGAGGCATTCCCCAATCAATAAACAATCCCTTTAGTATTGCGAAGCCGTCAGTAATTGTATCAGCTCTGGAAAACACCATGCCAACCGCAAACAATAAATACGTAATTGCCATCTTCATCAAATCCTTAAGTGGTATTAGATTCGACTTCCATTGTATCGTACCGCCAGTGGCAACTTTGCCCTTTATTACTAATGGGATGTACAGAAGGGCCTGATATAAGCCAAAAAAGCCAAAAGACCAGTCGGCACCATGCCAAAAACCTATTATTACCATGTTGATTGTTATGGCAAGCATAAGACCCCACTTCCCTATTCTTCTAAACGAGAATGCAAGAGGCGTATACACATAATCTGTTAACCATGTGGTTAAAGACATGTGCCAACGTCTCCAAAACTCTGCAATATTAAGTGCAAAAAATGGTCTCTTAAAGTTTTCCGCCTGAACAATGCCCAACATCCTACTGATACCTATGGCCATATTTGAATAGCCACAAAAGTCAGTATACATTTGTAAAGGATAAAGTAAGACTATTAACAACAAAGTTGAGCTGTTTGTAGTACCATAGTTGGCCACGACAGGATCTATGAAAGTCGCCATCCTGTCTGCAATACACACTTTCATAAACCATCCCCATACAAACCGTTTTAAACCAACGACAAGATTATCATAATCTGCCACCCGATTTTCCTTAATCTGTGGTAAAAAAACATTGGGGCGATCTATTGGACCTGCTAACAAAGATGGGAAGAATGCAACGTAGGTTGCAAAATCAAGGATATTTTTTTCAGCAGACATCCCCTCTTGATTAACCTCTATTGCATAGCTCAACAACCTAAAGGTATAAAATGATATTCCTAAAGGAAGGATGATTCGTAAAGTAGGTACATCTGCATTAAACCCAAGACTGACAAACAATTCTGCGAATGATGATACGAAGAACGCAAAATACTTAAAATAAAGTAATGGTAATAACCCGATTATTATTGTAAATCGCGTCCAATTGGAGCATCCTTTTTCATCTCCTTTTTCATTGCACTTCCCTATTTGAATTCCAGCAAAATAGAAAAACAAAGTCATCAAAATAATAATCGGCAAAATCTTCCAATTGACATAGCCATAAAAGAAGTAACTTGCCACAAGAAGGACAATATTTTGTACTTTCCCTTTTCTATGGAATAGGTAATAGAGCAGAAAAACAACCGCAAAGAAGATTACAAAAGTTATTGAATTTAATTCCATTTACTCAATAAGTATATTATGAGAGTTTTACTTCTATGGTAGAAATCAAATCACCCACCATTTTGAGTTTGTTAAGCTCTTTGAGTTTGAACTTAATGCCAAATACTTCCTCCACCCTAGTAATCATGAGCATGTGGGTGAGGGAATCCCAATTCTCGACATCAGCTGCAGTCATGTCATCGCGAAGGACGATGGTGTCATCTTTAAAAATTTCGTGAAAGATTGCTGTTGTTTTTTCAATGATTTCGTTTCTGTTCATAACTTATACTTTTTAATATTAATATTTTCCATTAAATATTCTATATTTGAGGGGAAAAACTCGGGGGCACGAGGATGCTTAGATTCGAATCTCTCAGTTATTTCAAACCCCATCTTTTCATAGGTTTTAATCGCAGCTGTGTTGTTTTCAAAAACATGAACTTGTAATTTTTCACAACCAGCTGATATTGCTTCTTGGATATGAGCATTGATGATTTCTGCCATTATTCCTTTTCCTCTGTATTCAGGTAATGTGTAGGAATACTCCAATTGATAAGCACCTTCCTCTCGATCAATCTGCAAAGCTTTGACAACATCAGCTTGCTCACTAGAACGCAACATACATTCCTGAGGCAGTGTATAGCCTATCAGGTTGGATTTTAGCAACGATGAAGGCATATCACCCTCGTTGCCGCCCTCTACCCAACCGGCAAAGGCGGCCACAGGCTTTCCCTCGTGCCGAGCCACAAGGAAACTCGACAGCGACATTTCGCAGCCGTCAACCTCCTCGTCGAGCATGGTATGGATATAGCCCTTCATCGTCTCTTCTTCCACACCAAACAATTTGGCCAAACCAAAGTTGTCGGTGCCGCTTTTCTCGGCAGCCACAATGGTGTCGGTGATAAAGTCGATGTCGTTAATCGCAGCTCTGTTAATTGTTATTCCTTCCATAATTATTGGATCATTGCTTTAAGTTTCACCTTGTCGGTCTTGTCGTTGGCGTTGAGCGGGAACACTGGCACAAAAAAGAACCTTTTTGGAATCATGTATGACGGCATCTTAGTATTCATGTATGCAATCAATTCATTCGTATTGAATTCCTCCGATTCTATAAATATGGCTATTTCTGTCAGACCATCCTTATTGTCGAAGGCGATACAAACTACATTCTTGTCGCCAAGGTATTTTTTTGCATGAAATTCAATCTCACCCAACTCTACACGGAATCCCTGTATCTTGGCTTGGTGGTCGAGACGACCCGAATACATAATATCACCGTCTTTGTCCTTATAGCATAAGTCACCACTACGGTACCATCTAACGCCATCTTTCACAAAGAACGATTCCTTGTTCTTTTCATCATTCTTGTAATATCCCATTGTCAATTGAGGCCCTGACAGGCACAACTCTCCCATTTCACCAACTGCACATTCATTATGTTGTTCGTCAAAAATAACCATCCCACAATTCTTCATGGGTTTTCCTATCGACAACACACCATTATGTGACTTATTGTTAGAAGCACGATTGAATCTGTATGTCGAGCAGAAAATTGTGTCTTCTGTCGGCCCATACACATTGTCGATTACAGCATTCATGGCACATTCCGACCATGCTTTAGTAACATCCTCATGCAATGCCTCTCCGCAGAAAAGCGAGTGTTTCAAAGATGTGCAGTCCATCTCGTCAAAGTAAGGTCTTAAATACTTGATGGTTGAGGGAGCCATCAATGCAAAGGTCAGCTGAACATCTTCTATAAGACTACCTATGTAGGTGTATTTAATCTCATCAGGCGGAACTGTATAAACACAAGCACCTCTCAGCAAAGGAGCCAGATAAGACATTATAGACAAATCGAATGTCAAGTCAAAACACTGCAGACACCTGTCATTCTCGTCCATCGGATAGATGTCAAAGAAAGCATCAATAAACGAAGCAAGGTTTTTGCGGCTCAATTGAACACCTTTCGGCTTGCCGGTGCTACCCGAAGTGAAGAGGATATAAGCCAATTCATCATCTGAAACACCTTGTTTGGGCTCAAGGCAGTCTACCGTATATTCGAGTTCTGAAGTTTTCAGCACTTGAACATTCTCATAGCGGCTCTTTTCTGACGAATCCAAAACCAAATCCAGCTCCACCTGCTCGCATATATCGAGGCAACGTTCCATTGGCCAGTCGGGATGCAGCGGCACATAGCAATCACCCTCCATCCACAAGGCGAAAATGGCTGCGTAGGTCTCCAAATCATCATTGATAACCAAACCAACCTTGGTATTGCTATAGTTTGTCTTGGTCAACTGACTTCTGACTTTCGACACACACTGCCCAAATTGAGCGTAGGTGTAATGTTCCTCGTCAATGCAAAAAGCATTGCGGGTCGGAAATCTTGAGATCTTATCAAGCACAGAAAGAAGTACTTCTGATGAAAAACTATTGTCCATAATTATTATTTCTTTAATTGCTTATAATTTATCTTCCCTGATTCAAATCTTGGTATAGATTCAATTAAATTCACTTCAAAGAACTTTGTCATCAGTCCTGTCTTTTCAGAAATCAATTGTTTCACTTCTTCTTTCAATTCTTCTTGAGTGATATAAATTTGCATTTGGTTGTCATCGCCTGTGCATGCGCACTCAATGCCAAAATGCTCCGAAATAATCTTCTCGCTCTGATCCAAACTGACACGCAAGCCAAAAAGTTTCAAGAAACGTTTCTTGCGCCCAACGATATAGTAATATCCATCGGCATCCATCTTGGCAAGGTCACCTGTTTCATACACACCGCAAAACTCGTCGCCTTTGGCTAAATTCTCGATGGAAGTGGCATAACCCATGGTCACGTTTGGTCCTTCGTATAGCAATTCGCCTTCTACACCGGCTTCGGTTATCTCCTTTCCATTTTCGTCCACCAAAATAAGTTTTCCTTCAGGAATGGCTTTGCCTATGCTACCAATATGGGTGGTTGCATCCTCTGGAGGAAGATAAGCCAAGCGTGCTGAGGTCTCTGTGGTACCGAATGTGGCAAAGAAACGTTTGCCTTTTTCAGCCGCATTGTCGGCATAAGTCTTGAACAATGTGTCGGACAGTTTGCCGCCACCTTCGGCCATGGTGGTCAGGTGAGGCAAATCCATCTTCCAGAAACGGAGGCGATTCAAAATTTCGTAGCTGAATGGTACACCTGTGAAGTTGCTACCTTTTTGCTCTTTGACAAAATTCCAATACTTGGGGTTCATCAGGTTGGCTTCCAACAAGAGCACTGTTGCACCAGCATAAAGATGGCTATTGATGACGTTCAAGCCCATGGTGTACTGCATAGGCAGGTCGATGATGCCACGCTCGGTTTCAGGCCATTCGAACACCGCAGCCACATTCTTGGCATTTGCCTCGATGTTGCCATATTTGTGGCGTACCAGTTTGGGGCTGCCCGTGGTACCCGATGTGGTCATCAGGAACGACAAATCGGGATGCATGGCAGGAGCCTTGTTGCCAGTCTTGCAAAGGGCATAACCTTTATAGTTGAAAACACTCTTGTACGGGCTCTCTTCACATTTGCTTTCCGGCATCCAAAAATAGGATGGGCGGTAAGTCTCGTAAAGCGTATCAAGCAGTTCCTTGTCTATCTTGGCACTAAGCAGCAGGCAAACATCCTTACAGTCATACAAAGCAAGGAAGCCAGCCAAAGCACCCACTCGGTTCTCACAGAGGCAGAACACCAGTTCGCGTGCTGGCAAAACGGCAGCCATCTCATTGCGCAATGAGACCAACTCACCGTAGGTTACTTGTCCACCAGCATCGTCGATGGCGGCCACCGATGACGCAGTTTTTTTGTCTATATCAAACAGCATTAAAGTTCGATATTATGGTTCTTCAAAATATTTTTACCAGCCTCAAACGAAGTAAACTGCATGACTTCATCGGGTTCAAACTCAATTCCAAAAGCATCTTCGATGATAGCCACAAGGCTCATCTGGCCAATGCTGTCCCATTTTTCAACACCGTCCATAGTGGCGTTTTCAACTTCTTCAACGGGGATTTCCAAGCCTTCAACAAAGGCGTTTTTCAGTTTTTCAATGTTACTCATTTTCCTTAGTTTTTTATTTGTTAAATTCTTTCTTGATTCTCTCTGCAATTTGCGGTGCGGTCAATCCGTGCTGTTCCCAGCAATAGCGCAGGTCGCCCAACTTGCCAAAGGTGTCGCCCACGCCTATTCTCACCAAGCGGGGCATATTGCCCTTCTCGGCCATATATTCGGCCACTGCACCACCCAAGCCTCCAATGATGTTGTGTTCCTCAACGGTGACCATCAGTTTCGACTTGACCAAGGCTTTGTCCAAGTAATCCGTATCCAATGGTTTGATGGTATGCATATCCACCACCGAACACTCTATTCCCTGTGCGACAAGCAGTTCAGCAGCTTCCAAAGCCTCACGCACCATCATGCCCGTAGCAATGATTGTAACCTCATCACCCTGACGCAGGGTGTTGGCCTTGCCAATTTGGAAATCGAAGTCCTTCTCATACACGATAGGGCAATTCAGCAGACCAGACAGACGCACATACACAGGGCCTTTCACCTCATGGGCAGCCATCACACATTTGATGGCTGCCAAACTGTCGGCTGCCGACAGGATGGTCATATTCGGCAAGGAACGAGCCATGGCAATATCTTCCGTTGCCCAATGCGAGATGGAAAGTGTTTCCATAGCAAAGCCGGCTGAATTACCCACCACCTTCACATTAAACTGGTGATAGGCCAAATTGTGGCGAACAAACTCAATGGCCTTCACCAGAACAAAGGCAGCGTAGGTGCAGGCATACACCGCACGTCCGTCTTCCGACGACAGACCTGCAGCAATGCCAATCATGCTTTGTTCTGAAATACCAGCGTTGACCACATGCTCGGGATAATTATTGTAGAAACGATCGAGGCTGGCAATGGCCACACTGTCGGCCACCACCACCCGCATATCAGGGTCGCGCTTGGCCAGTTCCATCATGCCGATGCCTGCCGCAGCCCCTTTTTGGCCCATTCGGGCGTATGCTTTTATTAATGCCGGATTAATTGCCATAACTCAACTGTTTTTTATTTCTTCCACGGCCTGACGGTACTGTTCCTCATTCAGGACAGCCTGATGCCATGCTTTGTTGTTCTCAATAAACGAAACGCCCTTGCCCTTGGTGGTTTTGGCGATGACAGCGTAAGGTTTGCCTTGTGGTTTATGCGACAAAGCCTCCATCAGCTGGTGAATGTCGTGACCGTCAACCGTGACCGACTCCCAACCAAAAGCCTCCATCTTCTTCTGCATATCAAGCTGAGCCATCAGCTCCTCAGTATTGCCGTCAACCGACATGCAGTTGCGGTCGATGATGACCGTCAAGTTATCGAGTTTGTAATGAGCAGCCGCAATAAATGCCTCCCACACGGGGCCTTCCTCACATTCAGCATCACCCAGCAGGCAATACACATGGTATTTCTGTTCGGTCTGTTTGGCAATCAATGCCTTTCCCACAGCAAACGACATCTCCATGCCCAAACTCATCGAAGCGTAATCCACGCCCAGTTCCTTGCGCAACTGGTGTCCCACTAGCAGACCGTCGTTCTGCTCGTAGCTGTTAAGCACCTCCACAGGATAGAAGCCCATCTCGGCACGAGCCGGATATTCCGCCAAACGGGCATGTTCCTTGCCCGCAATGAAACGGTCGCGGTCGTTCCATTGAAGGTTGTCAATATCATAATTCAATATGGCACCATAAAGCACAGCATAGATTTCAATACACGAAAGGCTGCCGCTGACATGCGCCCCTCGGTTTCCCGCTGCCAAAGCCATATCCATGGCATGAAGCCGCATCCGCTTGCACATCGCCTTTATTTCTTCTTCTGATAGGATTCTTCTATTCATTGAATAATATGTTTAACTCTTAACTTTTCACTTTAAACTCTTAACTTGTTACCGTCCTCCGTCCACCTTGATAATCTCCCCATTGATATAGGAAGCCTGGTCGGAAGCTAAGAAGAGTGCCACACGGGCAATTTCCTCAGTCCTGCCCAACCTGCGCAACGAAGTTTCCGATGCCAATTTCTCCAACACTTCATCCTTGTATTGATGAATCATTTTTGTCTCAATGGGACCAGGGGCGATGGCATTCACACGGATCCCCATCGGTCCCAGTTCCTTGGCCAGGCATTTGGTCATCATCATCACAGCGGCCTTGCTGCTGCCGTAGGCAATCTTGCCAGGTTGTGGCTCGATGCCAGCAATGGATCCCATATTGATGATTACGCCATGTTTTTGGCGCGACATTCGTTTTGACACCTTCTGTATGACGCGAAGCATAGCAAAGTAGTTCACCTCAAACAGTTTTTCAATATCCTCCACCTTACTCATACTCAGCAAGCCCACAGTAGATATACCTGCATTATTGACCAAAACGTCAATTGATTGACCATCGTCAATGATAGACTGAATGCCTGCATTGATGGCCTCAGCATCTGTCATTTCAAAATAGACAGGCTTAATCCAAACGCCATTGGTTTTAGCAGTGGTATTGAGCCATGATTCAAATTCGGGCGTTGCCTTTCTGGCACAAGCCCATATATTGGCACCCGAGGCGGCAAAGGTTTCCACCATTGCCTTGCCAATGCCCCGGTTACTACCTGTGATGATCACATTCATTATTAGTCCTTTTCCTGTGTTTTTTTATTCATTCTTTCAATAAGCGGAAGATACTTGGCCAGGTATGCATCCTTGTGTTTAAGGTAGTTATCACGAGTATTAATAAAATACCTTGTTAGTTCTGTCTCAAAAATAAAAGTGGGATTAAAATTCTCTGCATATTTATTAACAGGCAAATTAGCCTTTTTTATATCATGCAAATTAACACCATCCGGGAAAAGATCAAAGGCTATTTCGTGACAAATAATATCCCCTAACATTGCAGCACCAAATGGAGCATCTTTTTTAAACACCCAACTACCTGTCTGAAACGTTTCTTTTTTTATTTCATAAATACGTGACACTCCAAGCCGTTCACCTTTCGGACTCTCGAACATAAAATAATAATCCGTACCCTGAAGCTCTCTTTTCTTATAATCTCGTATCCATTCACGTTGTTTTTCAACACTTGCATCTGTTGAACTTATATATTGACCTCGTTGAGAATCAGTCCGTAACATTACGATAAACTCAGAATCTTCTTCGTTTACAAAACGGACGTGCAGTCCATATCTATCTAACGAAAAATCAGACTTTAAAATATTCATTTTATCAATCTCTAAATTTTAAAAAATCATAATAATCTCTGATATAATCTTCTTTCAGATACACGTCACTCGCTAGCACCATACATACAGCACCAGAGGAGAAGTCCTCCAAATCACGCCACATACCAGGCTTTACATAGAGACCTTGGTAGGGTCTATTCAGAAAGAAAGAACGTTTACATTTGCCATCGTCTAATTTTACAGTAAATGAGCCAGAGGCAGCTATGATGAGTTGGCTTAATTCCTTATGGGCGTGTGAGCCACGATTTTCACCTCCAGGTACATCATAGAGGTAATACACTCGCTTCACATCGAACGGAAGAGTCTGACCATTCTCTACTACGGTAAGGTTACCCTTTCGGTCGCTATGGTGGCGGTCAAGTTCCACTATGGTACAATCAAAGACGTTATACTTGCGGACAGGGTTTAAGGAGGTTAAGGGGTTTAAGGAGTTTAAGGGGTTTAAGGGGTTCGATGGCTTGAACTCTTGAACTCTTGAACCTTTTGAACTCTTTTTGCGCCAGCAAAGGTATTCCTCATAATTGCGAATATAATCTTCTTTATCAAAATGTTTAGAGCCAAACTCCAAGGCAAGCGAGTTGGTGGAGAAATTATCCATAGTTCGCCATAAACCTGCAGGTACAAAGAGCCCATAGTAAGAGCGGTTGAGCGTGAATGTCTTTTTGTTCACGCCGTCATCCACCACAACGTCAAAAGAACCAGAAAGCGCAATGATAAATTCCTCGTTCTCACGATAGGCATGGCCGCCACGGTTTTCGCCACCCGGTACGTCATAAATCCAATAGGTGCGCTTGATTTCGAATGGGATATGGTTTAGCTGTTCTGCAAACGACAAGTTGCCTCTTTCATCGAGGAACTTTGGCAACTCGATTATCTTTACTTCGTTAATTGTAGCCATATCTGTTGGAGATTAAATATGTGCCAAAGTACCGCTATTTATCTCCTCTTTCATCTCGTCGATGACTTTCAGGAGATACTGACCGTATTGGTTCTTTAACATCGGCTTGGCCATTTCGTGCATCTTTTCCTCAGTAATCCAGCCGTTACGATAGGCGATACCTTCCAAGCAAGCCACCTTCAAACCTTGGCGTTTCTCAATGACCTCCACGAAGGTGGAAGCTTCTGATAGTGAGTCATGCGTACCAGTATCCAACCATGCAAAGCCACGACCAAAGACCTGCACCTTCAGTTCTCCATCTTTCAAGAATTCTTGATTCACCGTGGTAATTTCAAGCTCGCCACGGGCAGAAGGCTTGATAGTCTTGGCCACATTCACTACCTTGTTAGGATAGAAATAGAGGCCCACCACTGCGTAGTTGCTCTTGGGCTCTTTCGGCTTTTCCTCTATGCTAAGGCAGTTGCCCTGCTTGTCGAACTCTGCCACACCATAACGTTCTGGGTCAGACACCCAATAGCCAAATACGGTGGCTTTTTTGTTCTCCTCTGCATCCTTCACGGCATTGCGAAGCAATTTGGTAAAGCCAGCACCGTAGAAGATGTTGTCACCAAGAACCAAACAAGCACTATCGTTTCCGATAAACTTCTCACCAATTATGAAGGCTTGTGCGAGACCATCAGGAGAAGGCTGCTCAGCATACTCAAAATGTACACCATAATCAGAGCCGTCACCCAACAGACGCTTGAAGCCTGGGAGATCGTATGGAGTGCTGATGATAAGAATGTCACGAATTCCAGCCAACATCAAAGCGGAAATCGGATAATACACCATCGGCTTGTCATAGATGGGAAGAAGCTGTTTACTGACACCCTTAGTGATCGGATAAAGGCGGGTACCACTGCCGCCTGCTAAAACTATTCCTTTCATATATTTTGTATTTAATTATTATCGCTAGGGGCTTGACGGCTGTGTGGAATACCTTAAGCCCCATTGCGGCCACAGCTGCGCGTAAAGACTGTAAGCCGCATTTTCTAGGCTTATTCTGCGATTGTTATTGAGTAATTAAAGTTATACGTTTCGTTTGGCGCAAGACTATGAATGCAGTTGCGCTCTGAAATATCTCCTCTAAATCCTACATTATCAGCAATGCCACACCAAGGCTCAATGCAGACGAATGGGCAGCCAGGCTTGTTGGGTGCCCAAATGCCGAAGGCTTCGGCCTGAGTGCAACTGACGCGAAGCACTTCATGACCATATTTATCCAACAAGGCAGCACAGACCACTTGGCAGCCTTCAATCAGCAGGGCATCATTAGCAAATGTCTTATCATTAATTGCGAAAAGACCTTCTTCGTTGTTCAACGCCAGAGGTGTATCATACGCACGACGCAAACCACCGTCCAAATAATTATAAATCAAAGGCGAAATGGCGTTTCCATTCTTGTCGTAGAAGCGGATGAAACTATGAAGGTTATCTTTAGCATCATAGTCGGGCAACAAGAATGCGGGGTGCGCTCCTATTTGGAAGTGAATGTTGTTTTTGCCACAATTCTTTACTCGCCAGTTGCAATTAAGGGTATTGCCAACGATAACATATTTCACTGCCAACTCGTAAACGTAAGGGTAGTTGTCTCTTCCCTCTTCGGCCAACACATACCAACCATCGCGCTCCACAAACTCTGCATCACGTGCAAAGCCGTGTTGCTTCATGGGATACTCGCGTCCTTCAATTCGCAACGTATCATTTACGAGCCTCCCCACTATTGGGAACAATATTGGAGCACGACGACCCCAAAATACCGGGTTGCCCTGCCAAAGATACTCCCTGCCATTTGCGGCAAGGCTTTGTAGTTCTGCTCCGTGTGTGGACACTTGTATGCTTTGTATTTCGTTCATTGTTCCTTTTGTTTAATGAGAGGTGGCAGAACCCACAGGGAATTGAACCATATTTGAGAGACCTATGGGTTCACCTCCTCTATATTGTGGGGCATCCAGGCTGTGCGGAAGACCCTCCTGCCCCGTCAGCGGCTGACTTTTGTCTACGTTGCTTGGGCTCGGGATAACAAACAAGTTTGCTCTCCTCTCGCTTTTCGCAACTCCCCGGCTGCGCGTAAAGACCGGGAGGCCGCGTTGCTTTAGTTTCAAGATTGACTCACTTCATTTGATTTGATTCATCGGTGTTGACTCACCGAATTGTTTTTTTCTATGGTGTTCGCGGCCTCTGGCTCGCAGCCTTCGGCACAAGTTTCATGTTTCAAGTCCTTTTGGCAAGGTGTTCCTAAGGTGTTGGCAAGGTGTAGGCAAGGTGTTAGCAAGGATAAAAGGCTTGTGCGACCTTGCCAGATGCTTGGCAGATACATTAGTTCAAGGTTCAAGGTTCAAGGTTCAAAGTTCAAGGTTCAAGGTTCAAGGTTCAAGGTTCAAAGTTCAAGGTTCAAGGTTCAAGGTTCAAGGTTCAAAGTTGACTCACTTCATTTAATTTATTCAGCGGTGTTGTCTCACCGACTTGTTTTTTATCTAAGGTGTTCGCGGCCTTTGGCTCGCAGCCTACGGCACAAGGTTCAAGGTTCAAAGTTGACTCACTTCATTTAATTTATTCAGCGGTGTTGACTCACCGAATTGTTTTTTTCTATGGTGTTCGCGGCCTCTGGCTCGCAGCCTACGGCACAAAGTTCAATGCTTAAAGTACAAAGTTAATGGCCGAAGGTTTGGGTGCCGGTGATGAATTCTTGATGGACGGCGGTCAGCACTTTGGCAGCTTCAAGCCACTTTGCTTCTTTGCAGAAGTCAGGGTTGCGAAAGTATTTGTTGAACGACACGCCTGATATCGGAAACTCCTCGTCTGGTACACCATTCACCGTTGCCAAGGCCATATAGAGTTTGTTGCTCATAGGCTTGGCTTTCTTGAACAGGCTCAACGACGATGCTTCACGCAACAAGTGGACGTAGGCTTCCATCTTAATCTTGTCGTAGCCGTCCTCCAACATTTTCAGCAGTTCCTCTTGATTCGGCCTCAACGTTGGGTCGAGACTCGGTGAGAACCAGCGTTCAAACAAACCGTTGAGGTCGGCAACGGTCTTGCCCTTGTCCATACAGGGCAACAGGCGGGCGTTATAGGCCTTTACCTTGAGTAACACGCGGTTGATGCGCTGCTTGAATTCGCTGGAATAGGCTGCCACACGCTCCGGACGGTTTCGCATGGTGATTTCCAATTGCTGGCACATCTCTTCCATCAGCACAAACAGCATCTGCAGGTGTTCCTCCTCGCCATCGCTCAGGGTGACATCCTTGCGTACCAGAAACTCCACTATGTTGTCCTCGTCAAGCACCGGGAAACGTTGGCCGCAGTGCATATTGATGAAGTTGGCCACCTTCGACAGAAGTTCGTCGTTGGCCCTTGGCTTGGCCTTGGCGGGTATCTGCTTGGGGGCGGGGTTGATCTCGCCCTCCTCGAAGATGTTGCGCAAGTCGCTGAGCAGGTCTGTCTGTTCGCTTTCTGAGAGGTCGAGGTCTGAAAGTTCGTCTTTGCCCACAAGGGCTTGGATACGCTGCTTGAGGTAGAGAAGTTGGCGGATAACCGTGGTGTTACGTTTGTTGCTGCAATAATAGACGTACTCCTGAAGCTCGTTCTTTACCGATTCTTTGGCACGGGCACCGTCAAGATAATCCCTCAAGGCTTTGCTGCGCGACTCTTTCGACATCTTCAACGGCAACATAGCCAGGTTGCTGAGATTGGTCTTGAGCGAATCGAGTGTGGCCACAAGGTCTTCGATGGTTTCGTGATAGGGTTTGTCGGCTATGGACTTGAATGGGTCTTCGAGTTCGGTATCAGGTTTGATTTCCGCATCGAAGTTGTTGAGTTTGTTGATGAGCAGTCGCAAACGAGTGGCCCTTTTGCGGCCAATGGTGCTCTCGTGCTCCGACATAAATTCTGGCTTGGTCAATTTCTCTTTCCAGTTCTGGATCTTGCGCAGCCATTCGTCGAATGGGAAACTCACATAGAAACTAATATTCAGACTCTCAGACATTAGGTTGTACTGCGTGATGACCCCCTGGGCCACATTACGGGCATACATCACACAGATGAGAACATCGGTGTGACGGAACAGTTCAACAAGATTGGCTTGGGTCATCAGAAACTCAAGCACTTGCAAGCGGGAGGTGATATGTTTAGTTTCTTCGTACATGACTTATTTAGTTGATAGTGTATGGTTTATAGTTTATAGTCAGTTGGAAGTTGATAGTTTAAGAGTTTAAAAGTTTAAGGGTTTGAGGTGATGGTTTAGGTGATTGAACGTTGGGGTGGGGTTTATGGGCAGCGAAACTGCGGGGGTCAAAGGCAGCAGAGCTGCGGGGTCAAAGGCAGCAGAGCTGCGGGTTCAAGGTTCAAAGTTCAAGGTTCAAGGGTGATTTGTCGGGAGATGGTGAAGAGAAAACGATACCAAAAAGTGATTATTCATCACCTCACCATCTAATACTATATTTATCAGTTACTTACAAATACTTTCAGCAGCAATCAAAGAAGATTTTTAAGAGGGTTGCTCTTGCATTTCTTTTGCAACTGAAAACGGACGAGGAAAGTCCTTCGGACGGTTTCAAGTTTCAGGTTTCAAGTTCCAAGTTCCAGGTGAGGGCCCCACATGAAACATGAATCTTGAATCTTGAAACGACAAATCAACCTAATGTTTCACATTTAATAATAAAAGGTATGTCAACAAACCAAATTCTTACTCCTCACTTCACGCTACAGGAGATGACGGAGAGCCTGACGGCAAAGAAGCACGGCTTCGCGAATGTGCCACCGCCTGAGGCTGTGGAGAACCTGCAGAGGCTTTGTACTCACACCCTCGAACCGCTGCGCGAGAAACTTGGGCTACCCATCATCATCACCAGCGGCTACCGCACCAAGGAGCTGAACGACATTATCGTTCATGCGAGCCGGAGGTCTCAACACATGGCTGGACAGGCTGCGGACTTCCATGTGGTTCAAGGTTCAAAGTTCAAGGTTCAAGGTGATGAGGGTTCAAAGCTCAATGTTCAAGGTTCAAGGGAACTACTCATCCGAGCTTTCAGACTCATTATCACTGAGCCAGAGATTGACTTCGACCAGCTCATCATCTACCCTACCTTCATCCACGTGAGCTACGTGAGCCGAGAGCGTAACCGACACCAAATCACCAAGGCCAACGGTAACGGAACTTACTGCGCTCTGAGTCGCGCCCAAGCACTTGCGCTCGTCTGAAGTTCAAGGTTCAAAGTTTAAGGTTCAAGGTGGGGCGATGCCCCGGTTCAAGGGTCAAAGGTCAAGGTTCAAGGTCATTGAACTTTGAACTGCCCGAAGGGCGATTGAACTTTGAACCAGCAAAACCGCTATCTTTGAGCGTTTTGATGAAAGCAGAAATGGCTTTGCTTAGACCTATACAGTCGTTGTACAACCGAGTAGCAGTATCGTTGTCAATGAAGCCGACGTCAGAGGCTCTAATAATCTGGCTTCGCACTTCACCGCAAGACCCCTTGGAGATATATAAGAAGTTAATGAACTCTTTATTGCCTTCTCGCTCGAACCCCTCAGCTATGTTGTCCATCACTGACCCTGCTGACGCATGTATTTGCTGGACAAATCGAGTGTCTTTGTGAAACTCACCATCCTTCGTGATTGCATAGACTTCCTTACAGAGATTTCGAGCTGACTGGAAAATTTCAAGGTCTTCAAACTTTTGGACTTTCGACATACTTTGATTTGGTTTAAGGATCAAGGTTCAAGGTTCAATGTGGGGCGATGCCCCGGTTCAAGGTTCAAAGGTCAAGGTTCAATGTGGGGCGATGCCCCGGTTCAAGGTTCAAAGGTCAAGGTTCAAGGTTATTGAACTTTGAACTGGCCGTCAGACCATTGAACTTTAATCTTTAATCTTTGAACTGGCCGTCAGGCCATTGAACTTTAATCTTTAATCTTTGAACTGGCCGTCAGGCCATTGAACTTTGATCTTTAATCTTTGAACTTTCCTCCTGCCGCCAGGCACTTTGAAATTTGATCTTTGAACTTTGAACTAATTTTTTTCACCTTATTTCATTAACAATCAAAAAAATTAAAAAATCATGGCAACTATCAAACAAATCGGTCCTGGCCGTAAAACCAGCGGTACCATCGACGGTATCACATACGTAACACGTAACGGAAAGACTTACGTCCGTTCCACTCCCACCATGCCCATCAGGGCTTATCGCACCCCTGCCGCGCTGAAGCGTCAGGCCATCTTCAAGATGGTGCAGATGCACATAAAGTATCACCTGCGCACCATCCGCCAGACTTTCACCCCCAAGGGCAACGGCAGCGCCGTGAACCGCTACTACTCGGTGAACGGCAAGGCTTTGACCAAGGCCCTCGAAGCACTGGCCGACCGCCTGGTGGCTGGCGAGGACATCGCCCTCACCGAGGTGGAGGCCGCCATTGCAGCCTACGCCACCGAACATCCAGAAGCCATCCGCATCGGCAAGCTGAGCGGCTATGGCGAGGTGTTCCTCACCGGTGCCTGGCCCGACACCATCACCCTTCGCGCCAACGGTGGCGACAGCACCATCATCGTCATCGTGGCAGAGAACGGCTCTACCACTACTATCGAGCCTAACGGCTCTACTGTGGTAGTTTCAGGTTCCAATGATTCAGGTTCCAATGGCTCCAATGGTTCCAATGGCTCTGGAACTGGTGGAACTTCTGGAACCAGCGACGCAGTCGCGGCCCCTGTGATCAGCGGCACGACTCCGTTCGCTGAAAGCACTTCGGCCACCATCAGCTGCGCCACCGCGGGAGCCTCGATCTACTACACCGTTGACGGCTCCACACCTACCTCCGCAAGCACCGCCTACTCTGGTGCCATCGCTCTGACCGACACTACTACCGTAAAGGCTGTGGCCGTGAAGGACGGTGTTTCGAGCTCGGTGACCACCAAGGTGTTCACGAAGGGCGAAGGCGGCGAAAATCCGGAGACGGAGTAATCCTTTAGTTTCAAGTTTCAGGATTCAGGTTTCAGGTTCCGATAGATTCAGGTTTCAGGTTCCAGGTTTCAGAATTCATGATTCAGGTTTCAATAGATTCAGGTTTCAGGCATCGTCCGGTTCTTGGATCTTGAATCTTGGAACTTGAAACTTTGATCTTGAAACTTCAAGCCCGAAAGACCACTGTTCTTGAGGGACTTAATGAACTTTGAAAGAGCTTTGCTGAGATTGAGACAATCGTTGTAAAGTCGTGTAGCAGTGTCTTTGTCGATGAAGCCTACGTCAGAAGCTCTGATAATCTGACTACGGACTTCTCCACAAGAACCTTTGGCAATATACAGGAAGTTAATGAACTCCTTATTACCATCTCGCTCATACCCCTCTGCAATGTTGTCCATCACAGAACCTGCTGAAGCATGAATCTGTTGAACAAACCTAACATCCTTATGGAACTCACCTTCCTTGGTGACAGCGTAAACCTCCTTACACAGTTCACGCGCCTTCTGGAAAATGGTTAAATCTTCAAACTTTTGTGCTTTACTCATACTTCGTATGTTGTTTCAGGTTTCAGGATTCAGGTTTCATACTTGAATCTTGAATCTTGGAACTCGCAGCAGGGCCGCTTTGCGGCAGGTTTCAGGTTTCAGGTTTCAGGTCGTCCACACTTGAATCTTGAATCTTGAAACAAATTTTTCAACCCTTTAAAAATTTTATAGTTATGAAGATTAAACTTTCAAAAACTCAAATCGAAGAGATCATCTCTGACCCTGAGAAAGCTCAGGAGATTGGCATCAAGACCAACGACCCGTGGTGGGTTATCGTTCTGAAGGTCATCGCCTACCTCATCGGTCTCATCCTGGCCGGTGCCGTGACTACCAGCTGCGCTGCAGCCGCCTGCGCGAGCTTCTTAGTGTAGTGTTTTGTGTGTAGAGTTTAGAGTCAGTTTAATAGTTCAAAGTTCAAGAGTTCAAAGTTCAAGGTCTAGGTCGCCTGATGGCTCAAAATCTTTCAAAAATCAGATAAAAAACTTTCAACTTACAACTCTCAACTTGCGAACTGTCTCTAAACTCTCAACTATCAACTCTCAACTGACTATAAACCATAAACTATCAACTATAAACTTTATCAAAAATGAGACAGATCAAATATATCTTAATCGATGACAGCGGGCGGAAGAACCGCGAGCATCATTACAGCATCAGCAGCAAAGGCTGCGTCACTGAAAGCACCGACATCCGCAAGGCGGTGAAGGTCATCGACCGACAGGTGGACCCGGATGGGTACAACGCGAACTCCGTTGTCGTTCGATTGGTTTCAGGGTTCAAGGTTCAAGGTTCAAAGTGCTTGGAACCTGAATCTTGGAACTTGAAACAGCGCGATGCGCTTAAGAGCTTGCTCGTGGAGCTTCGGTCGCATTTCCCGGAGGCGATGATTTTCGGCATCAGGGAGATTGGAGATTACTTTATCAAGGTGTCGGACAAGATGAACCAGCTTCGCTTGGAGCTCTCCGAGCTCAATTAGTGTAGAGTTTAGGGTTTAGAGTTTAGTGTCAGTGGTTGGTTTAGAGTAGTTAGTTCATTGTTTTGAGTCAGCTGGTTTATAGGAATTGAGAAGACCTGATAGCAAACGGGCATCTTCTTCAATCAACTGATCCATACTCAGTCGGTCGTCAGCCGTAATGTAGCCTAGTTCTTCGGCTATTTCAAACTGAGAGGAAACTTCCATCAATGAACCATAAGCCATCTCAACAAAATGAGATTTATCCTTAACAGAAAAACGGTTCACACCTTCGGCAATGTTTGACGTGATCGAAACTGACGATCTCCTCAACTGGTCACATAGAGCCCAACGCTCTTCAGCCGGAAATTTCTTCAAGAGCTTGTAAGTCTGTTTTACAATCTCCTTCGCTTTCTGATAGGCTATCAACCTTCTATACCCGAATACTTCCATTGTTTCAGTGTATTGTTTATGGTTTATTGTTTATAGTCAGTGGTTAGTGTATAGTTTTGAGTTTTTCAGACGCATGACCTCTGCACGCCTTTCGCGATGGCCTTTCTACTTTCCACTATCAACTTCATAACTGACTATAAACTATCAACTATCAACTCTCAACTATCCCAGAACACCGCAGGCGGCCTTGCGCGGCAGGCTCTATTAACCTATTAACCTACTAACTTAGCTTAGTTGCTTAATAGCTTAGTTGCTTAGTAGATTTGCGGAGAACCGCAGGCGGCCTTGCGCAGCAGGCTCTATTAACCTATTAACCTACTAAGCTATTAAGCTCACCCTTCGTCTTCCATCATACATCTTACATCATACATCTTACATCGTTTATTGACTTCGTCTTCCTCCTTCTCGCTCAACAATGCTCAAGCAAGCTTGGCATTGTGTTCGCTCGGGCGTCGGTTCCCTCAGTCCTAGGGCTCGTCGTCGTTTGCTGCGGGGGCGGGGGTGGTCTTTCCCATCAGGCGCTTGGTTTCGCGAAGCTCGCGTTGCAGCAGTTCCATACGTTCGCGCAACTGTTCCTGCGTGGGCAGCATGTCTTTGATGCGGATGTTGTTGTAGGTGGCCACTCCTAAATAACGAAAACGATAACGAAAACGAAAACTAGCTTCGCAACGTGCGGATAAGTCCTGCTATCTGCTTCTCAATCTCAACAATCCCTTCATATAAGTCTTGATAGGTTTCGTTATTTATATACCCAATTTTTGTTGCTATCAAGAGTTGCGTTTCAACTTCGTATGAACTCCCTAAAGCTGTATCCAGATAATGTGCAAATTCGGCATCTGACGGCTTCGCAGACCCTTCCGCAATATTGCTACTTATACTGACAGCTGCCCTCTGTAATTGGTCACAAAGGCCTTTCTTCTCGAACCAAGGCATCTTATCAGTCTGCTGATATATCTTCACGCTATACTCAACTGCATCCTGCCAAACCTTGTAGTTTCGAAAGTTTCTCGCTTTTTCCATTTTTTCGTTTTCGTTTTCGTTTTCGTTAATATGCGGCTCCAGTTGCCATTTATCGTCTTGAGAATGTAGAACAGAGCCTCGTCGAGGGTTTTGCACTTGGAGATGATTTCCACATGATGCCGCCAAGGAACCAACGCAAAGGCCAGCGGAAATTCTGCACCAAGTTGGTGCAATTTCATTTCGGTCATTTCTGCACCAGCTTGGTGCAATTTTTCTCTAATAGGCTGTAAGAGAATTTTATTTGGCAATTCTCTACCAAGTTGGTAAAGTTTTTCCGTCGCTGAAGGAGTGGTATAGAACAAATACCACTGCTTCATATATCTAAGATTACGCTCAGAGAACCCGTCAGCATCGGGGAACTCGCGTCTGAGGTCGAGGCTCACCTGCTCCACTACACCGGCTCCCCAGCGTGGCTTAATTGCTTAGTTGCTTAATAGCTTAGTTGCTTAGATGCTTAGTTGCTTAGTAGCTTATTTATTTTTAAACCTTAACCTTAACGATAACCTTAACTTTTCCGAATCGTGGTTATCAGTCCGTTAAGTTGCTTTTCGATAGACATTAATTTGCTATATAACTCTTTATAAAGGTTTTCTTCCAAATACCCGACATTCTTAGCTATTGTCAGCTGAGTTTCAACTTCAAATGCCGAGCCTAATGCGAAGTCGAGAAAGTGTGCGAAATCAGCATCTGAAGTCCTTGCTGCACCTTCTGCAATGTTAGAACTAATGGATACAGCAGCTCTTTGCAATTGGTCGCAAAGGCCCTTCTTCTCGAACCAAGGTAATTTGCCTGTTACCTCATATACACAAGTGGCAAAACTCACCGCTTCTTTCCATACCGAATATTCTCTAAAATTTCTTGCTCCAGCCATAGTTAAGGTTAAGGTTATCGTTAAGGTTTTTAGTTCTTCTTGGCTTCTTGCCATACATTCAGTTTCTCAAAGGAGTATGTAAGTCCTTTCATGGGTTAGTAGGTTAGTAGCTTAGTAGGTTAGTAGATTTGCGGAAATCCGCAGGCGGCCATGCGCGGCAGCCTTCTATTAAGCAAATAAGCAATTAAGCGATTAAACTCACCCTTTCGTCTTCCTCCTCCTCGCTCGGGAAAGCTTGAGCAAGCTCAGCTCTTCTCTCGCTCGTTCGTCGGTTCCCTCAGGGGCTATAATGCCACCAATTTGTAGGGGTTGGTAATGACGTGCCGGCCGTATTTCTTCAACAAGGCGAGCACATCGGGATTTTTCCGCTCTTCTTCGTTCAACTCCGAAACGCCAGGCAACCGCGATGCGAAAAACGGCCACAACTGGTCGGACTTGTAAACCTGGTTGAGGTTGGGGAAGTTGACCAACGGCTCATATTTGTTTTGTGCCTTATATTCATCGGAATAGGAGAAGCTCCACATCCCGTCGTCATACAGCAGCACTCCAACCAGCAGGGAACCCAGCAGCAGGTCGAAACGTCCCTTGCTGCCTTTTACAGCCTGCAGGTTGGTTTCGTCGCTGTCGTGCCAAAAGACCTTTATTTTTTCGATTATATTCATTTTATTATCTCCTTTATTGTATTATACCTGTAATTCAAGCATTCGTTGATCATCGTTTTTCTCACTTCCGAAAGCAAACGGCCAAACTCCTTGTTTATTGTCTCTTTCATCTCGGTCAGCACCTCTTCCCTGAACAGAAGGTGCACCTCGTTTTGGGTGATGTGGAATTGGCTGTCGAAGATTTGCTTCACCAAGCTGAAATGATTGATATCGTCAATGTTTTCCCATCCCAGCTTGGGTCGCGAGCTGTCGCAATACTTTTGTACATACCGTGCCACATCTTTGTTTTTGACACGCATCTGCAGGCGGTCGTCGGCCACATTCCAGAACAGTCCTCTCGCTGTGTCGTAAGCGGGCGAGAAATATGCCGGTTTGCCTTTCTCGAACGGCTGCACCACTGCCCAGTTGAAGAAGTGGCGGTCGTTGTTGCCCACCATAGCGTCGAACAGCAGCAGTTTCACCAAATCGTGCATTATTTGGTCTTTCTCGACCGGGAAAGCCTTCTCCACTGCCTTCTCGACAAACTGGAGCGTGAAGAACGACCTCGAAAGATTGGCGCTTTCCACACTCTCGACAAATGCCAGGTCTTCGAGATAGCCTGCGAATATTTCGGCTCCATGCACAAGGTAGGGACAGGTGCCTGTCCCCTGTCACGGGGTCACGCTGAGGGGATAAATATTCCCTCAGAACATGGCGGCGTTGATTATATTATATGGTGATGCCAATTGACCTGAGCATGGTATTCAAATCGCAACAGGCAACACCTATTGCAGCACATGCATCGGGAATCATCACTCGGTTCTTCCTTTGTGGGTTTGACTTCTCGAAAGTGACGAGTGTCATTTGCCTGGCACTGGCCGTGGCTATGATGTAGGCATCAGCATTGGTCGCAAATTCATTCTTGGCGGTGTCGGTGAAGTCTTTTCCCATGGCCCAATTCTGCAACTGGGCAAAGGCCGCCATATCCTGACTGTCGATGGGCAGGAAGAAACCGGCAGGCACATGTTCCTTGATCCATCCCGACAGCTCATCGTAGCCTTTGGCAATCTCTTCTTTCACTTTTACGCTGCTCACAACCTGTCCGTTCATGGCCAATTCCGACAACTTGCTCCAGAATGTGGTCCACACATCCATCGGGAGGTTTTTCCGCGACTCAATAAATATGTTCGTATCCAACAGGTAGGCCATAACTGATCAGATATTGTTGTTCATAAACACGTCGTAGGTATGGCCTTTCAGTCCGGTCAGCCGGTAGGCCTCGGTATAAGAGAGTTGGCTGCTGTTGACAGCGTTGCGCACATGGATGGCGAAGAGTTTGCCGACCCGTTTCAGGCTGGACCGGTAGAAGTCGCCTCCGTCGCGCTTGCTTCTCGGGGTATGGGGACGGTGACTGTATTCCTGCCAGAAGGCACGGTAGGCGCGGTCGCTCATCATCCCTATGTTGTGGGCACGGCGGGCAATCACAAGCTCGCTCACCCAAAAGCGTCGCGAGAGGCGTTTCAAGTCGCCATCGCCCCACACTTCGCGCAGCACCATGGCGGGCACCAGGAATTCGGCTGCCACCATGTCGCAATAACGCTCGGTGGCGTCGTGGCTCAAAGTGTCGGTCTCTGCATGGCCGGCACTCACGCCCAGCATGATGTGAGCCGCTTCGTGAACCAAGGTGAACAGTTGCGCCCGTTTGGCATCTTGGCTGTTTACGAATATATAAGGTGCCACGTTGTTGACCAGAGCGAAGCCACGGCATTCCTTCACATCGAGCGGACGATGGGTGTCGTTTCCCACTATGCCGTTGAAAGCCACAAAGATGCCTGCCTCCTCAAGCTGTTCGGTCATCTTGCTCACAGCGGCTCCATCGGATGCCAACTCGAAAGCCCATCGGGCATCGAGCTGAAGCCGTTGACGGAGCAGGTCGACAGTTTCGGCCACGGGGGTGGAAAGGGTTACGGAGCCCACCATCTTGCAGAGGGGTATATCGTTGTCGACCAGATAGTCGGAAAGCCATTCCTGGCGAAGGCGCACGCTGTTGACGGTGTCGAACACATCGAGGTCGAAGCCTTCTTTCTGGCCCGCCTCGCCACGGAACACGGGGAACGGAACCGATTCCTGGGGCGTGTGGTCGAGGAAGAGATAGCCGAAAGGCACCCTGACCTGATTGGCGAACGTTTCGAGCTGACGCACGGTGGGCTGTTTTTCCTGCCGGTACCAAGCGTCAACGTCGGGATGTTGGCCGAGATACACAGCCACATCGTGACCTGCGCGCTCAATAGCCCAGGCCAGCATTTCGGGTTTTATGTCGATTCTGTGTATCATAATACTGTTTATCAATTACTTGCCGGCAGATTCTGTAACAATGTTTCCATCGGCAAAGTTACAAATATTTTTTAATATAGTGAGATAATATTCAGTTGAAGTTCAAAAGTAGGCATCACTATCGGAAAAGCTTGCACTCAGGGTTGTTGTGGTAGGGCCAATCTTTGAGGGCTCCAAGCACGGGGGCGCATCCGATAATTCCAACGTTAATCATTATTTTGTATGTTTAATTGTTTATTTCTAATTTAGTTTATTTGCTTATTCGTTTAATAGCTTAGTTGCTTAGGTGCTTATATGCTTATTTGTTTGCTTATATGTTTAGTTGCTTACGGTTTACCGGGCGCAGACGATAATTCCGATGTTAATCATTGTTTTGTATGTTTAATTGTTTATTAGTTTAGTTGTTTAGTAGAGGTTTGGTCTTCCAATTTTTTAAGATTAGAGTTCCGAAGTCCGTTGAGCATCTTTGCCACGGCATCGATGGTCGGCTTGATTTCCTCTACGCTTTTTTCAGTTATATAATTAAGCTCTATGGCTATCAGAAGCTGGTTGAAAGCCTCCAACAGCGAGCCATAGGCTATCTCAAGGAAATGGACCTGCTCCTTTATTGAGATTCGGCCACACCCTTCGGCTATATTTGACGGCACAGAGACGATTGCCCTGCGTATTTGGTCGCACAATGCGTATTTTTCGAACTTAGGAAACTCATCCAGCAAGTGATACACATCAACCACCAGCTTCTTGGCCTCCTGCCATACATTCAGTTTCTCAAAGGAGTATGTAATTCCAATCATCTCTATTAACCTACTAACCTATTAACCTACTAAACTACTAAGCTATTAAACTATTAAACTACTAAACTCACCCCTTCGTCTTTCATCATACATCAGCCATCATACATCTTACATCGTTTATTCCCTCAGTCCTGGGGCTAGTCGGTATTCTCTATGCATTTCGACAACTCGTCAGCAGGCGGCAGCACCCGGGTGAGATCTTCGGGGGCGTTCTTGCCAAGCTGGAATGTTGCCACGCCCATCGGCTTTGTGTAGTCGCTTATGGCTACCTCTACCACCATGCGGTCGAACTCACGGCACAAGACTATTCCTATCGGTGGGTTCTCGTGGGGTTTCCTCACCTGACGGTCGAGTGCCGACAGATAGAAACTGAGTTGCCCCAGATGTGCCGGTTGGAAACGGGTGTCCTTCAATTCCACTGCCACCAGCGCATTCAACTGGCGGTTAAAAAAGAGCAGGTCGATGAACTTCTCCTCGTCTCCCACCATTATTCTATATTGCTCGCGAAGGAACATGAAGTCTTGCCCAAAGCGCAGGATGAAGTCGCGTATGTTTGCCACAATTTTCTTATTGAGTACCGGCTCGTTGCGGTCTTCCTCCTCGGCATACAGATCTTCGGCATTGATGAAGTCGAGCAGATATTCTTCCTTGAACGCCTTCATGGTTTGAACGGCCAACCGCTGGTCGGAGATGGTCTTCGAGAAGTTGTTGGGCAAATGGCCGCTTTCCTTGAAGAGATTGTCATTCAGATAGTCGCGCAGCACATACTTGTTCCAACTGTGGAGGGCGCATTGGTGGATATAAAACGCACGGCCATCTGGCGACTTTTCCTTGCGAAGGATCATCACGTGGTGGGTGAACGGCACCCTAAGGAAGTCGCCCCAATCCAATTCGTCGGCCACCGGCTGACGAATTTCGCGAAGCATCAATCTTTCGTCAATCATGCCGGCTGAGGCAACTGGCATCTGGTTGGAGGCTGAAGCCAATTCGTCGGCCACCGGCTGACGATTTACCAGTGGCGCCCATTCCTCGTAGAAGGTGCGCATGTCCTTCAGGCTTGTCTCGCTGTAGCCTTTCAGCCCGGGCATCTCCTTCTGAAGCTGGCTGCTTATCTGCGCCAAAGCCCCTGTTCCCCAGAATCCATGCCGTGAATTCTCGGAGATATAGCGACCGATACCATAGTTGAGCGACAGGACCTCGCTGTTCACCACATGGAGTGCACGGGCTTGGCTGCGCTGGATGGCCTCCTTTATGGTTTGCACTGCTGCCGCGTATTTCATCTCAAACAACTCTTTATTTCCACTGGCATCGTTATTCATGATTTTCATTCCGGCTTTTTGGGGTTAGGTAATCTGCTTAGGGGGTTATATGCTTACGGCTTAACGGGGGCAGGCGATGAGGCCGACGTTAATCATTTGTATTCAGTTTAATTGTTTATTTATAACGAAAACGAAAACTAGCTTCGCAACGTGCGAATCAGGCCAGCTATTTGGCGTTCGATTTCGATTAATTCGTTCAATAATTCTTGATATGTGTCGTCTTTTATGTAGCCAACTTTATTGGCTATCAGAAGCTGAGTCTCTACTTCATATGTACTACCCAGCGCTGTGTCAAGGAATCTGGCAAAGTCGGCATTTGACGGCTTTGCAGAGCCCTCCGCTATGTTGCTACCAATACTTACCGAAGCTCGCTGAAGCTGGTCACATAATCCCTTCTTCTCAAACCAAGGCATCTTGTCGGTCTGCTGGTATATCTTCGTACTATATTCCACCGCATCCTGCCAGACCTTATAATTTCTAAAGTTCCTAGCTTTCTCCATTTTTCGTTTTCGTTTTCGTTTTCGTTAATTCGGCTCCAGTTGTTCTGGATGGTCCGTTCGATGTAGAAGACGGCTTCTTTCACGTCTTTGCAGCTTTGGAGGATCTCGATATGATGTCCCCAAGGTATCATACCGAGGAAGTAAGGGAACGTCTCTGTCGGGGTGCTGTCAGCACTTACGACCAGTGTATCCTTAATTTGTGGCACAACTTGTGCCACAATTATATTTTCCTCATTTTCAGTTGGTTGTAATTGTCGCACAACTTGTGCTACAATTTCCTTTTGCTCTGAGTAGAAGCGGTAGAACTGCCCCATCCGATAGAGGTTATCCTTCGAGAAACCCTTTGCCTCGGGGAAGGCCTCCTTGAGGTCGAGGCTCACCTGATTGATGACCCCGCTGCCCCAGATACGCGTGCGCATTATCTCGCTGATGTCGTGCCCGAGGTACCAATTGAACTCCAGCACGTCAGCGTTGACCTGCAGGTGCGCCTTGATCTGGCTCTGGCGATAGCGTCCTTTGACGCTCTCGATCCACTGCAGATACTGCGGGTTTGCGCTCACCTGAGGGTCGCCGGAGATGAACTGGTTGGGTATGGTATTCTCGTCCATGGGGTGGTCTTTATTATTTATCATGATTTCGGCAGTCCTAACTGCCAAATTGGTATCTTTAAACGCTTACATTTTGCAAGCAGTTCAGTTGGTTACAATATGAAACTGGCTCATTCACTCACTTCCTGAAATCGCTTGCGGCAAAGTCGGTCAACAATTGATAGATTCTCTCTTTTTTCCACTCTTTTGAGCGATGCTGGCGGAGAATCTTTCTCATCTGCCAGATGATACCGCGGTCTTGCATCACCCTCTTGTCAAGGCTGTCAAAAGATGAACCAAGGTAAACCACGTTCTTCGACTTGATTGTCATCAGCTTGTCGTCAAAGGCACCAGGCGTACCGAAGAAGTCGGCATACACCTGGTCGTACAGGAACATATGCAGCTCGTCAAGCTCCGTGTAGGTATTCGTGCGGCCATTCCACGTGCCTCCAATTATCTCCGTGTCCGGATCCACTTGGGAGAGCTTTTCGATCAGGTCTTTGGCGTTCATAGTTCAGAGGGGATAGTAGCCACCGGTCTTCTTGCTGCCGCGGTGCTCGATGAGGTTTTTATCTATTAGGGCGGCGACGTGGCGCTCGATGCTTTTGGCGGGGATGCCGGTGGAGGCGGAGATCTGCGGGACGGAGTAGCCGGGGTGGGCGGTGATGCAGGCGAGGACGATGCGCTGGGGGGCGTTGATGCCGGGGATGGGGCGGATGATGCCGTCCTCGAGGCTGACGGTGAGGTGGCCTGGGTAGTCGTGGAGGAGCTGGGAGTTGATTGTTTTATCCTCCTTGCCCTGCAGGGATTCTTTTGTCGCCTGTTCGCTGGCACTCACGAAATCTTGTGAATCTCGTAGATTATTACCCTTCGGGGCTTTCTCTTTCAACATTAATTGCCGCGAATTGGCCGTT